>CAZAPG010000031.1:0-80841 GCA_964486935.1 uncultured Caldilineaceae bacterium | reverse complement strand
CCGGCCAGGAGCCACTCACAGGAACAGCCAGGCCACCTCAACACTTTTTCCAGTGTCACCGCCCGGATGAATACGCCCTACATCCGCCAATACGTGGAAGATAGAGAAATAACCGCCTGGTTTCTGCTCGACCTGAGTCCCTCGATGGATTTTGGCACAGCGCAAACGCAAAACCTCAAACGGACAGTGCTGGTTGATTTGGTTACAACGCTGGCCCGCCTGCTCACGCGCCACGGCAATCGCGTGGGGGCCATGTTTGCCAGCGGCGGCAGCCGCGTTGAGCGAACCATTCCCGCCCGGGGTGGTCGAACCCAGGTGCTGCTCCTGGTCAATGATTTGCTCAGGCAGCCCCGTTTAACCAAAGCGCCCTTCACTAACCTGACTCCCCTGCTCCAGGCCGGGTTGCACGCCATCAAAAAACGCTCGCTAATCTTCATCATCTCCGATTTCATCAGCGCGCCCGGCTGGGAGCGGTCGCTGAGCCTGCTCAACCGGCGGCACGAAGTTCTGGCTGTTCGCTTGTGGGACCCGCGCGAGGTGGAACTGCCGGATATCGGCCCCATTATCATGGAGGATGCGGAAACCGGCGAGCAGCTTTACGTAGACACGCGCAACCAGCAGTTCCGCCGGCGGTTTCAGGAGGCGGCCCGGCGGCGCGAAGCAGAACTGAGCGAAACCTTCAAACGCGCCGGGGTAGACGCGCTGTCGCTCTCAACCGAAGAAGACCTGGTTCGCGCCATTGTGCGCTTTGCAGCGCTGCGAAAGCAGCGGCGGAGATGATGGATTTACCCATGTCATTTATTTGGCCCGCAATGCTTTTGTCGCTCTTGTTGATTCCGCTGTTTGTGGGGTTGTATTTGCGGGTGCAGCAGCGGCGGCGGCAATTGGTCGCAAATTACGGCAACCTGGGCTTAATGCAAGAAGCCGCAGGGCGACGCCGCCATATTCCGCCCGCGCTCTTTGTGGTAGGACTCACGCTCCTGCTGCTCGCGCTGGCGCGTCCACAAACCACCATCAGCCTGCCCCGGCAAGAAGGCGTCATCATCCTTGCCTTTGATGTTTCCGGCAGCATGGCCGCCGATGATCTGAAACCGACCCGCATGGAGGCAGCCAAAGCCGCCGCGCTAGAATTTACCCGGCAGCAACCGGCCAGCGTGCAGATTGGCGTTGTTGCCTTTAGCGATGGCGGCTTTACGGTGCAACCCCCAACCGACGACCACGAGGCCATTATTGCCACCATCAACCGCCTGACGCCTCAGCGCGGCACCTCGGTGGGGCAGGGCATTATCGCCGCGCTCAACACCATTTTTGCCGAAGAGACCGGGCAGGTTATCCGGCCGGAGGGCGAGGCAACGCCGCCGCCCTTGCCCACGCCAACGCCCGTGCCGGCAGGGACATACACACCCGCTATCATTGTTTTACTGACCGATGGCGAGAATAATCAAGACCCCGACCCGCTTGATGCCGCCCAGGTGGCCGCCAACCGGGGCGTGCGTATCTATACAGTTGGCATTGGCAGCGCGGCGGGGACAACTCTGCACGTTGATGGCTTTACCGTTCACACGCAACTTAATGAGGCAACACTCCGGCAAATCTCGCAACTTACCGGCGGCGAGTACTTCAACGCCGAAACCGAGCAAGAGCTACAGACCATTTACAAAAACCTCAATCCCCAGTGGGTCATCAAACCGAAAAAGATGGAAATGACATCTGTTTTTGCAGGCGTCAGCATTCTTGTCCTGCTTACCGGCGGCGCATTTTCGCTGCTGTGGTTTGGCCGTTTGCCGTAATTCAGACCACCGGCCGCCGAGACGATTCCCGTTGGCCCTTTTTTCCGGCGGTCTGCCGTCTGCGGTCAGGCAACAAAAAGTGGTATTTGGAGTCAATTGCGGCGTTAAATTTTAAGCGCCTTCGCTTGCAAAAAGATAAATTGGAGGTAGCCAATGGACTTGCTGTGGCCCGGCTTTTTGTTTCTACTGGGGTTAATTCCGCTGATTGTTGGGGCATATATCTGGATACTGCGCCGGCGGCGGCGTTTTGCGGTGCGCTACTCCAGCCTGGCCCTGGTGCGCGAGGCTTTGCCCCACCAGTCACGCTTGCGGCGTCATCTTCCATTTGCCCTCTTTCTGCTGGCGCTGATTAGCCTGGTGCTTGCCCTGGGACGGCCCGTGGCCGCCGTAAGCGTGCCGGCCGGCCAGGCAACCATTATTCTGGCTGTGGATGTCTCCAGAAGTATGTGCTCAACCGACATTCCGCCCAACCGCCTGACGGCGGCCCAGGCGGCGGCGCAATCATTTATTCAAGATCAGGGTAGCAGCACGCAAATAGGCATTGTTGCCTTTGCCGGTTTTGCCGAGTTGATCCAGCCGCCTACCGCAGACCAGGAAGTATTGCAAGACGCCGTGCAGAGTTTGTCCACCGGGCGCAGAACAGCCATTGGCAGCGCCATTCTCAAATCGCTGGATGCAATTGCCGAAATAAACCCCAATGTTGCGCCCAGCGATTCGGACGCGTCGCCCGGAATAACCCCGACGCCGGTACCCGAAGGCGTATACGCCCCCGATATCATCGTCTTGCTTACCGACGGGGCCAGCAATCGAGGCCCGTGGCCGCTGGACGCCGCGCAGCAGGCCGTTGACCGGGGTATTCGGGTTTACACTATCGGGTTTGGCACCGAACGAGGATCGGAATCGCTGCCGTTTTGTGGCCGGCAACTTCAGGGGAGCGACCCGTTTGGCGGCGGGTTTGGCGGCGGGTTGAGTTTTGGCGGCGGCGGGTTTCGCCGGGGAATTGATGAGGACACCCTGAAGCAAATTGCGGATATGACCGGCGGAGCCTATTACTCGGCTGAAAGCGCGGACGAACTTCGGGCTGTTTTTAGGGAATTGCCAAAATACTTAATTACCAGACGCGAACTCGCGGAAATCAGCGTGGTGTTTACGGCGGTTGGCGCGCTCCTGGCCGCACTGGCCATTGGCCTCTCGCTAATCTGGCAGCCGCTGCCTTAAATCTACAGGTTTCAAACAGACTCCCAATGCGGCTCGGTTATTATCGCTCAGTAAATATGGCTAACGTTGGGCGCATCCTGCAAAATCGAGCCAATTTGGGCCAACTCGCCCTGGTCAAAAGAAACGCCAACAGCGCCCAGTTGCTCTTCAACCTGGGCAGGATTTCTGGCTCCCACCAAAACGCAGGTAATCTCCGGCAGCCGCAGCGCCCAGGCAATAGCCAGTTGAACCATGTTTAAGCCTTTACTTTGCGCCACCTCTTTTAACCGCTCGACCACGGCCAGATAGCCGGCAAAAGCATCGCCCTGAAAGCGGGCAAACGTCGAGCGTTCATCATTTGGCAAAAATTTGTGATTTGCGGTGTATTTGCCTGCCAGCAGTCCTTTGGCCAAAGGGCTATGGGCTAATATACCAATTCCTTCTTGCCGGCAGAAAGGAATATCCTCTGGCTCAATCTGGCGGTCGAACATATTATAAGGGGGCTGGTTGGAATGGAAACGGGTAAACTGAAGCGCCTGCCGCATTTGCCGGGCGTTAAAGTTGGACACGCCGATATAGCGGGTCTTGCCTTCCTCTTGCAGGCGAGCCATCGTTTCCATCATCTCCTCAAGCGAGTAGAGGTCATCCCAATGGTGAATCTGGTATAAATCCACATAGTCCACCTGCAAGTCGCGCAGGCTGTTTTCTATGGCAGAGCGGATATCCTGGCGAGTGTAATTCCGGCTAACCTTGGTAGCCAGAAAACAGCGCGCTCGATAGCCATTTCTTAAGGCCTTGCCCAGGGTAGCTTCGCTGGTGCGGTACGCCTGGGCTGTATCAATTAAAGTGATGCCGTGGTCAATGGCCGCATGAATTGTGGCAATAGCAGCCTGCTCATCCACATGGCCCATGCCGCCGCCAATAGGCCATGCTCCCAGCCCTAACACAGGCGCCTGCGGCCCGTCTTTACCCAATTGACGATATTCCATTATGCCTCCTTAACTAAAACACCTTTGTGTACCTTGCCGGGATGCTCGACCAAATCGGCAAAAACACCCGGCGCGTCCCACAGGCTGAATTCGGTGGCTATTTGCGGGTAGGTGATGGAACCATTCGCCAGCAGTTCCAGCGCCTCCGGGAAACAGTTCACCGAAGCCCGCGAGCCAACGATGGTCATCTCTTTGCGGGTGAAATCAAGCCCCGGCAGGCTGACTTTCATGCCCTGCTTTAGCAATCCCAAAATCACAATACGGCCCCCGGCAGCGACCAAATCAACGGTTTGTTCCATGGCCTTAGGGTCGCCGGTGGCTTCCATCACTACCGGCATCCCTTCGCCGTGGGTGCGCTCCAAAATGGTTGGCACAAAGTTGTCATCCACCAGAAAGGTTTCCGCGCCAAATCTGGCGGCGGTTTGCAAACGGTCCTCGGCCACGTCAGCGGCCCATACCTGAGCGCCCCGCGCTCTGGCCACTTCAATCAAGGCCAGGCCGATGGGGCCGCAGCCCAAAATCAGCACCTTTTCCCCGGCGCTGACCTGCCCCCGGCGGCAGCCCTGCACGCCGATGGCCACCGGTTCGGCAAAGGAAGCCTCGGCCAGCGAAAGTCCTTGCGGCGCTTTGTGAATGTGGCTGGCCGGAGCAGTGACAAATTCGGCATAGCCGCCGGGCTGGTGGACGCCAATGATTCTCAAATTCATACAGCAGTTTGATTTGCCAATGCGGCAGGGGTAGCACTGACCGCAGCCAATAAACGGCTCGACCACCACCATCTCTCCGGCTTCAAAACCGGTTACGCCCCGGCCCAGACCGGCCACCAATCCGGCAATCTCGTGGCCGCAAATTTGGGGATAAACGGCATAGGGGTTTTTGCCCAGATAAAAATACATATCGCCGGCGCAAATACCGGCAGCCCCCACCGAAACCAGCACCTCGCCGGGGCCGGGATGGGGCGTATCCCAGACGCCAACTTTCATCTTAAAAGGCGCATCCATAATTACAGCACGTATGAGAGTGTTTCCTTTCCAATTGCAAATAGTGACGATTTAACCGGCTGTCATCCCGCCATCAACCATAAACAGCCCGCCCACGCAGAACGCGGCTTCATCCGAGGCCAAAAAGACGGCCAGCCCGACCACGTCTTCGGGTTGGCCCAGGCGGCCAACCGGCATCAGCTCCTCGCGGTTGGCCCGAAACGCCGGGTCCGACAGCACCGCTTCGGTGAGCGGGGTCAGGGTGGTGCCGGGTACCAACGCGTTAACCCGAATGTTGTCGCGGGCGTAATCAATGGCCATCACTTTGGTCAGCGCAATCAGGCCGCCCTTGCTGGCGCTGTAGGCAGTTTGCCCCGGCGCGCAGCCGCTCAGGCCGGTGGGCGAAGCCACGTTGATGATGGCCCCGCCGCCGCGCTGCAACATCGCCGGAATAACGTATTTGCAGCACAGCCAGGCCCCCCGCAGGTTAATCGACATTGTTTTATCCCAGGCTTCTTCGGTAAGTTCGTGAGCGCGCCCTTCCTGCTCAAAAAGCTGCACGGCGGCATTGTTCACCAGCACATCAATCTGGCCGTAGCGGTCAACCGCACTTTTTACCATTCTTTTGACGTCTGCCCGACTGGCAACATCAGTCTTCACAAACAGAGCTTCGCCGCCGGCTTGCAGAATTTCTTGCACAGTTGACTCGCCATAGGCGCGGTTGATATCGGCCACGATGACGTTGGCCCCTTCTCTGGCGTAGCCTTTGGAGATAGCCCCGCCGATACCGGCCCCGCCGCCGGTGACAATCGCCGTTTTACCCTTTAACCGCATAGCGCCTCCTCGTTCAATCCAGAGTTATAACCCGGTTTTGCTCCGCCGACTCATAGGCGGCGTAAACAAGCTGCATGGTTTTTAAATTGTCTTCGCCGGTATTCTCCGGGGACTGCCCGGTTGTGAGCGCGCGCAAGAAATCATGATGGATGGGAACCATGCTGGCGTGGTTCACGTCGTAGGCCGGGTCGGCCCAGGGATAGCGCGGCGGGCGGCGCTGCCAGATTTTGGTGCCGCCGTTGGTGGTCAACCGAATCCAGAAATCGGGCGCGAGTTCGACCGTACCTTTAGTGCCTTCAATCAAGAGAAACTCTTCCGGGAAATGCCGCCACTCGGTGCGGGTCACAAAACTGATATCTACGTTGCAAATGGCCTCGTTTTTCATTTTAAACGTGGCCGAGGCCACATCTTCGGCCACAATATCATCCCGAATACGCAGCTTCTGGCAGTAGACGCTTTCAGCCTCGCCAAAAAAGAAGCGCACCAAATCAAACTGGTGGCTGCCCTGGTCGGCAATAATCAGCCGCTCCAGGCTTTTGAGCAGGGGTTGGTTTTCCCACACAAAGGGTTCCAGCGCGTGCAAAAATTGAAATCGGCCCCGAAAGGGGCGGCCAATGTGACCTTCGTCGATTACCTTTTTTACTTCTCGGATGGGCGCTTGCCAGCGATAATTCTCGTGGACAAAAAAGGGGATGCCGGCCTCGTTGCAGGCCGAAACCATTTTTTGGGCGGTGTCGTAATCCGGGGCCATCGGCTTTTGGCAGATGACCGGCGTTTTGTATTTGGCGGCCAGATAAACCAGCGGCGCGTGGGCCGGAACCTCGGTGATGATGTCGATAAAATCCAGTTCCTCGTTTTGGAGCAGTTCTTCCGGGTCGGCGTAAACTTTGGGCACGCCGAATTTTTCGGCCACCTTTTCCGCTTTGGCAACGGTGCGGTTGTAAACGGCCACCAACTCTACCCCACCGACCTCAAACCAGGCCGGAATCTGATAAAGCGACCAGAAGCCGGTTCCAAGTACGGCAAATTTCAGGTTTGGCATTGAATAAACCCTCCGTTGGACATTATGCAGGTAGACGAACTCAGCCTGCGGCACGGCAACGAGAAAGAAAGTCAGGAGTGTCAAAGTGAACTTTGACACTCCCGACTCCCTACCTCTTACCGCTACGGTTTTAACAACACTTTCATCACTTCATTGGATTTGACCAGTTCAAATCCTTGCTGATACGCTTCCAGCGGCAGAATGTGGGAGATGAACGGCTTCAAATTCAGCATGTCAGACTCAATCAGTTGAACCATCCGCCGCCAGGTTTCCCAGGTGCGGCCCATGGTGCTGACCAGTTTGATTTCGCGGCGGGTCATCTTGAAAAAGGGGTTAAATGTTACCGGCCCGTTAAAGGTGCCGATGGTGACGATGACGCCCCTGGTTCTGACAATATCAAACGCCTGCTCCAGCGCCGATTGGGTGGCGGCGGCCTCGATGACAAAATCTGCGCCTTTGCCGCCGGTCATATCCATAACGCGCTCCGCCACATTTTCTTCTTTAACGTTGACCACCACGCCGCCGCTGATTTGCCGGGCCGCAGCCAGCCGGGCTTCGGCCATGTCGGTCATGACCACATTTACGCCCCCGGCAGCCAGAGTTTGGGCTGCCATAATCCCGATTGGCCCGCAGCCAATCACCACGGCCCAATCGCCGGGATCGTGCGGCTCAACCTCAACGGCGTGAACCGCCACCCCCAGATTTTCCAGCAGCGCGCCTTCGGCCAGGCTGAGTTTGGCGGGTAGTTTGGCCAGCGCCCTTTCCGGCAGCACCGCGTATTGGGCAAAGGCGCCGCGCTGCTTGCCGTATATCTCGCGGTGAAGGCACATGTTGGTGTAGCCGCTGCGGCACTGGTAACAGCGCCCGCAGTAGATGAGCGGGTCAACCACCAGCCGGTCGCCCGGTTGAAAATCCTTGACCTCACTGCCCACCTCGGTTACGATGGCCGCCGCTTCGTGGCCCAAAACGGTGGGGAGTTTCAGGGTGGGGTCGTTGGCGGCCCACTCATTCCAGTCGTACACTTTCACTTCGCCCACGCAAATGGCGCAGTACTCAACTTTGAACTGCACGTCGTCAACATTTTTAACGCGCGGCGTCTGGATGTCTAATAATGACAAACCCGGCCCGGCCTTTTCTTTGACCAGCGCTTTCATTTCCCCCGCTCCTAACCCGGACGAGCCGGGTGCTATACAAACCACAGGTTTTGACTCGCGCAAAGTTGCAAAGTGCGCCAGGAACATAAAATCAAAAAACTTTGCGTCCTTTGCGTCTTTGCGAGAGGTTTACTTGCTTGATACGTAAGTCTCCGGCTGGTAACGAACTAAGATTCAGCGCGCTTTGCCATTAACTTCAAATACATCTCGCTATTTTTCTGCATCTGATCCAGGTTTTTCCGCATGGCCTGGCGCGCCCCGTCAACATCTCCGGCCTCAATCCGCTCCAGTAGCTTTTCGTGCAGGGCCAGGTTGTCCTTTTGAGGGTCAAGGTAGGGCGTAACGCGGGCAATGTACTCCTGCAACAAATCTCTAATGGAGTTGACCAGCACAATCAGCAGGGGATTGTGGGTGGTTTTGGCAATGGCGCTGTGAAAATTGGCATCGTGAACGGCCAGGGTATCAGGGTCATGTTGGGCCGCAATCATATCGGCCAAAATATTCTTCAGGTTGCTCACATCTTTTGCGGTGGCCTGCGCCGCGGCCAGCCCGGCGGTTTCAATTTCTAAAATAGACCTGACCTGGTGCAAGTCATCAAACGATACCTGACCGCCGCCCTGCATCCGCAAAAAAAGGTTGAGGGGCGTCACCACCTGCTCGCGGGTAACTTGCCGAACCATCGTGCCCACTCCGTGCCGGGTGTCCAGCAGCCCTTTGGTCACCAGAATCCGCACCGCTTCACGAACCACCGTCCGGCTGACGCCCAACTGGTCGGCCAGCTCTCGTTCGGGGGGGAGTTTGGTATCCGGTTTTAATTGGCCTTCAACAATCAGTTGCTCAAGCTCCTTTACCACGCGGTCTACCAGACGCTCTTTGGTGCCAACGGTGCGGAACGGGTTGGGGCTGGTCATGTCTCTCTCCTGTTCAAGTTATATTCTTTGGGCCATCAGGGGATGGTAGTCGCTCTGGCCGCCATCAACGCGAACCACCTGCCCCGTCACGTGTCCCGCCTCTTCGGAGGCAAAATAGGCAACCAGGTGGGCGTGGTCTTGCGGCCGGGCCATGTGACCGGCCGGAATGAGCGCAATCATCGCCTCCAGGTCCAGCTTGTTTTTTTGGGCCGACAGGGCCAGCATTTCGGTTTCGGTCATGCCGGGGCAAACGCAATTAACAGTAATGCCGTAAGGGGCCATCTCGACCGCCAGGCTGCGGGTGAAATGAATCACCGCCGCCTTGGCCGAATTGTAACCAATTTGGCGGCTCCGCACAATCACCCCGGCAATGGATGAGATATTGACAATTCGACCCGCCCGGCGCGGTATCATCCGCTGAATGGCCGCTTGCGAGCACAGAAAAACGCCTTTGGCATCCACCGCAAAGGCCTCGTCCCAGGCTTCTTCGCTCATTTCGGCGGTGGGAGCCACGTGCAGCACCCCGGCATTGTTAACCAGCAGCCACAACGGCCCCAGTTCATTTTCAACGCGCTCAACCATTGCCACCACTTCGGTTTTGCGGGTGATGTCGGCTCTGATGCCAACGGCCTGTAGTCCCTTTGCCCGCAACGCTTCAGCCTCTTGTTCGACCCGCTCGGAGCGGGCGTTCATGGCCACGGTCATCCCCTTTTCGGCCAGGATACGAGCCATCTCCAGCCCAATCCCCCGGCTGGCGCCGGTAATCAAGGCGACTTTGCCCTGTAAACTCACATTTGCCTCCGATTATGACAGTAATTACTGTTTACCAATTACTAATTATCCACGTCACTCAAACCAATTCTCTTTGCGCAGCGGCGGCGGCAGCGTTTCATCAGACCATGACTCATCCCGATGCCAGGAGCCGCCGGCGGAAAATCCGCCGTCGATGATAATGTTTTGGCCGGTAATATAGCTGGACGCCTCTGACGCCAGCATCAAGGCCAGACCCACAACCTCTTTGGGCAGGCCGGGCCGGCGCAGCGGAATCCGGTTGCGGAACCACCGCGCTTTTTCATCATCGGCCCACAACGACCTGGACAGCGGCGTTAAAATGAAACCGGGAGTAATGCAGTTAACCTGAATGTTGTCCAGCGCCCACTCCACCGCCATAATTTTGGTCATTTGCGCCAGCCCGCCTTTGGTCACGCCGTACACCGAGACCGTATCCAGCCCGTAAAAAATATTCATGGAGCCGATGTGAATAATCTTGCCGCCGCCCTGCTGGCGCATCAGCGGGTAAGCGGCCTGGCTGAGAAAGTACGGGGCCTGCAAATTTACCGCGTTGATGAACTCCCAGTCCTCTTCCGTCACTTCGGCAATGGGTTTGCGGCGATTGGTGGCGGCGTTGTTGATGAGAATGTCCAGCCGGCCCAGCGCCCGGCTCGTCCGGTCAATCAGGGCGCGACAATCCTCCGTGTTTTGCAGGTCGGCCAACAGGGGAACGGCCTGCCCGCCGGCCGCTTCAATCGTGGCGCACGTTTCGTGGGTGCGGGCTTCATCCCGGCCATGGACGCCCACCACCGCCCCGGCCTCGGCCAGGCCAATGGCCAGCGCCCGGCCAATGCCGCTGGACGAGCCGGTAATGAGCGCGGCTTTGCCCCGGAGCGAAAAGAGGCGGTCAAGGATAGAGCGTTTATTTTCCATCAGAACTTCTCTTTCGTAAAAAAAGTTGGTAGAGTTGTTGCGGAGTGAAAAACTGTAGTTTTTCATTCCTTCGGTGACGTGTCGCCAGACTCATGCTGACTCTTTCGTAAATAGAAATCAGTTGATTGGAGATTAGGAGACTCGAGATTACGCTTTCCCATTTCCCAATCTCTACGCCACCCGATACAACGGCGCTTCTCCCCGCAGCGCGCGGATGCAATTTTCAATGGCCATCTCGCCCATGCGGCGCTGCCCGTCCAGCGTGCGCCCGCCGATATGGGGCGTCAGCACTACGTTGTCCAGCTCAAGCAGCGGGCTGCCGGCCGGCGGCTCGTTGACAAAGGCGTCCAGCCCGGCCCCGCCCAGCCGATTTTCGCGCAGGGCGGCGGCCAGCGCTTCTTCATCGACCAGCGCGCCGCGAGCCGTGTTGATGAGCAGGGCCGCCGGTTTCATCAGCTTTAATTCCGCCGGGCCGATGAGCGTTCCCCCGGTGGCCTCCGCCGGCGCGTGCAGCGAGACCACGTCGGCAGTCGCCAGCAACTCCTCCAGCGAGACAAATTTGACTCCGTGGGCGGCGGCAAAGGCGTCGTTGGGATAGGGGTCACAAGCAATCACCTGCATCCCAAAGCCCTGCGCCCGCAGGCAAACCGCCTGGCCAATGCGCCCCAGGCCCACAATGCCCAGCACCTTGTCTCGCAGTTCCATCCCAAAAAAGGCTTTCCACAAGCCCTGCCGGGTGTTCAAATGGGAGGGCACAATTTTTCGGGCAACGGCCAGCAGCAGCGCCAGGGTCAAATCGGCCACCGAATCGTGAATAGAGCCGGGGGTGGCGCTGACCACGATGCCGCGCAACCGGGCCGCTTCCAGGTCGATGGTTTCCAGCCCGACGCCGTGTTTGACAATGGTTTTGAGCCGGGGCGCGGCGTTGATGACCTCGGCAGTCAGCTCGTCGGTGCCGGTGATAATGGCGTCCATCTCCGGCAGCACGTCCAGCAATTCATGGGCGCGGTAGGCTCGACCCACCGCGTTGCGGATGACCTCGCAGCCCAGCGCCTCCAGTTGGCTGAGGTGTTCGGGGATGGCCTGTCCAAATGAGCGCGAGCCAATCAGCACCCGCCAGGGAATTTTGGATGGTTCGACTTCGCTCACCACAGGTTGTGGATTTTCGATTTTGGATTGGGACATTGTTGGCTTTCTTTCATGACGTACTCTATTTCACTCATTTATTGCCGACGCCCAGATGATAGGCCGTATGGTTTTCTGCCGACTCGTAGGCCCCAAAGACCAGTTGCAGGGTGCGCAGGTTGTCCTCGCCGGTGCTTTCCGGGGGCGCGCCGGAGCGCAGGCAATTCACCCAATGCTGCTGAACTTTCAGAGCGCTATCCTGCATCACGTGCCAGGGGCGCTCGGTCCAGGGGTGTTCCGGTTCGGGTAGGGTGCGGAGTTCCATCGAGCCGGGCCGGGTGAGGGTCAGTCGATAATCCGCGCCCAGCGAGAGCACCCCTTTTGGCCCTTCCACGGTGATAAAGGTTTGGGGAAAGGTCTGGTGCTCGGTGGGGGTCGAGAAGCTCAAATCCACCAGGCAGGTCAGGTCGTCCCTGGTCAGCATGATGGCGGCCACATCCTCGCCCTTGATGGCGGGGTTGATGCGCGTGGTCTGGCAGAACAGCGCGTCGAACTCGCCAAACAGAAAGCGGGCCGTATCGAGCTGGTGAATTCCAGACTCGATGACGACGAAGCGCGGCGTTTCTCGCAGCCAGGCCTGCCCGCCAAAGGGGTCAAAATCTGAGCGAAAGCTGACCCGGCCAAAAAAGGGCCGGCCCACAACGCCTTCGTCGAGTAGCCGCTTCACCTGGCGGATGGGCGCCTGCCAGCGCCAGTTTTCATGCACCATAAAGACTACGCCCGTTTCGGCGCAGGCCGCGACCATTGCCTGGGCCTCTGCCATTGTCCAGGCCATTGGTTTTTGGCAGATGAGGTTGACTTTGCGCCGGGCGGCAAGCTCGACCAACTGCCGGTGGCTGGGCGGCGTGGTGACGATATCCACAAAATCAAGCGACTCTTTATCCAGCATCTCTGCGGCGTCGGTGTAGAAGCGCGGCGCGCCAAATTGCCGGGCCGCCTGTTCAGCCCTGGCCGGGTCAATATCGCATGCAGCGACCAGTTGCACGCCGTCAATCATGCGCCAGGCGTGAAGCTGGGTCTGCGCCCAAAAGCCGCAGCCAACAACGCCAAATTTGAGGGGCGTTTGCGCAGTTGTCATTTCTTGCTCCTTGCGCTCTCAAGTCATTTTTTGGCTTCGGCCAGTTTCCGCATCTCGGCTACTTCCCGGGCCATATCCGGCACGCGATAGATGCCACCGCCCACGGCCAGGGTAGTGGCTCCGGCGGCTACCAAATCGGGAATATGCTGGCGTTTCACCCCGCCGGCCACCTGAATATCCACCGAGGCGCTGGCGGCGTCAACCATCTCCCGCAGGCGTTTGACCCGCGGCAACACCAGCGGGTCAAACGAGGCTCCCTGCGTACCCTCACCGGTAACGCGAGAGAGCAGCAGCGTGGCGTCAATCAGGGTGATAACCGGCTCCAGCGCAGCCAGCGGCGCGCCCAAGGTAACAGCCAACCCCACCTTGACCTGATGCTGCCGGAGCTTGAAAATGGCTTCGTAGAGCATCGCCACGCTTTCGAGATGAAAGATGATTAAATCGGTTCCGGCCTCGGCCAGGGGCAACACAAAGCGCATCGGGTCCACCGCGCCCAGGTGCACCTCAAACGGCAATTTGGTTAAGGGACGCAGGGCGGCGATAGTTCGCGGCGGAAAGCCCAAATCTGAAACGAAGTGGCCGTCAAACACATCCAGATGGATGAAATCCAGCCCCGCCGCTTCCAGCCGGGCCACTTCATCGGCCAGCCGGGCGTGGTCGCCGTTGAACAGAGCCGCGCCCAAACGCACCCCATCGCTACTGCGAGCCATCTTACTCCTCCGGTTCAATGGCGATGGCCCGCACCGGGCAGGCGTCCAACCCCACCACCGGCCAGGCCAGGGCAATCAAAAAGACGCGCTGCCGCCGCAGCTCCACCAGATTGGTCAAACACTCGATGATGGGCAGGCCGGCGTTCATCGCCAGCCGGTGATTGGGGTGATGGCTGACGCCCCGCACCTCAAAACCGGAGCTGTCGGTGCCCAGACAGTTGATTTTGCGCTCTTCCACCAACCAGCGCACGGCCTCCTCGGTAATGTAGGGCCGCTCGTGCGATTGAGGGGTGCGGTATTGGGTGTGCCGCCCGGTCATAATCAGCACCCGGTCGCCCGGTTGAATATCGCCCGCCGCCTGTATCTCTTCAAGCGTAATCGGCTCGTTGACGCCTTTGGCCCGAAAGTCCAGCACAATGGCCGGCCCCATCAGTTGTTCGATGGTCAGGCTGGAGGTATCGCCGCCCTCGGTTAAAAAATGGAGCGGCGCTTCAACGTGCGTGCCCACGTGCGACCACAGGTAAACGACGCTCATAATATCACCCTCCGGCCCCTGGCGCTTGCCGCGCTGGGCTACTTCAAGGGTGTATTGTTCTTTGTAGGGATGCAGCTTGTGGGTCAAATCCACAATGCGACCCGTGGGGATAGTAATTGTGTTTTGCATTATTCGCTTCCTTTGAGCTAAATAGCTTGTATGCGCTAAGAAAACGTGGTACGTAGTACGCACTACGCCCCGCTTTACTCCAGGCAGGTAAAATTTTGTGTAGACTGCCTATTTCAGCCTCTCCTCCCAACCCGCCTCCGGCTCGACGCGGGCGCCGGCCGCGCCGGTGGTGACGATGAAGCTGTGGCCGCCGGCAGCGTCGATGGCGGCGGCGACGGCCTGCTGCCGGGCCGGTTCCGCCAGCGCGATAATGATGCCGCCGCCGCCCGCGCCGGAAATTTTGGCCCCCAGCGCCCCGGCGTCGATGGCGGCTTCAATCAGTTGCTCGTTTTCCGGGGCCGAAGTGCCGATTTTGTCCTGAATCAACTGGTGCAGGTTAAACAAATGGCCCAGGGTGGGCATGTCGCCATGTTCCAGAGCGATGATGATTTGCCGCACCAGATAGCCCATATCCCCAAACAGGTGCATTTTGGCCGGATGCTCCTCCAGCCATTTGCGCACGCGGGTGTTGAGTTTGGCGGTGCTTCTGTCCTTTACAAAGGTGTTGCCGACAACCAGCGGCAGCGCAGCGAAAATCGGCAGCGCCTCCGCGCCATCTTTGACGGTGTAGCGGATAAGCCCGCCCCAGACGATGGTGCTGCTATCCAGGCTGGAGGCAACGCCGCCGTGAGCAATGATGTCGCCCTGCCAGGCTACGGCGACCAGTTCATCCGGCGTTGGGTTGTGGCCGGCGGCCCGAAACGCGCCCAGCGCCAGCGAGGTTGAAGCCGCCGCCCCGGAGCCAAGCCCGGAACTGACCGGCACCGACGAGCGCCACTCCACGTTCAGGCCCGGCCCGCCAACCTGCGCCACCACGTAGGCCAGCACGTAGCGGGTCGGCGCAAAAAAATCTCTGGCCCGTTCCCTGATTTCATCCAGGGCCTGCGCTTCTCGCAGGGCGTCTACTTCGGCTTTGAATTGAAACAGGCGCTCCCGGCTGCATTGCTCAAACCGGTTGCCGGAGCAAAAGCTGTAATCCTGGTCAGCGCGGGTGGTGATGCGGCAAAAGGTGCGCATATCTACCGCCGTCGCCAGGGCCGGCTGCTGGCGGTTGACGCCATGGTCGCCGCACAGAATAATTTTTGAAGGTGCGGAGGTGATATAGCTTGCCATTGTTTATCTCGTGTTTTTCGGTATGGTGCAAGTTAGATTGACACTTTTCCACCGCAGACGAATGATGAATCTCGGTATAAACTTTCGTCATTGGTCATTCGTCCTTCGTCATTTTTCAACCATCAATCCGCGCCACGGCATAGGGCAGCAGGTTCAATTCCAGGACTCCATCTACGGGATGCTGCGCTACGCCGGGCTGATTTCTAAATTCCTCGGGCGACTGCATCGCCGCTTCCACGTTGGTCTCATCCATCACCCGGACCATGACCCGCTTGGCCAACCCGGCTACCGGCACACGCTGCGGCTCCGCGCTGAGATTGACCAGAATGACTCGCGTTTGGCCGTTTTTGCGGATGGCCAGACCATTGACTTGCAGCGGTTGGGATGAGGCCGTTGCAACAACCTGTCCGCCGGCAAACTCGCCCACATCGGCCAGCACGTGGTAGAGGGGGTAAACGCCGCCGGGGAATGAGCGAAACCTGTCCGGCAGCGGCGAACCGGCTTCGGTTTCCATCACCCCGCGCCAGCCGGTGGTTTCGTAATAAGTCAGGCTGTGGGTGTCGCTTTCAGCCAAATACTTCAGACTCCCCGCCGTCCAGCCCGCGCCAAACAACGACATTTGGCGTTCATCGACCTGCGGCGGCAACTGGCCGGGTTCCGGCTGCGGTTCGGGGCCGGTGGCGTTGGGGTTAAAGCGCATTTTGAGCGTGATGGGCGTCACCGCGATGGGCAGGTTGCCGCAGAATTGGCGGGCGCTGTCTACGGTCACGGCCTGCGCGGCCAGCGTTTCCACCAGCGACAGGTTATCGAAGGCGTGAACCTGCGGGTTGAGCGAGTAGCACACCAGGTCCATCGCCTGGATGGGGGGTCGGGTGCGGTTTAACTCGGTGAAGAAGACGTTGGTGCCGGAGCCGATGACAGCGGCGGAATCATATTTTTGCAGGTGCGTGCGGGCCAACTCGACCCACCTGGCCGGGGTGGATGTCTCGGCGTGGTGGAAAATGAGCCAGGCCCAGACCGGCGGGTCAACCTGCCGCAGCAGCCCAACCAGCGCTTTTAACTCATCTTCGGCGGCATCAGACAGGAACAGGGCGATTTCCAATTTGACGCCCAGTTCCCTGGCTTCGGCGGCAGCCTGACGCAGTTTGGCCCCGTAACCCGGCTCCAACAGAGACAGGTCGAGACGCAGGTGCGACAGGTTGAGCGCGGCCAGTCGCGCCATCTCTTTTTGAGTTAGCGGCTGGTCGTGACTGGCTACGCCCAGACCTATTTTTGGTAGTGGCCGCACCGGTGAGTCTGCCACCGCGAAGGTGAGTGGTTCATCATCAACCCCGGCAAGCGAAGCACCGGCTATTTTGCCTTTGAGCGTCAATATTACAGATTGCGAAATCTTTGTTCCGGTTTTCACCTCTACCGGAAAAGGCAGGCGCAGCGGCGTGCCGTAGGTTTTGAACGAGGCGTCGGTCCAGTTGCGCTGGTCTTCCATTTCAAACGTTTCGCCTTCAAAACGAATTTCGGCTTGCAAACCGGACGACACCTGGTAGGTCATTGCCCGCATCTCCGCAAAGGGGTGGACAGGTTTGATGATGCCATCAACCACCAACTGCGGCCCAATATATTGCGGAAAGGCAGTTTGCTCAACGGTTCCGTCTACATGCTCAATTTGACAGGCAACCCCGGCGCACTCCATCGGGTGCAGAATACAAAACCCAATACGGTTCCGCCGAAAGGTTGAGCGGGCCTGGCCATCCATAATAAATTTTATAGTACCATCAGCCTCACCCGTAATGACGCCACGCCAAAAAAAGTCGATATTACCCTGCCGGTTCTGCGCATCATAACTGATGCGAAATGAGTCTGCGCCAATCTCCATGTGCGCATTGGAAAGGAGCGGCGTAATCGTGCCCCAATTGTGGTCTCTAATCGCTACATAAACCCGGCGCAGAATTTCGTGCTGGCCCAACCGGATATAGCGCAGGTCGCCGCCTTCATAAATTAATGATAAGGGACCGGCCCGAAGTTCCATTTGTTCGGGCAGCGGTTCATCTTTTCCGTAAAATTGCACATTTTTTGGTAGCTTCATTGCCACAATCCCCTCTATTGTTGTTGGTTGGTAAGAGAACAACTAAACGAGCGGTGGGTTGGATGGGGCGAATTACCTAAAAGTGAGTCAGGAGACAATTGGGTATTTTTTGGTAAGTGGTCATACCTCATACCAATATGATAATACTGGCGATTACTTTTGTCAAATTCTACAAATCAAATGAGTTTAACAACCCTCACAATTGACGCTGAAGTTCAATTAAGGTGGGATACACCTGCCGGTAGAGTTGGTAGCGCTCGTTGTAGGCCGCCACATTTTTGGCTTGCGGCTCGATGCGCCGGTCGAAATGAACCGTTTGCAAGACAGCCGCCGCGAAGTTGGGGAATACGCCGGCGGACACCCCGGCCAGCAGGGCCGCGCCCAGGCAGGCGGCCTCGGTGACTTGCGGGACGCGCAACGGTATCTGGCAAATGTCGGCCTTGAGTTGCAGCCACACCTCGCTTTTTGCGCCGCCGCCCACCGCGTGCAGTTCATTGATGGCGACGCCCACCGCTTGTAAAAGGTCAAGATTATTGCGCAGCTCAAAGGTCAGCCCTTCCAGCAGCGCCTTGGCAAGGGTGGGCTGGTCGGCGGCAAAGGTCAGGCCCAACACAGCGCCTTTGGAGGCGTTATCCCACCGGGGCGTGCCGCTGCCGGAAAAGTGGGGCAAAAAGAGCAGGCGGGTGGGGCCGGGTGGAGCCTCGGCCAGCAGCAAGTCATAGGCATCCTGCCCGGTTTGACCGGCCTGAGCAACCTCCCATTTGCCCAGCGTGTCCCGATACCAGCGCAGCGACAGGCCGCCGCTGTGGTTGAGGGTCATCGCCAGGTAGAGGCCGGGCACTACGTGCCGGTACACCGAAATGTCGCCTTCGCGCAAGGCTTTGTCCAGCGCGGGCGTATCCATCGCCACTTCTACCACTTCGGCGGTGCCGGTGGAGACCATCGCCAGCCCGTTTTGGATGACGCCGCTGCCCAGCGCCGCGCAAGCCTGGTCGTGTCCGCCGCCGGCCAGCAGCAAATCGCGGCTCAGGCCCAGTTGGTCGGCCAACGCCGGGCGCAGTTTGCCAACAACGCCGGCTGCAGGGGCCAGGGGGGCGAGGCGTTCCGGTTCGATGTTGCACCCGGCCAGCAGGTCGGCGGCCCACTGCCCGGCGGTCAAATCGTACATTTGGGTGCGCGAGGCCAGGCAATGGCTGATGGCGGCCTGCCCGCTGAGGCGTCGCAGAAAAAAGTCCTCGTACAGCAAAAACTGGTGGGCCGACTGCCACAACTCCGGTTCGTGGCGCTGCAGCCACAGCAGTTTGGGCAGGGTGTTGACGGTGTTGACCGGCATGCCGGTGCGGTTGAAGAGATTTTCCGCGCCAAACTGGCGGGCCAGCCAGCCGGCTTCCGCGCCGGTGCGGGTGTCCATCCCCAGAATCGCCGGGCGCAGGGCGTTGCCGTCTTTATCTACCGGAATCACGGCCTCGCCCTGGCAGGATAGGGCCAGCGCCAGCGGCGGGTCGTTTTTGACCCCGGCCACGGCTTCACCCAGCGAGGCCATTGCCAGCTTCCAGACGTTTTCAGCGTCCTGCTCGGCCCAGGCGGGCTGCGGGGTGAGGATGGCATACTCGCGGGCAGCCCGGCCCAAAATAGTTCCATCTTCAGCAAATACAATCGCTTTGCAGCCGGTTGTCCCGATATCCAAGCCGATGAGTGACATTGTAATGTTCCTTTGAAAGTAGGTCTATCCCGTCCACCCTGGGCCGTCCGCCACGCATTTGCAACCAGGCTGCGTGGTGCGGCACTACGCAATACGCACTACGCGCCATACGGAAAGCATCTCGGCTCAAGCTGTACCGGTTTTCATCACCGCTCCTTTTGCGGCGTAACAATCGCTTTCAGGCTCTCGCCGGCGTTGGAGATTTCAAAGGCCTCGCTTATTCTATCCAGCGGGAAGGTGTGGGTAATCATCAAATCGGCGGGGATGATTTTGCGGCTGAGAAGTTTGAGGGCCTCTTGGTGAAAGGTGGGGTGATAGGAAAATGCGCCGACCAGCTCAATTTCGCCGTAGTGAATGAGGTTGCCATCCAGCGTGGTCATTGGGTTTGCTTTGGACAGCCCGCCAAACAGCACCACTCGCCCGGCTTTGCGCACAATTTCAACGGCCTGAGTTTGGGTGGCGGCGATGGGATTGGCGCAAATCACAATATCGGCGCCCACGCCGCCGGTCATATCCCGAACGATGGCTTTCAAATCTTCATTGAAAGGGTCAACAACCACATCCGGGTCAAAGCGATTGGCCGTTTCGCGGCGGGTCTCGCTGGGTTCGGAGATGATGGTGCGCGCCCCTCGCGCCTTTGAGACCGACACGTGCAAACAGCCGATGGGTCCGGCCCCCATAATCGCCACCGTGTCATTCAGGCTGGTGCCGGCTTTGTGATGACAGGCCAGCACCGATGACAGCGTTTCGGCCAGCGCCCCCTCGCCAAACGACAGGCCGGCGGGCATCGGGTGAACGATGCCGTTTGTCAGAATTTCGCCGGTCAGCGCCACCTTTTCGGCAAAGCCGCCGTTGATGCCGGGCGTGATGCCCACCAGCCGCAGATTGTTGCACAGGTTGTACAGGCCGCGCTGGCAGTAGTAGCATTTGCCGCAGTGAATATCGGGGGCAATTGCCAGCCGGTCGCCCACGGCATAATCCCTGACGTTTTGGCCGACCTCCACCACCGTGCCGGCCAGCTCGTGGCCCTGCACCAGCCCGGCAACGCCCTGAGGTGGGCCGTCGCGCCAGCGCCGCAGGTCAGAGCCGCAAACGCCGCAGGCTTCGCTTTTTAGTATCAGCCCATCATCGGGAGCAACCGGGTCGGGGACATCTCTAATTTCAATAGTTTGGGGGCCTACTAAAAATGCTGATTTCACAATCCTCTCCTTTTTCACCTGTGGCTGTAGGTTTGCATTGGACCTGACTAGGCCTGTGGCATCAACAACGCTTAAAAAATGGGGACGACTGCTGATGGCCGCCCCCAATGGTACATTTTGGGTGGATGTCGTTGGTGGAATTGAGAGTCATCAGGTTGATCTATCTAATTTATTGCGCCTGAGCAACCCAGCAGGTCCAACAATCTTTTGGTATCTTTGTAAAAATAATCTATCGCCCTTGAAATAATATGGTGATAGACAATGGTCCGTTCATCGGCGCCGGTCAGCATATTTTTGATATCGTTAGCGGCTCCAAGCCCCATTGCGGTGTAATAGCAAACCTTGCTGATGCCGCTGGCAACTATACCGGGGTAATCACTTTCGGGCAGGCCCGATGCGCCGTGCATGACCAGGGGGATATCAACCAGGGCATGGATCCGGCGCACCAGGTTCAGGTCAAGGCAGGGTTTGCCAGCGTACACGCCATGAGCGTTGCCAAACGAGATGGCCAGCACGTCGATGCCGGTTCTGTTGACAAAATCTACCGCCATGTCGGGGTCGGTAAAATTGCCGTCGCCTTCTGCGGCCCCTTCATAATTGCTAACCCCAACCTCCACCGCCGAGCCGCCAACGCTGCCAAGTTCTGCCTCTACGCAAACACCCACCGCGTGCGCTATCCGCACAATTTCTGTGGTTTGCCTGACATTTTCTTCATAAGACAGCAACGAACCGTCAAACATTACCGATGACGAACCATAGTGAATGGCTTGCGCAACGTCTTCAAGGCCCCGCCCGTGGTCCAAAATGGTGGCAACCGGCACGGCGGCCCTTTTAGCCGCCTCAACCATCATAATTACGCCCATCTCCAGCGGAATTTGCGGGGTTACGGCCTGGTTAAAAGCCAGAATCAGCGGGGCGCGACACGTTTCGGCGGCCTTGACCTGGGCTACTACCATTTCAAGATTACCGGCCAACAGGCTGGGAATCCCGTATTTTCTTCGCCGGGCATCTGCCAGAATCTCTTTTGAAGTTACCAGTGGCATCGTTTACGCTCCTTCAGCCAGTTTGCTCATGGCCTGGTCTACCGAGCCATTGTGGTGCAGAATATGGCTCAAGGCCCGAATCATTGAGGCGGCCTGCTCACTTTGCCAAACATTGCGGCCAAAGGTTAACCCTGCTGCGCCGGCCTGACGCACTTCAAAGGCCATCCGCAGCACATCGGCGTCGGTATCTAGCCGGGGGCCTCCGGCGGCAACTACCAGAGCCGGAGAGGCTGCCTTGACCACCTGGGCAAATGTTTCTGTGGAACCGGTGTAGAACGTTTTAACAATATCAACGCCCAACTCCATCCCCAGGCGAGCCGCGTAGCTCACCTGCCTGGCCGAATAGACCTCATCCGGCGGCACAAGTTTGCCATTGGGATAAGCGTGAACAATCACCGGCATGCCCACCTTTTCGGCCTCGCGGACAAGCGCGGCCAGGTTTGAAACCAGCCGGGGTTGCTCTGGACTGCCGATGGTCAGGGCCATAGCAATAGCGTCGGCCCCAAGCCGGAGCGCATCCTCCACGTGATTAACCCAAACGTCGTGCTGAGGGTGAAAGGGAGATATGGTGGATGATTTCATCACCAGGGCAATGCGACCGGCGTATGCCTCAAAACATTGTTGGGCCGGGCCTTTCATTAGCATAATGGCATCTGGATTGCCGCTTGCCACGCGGCTAATTACGGTATTGATATTCTCTAATCCGGCCAGAACCCCGTAACTTGGGGCATGGTCAATAGCAACCGTCAAAATTCGACCGGACTCCGGATTCTGTAATCTTTTCAATCGAACTGTTTTTCCAAGTGGAATCATGGTTAACTCTTTTTATAAGCTTTGCGCCTATGAACTATCTCTCAACTGAGCCAGCGCCTTAAAATCGCCTTTGACATGCTCATAAATCTGTTTGTAGAGAGCGAAGCACTCCATGTAACGCTCGTGATTTTTGGGGTTGGGCGTTAACTCGTCAATGTATTCCGCCCATTCCTTGGCCACCGAGAAATCCTTGAACACGCCGGTCGCCACGCCGGTCAAAATGGCATCGCCAAAGGGCGCGCCGGTGCGCCGCTTGACCAGCACAGTTGGCACGTTGAAGACATCGGTGATGATTTGCCGCCACAGTTTGCTGACCGCGCCGCCTTCGTTGAGCACGATGGGGTAGTTGATTTTGAGGCCGGCCTGCTTGATGAGCCGGTACGAGTCGTACAGGGCGTAGGCCACGGCTTCCATCATAGCCCGCACAACGTGTCCCTTGGTGTGATTGAGCGAGAGGCCAAAGATGACGCCCCGCGCCGCCGTGTCCCAAATGGGGGTGCGCTCGCCCATCAGATAGGGTAGGATAATCAGGCCGTCGCTGCCGACCGGAACCTTTCCGGCTTGCAGGTTCAGCAAATCGTAGGAGCTGACGCCCAGAGCGCGTTCGGTTTCGATTTCAAGCTGGGAAAAGTTGTCGCGCAAATAACGGATGGACTGCCCGCCGGTGGTGGTCGAGGGAATGGTAATGTAGGTATGGGCCGAGTCGATGGTGAAGGCCAGGTTAATCATCGACAATCCAACGGGCGAAAAGTTGAACTCTTTGCTTCTGTGCACCACGCCAAAGTTGCCCACCGTGCCCAGGTTGCTCATGATATCGCCCGGTTCGGTAATGCCGGCGGCAATGCAACTGGCGTTGAAATCCACCTGCCCGGCCGTTACCGGGGTGCCCGGCGTCAGGCCGGTTTCAGCCGCCGCTTTGGAAGTAACTTCCCCAATTATCTCTTCGCAGCGGTGCATTGTGGGGAACAGGCCGGCGGAGATGCCAATTTCTTCCAGCATTTGCTCGTCAAATTTTTCGCCGACCAAATCGTAGGCCACGCCGTAAAAGGGGGCCGCGCCGTAATTCATCACGGCCTGGCCGGTCAACTTGAGGGTGATAAAGCCGTCGATGGTCAGCGCTTTGTGGATTTTCTTGAAGGAGTCAGGCCGGTTGTTCTTTTCCCACAGCAGGTTAACCACGGCGGGGTGGTCCTCGATGCGGTTGCCGGTGAGCTTTTGGATGCGCTCCTCGCCAATGTTTTCTTTGAGCCAGTTGACCTCTTTGGTGGCGCGCCGGTCCATTAAATTGTAGGCCCGGTGGATGGGGTTGCCCTCTTTGTCGACCATCACCATCGACGGCAGCGCCGAGGAGACGGACACGCCGCGAATTTCAGCGGGGCCGACGTGGCCCTGCTCAAGGCATTGTTTAATCAAGCGGCAGGCAATGGTCCAGTACAGCGGGGCGTCGTGCTCGGACCAGCCGGGTTTGTCGTGGTAAAAGGGATACTCTTCAAAGGCAAAGCCCAAAACCTCGCCATCGGGGTTGATGATGCAGGCTTTGGCCCCGCCGGTGCCGTAATCAAGCCCTAAAAGATAATCTGCCATATTTTACCTCCAGTTTTCTATAGTTACTTGTAACTACTCAGCCGGCGTCGCCTGGGATTCAAATCCCAGGCTAAGACAGGTGAAAGTCGGTTAAAACCGACTCAAAAACCCAATTTTAAGCGAATTAAGGGCGCTTTAGCGTCCTTTCACCTGTTTCAGCCCGGCGTTTTAACGCGGGGCGAACCGGCGGCTGAGTAGTTACAGTTACTTCACCAACTCCGCCGTAGCGCCCGAGGGATGGGTTTGCACCAGCGTCGCCAAATCAAAGCCGCGCAGCCGTTTGGCTACCAGGGTCAGCGCGTCGCCAACCGCGCCGTTGGCCAGTGTGCTGCCAAAGGGCAGCACGCCTTCGCCCTCGCCTTCCGGGCCGGGGCGAATCTGCACGACCACGTCGGCCAGTTGGCCCAGCGGCGAGTCTGGCTCCCAGGTCCAGGCGATGATTTTGCCGCCGCGCTGCCCGGCGACCGTGGCAAACTGGTTCAACTCGGCGCTTTTGCCCGCTTTGGAGAGGACAATCACCACATCGCCCGGCGATACCGCCGCCGACGGCCCGTGCAGCGCCTCGGCGGCACTGATGTAAAAGGCGCGCATCCCGCAGGTGGACAACAGATGAGCCAGCCGGCGCGCCATCGTCCCCGAGGTACCGGCCCCGGTCACATAAATGCAGCCGGGACAGCCGCTAACCAGTTTCACCGCCTCCACAAAGGACTCGTCAAGCTGGTCGGCAATATTCATAATAACCTGCCCCTCGGCGCGAATCATCGCTCTGGCTTGTTCAAGGATTTGGTTGTTTTCCATAAATTTATCTCTCTATTCGACTGCCATTCCCAGTTGATAATGAAAAATACCCATAACCCTGGCCAGTAATGGAATATGGCGCACCCATTGAACCTGAGCCAGACGCGGCTCGGGGTGGTCAAAAGGAAACCACTCATCCAGCAGGCGAATGCCTTCACCCCAACTTTCCAGGTCTTTGCCCCGTTTCAATCCCCAATGATAACGGACGCCAATCTTTGCGCGGGAAATCCTGAGCCTGAAATTGTTCGCCCGAACCAGGAAGGGCGAGAATGCATCAAAAATCAGTTCTGCTCCCGGAAAATGTTGCCTCAACGTCAACACTAACGCTTTGACCTGGGTTTCTTCAAAGTACATGAGGACACCTTCTGCCAGAAAGAGAAAGGAGCGTTGGCGATGCGCGCTCACGGTATCCAGCCACGGACTGTCGAACACGGAACAGGCGAGGAAATGGTAGCGCGCTCCTTCGCCGCCGATGAATTTGCGGCGCAGTTCAATGACCTCTGGCAAATCCAGGTCGTACCACTCCACCTGACCATTATCCACACGCTCGAAACGCGCATCAAGGCCGCAGCCAATGTGAACCACGACCGCTTCTGGATGATCGGCCAGGAAAGCCCGAATATAGCGGTCGAACTCTCGATTGCGCAGGATAAGGGCCACCCTGTCTTCCTCATCCATCTTGATCTGCTTGACCGGCAAGAAAGCAGCGTCCATTTGCGTAACCAGGGCCACGGCTTTTTCATCTTTGAGCAAGGCATCGGGGCGCTGTGACTCAACGGCTCGAATGTAAAGCGGAATGAGCAGCGTTTCGGCAACGCCCGTAAGTTCTTGAGCAACGGTTTCTGACATAGTTGTTCCCGTTAAGTTCACCCTTGAATCTGAACCTGCCGGTTAAGCCGCTTGAGGGAGCGCAAATCCATCCGGAAATTCGGGACTCAATTGGTACTCGACAATGCGCTCCAGAAATTTCAGGTAGTCAATGCCATCTTTGGCCGCAGTATCGGCATTGGGAATCATGGGGGCGCTCTCGATGGTGCAGTAGCCGGCGTAATTGGTTTTCTTCAGCGCCCGCAGCACGGCTTTGAAGTCGGTTTTGCCGTAGCCCGGCGTCAGCGAGTTGGAGTCTCGAAAGTGCAAATGCCACAATAAAGGCTGGGCGTCCATCACGGCTTCGTAGGGGTCAAGCTCCTCCAGATTCACGTGAAACCAGTCAAGCTGAATGCCGATGTTGTCCCGCCCGGTCAATTCAATCATCCGTTTGTGGTTGAGGGCGGTATTGACAAATTTGCCCATTTCCAGATGATTGGTGGCCTCAAAGACCAGCCGGACATTTTTGGTTCTGGCGTAATCGGCCATGCGCTGCAAGGCGTCAACGGCAATGGCTGTACATTCCGCCACGTTTTGGCGGGTAATCGGCGCGTGAATGGCCACGGCAATTGTGACCGCCGGCGCGCCCAACTCTGCCGCAAAATCAATGGAGGATTTGGTTTCCGCTACCGCCAGGTCTGCCGTTTTTTGCTCGGTCAGGGTTTTGAAATTGGGCGAGTAAGGGTTCCACATTTCGCCCCAACATTCATTGATGCAGGAGACATCCAGGCCGTAATCGGCTGTGAGTTGCCGGTGGAGGCGCAGATAATCTTCCATTTTGACGCCCAGGCCATACCGCCCTTTGGGCGGGCAAATTTCGATGGCGTCGTAGCCGCACCGTTTCAGGCGCTTGTAAGTTTGTTCCGGGTGCAGATAGGCTTCTTCCTGGCCAAAGGTCAGTTGAAAATAGCTGAATTTTAGTTTGTTCATGGTTATTTCAATTCATCCAGTCCAGGCCGTTGGGGTGAATCAGCGCCTTCAAATCAACTTTGGCCCGCAGATTGGCAAAGGCGGTATCCCACTGCTCCAGTTCATAGTGGCCGGTAATAACCGGCTTGATGTTAAACACGCCCCGGTTGAGCAGGTCAACCGCACGCTCCCAGGTTTCGCGGCCATTCCAACTCCAACTGCCGCGAATATCGAGCTGGCCCAGGCTGACCTGGTCGAGATTGACCTTGATAGGCCGGCCCCACAGGCTGATAAAAACAATCACCCCTTTGCCGCCGGGGCCTTCGTAGGCTTTGCGGGCGCAGTCGATGGCGTGCTGCACGCCCAACTCGCTGGCCGAGCACTCCAGCACAAACTCGGCCCCTTTGCCGTTGGTAATGTCCATTACGGCCTGACCGGGACCATCCTCCGAGTAAACAATGTGGTCTGCGCCGACCTGCCGGCCAATGTCCAGCCGTTTTTCGTCGCTTTTGAGGCCAACCAAAATGACGCGCCGCGCCCCGCACAGCTTGGCGTACTGCACCGCCATTACCCCCATCGGGCCGGGGCCAACGATGACCACGTCATCGCCCACCTTCACCTGCGCCCGCTCCTGAATGAGATGATGCACGGCCACAATCGGCTCGGCCAGGCAGGCGTCATCCAGCGAAACGTGGTCGGCCACGCGATAGACGACGCGCTCCGGCACGCGCATGTAAGGGGCCAGCGCGCCGTCCACGGTTACGCCCAGCCACTCCCCTTTGGCGCACTCGATATCGGCCACAAATTTGTCGCCTTCCTGAACGCGAGTGACGTTTTTGCCCACTTTGTAGGCAATGCCGGCAAACTCGTGGCCCTGCGTCACCGGGGCGCGGTAAAAGTGGCGGTCCTCCTGAATCAGCAAATCGCTGCCGCAGATGCCGGCGGCGTAAACCTTCATCAACACTTCACCCGGCCCAATATCGGGAACCGGCACATCGCGCAACTCAACGTGTCCCACGCCGGTTGCGGTTTTTCGTAAGGCTTTCATTACATTCTCTCCTTAAACCCGAAGTACGCCACCTTCCGTCAGGCCGACCAGCAGCGGCGCGTCGGGGGCGAGTCCCTGCGGGGCAACTACAGATGCCAGCCCGCCTGTCAGACGCGCTTCCCGGCTGGCCCAGCGTTGGCCGCCATCCCGCGAGATTAACAGGGCGTCGCCCAGCATCACCAAAACATCGGCGGTTTGAGGGAAGTGCGGCGATAATAAAATGGCATTGACCGCGCGGGCGATGGTTGTTTCCGCCACGCGAGTCCAGCTTTGGCCCCGGTCATCTGACTTAAATAGGCCATGCTCCTCGGTGCCGGCAAAGAGAATGCCATCAACCGCGTAACCGGGCGACAGGGCCAGGCTGAGTACCGGGGCATATTCCATTGCAAATTCGACTTCTCGCCAGGCGCGACCGCCGTTGGTGCTGCGGTAAATGCCGCTATCCGTGCCCACAAAGAGCGTTTCGTCACGGGCAAAATTGGGCGAGACGGCCAGGGCCAGCACGTTCAAATCGAGCAGGCCAAAATTCCACACGGCCCAGCTTTGGCCCCGGTCTTTGGAATAAAAGACGCCATCTTCCAGGGTGCCGGCAAAAACAATCCCATCCCGGCCATAATCCGGCGATAGCGCCAGCGTGGAGACAACCGGCGGCGGCGAGGGCAGCATAGATATTTGCCACGTCTCGCCCCCATCCGTTGAGCGCAGCACGCCGCCGGCAACCCCGGCAAACACGCGCCGGTCTTCGGCAAAGGCGGGAGACAAGGCCACGGCAGGCGTAGCCAGCTCGGCTTCAAGTTTCAGCGAGGCGTAGGCCGGCTGCCAGCTTTTGCCCCCGTCCGTGGAGCGATACAGGCCGGAGGCGCGGGCGGCAAAACAGATACCATCCCGGCCAAAATCGGGCGAGGCAGCCAGCGCATAAACAATATCCTGGGTGGTGGTTTCGGCAATCATCACAGCCTCTTTCTCTTTCCCCGGCCATTGGCCGAAGCGTGCTTCGGTTGTTCAGTTCTGTGAACCAGAATGTCAATGGTCAGGGCCAGCGCGGCGCTGGCTACGGCGGCGTGAACGGCTGCTTTTTGCACAGTGGCCGTATCATAAATACCGGCGTCCATCATGTTGACCACCTGCCCGGTTTTTACATCAAAGCCGTAACCCGGCCCGGCCGGCCGAATTTCGGCCATCACGTCGCGGTCATCATAACCGGCATTGCTGACAATGGTACGCAGCGGCTCGGCCAGGGCGTCAATTAAAATACCATAGGCGGCCCGCTCGTCGGTATCGGCGGCCTGGTTCAGCATATCCTGCAAAGCGGGTCGACAGGCCAGCAGAGCCACCCCGCCGCCAGGAACCACCCCTTCGGCCATTGCGCCCCGCATGGCGGCAGCGGTGCGTTTGGCTATTTCGACCCGCTCCTTGATGTCCATTTCAGTGGCCCCGCCAACCCACAGCGTGGCCGACCCCCCCAACAACTTGCCGATGCGTTTGAGCAGTCGCTCGCGGATTACAAGGTCATCGGTGTTGTTGTAAGCGGCCCGCAGCCGGGCAATGTGCTGCCGCAGGGCGCGGGGGTTGCCCTTACCGCCGATAATGCCAAAGTTGCGCATATCGGCCCAGGCGCGGCGGGCGTGTCCAAAATCTTCTGTTTTGATATTGTTAAATGTATCTCCGGTAATTTTGAGAAAAGCCTTGCCGCCGGTCAACATGGCCAAATCTTCAAGCGCCCCGGCCTGGTCGATTTTGCCATATTCCGGCGTATTGACGGCTATCACCTGAAAGCGGTCGGGTTTTTTGTTGGCCAGCAAAAAGCCAATGGCGCTATCCGACAACTTGTCGGCCACAATCAACAACGATTTGATTTGCGCCCGCAGCGCCAGCTCCAGCGCCGGAAAAAGCTGCTGCGGCTCCTTGATTTCCAAATCGCTGATGAGAATGGCCGCGTTTTCAAACTCGGTTCTGGCGCGTTGGTGGTCGGCAATCATTTCGCGGGACATCAACCCGCGCTCCCAGTACATGCCTTCCACATATTCTCGCTCCAGCTCGCGGCTGCGCCCTTCTCTAATCTCCAGCCGGCCATGCTCGCCGATGATATCAAAGATTTCACCGAACATTTTGGCCAGGGGCGGGTCGTAACAGAGCGTTTCGGCAATTTGGGCCAGAGGCTCCTGCCCTTTCAAATGGACGGTCATCTCCGTCAATTGATTAATGATAACGCCCATCCCTTTTTCCAGCGCGGCCCGCAGCCGCATGGCGTTGCCGCCGGAGGTTAGATAACGGACGCCTTGATTGTAGATAACTTGAAACAAAACGGCGGCGGTGGCGGTGCCATCGCCCACCTGGTCGTGCAACTGCCACAGCACATCGCGTAAAAACATAGCCCCAACATCCTCGCTTTTGCCGGGAAGCTGAATGATACGCCTGGCGATAATGCCGCCGTTGTCCAGTAGCTCCGGCATTCTGTTGTCAAGGATGCGGTCAATGGCTACGACACGGGGGTTTGGCCCCAGCGTGGGGCGAATGGCGTTGGCAATTTTGTTGATACCTTGCTGAACGCCCCGGTAAGTGGCAGGTTGAAAGACGACACGTTGCGTTTTTGCTTTTGGCATTAAATCTCCTATCCTTTGATTGCGCCGGCCATCACGCCCTCAACAAAGAAGCGCCGGAAAAGCAGGTAGACCACTACCATCGGCACAACCGAGGCAAAAATGGCCGAGTAGATGAGTTGGAAATTGGTAGAAAACTGTCCAACGGCGCTTTGGGTGAAGGGCAGCAAAGTGGTGTTAACCGGGTCAAGGTAAACATACGGCTCAAGAAATTGGTTATAAACCAGCGGCAGCATAATTACCGTCAGGCTGACGACAGGCACTTTGAGCAACGGGAGAAGGATGTAACGAAGATACTGAAAACGGCTGGCCCCGTCAATCATGGCCGAGTCCTCAAGGTCTTTGGGGATGGAACTAATGGCCGCGGTAAAAATCATGGTCGATAAGGCGGTCCCTTTGATGTTAATGAGCACAATCGAGGCAAGTTGCAGGATACCGCGGGTGAGGCTGCCCTGTACATCGTAACCGGGAAAGAGTTTAAAAAACCATTGCAGCAGTTGATATTGGGGCAACAAAATCAGCATGGCCGGGATGACCATTTGCAACAGGTAAATATTGTAGACAAACATCTTGTCGCGGCGCTGCAAACCGGCCAGGCCATAGCCGGTAAAGATTGAGAGAGTAATACCCAAAACAAGGCTGACTACCGTCACCAGTAAGGTTCGGCCCAGCGCCCCCCAAAAACTGGTGCCATACAGGTCGCCGGTGAGCAGGGTATTCCAGCCGTTGTAGGTATAAAATCCGGCAAAGAAATCCTTGATATGTTCTTCGGGGATGTTGTACTCCTCCGAGATTTCTCTGAGCGTGGTGCGGGCCATCAGAAATTCGGTGGGGGGGATGCCCAGGTATTCTTTTAATTTGTTGGTATCCAAATCAAAAAAGACAGCCAGGTTGCCAATTTCTGACTCCATCGGCACTTCCTGGGTTTCGGGAATCCACAAATGCAATTCGGCCGAGTCTTTGGTCGAGACAAAACTCCGCACAAAGAGCGCATAAAAGGGAAAAATTGTCACAATGGAGTAAAGCGCCATCACCGCCAGAGCAACAACCCGCAAGAGCTGCCTGCGCCCTTTCAGCCCCAGAATGGGCTTTTTGGTTGTTTCCAATTGTTTTATATCAATGGATTGGGTGGCCATTGGTTTACGCCTCCAGTTCCTAATATTGCACCCGTCGCTGCAGGCGTTGTAAAGCCACCCCCAGCAGAACCAGGGGCAAGAAGGTCTCTACTGCCAGGGTCATGCCCATCGCCAGGCGTTCAATCTGAAATCCATAAGTGAAAAAGAGGATACTTAATAACTTGGCTTCGGGGTTTACATACAAAGCGCCCATCGCCACCAATTCGTCAAAAACGGCAAAGGAGCCAATCAAACACATAGTTGTGGCCAGAATAAAGGAGGGTAACATTTGCGGAAAATAGACCCGCCACAGCCGCTGCCAGTAAGAGGCTCCATCTACAATAGCCGCTTCAATGGTCTCTTTGGGGATAGACAGCAAACCAGATAGAAAGATGGCCATATTGTAGCCGGCATAGCGCCAGCCTACCATCAGCGGCAGAATAAAGGCCGTTCCCTGCGCCGAATAGATGTTGACGGGCGTCGTTATCAGCCCTAACTCTTGCAGCAACAGGTTGGCCGTGCCTGTTTCCTTGGAGAATAACATCACCGCCATGTAACCCACCGCCAGGCCAGAGACCATCAGCGGCAGGTAAATCACCGTAAAAAATCCCCCTCGAAAGCCAACTTCATACATTAACAAAGCCAGGCTCAACCCAAAAATATACACGGTAGTATAGTTGAGAAGAACGAAGATTATCGTTCTGCGGAGCGCCGGCAGATAATCAACCTGAACGCTGCGGTCGGTAAAGAGGGCGGTAAAGTTACGCAGGCCCACCGGGTTGATTTGCGGGTCGTTAAATTGAGCCATATCGGTAAACAGAATGGGAATGGCGACAAAAAAGGGGACGATGGTCAGCAGAACAAAAATGATTAACTGGGGTGAAATAAAGAGCCAGTCTTCCAGAATTTGCCTGCGTTCAAGTTTGCTTTTTTTCCTGGTGCCCTTGAGCGTTTGCTCAAGCGTTGTTGCCGGTGCGACACCCATCATCATACCTCCATCTTGGGCCAATGCAGGGGTAGCTCACTTTTTGGGTGAGCCACCCCCAATCAACAAAAAAATTTATTCTCGTTCCCCGGCTCAGGGGCAGCAGAGCAACAAGGTTGAAGCCCTTCTACCTAAACGGTGGGCATGCCCTCAAAGCTTTCTTCCCAGTTCTTCTGGGCAATACCCAAAGCTTCTTTGACGGTAATCTTGCCAGACAGCACGTCGGCCATCACCTGGTTGTTGCCGTTGGACTCCCAATCCCAGACCCCCTTGGAACCTTTCTTGCGGTAGGGGCTGGCCTGCACGTTTCCGGTTAGTTCTTGCTCAAATTTGGCTTTTTCCCAAACACCGCCGGATGTACCGATTTGGCTCAACACGGCTTTGAACTGCGGCCCCTTGAGTTCCAATGGCTCGTCGAGGTCGTACAGTGGCCAGCGGCCTTCGGCCTGGGCCTTCATGGGGACAGCCTCGGGGCTCCAGAACCAGTTCCAGGCAAAGAGGGTTTTGTCCCAGTGCGGCGTCTTCTCGTTACCGGCGCGGATGAACCACTGGTTGTCGATGTTGGGCGGCAGGGCGCTCTGCATCCAAACACCCTGGCCTTCGGCCGGCGGCGTTGCCGGCAGGCCGTCTTGCATGCCCTTCACCGCAAATTCAGAACCGGCGGCCAGCGCCTTGTCCCACACCCACGGGCCGTGCAGCATCATCACCGATTTGCCGGCAATGTAGCTGGCTTCCATATCGCCTTCCCACTGCCGCTGGGTCATATTCTCCGGCATCCAGCCTTTGTCGTTGGCTTCTTTAAAGAATTCATAGTAATGGCGGTAGGGCGAGTCGTCGGCGTCGAATTTGGCTTTACCCAGCCAGCAGTCAACCTGGCGGGCGCGCTGGCCGTCGGCAAAGGCCAGCGGCATAGCGTCGGTGTAGTTGTTGCCAAAGATCCAGTTGTGCCAGGCCTGGTTCCAGAAGTACTCCACCCCGGAATCGGGCGACTTGGCCCAGGCGGTACCTTCATCCATCCACTTTTTCAGGTCATCCCAACTCTGAACATCTTTGTGGGGGTCAAGCCCGGCCTTGTCCATCAACTCTTTGTTATACTGCCAGGTCATCACAAAACCCTGGAACACGTCCAGAGAGCGGGGGCCGGGCAGGTTATGCAGATTGGCCCACATATTCTTGACGTCAAACTGCCAGCGGTCCCACCAGGGGAAGTCAAGCTCGCCCAGGTTGACTGCCATCTCGTAGTTGCTCTTGTCAAAGAAAATCTGCATTTCCTGGGTCAACTCGATGGCGGGCAGATAGCCGCCGGCCACCTTGGCTTCGTGGGCCGCCGCCGTGTCTTCGTTAATGGAGAACACGTTGACTTTGATTCCCGGATTTTGGGCGTTGAAGACGTTCCAGATTTCTCGATATGGACCTTCGTACTCGGCCAGCGACATCACATCAAGCGTTACCGCTTCGCCAGAGGGGGCAGCCGCAGCCGGGGCTTCTTCCTTGGCCGCAGGCGCTTCCTGCTGGGGAGCCGCGGGCTGCGCTCCGCCGCCACAACTGGCAGCCAGCAGGCCGGCAGCGGTCAAGGCGCTTACCCGTAAAAACTCGCGCCGGCTAACATATTTCTTACTCATTTTTTCCTCCTCACAATCTTTGTAAAGGATTTAATAGGGATTTATAAAAGGAACTGCCGATTATTGTTGCCGATTGGGCGCATCACCTCCTTCATTCTTTTAAAGGGGGATTCTATGATATCAAAATCTACCGACTTTCTGAAGTGAGATTTATCTGTGGTTCTTACGATAAATGTCATCAATTTTCCCCCAAAACATAATTTTGCAACGTTACGCCGGCACATCACTATGGCCCGCCAGAAGATGCCGGCGTTAACGTGTCAAACAAATTTATTGGTGGTAGTAGATATCCCAATCCAGGTAGGTTGAAATGGCCTCGTACAGCACATTGGCGTAATGGCCGCGAGTCATAGCCACGTGATGCTCAAAGCCGTTTTTACACAGAAACTTGAGCAACTGTTGCAAATTTGGCACCTGGCAAACTGCCGAGCCGCCCTGAATATTGTTGGGGTCGTCGGTGAAGTCGCCCTCGCCCAGGTAGGCTCTGATTTCGCCGCGCAGGTCATCGGTAGACATGCGGAAGTAGGTCATGGGGCCGGGGCGCACCTGCGCTTTTATTGCGCCAAAGGCTTTGTCCTCGCCCACCGATGCGCCAATTACGTCCAGGTTGGAAATCTCTACCTCGTCGCCTACAAAACTCTTGGGGAAGTTGGAGCAGTGAGTGTTGATGCACATATCGCGCTCAAGGCCATAGTTGTTGTTCCAGTCTAAAAAGCCGGGCGGGTTGCCAGAGGCCAGCAGCAGGGCATACATAGAAACCACGCCGGCCACGTCTACCTCGCAGGCGCTGGGCATATATTTTTCGCCCATCATGCTCATGGTCAGGCAGGTGGCGCAGCCATAGTTCAGTTGCACCGAAGTCCAGCACTGGATGGCGCTGGCGTCGCACTCATTTTCAGCCATCCAGTTTTCCACCGCCACCGACCAGGCCGCCTGCTTTTGCACGTTCTCATCGCGGATATGGTCGGGGATGCGGCCATAGGCCCGAATCTCCTCGATTTTTTGGGGCAGGGCCGCCGGCTTTTGTTTGAGAACGCGGTTGGCCGAGGCGATGATTTCGCTCAGGTCAACCGTAACCACGGTGATGCCGGTTGCTTGCAACAGCTTTTCGCTGTAGCGGCAGGTGTGGAAGGGCGAGGGACGAGCGCCGATAGCGCCCACGCGCAGGTTGGTCAGCCCTTTGACCACCCGGCAAACGCGGCTGAAGTAATCCAAATCCTGCGTAAACTCAGCGCTGTTGATGGCATAGGTGTGATAGGTGGTATCGGTAAAGGGGATACCGAACTGGTACAGGTTGGCGCAAACCGACAGCTTGCCGCAAAAGGCGTCGCGCCGCTCTTTGACCTTGAGGCGTTGCGGGTCTTCGTCATCGCAGGCTTGAACCAGCACCGGCACATTCAGTTTGGCCAGACTTAAGGTGTAAACCACGCCCTGCTCGTCGCCAAAATTGGGCAGCACTACAATAATGCCGTCAATCTCAGCCTGATGTTGCCTGAACAACTCGGCGCACACTTTGGCGTCGGCCAGCGTTTCAATGGCCCCGTTGGGGGTGGCGTCTTCCGGGGGGATGATGTAGCGGTAGCCCAACGAGTCGAGCTTGGCCAGCAAGTCACGGCGGCCCTGCACCGCCAGTTCCGGGTTAAAAAAGCCCCGGGTGCCGACAATCAGGCCAAAGGTGGGTTTCTTTTCCATTATTTTCATATTATGCTTTTCCTTTCATCATTGAATGGTCGTTTTATCACGCTTAAAGCTCTATCCCCAGTAAGTGGGGGATAAGCTGTTTTATTTTTTGGGAATTGCCGACATACAACCACAGCACAAACTGGTCGGTCGTGGCCGATTTGCCGGTAGCGCCGCCGATGGTCTGGCCGTTGCACTCCAACTCGCCAAAGCCGCCCAGAGCGCCGTCATCGTTGTAGACGTGAATGGAGTGCCCGCATTGTCCCGGCAGCGCGGCGGGTTCCTCGGCGTAGGGCGCGGAGGGGTTGTTAAAGAAATTGCGGACAATCAGGCAGGCGCGCCCGTCGGCCAGGTGGTTGAGGTAAGCCAGCCGGCCAAATACCTGGGCGGCTTTGTACCCCACCTTGTAACGGCGCTGCCCGGTAATATTGAGGCAAACATAGTGGGGATAGATGGTTTGATGGGCAGAATCAACGGGTTCAAAATAATCGCTGTACTCAATGTGGGGAGAAGCGGGGATGAGAAGCTGGCCGCCGGGGTTGAGTTGAACCAGGTTCCAGACCTCGCTCATGATTTCATCGGAGCGGCTCTCGGCCAGCGAGACAGTTTGCTCGTAGCCGGCAAACAGCAAGCCACCGGCCAGGGTTGCATAGCTGCGTAAATGGCGCAGCGGGTCTTCAACCGGGCGGATGACCTTTTCTATGGTCAATTCTTTTTGGCCGCTGGCCAGATTGAACGCAGCCAGCGTTACGGTTTGCCGCAACCGAATCTGGCCCGGCTGCGTTGAGTCCAGAGTGTACTGGCCGGGGTCCATTTGGGCCGGTACGCGGATGCTGCCCCAAAAATCGGCGCGATCCTTAACCAGATATTGTATCTCCGGGGCAATCCAGATTCGCTCGCCGCCCAGGTTCCAATCGCCGGAGTTGAGAAACGCGCTGAAGGAGTCGGGCCTGGTAAAGGCTTTATTGAGCCAGAACAGGCTCTGCCCCTGGGCTGACAGAAAGGGGCCTAAAATGCGTCCGCCCCGTTGTGAAACGACCAGTTGCGCCTTATTTTGCAGGGGTAGGACAGCAAAGGGCTGGTCATTTTTTTCTAGCGCCTCAACAACCTGGCCAAAGGTAATTTGGTTATTCATTTTGAACCCCTTTCAGGCAAAGGGGGGCTGCCGTTGCCGCCTGGCCCCATCGTTGGGAATTTGTCAGACCTGTCACGTGGTCTGGTATATGTGGTCATACCTCATACCAATATATCATATTGCAGACGACTATCTTTGTCAATTCTGCCGCCATTTTTACGGATTAAACACTGCCTTCAAAACCTGCCCTTCCAGGGCCATCATCGCCCCCTTTTGAAAGTCGGCCAGGGGGAAGCGGTGGGAGATAAGTTTGTCTACCGGCAGCCGGCCCGATGCCACCAGCTTGAGGGCCAGCCGGAAGTGCCGGGGCGCAAAAATGGTCGTGCCAATCAAGTGCAGCGCGTTGTAATGGACAATGTTCATATCCACGCCGGGTTTGCTGTTATCCTTGGGCAGACCCCCAAAGAGCAAAATTCGGCCGCCTTTACGGGCCATTTCTACCGCCTGAACCTGGGCCACCGGGGCCGGCGTGGCGGTGATAATTACATCGGCGCCTTTACCGCCGGTCAAGCGGCGCACCTCCTCCACCAAATCTACGTTGGCGGCATTGATGAGGGCATCCGGCTCAAACACGGCGGCCAGCTTCAGCCGCTCATCCGATATATCGGCCACAAAAACTTTATCCGCGCCTTTGGCCCGGGCCAGGCTAATGTGAATGCAGCCAATTGGCCCGGTGCCAATAATCATCACCGTGTCCCCCAGTCCAACCTGCCCCTTTTCCTGGGCATTCAGGCAGGAAGAGATCGGCTCAGTCATCGCCGCAAAGTCGGGGTCCAGGCCGGGCGGGACCAGTTCGATGGCGCCCAATTTTACGGCCTCTTGGGGAATGGCAATCTGTTCGGCAAAGCCACCGGGCCAGGCCTGGGCAATTTCGCGGTAGTTGTCGCACAATTCGTACTGGCCATTCAGGCAAAAATCGCAGATGCCGCAGTAGGCCATCGGCCCCACAGCCAGCACGTCACCTTTTTTCCATTTGCCTTCATAGTTTAAGCCTGTGTCGGCTACAACCCCGCAAAGTTCATGGCCAATAATCCACGGAAACGTCACTTTGCGATGCCCAACCCGCAAGGTTCGCAAATCTGACCCGCACAGGCCGCAGGCCTTTACGTTTAATAACAGGCCACCGGGCGGCGACTCCGGCGCAGGCGCCGTTTCCACCTGAAATTCCATCGGCGCCCGAACCACCACAGCTTGCATAGTATCCCCCATTATTCTTGCCTCCTTGATACGACGTAAATTCTAAAACGTAACTTTATTTTCCATTGCTTGCCAGCATGTCGGCCTGCATCTGGCGCAATTTGTAGACCAGTTTGGACGTGTCGGGCGCAAAATTTTCCCAGGTCAACAGCCCATCTTTGGAGATGTCTTTTAGGACTCTGCCGCCCGGCGCCAGGCCCATTGGAATACTGTTGTTGGCTTGAGCATCTTCATAGGTATAGATGCGATTGAAGATATCGGCGCTGCCGATATCGCCGACAATCTCCCCGGCCTTCAAATCTCGCTTGGCCACAGCCGCCACTTCGGAAATCATTTGGCGGGGAACCAGCGTGGCCTCGCCATAAATTACCGCCTCGGCCACGGAAAGGGGCGTTTCGATGCTGCACAGGTGGTAGGGGCGGTACAGGGTGTAGTAGGGGCCGGAACCCATCGAGTAGAATTTCATATCTTCAATGATGCGCGGCTCATCGGTGGCGATGACGGCGAAGACGCCCGGCGCAACTTTGCCGGTCGAGTAATCGACCACGCCCTTCCGGTTCAGGATACCGCCGGCTTCTTTGGGGATGAGTTGCTTGTTCAGGTCGGCCACATCTAATTTTGCGCCGTGCATGCCGGGCACATCGGGCAGCAGGCCGGTGGCGTTAGATAGCGCCGCCATTTCCACCATTGTTTTGGTGCCGTCTTTAAAGGCCGAGAGCATTTTAGGGTTCATGTTTTTGCTTTCGGCTTCCTGGCGGCAGGAATCGGGGGTACTGTAGAAATCAATGGGATTATTTTTGCCTTTGCCCACGCAGATAATTTCAAAACCCAGGGTGCTGGCAAAATCAAACAGGGTTTTGCACACGCCCGGCTCGTCGCCGGCGGCCACGGTGTAAACGCAGCCAATTTTTTTGGCCAGCCGGTTCAGAAAAATACCGACGGTCACGTCGGTTTCAACATTGAGCATTACCACGTGTTTTTTGTTGAGGATGCTGTTCCAGGCAACTTGCGCGCCCACTTCGGTTACGCCGGTGGCTTCAACCAGCGCGTCCAAACTTTCCAGTTGGGGCAGCATTAAGGCATCTTCGGTAATTACGTACTTACCCCGGCGGAGGGCATCTTCGGCAATACCGGGGTTGTTGGTAACGCAGATATCAGCTTCGGGGATACCGATGTGTTTAAGGGTACGCCGTGGCCGGTCCACAATAATATCGGCAATGGCGCGTGTCTCCAGCCCGGCCATCCGGTGGGTCACGTGGACCATGCCGGACCCTTCCTGACCACAACCAACCAGACCAACCTTGACGGGGTTGCCGCTGGCTTCCCGTTGCTGCAGATGGTAATAAAGTTCCATAAATGTTGGCTCCTGTTAACGGGTGTGTCCAGAATTTTCCCGACGCTGCACAGCTTTGCTGGGCAGGTGTGGAAAGCACAGGGGGGGGAATTGGGGGGATACCCCCCACACCCCCCGTCCTCCTAAAATGTCGGACACATCCCCTGCTAACTGTTCATTTTTGCAGATTTATGTATAATAAAACAGGCAAAGCTTCAGGATGTATTTCAACGCCAACCGCGCCAGAATACATTCTGGATGTTTTGTTCCGCTACGATGGAGATACTCTCGGACCGGCCAAAGTCAAGGGAGTATCTTCATTTTTTTATTTTTGCGGCGGTTACTACGTAACTATCACCGGCATTTCAAATTCGGAGTGGGTAATTTCTTCTCCATCTTCTAATAAACGGATGGCCGTTTTATCATCCGTGACCAGCACGTTCACCAGCTTGCCGCGCACGGCAGCGCGAATTGTCTCGAATTTTTCTTCACCTCCTGCTGCGCCAATAACGCGGGGAATATTCTTAATTTGCTCCAGATCGAGGCCGATAATTCTGTTGCAGATTTCGTGGTCAACCAGCTGGCCCTGGGTGTCAAAAAAACGAAGCGCAATGTCTCCCACAGCGCCACAATTTTGCAGTTGTTGAAGTTCCATTTCGGTTAAGGTTCCCGCCTGCATAACCACCGAGTCGGGAGTGGGGCGGCCAATGCCAACCAGGGCAATATCGGCCTGCGCGGCCAGGGTGAGCGTATCGGCAATTTGGGGGTCGGACATTAACGCATCCTTCACCAATTTGCTACTGACAATGCCAGGGGCAGGCAGTAACCGGGGTCTGCATCCAAATGCTTCGGCCATTCGGCGGGTCAGGTCGGTGCCATGCGTTTCGGCTTCGGGGCGGCCCAACCCCCCTAAAATTTGGACGACTTTCATATCGGGCCAGTTTTGAGCCGGGAGTGCATCGACTACGGCCAGTAAGGTAGTGCCCCAGGACAGGGCCAGCACCTCGTCTCCCTGCAAAGAGCGCAATAGACAGTCAGCCGCGGCCGGCCCCAATTCGCGGGCAATGACCGCTTTATCGTAGCTGGTTGGTGAAACAATCACCACCTCATCAAGGCCATACTTTGCTTCAATTTCTCGTTCAAGGTCAACTTTGGATTCGTAAGGGGGGATAACTGTAATTTGAACAATGCGTTCGTCTCGGGCTTGTTGGAGCAATCGGGAAATCTTTATTCGGGATAAGCCAAAGCGTTTGCCAATTTCTCCCTGCGTTAAGCCGTCCTCGTAGTAGGCTTTGGCTATTTTGTACAGCAACTTTTTTTTAACGGCAGCCGTTGCCATATTTAGTGCCTGTTCATATGTTCAGCTATGTTCAAATGTGCCTAAAATCCATATTAGCATATTTTTTAGAGGATGTCAATTGTTCAGCAGTGAACAAATGAACATATTTGGGCTAATTTTGCAGTAAACTGCTGATTAGCCGAAAAGTTTAATGTTACCAGCGGCCAACAATGGGCCGGCGCGGTTGAGCGACGAGGCCAAATATCGTTTGCCATTTTCAGATTTGAGGTTGCTCTTGCAAGCAACCCCAGTTATCATGGGGAGGCAGAATAATTTGTTTGGGGCCAAAATTATGATTATTTACCCCGATGACCGCGTGCTTGTGGCGGTGATAAACAACCTGGAGGATTGGCAGCGGGTGCAGGATGAGGGCTGGTACCGCATTCCGGTTAAGCACGCGCCGGAGCCGACGCCGAATATTGACATTATAGCGTTTTATTTTACAAAGGTTTTTGGCGCGGATAAGTGGGCGGTTCATTATTATGCCAGAGTAACGGGGCATGAGCTGGCAACACGCCGGGATTTGATACCGGCCGAAACCGGCCATAAACGGGCCGAGCAGTGGTATTACAAATTGGAACTCGGCCCGCTGTATCACAAAATTCCGCCAATTGTCGCCGATAAGTGGCGGCGGGTCACTTTTATTTTTACTACCGGCGACCGGTTTGAATCTGCCACAGAAATAACCGATTTGTTTAACGATGAGTCGCCCGCCGGTTATCCATTTGTAACCCTAAAAGAAGGCAAAGAGGCTGATGACTCATTTGATTGGGACTAATCCAAACAGGTGAAGGCAATAGCGGCGCGCTAAACTTTACCGGCCAGCCCTTTAGCGGTTGGGCGCTGTTTAGACCGCAGCTTTTGCTGCCGCAGCACCCCACCGGTGGCCTGATGCCCCTGCCCAATCACCACAAAAGCGTATGGGTCTACCTGGGTTATGATAGTTTTAAGGGCGTTTACATCGGGCCGGTTGAGCGTGCAGAAAAGAACGGTGTGATTGCTGGCCGTAAACATACCCTGCCCCACCCAGCCGGTAACGCCAATACCCAACCGCTCAAATACGGCTCTGGAGACCTCTTCTCCCGAGTCGGTAATGATAAAGGCGGTGCGGACCACGCTGGGGCCTTCTAACACATAATCGGTAGCCACGCCCCACACAAACATTGTTATTAACGAGTAAAGCGCAATTTCCCAACCAAAAACGATACCCGCCGTTAAAATTACGCCCCCTTCGGTCATCAAATAAATCTGGCTCAGGGGCATGCCGGTTTTCAATTGTATCACCCGGCCTAAAATTCCCGTACCGGCGGTAGTGCCTCGCCCAAGATAAATTAACCCGCTGCCAATTCCACCAAGCGCCGCGCTATACAGCGAATTGAGCAACAAATCATCGGTGATGCCGGGCGGCAGCCACCGGGCCATGTAATCTACGCCTATATTGTATAAAAACACCACATAAACCGTACTGGTTAAAAAGCGAAACCGGCCCAGGTAAATAAACCCCAAAATAACCATTGGAATATTTAGCAGCAGCATCAAAAAACCAATGGGCCAGCCGGTAAAATGATTAATAATAATGGCAGTTCCCGTTACTCCACCCGGCGAAAGTTTTGACGGAGCCAGAAAAATATCAACGCTGATAATCAGCAACACCGAACCGAGGGTCAGGTACAACCAATCTCGCAAAGTCGCCCGAAAATTAATGCCGGAAATATAGCCGTTTATTTTTTGTCTCATTTTGAGTATCCTTTTTTATGATGAGGGAAAGCGCGTATCGCGCAACGTGGAGCATGGTCCAGCCTGTATTATTGGCAAAAACCGCAATGAATTTTTCTATTATATCGCGGTTTAATTATTTAGACACGGCCAAACGAACAAATAATAACCTGTCCCGCATCCAAGTTTGCAACAACCAAAAGGTACATTTTGGTTAAGCCGCCAGAGTAAAAAGCATCCGGTTCAGCAGCGCTATGTTTTTTTCAAAAGGTCTGGTACAATGTACCGGTCTTTTGGTTTTTGCCGTGAGATTTCTGGGAAAATGGTTAAGCGCAAGGTTTTTAGATTTTTATCCAGAGGAGACCATCCGTGGAACTTCAATTTTGGGGAGCCGCCCAAACTGTTACCGGCTCAATGCATTTGCTGACGGTAAACGGTTATCGAATTTTACTGGATTGCGGGCTGTATCAGGGCCACCGTAAAGAAGCCTTTGAGCGCAACAAAAATTTCCCCTTTGACCCCGCCGAAATCGACGCGCTTATTTTATCTCACGCCCATATCGACCATACCGGCAATGTGCCTACCCTGGTTAAGCAGGGTTATCGCGGGCCAATCTGGTCTACCAACGCCACCCGAGATTTATGCGCCACTATGCTGCTCGACTCCGCCTACATCCAGGAAAACGATGTGAAATACGTTAACAAGCGGCGAGCCAAACAGGGCAAAACTCCCTTTGAGCCACTTTACGTTAAAGATGACGCGCTGGAAAGCCTCACCCTGTTCCAATCGGTGGGTTACAACCGGCCTTTTCTGGTAGCGCCGGGCGTGCAGGCTCACTTTAAAGAGGCCGGCCACATGCTGGGGTCGGCCTCGGTAACGCTGGATATTGAGGAAGGCAACCGCCGCAAGCGGCTGGTATTTAGCGGCGATATTGGCCGCAAACACCTGCCCATTCTGCGAGACCCGGCCCCCGTTGACCAGGCCAATTTTCTGATTATGGAAAGCACCTACGGCCAGCGCTTTCACGAATCGCCCGACCAGGCCAGAGCCAAACTCAAACAGGCCGTGCTTGAAATTTTAGACAAGCGGGGCAAGCTGATTATTCCCTCGTTTGCGGTAGGCCGCACCCAGGAAATTATTTACGCCCTGCATGAACTGCTGGATAGCGGGGAAATTCCCAAAATTGAGGTGTATGTCGATAGCCCCCTGGCCGTCAACGCCACCGAGATTTTTCGCCTGCACCCGGAACTTTACGACCAGGAGACCCGCGACTTTCTGGCCGACACCCAAAGCCGCGACCCATTTGGTTTTGAGGGCGTCACCTATATCCGCGAGGTGGCCGATTCAAAAGCTTTAAACGACCTGCAAACCCCGGCTGTCATCATCAGCGCCTCTGGCATGTGCGAAGGCGGGCGCATTTTGCACCATCTTAAAAATAACATTACCAACCCGCGCAACATTATTTTGTTTGTGGGCTTTCAGGCAGAGTACACGCTGGGGCGCAGAATTTTAGAGGGGGAGCCGGTTGTGCCCATTTTTGGCGACGACTACGAGGTTAAAGCCAAAGTGATGAAAATTAACGGCTACTCGGCCCACGCCGACCACAACGGCCTGGTCAATTGGCTCAAGACCGCCCAAGAGCGAGGCAATTTGCAAAAGCTGTTTCTGGTGCATGGCGAGCTTGAAGCCGCCCATGCCCTGGCCGAAGCGGCCCGCAACCTGGGCCTTAACCACGTCCATGTTCCGGCTCGCGGCGATAGTTTTACGCTGTAGGGCCAGGAAATTCTATAAACCTGGCGAGAATGGCCTCAACCGGAGCCAGACTCATCAATTTGCTCAATTTGACCAAGGTTCGCTCATTCATCCCTGTCATTTATCCAACACTTCTCTTATTTTGGCCAGCAGCGCCTGCGGATTAAACGGCTTTTGCAAAAGGTTAATGCCGGGGTCTAGCACGCCGTGATGTATAATGGCGTTATCGGTGTAGCCCGATATAAAGAGTACTTTAAGGTTGGGTTGCTGCCGGGTCAGTTGTTCGGCCAAAACTTTGCCGCTAATGCCGGGCATAATCACATCGGCCAGTAGCAGGTCAATAGCGCCCTGGTGGGCGCCAACAAGTTGCAGCGCCTCCTGGCCGTTGGCGGCTTCTAACAATTTGAAGCCGCTGCGAGTCAACACCCGGCGGGCCAACTCGCGCACATGGTTGTCATCTTCTACCAGCAAAATGGTTTCGCTGCCGGCGGGGAACATGCCGGTATTGGCCGGTTTTTGCAGCAACTCCGGTGATTTTCCCCATTCTTCTTTGGCTTTGGGCAGGTATACTTTAAACACTGCCCCTTTATTTTCTTCGCTGAAAACCCAAATGTGGCCTCCGTTCTGTTTAACGATACCAAATACGGTAGACAATCCCAGGCCGGTTCCCTTGTCCCACTCTTTGGTAGTAAAAAAGGGTTCAAAAATATGGATTTTAACGCCGTTAGTCATGCCATGACCGGTATCGGTGACGGTCAACATCACGTGTTCTCCAGGCTGGGTTTCCAGATGATGGCTAACGTAATCATCATCCAGCACTACGTTGGCTGTTTCAATGGTCAAACAACCACCTTGCGGCATGGCATCACGGGCATTAACGGCTAAATTAATAATCACCTGCTCCAGTTGAACCGGGTCCATATTAATTTCCCATAAATCGGAAGCCAGCATGGTCTTCAGCTCGATATTCTCGCCGATGATACGCTGCAACATTTTATCCATTTTGGCCACGGTGTCGTTAATGTTAATAATTCTGGGTTCAATTACCTGTTTGCGGCTAAAAGCCAGCAGTTGTTGAACCAAATCGGCGGCCCGCCGGCCCGACCGCAAAATTTTTGTTATCGACTCCTGATGCGGGTCATCCGTCGCCATCTCCATTTGCATTAATTCGGCAAAGCCGTTGATGGCGGTGAGCATGTTGTTAAAATCGTGGGCAATGCCCGCTGTTAACTGGCCAATAGCATCCATTTTTTGGGAATGGAGTAACTGCTCTTCAAGCCGTTTGCGTTCAGTAATATCTTTGACCAGGGCAAAATAGCTGATAATATTTCCCTCTTTGTCTTTTACCCAAGAAGGACTCACAATTGCCGGAAAGCGTCCCCCATTTTTACGTTTGAAGGTCAATTCAAAGTGGTCAAACTGGCCGTTTAAGGTTTTATCAAAAGCGGCCTGAATTTGATTTAACGCTTCGGGCGGCCAGTAAGGATGAGGCGGGACAAGGTCCAGTAACTCTTCTCTGGAATAGCCCGTCATGCGGCAAAAGGCGTCATTAACAGTCAGATGCCGGCCCTGGGCGTCTAAAATAACCAGGCCATCTTGCATAGAAGCTATCAAATTTTCCAAAAAATCCCGGCTTTCCCGCAACTCTTCTCTAGTTTTTTGAAAATAAACCAGCAATGTGCCCAACGCCACCACCAGCGCCAAAACCGCCGATAGCAGATAGCCCCAGGGGGCAAACCAAATTACCGGACGCAGAAAAGGAAAATTAGCTTTGTGTACTCCCCACAACACCAGGGCGATACCCGTAACCCGGCTGCCAATGCCGGTGAGGGTACGGGTCTGCATAAAAATAAGGCCCGCCTTGATATGAATCAGGGCAGCAAAAGCAAACGAGGGCAGCGCATAAAGCATAAAGGGGAATTGCCAAAAAGCCCCAAAAATAATCCACAGCACGCAAACGCCAACCCCTACAAGCCAGACAACAGGTATTTTTTGCCTGATAAGAGCATAAGTGCCCCATAATATAAACAGGCTGTTGAGCAGGGCAAAAGATTGGCTGCTGATACTCCACAATAGCGAGGTGTAGCCAACAGCCAGCAACAGGTCAAAAACCAGACGCACCGCATAGGCGCCCCAGGCCAGGGTCCAAATTCTCAGGTAGCGGGCTTGCTCCTGGGTAATCAAATAGATGTAGACCAGCGTCAGCACCAGTGAGCCGGCAAGCGTGGCTATGGTTGCCGGGATTAGCCAGGTCATAAAGTTACTCCTTTGGTTGAGGTAGCGGTTTGGGTGGTATCGGCTCCATTTTCAAGAAGAACATTCAATCTGAACCAAAGCGGTGATGTGGTTATCTCCCTCAGGAGGAACCTACGGCAGCAATCATTTCTTCAATTCGGACCTGTTTTTGGACAACCTGGGCCTGGATGCGGGCAATCGTCCGCTCAATTTCAGCCAGTTGCTCTTCGCTCTCTGCCAGTTGTTTCACATAACGCCCGCGCAGGCGGCCTTCTTCGCCGCTGGCCGATAGCGCGGCCATATTTTTTTGGATTTGCTCTTGCAGCTTGTAAATTTCGGCGCGCCTTTTTTCTTGCTGGGCAATGGCGCTTTCCAGTTGGGCAATCTCGGCCCAGATATCGAGCAACGCTTTAAGCTGCTGGTAAGCTTGCCTGTCTAAAAATTTGTCCTCAAAATATTTTTGCAACCCCTGATACGATAGAGCGCGCAACTCCTCTCGCCTGGCCCGCAGCATACGTTCCTGCACCGTAAATTCGGTAATTTGGCCGGGTTCCGCCTCTACTTTGTATCGCCGGGTATCGAGCGTTTTTTCGGCCGGTTCCGGGGTGTCAAACACGGTGTAGTGGTGATTAATCGGGCGCTCAATCAGTACCGTTTTGGCCTGCGGCGCGCGGTTATCTACCCGGTAGCGAGTGCGGCGAATATCGTACATTTGCTGGATGAGATAGCGCTCTTTTATTTCCAGGCCGTGTAATTGTTGTTCGGTGCTGGTTTCTTCTTTTATATGGACGCCCAGTTCAACCGCGTAAGATACAACGGCCTCGGCCTGGCTGGCGGTAAAGGGCAGCACGGCCTCGCCCACGTACTCGCCGTTTTCCAGCACGGTGATGGGGCCGCGTTCCAGCGTTAACCCCGAGCTGTTTTTAAACCGCAAGGTTGCCACCGGATGCGTTGCCATTTTAGCGCCGTTGTAAATCAAATCCTTTTGAGGTTGCAGTTTGCAGCTTACAATAGGAACCATTGCCGATTGGCCCCGCCCCACCGTTACCGGCACGTCAACATTGTATTGAAACAGCTCGCCCAGCTCTTTGCCGGTGGCGGCGCTCTGCACCGTATCGGCCATAGTTTGGGCCGACACGCCGGGAGCGGCCTTACGCATAACCCGCATTTCGGCCATCGGGGCCGCAGGCGGCGCGGCAGCCACCGGCATCTCTTTGGCGGCAGCCTGGAACATAATGGGCGCGGCGGCGGTGCGCCCTTCCTCTTCAACCACGGGGCGCTCAGGCGTGTGTGGCGTGTAGAGGTTGTACACAAAAGAGATGGGCATGCCGGCGGTCAGCGAGAGGGAAATATCGCGCAAGTCTTCTTCCAGCTTGTTATCAAAAATACCCCAGCCTTGCAGCAGCGCCTCCGGCGGCGAGTCGGCGGTATCCAGCACCAGCCGGTAGCTAACCCGCCAGGTGGGGGCCGGGGCTATGTAGCTAACCTCCAGGTTGTGCTGGCCGGGGCTGAGGCGCACGGTAATAGAGCGGTGCGTTTCTTGCCCCAGGGCAGTTTTTAGAAAAAAGCGCAGGTCTGCGGCGGCGGTTTCATCGCGCAGTTCCACTCCCTCGATGCGGCTGAGTAGCTGAACGGCCACGTTTTGGGAGTCGCTTTGCAGCACAGATACCAGCGAGCGTTTGAGTGGCTTTTCGTCAACTTCGTCCAGGCCCAGCAAAACGCCTTCCAGGTTGCTGCCATCGCTGGCTTGCAGGCGCACGCTGCGCCCGCGCAAGGCCCTGAGCAAATCGCGCAGGCTGCGGGTGTCGCTTAAAATTACCGAGCAGCCGGCCAGCCGCTCCTGGCGGCTTTGGGGGGTGTCGTAATCTACGCCGCGCACCTGCCCGCCGGCCAGGTCGATAATGGTGAGGCTTTTGAGCAGGTCGTCCATCTCTTCCCGGCGAAAGGCGAGCTGAATCGACTCGCCATCGACCAACCCCTGCCGCCGGTAGTAGCCGACGCCGTGTTTGTAAAGAGTCATATGAACTATGGGCAAGTTACTCATGGCAACTCCTGGTTATGTTGTTGCAGGCTGCTTTTAACTGCGTTGATAATTGAGGCAATGGGGGCCATCATCAATAAATGGCCATTGAGTTGAGGTTCTAATATGGTAACACCCCACTGGCGCAGGGTTTGCAGGCTGCGGGCCACCTGAGGATGGTTGGCCAGCGCCTGGTTCATTGAAGGGACGACAATCACCGGCCAGCCACCCCCAATGGCTTCGGCTACCAACGAGTGGGCCAGCGTGTCGGCAATGCCCTGGCTTATTTTGTTGAGCGTGTTAAAGGTGGCGGGCGCAACCAGCGTGAGGCTGGGCCGGCGGCCCTCGATGAGAATGGGGTCAAAGTAACTGTCAATCAGGGTATGCCCCTGCTGGTCGGCCAGATGGTAGGGGCTAATAATGCGGTGGGTATGCTCGGTGAGGAGGGTGTAAATGGGGAGTTCAAACCGGGCCAGCTCTTTAAGCAGGTTGGGTACGCTGCGCGCAGCGCTGGCCCCGGATACTACCAGATAGATGGCGTGCAATTGAGTCATTACAAAACGGGTTCCTCCTTCAATTATTCAATTTTTGTAAAGGCGCAAGGGTCAACTGTTTTGCAGGGCAACCAGCACAAATTTGGCTGCTCGATAACCGAGGCTGTGTTGTTCGTCGCCAATATCCAGGGTAAGCGGCCCTTCAAAAGGGGCTTGCACAACCAGGGTTAATTCTGTGCCGGGGTAAATTCCCAACCGGCCCAAATAACGGAGCAGTTCCGGGTCGTCATCATCTACTTCAACCACTATCAGCCTGTCGCCGGCCTTCATATCTACCAGGCGGCCGCTTTCCTGGTGAAATACCTTACCGGAGCGGGTAGGGATGGGCGCTCCGTGCGGGTCAAACTTGGGGTCGCCCAGGGCAGCGGCCATGCGTTCTTCCAGGTCTTCGCTAATAACATGCTCCAGTTTTTCGGCTTCTTCGTGAACCTGGTCCCAGGGAACCCCCAGCGCCTCGGCCAGATACAGTTCAATCAAACGGTGGTGACGCACAATTTCTAAGGCCAGCTTTTTACCGGCCCTGGTAAATTTTACGCCCTGGTATGGTTCGTACTCAACCAGGTTCAATTCGGCCAGTTTTTTACACATGTTTGTAACCGAAGCCGGGGCTACCTTTAAATCTTCTGCCAGAACCGAGGTTGGAACCTGTTGGTCGGTAGGGCCACACAATTTGTAAATCGCCTTCATATAATCTTCCATTGCGCGGCTTAAAATGGTTCGGTCCAATAGAAGCCTCCACTCATGATTCTGGGGCGCTGCAAAATTTTATCTGATGTGAGTTTAGCCAAGATAAAGAGATGTGTCAAACAACATTGCGGGGGCGCGCTCCAAAGGGTGCGTCCAGAATTTTTGGAAAGCACAGGGAGGATACCCCCCACACCCCTGCCCTCCTAAAATGTCGGACACACCCCGCTCCAAAATACCGGTTGACAATCAACCTACTCCATGCTATTCTCGTGCCTAATTTAAATTTTTACTTCCAAAAGGGAAATTAAGGAATGTCTGAAAAACAGGTGATTAACTTTACACGCGGCGTACCCGCCAATGAGTCTTTTCCGGTTGATGAAATGATGGCCGCTTCGCAGCGCGCCCTGGCAAATTACGGCACTACTATTTTGCAGTATGGCAAATCTTACGGGTTTGACCCCCTGCGCGAGTGGCTGGCCCAATGGCAGGGCGTATCGGTTGGCCAGGTTTTAACTGCAAACGGTTCGCTGCAAGTGGTTGAATTTTTGTGCTTTCATTTTGTGCAGCCCGGCGATGTGGTGTTCACCGAAGTTCCCAGCTACGACCGCACCCTTACCATGCTGCGCCGGCACAAAGCCAACATCGTCGGTATTCCCCTTGAGGCCGACGGCCCCAACATCGAGGCGCTTGAGGCTGAACTGGCTCGACAGACGCCCAAATTTTTCTACATCATCCCCGACTTTCAAAATCCATCGGGGGCTACCTGCTCTCTGGAAAAACGGAAGCGGCTGGTTGAACTGGCCGACCGATATGGCTTTTGGTTGGTAGAGGACGCGCCCTACCGGCCCCTGCGCTTTAAGGGCCAGGAGCAGCCCTCGCTGTTTCAGTTGAACCCGGAGCGCACGTTGCAAATGCTTTCATTCAGCAAATTAATTGGCCCCGGCCCCAGGGTTGGCATTGTCTACGGGCAGACCGGCCTGCTGCAAAAAATTGCCAAAATTGCCGAGGACACCTACATTACCCCCAGTCTCCTCTCGCACGGCATTGTGTATGAATTTTGCAACGCCGGCAAGCTGCCGGGTCAAATTGAAAAACTCAAGGCGCTTTACGCCCCCCGGTTGCAAGCCTGTCTGGACGCGCTGGATGAGCATCTGCCCGATGCCGAAGCCACCCGGCCCGATGGCGGTTTCTTTTTATCGGTAACGCTGCCCCAGGGAACCAGCACGGCTCAGGTAATGGAGCGGGCCAAAGCGTACAACCTCAATTTGGCCAGCGGCGAGGCATTTTTCCCCAACGGCGGCGGCGAGCGATTTTTGCGCCTGCCCTACTGCGCCCTCAGCCCGGTTGAAATTAACGAGGGAATTAGCCGTTTGGCGGCAGCCGTGCAAGAAGCGCGGGGTTAAAAGAATTTTGGGGTGAACAAAACAAGTCCCTCACTGTGAGGGACTTGTTTTTTGATAAATGCTAGGGGGAATGAACAACCTTTAGTTTTTTTCTTTCTTCCCACAATTTGGGGTTGCGGCCGTATAATTCCACCAACTCGCGCAGGCGGCCAGATACCCAGCTATTGAGCGCCTCGGGCCGGTAGCGCCAGGCCCAGTTGCCGCCCAGGATAGAGGGAGTGTTCATCCGGGCATCGCTATCTAAATTGAGCACATCCTGCATGGGGACTATGGCAAAGCACGCCACCGAGGCCATCGCCATCCGAATAAAATCCCAGACAATATCATTATCGGGGCGGGCCAGGTAACGCCTGATTAAATCCTTTTCCTCTTCGGTCCGTTCCCGATACCAGCTTTTGGTAGTGTCGTTATCGTGCGTGCCGGTATAGACTACCGCGTTAAATGTGTGGTTATGCGGCAAAAACGGGTTGGTGGCGTTAAGTCCACCCGCTTCTTTGCTGTCAAAAGCAAACTGCAAAATTTTCATCCCCGGAAATTGAAACCGGTCTCGCAACGCCTCCACTTCGGGGGTGATGACCCCCAAATCTTCGGCTAAAATGGGCAGCTCGCCCAGCGCCTCTTCAATGGCTTCAAACAGCGCTGTGCCGGGCGCTTTTACCCACCGCCCTTTGATGGCTGTTTCTTCGCCGGCGGGAATCTGCCAGAAAGCTTCAAAGCCCCTGAAATGGTCAATGCGAATAATATCGACCAGCTCCAGCGTGGCCCGAATACGCTCAATCCACCAGTTAAAGCCGTGTTTTTGCATAGCCTTCCAATCGTAAAGCGGATTGCCCCACAACTGGCCGGTCTCGCTAAAGTAGTCGGGCGGCACGCCGGCCACTGCTTTGGGCTGGCCGTTTTTATCCAGCAAAAAGCGGTTGGGGTTGGCCCACACATCTACGCTGTCGGGCGCTACAAAAATGGGGATGTCCCCAATAATTTTGATGCCTTGCTCATTAGCGTAACCGCGCACCGCGCCCCACTGCTTAAAAAAGTAAAATTGCAGCACTTTTTTAAGGGCAATCCGGTCGGCGGTTTGCCGGCGCCAGCGCTCCATAGCCCTGGGTTTGCGTAGCGCAATATCCTTATCCCAAAAGTTGTTCCACATGGCCCCAAATACCTCTTCGTCGCGGGCCTTCTGGTCAAAATGTTCTTTGACAGCCATAAAGAGGGCAAAATCATCCAGCCAGTGGGCCTTTTCCTCACAAAACTCCTCAAATTCGGCCTTGCGTTTGGCATCGGCTCCGGCCAAAAAATTTTGAGCCGCTTTTTCCAGCAGCGGAACTTTCCAGTAGATGACCCAGCCATAATCTACCGCATCAATAGGGAAGTTGGGCGGGTTGGCGATATCAGCCAGCTTTAAATCGCCCCACTCAACCAGTTTGTCCAAATTAATTAGCAATGGGTTGCCGGCAAATGACGAGAAGGAGGCATAAGGCGAATCGCCATAGCCGGTTGGTCCCAGCGGTAAAACCTGCCATAAACTTTGGCCCGCTGCAACTAAAAAATCAACAAATTGATAGGCCGCCGGACCCAAATCTCCAATGCCATGACGCCCCGGAAAAGAGGTGGGGTGCAACAAAATCCCGCTAGAACGAATAAACTCCATCACTATCTCCCAATTTTTTTACAGATGTAATCCCAAACTTGCCGCCTCGGCGCGGACATGCTGCTCCAGCTCGGATGATTCTTTAACCTGGCCCTGCTTTGCCAAAAACCGGGCATAATCCAGCCGGGTTCGCAGCAGCCCGGCTGGGCTACCTACTTTTTCAAATAGCTCCATCGCCGACCGGTACATTTTTTCGGCCATATCGGGTTTATCTTTGGCCGCGTAAATTCGAGCCATAATTGCCCGGCCAGAAGCAATATAGGCCTGGTTCCCGGCGGCTTCAACCAGCTCAAGCGCATTGGTCATGGCATCGTTAGCCCGGTCAAGTTGACCATTGGCCAGGCTGGCCTCTGCAATTAGCAGGTAAATATCGCCCAGACCAAAGGCGCTTTTTTTCTTTAGCTCCTGGGCCAGGTTGAGAGCTTTACCCAACAAGGCCAGCGCCTCGTGGGGCTGCTGCTGTTGCAGCAAAATTCGGCCTTGCTCGGTGTAAACAATCATCAAACCATCATTGCTGCCGAGTTGCTCAAACAGCCGGCGGGCCGAATCAAAATGATTTGAAGCCCCTTCAAAATCGCCCTGCTCAATGGCTATCCGGCCCAGCGTTGTCAGACAGTAGGCTTTGCCCCAATCGTCGCCCAGCTTTTCGCGCAGCTCCAGCGATTGCTGCGTTACCTTTTTGGCCTGGTTAAATTTGGCCTGAGAAAAATAAACCAGCCCCAGCCGGTTATAGGCCGCCGCCAGCCGTGGCTTATCGCCGCTGCCAACAAGCGTGTTGACCGACTTCTGGCACCACTCTTCGGCCTCGCGCAGATGGCCCAGCAACCACGAAATCATGCCCAAATGAGATTGCGCCGCGGCCTGCTCAATATCTGAAATACCCGGCAGTTTCAACACCGTTGAGGCGTACCGGGCCGCTTCTCGATAATCATCGGCCAGCCACAGGGTGAAGGCCAGTTCGTTTTGAATTTGGGCCTGCTCGTTCATGTCGTTAGACTGCTTGGCCATATCCAGCGCCTGCTCAAAGGCCCCAACCGAGTCGGCCCAGGCCCCTTGCTGGCGGTACAGGCTGCCCAACGCCTTGTAACCGGATTTGGTTTTGACCAGTTCAACCGCCCGGCTGTAACAGTCGATGGCCTGGTTGATGGCGTTGGCCGCCATTGCCCGAGCGCCGGCGGCTTCTAAATATTGGGCCGATTCGGTAGACATACCGGCCTGCTCGTAATGATAGCCAATTAAAATGGGGCTGGCCTGCCTGTCGGTAAGAATTTGGGCAATTTGCCGGTGCAGTTCATGTTGACGGGTTTCGGGCAAAGAGTCGACCAGAGATTTGGCAATATCTGCGGGCCTAAAAATGTAGCGATGTTGGCCCGCCGCCCGCAAAATACGCCGTTGCAGCGCCTCATTGAGGGCATCTTCGGCGGCTGGGCGTTGAGGTTCGCCGCCCAGCAGGGTTAGCCACAGTTCAAAATCAAATTCGGGGCCGGGTTCAATAATTGCGGCCAGGGCCAGCAGTTCGCGGCTTTTGTCGGTTAGCTTTTCCAGCCGCCGGGTCAGGGCGTTGGCCAGATAGGGCGATAACAGCTCTTGCGACAGGTCCGAGGTGTCGCCCGGCGGTTTGTACCGCCACTCGCCGCCATCGTCTAAAAACAGGTGGCCGGCTTCCATAAGCTGGCGGGTAATTTCTTCAATGTGAAAAGGGTTGCCCCGGCTGCGTTGTTCAATAACGTTCACAATGGCTTCGGAGATGTTGCCCTCCAGCAAATCGGCCAGATAATCTTTAACCGCCGTGGGCGGCAGCGGGGAGAGATTGATGGTCGCCAGTTCGTCGGCGGAGAATCTGTCGAGCCAGGTGATGGGTTTAACATTTTCTCGACATTCTGCCAGCAGCAACAGGGGAGATTGTCCTTGCTGAATTAAGAAATGAACCAGGGCCGCGCTGGACTCATCCAGGTAAACGGCTTCATCTAAAAATATAACGGTAGGGCCAAGTTGCGCTAAAATGGTTGACACGGTTGAAAAGAACTGCCACTGAGCCTGCAAGCGGTCCTCGGAAGAGGCGCTGCTGGGCAGGCGGTCGCCCAGGGTTTTCCACAGACCGGTGGTTTTAGCCCTGGCTTTCTTTTCGGAGCGGGGGGAGGACTGCTCGATATCTAGCAGCGAGGCCAGGCCGGGTATCTGGTCGACAATGCGGCTTATCTGGTTTTCAATCGTCGCGGGCTTTACCAGACCTCTGTCAAAAATGGCGGCCAGCACTTCGGCAAAGGGGGTGTAGGGCGCGCTCAACTCATCGCAGCGGCCCACGGCGGCTACCAACCCTTTATCAATAATATCCAGGCCCAAAAACTCGCTAATCAACCGGCTTTTGCCCACGCCCATCTCGCCTTTAACCACGGCCAGATGGGGCGTTTTGGCCTGTTGGGTTTTGGCCCACACGGCTTTCAGCTTTTTTAGCTCATCTTTGCGGTCAATTAATGGCCGGGCGTTCAGGTCTAACACCTCGCGGTAGCGCTGGCTAAATTTGTAACGCGCCTGCATGGCGCTCATCAAATCCAGCAGCGCTCCCGCCGACGGGTAGCGGTCATCGGGGTGTTTGGCCAGCAGTTTATTAATAACGGTATCCAGCATCAGGGGCAAAGAGGGGTTGTATTGACGCGCCGAAGGCGGCGTTTCTTCAACCTGGGCAGTCAAAATTTCGCGCCGGTCGGTGTAAGCAAAGGGACGTTGGCCGCCGGTCGTCATTTCAAACAAAGTCACTCCCAGCGAGTACAGGTCGGTGCGGCCATCAATGCCTTCGCCCAAAATTTGCTCCGGCGACATGTAAGCCGGGGTTCCCAAAATATGCTGGCTTTTTTCCTGGGCCAAAATGGATACCAGGCTGGCCAGGCCAAAATCGGTCAGTTTAACCCGGTCGCCCTGAATAACAATGTTATCGGGCTTGATATCACGGTGAACAACCCCTTTTTTGTGGGCATAATCCAGCGCTTCTAGCACGCCAACCAGAACTTTAAAGATGGTTTCCAGCGGCAGCGGCACACGCGCCCCTTGTTTGATAAGGCTTGAAAGCGTTTGACCTTCCACGTACTCCATCATAATGTAAAAGCGGCTCTCGGCTTCATCGAGCACGGCATCGTAAATGAGGGTAATGTTGGGGTGCTGCAAACTGGCCAGCGTGCGCGCTTCGGATAAAAACATATCCCGGTATACGGGGTTATCGCTGGCCTGTAAAAACTTTACAGCAATAGGCCGGTTAAGCAGGGTGTCTCTGGCCAGCCACACTTCCCCCATACCGCCTTCGCCCAGCTTGTTTTCAAGAACGAATCTTTCTTTTGACATATGTTTTTAAGCCTTATCGTTAATTCGCTTTGAACCGCAATAGCTTTGTAGGGTCTGTCCCAAATTTTGGGAACAGATCGGGGGGGCGCGGGGGGTATCCCCCCGAATCCCCCCTGCCGAAGGTGTCCCCAATTTCCTAAAATTTGGGACGCACCCGCTTTGTAGATGGAGTTGCTTGCGATGCGAAAAAAGAGGTATTACTGTTGCCAAGTATACCTTATTAAGGCAGGGTGCGTCAACGCAAAGATGGGTTAACAAAAAGAGGGCTTTGAGGGTGATATAACCATTCTCAAAGCCCCAAAATACTTTATCTCGATTTCAAGAAATTATCTTACGTTGTAAAACGCCCGCATGCCGGGGTATACGGCAGAGAGGTCAAGTTCCTCTTCAATGCGCAGCAACTGGTTGTATTTAGCCACCCGGTCGGAGCGGGCGGGCGCGCCGGTTTTGATTTGGCCGGCGTTGAGCGCCACCGCCAAATCGGCAATGGTGGTGTCTTCGGTCTCGCCGGAGCGGTGCGAAACCACGGCAGTCCAGCCGGCCCGTTTGGCCATTTCGATGGCGGCAATGGTTTCGCTCAACGAGCCAATCTGGTTGAGCTTGATTAAAATACTGTTGGCCGCTTTCATCTCGATGGCTTTTTGTAGCCGCTCCACGTTAGTCACCAGCAGGTCATCGCCTACCAACTGCACCCGGTCGCCAATGGCCTGGGTCAGGGCCATCCAGCCATCCCAGTCGTCCTCGGCCAGTCCATCTTCAATGGAAATAATGGGGTATTGATTCACCCAGCCCTCCCACAGCTTGACCATATCATCGCTGGAGAGGGTTTTATTCTCGATGCGCAGCCGGTACTTGCCATCCTCATACAATTCCGAAGTGGCCGGGTCCAGCGCAATCAAAATCTGGTCGCCGGCTTTGTAGCCGGCCTTGTCGATGGCGGCCATAATAACATCCAGGGCCTCGTTGTTGCCGCCCTTCAGCGCCGGAGCAAAGCCGCCCTCGTCGCCGGTGTTGGTGTTGTAACCTTTCTCTTTGAGCACCTTTTTAAGGCTGTGGTAAATTTCCGCGCCCCAGCGCAATCCCTCGCGGAAACTTTCTGCGCCCACGGGCATTACCATAAATTCCTGAAAATCGGTGGTTTGCCAGCCGGTATGCGCCCCGCCGTTGAGAATATTCATCATCGGTACGGGCAGCGTGCGGGCGCTCACCCCGCCCAGGTAGCGATAAAGCGGCTGGCCGGTGCTTTCGGCGGCGGCTTTGGCCAGAGCCAGGCTTACCGCCAAAATGGCGTTGGCCCCCAATTTGCTTTTGTTGGCCGTGCCGTCAAGCTCAAGCATGTAGGCATCCAACCCTTCCTGGTCCAGCGCGTCTTCACCGGCCAATTCGGGCGCAATCAGTTCGTTAACGTTTTGCGCGGCCTGTTCGACCCCCTTTCCCAGGTAACGGGATGAGTCGCCATCGCGCAATTCCAGCGCCTCGTGTACCCCGGTTGACGCGCCCGAAGGCACCGCCGCCCGCCCTACCGAGCCGTCTTCCAGATAAACTTCGGCTTCAACCGTGGGGTTGCCCCGCGAGTCGAGAATTTCCCTGGCAATGATATCTAAAATAATACTCATTGGTTATTCTCCTTCATTGACATTATTTGGTTATGTTGCACTGCGGAGGAGTGATGCGTGAAAAGTGATGAGTAGTTTTTCCTCGCTCATCGCTCGTTACTTTTCACTTTCTCCAATTGAAAAGAAGCACACGCTTTTCTTGATTTAGTAAACCCTTTGAGTCAAAATTGATGTTGCCACCTATCTTACACGGACTATCCCACTTGGGCAATTCAGCCCAAGTTTCACCAAAATTTAAGCAAGTTTCAATAGGATAAGAGGTGATGCATGATACCTGATACTAACTTTTGAGGTTTCCCAATGCCCAAATTTTTTTACGTCACTACACTCATGCTGGCCATTTTTCTGACTGCCTGCGATGATTCTTCTGTTGTCGCCCAAACCGGCACTTCGCCCCCCGCAACATCTCCGATAACTTCGCCGACCCCAACTCCAGCCGATACCGCCACCCTCGCCCCCACCGATACCCCAACCGGCACGGCAACACCTACCCCCACCCGCACGCCGTTACCCACAGCCACGCCCAGCGCCACGCCGACTTTTACCCCCACCCCCGACCCCTACGCCCAATTTACCATCGCTCATTTAGCCGGCCGAACATACGGCGGCGGCCAGTTGCAAATCGAGGAAACCCTGTCGGCAACGCAAGCCTTCACCCGCTCGCTCATCTCCTACCCCAGCGAGGGCTTGACCCTATACGGCTTTATGAACACGCCCCAGGGCCAGGGACCCTTCCCGGTGGCTCTGGTCATGCACGGCTACATTCCGCCGCCGCAATACAACACCATCGCCTACACCACCCGCTACGCCGACGCGCTGGCCCGGGCCGGCTATCTGGTTATCCACCCCAACTACCGCAACTGGCCCCCGTCGGATGAGGGGCCGGAGCTGTTTCGCGTCTCGCACGCGGTTGACGCGCTCAACCTGATAGCCATCATCAGGGCGCAGGCCGGCCAACCCGGCCCCCTGGAGCTGGCCGACGCCGGTTTTATCGGGATGATGGGCCACAGCATGGGCGGCGGCATTACCCTGCGCGCCATCACCGTAAGCAAGGCAGTAGACGCAGCGGTGCTGTATGGCGCCATGAGCGGCGATGAGCGCCAAAATTTTGAAGCCATTTTAGAATGGTCCGGCGGCGAGCGCGGCCAGGAGGAGTTGAGCGCCCCCGACGAAGAATTACAACGCATCTCGCCCATTTATCACCTGGAGCGCGTCGGCGCGCCGGTCAGCATTCACCATGGCAATTTCGACGGCACGGTTCCGCCGGCCTGGTCTGTTGACCTGTGCGACCGGCTGCAAAATCTGGGCAAATCGGCAGAATGTTTCACCTACCCCGGCCAGCCCCACACCTTTCAGGGCGAGGGCGACCAGCTATTCATCCAACGGATGATTGAATTTTTTGACCGGCACAGCGGCAAATAATAAAATCTCTGCGTATCTCGGCGCATCTCTGCGTTCCTGTTTGGCCGAAAGTGGCTTGTCCGCGTTAGGCGTAACTGTAAAATATTCAGGGAAAAACAGATGGAAACTCACGACGGAGAAAAACAGATTCAGGCGCACGTGTACATTTCGGGCCGGGTGCAGGGAGTCAGCTTTCGCTGGCATACGCGCAATAGGGCGCAACAACTGGGGCTGACCGGCTGGGTGCGCAACACCTGGGATGGCCGGGTTGAAGCCGTTTTTGAAGGGCCAGCAGAAAAGGTTCGACAGGCTGTTGCCTGGTGCCACCACGGCGAGCGCCCGGCCCGGGTAGAAAATGTCAAAGTAAATTACAAGGATGCCGGCGGCGAATTTCAGCACTTTCGCATTGTTCACTAACCAACCCGGCCCCTTGACAGGTTAAATTTTTGGGTATAACATATGAGTAATTACTCATATGTTACCCAAAGAACAAATCATCCAAACCCAATCAGCCGACCGCTGCGAAGAAACCATCATCGATGCCGATAAGGTGCTTCGGGCGCAACAAACGCTGCTCGATGGCCTGACCGCCACTCATCTGGCCGACACCTTTAAGGCTTTGGCCGACCCCACCCGTGTCCGCATTATTTCCGTGCTGGCTCAAACCGAATTATGCGTGTGCGACCTGGCCGCCACGCTGGGCATGTCGCAAAGCGCCGTGTCGCACCAACTGCGGCTGATGCGCCAGATACGGCTGGTCAAAAATCGCAAGCAGGGCCGCATGGTCTACTACAGCCTCGACGATGACCACATTCGCGACCTCTTTCAGCGGGGGCTGGAACACATTGAGCATAACTGATATGACCAATAATTTACAACTTCGCATTACCGGCATGGATTGCGCCGACTGCGCGCTAAAATTAGAAAAAGGCGTGGCCAAATTAGAGGGCGTTACCGCCTGTCAGGTAAATTTTGCCGCCGCCAAAATGGAGGTCAACGGCCAGGTTGACCGGGCCGCCGTGGTCGAGCGCATTCAATCGCTGGGCTACGGCGTGTCAGAATTAAATGAACCGTACCGGCCCAAAACCCGGTGGCAGCAACTGGTCGAGCTGGCCCGCCGGCCACGCAACACCTTTACCCTGATTGGGGCGCTGCTCATTGCCCTGGCCTTTGCCCTGCAATGGCTCGGCGGCCGGCCGCAACCGCTGCTCTTTGTGCTGGGCGGACTCTTTGGGCTATACTTTCCGGCCAGAGCGGGCTGGGCCGCCATCCGCAGCGGGCAGGGGCTGGATATGAACGTGCTGATGACTCTGGCCGCCGTGGGCGCTTTTTTTATTGGCGAGTATGCCGAAGCCGCCACCGTAATTGTGCTGTTCAGCCTGGGCGAGGCGCTGGAAGGCTACACGATGGAGCGCGCCCGCGACAGCATCCGCAGCCTGACCCAACTGGCCCCCTCGGAAGCAACCGTGCTGCGCCCCTGTATCGACTGCCAGGGCTGCCAGGGCCGCGAATTGCCCGACGGCTCCGGCGTTTACCGGAGCGGCCCTTGCCCCTGGTGCGGCAGCCACGAGCAGCGCGTGCCGGTAGAGTCGCTGGTTGTTGGCGACCAGATTATCGTCAAGCCGGGCGAGCGCATCCCGATGGATGGGCAGGTGATTAGCGGACAATCTGCCGTGAACCAGGCCCCCATTACCGGCGAAAGCGTGCCCGTAGCCAAAACCCCCGGCAGCGAGGTATTTGCCGGAACCATCAACGGCGACGGCCTGCTGGAAATTAAAGTGACTCACCTGGCCGAAGACAACACCCTGGCCCGCCTTATCTACCTGGTTGAAGAGGCCCAGGGCCAAAAAACGCCGGCCCAGCGTTTTGTCGATAAATTTGCCCGCGTTTATACGCCGGCGGTAGTGGCCGGCGCGGCGCTGGTAGCTGCAATTCCACCGCTATTTTTTGGCCAGCCCTTTTTCGACACGCCCGCCGGCCACGGCTGGCTATACCGCGCCCTCACCCTGCTGGTGATTGCCTGCCCGTGCGCGCTGGTTATTGCCACGCCGGTTTCGGTGGTGAGCGCCATTGCGGCCGCGGCCCGGCGCGGCGTGTTAATTAAAGGCGGAGCCTATTTGGAAATGCTGGGCCGGGTTCAGGTAGTCGCCTTTGATAAAACCGGCACGCTCACCCAGGGCCGGCCAACCCTGGTAGGCATTGCCTGCGCCGATGACTGCTGCGCCGAGGCTCGCCAATACGACCTGCTGGCCGCGTGCCAGCATTGCGACGACATGCTGGCCGCCGCCGCCGCCCTGGAACGGTACAGCCCTCACCCGCTGGCCCACACCATTGTTGCCGCCGCCGAAAACAGGGCCGTGCCCAGGTTGACCGCCCGCGCTGTGGCTAACTTGCCGGGGCAGGGTATTCAGGGGCAAGTTGGAGCGCGGCAAATTACGGTGGGCAGCCACGCCCTGCTGCGCAGCGACAGCCCCGACCTGGCCGACTTTTGCCGGCGCGTTGCCGCCGCCGAAGCCAGCGGCCACACCACCATGCTGGTGCAGGAAAACAACCGGCTGCAAGGCTTTTTGGCCGTAAGCGACCCGCCTCGCCCCAGCAGCCGGGCCGCCGTAGCGGAACTCAAAAAAATAGGCATCGCCAAAATCGTCATGCTAACCGGCGACAACCGCGCCGTGGCCGCCACCATCGCCGGCCAGTTAGGGGTGGATGAAGTCAACGCCAACCTGCTGCCCGCCGACAAGGTAACGGCCATTCGGCAACTGGTTGACCGGCACGGCAACACCGTAGCTATGGTTGGCGATGGGGTCAACGATGCGCCGGCGCTGGCACTCTCCAGCGTTGGCATTGCCATTGGCGCGGGCGGCACGGCCCAGGCCCTGGAAACCGCCGATGTGGCCCTGATGGCCGACGACCTGACCCAACTGCCGGGCGTTATTCAGCTAGGCCGGCGGGCTATCAACACCATTCGCTTTAACATCTGGTTTGCCATCATCATCAAGGCTATTTTTCTGCTGGCTGCGCTGGCGGGCGTCGCCACCCTGTGGATGGCCGTGTTTGCCGATATGGGCGCCTCGCTGCTGGTGACGCTCAACGGCATGCGGCTGCTCAAACAAAAATAGGAGATTGGGAGCTTGAAAATTAACAACAAAGTAAAAACGGCCCTGATTGGCTGCGGCGGCATGGCCCAGTACCATCTCAACCGGCTGCTGCTTCAGCTAGATACCACCCAATTTGTCGCTTTGTGCGACCCCAACCCGGCGGCCCTGGAGCAAACCGGGCGGCGGCTGGCAGAGGCCGGCGCAGACCCCCCGCCAACCTGGACCTCGCTGGAGCGAATGCTGGCCGATATGGGCGACCAGCTTGACGCGGCGTTTATTATTACCCCGCACGCCTTTCATCACGACCACACCGCGGCCTGTCTGGAAGCCGGCCTTGACGTACTGCTGGAAAAACCGATGGTCCTTAACACCAACGAAGCCCTGAGCCTGATTGAGGCCCGCAACCGCACCGGCCGCTTGCTGGTGGTGGCTTTTCAGGGCAGTTTATCGCCGGCGGTGCGGACGGCCGTAAAGTTGCTGCGAAACGGCGAGTTTGGCCCTATTCTCAACATTAGCGGCACTGTTTGGCAGGGCTGGAAAAACTTTACTCTTGGCACCTGGCGGCAAAACCCGGCGCTTGCGGGCGGCGGTTTTATGTTTGATACGGGCGCGCACGTGCTCAACACCGTGGCCGATTTGGCCGGCGAGGAATTTGCAGAGGTGGCCGCCTGGTTTGACCGGCGCGACACGCCGGTAGATATTCTGGCGGCGGCGGTGGGTCGCTTAAAATCCGGGGCGCTGGTTTCGCTAAACGCTTGCGGCGATACGATTAACACCTGCGCCTCGGATATTCGCGTATTTTGCAGCGACGGCATTTTGCAAACCACCATGTGGGGCGATTTTCTGCGCGTTCAGCGCAACGGTCGCAAAACGTTGCGCCTGGTTAAATTTCCGCCGTCGCTGGGCGTGTGGCAGCAATTTTTGGCCGTCCGCGCCGGAGAAATGGAGAACCCCTGCCCGCCGGAGGTGGGCCTGCGCATGGTTCAACTGTGGGACGCGCTGCAAGAATCGGCCCAACAGCAAGGCCGCCCGGTGATGTGCCAAACAACGCTAACGCAACAGGCCAATGGCGCGGCGCGTTACGCTTGAGCATTTTCCGCCAAACGGGTCGCTGCCTGCGCCCTGGCAAACCTTTGTTAAGGGCAACGGCGCGCTGCAAGCTACCGGCGACACGCTGCGGTTTGCCAACACCGATACGGTGGCCGCTCGCTATAGCAATGCCCAAATTGACGATTACCAGGGGCTGGCTCGTCGCAATTTTTTGTGGCAGCCGCCCTTGCAAATGACCGTCCGCGCCCGCTTCTCGCACCCGGCCGGCGAGTTGGGCGGCACCGCCGGCTTTGGCTTTTGGAACGATCCCTTTTTAATGACCGGCCTGCGTAAACCTGCCCTGCCCCGCGTGGTCTGGTTTTTCTACAGTTCGCCCCCTTCTAACATGAAGCTGGAGCTGCGCGCGCCCGGCCACGGCTGGAAGGCCGGCACGCTGGATGCTGCTCGCTGGCCCTTTTTTGCCCTGCTGCCCACCGCGCCGCTGGCCGTTCCGCTCATGAACATTGGCTGGCTGTACCGCGCGTTTTGGCCCATCGGGCAGCGGGCCATCAACGTGAGCGAGGCGCTGGCGCCGGTCAACATGACCGATTGGCACGTTTACAAAATCCACTGGGAGAAAAAGCGGGTTTGCTTTAGCGTGGATGGAAACAGTTTTTTAGAGTGCGACACTTCGCCGGGCGGGCCGCTGGGGTTTGTCATGTGGCTGGATAATCAATATATGGCGGTTACGCCGTGGGGACGCTTTGGCTACGGCCTTCTGGATAAACCAGGGCGGCAGTGGATGGAGGTCAGCCGGGTGGAGATTGAGTCAACCGGCGTTTGATTGCGCAGTTGCCTGAGCTTGTAACTACTCAGCCGCCGGTTCGCCCAGCGTTAAAACGCCGGGCTGAAACAGATGAAAGGGCGCTCAAGCGCCCTGAATTCGCTTAAAATTGAGTTTTTGAGTCGGTTTTAACCGACTTTCACCTGTCTTAGCCTGGGATTTGAATCCCAGGTGACACCGGCTGAGTAGTCACCTGAGCTTTGTTTTTTACCTGGGTTACAACCAGGGTTACGTCATCATACAGCGGGTGGCCGTTGGCCCAATCCCTGCCGATGGCTGCAATGCGGGCGAGAATCTCGGTGGTGCTCAACGATTTGGCCTCAATTTGAGACAGAGCCGCCACCAGGCGGTCAAACCCCAAAAATTGATGCGTTCCGTTGAACATTTCCAGCAACCCATCCGACATCAGCAGCATCACATCGCCGGGGTAAAGTTGAAATTCGGTAACTTGATAATTAGCCTGGTTAATAATGCCAAGGGGCAACCCCGAAATAAGCACTTCTTCTACCTGGCCGCCGGCCCGCAGCACGTACACGGGCGGCATCCCCCCGCCACAAGCCTGCACCGTTACCGAGCCGTTTTGCAACTCAGACAACTCTAATAGCAATAGGGCCATATTGAGTTGCGTGCCCAAATCGACGCGATTGAGAATGTTATTGATTTTGTTGGCCAGCGCCGCCAAATCGGTTTCGGTGGCGGCCAGCAGCGAAGCTTTGGTCATCGAGACCATCAGGCCCGACCCGGCTCCGTGGCCGGTGGCATCGCCAATGGCCAGACGGAGTTTGCCGTTAGGCTGGGGCAGAAAGTCGTAATAATCGCCCCCTACCTCCGAAGCGGTCTGCTGGTGGGCGGCAATATCCAGGTGAGGCAACCTGGGCGGAGCCAACGGCAGCATAGATTGCTGAATTCTGCGGGCCTGCTCAAGTTCATCGGATTTGCGCTGGTTTTCTATGTTAAGCTGGCGAGTGTAGGCTTCTTGCCGGTCGCGCAGCCGCTTTTTCTCCAGCGAGGCGCCAATGCGGGCTTTTAGCAATACCCGGTTAAAGGGCTTGGGCAAATAATCTTCTGCACCCAACTCGATACAGCGTACAATACTTTCAATTTCATCCACCGCGCTAATCATAATTACGGGGATGTAAGATAAATTAACATCGGCCCGCATGTGTTCCAACACTTCGTAGCCGTTCATCTCCGGCATCATGATATCCAGCAGCACCAGGTCGAATTTTTTGGTCTGAATCATTTTCAGGGCTTCACGCCCATCCACGGCCGTTTCAACCGTGTGCCCCTGCCGCTTGAGCCGGCGCGAGAGCATATCGCGGTTCATTTCGTTATCGTCTACCACCAGCACGTGGCCCGACAGGGGAATATCATTGGCTGGCAAAATCTGGCCGCCGACCAGGGGCGGCGCTGCCGGTTGTTGTTCTTCGCGGTCGTGCTGAATTTGGGCTTCAAGCTGTTCAATGCGCGTGGTTGAGCGGGTTAGCAGCGTCCGCACTGTTGCGGGGGTTTGTCCCCAATCTTCGGTTGTAATATTGGCCGGTTTTTGTTCTGACATGCGAGCTTAGGCGGCGTGGTTTAATAATCCCTCAATTTTACCCAGCAATCTTGGGAATTCCACGGGTTTGGTATCGTAATCGTCGCACCCTACAGCCAGGGCTTTTTCCCGGTCGCCGGCCATAGCGTGAGCAGTAAGGGCAATAATTGGTATATTTTTGGTTTCTGACGCGCTTTTGAGCTGGCGAGTTAAATCCCAGCCATCAAGTAACGGCAGGCTCATATCCATTAAAATCAAATCCGGTTTTTCGGCGCGGGCCAGTTTGCCGCCCTGTTCGCCATCGGCAGCCATCACCACTTCAAAACCACGTCGAGAGAGGCGTCGCGATAACATATCGCGGTTCATTTCGTTATCTTCTACCAGTAGAATTTTTGCCATAGACCAACTACCCTAACTTCCCCAAATTTTACTCTTGATTATCAAGTTTAACAAGTGTTTAAGATTACGAGGGCGCGTCTCAAATTTCAGAAAATTTGGAACAGAGCAGATTACGACAAGTTACATCAATAGTTTAACCGCGAAAAGTAAAAACTAGATGTAGAAACAGTTAGAAATAAATCAGAAACTTAACTACCAGAAGCGGCTTCAAGGCAAGAAGCCGCCACTAAATTACAAACCTCCCGTAATAACTCATCGCGGGCATAGGCGCCTTTTTGTAAAATCTGTTTCACATCCCCTTCAAGTTGCTGGCGTTCCTGCGGGGTTAAATCCATCGCGGTAATCACCACAATGGGTATCGAGCGCCAGGCCGGGTTTTTGCGCAACTCCGAAACAAACGCAAAGCCATCCATTTCTGGCATCATCAAATCCAGCAAAATCAACTCTGGTAGCGCTTCGCCCATTTTCTCCAGGGCAACCCGGCCATTATCGGCTTCGGTTACGGGCCAGCCCTCTTTTTCCAGGGTACGCCTGACCATCTCGCGGGTGGTGGAATCATCTTCAACCAGCAGCACCGGGCAGCGGGAAACGTCGGGCCGATATTTGCGTAACAGTTTTACCAGGCGCGTCCGGTCAATCGGTTTGGTCAGGTATTCTGACGCGCCCAGGGCATAACCCATATTTTTGTCGCTAACAATGGTTAGCATAATTACGGGGATGTCGGCCAAATCCGGGTCGGCTTTTAATTTGGTCAACACGGCCCAACCGTCAAGGCCGGGCATCATCACATCCAGGGTAATCACCGCCGGGTGAAGTTGACGGGCCAGGCGCAGGCCGGTTGCGCCATCGACGGCGGTTTGCACGGCGAAACCCTCTTTGTCAAGGTGGCGGCTCAACAGGTCGCGCACGGTGGGATCGTCATCAATCACCAGCACAACATTCTGGCTGGCTGAGGGTACCATCTCTTCAGCCGAGGGTTCCGGCTCCGCCGCCGGCCCGGCCCCATCCAAGCCGGCGCCGGCCAGGCCAACCGTAGCCGGCAGCCGAACGGTAAAGGTAGACCCCTGGCCCAGTTGGCTTTGCACGTTAATAACCCCACCCATCATCTGGCAGAAGCGCTGGCTAATGGCCAACCCCAGCCCGGTGCCGCCATACTGGCGCGTCGTCGAGGCGTCAGCCTGGGTAAAGGCGTCAAACAGGTGGTCAACCTGGCCGGCATCCATGCCAATACCGGTATCGCTCACCACAAAGGTTAACCAGTCCCTTTTTTCATCATTGCCGGCGCGGGCGGCATTTAACGTAATTTGGCCGTTTTGGGTAAACTTGGAGGCATTACTGAGCAGATTAAACAAAATTTGCCTGACTTTGGTTAAGTCGGCGCGCATTGCGCCCAAATCATCGGCCAGGTTGACCTGTAACTTGTTGGCGTTGCGCGTTACCATTGGTTGAATAGTAACCACCACATCTTGCAACATGTCCTGCACATCAAAATTTTCCAGGTACAGTTCCATTTTGCCGGCTTCAATTTTTGACAAATCAAGCACATCGCTAATCAGCGCCAGCAGATGTTTGCCGGCGGTGTGGATTTTCTCCAGGTCGGGGGTAAAATCATCCAACCCCAACTCGCCAGCTTCTTCCTGAAGCATTTCGCTGTAACCGATAATGGCGTTGAGGGGGGTGCGCAACTCGTGGCTCATGTTAGCCAAAAATTGGCTTTTGGCCCGATTGGCCGCCTCGGCGGCTTCTTTGGCCCGCTGCATTTCCACTTCGGCCTGCTTGCGTTCGGTAATATCGGTTCTAATGGTAATAGTGCCGCCGCTGGCAGTTTTGTACTCGCTAATTTGCAGCCAAAGGTCATCGCTAAGTTGCTGTTCAAACGGGCCGCCGGGATGACGATATCGCTCAATTCGCTGTTGTATCCACGCTTCCTCACGGCCAATAGCCGCCAGATATTCACCACGGGCAACGCCGGCCCGCAAAAGTTCTTCAAAAGTGATGCCCGGTTTTATCAGGTCGGCAATACCGGCCCGCATTTGCCGATATTTGCTATTGGTTAATATCAACCGGTCCTCGGCATCGTACAGCGTCAAGCCTTCTGACATACTTTCTATCGCTTCAATAAGCCGAAGATTGGCTTTGGTTGCCTGAGACTCTAAATCTGCCACCAGGGAGTCTATTCTATCGGCCATGGCGTTAAAGGCGCCGGCAAGTTGCCCCAATTCGTCGGTGGTATTGATATGCGCCCGCACGTTCAAATTTCCTCGCTCTAACTGAACGGAGGTTCTGGTAAGTTTAACAATGTTGCGGGTAATGCTGCGGTTGAGCAGCAGGCCCACAATTGCGGCCAGTAAAATAGCCACCAGCACGCCGACGCCCAACAGCAGGGTAGCCAGCGTACTGGTCAGGGCGCTTTGGCTGCGAGCGCGGGTAACTTGGTTATTGGCCTGGGTTATCAATTCGGTGGAAATTGGGTTCACCGCCGTGGCTTGCAGGTCGAACCCGTTACGCAGGGTGCGGATTTGATTGTCGATATTGAGCAACTGGTCGGCCACGGCGCGATAATCGCTCAGGTAGGTTTTAGCCCGGCTTTGCTGGCTGGGATTCAGGGTGGGGGACTCGTCGATGCTCTGTTCTAACCGGCGGGCAACGTTTAGGGCCAACTGCATTTTAGGCCGCTGCCGGGTAAGCAGATACTCTTTTTCAAAGGAGCGCATCTCTTGATAGAGCGCCATTAGTTCCGGGGAGCCGGCTGCTTGCAGCGTATTGTGCAGCAAATCTGAATGGAGTTCCAGGCGGGCCAACACGCCGTCATCCGGTTTGGATAACCCGGCGGCCAGTTCAACCGCCTGGTTAAAGCTGGTGGCGTATAAATTAACCAGCGCTCGATAGGTGGTTAAATCTCCACTGCTATCGCGCAACGACTCGCCGACCTGAGTTGTTTGAGTTAACCGCTGTAGTTGAAGGCTGGCATCCCTGACGCCTGAAATCCGGGTGTTGTACCCCTGGGCAAAAGTTTGGCGGGCCTCATTAAAACCAATAGTGGGCCAGCGCAAAAAGAACTCTTTTTCCAGTTGGCGCGCTTCTTGCAATTGCCCATCCATTTGCAGCACCAGCCGTTGAATTTCCAGGCTGGTTACAATGGCGGCTTCGGTGCGGCGAACGGCGTTCAGCGCAAAAAAACCAATGAGCGCCGTTAATACAATCAACACCAACAGCAGGCCAAAGGCCACCGTAAATTTTTTGGGGATGCTTAATTTTCGCCAGCGCCGGGTTAATGGCTGCCATTTACGCATGAGGGTTCCGCCTGATAATATAAGTTATATTATCGCACATAAATTATAAAATTCAACGGATTAAAAGTCCTATTAAAAAACCCCGACGCAGGTCGGGGTTTTGATTGGCTAACTTTTCAGCGGGTCAATCAATGAGCGTTTGGCTTTGCTCGTGCAAATAGAGCAGCAGGGTGTAAAGCGCGCCAATACCTTTGCCGCTGGAGCCGCTACCTTTCCAGCCGCCAAAGGCCTGTACGCCCGGCCACGCGCCGGTGGTTGCGCCGCCCTTGCGGTTGGTGTAAACCGTACCCGCCTGAATGTTTTCAAGGAACCATTCAACCTCTTTTTTGTCCTCGCCAAAAAAGCCGGCAGTCAGGCCATAGGGGGTATTATTGGCTTTTTCCATAGCCTCATCCAGCGTTTTTACTTTAGCCAGGTGTAGAATGGGCACAAACAACTCATTTTTTACCAGTTCGTGGTCTTCGGGCAGGCCCTCGATGATGGTTGGCTCAACAAAGTAGCCTTTGGCAAACCGGCCTTCGGTGAGCACCCGGCCGCCATAAATAATTTCTGCATCGCGCCCGGCTTTTTCAACAAAGCTCTTGTACTTTTCAAAAGCTTCCTGGTGCGCCACCGAACCCATAAAGGTATCGCGTTCGGTCGGGTCGCCCACTTTGGCTTTGCTGGTCACTTCTAGCAGTTTTTCTTTGAACGCGTCGTAAATTTCTTCTTGCACGTATACCCGCGAGCAGGCCGAACATTTTTGGCCGCTCAGGCCAAAGGCGGCCCGCATTACGCCTGTGGCTGCTTTTTCTACATCGGCGGTTTTTGAAACGATGGTGGGGTTTTTGCCGCCCATCTCGATAATGGCCGGGCGCGGATAGAGGCCGCTGGCGGCCTTGCGCAGCACCATCATGCCCACCTGGTGCGAGCCGGTGAAAGTCCAGCCGTTGACATCGGGGTGGTCCAGCAGGGTTTGGCCCACGGTTTCATCCGGCCCCAGCACGCTGTTGAACACTCCCGGCGGCAGACCGGCCTCGGCAAACAGTTCGGCCACTTTCCAATCGGTGTAGGGGGTCTCCAGCGCGCCTTTGTAAACCACGGTGTTGCCCGTAACCAGCGCAGCCGCCACCGGCGCTGCCGACAGGGCCATAGGAAAATTGAAGGGCGAAATGACAACCCACACGCCGTAGGGTTTTAACACACTGTAATTATGCTCGGTGGAGTCATCGGGGTTTAGTTTGCCCATTTCATTAACAAACCCCTTGTTTTTCTCCATAGAGTTGGCATAGTAACGCAGCAGGTCGGCGGTCTCTTCAACCTCGCCCATTGCTTCCAGCCGACTTTTGCCAACCTCAAACACCATGAGCGCGCTCAAATCAAAAATATTGTCGCTCATTTTCTCGGCAATATTGCGGATAATGGCTACCCGCTCTTGCCAGGGGGTTTCTCGCCAGGCTTTACGGGCGGCTTTGGCGGCGGCTATAGCCGCTTTTGAATGTTCGGCGGCGCCGTTTTGGGCTGTACACAGGTGCAGGTCGGTATTGATAGGGCTGTAGGTTTTGAACTTGTCATCAGCCAAAACCCTTTCCCCATTGATAAACATGGGCAGTTCTGCGCCCAGCCAATTGTTTTTGACTCTTTCCACTGCTTGATCAAAGGCTGCCTGCAGTTCCTCATTATCAGCCGAAAGAGTAGCATAGGTGACTTTAAATTTTGTAGCCACGATTGACCTCCTTGTCAGGTTTGGATTTGTGAGCAAATACGCATATGGCTCTTGAAAGTGTAGGGAATCGTATCACTTCAAAAGTAGCATGTCAAGATTATCACCTGCGTGTGCTGCTTCTGTATTTTTATCCACCGGCTGAGGCCCGGATTTGCGGCAATTTTTTGAAGATGTTGAGTAAGCTTGTGTAAACTCCCACAATTGGGTAAAATTCAGATGTAGGCGGCAAGTTACCATAATGTAAAAAGTTGGTTCTATTTTTACAAGGGCAGGAGTGCTATTTTGGGCAACATTACTCCCCAGCAGTATTTAATTTTATCTATTTTGTTGTTTTTTTCTGTGGTAATTCTGGGTTGTCTCTGCATGCTGGCAGCCGGCGCTTTTGTAATTTAACCCAACGCCGCCTTGATTTATGCAGACAACTTTTTCAAGTAAATAACTTCTACCAACCTCCGCTGTGCCGGCGATGGTCTATTTTGCCATCTTCATCAAGTTGGGTAATAAACAACCTCTCTATCGCTATACTTAATCCAAAATAACAAACCTTTAAACGAATTGGCAAAAGCCCTTTGATATTGCTATAATAGCCCAGCCCCGGTAATCTGGCAGGGGGCCGCCGACGACAGACCGCGTAAGAATGAGCCAGCGCGAGCAACTGGAGAGGGAACATCCAGTTGCCGGCTACACCCAGAGAATAAAAATAGGAGTCAATAAGTATACTTATTAACTCCGGTAAGTCTATTTTTAGGGAGATGCACAATTTTTATGAATCTACGGGCCAGTATATCTCGCCATTTTACGTATGTTAATAAGCCTGGACCTGCCCACCTGATAATATTTTTTGTTGCTGCGGCGTTGCTCACCTTTGTAATTTCTGATAACCGGGCGGCAGCAGAGGTATTGTTTCAATCGCCGCAGTCGCCGCCTGCTCAAGAGCCGCCGCCGCCCGCGCCACAACCCCAACCTGAACAACAGCCGTCGTTCGAGCAACAACCCCAACCTCCGGTCGAGCCGCAACCCCAACCCGCTACCGAAGCCGTCACGCCGGTTTCTCCCGTTGAAGAGTCGCCCTCCTCGGTCATGCCCACCGGCAGCGAACCACCTCCCTTACCCCCCCCAACCCCCGACCCCAGGGCCGGCCGCACCCGCGAGGATACTTTTTTGGATGAAACGGATGAAGCCGGCGAGTCCAACTTTATTTTAGACCAGGTAGAGCTGGTTGACACGGTGGTGGTATCGGGCGCGTATCTATGGCTGTGCTGCGGCGCAATTTTGCTGCTGCTCATTCCGCTGGCGTTTCTGTTTTTGCAAATCAGAGGACAAATCAAGCTTCAACAGCAAGACCGGTTGTAAAACCATTGGCCCGGCTCACTTTTTCGCCCGGAATTCTAAAATCAAAAAAAGCGGCCCGGTGGACGTTGCTGCTCATCACCGGGGTCGCTTTTTTGTTGCGAGCCAACCATCTGGCTACTCAAAGCCTCTGGCGAGACGAGGTGGATGCCATCCGTTTTTCGAACTGGCCGCCGGAAGAATTGCTCAAGGGGCTGTTTCAGGTGGGACACAATGGCCCGCTCTTTTTTTTGTTGCTGCGGCCCTGGCGCGCCCTCACCGGCAACAGCGAATTTGCCCTGCGCTATCCTTCGGCGTTGATGGGGGCGCTGGCCGCGCCGTTGGGCTACCTGCTGGCGCGTCAGCTTGGTTTCAGCCGCCGAGTTGGGCTGCTAACCGCGCTGCTGCTGGCGACATCTCCCTACCTGGTTTGGTACGGGCAAGAGGCCAAAATGTACGCCCTGCTGCTGGTGGCTGTTACCCTGGCCTTTATTGCCTACCTCAAGGCGCTGGCCGGCCAGGGCAGTCGATGGTGGCTGGTTTTCACCGCCGGCACTTCACTTTCATTTTACCTGCATATTTTATCGCCGCTGATGCTGGCCGTTTATGGCCTGGCCGGATTGTTATTTTATCCGCGCCTGCAACGCCACTGGCGGGGCTGGCTGGTCAGCATGGCCTGTTTAACCCTGCCCTATCTTCCGCTGGCGCTGTGGCAGTTTGACTTTTTTATCGGCGGCGCCGACCGGGGACATCCTTTTTATCCTTTGCGGCAGCAAATTTTTTTGCTGTTGCAGTTATACAGCAGCGGCTTGCTGCGCTTTGTGGGGCTGACTGCCATTGTTATTTTTGTTTTTCTCTTTTTGTGCGGGCTGTTTTTGCCCAATCAACGGGCCACGGTAGAGGGGTTGACTCTGCGTCGGCGCGGCTTGCTGGCGGCCTGGGCCTTGCTGCCCCCGCTCATTGTTTATCTTGTCTCGCTGCGGGTGCCGGTGTTTGAAGACCGCTATCTTATTTACATCACCCCGGCCTTTTACCTGCTGATTGCCCTGGGCCTGGTACTGGCGCGGCATCACGCCGCCTGGCTGGCCAGTTTGGGCCTGGCCCTGATTTTAACCATCAACCTGATGGGCATCTGGATGCAGCAACGCCAGCCCATCAAAGCCGACTTTCGGGCGGCGGGGCAATATTTGGCCGGTCAACCCCACCCGCCGGCAACCATTATGGTGCAAATGCCTTATCTGCAACACACCCTCAATTACTACTACCCCCAGCCCTACACCCTGCTGGAAGGCTTGTGGACCAACGGCAACCAGACCGAAGCCGATGTTGACCGCCACATGCGCCGGCTAACCGCAGAACTAACCGATTTATGGCTGGTGGTTTCAGAAGAGGAAACCTGGGACCGCCGCCATCTGGTGCGCGGCTGGCTCGATGAAAACGCGGAACTGGCAGACCAGGCTCACTTTACCAGAGTAGCGGTGTATCACTACCTGCTCCGGCCCGGCGTCATCGAAGCCCAAAGCACCACCAGATAACTACACCTCGCCAAGTTTGACTTCTCGCAGGGCATCCAGATGGTCTTGCAACAGCCGCACCTCTTCCCCAATATCAGCCGAAAGGCGGCTGTAATCGGCCACCTGGCTGGTTGATTGTCCCGTAAGCAATTGCGAGTAAATAGTGCCCAGTTGCGAGAGGGTGCTCTCTATTTGAATTTCGGCCCGCTTGATGGTGCTTTGCAGGGCTTGCAGGGACTCTAACTGCCGGCGGCGATTGGTTAACGTGCGCTCTAGCTGGCTGCGAACGCTGTCGTCGGTTTCGGCGCTCAACCGACTCTCCAAATCTCGAATGGCGTGAGGCACGCTTTGCAAATCACGGCGAATAACGTCATCGCGGCGCAGGTTGCTGATGCGCTCCACCAGAGCTTCGATGGCGTTAATCAGCCCCTCAACCTGCCCCACAATCTGTACTAAATTGTGCCGCCGGTCCGCCGAGGTTGTCTCTCTGATGGCCCGTTCAATTTTAGATTGGTAATCAAGCGCCTGCTCCAGGTAGCTCCGCGAGCGCGCATCGCTAATATCGAGTTCGTGACCGCCAAAAATCAGCCGGCTCAGTTTATAGGCCAGAAAACCGCCCCAAAATATGCCCACGCCCCACAGGGCTACCAGCACCACCGGGCTGCGCAAAAATCTCATCAAAACAATAAGCGTCACCACTGTTATCACAAACCAGAAGACATTTTGCCAAAATTTTCGCCAGCGCGGGTCAGACGATTGCATGGATCGTTCCTTTCAGCCGGATAGTTTACTGCTGCCTGGTTATCATAATACATCTATCCGGCCCAAGTATCAACCCGCCCTCAACAAAGCGCCAATGATTAACGTGAATTTGAAATGAGCGGGATGATGGGCTGGGGCGAAGCGCCATTAGAGTCAACCTTGATGGCCGAAACGGCCTCTTGAGCGGACTTGTTTTTTAGCGACATGACCACCGCCACCTCATCGCAGGCGTGAAATTTGGGGCAAAACACGCAGTCGCGCTGCACCTTTCGGGGCAAATGTTCAATTCTGGTTAGCTGAAAGCCCATCTTCATAAAAAAGCCGGGCTTGCGGGTCAGGGCAAAGATGCGGGCCAGGGCTAACGCGCCGGCCTCTTCAAGCAGCAATTCAACAATCCGGCGGCCAACCCCCTGGCCCTGGCAAGCCGGGTCGACCACCAGCGAGCGAATTTCGGCCAAATCTTTCCACATAACCAGCAGCGAGCCAACCCCGACGATTTTGGTTTCCGGCGTTTCGGCCACCACCCACTCCCGAATTGAGCGATAGACATCGTCTTCGGTGCGGGGCAAGATTTCGGCCTGTCGAGCAAATTCATCTAACAGGGGCAGCATGCGGGGCACATCGGCCAGCCGCGCCTTGCGTATGGTGATGGTCATAAGTTATCCTACCCTACTGCCTCAAGCGTTTTGAGCAATCTTTCTACCAGCGTGTCAATTTCGGCATGGGTAATGGTTAGCGGCGGCAGCAGGCGCACCACGTTTGGCCCGGCCACCAAAATAATCAGGCCGTGGTTGCGGGCTTCGGTCACAATATCGCCGGCGGGCGGCCCGGAAACCAGACCCCACATCAACCCCTTGCCCCGCACCTCTTTAATCAACGGCGAGTGAGCCACCTTCTCGCCCAGCCGGTCGGCCAGATGCTGACCCCTGGCCCGGGTGTCGGCCAAAAATTGGGGCGTGTTGATGTGGTTGAGCACGGCGCGAGCCACGGCGCAGGTTAACGGGCCGGCGGCAAACGTGCTGCCGTGGTCGCCCGGCTCCAGGGCGTTGGCTACATTTTGGGTAAGCAGAACGGCGCCCATCGGCAGGCCGGCAGCAATGGGCTTGGCCACGGTCAGAATATCGGGCGTTACCCCGTAGCCCTGATAAGCCCACAGCGTGCCGGTGCGCCCCAGGCCGCATTGAACCTCGTCAAAAATTAGCAGCGCGCCGGCCTCATCGCACAATTGCCGCAGCCCGGCCAGAAATTGAGGCGTGGCCGGGGTTACGCCGCCTTCGCCCTGCACCGGCTCGACAATTACGCCGCAGGTTTTTTCGGTAATGGCCTGCCGGGCGCTGTCAAGGTTGTTGAACTCGGCAAAGGTCACGCCCTCGATGAGCGGGGCAAACGGGGCGCGATATTTTTCGGTGGCGGTTACGGACAGGGCGCCCATGGTGCGCCCGTGAAACGAGCCGGTAAAGGCCACGTAGCCGGTTTTATCGCCATGCCCGCTAACCCTGGCCCATTTGCGGGCAAACTTGAGCGCGCCCTCGTTGGCCTCTGTGCCAGAGTTGCAAAAGAAGACCCGGTCGGCAAAGGAGGACTCGCACAAATCGCGGGCCAGCAGGGCGTGGGGCGCGGTGTGGTACAGGTTCGACACGTGCAGCAGCCCCTCCGCGCCCCGGCGAATCGCCTCGACAATGAGCTGGTTGTTGTAGCCCAGGGCGTTTACGGCAATACCGCTGCCGCCATCCAGATATTGCCGCCCGTCGGAGTCGTACAGCCAGACCCCGTCGCCACGCTCCAGCACAAACTCCGGGCGCTTGTAGGTTTGCAATACGTATTCTTGTTCCAGCTTGATAATTTCTTGAGTGGTGGTCATTAAATTTGGTCTCCTCAAAAAAATAGTTTGCCAGTTCATCAGTTCAGGGTTCAGGGTTTAAGGTTTGGAATCGAAAAACTCTGAACTCTGAACTGAAAAACTCTGAACTCTGTATTATTCAAGCGTAATAACCGTGCCGGTTCCGGCTTTGACGCCATCTAAATTGGTGATTCTTACGGCTGACACGCCGCCCTGCACGGCCTCCAGCGCGGCGCGGGATTTGGGAATCATTCCGTTGACAATCACTTTTTCGGCAATCAGCGTTTCCACCCCGGCCGCAGTAAGGTGTGGCAGCAATCTTTTTTCCTTCAAAATGCCCGGCACATTAGATACAAACACCAGTTCTTCGGCCTGCATGGCAATGGCAACCGCCATGGCCACGTGGTCGGCGTTAACGTTAAAAATGCTGCCATCGGCCCCGTAGCACAGCGGCGAAAGCGCGGGGGTGATACCATCTTCCAGCAGGCGGCTGAACACTTCGGTGCGAACGTGAACCACCCGCCCCACCTGCCCTAAATCGCCGCCGGGATGCTCCAGCTTTTCGGCCTTAATGGCGTTACGGTCTACGCCCGACATGCCAAAAGCGTCTACCCCGGCCAGAGACAGGCTGGATACCAGCCGCTTGTTGACCCGCCCCACCAGCACCATCTGCACAATATCCAGCGATTCGGCATCGGTTACGCGCAGGCCATCGATGTATTGGGGTTTGACGCCCAGCCGGGTTTGCAACTCTTTGATTTCTTTGCCGCCGCCATGCACCAAAATAGGCGGCGCAGGCAGCGCGGCGACAGCCTGGCCAATCCTTTTGACAAAATCCGGGTCGTCAAGCTCCTGCCCCCCAATTTTAAGCACAAACATAACCGACTCCTTAAAGCAGCCCTTCGGTTTCGTTTAGCCCAAACATGATGTTGAAGTTTTGTACGGCCTGTCCGGCCGCGCCCTTGCCCAGGTTGTCGATAGAGCTACAGATAATGAGCTGGCGCGAGTTAACCGGCGTAATGGAAATAACGGCCAGGTTGGTGCGCTGCGTGTGGGCAAAAGAGGCCAGTTGCCCCGGCGGCAAAATGCGCACCAGCGGCGCGCCGGCGTAGCTGTCGGCAAAAATCTCGTGGACAACCTGGGCCGACATCTCCTCGGCCAGGGTCACATATATGGTCGAAAGCATCCCCCGGCTAATCGGCGCCAGATGGGGCGAAAAGATGAGCTTTGCCCCATCGCCGCCCAGCGCGTTGATGGTTTGGGCCATTTCGGGCACATGGCGATGGCTTTGCCCGATATTGTAGGGCGACAGGTTTTCGTTGACCTCGACAAAATGGGTTTTGAGAGATGGTTTGCGGCCTGCGCCGCTAACGCCACTTTTGCTGTCGGCAATGATGGGGGCCGACGGGTCGAGCAGGTTGGCCTTGAGCAGCGGGGCCAGCGGCAGCAGCACGCTGGTTGGGTAGCAGCCGGGGTTAGCCAGCAGGTCGGTTTTGGCAATTTGGGCGCGATACAGTTCTGGCAGACCATAAACGGCCTGGGCCAGCAGCTCGGGGGCCTGGTGGGCCGTTTTGTACCACTGTTGATACGCTTCTGGATTGGTCAGCCTGAAATCGGCCGACAGGTCAATGACGCGCGCGCCGGCCTGGCGAGCCGCCATCACTGCGGGCATGCTGGCCCCGTGCGGCAGGCAGCAAAAGACGGCCTCTACCTGCTTTAAGGGGGCGTCGTTGGCTGCCACCAGAGGCATATCCCAGGTAATGGGGTAAGCGTCGTTTAGATTTTGCCCGGCGCTGCTCTCGGAGGTGGCAAACATCAGCCGCACGGCGGGGTGACGCCGGAGAATATTAATGGTTTCAAAGCCGGTGTAGCCGGTTGCTCCAAATACGCCTATTTTTATTTTGGTGTTGGTGGGCATAATTTCCTCGCTTCCGCAAAATCAGAATAAAAAAAGCCGGCCCTCTATGTCTGGAGAGCCGACTTTTAAGCCGTCAAATGGTAGAACGCCAAAGCACTCTATCCAGACATAGGGTCTGGCCGAGTACGCGGGCTCCTGGGGCGAACATTCAACAGATTTCTCATAATTTTCAAAGGGAAGTGCGCTCAAATTCAGGCGAGTTTAACACAGTTACAGAGTGCTGTCAAATCATTTTGGTCATCGGGGAGATGGTGGTTCCAGCGCCCGGCGGTACACTTCTTTGGTCAGTCTGGCCACACGAGTCCAGTTAAAAAGCCCCTCTACCGCTTTACGGGCTTTGATGGCGTGTCGCCGCGCCCAGATGGGGTGGGTCAGGGCGCGCGAAACGCCCCAGGCCACAGAGTCGGCGTCATCAGGATAGATGGTAATGCCGGTTTCCTGGTGGGTGACAACTTCTGAAAAGCCACCCACATCGCTAACCACCACAGGACACTCCAGAGCCATTGCCTCCAGGGCCACAATGCCAAACGGTTCATACAGGCTGGGAAAAACAGCGCAATCGGCCACTCTAAAAAAGCGGTTGCGCTCTTGATTAGAGATAAATCCAACAAAATCAATTTTGTCGGCCACGCCCAGATGTTCGGCTTGCCGTTGTAAATTGTCGGCCTCCGGCCCCTTGCCGGCAATAATAATTCTGGCCTGCGGACAATTGGTTAAAATTTGGGGGGTGGCCTCAACCAGTTTATGCACGCCTTTTTCATACACCAACCGGGAGATGGTGAAAACAATCTTTTCGTGGGGGCGGGCGTATTTGGCCCTGAAAACATCCAACTGGTTGCTGGAGTTACTTTCCAGGGCGGCAATATTAACCCCGTTAGGCACAATATCGAGCCGGGCCGGGGGTACCTGAAAAAAGGATTGCAGTTCTTTAGACATGTAGTGGCTGCAAACAATTACCCTATCCGCCTCATGCACCAGCCGGCGTTCGGCGGCATCAATGGCGCGCTGCAAATCGTTACTCAGGTGGCCGCGTACCCGGCCCCGTTCGGTGGCGTGAATGGTGGCTACCAGCGGCATTTGTAAAGATTGCCTCAGGGCAATGCCGGCAAAACCGGTCAGCCAATCGTGAATGTGGGCCAAGTCCCACGGCCCGTACTGCTCTTTAATCTGGTTCAGGTATTCCTCTAAAGTTTTATTAACCTCACCCACCCGCTCGTAGATGGTGCCCATAAATCGCTCTGACGAGACTCTGACCCGATGCACCACAATGCCGTTTTCTGTTGTTACAACTGCCGGGGGTAACTGGTTTGATGTGACAGGCGAAGCTTGGGATTGGGACTGGAATTGGCGCACGGTTGACTCATAAGCAGGCGTAACCAGATGTATCGCTAGCCCCTGCTGCGCCAGCGCAGGAGTTAGTTCGGCCACGTGCCGGCCCAATCCCCCTTCAATATGAGGCGGATACTCCCAAGAAATAATTAAAACCCGCATAACAACCTTGTTCAAGGAACGACCATAGTTCCCGGATATCTTGCTTCTGAAATTTGGTAAATCCACGCCGGCGCATTAATTCTTGCGCCGCGCGGGTCAAAAACAATATTACCTGTCAAACCATCTTGTCGAGTCGAGGCAATAACCCGGCTCACATCGGCGCGAGGTAATGGCCGGCTGGCCCACAATCGATTGTTATTAATGATAGCTTGCTCAATGGAATCTAGCAAGAGATTTGTGGCCTCATAGGCCAAAATAGCTCGCGGCGATGGCGCAAACCCGGCCATTGCTTGATAAGCTGCCACAAAATCATCGTATCCTGGCAGGTCCGCCCCGTCGGGCGCAGGCGAGACAAAAATCAGCCCATCGGCGGCCAAGCCGGCTACCTGGGTTAACTGCCGGTTGCCCGCCTCAACCTGTCCAAAAAACTGGGGCGGCGCGCCAGACGCCCGCAAGCTATTTATAATGTTGCCGGCGGTTACGGCGTCGGCGGCCAGCGTTACCGCCATTACAGAATGGGGCAGGGCGTTTGGCGGAGGCTGGCTTAAGGCGTCTACCTGATTGAATCCCATTTGCTGAATAAGGGCGTCAAGCCTGGCGGCTGTCTGCTGGCGCGTGGCCGCTACCGTAACAACTCCCGGCAAATTGTCGTCAAAAATCGACTCATCCACGCTCCAGGGAATTACCACCGCCAGTTGCGCCTGCCGGTACACCGGCAGAGCCGCCTGGGTGGTCTCGCTGGTAAAGTGTCCCACCACGCCCAGCACATCCGGGTCGGCTACCAACGCCCGCGCCTGCTGATAAGCGTCATTGGGCTGGTTGAAATCGTTCAGGGCTACCAACTCAACCCGATAGCCATTGACTCCTCCGGCGCGATTGCGCGTTTGCAGGGCTAATTTAACGGCAAACAGCGCCTCGTATCCGGTTGACCGGTATAACCCCTCAAACGGAGCCACCAGCCCTATTTTTAATGTTGGCGGCGCGTTGCCAGATTGCGCGGCAGCCAGCCACACCAGCGCTGTTATCAGCAGGGCCAGCGTTATTCTGTAAATCTGTTTAGAGTGCATTATCCGTTACAGTTCGCCCCAAGCTGAAGCTCAGGGCTGATAGCTCAAGTACGCTGAAGCGCACTCGGCTCACCCCAGGGAACCGACTTGAGCGATTCGCTTGCGAGTCAATCCGCAGGCGAATGCCGCCCTTGTTAGCGGCTTCCGCGTTTGATGGCAATGAGCTTTTTGGCCGTCTCCACCGCCACCGCCGCATCCCGACAGT
>CAZAPG010000030.1:0-84767 GCA_964486935.1 uncultured Caldilineaceae bacterium | reverse complement strand
CCGGGGAATCGTTTGGTTATTGCGCGCATTTCTACAACAACCGGGGCTGCGGTTGTGGTCATAACACCTCCCATAAAAGTAACGTTGGCGGAGTCCAAAAGTGTACTTTTGGACTCCGCTTTCAGGGTTTATTGGCTGTTCACACAAAAATCTTACGTGGTTATTGCCCTAACCCGGTTGGCGCTTCAGACGGCGCTTCGCCCCGGACGCCTTCAACAAAGTAGTCCATACTTAACATTTCCGCGTCGGTCAGGCATTTGCCTTCTTCCACAATCAGGTTGCCGTTGGCTCCATTGATGGGGCCGCAGAACACGTCCCACTCACCAGATAGGATGAGTTGCTGTTTCTCTTCAACCAACGCTTTGGTTTCGTCGGAAACCCTGGCCGAGAAGGGGGCCAACTGAACAACGTTGTCATTCATTCCGCCCCAGTAAGATTCGCTCTGGTAGGTGCCGTCCATAATACCTTGCACAATGTTGATGTATTTGGGCCCCCAATTCCAAACCGGGCTGGTGAGCACGGTGTCGCCCACAAAACTACCCATATCCGAGTCGTAACCAATGGACAGTCCGCCCGCATCGGCGGCGGCCTTTTGCGGCTCGGTGGTATCCTGGTGCTGGGCAATCACGTCGGCCCCGGCAGAAATCAAGGCTTCAGCCGCCTCTTTTTCTTCGGGCGGGCCAAACCAGGTATTGGTCCAAACCACGCGCACTTCGGCATCGGGGTTTACTTCGCGCACGCCCAAAGTAAAGGCGTTGATTCCGCGCACCACTTCGGGAATAGGGAAGGCAGCCACGTAACCCAACGTGTTGCTCTCGGTGGCAGCTCCGGCCACCAGCCCCGATAGATAGCGAGGTTGGTACATGCGGCCAAACACCGTCGAAACGTTATCGGCGGTTTTAAAGCCGGAGATGTGAACAAACCAGATATCTGAAAATTCCTGGGCCACGGTCACAGTCGGGTCCATGTAGCCAAAAGAGGTGGTGATAATCAGGTCAAACCCCTTTTGGGCAAAATCTCTGATAACGCGCTCGGCTTCCGGGCCTTCGGGTACGTTCTCGATATAGGCCGTTTCCACCTTGTCGCCAAATTCCTCTTCAAGCACCAGCCGGCCCTGGTCGTGCGCCCAGGTCCAGCCCAGGTCGCCGATGGGGGCAACGTAAACAAACGCAACCTTAAAGGGTTCCTCGCTCATTTCTCCTTCTGATGAGGACTCTTGCGCGGCTGACTCGCCTGCACCAGATTCCGTTTCGGTGGACGAGGCAGATGTTTGCTCTTGCTGGGCAGGTTGGGCTGCGCCGCCACAGGCAGCTAACATGGCTGCCAACAATCCCGCCAGCACAATCCAGATTAATCGCTTCATTGTAGAATCTTCCTCCTTTGTAAATAGGCCGATAGGGCCGGGGGCTGAGGATACATCCCCAAAAACCCCATTGTATTAAGCAGCGATTCTTTCAAGATAGTTTGTTCATCAATTGAACAGAAGTTTACATACCCACCTCCTTAAAGTTTTGCCGACAAGCCGGGGGCGGTATTGGCCCGGCTCATTCTATTCGATTGTTATCAGACCAAAAGGTCTGGGGATACGCAGGGTTATAATACTCCGGCGCGCTGCATCATTTCCTGGCTCAGTTGATTGTGTCGCTCGATGACCGGCTCCAGCTCAAAAGGTAAAAACCGGCCATCTTCAACCAGCACCCGGCCATTAATGACCGATAACCAGGCCTGGGCGGGCGCGCATGTTACCAGCGAGGCCACCGGGTCGCTTTGGCCGCCGGCGTGCGCCAAATCATCCACCCGAAAGGCCACCAAATCTGCGGCTTTGCCCGGCGATAGCGTGGCAATATCATCCCGACGCAATACGCGGGCGCCGCCCAGTGTAGCCAGTTCCAGCGACTCGCGGGCGGTAAAGCGGTCGGCGCGAGACTCAAACCCCGGCCAGCCGACGCGTTGCAGCAACATGGCCTGCCGGGCCTCGCCCAGCATATGGTTGCCGTCGTTGCTGGCCGAGCCATCTACGCCCAGGCCAACCCGCACATTCTGGTCAACCATATCCCGCACCGGGGCAATGCCCGAAGCCAAAATCATATTGCTGCTGGGACAATGGCAAACGCCGGTGTTGGTTTTGGCCAGCCAGGTTACTTCGGCCTGGTTGGGGTGGACCATGTGGGCAAACCACACGTCTTCGCCGGCCCAATTGAGCGACTCGGCGTATTCTACGGGGCGCTTGCCAAACATTTGCAAACAAAAACGGTCTTCGTCTTTGGTTTCGGCCAGGTGGGTGTGCAGGTTGACCAGCGGGTATTGCCGGGCAATTTCAGTCGACTCGCGCATGAGTTTTTCGGTTACGCTAAAGGGAGAACAGGGGGCCAGCCCAATCCGCAACATCGAGAGCGGTTCGGGGTTGTGAAAGGTTTCAATAGCCCGAATGCAATCTTTAATAATGTCAGGTTCGGTATCACAAACGCGGTCGGGGGGCAGGCCGCCCTGGCTTTCGCCCAGGCTCATGCTGCCCCGGGTGGGGTGAAACCGGACGCCAACTTCTTGCGCAGCCCGTATTTCGTCATCAATTTTGCTGCCGTTGGGGTACAGGTACAGATGGTCGGCTACGGTGGTGCAGCCGCTCAACACCAGTTCGCTCAAACCAATTTTGGCGCTCACGTAAATTGCTTCGGGGGTCATTTCGGCCCAAATGGGGTAAAGAAATTTGAGCCAATCGAACAGCACCTTGCCAGAGCCGGTGCCAATGGTGCGGGTCAGCGTTTGATACAGATGGTGATGGCAGTTGACCAGCCCCGGCAGCACCACGCAGCCACGGGCATCAATTACCCGGTCAAGGCCGTTGCGGGCTAAATCGGGCCGGCTTTCCGAGAGGTAACGGTCCAGATTGTCGCCGGGGCCGACCCATTCAATTTGATTATCCTCAACCAGCACGGCGCCATTTTTTATTTCATCGCGGCGCTGGTTCATTGTTACCAGCGCATCTGCATTTTTTACCAGCAGGGTTGGCATAGCTCTCTCCGTTGAGATATGATTTAAAAAGGGGTTAACCGGGCATCATTTCTGGATGGGTTGAATATTAATATCAAACAAGGTAGCCGTCAATCCCACTGCAACGCCTCATTCACTATAACCTTCGGAGAAAACTTCAATCATCAAATAGGGGTCTCCCAGCGGATAGAGAATGGGGCAGGTGCAGCCATTGGCAACATATTCGCGCACTTTGGCTTTGACCTCTTCGGGCGTGCCGCTGGCGGTGATGCGCTGCACCAGGTCATCGGGAACCAGTTTCATGGCTTCTTTGATTTGTTCTTTGGTGGCGGGCCAGCCCAAAATAGATTGAATTTTATCGACGGTTTCTTGGGGGGTGTTGCTGGCTTTGGTAATGTGCGGCTGCTGGGCAATATATTGGGTTAGCAGCCAGCGCGCGCCATCCAGGGCTTTGGCTTTATTGTTATCAACCGAGCAGACTACCAGTTGCGGGCGGTCGATATCATCCAGGGTGCGTCCGGCTCGCTCGGCCCCAATTTTAAGCTGGTTCAGGGCTTCGTGGTTATACGCTGGCGGCACGCAGTAGTTTAGCACGGCCCCGTCGGCAATTTCGCCGGTCAACTCCATCATTTTGGGGCCGGTTGCGCCAATCATAATCGGCACGTTGCGCGGCTCGCGCCGACCATGCACTACGTCCAGCTCAATGCCTTTGACCTGATGAAATTCGCCCTCAAAGGTTACGTTTTCCATCTTCAGCAGGCGACGCATCACCTCGATGGTTTCCTGCATGGCCTGCAGGGGTTTGCGGCGGTCAATTCCAACATTTTTGGCCAGCGGGTCCCACCAGGCCCCGATGCCACAGATAATGCGGTCGGGGGCCAGGTCATCCAGCGTAAGAAAAGTAGCCGCCAGCAGGCCAATGTTACGAGTCCAGTTGTTGATAACGCCGGACCCCACTTTAATTCGCTCGGTAACGGCGGCAAAGGCAGCCATCGGCACAATGGCATCGCGCACCAAACGACTTTCGGCCTGCCAAACGGCCTCAAAACCGTGCTTTTCGGCAAATTGAGCCAGCTTCATACCCTCGCGGATTTCGTGGGCGTCTTGTAAATATAGGGCTACTCTATCTTTGCTCATGGTTAAACTCCTTTGTTTTAGGTTATTATTTTGTAACTGCTCAGGCATGTCATTTCGAGCGACGCAGGAGCGAGAAATCTCCCGGCAGGCGCTATACCGGCAACCATCGTGGGGATTTCTCGGCAAAAAACGCCTCGAAATGACATAAGGGCTGAGTATTTTATTTTGCCGGACCACGCCAGCGCCTTATGGCGGCGACCAGCGATAGGCTTCGGGCACAGCCTCGACTCCTTCCCAAACTACCCGGCGAAAGTAATCGGGGTCGGTATTGCCTTCGGAGTTGATTAGCAGCACCTGCGAGTCGGGGCCAAGATTCAGGTATTGTTTGAGCGAGGCAATCTCGGGGCGCTCCAGCATAAACATCAAGGCCCCCAGCGTCACCGCGCCCGATTCGCCAGAAACGATGAAGGGGTCTCCCTTGAGCGGCACGGCGTACACCCGCATGCCTTTGGCGGCCACATAATCGGGGCAGGCCACAAAGGCGTGGGCGCAATCCCACAAAATGCTCCAGGCAATGGGGCTGGGTTCGCCGCAGGCCAGGCCGGCCATAATGGTGCGCAGGTCGCCGCCCACGCTGTGGGGCTGGCCGTCGCCAATTCTGGCCGACTCGTACAGGCAGGCGGCGGTAATTGGCTCAACCACAACTGCCAGCGGTTGTTCCGGGCCAAAGCGTTGATGATAAAAGCCAATGGCCGAAGCCGCCAGCGCGCCCACGCCGCCCTGAATAAATATGTGCGTTGGCTTGATAATGCCCTGGGCCGCCAGTTGTTCTTGCGCTTCTGACAGCAGGGTGGTGTAGCCCTGCATAACCCAGGCGGGGATGTCCTCGTACCCCGGCCAGGAGGTGTCGGAAATTATCTGCCAGCCATTTTGCCCGGCGTCGTGGTTCACCTGCCTGACCGCGTCATCGTAGGTGCCGTTGACCACCCGCACCTCGGCCCCGTTATTTTGAATGGCTTTAATCCGCGCCTGAGAGGTGTCTTTATGAACATAAATGATGGCTTTGCAGCCCAGCTTGCTGGCGGCCCAGGCCACGCCGCGGCCGTGGTTGCCATCGGTGGCGGTGGCAAAGGTTAACCCGTTTATTTTGGCCCGCACCGCGTCAGACATCAAATCCTCAAAAGAGAGAGGGTCGTGGTTGGCCAAACCCAGTTGAGAGCGAATAAAGCGATAAATGGCAAAGGAGCCGCCCAGTACCTTAAACGAGCTAAGACTCAAGCGAACCGACTCATCCTTAACCCAAATTCCGCCCACGCCAAGCATAGCTGCCAGATTGGGCAAATGCTTGAGTGGACTAATTTGATAGCCCGGAATCTGGCGGTGAAAGTTGCGGGCTTGCTTAAAGATACCTTCGGGAAAAATTTTATTGACTGCCGCGCTTGTTTGTATGGTTTGCGCGTGCTGGTTTTTAACCCACTCAATGGGTTTGATGGCGTTCATATCAACTCTTAATAAAGATTATAGCAGCTTTGGTAGTTACGGCGCCTATTTTTTAATCATTGCCGGCAGCAGGGCATAAAACTCTGTGGCTTTGACGACTTCATCCAGCGATACGCTGTCTTCGTTGGTGTGGGCGGTTAGCTCATTGCCGGGGCCAAAACCAATAGAGGGAATACCGGCTTTGCCGGCCCAGTAGATGCCGTTGGTGCTAAAACCCCATTTGCCGGTGGGCGAATCTGGCAGGCCAATGGCTTTGCGGGTCGCCTGGCCGGCCACCACCAGCGGGTGGTCCTCGTTGTAGGCCCAGGCCGGAAAATATTTGTCAACCGGAAAGACAAAGCCGGTGTAGCTGGGGTCATCGTAAAACAGTTCTTCAACGGTAATGCTGTTGCGCTGGGCCGGGGGGATGATGGCGACCAACTGCCGGTGCACATCTTCTTTACTTTCGCCAAAGGTCATGCGGCGGTCGATAAAAATGGTACACTCATCCGGCACAGCGTTGATAGAAGGAGTTTTGACCGCCATATCGCTAACGGTAATTTTGCCGTGGCCCAAAAACTCGTGGTCGCCCAACTGCGGTTCCATCTGGCTAATGGCCTCGATAATGGGCAGCATTTTGTAGATAGCGTTATCGCCCAGGTGGTTGGCGGCGGCGTGGGCGCTTTTGCCTTTGGCGGTAATTTTCAGCTCCAGCCGCCCTTTGTGGCCGCGATAAACATTCATCATGGTCGGCTCGCCAATAACCACACAATCGGGCTTAACTTTGGGGTCAACTTCTACAAAGCTGTTGGGCGCAATACCATCGCACCACTCTTCCATGTTGCCAAAATAGTAGAGGGTAAACTCGTCGGGCGAGAACAGGCCCAAATCCCGGCCCAGGGCAATGCCGTAAACCATGCCCGGCGTCGAGCCTTTTTCGTCGCAAGCGCCACGGGCATACAAAATACCGTTCTCAATTTTGCCTTCAAAGGGGTCCCACTCCCAGCTATCGGGGTCGCCAATGCCAACAGTGTCAATGTGGCTGTCGTACACAATTACGGTGGGGCCGCTGCCCACGCGGCCAAAAATGTTGCCCATTTTATCAAAACGAACTTCATCAAACCCAAGTTGACGCAATTCCTGGGCTACTCGCTCGCCCACCGGGCCAATCTGGCTGTCCATACTGGGAATAGCGCAAATTTCGCGCAAGAATTGAATAATGGCTTCCCGGCGTTTTTCGACTTCCTGGTGCAAGGTTTGGATGAGCGCTGCGTCGGTCATCTCATAAATTCCTTTCTTTATTTGGTTGAATTAAGCGGGTCTATGCAGTTGACCCCATCTCAAGGTAATGATAGTTCTACGTTAACCGGAACATAGCGAAGTTGTTGCGACACACGCCGGCCGGCAACGTGTCTGGCAGATTAGAAGAAACAAGCGAGGCGGAGATTTATAAGGTTATAAGGTTGTAAGGTTGTATGACAAATTATACCGGAAATATAAAATGAAAGCCCGTTTTTGTCAAATTACTCAGGCCGCAGAGGGGCAAAAGGACAAGAAAAAAGGTGATTTGGGGGCCGTCAAACTTCTGTTTTGAGTTGCCTCAATAACGACTCAAACGCCTGGCTGTAGGCTTTTTGCTCCTGCCACCGGCTAAAATCAACAATGGTTTTGGCGCGAACCTCCGCCAGCCTGCCTGCCGAGACCTCATCATCGAGCGCATTATCCAGGGCAACAGGAAACAGCAGTCGGCGCTGTTGTTTTTCTTCCTCGGCCGCGATTGTTTTAAGCTCCTGGTGCAGCCAGTCGGCATCGAGCAGATGGCCGGACAGCACCAGCACCAATTTGTGGCCCAACCAAAACGCCAAATTGCTGCCCTTGCGCATCTCTTCCGTAACCGGCCAGCAGCGCACCCCCTGTTGTTGAAACGTATGGTGTAACTGGCCGGCAAAGGACTCGTCCGCCGGGGCGTAGGCAATGTAGCAGGCAATATAATCCGCCGGCTCCTCGCTGATAGCCGTGATATATTCAATTAGCTCATCGCCGGCCCCCACGCCGCGCAAAAAATCGGCAGGCAATTTACCTTTAGAACGAAAACAGGTATTTATATCAATATACGAAGGCCCCCAGTGAACAATGGTATCCAGCCCTTTGGCCGCGGCCAGGTTTACATTGCCAAAGCCGGTTCCGCCTATTCTGGCCTCGCTCAAATCGGCCCCGGCCAAGTTGGCCTGATTCAGATTACCCCCGGTCAGGTTGACTCCGTACAGGTCTGCCCCTTCAAGGTTGGCTCCGCTCAAATTTCCTTTGTTCAAATTAGCCTGGCTGAGGGTAGCCCTGATTAATTCTGACCCGCTCAAATCGACGTGGCTCAAACTTGCGCTACTCAGGCTGGCCCCATTTAAATTGGCCCGGTTAAATTTTGCCCCATGCAGCCGGGTTTTTACCAGGCTGGCCCCATTAAGGTTGGCCTGAATAAAATCAGCGTCATTTAAATCTGCTTCGCCCAAATTGGCCTGGCTCAAATTGGCGCGGCTAAAATTAACCTGCTCGGCCTTAACCTGGCTCAAGTTGGCGCCGCTCAACTCGGCCTGGCTAAAATTGACGCGGCTCATATTGGCGCCGGTAAAATTTGTGCCGTTGGCGTTAGCCATTTTTAAATCGGCCCGGTTCAGGTTGGCTTCAACCAAACTGGCTCTAATCAGGCTTGAGCGGCTTAGAACAGCGCCCCGCAAATTAACCCGAATGGCATCGCTCCAGCTAAAATCGGCGTCGCTCAAATTGGCGTTGCTCAAATCGGCTTCTATCAGGTTGGCGCGGATGAGTTTGGCCCCAATTAGGTTGGCTTTATTCAAACTTGCGCCAAACAAGTCGGCTTTGAACAGGTCGCTGCCGCTCAGGTCGGCGCCGTTGAGGTTGGTTTTACGCAGGTCGGTTTCGCTCAGGTCGGCCCCAATCAGATTTGCATTTTCAAGATTGGCCTGGTTCAGGTCGGCCCGGGTCAGGTCGGCCCCGCTCAGGTCGACTCCTTGCAGATCGGCCCTACTTAAATCGATCTGACTTAGATTTGCGGCAATAAGGTTAGGGGGGGCGCCTTTTTTGCGGGCAGTTTCAACAAGTTGCAGCACTTCTTTACGTGTTAAGCGAGTCATTTGGGCTACCCCCTGGGGCGGATTTATTTATTGAGGTTCAGTTTGAGCTATGGCTACCCGGCTCTACAGCCTTGCCGGGTTGATAACGAATATCTCCATTTTAGCATAGCCACCCCAGGCTGACAATCACTTTAAAGTAAAAAAGCCGGTCTTGTAACCGGCCTTGTCCAAATTAAAGATGAAAGGGTCTATTAACTTTCGGCGACAGTCACCTGAGTCATTTTATCGCCCTGTTGAATGGCGTCGACCACATCCTGGCCGCTAACAACTTTGCCAAATACGGTGTGCCGGCCATCCAGGTGTGGTTGGGGCGAGTGGGTAATAAAAAATTGGCTGCCGTTGGTGTTAGGGCCGGCATTAGCCATAGAGATCACGCCGGTTTCGTGCTTGAGCGGGTTGCCAACCAGTTCGTCTTCAAATTTGTAGCCGGGGCCGCCGCGTCCGGTGCCGGTCGGGTCGCCGCCTTGAATTACAAAGTTATCAATTACCCGATGAAAAGAAACTCCGTCGTAATAGCCCTGGCGAGCCAGGAACACAAAGTTGTTGACGGTTTTAGGGGCGTGCTGCGGGTACAATTCCAACTCAATTTTACCCCGATTTGTCTCCATCGAGATGGTGTAATTCTTTTTGGGGTCAATTTCCATTACCGGAGGGCTGCTCCACTGTTTTTGGGACATGATTTATCCTTTCATTTATTTATTTTTGCAATTTTATAATTATACCAGCTTAAAGGTATCACCGAAATTTTATTTACGCCAGTAAGCCGGCGAGAAGAGAATCATCACGGTGAAAATTTCCAGGCGGCCCACCAGCATGTAAAAGGAGAGCAGCCATTTACCGAGCCAGGGGATGTGCGCGTAATTTTCGGTGGGGCCAACGCTGCCCAGGCCCGGCCCAATATTCCACAAAGTGGCGGCTGTGGCTCCAAGCGAGGTGGGCAGGTCCAGCCCAATCAGAGCCATCATAAAAACCCCGCCGGCAAAAACCAAAATACCTAAAACAAAAAAACCCAGCACATTGGTAACAACATCTTGCGGCACGGCAATATGGCGCAGCCGCACCGGTACTACGGCGTGCGGGTGTACCAGCCGCACAAACTCGCTAAAGACAAATTTTATCAGCAGGTGAATGCGAATGACCTTCATGCCGCCGCCGGTTGAGCCGGCGCAGCCGCCAATAAACATCAAGGCCAGCAATACAAACTGCGAGGCAAAACTCCACTGCTCGTAATTGGCGGTGCCATAGCCGGTGGTGGTTTGAATGGATGTTACCTGAAAAAGGGTGAAGCGCAAGGTGTCGGCCAAATTTTGATATTGATTGATAAATACATCCAGGCCAATAACTATGGTGGCCAGCCCGATAATAGAGAGAAAGTAGAGAAACTCAACGTTACGCAGATAGGCGGTAAAATCGCCGCGCAAAAAACGATAGTGCAGCGAAAAGTTGGCGCCGGCCAAAACCATAAAAAAGATAATTACATAATCAATGTAGGCGCTGTTATAGGCCCCGACGCTGGCATTTTTGGTTGAAAAACCGCCGGTGGCCATGGTGCCAAAGGTGTGGGTCAGCGCATCGAACAGGCTCATACCGCCAAACATGAGCAGCCCCGTTTCCAGCGCCGAAAGCAGCACGTAAGTGCCCCATAAAATTTTGGCTGTTTCGGTAATGCGGGGCGTTAGCTTATCGGCTACGGGGCCGGGCACTTCGGCCTTGAAAAGCTGCATTCCGCCGACGCCCAAAAAGGGCAAAATAGCCAGCGAGAGCACAATAATGCCCATGCCGCCCAGCCAGTGAGTCAGGCTGCGCCAAAATAGAATACCATGAGACAACCGCTCAACATCGGTGAGAATGGTAGCGCCGGTGGTAGTGAACCCCGACATTGTTTCAAAAAAGGCGTCGGTGTAAGATGGCGTTGCCCCGGAAAATACAAACGGCAGCGCGCCAAACGCCGAAAAGATTATCCAGCCAAATGTTACCACCGCAAAGCCTTCTTTGGCGCGCAGAGCCTGCTGTTTTAGCCGGGTAAGTTTGAAGAGCGCAAAGCCCGCAGCAAAGGTTACGCCGGCGCTGCTTAACAGGGCCAAATAATCGTCATCGCCATAATAGAAAGAGAAGGGTAAAGGCAGCAACATCGATGCGGCCAGAAATATTAACAACAGGCCCAGCAGATGTAAAATGCTCACAACGTGCATATTTGCTCTCCGGTTTGGTCAGGCATTTAAGCGCGTAAAAATTGGGCAAGTCCGCTACGGCTGCGCTCTTGCCTGAACAATCCTTCCAGTTCGGCCACGGTTTCCGGCAAAGCAAATACAATTACTTTATCACCCGACCTGATTTGGGTGTCGCCATGAGGAACAATCATCTCATCCTGACGCAAAACTGCGCCCACAATGGCATTAGGGGGAAAGTTAACATTGCGTAGCGGGCCGCAGGTAATTTTGCAGCCATCGCTGGCAATGTACTCGATAACCTGCGCGCCAATTCCCGGCAGGCCGGCAATTGAGGCCACCTGTTGCTGATGAATGAATCGCTGGACGGCGTTGACCGTAAGCGATTGTTTGCTAACAACGGCATCCATCCCAATTCTTTCGGCAATGGCAAGATAGGCGGCGTTATTAACCAGCGCAATCGAGCGCGACACGTCGGAATGTTGGGCCAACAGAGTGGTAATGATGTTACTCTCGTCGTTGCCGGTTACGGCTACAAAGGCGTCCATATCGGCCAGCCCTTCATGCTCCAGCAGGTCAAAATCGGTGCCATCACCGTTAATGATGAGCGTATGGGGCAAAATATCGGCCAGCCGCCGGGCCTTATCCAGATTTTTTTCGATGATTTTCACATGAGACTCTCGGGCCAGGTGGGCGGCAACAAATTGGCCAATCAGCCCGCCGCCCAAAATCATCACGTTCTTCATATGGGTTTCTTTTCTGCCGGCAAACTCCATAAATTTAGCGGAAGACTCGTGGTCACATACCACAAATATCTGGTCGCCCGGAATCATCACATCGGTGCCCTGAGGGATGATGGTTTTATAGTTGCGGTTGATGGCCACAATCCGCATACGCATATTATCGGTTTCTTGACCCAAATACTTGAGCGGGATGTGCAAAAACTGGGAATTTTGCGACAGCCGAACGCCCAGCACTTCAATGCGCCCGCCCTCAAATTCAACCGCGTAGGTGGCGCTGGATTTATGAATTAAATGCACGACAGCATCGGCGGTATCTTTTTCGGGGTGCAGAATCAGGTCGGTGCCCAACTCTGCGCGGCTCAAAATAAAGTCGGGTTGAGTAAATTGAGGGTGACGCACACGCGCGATGGTTGTTTGTACCCCCGATTTTTTAGCCAACCGGCAGGCCATCAGGTTCGCCTCGTCGCTATCGGTCATAGCGGCCACAATTTCCATTTTGTCTAAGTTGGCTTGCTGCAACACCCGATAGCTGGCGCCGTTGCCGTGCAGCACAATGGCATCTAGCTGCTCACTGGCCCGTTTTACTTTTTGGGCGTCGGCCTCAATCATGGTGATATCGTGCTTTTCTTGAGATAATCTTTTAGCCAGTTGAAACCCGATATCACCGGCGCCAATAATCAAAATATGCATAACAATAGACACTCCGTATAAAATCCTACAACGGACTATAGCAGAAAGTGATAAAATTCACCAATTACCGCTTAATGGGGATAATGCCCTGGTCCGGGCCTAGCTGGTCAAACTGCGCTCTGAGCATATCGCGTTCTATGGTTTTGCGGGCAATTTTGCGTTCCAACTGGGCGGCCATTTCGGCCAGCAAATCCCGCCCCTTTATTCGAGCCGCCTTCACTTCCAAACTTAACTCCACGCTGGGTTTGAAGCGCAACCCGCGCAATTCTTTTTCAATTTCCCGCAAACGATTCTGGCAGCGGCTCAACTCTTTTTGCAGGGCTTCAATGAGTTGGGCCTGGGTTTGGTAAGGCCGGTCGCCGCCTAGACCAAACTCCGGTTCGGCGGCCAGAGCCAGCAGTTCAGGCATACTGCGGGCGGCATAGGCATCGTTAACGGCCTGCATTTTTTGGGTTCGGCGCGTCCGGTCAGCCTCATCAATGGCTAAATCCGGGTGAAATCGGCGGGCCAGTTGGCGATACAGCTTTTTAATTTCGGCCTCGCTGGCCGGGGGGAGCGGCTCTGCGGGAGGGGTGGGCGCCCAGTTGGGCGGCGCTTCCCAGGCCCGCCGGTACTGGTCTTCTACAGGAACAAAGGCCGCGCCAAAAATCTCCTTATTTCGCAGCGTCCGAATACGCTCGTTGTAAAGTTGAATCTCCCGCTCTACCGTTGCCAGAGAGTCCATCAAATGGCCTACCCTGGCCTCAAATTCAAACTCAAAAGCGTTAATTTCTGCCAGTTGGTCGGCCAGGTCGGCCTCGGCTTCAATGAGCCGGTTCCGGGCTTCGGCCAGGGCTGCTCTTAAACGGTTCAACTGCTCATTCACACAAGACGCTCCGCTGTTCTTGCTCTTGCCAAGATTGTCGCCCCAAATTTCACCAGCCGACGGCAGCGCCATCGGCGCGCCTATCGCTGGCGGCAACATAAACGCCATCATCCAGCCGCCAGATAATTTGACCTCGCCCGAACAGCCCCCGATTAGCGGGGATGTTAATCTGGTGCCCCCGGGCGGCCAACCCTTGCAAAATATGTTCCGGCGTGCCCAGCTCTATATCCACATTCAGCCCCCCGGATACCCGCCAGCGCGGCGCATCGAGCGCGGCCTGGGGGTTGAGGTCGTAATCAACCGTACCAATTACCACCTGGGTGTGGCCCTGCGGCTGCATAAAGCCGCCCATTACGCCAAACGGCCCAACAGGCTGGCGACCGCGTGTTAGAAAAGCCGGGATAATTGTGTGATAGGGACGCTTGCCCCCGGCAGCCTCGTTGCGGTGGCCGGCTTGCAAGGTAAAATTGGCCCCTCGATTATGCAGGGCAATGCCCGTATCCGGCACGACTACCCCGCTGCCAAAGCCCATATAGTTAGATTGAATGAAGCTCACCATCATTCCATTCCGGTCGGCGGTGCAGAGATAGACGGTTCCGCCGCGAGGCGGCTCGCCGGCTTCAGGCTCGCGGGCCTGCGGGCCGATTAAGCCGCGCCGGGCGGCAATATACTCCGGGCTTAACAAACCGGCCAGCGGCACGTCGGCATGGTCCGGGTCGGCAATGTAGCGGGCCGCGTCGGCAAAGGCCAGCTTCATCGCCTCAATTTGCAGGTGCAGGCTTTCCTCGCTGCCATAGGGAGAGTCGAACAGGTCAAACCCTTCTAAAATGGATAAGGCCATCAGGGCGGCCAACCCCTGCCCATTGGGGGGAATTTCCCAAACCTCATAACCGCGATAGCCCACGCCGATGGGTTCTACCCAACTGCTCTGGTGGGCGGCTAAATCATCCATTTGCAGCAAGCCGCCAGTTGCTCTGGCAAAGGCGGCAATCTTTTCGGCCAGGCTGCCTTCGTAAAAATCGCGCGCGCCCCGCTCGGCCAGCGTTTGCAGGGTTTGGGCGTGGCCGGGGCTGGTCCAGCGCTGACCGGCTGCCGGCGGTTTGCCGTTGATGGTAAAGGTATCGGCCCAGGCGGCGCAGGCCGGGTCGGTTAGCGGCAAAAATCTTTGGGCCGCGTTGGCCCAATATTGCGCCGAAAAGGGAGAAACCGGAAAACCTTCGCGGGCGTAAGCTATAGCGGGGGCCAGCAATTCGGTTAGCGTAAGGCTCGCAAAGCGCTGGTGCAAGTCGCCCCAGGCGGCCGGCGCGCCGGGGATTGTCACCGGCAGCCAGCCATCGGTGGGTATGTCGGTGTGGCCCTGGTTGCGCAATTGGGCGGCTTGCAGAGCCGCTGGCGCGCGCCCGGAGCCGTTTAGGCCGTGCAGTTTGGCGCCATCCCAAACCAGGGCAAAGGCGTCGCCGCCAATGCCGTTAGAGTTTGGTTCAACCACGGCCAGGGCCACAGCAGCGGCAATGGCCGCATCAACCGCGTTGCCGCCCCGTTGCAACATTTGCAGCCCGGCCTGGGCCGCCAGCGGCTGGCTGGTAGCCACCACGCCGTTGCAGGCCAGCAGCGGCATCCGCTGAGAAGGGAAGGGGTAGGTTTGAAAGTTCATCGTTATCGTATCCTTTGTGGAATTTTGTTTGGGGAGCAGGCGTTATTATGGAACCCAAACCGGGTCCCAATCGTTAAAGGGGTTATCGGACAGGCTGGTAAGGTTGCCGGTTGCCAGGTCGACCATCCAGATTTGGCGATTGTGGGCAAAGCTCATATCTGACCAAAAGGCCACTTTGGCGCCGTCGGGCGACCAGGTGGGATGTTTGTCAAAATTGCTCACGTTATCGGTCAGGCGCACCACGGCGCTGCCATCGAGATTGAGCATATAGATATCGCCGTTGCCGGTTTCTTCTGACACATAGACAATGCGGTTGTCAACCGGCGACCAGGCCGGGTCGTATTCGGGTTTGGCGGTGCTGGTCAACCGCAGTTCCTGGCCGGTCATCAGGTTGGCCCACCACAGGTCAAATTGGCCCTCGCCGCGCACAACGATTTGATTTTGCCGGTCGGATGAAAAGGGCAATTGAGCTTCTAGTTGGGTGTAAAGCGAAAAATCATCAACCGGGCGCTGGTTTGAGCCATCGGGATTCATTTGATAGATTTCGACAAAGCCGGCGCGGTCGGTTTTGAACAGAATTTTGCCGCTTGGCCCTTCGGGGGTGGGCGTGGGCCTGGGCGGGGGGATGGGGGTGCTGGTGGGCGTTGGGGTATCTGTGGGGAGCGGTGTGGGCGTATTGGTGGATTGGGGGGTGGGGCTGGGCGTAGCCGTACCGGTGGCGGTTGAGGTGGGAGTTAGGGTGGGGGTATCGGTTGGGGGCGCGGGCGTAAGCGTTGGGCTTGGGGCCAGGGTGGATGAGGCGGTGGGGGTCGGCGTGAGGGTAGGAGGAATCACAGCAATGGCAGTTGGGGTGGGGGTAGGTTGAAACAGCGGCAGCAAGGTTAGGGCCGACCCGCCGACGAGTCCGCCAACTACGGCCACAACCCCCACCCAAAGCCAGGCCGGCAGAACCGATTTTTTAGCCGGCGGTGTTGTTGCGGCGCGGGGCAACGTAACCGGCAATGCAGGCGAGGTGGGGTTTGTGTCCCAGGCTTCCTGAAGGACGGCGGCCATTTGGCCGGCGCTGGCAAAACGCTCGTTGGGGTTTTTGGCCAGGGTTTTTAAAATTACGTCTTCTACTTTAGAAGGGAGGTTGGGGTTGAGGGCGGTGGGCGGCGTGGGAATATCGCTCACGTGCTTGAGGGCCACGCTCAGGGGCGATTCGTCGTCAAAGGGAAGCTGGCCGGTGGCCATTTCATACAGCACCACTCCCAACGAGTAAAGATCGCTGGCGGGCACAGCCGAAGCCGAGGAGATGGCTTGCTCCGGGGCAACGTAATGCGGCGTGCCAAAGGTGCTGCCCAGAGTCCTCTGGCTGGCCTGAGCAGGCAGCATCACCAGCCCAAAATCGGTTAAAATGGATTGGCCCTCGCGGTTAATCATAATATTTGAGGGTTTGACATCCCGGTGAATAACGTGATGGGCGTGGGCATAATCCAAAGCGGCGGCGACATCGGCAATAATTTTTATGATTTGGTTTTTAGGCAGGAGCCGGTTTTTGACGCTGCTCTGGCGAAGTTGAACGGCTAAATCATCGCCTTCAATAAACTCCATGGCCATAAAGTAGCCGCTGCTATGTTCGCCAAAATCATAAATTTGCACAATATTGGGGTGTCGTAGGGTGGCAATGGCCTGAGCTTCGCGGCGAAAGCGTTCGGTAAACTCCGGGTCTTCCTGCAACCCCCAATTGACCACCTTGATAGCGGCGTAACGGTTGAGTTCGGCGTGAAAGCCTTTGTAAATACGGGCCATTCCGCCTTCGCCAACCGGCTCTATAATTTCATACGAGCCTAGCTTAACCCCGATAAACGGGTCGCTACCCGAAGCCATTTGTTATTGCTCTCCCCACGCGCTGGCATAATTTTTCAAATTTTACCCCAGGCTTAATATATTCACAAACAAACATAAAATAACTAAATGAAGGTTAAAATTTGCAATAGACAATAAAAGCGAGTAAGTATATAATTGCCGCACAAGTAAACTAAACAAAGCCTGCCAATGTCCCAATCAAGCCAAACTTACAATGTTAACCAATATGACCGCCCCTCTGTAACCGTGGATGTGGTAATTTTTAGCATTCTGGATGACGCGCTCAAAGTGCTGCTGGTCAAACGCAAGCACTGGCCGTTTGAAGGCATGTGGGCCATTCCGGGCGGTTTTATTCAAATGGATGAAAGCCTGGAAGAAGCCGCCTATCGTGAGCTGGCTGAAGAAACCGGCGTTACCCGCGACGAGGTGTATATTGAGCAGCTTTACACCTTTGGCGCGCCCAACCGCGACCCGCGCACTCGCGTAATTACGGTGGCCTATTTTGCCCTGGTCAGTTCTGATAAAATTAACCCCAAAGCCGCCAGCGACGCTGCCGACGTAGGCTGGTTTTCGGTGTACGACCCGCCGCCCCTGGCATTTGACCACGCCGATATTTTGGAATATGCCCTCACCCGGCTGCGCTACAAGCTAGAGTACTCGGCTGTTGGTTTTCAACTTCTGCCGGAAAAGTTCACCCTGCGCGAATTGCAAGATGCCTATGAAATTATTTTGGGGACAGAGTTAGATAAAGGCAACTTCCGCAGCAAACTGCGCAAAACCAACGTGGTTGAAAAAGTGGACGGCTACCGCGATACAGGCGGCCGGCCCGCCCGGCTGTATCGCTTTAAAGATGATGCCGTGGCCGAAATCAAAGCGCGCCGCCTGTTCCCCTAATTCTGATAAAATTCAACCTTAAAAAGAGATAGTGTGCTATTGACAAAAAGTGTTTTTTCGGTTAAACTTAGTGTAATTTAGACACTAATTGCTGTGCCCTGAAAACCCAGGGCCAATTTTTAACACTATCGTTAGTGTAATAAACACACTAACAGAAGCCAGGAGAAATAAAAATGGTACTCGCAATTTCTGCAATCATAACGCTGGTAGTTGTCACTGTTATCAGTACGGCGGTATTCTATCGCAAACAAACCATCATTGTGCCCGAAGATTACGTGGCAATTACTGTCAACAAAGATGGATTTATTAAACGCATTCTGCCGGCAGGGCGACATACTCTGCGCGCTTTTGAAAAAGTTGAGCTAACGCTTGAAACCAAAACCAAACTGGCTGCCGGCCGAGCTGCGGCTATTTCCACCGCCGACGGCATTTTAGTCAAAATCGACTGGTCCGGCACGTATGCCCTGCGCCCGGAATTGATTACCGAAAGCAAAAGCCAGCGGCTGCGCGGCCTGCCCAACGCCGAAAAAGCCATCGCCCGCAATGCCGATATTCTGCTGCGCCGGCTGGTGGGCAGCCACCCCGTGCGCGACCTGTTCAACCCCGCCGTGCGAGAGCGGCTGGAGCGGCAACTCAGCCAGATAGTAGCCGACCGTTTGAAACCGCTGGGCATCGCCTTTAACAGCCTGAACCTACAAACTATTGAACTGCCTCACGAAGTTTCTGAAGCGTTGAATAAAGCCAAAGCCATTGAAACGTTAGACGGGGCCATTCGCCAGCTTGACCCCGCCACCCGCGAAGTTGTGCGCGGCGTGTACCAGCTTGATGAAATTTTACACTGGGACCAGTACCTGCCTGTTCCCTCCAGAACAACCATGAAGCGATTGGAAACAGCAACCGCTCATTAAGCCAATTATCAGGCCACCAACAACAGAGACACACTTAAAAGAGATGGTTTTTAGCCATCCTTTTTAGGTGCGTGAAGCAGGGGGTATTTTTACGTTAGAAACTATTGCGGCCAAACGGGGTATCGTTCATCGGTGGGGGTGTTGGTTATTTGCGACCACTCACTCAGGGGTATTTCGGTGATATTGCCGGGGGAAATGGGCAGGGTGTATATATCCCAGTTGCCGTTGCCATCGTAGGCAAAGGCAATCTGGCTGCCATCGGGCGACCAAACCGGGTCTCGTTCGTTGCCGGGGGCGTTGGTGAGCCGTTGAGCCGACCCGCCCGCCGCCGCTACCAGATATAAATTCCAGTTATCATCGCGCAGCGAAGCGAATACCAGCCAGCGCCCATCGGGCGACCAGGCCGCGGGCCAGTCATCGGCGGGGTGGTTGGTGAGGCGCTGCTGGTTGCTGCCGTCCGCATTCATCACGTACAGTTCCACGTTGCCGTCCCGGTCCGAAACAAAGGTAATTTTGGCCCCATCCGGCGACCAGGCCGGCCACTCGTCAAAGCCCCGGCTACCGGTCAGTTGGGTCAGGTTGCCGCCATCCGCATCTGCCACATAAATTTCAAAATTTCCCGTTCGCCCGGAACTGAAGGCAATTTTGCGGCCATCGGGCGACCAGATCGGTTGTAAGTCATCCCCCTCCGAAGCAATCAGGGGCAATAGCTGGCCGGTCACATAAATATCGCGCTTACCGTTTTGCTCCCGAGCAAATAGTATCTGGCCGGAAGGAGACCAGCTCAACCGGTTGTTGTCGGCGGCGCTGTTGCCGATATTGCCTAAATTAAAAATGCCAAGGCCCGCGGCCTGTCCTGAAATAAATGAGATTTGGGGCGGGGCAAACGTGTCGACCGTGTTGACAGGAGCGGCCGTGGGTGTAGCCGTTGAAGATGGGCCGGGCGTGGCTGAAGGCAGCGGCGTAATTGTAAATGTGGCGGTTGGCGTGGCCGGCGGCGGCGCTGCGGTTGGCGTGTCGGTAGCCGGCGGCGCGGGGGTATCGGTTGGCATGGGCGTGGGCGATGGGGTGGCCGAGGGCGGCGGCGCGACGGTTGGGGTAAGGGTTGGCGTTGACGTTTCTCGGCTGACGGCCAGGGCAGGCTGGGTAGCCGTTGCGCTTGCCGGTTGAGTTGGCGGGTTAATAATTGCCAGCGCCCCCACAATTACAATTACAAGCAAAAGTAAACCTAACAAAATAAGGCCAAAACGACGAATATAGGTTGGTCCATAGCGATGAATGGGCTGCGAAGGATGTTTAACCGGCCGCAACGGGGATGGAGTCGATAGAATGGTGGCATCTACATCGCTGGGGGGACGCATTACCAAGGTGTCTTCGTTGGTATCCGGCGGCGGTTGAGACAGAGCCGCAACCGGCTGGGGCAGTTGTTCGGTGGTTGCCAACAACTCCCGGTCAATCAGGGTGGCGGCTTCGCGAGTTTTCTCTCGGACAACCTCTACCGGCAAAGTAAGATAAAAGGTGGAGCCAATGCCCAGTACGCTAGTTACCCACATTCGACCGCCGTGCAGCTCTATTAAACGCTTGCAAATAGCCAGCCCCAACCCGGCGCCCTGCCGCCGTTGGGCCAACGTGCCGCTGCCGCGGCCAAACTTTTCAAAAACCAACTCGGCTTCTTCTCGATGCATGCCGATGCCGGTGTCGGACACAAACAGCATCAGCTCTTTGTCGTTGAGTTCGGCCTGTATTTCAATGATGCCCTGGTCGGTATATTTGATGGCGTTTTGCAACAAATGCAGCAATACCTGGCGCAGGCGGGTTGGGTCGGCTTGAAGGGGGGGCAAATCATCCGGGGCCTGGTAACGAATCTGCAAATCTTTGCCTCTGGCCAACCCCTGGGCAGTACCCACTACCTCGCTAATCAGGCGGCCAACATCAACCTGCTGATAGACCAGTTTGATGTCGCCGTGCTCAATTTGGGCTATTTCATCTAAATTAATAGAGAGGGCTTTCAGATGGTCAAGGCGTTGCCAGGCTGTTTTAAGCAGGTCTGTTTGGCCGGTAATTTTCTCGCCAAGTTGCTCAATTACCCGTTCCAGCTTTTCTACCGAGGTGTTTAGCTCTTGAATAGTTCCTTTAATCAAATCAAAGAGGCGGTTATCTCGCTGGGTTGCCAGCCATTGAGCCTGGCTGGCCCGGCTTTTGGCCTGGCCCTGGTGGTTCTTAAGGGTGTTCAGTTGCTGCGTCAGTTCATCGGTTCGCTGGCGGGTTTCCATCATTTCCAAGGTTCGGGCTTTCAATAAATCTTGACTTTCAAACAGCAGCGCACCCAGTTTGTTGGTGTAGCGTTTACTCTCGGCAACAAGAAAGGCAATAATCAGAGTTAATACCACCGGCGGCAGCAGAACAAGCAAGCTGGCCGATGACAATTGGCCGGTAAGAGTCACTATAAGCAAAATTAGCAATATTGAAATTATGGCAATGGAAAAGGTAGCCACAGGGTTAAGCAAAAATCCGGCAATAATAACCACCGGAATGACAAGATAGGGGATGAAACTGGTGATACTGCTGGGGTGTAAAAACATTTCGGCCACAAGGCCAACCAGTTCTACAACCAGCACATACGAGGCAACCAGCAACCGGCCCAAATACCTGAGGCCATAGGCCACCACGGCTACAATTAATAACGCCACTGCGCGAATGAACCAGGGTGATGAGAAGCCAACCAGCGCATAAGAGACAGTTGCGGTAACAAACCCAATGAGCACAAGCCCAAGAATAACGCGATTAAAAATTTCTGCCTGAATTTGTTGAACTTCGTCACTCATGATGGCAACCTATTTCTTCAGGGTCATCCAGTTTGGCGTGTACGTAACCCGCCAAACTTGTATTGGCCTGTTGTGGTTGTTAAAGTACAAATGATGGCTGCGTTCAGAATTTTAGCCGGAGCCGCAGAAGCCAAAGATATGCTCTAATTCTGCGCGCAAACAAAAAAGTAGCTATATTAAAATTAACATAGCTACCTTAATAAAATCAATAGTCAAATTGGGGTATTGTCGTTAGCGGCGAGTCCACCATACCCAGGCGGCTGTAACCAACAGTGATAGAGGCATCAGCACCAGTGAGGTTAAAAACGCCAGGCTGGTTTGAAGCGGGGTTAAAAATATCTGCCGGCTGGTGGGTTTTTTATGTTCAATTGAAATTAGGGGCTGGTTTTGTTGTTTATCGCGATAGGTGGTCACACACATCACCCCGTTAGTAATGGACTCCTCGCTAACTTTAGAAGCGTGATAGCGATACACCCCACTCACAAATACCAGACCATAGCTATCTAAATTGTAACTTTTGGCTAACTCTGGCTCCAGAGCGGGGTCGAGCAGTTTGTAGCTAATAAAGTTGGTGTAGCGACTATAACGCTCCAGGTAATCATGAGCTATCGCCCAACGATAATCGCCGGCTCTAAAAAAGCCCATTATCTGCACAGGCTCGGTTAAATCTTCTAAAACATCAATGGTTTGGGTAGAAAGCGTAAAGCGGCCTGTTTCAGTCAGGTCTACTTCATAGTTGTTTTTCAGGCTGACGTAGTTAACATAAACCAGAACCCCAATAAAGGCCACGCTGGTGACAACTGCGCCGGAAAACTCCTGGGCCGCGCCATCGGCCAAAATTCGGTGGACGATGTTGGGCCTGAGCAAAATAGCCAGCAAAAACAACACAATGGCAATGCTCACCCCAATTTGAACAAGTAACGTCCAGGCCGGGTTTATCAATAAAATCACAAGGCTGATTATCAACATAATAAAGCCAACCGAAACCATCAACCGGGGATATGAACGCAGCAGGGGGTTTGATTGCCAGGAGAATTGATGACTCACCATTCTATCTCCGAACCTGAAGCACCTGCGTGGCAATAAACAAGGCGCCCGTTGCCACGCTCAAAAAGTATATCACATTATTGGTCGTAATCAGGCCCGAAACAAAATCCGCAAAATGTTCCTGAAACGAAAGGTAAGTTAAAACAAACCCAAAATTTCCCTCGATGGCGCTGCCAAGACTGCCCACCAACCAGAAGAGCAAGGAGAAGCCAACCGCCAGGGCCGCGGCCATCATTTGGCTGGTTGCCAGCGCCGAAGCCAAAATACCCAGGCCAATTAACATCATGCCAAGCAGCAAAACGCCCAAATAACCCGATAGCGTCACCGGCAGGTCGGGCCGGCCAAAACCAGCAAGCATCAGCAGGTAAATTAGCGTGGGCGTTATAAGAATGGCAAAAAACAGAAAAGCGGCCAGAAATTTACCAACTACCACCTCCCAATCTCTGGTGGGGGTTGTCAGCAATAATTCCATAGTTCCTGCCTGAAACTCTTTTGAAAGCAACGGCATGGTAAACAGCGGCGCCACAAACAATAAAGCGACACTAATTCCATTGAATACCTGGGTAAGTGTAGCCACATTATGCATAGTTACGGTAAAAAAGAAAATCAATCCGGTGATAAACAGGAAGGCTGCCGAAATTATGTAAACAAACGGGGAGGTAAAAAATACAACAAGCTCACGGTGGGTTATGGTTAGCACATTCATACCGCTACTTGGGGGTCGGTCGTCAATTCTACCGAGATATCTTCCAGGCTGGCATCCACTACCTGTAGCTCCAGCAAACCCCACCCCTGTTCCACTACCAGTTTGGCCACAGCAGGGCGACATTCAACACCACAATTACACTCAATATCAAACTTGCCAAACCCTACCGCAGAAACTTTGTTGATGCCATCCAGGGCCTGCAACATTTCAGCCGCATTTGAAGGAGCAGCCGCGACTTGTAATCTAATTGTTTGACCGCCATCCAGGCGAGTCACCAGCCGGTCGGGGGTTTCCTGGGCCACGTTTCGCCCCCTGTCAAGCAACAACACCCGATGACAAATTCGCTCCGCCTCGGATAGCGCGCGCGTGCTCAACAGGATGGTATGGCTTTGCCCTAATAGTTTAATCAACTGGTGAATTTTAACAATTTCAACCGGGTCGAGTCCGGCGGTTGGTTCATCTAAAATGAGTATTTTGGGCCGGTGCAACACGGCCTGGGCAAGGCCAACGCGCCGGCGAACTCCCTTGGGCAGTTTGCCAATAAACGTTTGGGCGTGGGGGGTCAGGCTGAATTGTTCCATAATTTCAGATATGCGCTCATCTCTGGCAGATATCTGCCTGAGTTTAGCTACAAAATCCAGATAATGGCGCAATCTCATATCCGTATACAACGATACGGTTGCCGGCAAATAACCAATCTGTTTGCACACCTCGGCGCTGTGGGTTAAAACATCATAACCCGCTACCGTTACATTACCATCAGAGGGAGAGGTATAGCCGGCCAGCACCCGCATAATAGTGGTTTTGCCCGAACCTTTTGGCCCCAAAACACCAAATATCTCCCCTTGGTTAACCCAAAAGGTAATATTTTGAACGGCAACCCGGTTGCCATATTTTTTGGTAAAATTTTCAACCTGAATCAACATATACCTTACCAAAAGAAGAACGGGCGCCCTCCCAACAATTTTATTATTGGAGGCAACGCCCCTCTGCTTGACCATAATACGGTCTACAGATTAAATTGACATTAAGCATGTCGCCAGAAAAATTACAGGCCGGCCAATCGTTCAATTTTGCACAAATGGGTTTGACAATTGGTCAGAACTCATTACAATGGGTTAGTCGGCAATGGGGCCTACACCCGCCCAAAGGTTTTTTGCCTTTGCAAATTATGTAAGCCCCTGGCTTCGCAATTAGGCGAAGCCTTTTTTTGTGACCCCTCGGCAGGAGAGCAACATCTAAAATCAAAAACGTAATCAGCCCACAACTATAACTGCTGTGCCTTAGTAACATATAATAACAACATCAAAATCAGAATATTATGACAAGGAGGGATTCTATGACGCGCCGTTTAGCGATAATATTTGCGTCGTTAGCTGTAGCATTAGCTACCGCACCCGCTGTATTGGCCGCGCCCGCAGCCCAACAAGGCCGAGAAACCTTGCCGTGGCTGTGGTGGCTAACGCCGGTTGGAGCCATTATTGCGCTGGTAGTAGCTTATTTGCTTTACAATTCGGTGGTTAAACGCGAGGAAGGCACCGAGCGAATGATTGAAATTGCCCAGGCCGTGCGAGAGGGCGCAATGGCCTACCTTAGCCGCCAGTATAGAATTGTGGGAATTGTTTTTGCGGTCTTATTTGTTATTTTGCTCATTATGAGCGTTTTTGGGATTCAAAGTTATATTGTGCCATTTGCCTTTGTTACCGGCGGATTCTTTTCGGCCTTGTGCGGCTATATTGGCATGAAAACAGCCACCAACGCCTCGGCCCGCACGGCCAATGCTGCCCGGCAAAGTTTGAACGACGGCCTGCAGGTTGCCTTTCGGGCCGGCGCCGTCATGGGGCTGTCGGTGGTGGGTTTTGCCCTGCTGGATAGCAGCCTGTGGTTTGCCGGTCTTTATTTTTTAACCTCGCTCGACCTGGCTCAAATTACCGTTATCATGCTCAGCGCGGCCATGGGCGCCTCAACCCAGGCCCTGTTTGCCCGCGTGGGCGGCGGCATTTATACCAAAGCCGCCGATGTAGGGGCCGACCTGGTCGGCAAAGTTGAAGCCGGCATTCCCGAAGATGACCCCCGCAACCCGGCCACCATTGCCGATAACGTGGGCGACAACGTGGGCGATGTAGCCGGGATGGGCGCCGACCTGTACGAGTCTTATATTGGCTCCATACGCGCCGCCGGCGCGCTGGGCGTGGCGGCTGTAGCTACGGTGGCGGCCAGCAACCCTTCGATTTTGCAGGGGTTTAGCGTGTTTCAAATGCAGCTTAGATTTTTGGCCGCGCCAATGGCCATTGCCGCGGTGGGCGTGGTGCTATCAATTGTAGGCATCTACATGGTTCGCACCAAAGAAGACGCCACCATGGGCGACCTGATGGGCGCTTTAACCAGAAGCATCACCATCAGCTCTGTGCTGATTGCGATTGCGGCGGTTCCTATTATTTTGGTGCTGGGCCTCTCCTGGACATTTTTGGTAGCCGTAATCATTGGCCTGGTAGTCGGCGAGGTGATTGGCCGGGCCACCGAATATTACACCTCCGATGAATACGCCCCCACCAAAAGCATTGCCGACCAGGGCGAAACCGGCCCCGCCACAGTCATTATTGCCGGCCTGGCCGTGGGGATGCGCTCGACGGGCATTCCCGTGGTGGCGGTGGTTATTGGCATTGCCTTGAGTTTTTACGCAACCGGCGGCGCGCAAAGCACCCTGATGGGGCTGTATGGCGTGGCCCTGGCCGCGGTGAGTATGCTCTCGACGCTGGGGTTAACCCTGGCCACCGATGCCTACGGCCCCATTGCCGATAACGCCGGCGGCAATGCCGAAATGGCCCACCTGCCCCCCGAAGTGCGGCAGCGCACCGACCAGCTCGATGCGGTTGGCAACACCACCGCCGCTACCGGTAAGGGTTTTGCCATCGGCTCGGCGGCTTTAACGGCGCTGGCGCTGCTGGCTTCTTATCTGGAGCAGGTGCGGGCCAGTTTGGTGCAGGCCGGCGTGCCCCAATTAACAGTCAATGGTGATGTTCTTGCCACTTCACAAATGCGGCTGGTTGAGTTTACCCAGTTCTACGACGTGTCGCTGCTGAACCCGGCCGTGCTCATTGGCATATTTGCCGGGGCAATGACCGTTTTCTACTTCTCGGCAATGACGATGAGCGCCGTAGGCCGGGCCGCCGGCTCGATGGTGCAGGAAGTTCGCCGCCAGTTCAAAGAAAAACCCGGCATTCTGGAAGGCACAGAACGGCCCGATTATGCCCTGTGTGTGGCTATCAGCACCGCCGGCGCTCAAAAAGAGATGGTCGCGCCCTCGGCGCTGGCTATTGCCGTGCCCGTTGTGGTGGGCATTTTGTTTGGCGTGGCCGGCGTGTTGGGGCTGCTGGCCGGCGGGCTGACCACCGGTTTTGTGGTGGCCGTGATGATGGCCAACTCCGGCGGGGCCTGGGATAATGCCAAAAAGCATATTGAAAAAGGCGCGCACGGGGGTAAAGGTTCGCCTTCTCACAAAGCTACCGTGGTGGGCGATACTGTCGGCGACCCATTTAAGGATACAACCGGCCCGTCGCTCAACATCTTAATCAAGTTGATGTCGATGGTTTCAATTGTGTTTGCCGGGCTGGTTGTCGCCCTGGATAACGGGGCCGGGCTGCTTGGTTTGTTGATTGGCGGCTAACCCCAATTAATCCAACCAAAAAACCCTCTGGCGCAAATTGGCCCAGAGGGTTTTCTTTTTTTTATGGCTTTCTACCCGGCCAGGCTCAGGCGGTATAAACAAAAATGCTCATCAAAGCCTTTAACGGCGGTTTCAAATTGCATTACCCGAAGCGGCATAGATTTTAACAATTCATCAACAGCCGGGTCCTGGCGCAGTTTTTCAGAAATTACTACATCGCCTCCCCTGCTTTGACCCTCTAGCCGGGCGGCCAGGTTGACGGTAGCGCCAAAATAATCCAGGCGCCCGTTGAGATTAACCGCAATACAGGGTCCGTAGTGCAGCCCCAATTTAATGGTCAATTTATCGGGCGAGTTGGCGTTGAACAAGTCTATTTCTTTTTGAATAGCCAGCGCCGCCGCCACCCCCCTGGCCGGTTCAACAAAGGCGGCCATAATGGCATCGCCAATGGTTTTTACAATGGCTCCTTCGTGCTCTCGCACAATGCGCTGCAAAAACGAAAACTGGTTGCGCACCAGGGCGTAAGAGGGCGCATCGCCCCAACGGTTGTACATAGCCGTAGACCCCACCAGGTCAGAAAAAAGTATGGTCATCCCCTGAATGCCAATTTCTTCGCCGGGGCGCAGCACGGCATCGCTAAACAGGTCGCGAAAATGTTGCAGGCTGGTTACCTGGGCCGCCGTAACGGCGCTGGTATACCAGGCAGATTGCTCAATAAAAATACGCTGTACATATGGGGCCGTGTTGGACAGGATTAACTCAAAGGGCTGGTCATTATCTGGGTGTGGGGAGTGATTTGGTTGGGGAACGCATTGCGCCGAAGCGTGAATGGCTGCCTCATCAACCGTAACCGCCAGACCGGTGACGCAACAGTTTTTGGAGTCGTTGAGCGTTAGCCGGGTTTCGACGCCGGGACGCTGCGAGCGCAGCCGAAATTCGCCGGATTTCAGGTTGACCGGCGACAGCGCGCGCGTTTCGCCCGGCTGCAAAATCTGGTGAACCAGAATATGAGGCGTTACCATTGGGCCGCCGATGCAGTACGAGTCATCATAAACCGCGCGAATTTGGGGATGGGGGGTAAAGGTCAGCTCAACGTTTTCAGAAAAGTTGGTTTCAAAATCAATATTACAGGTGGGGCAATGAACGCCCTTGCGAACTTCATCCAGGGAAGCGGCGGTGTATTTGGCTCCCCGGCAGAGCGGGCACATCAAATCCCAGCGCATGTTCAGCAGCCCAATTTTGGCCGCCGACAGAAACATTTCCAAAATCATCCGGCGAGGCGCCTGCCACTTGCCAGCCAGCACATAGGGACGCAGCCGGGCCAGGTTCACATCGGCTTCGCGCGAGAGCAAGTTGGCCAGTTGCTGCACCCACCGCAACTGATATCCCTGGGCTACCAGTTCCTGGGTTAAAATTTTCAGCCGGGTTTGAGCCGTTTTATCTAAAGGCGTCACCCCGAGTGAAAATGGTTGCTCTACTTTATTTTGCAGCGCGTCGTCAATTTGCTTAAAAACCCGCTCAAAATTGCGCCGCATTTCCCAGCCAAACTGGTAAAAAATTCCCCCAAAGCCAACAATGTTGGCCGGCGTTACTTCAACATAATATTTTAGCAACGTGCCGCCGCTATTCGGCTCCAGCGTTAATTTGGCATAGGTGCGAGCCAGTGGCCCGCGCTTAAATACGCGCAAATTGCTGAACCACTGCTCTCTGACCCACTCAAAAGGATAATCCTCGTATTCTACCGACACGCCGAATTTGCTGGTTTGGCCAAGGCGACGGCTGCCACCCGTATCGAGCGGCTCTTCGGTAAAGTTGATGGCCGGCAAACGGGTGGCCTGGTTAAAGCGTTGGGTATCGGCCACATAGGGCCATAGCTCTACCGGCGAGCTTTTGAGTTGCCATTGCCACAGGTACTCAACTGTTTTCCAGCCCATAACTACCTCCGCTCCGTTGTTAAAGAACTGCCAGGGTTGCAGTCAAAAAAACTACCCAAACCATATCATCCAAGGATTAGGGCAGAATGAAAACATAACAGGTTTATCAGGGCGCTTGCTCGATAGCCAGGCAGTTGACAATTAACGGCTCCGGCAGGGCCAGGATTGGCGTCATAAAATTACCCATTTTAATGGCAATATAGGCGCTCTCGCTGCCATCAAAGCGCATGGCCCGGTCGGCTTTGATGCCCCAATTTTGGGCCAGTTTGATAATATTTTCGGCGTGCTCTTTAAGCGTCAACCCATACGAGGCGCTGATAAACAAATATTTGCGCTCTTCTGAAACGGTAACGGTTAATTTTGCCCAGCGCGTAGTGCGATAGTGTTCCAGGTTTTCGGGGGTGAACCACTCCTGCTCCGGGTTGAAATTATATTTGCCATCCCACATAAAAATGGGTCCGCCTCCCCAGGATACGGAGGTGGCGGCAAAATCGGCGTGCTCGCGGATAACATCTATATCAAACTTGCCGTCGCGCTCAAACAGGGCGGCCCGCCCCAGGTGAAAAAATAGCTCGCGCCCCTCCTCGGTTTTGTTTGAGCCGACCAGCCCGTGATAGTCGGCAGTCATTATCAACAGCGATTCCGGGCGCATGCAGTATGAAGGGGTGATGCGTATTTCTTTTTGCGTCTCCTCATTGGGGATGGGGGGAATGATGTTGCGCAGCTTCAACCCCGGCTGCTCCAAATCAACCACCACATGATGCACATAATCAGACACAATGTAAACCAGACCGGGGGCTATCTGGTAGGGTTGTTGCGACAAAGCCGCTAACTGCAATTGCTTGATTGTGGCCGGGTCGGCGGTCACCAGGCTATTTAGCTCTTGGTTGGAAAGAAATTGGTTGGGGGGACATTCCGCGCAAAACCTGCGCCGGGGCGTGTCTGCCCTAAGCAGCAGGTTAGTATCATAGGCTACAGTTGGCAAGGGCTGGGCCTGCGGCCCGCAACCGGCGGCGTTACAGGTCATCAAATTAAGGGTTGGCGTTGGCGTGGGGGTGGGTGTTGGCGTTATGGTTGGGCTGGGCGTGCCGGTTGGGGTGAAAGTAACCGTTTGGCCGGGCGTCAACCCTGGCAGCGGCGTAGTTGTGGGCGTTACCGGAACCGCAACCGGCGTATGCAACGGCTGTGGCAAGGGCGTCAGGCTAACCGGCCCGGCGGGCGCTGCCAGGCGTTGAACAATAAAGTTTAGTATCACCATCAGGCCAATAGAAACAGCGGCCCCAATGATGGCCGCCAGCTCGGCGCTGATGGGTTGTTGGTTTCTGGGGTGATGGCTCATAAAAACTCGGCGCAAAATAGCCCCGACAGATTTTGCGCCGGGGCCTGGTAAATTTGTAACAAGTAAAAATCATACCCAGAGAATTTAATTAGACAAACTGCGCCGGTAATTTTTTGAGATTCAATAAGGGATAATTTTTTGGGAGCAAGCTGCAAACGGATGAGTAGTAATTAATCAGAGTTTGTGAATCTTTTTTAGCGCGGCCAGCAGGTTCGATACATCCGGCTCTTGCCAGGGGGAGATGCCCAGCGGGTCGTCAATGGTTGAATTGCCCATTAGCAGCCTAAAGGTGTTGCCTACGCCGGAAGCCAGCACCTTCAGGTTGTAGCCGCCTTCCAGTACAAATACTATTCGGCCGGCGCACAGTTCATCGGCCAGGGCGATAAGCTGCCGGCACAACCAGCCGTAGCCGGTCAGGGTCAGGCCGATATTGGCCAGCGGGTCGTTCCAGTGGGCGTCAAACCCGGCGGAGACCAGAATTAGCTCCGGCGCAAAACGGCGAATTGCCGGAAAAACAACTTCGCCGTACAACTGTTTAATGCCCTCATCTCCCACGGCCACCGGCAAAGGCAGGTTAACAATAGTGCCTTCGGCCCGGCCAACGCCTATCTCGTTAAGCGCGCCGGTGCCGGGGTAAAAGGGGTATTGGTGGCTGGAGACAAACAAAATATGGGGGTCTTCGTTGAGGATGGCCTGCGTGCCGTTACCGTGATGCACATCAAAATCTACTACGGCGACACGCGCCAGCCCCATATCCATGCGGGCGGCGCGGGCAGCAATGGCTACCGTACCGAACAGGCAAAAACCCATAGCCCGGCTGGGAACGGCGTGATGGCCGGGGGGTCTAACCAGGGCAAAACCATTTGCCAATTCTCCCCGCACCACAGCCCGCGTTAGCTCAATCAGGCCGCCGGCGGCGTGAACGGCGGCCTTGTATGAGTGGGGGGTAGTGTAGGTATCGGCATCTAGCATACCGCCGCCAAAACGGCAGGTATCTTCGACATGTTCAATGTACAGGGGATGGTGGCAGCGCTGCAACTCGTTGAGGGTGGCGGCCCGGCTGGGAACCTGGGTCAACTTTGGCAAAATATCTTGTTTAGCCAGGTAACTCATAATGGCTGTGAGCCGCGCGGCGTTTTCCGGGTGGCCATCCATATTGTGCCGGTTGAAAACTTCCTCGTAAACGTAGCCGGTTTTCATTAAGGTTGCCGCCTTCCAACTAATTGAATTGGCATTTATTTATTGGGTGATAGTATCACAGGCCAAAAATATGGCAAATTATTTCCCGGTTCAACATACCCAAACGCCGGCATCTATTGATTGCCGGCGTTAAATCGTCGATAGGGTTACTATTAATTTGTAGATAAAAATTGGGTAAACACCTTCTCTGGTATTTAGCGGGTAACGTAGCTAACCGCATAGGCCACTGCCGGCTCGATGAGCATAATCAGGCCGGTCAGGGCCAGCGCCCAACTCAGGCCGCCAACATTTAAAGAAGCGGCAACAATAAACAACAGCAAAGCGATTCCCCAAAATACAACTCGCAGCGGCAAGGGTGTTTTTAATATTAACTCCGGCGCATAAACGGCTCCCCACACGGCTACTAATATGATAATGGGGCCAGTGACAATGGCAACGGATTTGATTAACTCTGGCATGAACATTTACTCCTTTTGTTTTTTTAGCTAGGTGCGCTCTCGGTTGGATATTTATGGCTAGGCTGCTTGCCGTTGTGGATAGGCGCGTATCAGCAACACCGGTACGTCGGCGCCGCGTAACACCTTGTCGGCCACGCTGCCATATACCCAGCGCTGCAAGCCGGTGCGGCCATGCGTAGCCATAACAATCAAATCAACCGGGTGATGGCTGGCGTAATCGATAATATTTTCGGCAGGCGGCCCGATTTCCACAGCAACCTGTACTTTAACGTCGGGGCATTTCATCCGTTTGCAGATATCTTTTAAGTAGCTAAACGCCAGCATTTTTTGGCTTTCCCATTGCTGGTCAATATAGATGGGATGGTCAGTTTCTGCTTCTATCACATGCTCAATGGGGGGCGTAACGTGTAGCAGGGTAATATCGGCTTTGCTGAGTTGAGCAATGCTAAAGGCATCTTCCAGAGCCAGTTCGGCCAATTCCGAGGTGTCCAGCGGAACCAGAATGTGTTTATATTGTTTGGTCACGACCTATTCTCCTTTGTTCAAGAAAGCCGCTCTGATGCCGGGACATCAGACGCAAGGATGCCTGTACCCGACACGGGTGAAAATGGGGGGACACCCCCACCCTGCGGCGCATTTTCATAGGGATTCCTATGCTTTTAGCATAGCGCATAAAATATTTTGTGATTAGTGACAAATGTCATTATTAAATTTGACATTCAGCGCAGGTTTTGCTCAGGCAACCCACACCATATACCCTAACCACACTGCCAGCACGCCAAACAACACGGCGGTAAAAAGTTTAATCAAACCGGCCTTGTCTCTAAATAAATTAGTAAGCTGCTGGCTGCTGGTTCCCCAATAGGTTACGGCAAAGACTGCTACCAGCGGCACAATAAACATAAAATTGTAAAGAACCAGATAGGCAATGGCGGTCAGGCGCATTTGGGCCACGCCGGTAACAAAGATAATGGTGGGCAGGTAAACCTGCCCGGTGCAGGCCAGCTCAAACACGCTAACCAGCACGCCGGCCCCAAATGCGGCCCACACAAAGCCACTCATCCGGCTGCGGGTGCGGATGGTATGGTGAATCCGTTTTTTTAGCGCCGCCGGAAGCTGCAAGGCAATATCATTGAGCCGCCCCTGCCGTATTTTCACGTAATCCCACAAACTGAGCGCGGTCAGCGCCAGACAAACCAGGGCGGTGATGCCGTAAATAATCTGCCCAATTACCGAGAAGGCCCCAATCTGCCGCACCACTTCGGCCAGGCCCAGCCCCATCGCCAGGTAGGTTAAAAATACGGCGGCGGTAAAGGCCGCGCCAACCAGCAGAATATCGCGCCCTTTGCGCCCCACCAGGGCCAGATAAGAGACAAAAAAGATAATGGTAGTAAAGGCGCAGGGGTTCACCCCATCCAGCAACCCGGCGCTGGCCACAGCCAGCACGCTAAACTGGTTAAACCGCTCCACAATTCTGGATTCTGCCTCGGTTTCATCAACCACCAATCCCTCCCATGGCGCTGGAATTTGCGCGGTTTGGGGGTTTTCGATGATGGTTTTCAAGCGAGCTTCGGTAATTTCCTCAGGGGTCAGGCTGTTGTTCCCCACAAAAATAACCGGGGCTACCAGCCGGTATTCATCGGGTAGGCCGTACTTCTCGCACATGGCCTCGTTCAAGGCCGATTCTTCCCGAACGTCGTAGGTGCGAACAACCAGGTTATCATACCTGGCTTGCAGCGTTTCCAGTTGGGCGCTAACTCGCGCGCACTCCATACAGGTGGGGTCAAAAAAGTAGGCCAGATACACCGGCGCAGCCTCAGAATTGGCTGCCACAGGCGCAACCGCCACCGGAACAGGGGTGGCCGTTGGAGGCAATGGCGTCGGTTCTGCCTGCTCGGCGGAGGGTAGCACCAAACCCGGCAGGTCGGGCCAATCAATCCCTCCGGCAGCCAGCGTCTGCTTTACCATCCCTGGAAATTGCTCTGGAATTTCGCCGCTGCCAACCAGCACTACCTGGCCCATGATGAGTGTGGGCACGCCGCGCCGGTCGTTGGGAATTTGGAAGGTTTGAACGGCGGCTTGATAAAGCTGTTCGCCGCTTGGCTGGGTTGTATCCACGGCCATAATCTGGAGCCGGTCGCCATATTCTTCAAGCATTGGCATCAGCACTTCATCAATTACATAATGGCAGTGGTAACAGGTAGGCGAATAGAATAGAACAGCGCGTACTCTTGGCTCTTCGGTTTGCTGCTGGCCGCTTACGGTAGCAGGGTACAGCCACCAACCTGCTACTGCCAAAAAAATTAACCAGACCCACTGTTTTTTCATTAAATGCGCATCCTTTTCAACTAAACTTGAATGTTTCAATCAGGCGAACTTTTGGTTTCGGCCTTTGGTTTTATTCTGGCCTTGGGGTTTTCCAGGCGTACCGCGCAAGCCTTGTACTCTGGAATTTTTGCCACCGGGTCCAGCGCATAATCCTGAGTGAGCATATTGGCCGGCGATTCCTTCCAGTGAAAAGAGAGAAAAATCACGCCGGGCGTTACCTTTTCGCTGACCCGCGCCTGGGTGCGTACCTGTCCCCGCCGGCTGATAATTTGCACCTGTCCCCCGTCGCGCAAGTCAATGGCTGCCGCATCATCCGGGTGAATTTCCGCGTAGCCGCGCGGCTCCATCCAGTCCAGCCCCTCGCTGCGGCGGGTCATGGTGCCGGTATGGTAGTGATACAGCACCCGCCCGGTTGTCAAAATGAGGGGATACTCGTCATCAGGCTGCTCGGCGGGCAGGTTCACCTCAATCGGATAGAATTTGCCCAACCCCCGGCTAAACTTGCCGACATGCAAAATCGGCGTGCCGGGGTGGTCGGGGCTGGGGCAAGGCCAGACCAGCCCTTGGCCCGCCAGCCGTTGGTGGCTGACACCGCCGTAGATGGGCGTCACCTGGGCTATCTCGTTCATAATTTTAGCGGTAGACTCATATTGCCAGTAACCACTCGCCCGTTGATGCCCTAACTTTTCATCCAATTTTTCGCCTAACGCGGCGATTATTTGCCAGTCGGGCCGGGCTTCGGCGGGTGGAGCCAGCACTGGCTGCAATAGCTGAATGCGCCGTTCGGTGTTGGTAAAAGTGCCATCCTTCTCCAGCGAGGCCGCCGCCGGCAGCACCACGTGGGCCAACTGGGCCGTCTCGTTCAAAAAGATATCCTGCACCACCAAAAAGTCCAGCTGGCGCAGCGCCGTTTCCACATGGTTCAGGTTGGGGTCAGACAGCATGGGGTTTTCGCCCATCACATACATGGCCCGCACACGGCCCTCGGCGGCTTCGTTCATAATTTCCACCACAGTCAGGCCGGGGGTGGCGGGCAGGTCGGCCATGCCCCATTTCTCGGCCACGGCCTTTCGTTTAGACTCATCGACCACCGGCTGGTAGCCGGGCAACACGTTGGGCAAACCGCCTAAATCGCACGCGCCCTGCACGTTGCTCTGGCCGCGCAGCGGGTTGACGCCGGTTGACGGTTTGCCAATTTGCCCCGTCAGCATCGACAGGTTGGCCAGCATGTGCACTAAATCGGTGCCGTTGCTGCGCTGGGTAATACCCATGGCGTACAAAATTGATGAGTGACCACGAGTTGATTTTGGATTGCCGTTGGCGTAAACAGAGTTGCCAAATTGGCGCTGGCCCAGGGCGTAGAGGCGGGCGGCTTTTTCAATATCTTCGGCCGGGATGCCGGTAGCCAGCGCCGCCATTTCGGGCGTCATCTCGGCCACGCTTTGTTTGAACGCCTCAAAATCTTCGGTGCGCTCATTGATAAATTCCAGGTCGGCCCAGCCTTCGCGGATAATCACGTGGGCCATTGCCAAAAACAGGTAGATATCGCCGCCCGGTTTGGGCTGCAAATGGAGCGCCGCGTGTTTTACCAGCGGAATGCGCCGGGGGTCAATGATAATCAGGCTGGCTCCCTTTTTTACCGCCCGCACCACCTCGTAACTAAGTACCGGATGAGCCTCGGCGGTGTTAGAGCCGGTAATCAGCAGGCAGTCCGCGTCTCTAATTTCGCCGATGGAGTTAGTCATGGCCCCGCTGCCAAAGCTTGTCGCCAGACCGGCGACGGTGGTGCTGTGTCACAACCGGGCGCAATGGTCAACGGTATTGGTGCCCACCACAGCGCGCATAAATTTTTGAAAGAGATAGTTTTCTTCGTTGGTGCAGCGCGCCGAAGTTAACCCGGCTACGGCATCGCCGCCGTAAGTTTTTATAACGCCGGCCAGCCGGTCGGCCACCACTTCTACCGCTTGATCCCAGGATACCGGCAGGTAGTCGTCGAACTTGCCTTTGCCCTGCAACACGGTTTTTTCGGGCATTTGCCAGGGTTCGTCGCTCAGGCCAAGTTCAAAAGCCAAATCCTTGCGGATGAGCGGCCGGGTGAGCCGTTCCGGGTTGGCGGCAAAATCCCAGCCAAAGCGACCCTTTACGCACAAAAATTCGCCGTTCACCGGCGCGCCGGGAAAGCCCTGGGCGTAAATTATCCGGCCCTGGTTAAGGGCAAACTCTACGCTGCACCCCACGCCGCAGTAGCCGCAGATGGTGCGCTTTCGCTCCAGCTCCCACTCGCGCCCCTGCCCAATTTTAGAGCGCGGCAGCAGGGCCGCCGTGGGGCAAACCTGCACGCAGCTTCCGCAAAACACGCAATCAGAATCGGCCAGGGGGATGTTGAACGGGGTGGCGATGTAGCTGGTAAAGCCCCGGTCGGCGTAGTCAATGGCGTTGGCCCCCACCACCTCATCGCACACGCGAACGCACTTGCCGCACAAAATACAGTATTGATGATTCCAGACAATAAAGGGGTTGTCCTCAACATACCCGCTTTTCGACAGCTCAAAATCAAAGCTGGTTTCGGCAACGTTAAACTGGTAAGCGTACTTTTGCAGGTCGCAAGCCCCATTTTTATCGCACACCACGCAGTTGAGCGGGTGGTCCGAGACAAACAGGTCGATGATATCGCGCCGCATTTCGGTAAGCTGCTCGCTCCGGGTGGTAATGACCATGCCCTCTTGGCTTAACAGCCCGCAACTGGGCGCAGGGTTAGGCCGACCCCCAACTTCGACCAGACAGAGCCGGCAGCCGCCCGATGGAACCAGTTCCGGGTGATAGCAAAGGCGGGGAATGTCGATGCCGTTCGCCAGCGCCGCCTCGAGCACCGATGTGCCGGGCAGAACAGTAATTTCTTTGCCGTCGATGGTGAGTGTAATCATATAAATTGCTCCGTGATAAAATCCTTGGCGCCTATTGCGTATTGCGTCACCTCACGAAATACGCAATAGGCCCTATGTTGCGACCGCCCCAGTCTTCACCGCCGCCAGATACTCCTCTTCAAAATAACGCAGCGTGGTCAACACCGGGTTGGGCGCGGTTTGCCCCAGGCCGCACAGCGAAGTTTTGCCCACGGTGTGGCACAACCGGCGCAGGCGGGCCAGGTCATCGGGGTCGCCTTTGCCGTGCAGCAACCGCTCTAATATGTTCAACATTTTGCGGGTTCCCACCCGGCAGGGCAGGCACTTGCCGCAAGACTCGTTCTGGGTGAAGGTCAAAAAATAATGGGCCATATTCACCATCGAGACCGTTTCATCCAGCACAATCATGCCGCCGGACCCCATAATTGCGCCGGTGGCTTTCAAATCGTCGTAATCAATGCGGGTATCCATTAAACTGGCCGGAATACAACCGCCCGATGGCCCGCCCAACTGCACGGCCTTGAGCGCCCGGTCATTAGCGCAGCCCCCGCCGATATCATAAATCAGCTCGCGCAGGGGCATCCCGATAGGCACTTCCACCAGGCCAGAGTTTTTGATAGCCCCGGCCAGGGCAAAAGCCTTGGTGCCGCCGCTCTTCTCGGTGCCCAGTCCGGCAAACCAGCCGGCCCCTTTCAAAATAATGCTGGGGATGCTGGCCAGGGTTTCTACATTATTAATGTTGCTGGGGTAGCCCCACAAGCCCTGTTCAGCCGGATAGGGCGGGCGCATATGCGGCATCCCCCGCTTGCCCTCGATGGAGTGCATCAGGGCGGTTTCCTCGCCGCAGACAAAGGCCCCGGCCCCCTCTTTGATAACAAATTCAAAATCCAGGCCGCTGCCCAAAATATTCTGGCCGGTCAACCCGTATTCCTGTAACTGTTTGATGGCGTGGCGCAAGGCGTTGACCGCCAGCGGATATTCGGCCCGCACATAGAGATACCCTTTGGTGCAGCCCATCGCGTAGGCGGCAATCAACATCCCCTCCAGCAGCCGGTGCGGGTCGCCTTCAATCATGGCCCGGTCCATAAACGCGCCGGGGTCGCCCTCGTCGGCGTTGCAAATTAGAAACTTGGGCGACACATCGCGCCGGCGCATCAACTCCCACTTGATGCCGGTGGGGAAGCCGGCCCCGCCGCGCCCGCGCAATTTGGAATCTTTGACAATCTGCACCACTTCTGCGGGCGGCATGGCAAGGGCTTTTCTAAACGCCTGGTAACCCTGATGGGCCAAATAATCATCCAGCGAGAAGGGGTCAATCAAGCCGCAAAGCTGGGTGGTCACCCGTACCTGCTTGCCCAAAAAGGGATAATCGCTGCGGTCTGGCCGGCGGCTGATGACCCACTCTGGCGATACGCCCCGGCTGCCCGCGCCAAAATGCTGGTCGAGCAGTGGTTTGACCCGCTCCGGCGTAACCGGCCCGTACAGCACCGAGGCCCCGTCAATCTCTACTTCAACCACCGGCTCGCGGTGGCAAACCCCTAACGAGCCGGTGCGCTTGATGATAACCGGTAGCTGGCGGTGGCGGGCGTAAGTTTCAATGGCGCTGAGGGTGGCTTCCGAGCCGGCGGCAATATCGCTGGTGGACATACCAATTCTGATGATTGCCTTCATTCAAGTTCCTCCCCGTTGGCTTCGGCCCGTAAATGCTCCAGTGCCTGCCACACCTTTTCAGAGGTCATGCGCCCGTGGGTGCGCTCGTTAACCACCACCACCGGCGCCAGGCTGCACGCCCCCACGCAGGCCACGGTTTGCAGGGTAAACAGGCTGTCGGGGGTGGTTTCATCCTCATCAATACCCAGGTTTTTCTTAAGGTCATCCAGAATAGCGCCGGAACTGCCCACGTGGCAGGCAGTCCCCTTGCAAACCCGCACCTGATATCGGCCCGGCGGGGTTAATTGAAACAGGTTGTAAAATGTGGCGACGCCATACACCCGGCTTAAGGGAAAGTCTAACTCGCGGGCAGTGTATTCAAGCTGATTCCTGGGCAAATAGCCATAGTGGTGCTGAATCTCTTCAAGCACGGTAATCAGGGCATCGGGTTGGCCGCGGTGTCTATCTAAAATAGACATAAGTTCCGGCGGCGGCTCGGCCACCAGCGGGTCGCCCCGGTACACATTCTTTTTAAGCTTCTCGTCAGAGCGAAGTTTCATTTGAATCGAGCACCCCCTGATACATTGTGCCGATAAACTTTACCGGCTGTTCCCTGTATAGCACAAATGGGCCACAACCAGTAGTGGCACATGTCATTTTTCTTGCTGACATATGTCATAATATTTGCGGCTTTTTTTTTACAATCATTGCGTGTTGAAATTTTTATGATAAATGTCATACATAACAAAGACAGATGACACTACTACAACAGGGCCGGCTATGTTATTTTAGAAATAGAAATGGTGGCCTGGCGCGTCCAGATTTTTTGATTTTGGAGGCGAACAGGCGCCAGGGTTATTGCCCGCTTTGAGCAGATTACTTTAGTAGCGCCTGATAAAATGGAGGCCAATGATGACAACAACGGTTGAATTAAAAGCGCTGACGCTGCTCAGAACCGCCTCGCTAACGGCGGATATGGATAACAAGCATCTTAAAAAACTGGCAGCTATGGCTCAGGAACTGGAATTGCCGGCCAATGAAATTATTTACCAAAAAGGCAGCACCGGCAGAGCCATTTACCTGATTGAGCAAGGGCAGGTAGTTATTGAAACAAATGTACCCGGCCAGGGGTTGGTAGCCATGAACAAGTTGGGGCCGGGCCAATTTTTTGGCTGGTCGTCGCTGTTTCCAACCGAGCGCAAAATGGCCTGGACCCGCACCACAGAACCCACCCGCCTGTTGGTTTTTGACGCCGAAAGAATACGGGCTGCGTGGCGGTCGGACCATGAGTTGGAGTATGCCCTGGTCAGGCGGGCCGGAATCGATATGACCGAGCGGATTATTTCGACCCGCCTGCAACTAATAGAAATGCTGGCGCAGCCTTCAAATGATTGAATTCTTAAATGCTTTTGAATTTTCTTGTTTAATGGCGGCAAGGTTGATGCGTGATACGTGGGGAGCATCTCTCTAAACGGTCACGCTTTATATTTAGGTAGGAGGGGCTGTTATGTACTCAAAAATTCTGGTGCCTCTGGATGGCTCAAAGCGGGCCGAATCGATTTTACCCCACGTAGAGGAACTTGCTCATCGCTACAATTCCGAAGTTATTTTTCTGGAAGTGCTGGAGCCGGAACCCATTGTGCTGGCCCCGGAACCCCTTTACACCACCATAGACCCGCAAAGTTATGAGCGGCGAGTCAACGATGTTAAAACTTATCTGGCTGCCCGGCAGGGCGAATTTAGAGAGAAGGGCATCAAGGCCCAAACGCAAATGGCTGAAGGGCCGGTTGTGGAAATGATCATTAAAACCGCCGCCGAACTTGATGTGGATTTAATTGCTATGGCCAGCCATGGCCGCACAGGTCTGGCCCGTGTATTTTACGGCAGCATTGCCGCCGGTGTATTGCACCGGATAGACCGGCCCATTTTGCTGGTTCGGGCGCTGGGTAATGGGAACCAGCTATAAATGTAGCCCAGACAGCCAGTTCCCGGTCTCCAATCAACCACCTGTACCGGCCGCGCCCGGCACGGGTGAAAATTCACGTTTCACGCCTTACGCGCCGCGTTTCTTAGAACGTGGTCCAGATTGTATTGCGATAGCAAATCAAGTAACTATATACTGAGGAGCCAAGTAATGACGCGTCAACAGGTAACAATTGACGGCAACGAGGCCGCGGCCTATGTTGCTCACAAAACCAACGAAGTGATTGCAATTTACCCCATCACCCCTTCTTCTGCGATGGGTGAATTTGCCGATGAGTGGAGCGCCTACGGCTATAAAAATATTTGGGGAACCGTGCCGCTGGTCATAGAAATGCAGAGCGAAGGCGGCGCCGCCGGCGCGGTTCACGGCGCGCTGCAAAGCGGTTCGCTAACCACCACCTTTACCGCCAGCCAGGGCTTGCTGCTGATGATTCCTAATATGTATAAAATTGCCGGCGAACTGACCAGCACCGTTTTTCACATTGCCGCCCGTTCGCTGGCGGCGCAGGCGCTCTCTATTTTTGGCGACCACAGCGATGTGATGGCCGCCCGTGCCACCGGTTGGGGCATGCTCTTTTCCAACTCGGTGCAAGAGGTGATGGATTTTGCCCTGATTGCCCAGGCCAGCACGCTGGAGGCCCGCGTGCCGTTTTTGCACGTGTTCGACGGCTTCCGCACCTCGCATGAAGTGATGAAGGTTGAAAAGCTGTCAGACGAAGATATTCGGGCCATGATTGACGACACCCTGGTACGAGCGCACCGCGCCCGCAGCCTTTCGCCCGACAGGCCGGTAATTCGCGGCACGGCCCAAAACCCCGATGTTTTCTTTCAAGCCCGCGAAACCGTAAACCCTTACTACATGGCCACCCCGGCCGTGGTGCAAAATGCCATGGACAAATTTGCCGAGCTGACAGGCCGGCAATACCACCTGTTTGATTACGTGGGCGCGCCCGATGCCGAGCGGGTGATGGTGTTGATGGGTTCCGGCTGCGAAACCACCGAGGAAACAGTCAACTACCTGGTTGAACAGGGAGAAAAGGTGGGGCTGGTGAAGGTGCGGCTCTATCGCCCCTTCTCCGTTACCCATTTTCTGGCAGCCCTGCCAACCACTACCAAAGCCATTGCCGTGTTAGACCGCACCAAAGAACCGGGCAGCACCGGCGAGCCGCTTTATCTTGATGTTGTCACCGCCATCAGCGAGGGCGTGGCTAACGGCGAGGCCACCTTTGCCAAAATGCCGCGAATTGTCGGCGGGCGCTATGGCCTCTCATCCAAAGAATTTAACCCGGCCATGATAAAGGGCGTTTTTGATGAACTGGGCAAAAGCCAGCCCAAAAACCACTTTACCGTGGGCATTATTGACGACATCACCCATACCAACCTGGATTACGACCCCAACTTTGATATTGAGCCGCCCAACGTGGTGCGGGCCGTTTTTTGGGGCCTTGGCTCCGATGGAACCGTTAGCGCCAACAAAAACTCCATCAAAATTATTGGCGAAGAGACCCCCTTCTTTGCCCAGGGATATTTTGTGTACGATTCTAAAAAGGCCGGAGCGCGCACCATCTCGCACCTGCGGTTTGGGCCACGGCCCATCCACAGCACTTATTTAATCAATCGGGCCAACTTTGTGGCCGTCCACCAGTTTGGCTTTTTAGAGCGATTTAACGTGCTGGACGCGGCCATTGAAGGCGCAACTTTTTTGCTCAACAGCACCTATGGCCCCGATGAAGTATGGGACAGGTTACCGCAAACGGTGCAGCAAATCATTGTCAACAAAAAGCTAAAATTTTACGTTATCGACGCTTATGAAGTAGCCCGAGAAATGGGGCTGGGCGTGCGTATCAACACCATTATGCAAACCTGTTTCTTTGCCATCAGCAACGTGCTGCCCAGAGACGAAGCCATTGCCAAAATCAAAGAGGCCATTCAAAAAACCTATGGCAAGCGCGGCGAGGCCGTGGTGCAAAAGAACTTTGCCGCGGTTGACGCAACCCTGGCCCACCTGCACCAGGTGCAGGTTCCGGGCAAAGTTACAAGCACCCTCCAACTGCCGCCGGTAGTGCCGCCGCCAGCGCCGGAGTTTGTGCAAAATGTTACCGCCAAAATGATTGCCGGCACAGGCGACCTACTGCCCGTAAGCGCCCTGCCAATAGATGGCACTTACCCCAGCGGCACTACCCAATGGGAAAAACGCAACATTGCCCTGGAAGTGCCGGTGTGGGACCCCGACATCTGTATTCAATGCGGCAAATGCGTGCTGGTTTGCCCGCACGCCGTCATCCGCTCCAAAGTGTACGATGAAAGCGCCCTGGCCGGCGCGCCGCCCACCTTCAAATCTACCGAAGCGCGCTGGAAAGAGCTAAAGGGGCAGCACTACTCGCTGCAAGTGGCGGTAGAAGATTGCACCGGCTGCCGGCTGTGCGTAGAGGTATGCCCGGTAAAAAACAAAAGCTACACCGGGCGCAAAGCCATCAATATGGAACCACAACTGCCGCTGCGCGACCAGGAACGGGAGAATTGGGAGTTCTTTTTAACGCTGCCGGAAACGCCGCGCCACGATGGTCTCAGCTTTACCAACGTTAAAAATGTGCAACTTCTGGAGCCGCTGTTTGAGTTTTCTGGGGCCTGCGCCGGCTGTGGTGAAACCCCCTATCTCAAGCTGATGAGCCAGCTTTTTGGCGACCGCACCATTATTGCCAACGCCACCGGCTGCTCCAGCATTTATGGCGGCAACCTGCCCACTACCCCCTGGACGCACAACAAGCAGGGGCGTGGCCCGGCCTGGAGCAACTCGTTGTTTGAGGATAACGCCGAATTTGGGCTGGGGATGCGCCTGACCATTGACAAACAGACAGAATATGCCCGCGAATTGGTGGTTCAATTGCAAGAGGCCATTGGCGTGGAACTGGCTCAGGAACTGCTTAATGCCGACCAGTCGAACGAGGCCGGCATCGAGGCGCAGCGGGCGCGGGTTGAACAGTTGAAAAAGCAACTGGCCAAAATTAAAGACCCGGCTGCCCAAAACCTGCTCAGTATCGCCGATATTCTGGTTAAAAAGAGCATCTGGATTGTGGGCGGCGATGGCTGGGCCTACGACATTGGTTTTGGCGGCCTGGACCACGTATTGGCCAGTGGCCGCAACGTGAATGTGCTGGTGCTCAACACCGAAGTCTACTCAAACACCGGGGGGCAGGCTTCTAAAGCCACCGGGCTGGGGGCAGTGGCCAAGTTTGCCGCCGCCGGCAAACGTGTCCCCAAAAAAGATTTGGGCCTGCTGGCCATCAGCTACGGGCATATCTATGTAGCCCAGATAGCCATGGGCGCCAACGACGCCCATACCGTCAGAACCTTTTTAGAGGCCGAAGCCTACGACGGCCCCTCGCTGATTATTGCCTACAGCCACTGCATTGCCCACGGCTACGATATGGCCAAGGGGCTGGAGCAGCAAAAATTGGCGGCTACGTCGGGCCACTGGCTGCTGTACCGTTATAACCCGGCCCTGATTGAAGAGGGCAAAAATCCGTTGCAGCTTGACTCTAAACAACCCACCACCCCGCTGGGCGACTACTTCTACAATGAAAATCGCTACCGTATTCTAAAGCAAATTGACCCCGAAGCAGCCGAGCAACTTTTGCAACAGGCCAAAGAAATTGTTAAACGACGCTGGCACCACTACGAATGGATGGCCAAGGAAGAAGAGGATTTTACCTCTGAATAGAAGTTCGAGTAAAGGGTATGCAAAAAAAACCTGCGCAAGCGGGAGATTTAGGGATTGGGCATCTATCTCCAATCTCCCGGCAAAATGACCCCGTTTTTTTATGGTTCTTAAGGAGAACAAACTATGGACCTGACCACCACCTACATGGGCATGACTTTAAAAAATCCGCTCGTGGCTTCGGCCTCGCCACTGTCAGAAAGTCTGGATAATATCTACCGGCTGGAGGAAGCGGGCGCAGCCGCCATTGTCATGTACTCGCTCTTTGAGGAGCAGATTAGCTGGCAGAGCCAATCGTTAGACCATTACCTGAGCTACGGTGTTGATAGCTTTGCCGAGGCGCTGGATTACTTTCCCGATATGGAACATTACCACGTTGGCCCGGAACGCTACCTGAACCTGATTAACCGGGCTAAAATGACGGTGGACATCCCCATCATCGGCAGCCTGAACGGCGTTTCTACCGGCGGCTGGATTGAATACGCCAAGCGAATTCAGGAAGCCGGCGCCGATGGCCTGGAATTGAACATCTACTACATTCCCACCGATATTGGTATGCCCGGCGCTGAAGTTGAACAAATGTATCTGGATGTGGTGCAGGATGTCAAAAACAGCGTCACTATTCCGGTGGCGGTTAAGCTTAGCCCCTATTTTAGCGCCACGGCCAATATGGCTTACCAGTTGGCCCAAACCGGGGCCGACGCGCTGGTATTGTTTAACCGCTTTTACCAGCCCGATTTTGATTTGGAAAACCTGGAAGTGACCCCGCATCTGGTTTTAAGCAGCTCGCATGAGTTGCGGCTACCGCTGCGCTGGGTAGCTATTTTGTATGGCAAGGTTCCGGTTGATTTTGCCATTACCAGCGGCGTCCATACCCATTATGACGTGCTGAAAGGATTAATGGCCGGGGCCAAAGTAACCATGCTGGCCTCGGAACTGCTGAAACACGGCATCGACCGCCTGACCGAAATTTTGCAAAACATGACCGACTGGATGGAAGAGCACGAGTACGAGTCTGTAGCGCAGATGCAGGGCAGCATGAGCCACTTGCGCGTAGCCGAGCCGGCCGCTTTTGAACGGGCCAACTACATGAAAGTCCTCCACTCCTGGCGGCCCGACCCAACCGGCCAGCTTGCTTATTAAACAATTTGCTTTTGCCAAAAAGTAGGGGCAACCTGTTTGCCTCTACTTTTCATATTTCCCTCTCCTGCTCGACTCGCAGCGCAGGCGCAACTGTGATAAAATGAACCGGGTTAAGCTATTCTTCATTTTTTTTGTTTATCATTTGGCTTAAAGCTGGTATAATTGCCAAACCATCCCCAACAAGGAGTCCCCCCAAAACTATGGACGTTGTCAAAAATATCGCTCAACGGGTTATCAACAACGTTGAAAAAGTTATCATTGGCAAGCATAATGTGGTAGAGCAAACCCTGCTGGCCTTGCTGTGCCAGGGACATATTCTGATTGAAGACGTGCCCGGAACCGGCAAAACCATTCTGGCCCGCGCCGTGGCTCGCTCTATTGGCTGCACCTTCAGGCGCATTCAATTTACGCCCGATATGCTGCCCAGCGACGTTACCGGGGTGTCGGTCTTTAACCAAAAAACCCACGAGTTTGAATTTCGGCCCGGCCCGGTTTTTGCCCAAATTGTGCTGGCCGACGAGATTAACCGGGCCACGCCCAAAACCCAAAGCTCGCTGTTAGAAGCTATGGAAGAGCGGCAGGTTACGGTTGACGGCCAAACCTACCCCATGGAAAAACCCTTTCTGGTGCTGGCCACCCAAAACCCCATCGAGTATGAAGGCACCTTTCCCCTGCCCGAAGCCCAGCTTGACCGCTTTATGCTGCGTATTCACATTGGCTACCCCGATAAACAGAGCGAAATTTCTATTTTGGGGGCGCAACAGTTTGCTCACCCCATTACCACCCTGGAGCAGGTTGTCAGCCAGGATGAACTGCTAGAGGCCCAGGAAGCCGTAAAACAGGTTTACGCCGACAATTTAATTAAAGAGTACATCGTTAACCTGTCTACCGCCACCCGCAACCACCCCGATGTTTACCTGGGGGTTAGCCCGCGCGGCAGCCTGGCGCTGTACCGCACCAGCCAGGCTCTGGCCGCCATTAGAGACCGAGACTACATCATCCCCGATGATGTCAAATATCTGGCCCGCCCAACCCTGGCCCACCGGCTTATCATCAGCCCGGCCGCCCGCATTAAAAACGTAGACCCCAAAGAAGTGATTAATGATATTCTCTCCTCGGTGCAGGTGCCCGGCGCGCGCGTTGGGCAGCGATAGGGGGATATGTTGCGCACTCTTGAAAAAAGCTGGGTCCTCATCCTCATTCTTGTTATTTCTATGGCCGGAGCGCTGGCTATAGGCCACCCCATTTTTTTTAACCTCACCTACCTGTTTGGCGCAATTTTGATATTATCATTTCTGTGGGCCTGGCTCAACCTGCACTGGGTGCGGGTAACGCGCCAAACCCGAACCAACCACGTGCAGGTGGGCGGCTTTGTTGAAGAGCGGCTGATTTTGCAAAACACCGGCCCCCTGCCCAAACTGTGGATTGAATTAAAAGACGACTCCGACCTGCCGCTGCACCGGGCCAGCCGGGTGGTTTCTAACCTCAAAGGCAAAAACCAGCAAAGCTGGCACGTCCGCACCCCCTGCTTTCGGCGGGGGCGCTTTACCCTTGGGCCGGTTACGCTGTTTAGCAGCGACCCCTTTGGCCTGTTTCCCTTAAAAAAAGAACTCCCTATAAATTTCACCACCAGTGTGGTGGTGTACCCCATGGCCGTAGATTTGCCCAACTTTCAACCCCCTGTTGGCGAGCAGATTGGCGGCGAAGCCCTGCGCCGCCGCACCCACTATGTAACCACCAACGTATCGGGCGTGCGCGATTATGTGTTTGGCGACAGCTTTAACCGCATCCATTGGCCCAGCACCGCCCGCACGGGCCGGATGATGGTCAAAGAATTTGAACTGGACCCTGTGGCCGATATCTGGATTCTTTTAGATATGGAGCGGCGCGTTCAGGTTGGCCCCAGCTACGATGAAATTCCGCTGCCAACCCTGCCAGAAGTTCACTGGGAGCAGATGCCCAAGTTTGAACTGGCCCCCAGCACCGAAGAATACGGCATCGCCGCCGCCGCCTCGTTGAGCAAGCACTTTCTCAACCAAAACCGTAACGTAGGGTTAATTACCTACGCCAACGCTTACCACCGAGAGATTGCCCAAAGCGACCGGGGCGAACGCCAACTGACCCGCATCTACGAGATGCTGGCCGTAACCCAGGCCCACGGCACCATTCCCCTGGCCGAGGTGCTGGCCGCCGAGATGATGAGCATTAGCCGCAATACTACCGTGATTGTGGTCACACCCTCGGTAGATATAGACTGGATTGCCGCCAGCCGAAATCTGGCCAATCGCGGCGTTAAGGTAACGGCCGTGGTGCTGGACCCGCACAGTTTTGGCGCGCTCTACAACGCCCTGGAGGTTGAGATAGAACTGACCGCCAGCCACGTACCCCACTATGTGGTCCACAATGGCGACCCATTGGACCAGGCGCTGGCCAACGTTCGCTCCACCAACCGGCGCTAAAGCAACCTCTGCTCCACGCTGTTTGTCTGCCATCCCGGATTGTGCTAAACTAATTTGTTGACACGCAATAATGTTTCACACTTTACTGGCCCACCCAAATTAATCATCAGAGGTACCGCAATAAAATGTCAACCAATGGACACCCCAAAACGCTTTTTGAAAAAATTTGGGACGAGCACGTAGTTGCGCAGGAACCAAACAACCCAACCGTGCTTTATATTGACCTGCATCTGATTCACGAAGTTACCTCGCCGCAAGCTTTTACCGGTTTGCGCCAAAAGGGGTTAAAAGTGCGTCGCCCCGATAAAACCGTAGCGACCATGGATCACGGCATCCCTACCACCCCCCCCGAAATTCCCATTGCTGATATGATGGTGTTAAACCAGATTAGCCAGCTTGAAAAGAATTGTCAGGATTTTGGCATTCCTCTGCACGGGTTAGAAAGCCCCAATCGAGGCATTGTGCATGTGATTGGCCCGGAACTGGGGTTGACCCAACCCGGCATGACCATTGTCTGCGGCGACAGCCACACCAGCACCCACGGCGCCTTTGGCGCGCTGGCCTTTGGCATTGGCACCAGCGAGATTGAGCACGTGCTGGCTACCCAATGCCTGCTGCAAGTAAAGCCCAAAACCTGCGCCGTGCGGGTTGAAGGCAGCCTGCCCAACGGGGTGTCGGCCAAAGACATTATCCTCAACCTCATCTCCCGCATTGGTATTGGCGGCGGCACCGGCCACGTATTTGAGTATATGGGCAGCGCCATTCGCGGCCTGTCGATGGAAGAGCGGATGACCATTTGCAACATGTCGATAGAAGGCGGCGCGCGGGCCGGCATGATTGCCCCCGATGATACCACCATCGAGTACATTGCCGGGCGGCCCCACGCGCCCAAGGGCGCTAATTGGGAGGCGGCGGTTAAAAAATGGCGCAGCCTGCCCACCGACAACGGCGCAACGTTTGACAAAGAAATCGTCATCGACGCCAACACGCTGGAGCCAATGATTACCTACGGCACCAACCCCGGCATGGGCATGAAAATTACCGACCGCGTGCCCGACCCGGCCAGCATTAAAGATGTAAGCGAGCGCCAAACCCTGGAAAAGGCGCTGCAATACATGGATCTGCGCCCCGGCCAATCGCTGTTGGGGCAAAAGGTAGACGTGGTCTTTTTGGGTAGCTGCACCAATTCCCGTATTAGCGACCTGCGGCTGGCCGCCAGCCTGATAAAAGGCCGCAAAGTGGCCGGCAACGTGCAGATGATGGTTGTGCCCGGCAGCCAGCAAGTAAAAATTCAGGCCGAAGCCGAAGGGCTGGACAAAATCTTTAAAGAGGCCGGGGCCGACTGGCGCGAAGCCGGTTGCTCGATGTGCATTGCCATGAATGGCGATCAGTTAGCGCCGGGCCAGTACGCCGTTAGCACCAGCAACCGCAACTTTGAGGGTCGCCAGGGCAAAGGCGGGCGCACCTTTTTGGCCAGCCCCCTAACCGCCGCCGCCACGGCCATTACCGGCGAAATTACCGATGTGAGGAAAATGTTGGGATGAACACATTACATCTAAACCAGGCCGCGTTAGAAGCAGGGTTGGCCCAAATCAAGCAATCGCCAAAAGATAAAGGGGCGGTGGAGTGTATTGTCATTCGCCCCCAAAACGACGAACGGGTTAGCCTGCAACAATGTGAACTTAGCCCGGAACTGGGCCTGCACGGCGATAATTGGCCAACGCGGCGCACGTCGCTATCTTTTCCCGATGGCAGCGCTAACCCCAAAACGCAAGTGACGCTCATGAACGCCCGAACCATTGCCCTGGTAGCCCAAAGCAAAGAACGCTGGCCGCTGGCGGGAGACAATTTGTATGTTGACCTGGATTTAAGCGAAGAAAATTTGCGGCCCGGCCAACGCCTGGCCGTGGGGTCGGTTGTTTTGGAGATAACCGAGGTTCCGCATACGGGTTGCAGCAAATTTGTTGACCGCTTTGGCGCAGATGCGGCCAAATTTATCAACTCTAAAGAGGGCCGGCAACTGCGCCTGCGGGGCGTTTACGCCCAGATAATCCGGGCCGGAACCATTAAAGTTGGCGACACTATTGCCAAGATTTAAACCCAAACAAGGAACAAATATTCAAAAATGGAAAAATTTACCAGCCTTACCGCCAAAATGGTGGCCATACCCACCGAAAATGTTGATACCGACCAGATTATCCCGGCCCGCTTTCTAAAAGTAACCGACAAAAACGGGCTGGGCGATAATTTGTTTTTTGACTGGCGCTACAACGCCGACGGCTCGCCCAAAGAGGATTTTATCCTCAACACCGGGCAAGGCAAACAGGCCAAAATTCTGGTGGCCGGCGACAACTTTGGCTGCGGCTCCAGCCGCGAGCACGCGCCCTGGGCCATTATGGGCTACGGTTTTCGCGCCGTTATCAGCACCAGCTTTGCCGACATCTTTCGCAACAACTCGCTCAAGCTGGGGCTGCTGCCCGTGGTGGTAGATAAAGAGACCCACTATCAGCTACTCAGCCTGCTTGAAGAAGAGCCAAACACCCAAATTACCATTGATTTGGCAAGTCAAACGGTTGAACTGCCCGATGGCCGCAAAGTAAACTTTCCTATCGACAACTTTAGCAAGACCTGTATTTTGCAGGGCATTGACCAGCTTGGCTACCTGCAAAGCCACGCCGATGCCGTGATAACCTACGAACAGCAACATTCGGACCGGGTGAACACGCTGGCTACAGCCTGACTAATAAATGACATATTGCAGCCGCACAGGTGACATCTTGCACTATTGCGGCGTTAACAAAAGATTTAATATAAACTTAAGGCACTCTTTTCAATTGTATAAGCCGTTTGAGCGGAAAGGACAAAAATGATGTCGGACAAAATTATTGAATTGCTTGGCGATAAGGCCGATTACCTGTTAGGCCACGTTTGCAAAGGCATTCCCAAAGAAAACCTGCACGTACCCGGCCCCGATTTTATTGACCGGGTTTGGCAGCAATCAGACCGCAACCCGCAGGTATTGCGCAGCATCCAATCGCTATATGACCATGGCCGGCTGGCAGGCACCGGCTATCTTTCTATTTTGCCGGTTGACCAGGGCGTTGAACACACCGGCGGGGCCAGTTTTGCGCCCAACCCGGAATATTTTGACCCCGAAAACATTGTCAAACTGGCCATCGAGGGCGGCTGCAATGCGGTGGCCTCTACCTTTGGGGTGCTGGGGTCGGTGGCGCGCAAATATGCTCACAAAATCCCGTTTTTGGTTAAGTTCAACCACAACGAGTTGATGACCTACCCCCAAAAATACGACCAAATTATGTTTGGCAATATGAAACAGGCCTGGGATATGGGCGCGGTAGCCGTTGGCGCAACTATCTACTTTGGCTCCGAGGAGTCAGGCCGCCAGATTCAAGAAGTCAGCGAGGCCTTCTCTTACGCCCACGAGCTGGGCCTGGCTACGGTGTTGTGGTGCTATCTGCGCAACAGCGCCTTCAAAAAAGATGGGGTTGACTACCACGATGCCGCCGACACCTCCGCCCAGGGCAACCACCTGGGCGCTACGCTTCAGGCAGACATTATCAAACAAAAGCTGCCCACCAAAAACGGCGGTTTCAAGGCCATTGGCTTTGGTAAATCTCACCCCAAAATGTACGAAGAACTGATTACCGACCACCCCATCGACCTGGTGCGCTGGCAAGTAACCAACAACTACATGGGGCGCGTGGGCTTAATTAACTCCGGCGGCGCATCGGGCAAAAACGATTTTGCCGAAGCCGTTTTTACGGCCGTGGTCAACAAACGCGGCGGCGGCATGGGGCTAATTTCTGGCCGCAAAGCCTTTCAGCGTCCAATGGCCGAAGGCGTAAAATTGCTCAACCACATTCAGAATGTCTACCTTTCTAAAGAAATTACCGTGGCCTGATTTTTAGCCGCAACCGGCACAAACGATAACAACGATGTTTATCGGGCGACAGTCTGATTTAGGCTGCCGCCCGCTGCATTCATTCAGTAGAAATCAACGGTTTTGCGCGGATTAGCGCAATACGATAGAATTGTGCTCTGCCTGTTTCTATGTGAAACCGGTTGCCACAAATTACCCTAAACTAAATTGGGAGCGTTATGTTTAATCAATTAAAGGACGAAGCAGGTGACAATCGGGCGATAGCTGTAGTTCAGGCTGTCGCCCGGCGCATTGGAAATGATTGAGTGGATAGAGTTTAGGAGTTTGAGCGTTTGATGAGTCAAAAACTCTATTAATCCTCACCCCCTAAATTCAACAGCATCTAAAGGCTCTATTATCTCAATAAACCTTAGGAGAAAATTTCCAATGAGTACGCAAATATTTTTATACGACACTACCCTGCGCGACGGCACCCAGGGCGAGGGCGTTTCGCTATCGTGCAACGACAAGCTGAAAATTGCCCAAAAGCTCGATGAATTTGGCGTCCATTATATTGAAGGCGGTTGGCCCGGCTCAAACCCCAAAGATGCCGAGTTTTTTGCGCGTCAAAAAGAACTCAACCTGAAACACGCCAAAATTGCCGCTTTTGGCAGCACCCGCTACAAAAACACTACCTGCGAGGAAGATGGCAATATTAAAGCGCTGGTTGAAGCCGGCACGCCCGTGGTGACGCTGGTGGGCAAAAGTTGGGACCTGCACGTTCACCATGTGCTGGAAACCGACCAGGAAGAAAACCTGAATATGATTCAGGAAAGCGTAGCCTACTTCAAACAACGCGGCAAAGAAGTTGTGTACGATGCCGAACACTTTTTTGACGGCTACAAAGCCAACCCCGATTATGCCCTGCTGACTCTAAAAGCCGCCGCCATGGGCGGCGCCGATTGCCTGGTGCTGTGCGATACCAATGGCGGCTCAACCCCCTGGGAAATTGAAGAAATCACCAAAAGAATTGCCGGCCAATTTGAAGGCACGCAAATTGGTATTCACGCCCACAACGATTGCGAACTGGGCGTGGCCAACAGCCTGGCCGGAATTCGGGGGGGGGCCACCCACGTGCAGGGAACCATCAACGGCTATGGCGAGCGCGTGGGCAACGCCAACATCATCAGCGTTATCCCCGATTTGCAACTAAAAATGGGCTACTGCTGCGTTAGCGATGAGCAATTAACCAGGCTGACCGCCCTCTCTCGCTATGTGGATGAACTGGCCAATTTGACGCCCAACACCCGGCAAGCCTTTGTCGGCCACAGCGCCTTTGCTCACAAAGGCGGTATTCACGTGGCGGCCATTTTAAAAGTCGAAGAGAGCTACCAGCATATGGACCCCACCCTGGTGGGCAACCAAAAGCGAGCGGTGGTTTCAGAATTATCGGGGCGCGGCAACATTTTATACAAAGCCGCCGAATTTGGCCTGGATGCCGACCGCGAAGACGCCCAAAAAGTACTACAACAAATAAAAGAACTGGAAAACCAGGGCTACACCTTTGAAGGCGCCGAAGCCTCGGTAGATATAAGATTGCGCCGGGTTAGCGAAAATTACAGGCCGCCCTTTGAAGTGATTGACTTTATGGTAATTACCGAAAATCGAGAGAGACGCGGCCTCTTTACCGAGGCCACCGTAAAAGTAAAAGTTGACAATGAAATCCGCCACACCGTGGCCGAAGGCAATGGCCCGGTCAACGCGCTCAACCGGGCGCTGCGGAGCGCGCTTAATAAACATTACCCGCAGTTGAAAAACATCCACCTGACCGACTACAAAGTGCGTATTTTAGATAGCGACTCCGGTACCGCCGCTACCACCCGCGTGCTCATCGACTTTCACGAAGAGGGCACGCTGCATAACTGGACCACCGTGGGCGCCCACACCAACATCATCGAAGCCAGTTGGCGGGCGCTGCTGGATGGGGTTGAATACGCCCTGCTCAACGGCAAAGGCAGGTAAATCAGGCGAGGGAGCAGAGGGGCAAAGGTGAAATCTCTCCCCTGCCCCTCTGTCCTGCTTCCTGACGCGAAGCGTGTTGAAGGGCTGCTCCCCTGCTCAATTTTTAGCAATTCTTTCAAAAGATATCCAATGCACCCTACCGCCCAAAAAGTAGCCGAGGCCGGCCAGGCGCTCGGCCTCAATATCACCATCAAAGAGTTTGAAGCCAGCACCCGCACCGCTCAGGATGCGGCCAATGCTGTTGGCTGCGCCGTGGCTCAAATTGTCAAATCGCTGCTGTTTGTGGTTGATGGACAACCTACCATGGCCCTGGTTAGTGGCGAGAACCGGCTGGACGAGAAAAAACTGGCGGCGCTGTGCGGCGTTGGCCGCAAAAAAATCAAACGCGCCGATGCCGACGCCACTCGCCAGGCTACCGGCTTTGCCATCGGCGGGGTGCCGCCGTTTGGTCACAAAACCCAACTGCCCACCTACATTGACGAGGATTTTTTGCAGTTTGAGGTTATCTGGGCCGCCGCCGGCACGCCCAACGCCGTGTTTGCCATTACGCCGCAAGATTTAATCAAAACCACCCTCGGAACAGTTGCCGGTTTAAAGGCAGACTCTTGAGCAGAAATCCTGCCCAGGTTAAACATCAGGTCGAGGCTTTAGCTGCCGGTTAAAGCCTCGATTATATTTAAAGCCAGATAAAGGATGAACTATGCAAGCAAAAATTACCCTCCTCCCCGGTGATGGCATTGGCCCCGAAGTAGTGGCCGAGGCGGTTAAAGTGCTCAAGACCGTGGGGCAAAAGTTTAGACACACCTTTGAATTTACCGAAGCCCTGGCCGGCGGCATTGCCATTGACCAGACCGGCAACTCCCTGCCCGATGACACCCTGGCCGCCTGCCGCAACAGCGATGCGGTCTTGCTGGGCGCGGTTGGCGGCCCCAAGTGGAGCGACCCCAAAGCGCCGGTGCGCCCGGAACAGGGGCTGCTCAAGCTGCGCAAAGAGTTGGGGCTGTTTGCCAACATCAGGCCCGTAAAGGTGTATCCGGCCCTGGCCAACGCCTCAACCCTGAAACGAGAGGTAGTAGAAAAAGTCGATCTGGTGATTATCCGCGAGCTGACGGGCGGGCTGTACTTTGGCCAGCCCCAGGGCCGGCAGGATAACGCCCAGGGCCGCGCCGCCGTTGATACCATGTACTACACCGAGGCCGAAATTGGCCGGCTGATGCGGGTCGCGTTTGACCTGGCCCGGCAGCGTCGAAAAAAAGTTACCTCGGTAGACAAGGCCAACGTGCTGGCCTCCAGCCGGCTGTGGCGCGAAGTGGCCCACGAAGTGGCCGCCGAATACCCCGACGTGGAATTTGAGGATATTCTGGTTGACGCCTGCTCGATGCACCTGATTCGCCGGCCCGGCGATTTTGACGTGATTGCCACCGAAAATATGTTTGGCGACATTCTGAGCGACGAAGCCAGCATGCTGGCCGGTTCAATGGGCATGCTGCCTTCGGCCTCGGTAAATGAAGGCAAATTTGGGCTATACGAACCTATTCACGGCTCCGCGCCCGATATTGCCGGGCAGGGCATTGCCAACCCGCTGGCGACCATTCTCAGCGCGGCCATGATGCTACGCACCACCTTTGGCCTGACCGCCGAAGCCGACGCCGTGGAAGCCGCTGTTGACTCGGCGCTGGCCGCCGGGCATCGCACCCCGGATTTGGCCGGGCCGGGCGAGAGCGCGATTGGCACACAGGCAATGGGCGATTTGGTGGCGGCGGCAATAAAATAAAACCGCAGGGATTTTAAAGACCCCTGCGGTTGAAACAACTATTGGTTAACAGCGCGGCTGCCGCCGGCTCAGTCGGCCCTGGGCAGGGCCTCAACAAGATGCGGGTTGGCATTTTCCGGGGCAAGGGCCTGGCCGAGGGTCAACCGCTCGGCCTCCAGTTGAGCCTGCCGGGCAAAATCTATGGCCTGGGCCAGAATGCGGGCGGCTTCTTGGGGGCTGTGGAAGCCGGTGCTGTTTTCTGAGGAGACAAAATCCCAGCGCATAGAGGCGCGGCGGTGAAGTTGGCGGGCTTCGGCCAGTTGGTCGTCGGTGGCCCCGGCTTGCTGGGCGGCCACAATAGCGTCGATGGCTTCAACCAGGGCTTCTTCGCTCAGGCGCAGCAATTCTGCCGTGCGATTCTGAATGGTCAAAATTCGGTTCTTCAGCGTTTCCTCGCTTTGGCGGTGGCAGGTTTGGCAGGCCTGGTTCACGTTGGTCAGGGGGCTGCGCAGCCAGTGGTCCGACACCTTGACCGCGCCATCCCGAACGTAAGGCATATGGCAGTCGGCGCAGGCCACGCCGCTTTGGGCGTGCAGGCCGGTGCTCCACAATTCATATTCGGGGTGCTGAATTTTAATCATGGGAGCATTGGTCTCTTTGTGAGTCCAGTCTTTGAACTCGTATGCGTCGTAATGGACCTCAATATTTTCAAGCCCAAGGCCCTGGCTCCAGGGGAAGGTCAGCAGTTTGTCGTCGCCTTTGAAGTAATATTCCACGTGGCATTGAGCGCAAACATAGGTGCGCATTTCCTGGCGGGAGAGGTTGTTAACATCAATGCCTCGCTCGGTCAGGGCGTTAATCAGGGCGGGGCGGGTCAGGCGCAGTTCCATGGTTTGGGGGTCGTGACAATCGGCGCATGAGCTGCCGAGGTGCAGCTTGTCTTTGAGGTCATTGTAGGGGGTGCGGTTGAAGGCTTCCCAGCCCATTTCTTCAATCAGGCCAGGGGCTTCGGCGGCGTGGCAGTTGATGCAGGCCCCCGGCTGGCTGACAACCTGAACCCGTTGGGTGTTTGCCTGGTCAATTTGGGCATAATAGTGGCCTCGCTCCTCGTTGTGGTCAATGCTGAAAGCGTAGCCGGCCCACAACCGGACCATAGCCGGGTAACGCTCTAGCTTGCTGTAAACCACCGAGCCGCCGTAGGGCGTTTCAATGGTATCATCCTGGGTGTTTGTAAAGGTGTTGTATTGGCGGGGAAAGTTAAGGCCCCATTGAGCCGGGTCCAGCTCATCGTCGGCGATTTCCACCACTTTAAGGGGAAATTCAACCGCCTCGGCTTTGCGCTGCTGAATGTTAACCAGCAGCGCGGCCAGACCGGCGGTAATAATTACTCCGGCGGCGAATACTGCAACCAGAAGAATAATATTTCGAGTTGACCAGCGAGATTGAGCAGATTGCGACATTGTTTTCGCTCCTTGTAAGGCTTGCTGAAAAATCTGACAGGTTAACGCCCGTGACCAATACCGGCGTGGCAGGTCAGGCAGTCGGTTGGGTTGGCAGCGGTGGGGTGGCTGATAGCAACCACCAAATCGCCATGACAATAAAGGCAGGCTTCTTGCGTGACTCGCCGGTTGAGGGGAGTGATGCGGATAGGTTCGGGAAAATTACCCAGGGTAAAGGCAACGCTGTGATTCCAGCCATTGATGCCTTTAATTAAATATTTATCGGGAAAATAGTGGGGGGTATGGCAATCGTTGCAGGTGGCTACGGCTTTATGGCTGCCGTGATTCCAGCCATCGTACACCGGGCGCATCACGTGACAATTGACGCAGGCGGCGGGGTCATCTAAAAAGTATGAGTAGCCTTCGGCGTAGGTAAAGGTGAAGCCGCCCAAACCAAATAGTGCGCCGGCTCCTCCGGCCAGCACCAGCCAGAGCCAAACAGGAGCCAGGCCCATTATTTTCCCCATAATTGATCCCTCCTTTTCAGGGACACTTCCAGCGGTGATTATTATAGACAGTAATTATGATTAAAGTTAGTGACATTTGTCACAAATGGTCAGGATAGATGTCACATTGAGTTGACCTGCTGCCAAAAATCCCTGGGGGGTTAATGTTAGTTTTTGACCGGTTGGGCCAACGGCTCCATTATACGAGTCCTTCCAAAACCTGGCAATCAACAGCAATAGCGCGGGCCAGACAGGCTAAAATGTCTGCAAACTTAATTGTGTTATGTATGCCAGTTTGGTATAATGGGCCAATGCATGCGCTTAAATTCCAAAATCAGGACACGATGACCCGGCAGCACACCCATGGCGTTTACCCGGTTGATGCCAGCGGCCTGACTATCTACCGGGTAAAAAAATTTGACGCCTACCCCCAACTAAAACACGCCATTTTTACCCGCAAGGGAGGGGTTAGCCAGGCGCCGTTCCGGGCGCTTAACCTGAGCATCTCGGTGGGAGATGAGCTTGAAGCGGTTGCCTCAAACACCCGGTATGCCTGCCAGGTGGTCAACGCCAGCCCTGAGCAAACCGTATCTTGCCATCTGGTTCACGGGGCTAAGGTAATTACCGTAACCAAAGCCAATCAACAGCGGGTGATGGGCCAGGCCGATGGCTTGATTACCGGCGAGCCGGATATTTTTTTGTTTATGCGTTTTGGCGATTGCACCCCCCTGATTTTTTTTGACCCGGCGCAAAAAGCCATCGGGTTGACGCACGCCGGCTGGCGCGGCACCATGCAAAATGCGGCCGGCGCAACGGTTCAGGCTATGGCCGCCCGGTTGGGTTGCCGGCCAAAAAACATTATGGCCGTCATTGGTCCTTCTATTGGCCCTTGCTGTTACGAGGTTGGGCCAGATGTTATGGCGGCTGCGGCCAATTCGCTGGTTGATTCAGATAAGTTGTTTACGCCCAATGGACGCCCGCATCACGCCTGTTTTGACATGTGGGCCGCCAACCGCCGGCAATTGAGCATGGCCGGCGTGGAGCAGATTATTCAAAGCAACCTCTGTACCGCCTGCCGAACCGATGAATTTTTCTCGCACCGGGCCGAAAAAGGGCGAACGGGGCGCTTTGGGGTAATTATTGGCCTTGCGAGAGAACCGGCATGAGCAGCATCAAGGCTAACCTTGACGCGCTGAACCGGCGCATAGGGCAGGCGGCGCAACGGTCCGGGCGCAAGGCTGATGAAATTACCCTGGTGGCCGTTACCAAAACGCACCCAATAGAAACGGTGGTCGAGGGCTACGGGGCCGGGCTGCGTCACTTTGGCGAAAATCGCTCGGATGAGGGGTTAGACAAGGTAGTAGCGTTACGGGAATGGCTAGAGGCCAACCCAAACAACAAACCGCCTCACTGGCACTTTATTGGTCATTTGCAAAGCCGGCAGGTGGGCGCTGTGTTAGCGGGGCAGTACAGTCTGGTTCATTCTGTAGACAGCCTCAAACTGGCGCAGCGTATTAACCGGCTGGCCCGGCGCGACAACCACCCGCCGGTTAACGTGCTGTTGCAGTGTAACGTGTCCGGCGAGGAGTCAAAATTTGGCTTTGATTTAAATCACTGGCCAACCGGCCAGGAGAAACTGGCTGCCTTTGTAAAAACAGCCGGCCAGATTGCCAAATTCGAAAAAATTGTCATCCAGGGGTTAATGACCATTGCCCCTATTTGCGATAACCCGGAAGAGGTTCGGTCCGTTTTCAAGAGTCTGGCTAAATTAAGCCAAAGGTTGCAACAGGAGTTGCCGCAAATCAACTGGCATCACCTGTCGATGGGCATGACCGATGATTTTGAGGTAGCCATCGAAGAGGGGGCTACCATCATCAGAGTGGGGCGGGCAATTTTTGGAGCGCGGCGAGCATAATATTATTGGAGTTGAAAAAACCAACAATGTTAAAAGAAACAAAAATCTGCTTTATTGGCAGCGGCGCAATGGCCACCGCCATGATTGCCGGTTTAACCAAACAAAAATTGGTTGAACCGGCCAACATCATTGCCAGCGACCCCTACCCGGACCAATTGGACAAATTAGCCGGTCGCTACCACGTTCACATCACCCAAAACAATTTAGAGGCCGTAAAAGAGCGCAACATTGTGGTGCTGTCCATCAAACCCCAAAACCTGGCCGAGGTTGGGGCCGAACTGCGGGGGCATGTTCCCGCCGACTCATTAATCCTGTCCATCATCGCCGGGGCGCCAATTGGCAGTATCAGCCGCAAATTTCACCACTACCGGGTGGTGCGGGTTATGCCCAACACGCCGGCCCGCGTGGGCAAAGGGATGTCGGTGTGGACCTGCACCGATGAAGTGAGCGACACCCAAAAGGCGCAGGCCAAAACTATTCTGGCCGCGCTGGGTGAAGAGCTGTTTGTAGACCACGAAGATTATCTGGATATGGCCACTGCCCTGTCTGGCACGGGGCCGGCCTACGTATTTTTATTTATGGAAGCGATGATTGACGCCGGGGTGCATATGGGTTTTTCGCGGCGCGTGTCCGAACAACTTGTCTACCAAACCATCGAAGGGTCGGTGGCCTTTGCCCGCGATAGTGGGCGTCACCCGGCCGAACTGCGAAATATGGTAACTTCTCCCGGCGGCACCACCGCCGATGCCCTATACCAGCTAGAAAAAGGCGGCTTTCGTACCGTTCTTTCCAGGGCTATCTGGGCTGCATACAAAAAATCTCGCTACCTGGGAGGGTTAGATAACAATGGGTAGTGTCATTCTCCTCATCGTCTTGTTATTGCGACTGTTAGTGTGGGCTATTATCATCAGGGTGTTGCTATCGTGGCTGCCAATGGCCGGTATCAGAATTGACCCCTACAATCCGGTTATCCGGGCGCTCTACTCTATCACCGACCCGGTATTGGAACCGTTGCGAAAATTTACTACCGTTGGTATGATCGATTTAAGCCCGATAGTTGCTATCATCGCCATTGAAGTTATCATTGGACTCTTGTCGGGTCTATAACGGGGTCTGTGCCAAATTTTGGGAACGGAAGAGGGCGCGGGGAGATATCCCCAAATCCTCCCGGCCGAAGGTATCCTTATTTCCTAAAATTTGGGACGCACCCCTATAACATTTAGGAGAAAAAGCGATGCGTGACAGAGAATTTAAAATTACCAAAGCCGAAGAAGGCGCAGCGTTTGCCGTGCTGGTAGTGCCTAAAGCCGTTAAAAATGAGGTGGTTGGCAAACATGGCGACGCGCTTAAAATTCATTTGACTTCTAACAGCGTGGGGGGCATTGCCAACGATACCCTGGTTAATTTTATCTCCGACAAACTCAGCGTAAAAAGAGAACAGGTTGAAATTTGCGGAGGGCTGTCAACCGCCGAAAAAATGGTGGTTGTGGTTGGTATCTCGCCGCAAGATGCCGAAGACAAATTGCTGGCCTAGCAGCCTGCCAGGGAACTTTAAAACTCCAACCAGCGTCTGTATAATATAAACAGACAAACAGGCTACCGGTTGGAGGTTGTTTTTATGTTATCAATCCATCGCAAATTCATCCTATTGTTTCTGATTTGGGCGGCCTTATTTTATACGGCCGGGTGCGGCAGCGCCGGCTCTGATACCGCCGCTGACCAAACCGAAGAACTACAGGCCCAGGCAGTATCGCAGCCCCCACCCACGTTTACGCCGGCCCCCACCCCGCAACAGCCGGCCACGGAATTAAAAACCGAAATTGTCGAGCCTATTTCTCCGGTTTCACCTGTTTCACCCGTGCCAACAGAAATGGAATCTGGCATGAGCACAACCGATACGGTCAAAGTGATTCCCGGCAGCGAGGACGCTCTGGCCGCCGCAATTAAAGATTTAAGCGAACAAACCGGCATTCCCGCCGGTGAAATCACTCTGGTTTCAATAGAAGCGGTAGAGTGGGGCGATACCAGCCTGGGATGTCCCCAAAAAGGGTATATGTACGCCCAGGTGATTACGCCCGGCTACAAACTTATTTTAGAAGCGCAGGGCCAGCAATACCAGTACCACACCGACCAAAAAGCCAACGTGGTGCTGTGCCAGCAATAACCAGGGCAGTAATGCCCCTCAAAGCGGCCAGGTAATCATCTGAGCCGCTTTTTTTTGCGCCAAAAGCGTGACTACAGGAATGGGACAAAAGTAGGTTTGACTCTCACCCTGATATTTGGCATGATATCAGCGTAAAGTTAAGTGCGCCCGCTCTTTAAAATTTTGCAACAGATTAGCACCGGCCCAAGCCTGGGGTAGGAGTGTTATTTGACGAATCAGGTATCAACAGCCCAAACCAAAATATTGTAAATGGTTTGGGCTTTTTTATCGCCTCTGGTTGATTGTAGAGGCTTTCACAAAAGGTCAACAGGGAGCAAAGTTCAACCCAATAGGCTGTGAGGAGGAATAAAAATGAAAAAGATATTTTCTATAATTATGGCGCTTGCCCTGGTAGCGGTATTGCAGTTGCTTACCGCCACCGAGACACAAGCCAGCGGCCCATATGGTTATAACAACAACTACGGATACGGGTACTCCGGGTATGGTCACTACAACCGGGGCAACTACGGCTACAACAAACATTATAACCAGGGCAATTACGGATATAACAACTACTACAATCGCGGGCATTACAACTATAACCAATACGGGAAGAATTATTACGGCTCCAATTACAACTACCGGTGCAACCCACCGCGCTATACGCACAACTACCATGGACGCTATCAAAATTACGGCCAGTATGGCGGATACCAAAGCTACTATGACCTGCCTTATAACGTTCCGCCCAGGCAATATTACTACTAAACATACTGATTAACAGTTCTTGTTGACCTGAACAAAAAAGAGACGGGGCTTCAGCCGTCTCTTTTTTGTTACCTAACCGGATGAGGGCGCATCGCCGCGTTTGCCCTTTAGCCGAGATAAGGCCGCGGCCAATCCGGTAGCCGTTGCCGTGCGTTTTTCTTTTTTGAACCGCTGATGAGAAGGCGGAGGCTGGTAAAGGCTGCCATCGGGCATGGTGGCGTTATCGAGCTTTTTGACAAATTTCAACTGCGCCTCGTCAACTCTGGCATTTGTTAAATTTGCCCCAATGAGCGTCGCCTGGCTCAAATCGGCGTTGCTTAAATTGGCTTCGCTCAAGTTGGCCTCGCTCAAGTCTGCTTGCGACAGATTAGCCCCGCGCAAATTTGCTTTATTGAACCCGGTTTTAACCAAAATTGACTCATGGAAATCAACCCTGGCCAGGCCAAATCCACTCAAATCTACGCCGCTTAAATTGATGCCGTGCATAATGCAGCCTTTAAGTTCTGCATCCTTCAAGTTTGCCTGAGACAAATTACAATTGACCAGACTCCCCCGCTGTAAGTTGACCCCGGCCAAATCGGCTTCCTTTAAGTTAGCATTATCCAGAATAGCGGCAGTCAGATTAACATTGGTCAATTGAGCCTCTTGCAGTTCCGCCTCAAACAAATTGGCCTCTCGCAAGTTGGCCTCGGTCAGATTGGCCGCGCTCAGATTGGCCCAGCGCAAGCTGGCTTTAAGCAAATTAGCCTTGCTCAGATTGGCCTGGCTCAGGTTGACCATCTCTAATACAGCGCCCCGTAAATTGACGCCGCTCAGATTGGCCTCGCTCAAGTTGGCTCCGTGCCATCTAACCTTGATTAACCTGGCTCTGGTTAAATTAACGCCGCTCAGGTCGGCTCGAATGAAATTGGCCCCGCTCAAATTAGCCCCGCTCAAATTGGCCCCTTTCAGAATGGCTCCGCGTAAATCAACCCCGCTCAAATCTACGCTGCTTAAATCCGCCTCGCTGAAATTGGGGATTTCTCCCCGGCGGCGACTGGCTTTAACTGTTTGAACAACCTGGCTGCGTTCCATATTGCTGTGGCCTTACCGGTCAATATTTTTACAGAAAATAGCGGCGTAACACTTTCATTATGCCACAATAGACAGGTGGGGACAAGGCAACCGGCAAAACATAAAAGGGGGTTTTTAACCATGTGCCTCTACTCTCCAACCCAGTTGAGCATCCGCTCGTTAACGCCGTGATATTGCAAATTGAGTTTGGCCTGAATTTCAGGGGGCAACAGCGGGCGCGGGTGGCTGCCATCCGCCGCCATTACCCAGATTTCCCACTGGCCGCTGCGGTCGCTGACAAAGGCAAGGTGGCTGCCATCCGGCGACCAGGCCGGTGAGGCGCTATTGTATTGCGGCTCGGCCAATACCGGCGGTTTGGTTAAACGCTTGCGCTGGCCGCTTTGCAGGTTGTAGGTGTAAACCTCCCAGTGGTCGTGCTGTTTGTATGTCAGGGCCAGCATCTGGCCATCGGGCGAGAAAACCGGCCCGGTATCGCGCAGGTCTTCGGTTAGCGGCCAGCGATTGCCGTGGGTCAGGTCAAGCTGCATCAACCCCCAATTACCATCGTAAATAACGCGCCAGGGGTTGTGCGGGTCCCAGGCCGGGTTATAGCTGTACTCATCAGAGGGCAGGTCTTCAAACCGGCCGGTGGCTACCTCAATCCGGCGCAGATGCCATTGCAAATCTTCAAACGGGATATAACAGATTTTCACCCCGCCATCCCCCCGCACATCCACATCGGTAATGGTGATACCAGATTTGGGGATATTGATATCCTGGCCCGGCCCAAAATTCCGGCATCTTTCGCCGGGGTCGCGCTGGCCGCCATGTTGAAATGAAATCACAATATGCTTGCCATCCGGCGACCAGGCGGGCGACTTGGGCTGCCGGATATCGCCCAAAACAACCCGCTCGCCACTGCCATCAACATTTATCACAAACAGCGCCCCAAATTCGGCCCCATCCCAGCGGGTAAAGGCCACCTGAGCGCCATCGGGCGAAACCGCCGGGTCAATCACCCCGCCGGCCAACCGGCGCAGATTGGTTCCATCCAGGTTTATGGCATACAACTCGCCGCCGCTGCCGGTCATAAAAATCAGTTTGCCGCCCAAATTGTGGCCGGTAGAGGCGTCGGCCTCCGTTTTTTCTGCGGCGGGGGGAGGGGGCGGCGCAACCGAAACCTCTTGCGGAGCCGCGCCCAGCAGCCGGGCGTGGGGCATCTGCCCGGAAATCCAGCCGTAGCCTCCATCTTTTGTGACCACCTGCAACCAGTCGCCCCCGGCGTTGATGCCGGTCACGTCAAGCAGGTCGCCGGAGCGGGCCACGCCGATAACCGGATAATCCGGGCCAGGTCCCTGCCGAATATTCAAGGCCGGTGCGATTACCTGCGCCTGCGGCGGCGCGGGCGTCGCTGTGGATAATGCCGGCGTCTCAATCACCGTTGCTGCCGTTGGGGTTGGCGTGGGGCTGGGCAAAGGGATGCGGGTAGCCGTAGCCGGCGCGTCATCAACCTGAGCCTGGGGGGTAGCGGCGCGGTCAGGCCGCGCGATGGTAGGCGTGGCTGCGCCCTGGCCGGGCGCGCAGGCCGTCACCAGGATTAAAATAATCAGAGTTTTTATGATAGTGCGAGACATGCTCTTCCACCCCGGTTAAAATCCTTTCGCGCTAAACTATATACGATTTTCCCGACTTACCCAAAAGTTGCCGGGCAAACCGCATCTTTTTGACCAAATGTCCTCGCCTATATCTGGCGGCTACGCCACAAAATAGAGGCGCCCCCACGCTCACCGTCTCTAATCGGGCACGGCATCGGCTACAGAAACAGTTTTTTATCGGCAACATTGGGGTTAAAATCAGGCCGGTATGGTATAATGCGCTCATCTTCTGTGGAGACAAGCCAGAGCTTATGGATCATTTCATTAATATCTACAGCCGCCAGGCCGCGGCCTATCACCAAATGATTGCGCCGGAGGATGCCGACGGCAATCTGCTGCCGGCGCTGGAAAATGTATCGCCGCTCAAGGGCAAGCGGGTGCTGGATTTGGGCGCGGGAACCGGGCGCTTGCCGCTGCTGTTTGGGGGTCAAACCGCGCAGATGGTTTGTTTAGAGTTGCACGGCGACATGCTGCGCGAGCACCGGCGGCAGCAAACGCGGGCAGGGGGGCAATGGGGGCTAACACAGGGCGACATGCGGCGGCTGCCTTTTCCTTCGGGTTGGGCCGAGGTGGTGACGGCGGGCTGGGCCATGGGCCATTTTGTGGGCTGGTACGGCGCAGAATGGCAAAGCCACATGCGCGCCGCTCTCACCGAGATGCACCGGCTGGCCGCGCCGGGCGGGGCCATCATCATTATGGAGACGCTGACCACCGGCAGCCTCACCCCGGCCCCTCCAACCGAGGGCCTGGCCCGTTATTATGACTGGCTAGAGGATGAGTGGGGTTTTACCCGGCAAGAGATTCGCACCGATTACCAGTTTGCCAGTGTAGATGAGGCCGTTGCCCGCACCGAGTTTTTCTTTGGCCCGGAGCTGGCCGCCAAAGTGCGCCAGAACGGCTGGGCGCGCCTGCCGGAGTGGACCGGCGTGTGGGGCAAGCGCCTTTAATCAATCACAAAACGTTTGTACTCATTCTGGCAGGGGTGGCCCCACACGGCCCACATCTCGCGGGTGGCGGGGCGCATAATGGCGGCGCTGCAACTTTCAACAAACAGCGGCGCTTCGGGGTGGGCGCAAATGCCGTTGACCGCATCGTGGTTGCGGGTCAGGGCAAACAGGTCATCCAGGGTGACGGCCTTGCCGTTTAGCAACTGCTGCGCCTGCGTCAGCCGCGTTTCGGAGCTGGCTCTGGATTGGGGCAGCCGCGCCCGCTCCAGCTCGATATTGCGCGAGATGAGGCAGTGGTTGGTGTGAACCAACGCCCCGCCGTTGACCTCCTCTACCTGATAGCGGGTCGACATGGCCTCTACGTTATAGCCCCGGCCGTGGGCGTCGGCCAGCATGTAGTTGTGCGCGCCGGCCAGCCTGGCCCCGGTAATGCAGGCCAGGGCGTCATCCAGATTATCCTGGGCCAGCACTTTACGGATAACAAAGGGCCAGGTAACGCCTATCTGGCCATCGCTGCCAACCAGGTTGTTGATGCCAACGGCAATTCCGGCCTGGTTCATGCCAATCATCCCCACGCAGCCAATAATGGTGAGCGTTAAAAAACTCAGCCCGCCGGCCGGTTTGCCTTTCAACAGAATAACAAAGGGCGTGGCCGTGGCGTGCATGTCCCAGGTTTGGCCGTAGTAACCGTAGCCATCGGCGGCGGCGGCGGGGCTAACAATAAAGGCGGTGCAGTTATCCGCGCCGGGGTGGGCCGGTACGCCAGCCAAGGCGGGGTCAAGATTGTAGACGGTATCAATAAAATCCGTAAAGCCGTTGAGAATCACCAGTTCGGCCAGGCCAACGCCGGTGGCCTCGCTGGTTCCGCGCAGTTCTTCCATTAATTCGGGGGCGTAGGTTTGGTGGTAGGGCAAACAGGCCCGGCCCAGGGCCAATACCTCTTGCCGCGAAAGTTCTTTGCCGGTCCAGTTTTTATCGCTGCTCAGGTGGACTCGCTCCTCGGCCAGTTCTTGAATTTCTGTGGGGTAGGCTGAACCGTGCTGGTAGCCCATTTCAAAAGGCGTACCGGCCACTTCGAGTAACCTGATTTCGGGCATAAAGGTCATTCCTTTTTTCCTTTTTTGGTAGTTTCCAGGGCAAATAGATGATGAATGGCCGAGATATAAGCCGCGCCGTTGCCGTGGGCGGCCTCTTGTTTCAGGCGCAGGGTTGGTTCGTGCAGAATTTTATTAATCAGGCGATGGCTCATAGTGGCAATCAACTCCCGCTCCCGGTCATCAAGCTCCAGCCGGTTAAAGAGGCGCTCCAGTTCTCGCTGGCGGAGCTGCTCGACGCGCCGGCGCAGGCTGGTAATGGTCGAGACGACATCCAGCGAGGCCAGCCAATCTAAAAACTGCTCAACCTCGTCGGCCACAATGCCCTCAACGTGGGGAACCTCGGACTCGCGCTCGCGCACGTTCTCTTTGGCCTGGCTTTGCAGGTCGTCAATATCGCGCAGGTGAACGTTGTGAATTTCGGTCACGTCGGGGTCAACATCGCGGGGCACGGCAATATCAATAATAAACAAGGGGCGGGTTGAGCGGAGAAACATGGCCGGCTCGATATGTTCCCGGGTTAAAATTGTGTGGGGCGCGCCGGTGCTGGTAATTACAATATCGGTTTGGGCCAGCGCGTCGGGAAGCTGTTGAAAAGTGATGGCTTTGCCGCCCCACTCTTTGGCCAGTTGCTCGGCGTTTTTAAAGGTGCGGTTGGCAACGGTAATATTGGCGACTCCCCGTTTTTGCAGCGCCCTGACGGCAATGGCTCCCATTTCGCCGGCCCCAACCAGCAGAACCTGCCGCTCCGACAGGTCGCCCAGCAGTTGGTGGGCCAGGTTGGCCGCCACAGAACTGATGGAGGCGGGGTTGACGCCGATGCGGGTTTCGGTGCGGGCGCGCTTGCCGGCGTGAATGGCGGCCCGAAACATGGCCGACAGCACCGTACCTGCCGCCCCTTGCGAGAGGGCGGCCTCGTAGGCTTCGGTAATCTGGCCGAGAATTTGGGGTTCGCCCAGCACCATCGAATCTAAGCCGCAGGCCACCCGGAAAAGATGCTCAACGGCGGCTTCATTGTGGTAAATGTAAAGATGCCGGGCAAAGACATCGGGCGGGGTAGCGCACGAGCGGCTGAGCAGGTCGATGATGGCCCGGCTGGCTACTTTGGCATCGCGCACCAGGGCGTACACCTCCATGCGGTTGCAGGTAGAGAGGGCCACCCCCTCGCGCACATCTTCCAGGTGGGCCTGGTGGTGGGTGCCATCAAAATGGGTTAAAAACGAGCGCAGGGCGCTGGGCGAAAAATCGAGCCGTTCTCTAATTTCTATAGGAGCCGTTTTGTGACTTAAACCAACTAGTAGAACTTTCATGCCTCAATCCAGAATTGTTGCCGTCCGTAATATTATTTTTGGTTCCGTGTTATCAGGTTAAACCATAGGGTTGACATTGTAAAGTTTCTCGGCCATTGCCCCAATCAAATGGCCCTGTTTTAGCCTGGCTCGCCAGCTTTTAGGGATGGCCTGTTCGCCGTAAAAAGCGCCGGCCAGTTGGCCGTACACCGCGCCGGTGGTGTCGGCATCATCACCCAGGTTGACGGCCAGCAAGCAGCCTTGTTTGAATGAGTCGCTATGGTAAAACGCCCACAGCGCCGCTTCCAGCGATTTGACAACGTAGCCGCTGCCCTGGATATCGGGCGGATTTTTGCGCTTAAACGACCCGCCGGCCAGCTCGTCAATTTCCGGCGATAGCGGGTGTTGCCGCCAATAACCGGGCAGGGGGCTGTAATGTTTGTCTAACAACGCTTGTTTGCCGGCCCCGTTAACCGCGCCCACAATCAACGCCGCCAGATAGCGACACCCATCCACGGCAGCCACAGCCGCGTGGGTGGTTTTAGAGCTGTCGCCCGCCAGGTCGATGGCCCGCGCCGGATTGCGGGCATAAAACAACGGCGCCGGCGCCAGCCGCATAATAGAGCCATTACCGGCCGCATTTGGGTTGGTAGAGCCGCAGTAGGGCTGCCGCGTTTGCTCAAAAAGGTGCAGCGCCGCGCGTACGGTATTGCCAATATCAAAACAGCGGCCGGTGCTGCTAAAATAACCATCGCGGTACCAGCGAACATACCGCTGAAGCTGGTCTACCGGGTCAAACCCCTGCCGTTCAATCAGGCTCTCAGCCAAACACAACGCCATCGAGGTGTCATCGGTCCATTCCCCCGGCTCAAGGTTAAATGGCCCGCCGCCCACCATATCGTCGATAGGGGTGAAGGTTCCGGGTGGTTTGAATTCCAGAGTAGTACCAACCGCATCGCCGGCGGCCAAACCCAACAATGCGCCGCGATAACGCTCGATAGTTCTAATCGACATTGTTGGAAATTCTCCAGAGGCGGGCAGCTTTTGCCACGGTTTCAATTTAGTTATTATACCATTGCCAAAAGCTTTGACAATTTGGCTCTGCGCCTCTCGGGTTGTCATAAGCTTGCCTTCTGCCAGTTTGGGGTGCGTCCAGAATTTTTGGAAAGCACAGGGGGGAATTGGGGGGATACCCCCCCCCGTCCTCCTAAAATTTCGGACACACCCGCCAGTTTGCCAAAAATTGACAGAAAACAGCGAACCTGCTATAGTATTGTTTATTAGGACGAAGAAAGTATCTGTTCGGTTTTAAAGCAACCTCCCAGATCTTCGGGGGGTTGTTTTTTTCTGCGGTGAACCTCTTTGACCTATATTTATCAATTTTAATATTTAAAGCACAACAAGGAGAAAAATAGTATCATGTCCCAACGAGTACAGGGCACCGTCAAGTGGTTCAACGCAAGCAAAGGTTACGGCTTCATCTCGCAAGAGAATGGAGAAGATGTCTTTGTTCATTATTCTGCGCTCCAGTCCGACGGTTATCGCTCGCTAGATGAAGGTCAACGTGTTGAGTATACCATTGAGCGTGGCCCCAAGGGGTTACAAGCCAGCAACGTTGTAACTCTATAACTGTTTGATTTATTTTTAAGGATTAGCCGTGAACAAGAAACTTTATGTAGGCAACTTGAGTTATGCCACAACCGAGGATGAACTGCGCGCGCTGTTTTCTGAGGTTGGGCCGGTGGTTTCGGTTGCTATTATCACCGACCGCATGAGTGGTCGCTCTAAAGGTTTTGGCTTTGTAGAAATGGAAACCGACCAGGCAGCCGAAGCAGCCATTGAGCGATTGAATAATTATGAACTAAACCAGCGCACTATCACCGTAAATGAAGCGCGACCTCCTCAAGAGCGTTCTTTTGGGCGCGGAGGGGGCAAGCCCGGCAAACCGCATCGCGGCGGGGGTGGTAGTCGCCGCTATTAGGTTTCACTAAAAAAATTCTATGTATAAAAAAGCGCGAGGAGGGTTACTCTCGCGCTTTTATTTTTGCATTGCCCAAACATTACAAAGATGAAAGGTAACACAATGGCCCAGGCAAAAAACGGCGATACGGTTAAGGTTCATTACACCAGCAAATTTAAAGACGGCACAGAATTTGCTACCTCTGTTAATGATACCCCTTTGCAATTTACAATTGGTAGCGGGCAGGTCATCCCGGGACTCGAACAGGCCGTTGTTGGTATGAGTCCCGGCGAGGCCAAAACCGCCCAAATTATGGCAGAACATGCTTATGGCTCCTACCAAAAGAGCAAGGTAAAAAGAGTTAATCGGAAAAAATTTCCGGCGCATTTAAACTTGCAGGTTGGTTCGGTGCTCATCATGCGCAAGGCCAACGGCCAAAAAATCAGGCGTATTGTGACGACCATTTCTGAAACAAGCGTCACCATAGACGCCAATCATCCCTTAGCCGGAGAAGATTTGACGATTGATGTTCGGCTGATAGAGATTGTTTAACAAGCGTCGCTGTAATTATTCAACAATCAGAGCGCGCGGGCAATTACGCCGGCGACATTTGCCTAAATTCCACGGATTGGCAGAGCTGATGAGTCAAGCTCTGTTTCAACCCGGCCAATAATCAAGGCGTCTACCACCGCCCCCTGGGGGTAATCATCTTGCCCGCGAGGCAGAACAACCAGCCCGTTCGCCCCAACCATTGACAGCAGCCGCCCGGAACCTTGAAAACCGGTAGACGAAGCCAGCAATGACCCATCAGCCCGGCGGGTCAACACCACCCGCTGAAACTCGGTGCGGGCGGCGGCGTGGCCAAAATTGTGAGCCAGCGCCGCCTTTTCGGTGGGGCGGTAAATTTGGGTGTGGCCGGCCATCTTCAGTAGGGCGGGCCGCACAAACACCTCAAAACTAACCAGCGCGCTGACAGGGAAGCCGGGCATGGCAAAGCAGGGTTTGCCATCGACCGTGGCAAATGTTACCGGCTTGCCCGGTTTGGTATTGACCCGCCCAAAATGCACCGTTCCCCGCCGGGCCAGATAAGGCTTAACCAAATCAAGCTGCCCCATCGACACCCCGCCAGAGGTGAGCAGCGCGTCGGCCTGGGCCAGCCCGCGCTCAATGATTTCCTCCAGGCTGCCGGCCTTATCGCGCACAATGCCCAGGTCAATTGGCTCTGCGCCGGCCTCGCGCACCACCCCCATCAGGGTAAAGCGGTTGGCGTCGCGTATCTGGCCGGGCTGGAGCGCTTCGCGCGGCTCCACAATTTCATCGCCGGTAGACATCACTGCCACTTTAGGCCGCCGGTAGACTGTTACCCGCGCTTTCCCAACTGTGCCCAGCAGGCCCAACTCCGGCGGCCCCAAAACTGTTCCTTTAGGCAGCACAAGCTGGCCCTGTTCAATATCCTGCCCAATAGGCCGAATATTATCGCCGGGGCGGGTGGCATCGGTTAAAATATCTACCTGCCCGGTGCGGGTTTCAGTTTGCTCAACCATCACCACCGCATCGGCGCCGGCGGGAACCGGCGCGCCGGTGGTGACGCGCGCGGCTGTGCCCGCCTCCACGCTGACCCCGGCCAGATAGCCGGCGGCCTGGTCGCCCACCAGCCGGCGCGTCCCCGCGCCATCGGCGGCTACCACCGCATACCCGTCAACGCTGGCGGCGGCAAAGGGCGGCATAGGTTCAGCGGCAATTACGTCTTCGGCCAGCACCAGCCCCTGCGCCTCTTGAAACGGCAGAGACACGGTTGGCAGCAACCGCACCTGGCGCTGGATAATCGCCAGGGCCTCTTCTATATCAATCATTGGGTAGGGAGATTCGGGCGGCATTGGGTATCACCTCTATGGGATTTCGGCAGATAATTTTGCACGGCCTAGTATACTGATTTTGGGATTAAAGTTCAAAAATACCTAATAGGCCAACAGTAGAATGTTTTATCCCAATTCTTTGTGGTACAATATACGCTGCTCAAAAGTTAGAGGGTAAATCAATTATGATTTCTCAACAGAGTTTACACCCGGCCATTTTTGACCTGCGCAGCGATATGCGCCGGGGCAAAATGAGCCGGCGCGAGTTTTTGCGTTTAGCCACGCTTTTAGGGGCGTCAACTGCGGCGGCCGGCCTGCTGGCCGGTTGCGACTCGATTGCCGCCGCGCCCGGCCCGGCAGAAACTACTGCCATCAAACGTGGCGGAACCATGAAAATCGGTTCCGCCGTTCAGCCGGTTGACCACCCCGCCCGCCTGTCGTGGATAGAGGGGGCCAACCAACTGCGCCAGGTGGCCGAATATCTAACCGAAACCGGCCCCGATAACATCACCCGGCCCTGGCTGCTGGAACGCTGGGAACCCGGTGAAGATTTAAGAACCTGGACTCTTTACCTGCGCCGGGGCGTCACCTTTAACAATGGAGAGCCTTTAACCGCCACCGACGTGATTTTTAATTTTGAACAGTGGCTCAACCCCGATATCGGCTCTTCGATGGCCGGGTTGCTCTCGTATTTGCGCCCAACCGGCATCGAGCGAGTTGACGATTACACAATCCGGCTCCATTTGAACGAGCCTCAGATTGGCGTGCCGGAGCATCTGTTTCATTATCCCGGTTTAATTTTACCCCACATCTTTGAGGGCAATTTCATCGAGCAGCCCACCGGCACCGGGCCTTTTACTCTGGTAGAGTATGCCGAGGGCGACCAGGCCATCTTCAAACGTCGCCCCGATTACTGGCGCAACGGCGCCGACGGCGCTCCCCTGCCCTATCTGGATGAACTGATTTATTTTGACCTGGAGCCGGACTCGCGGGTGGCGGCCATGCAGGGCGGGGCCATCGACACCATTTTTATCCCCCGGCCCACCGACTGGCAGGCGCTCCAGTTTGCGCCGGGCCTCAATATTCACGATGTGAGCACCGCCGAAACCTTTGTGCTGCGTATGCGGGTTGACCAGGAACCCTGGCGCGACGCGCGGGTGCGGCAGGCGCTCAAACTGTGCCAGGACCGGGCCAAGATTCTGGAAATCTCCTACTCCGACCAGGGCGACCTGGCCCTGGACGCCCACGTGGCCCCGGCCCACCCCGCTTACTGCGACAAGCCCATTCCCGCTTACGACCCCCAACGCGCCCGCGCTCTGCTGGCCGAAGCCGGTTATCCCGATGGTTTAAAGGTCAAACTGACCACCAAAAACGACCTGGGCGAACCCAAAATTGCCCGGCTGCTCAAGAAGCTGGCCGGTGAGGGCGGGTTTGATATCGAATTAAACATTGTTGAACCGGCCCGCTACTGGAGCCAGTGGACCGAGGTGAACCTGGGCCTGACCGTGTGGGGGCATCGCCCGCTGGATACAATGGTGCTGGCCCTGGCCTACACCGCCGATGAAAACGGCAAGCCTGTTGCCTGGAATGAAACCCACTGGGTTGACCAGGAATTTACCACCCTGCTGCGCCAGGCCGAACGCACCCTGGATGTGGCCGAGCGGCGCAAGGTTATGTGTCAAATTGAAGATATTATGCAATCTCGCGGGCCGGTCGGTATTAGCTACTGGCGCAAAACCTGGAACATCACCCGCGCCGAGTTCAAAAATGTTAAAGCCCACCCCGCCGGCTACGATCTATTTTACGACGTCTGGAAAGACTCCTGATGAAGCCTGACCCCTCCTCTTCAGCCCCGCCCCCCCATCTTGAGCCGCGCCCGGAATTAAGTGGCGCGCCCCTTGCTGTTCCGGCGCAAATGCTGCCGCTGGGCAAAAACGCCCTCCGCGCCAGCTTGATTTACTTTTTTGCGGCGGCCATAGCCTGCGCCGGAGAGATTTATCTGGCGGCTCAAACCAGAGCCTGGCAAGTATTTGTGGTGGCCGGGGTGGGCGGCGCGCTGACCATCGTCGCCGGCATCAGCGTTTGGCTGGTGCGGCAAAGACGCCCCCGGCCCGGTATCCGGCTGCTGATTGGCGCCTCGCTGGCATCGGTGCTGGCGGCTCCGTTGCTGGTGGCCGGCTTCGGTTTAATTTTGGGCTTTGGCGTAATTCTGGTAGTGTTGACCATTGCCCTGCAAACCTTGCCCCAAAAAGAAGCCAACTGGGTGCTGCTGATTAGCGTGGCGGTGGGCGTGGTGGCCGGCGGGCTTGACCTGCTCTCGCCGCCAACCCAACTCACCCTGCCGGAATTTCAAAACCTCATTCTGATTCTGGGCGGCCTGATGGTGGTAGCCTCCGGCGGGCTAATGCTGCGCCAGTTCAGAGATTATCCCCTCACCACCAAACTGATCCTGGCCTTTTTTGCGGTTTCGCTGGCGCCGATTGGGATACTGGCCTACGTTAATCTGCGCAGTATTCGCGCCGCGCTCATTGAAGACGCCCGCCAATCGCTATTTTCAGCGGCCTCAAACACCGCCACAGATATTGACGCCTTTATCAACGACAATCTGCGCACCATCCGCACCGAAGCCCAATTACCCGTGTTAGCCGATTACCTCAATCTACCCCCCAATGCCCAGGCTAACAGCCCCCAGGAGGCAGCCGTTATTGCCACCCTGCGCGAACTTGGCCGCAAAGATAAAGTATTCATCGACTCATACGCCCTGCTTAACAGCCAGGGGCAAAACATTGCCGATACAATCCCCGATAACATTGGACGCGACGAGTCGAACCGCAGTTATTTTCAAAAGCCGCTGGAAACCGGCCTGCCCTATGTCTCGCCGGTAGAATTTGACGCGGCGGCTAACCGGGCCGCGCCCAACCAGGCCGGCCTCTACTTTAGCAGCCCGGTGCGCAATCTTGCCGGAGAAACCATCGGCGTGTTACGGGCGCGGTACAAACCCAATATTCTGCAAAGATTGGTGGTCCAAAACAACAATCTGGTTGGACAAAACTCCTTTGCTATTCTGTTTGATGAAAACTACGTGCGGCTGGCGCATGGAACCACCCCGGAGCTAATTTTCAGGCCGGTCAGCCCGCTGCCCCCCGACCAGCTATCTCGATTGCAAAGCGAGCGCCGCCTGCCCCCCCAAACCGGGCAGCAGTCGCCCCCGGCCAACCTGTCGGACCTGGCCGCCGGCCTGGATAACGCCATTTTTGAGCCGTACTTCACCACCCGGCTGGCCGATACAGGTGACAAGCCCAACCTGGTTGTGGTGGCCGAACTGGAAACCCAACCCTGGCTGGTGCTGTTTGCCCAGCCCGAAGAGGTGTTTCTGGCCCCAATTCAGGCCCAAACCCGCACCACCCTGTTTTTGGCTATTGCCATCGCCGGGCTGGTTACGGTATCGGCCTTTGCTATGGGGCAGGTGCTGGCCCAGCCGCTGGTTCATTTAACCAATGTGGTGACACAATTTACCGCCGGAAACCTTGACGCCCGCGCCGCGCTGAAAGCGGGCGATGAAAGCGGCGTACTGGCCGCCAGCTTTAACGCCATGGCCGCTCAGGTGGGCAAACTCCTCAAAAACCTGGCCGAGCGCACGCGCCAACTGGAAAATGAAATCGGCGAGCGCCGCCGGGCCGAAACCGACCTGCAAACCAGCGAAGAAAAATACCGGCGGCTGTTTGAAGATTCACGAGACGTAATTTTTATCACCGCTCGCGATGGCCGCATTATCGACATTAACCCCAGAGCCGCCATTCTGTTTGGCTATTCCATTGCCGAACTCAAACAAATGAACACGCGAGATTTGTATGTCGAGCCGGAACAATATCTCAAATTCCGGCAAATCATCCAGGAGCGCGGCTCAATTAGAGATTTTGAGGCGCAATTTTGGCGCAAAGACCAATCGGTGCGAGATTGTTTGATTACCGCCACCCTCTGGCGCGACGACGACGACCAGATTGTGGGCTACCAGGGCATCATCCGCGATATTACCGAGCAGAAACAGGTAGAAAAAGAGCATCTGCGCCTGATAGCCATTGAGCAGGAGTTGCGGCTGGCCCAGGAAATTCAGCAGAGTTTGCTGCCGCCGGCGCAACCGCGCTGGGATGGCCCCAGCGTTGTCTGCTTCAGCACTCCGGCCCGCGAAATGGGGGGCGACCTGTACGCCTACCACGCTTTTCCGGTACTCAATGGGCAAAGAAAATACGCCCTGACCGTAGGCGATGTGTCGGGCAAAGGGATGCCGGCGGCGCTGTTGATGGCCGTCAGCGTGGCCTCGTTTCAGGCCGTTGTGGGGCAAGAGTTGACCCCCAGCGCGCTGCTGACTCATCTGGACCAGGCGATTGCGCCCTACACCAAAGAAACCGGCCAAAACTGCGCCCTGGTTTACGCCGAGATTATCTTAAACAGCCATCGCAGCGGGCATATATGCGTGGCCAATGCCGGCTGCATGATGCCGCTCATTCGCCGGGCCAACGGTTCGGTCATGTGGGTAGAGGCCTTTGGCACGCCGCTGGGGATGAACTTGAGCGCGGATTTTGGCTATCGAGAGTTTGACCTGCCCATTTCAAAAGGAGACCTGGTTATTTTAACCAGCGATGGCGTGGTCGAAGCAATGACCCCCGCCGGCGAAATTTTTGGCCTGGAGCGTTTGGAACAAACCGTAGCGGCCGCCCCTTCAACCGGCGCCGAAGAAATGTTGGCCCACATCCGCGCCAAAGTGGCTCGCTTTGCCGGCGAAACCGAACCCCACGATGATATGACCATTGTGGTGATGCAAATTTAATCAACAACAGCGAGGCAACCTGATGAAACTGTGGAATTCTGATGAAGAACTTTTTAACCTGGCTAAACGCAAGTTATTTACGGCCGTCGTCGGCGATGTGATGGATAAAATTGGACTCCAGCGCCAGTTCCTGCCCCCCAACATCAAACCGCTTCAGCCCGATATGGTTGTTATTGGCCGGGCCATGACCGTGCTGGAAGCCGACGCTTTCACCGAATCGAGCCAAAGCAGCGCCAACCCGGTAATGTCCCAGCCTTTTGGCCTGATGCTGGCCGCTCTGGATGATTTAAAGCCCAATGAAGTTTACATCTGCACCGGCGGCACGCCGCGTTACGCCCTGTGGGGCGAGTTAATGAGCATTCGGGCCAGGCATCTGGGCGCAGCCGGCGCGGTGCTGGATGGCTACTCGCGGGATACGCCGCAGATATTGGAATTAAATTTTCCCACCTTCTCCCACGGCAGTTATGCCCAAGACCAGAGCGTTCGCGGCAAAGTTATCGACTTTCGCGTGCCCATAGAACTTCAGGGGGTGCGGGTCAACCCCGGCGATATTGTTTTTGGCGACGTTGACGGCGTTTGCATTGTGCCCAACCATGCCATCGAAGAGGTTTTCAACCGGGCGCTGGAAAAAGTCTCCACCGAGAATCTGGTCAAAGAGGCGTTGCTCAACGGCATGAGCACGGTTGAGGCTTTTGCCAAATTTGGGGTCATGTAATAATTTTAAAAACACGGAGAGCCGCCCATGAGCGAGTCAATTATTGATGTCAGCCGCCACTTCTTTGAGCAAATTGTCAAACCCATTTTACAAGAGCACTTTCCCCGCGAAACGGCCCAAACCGCTTTCGGCGTTTTCGGTTACGGCTCCGAGGCGCTCAATCTGGATGACGAATACTCCCGCGACCACCACTGGGGCCTGCGCATCGACGCGCTGATGCCCGATGACATCTTTCAAAACAAGCGCGAGGAAATTATGCGGGTTGTCAGCGCCAATCTGCCTGCCACCTTTCAGGGCCACTCGCTGCGCGAAGGGCACGTGGCCGGCGCCGGCCTGGCCCCCGATAGCCTGCCGGCCTTTTTGGGCCGCACCGTTGGCCTCAACCATCCGCCCCAAACCTACCGCGACTGGCTCAACGCGCCGGAAGAAGATATTATGCACATTATCAATGGCCAGGTGTGGCACGACCCGACCGGGCAGTTCACCGCCATCCGCCGGGCGTTTCAACAATATTACCCGGAGCCGGTTCGCCTGCGGCGCATCGCTCATTGGTGTCGTTATTTCTCCGGCATGGGCACTTACGCCCTCAAACGGGCCATTTTGCGCCAAAACAACCTGTACGCCACCACCACCTTCAGCAAGGCCATTCGCTGGGGCGTTCAACTGGCCTTTATGCTCGACAAGCAGTACTACCCCTACGATAAATGGCTGCTGGCTTTCTTCAAACGCCTGCCCCGGTTGTACGCGCCCCTTGGCCCACTTGTCGATGAGGCGGTTATGCTATCGACCCCCTGGGAGCGCAAACTGGACCTGCTGCACCAGATGGCCGACATTCTGGACCAGACCATGGTTGAGGATGGCATCATCCGGCCCCACCCCAAATTCAAAGGCTCCGACACCTCCGGCTACCGGCTGATGGAACACGCCTACGCCGAAATTATCAAGGGCCTGCCCGCCGAAATCAAAACCATGGTGCCGGTGTGGGACCAAATCTACCTGGAGCAATTCCACAGCGGCTACGTTGACAGCCTGGATATGGACACCTGGCACAGCTTATTAAATTTGACCCCCATCGAGGAGTAATTTTTATGAACAGCAAAGAGCGCGTGTTAGCCACGCTCAACCGCCGGCCCACCGACCGCACCCCGCTGGATTGCTGGCTCTATCAAAAACAATTTGTCGAAGCCCTGGCCGCCGAATACGGCCCTCGCCACCAATTTCTGGACGAGTTCAACATCGACATTTTTGTGGGCTTTGTGCCCTACCCCAACCAGCTTGGCCGCAAAGTGGATGTCAAAGAGCTGGCCCAGGTTGAGTTGGCCGGCGCCCGCAACCCGCAATGGCTAACCTTCACCGGCTGGAACCCCGATTTTGCCGGGGTCAACGTGGCCCAGGCCGTTGAGCAACAGGGCCACAAACGGGCCATTATCGCCCACATTTGGGGCATCGTCGAAGGAACCAGCACCTTTTTAGGCATCGAAAATTGCTGGGCCAATCTGGGCCTGGAGCCGGAGTTGATGATGGCCTGGTTCGACCGCTACGCCGACTGGCTGTGCGCGCTGGTCGATAGTTGTGTTGAGGCCGGGGTTGATATCATCACCCTGTCCGACGACTGGGGCAGCAACCGGAACATGCTCTTTTCGCCCCGCATGTGGCGCAAAATGATCAAACCTTACGCCGCCCGCGTGGTGCAACACGCCCGCTCGCGCAATGTGCCGGTTAACCTGCACAGCGATGGCTACATCCTTAACATTATGGACGACCTGATTGAGATGGGCTACAGCGCCATGCACCCGGTGCAGGAAAGCGCCGGCATGGACCCCCGCCAGATCAAAACCCAATACGGCGACAAAATCGTCATCTACGGCTCGCTGGATGTGGTCGATGGCCTCTACGCCCACAAGGGCGAGGCGCTGGACCAGTACATTACCAACCATTTTGAGATTTACGCGCCGGGCGGCGGCTTTATCTTCAACACCGGCCACTTTGTGCAGCCCGATATCCCGGTGGCGCGCCTCAAACGCGCCTACGCGCTGGCCAATCGCCTGGCCCAGAGTTACGGAACCGTTCGTGAGCCGGCTTGACTTTCCGCCGGATGCCGTCTGGATTGGCTCCGACCACCCCTTTGACCTGCACGAAGCCTACCTGCGCTTTCGCTCGCCCGCCGGCTGGAGTCTGAACCGCCAACCGGCCCAGGCCAGCCTGTTCATCACCGCCGACAGTCGCTACAAGCTGTGGGTCAACGGCCAATTTGTGGCGCGCGGCCCGGCTCGCTGCTACCCCCACCGGCAAAGCGTCGATTGCCTTGACCTGTCCCCCTACCTGCGCGCCGGAACCAACGCGCTGGCCGTGCAGGTTTACCAGCCGGGCTACTCCCACTTTGCCTACCTGCACCGGGGCGCAGCCGGCCTGCTGGCCCATCTGGTTTGCGATGGCCAAACCGCGCTGGTAACAGATTTGAACTGGCGCGCGCGCCGCGACCCTTCCTTTGCCGGCCAGCCGCCCCGCGTCTCCATTTACGGCACAGGCGTGGAACTGCAAAATCTAAATCTGGCCGACGGCTGGACCGCGCCCGATTATGACGACTCCGGCTGGGCCGCGCCCCGGCTGGTAGCGCCGGTGGGCGGCTACCCCTGGTTGACCCTCCGGCAGCGCGACCTGCCGCTGCTGATCGAACGGGAAATCCCGATGACCCTGCTGGAAACTCGCCGGGGCGGCACCCCCTCGGGCCAGCCCAACGACCCCCATCTGACGCTGCGCGCAGGCTGGCAGGTCGCCACACCCGCCCCAATATCGCCCGCTGCGGATGGCTGGTTTAGCGTTGCGCTGGCTGCCGGCGAGTCGGCCTACTGGCTGTTCGATTGGGGGCGCGATTACACCGGCCAGGGCTGGGCCGATATCAACCACGCCGCCGGCCACGAGCAGCTTGCCATCAGCTACCACGAGAAAATTCGCCAGGGCGAGCTGGTCATTTCCGACCCGCAAACCTACTGCCGCGCGCGCCTGACCGACCATTTCCGGCTGCGCCCCGGCTCTCAGCAGGCTGAAACCTTTGCTCTGCGCGGCGGCCGCTACCTGCTTTTTCAGTTGACCGGCCCCACCGGCCCCAATTTTCAAATTCGGTTCCACGCCCGCGTGTCAGAATACCCTCTCAACATCACCCGCCCCCTGGCTGTGGCCGACCCCCAGTTGCGACATATTATCTCTCTATGCGAAAACACCTTGCAAGCCTGCCTGCAAGATGGCTTTGTGGATTGCGTCTGGCGCGAGAGTTCCCAATGGCTGGGCGACGCCCTGCCCCAGAGCCTGATAATGGCCTCTGTGGGCGACGACGCCGGCCCGCTGCGGCAGGTCATCGAGATGGCGGCCCAGGGGGCATACCCCGATGGCGTGCTGCCCGGCGTGCTGCCCGGCGAGGTTCACGCCTACACCGTGGTCGATTATAATTTTACCTGGGTGGAACTGCTCCACCTGCACCACCGCCTGACCGGCAACGACGAATTTACCGGCCAGATGTGGCCGGCGCTGGTCAAACTGCTTGACCGTTTTCATCAGGACCGCAACACCGGCGGCCTGATTACCAGCCAGCCGGGGCGTCGCCTGTTTCTGGATTGGGCGCCCCTCTCGCGCCGCGAGCCGAACGCCGTTTACAACCTGCGCTACCTGCTGGCCCTGCAAACCGCCGCCCAACTGGCCGCCGGCCGGGGACTCCCCGGCAACGAAGCCGAAGTGTGGCAGCGCCGCGCCGCCCACCTGCAAGCCGCTATTCGGGCCGCGTTCTGGCGCAACGGGCGCTGGTACGACGACCCGGAACAGACCACTTTCTCGCAACTGGCCGCCTCGCTGGCGGTGCTAACCGAAACCGCCGCGCCGGAGGAGGTCAACACCCTGCTGGATACGATTGCCGCCCGCTCGCTGGATTTAAGCGACGAGCCGGCCCCCGGCAAGATGGTGCTGGCCAGCCCGTTTATGCATCACTACATTTTTGAGGCCCTGCGCCGGCACAAAAAATTTGAGGCGGCGCTGGAGATTATCCGCCGCCGCTGGGGACGCTGGGTAGAAGGCGGCTACCCCACCACCTGGGAAAACTGGAACGTTGATTTCCCCGACGGCTCGCAGTGCCACGCCTTTTCGGCCCACCCGCGCTATCATCTGGCGCAAATAGCCGCAGCGTTGGGGAGACTATGATAGGCAGCATCACTATGAACATTATTGACATGCATCCTGACGATAATCTGATGCAACAGGCGGCGGCGCTGCTGGTGGAGGGCTTTAAGGCGCACTGGCCCAACGCCTGGCCAACTTTAGAAGATGCGCTGCAAGAAGTCCGCGAGGCGCTGGAGCCGGGCAAAATTGCCAGAGCCGCCATCGGCGATAGCGGTAATGTTTTGGGCTGGATTGGCGGCATCAGCCAGTACGATGGGCGCGTGTGGGAGTTGCATCCGCTGGTTGTCCACCCGGCTTACCAGGGCCAGGGCATTGGGCGCGCCCTGGCGCTCGATCTGGAAGCCCAGGTTCGCCGCAGGGGAGGCGTCACGCTGCTGTTGGGCACGGATGACGAGGACAATATGACCTCGCTGGGCGGCAAAAACCTTTATCCCAATGTTTTGGCGCGCGCGGCCAACATTCAAAATCTGCATCGCCACCCGTTCGAGTTCTATCAGAAGTTGGGGTTTGTGATTGTGGGCGTGATACCGGATGCCAATGGCCCCGGCAAACCCGATATTCTTATGGCCAAACGGGTTGGATAATGGACTACTGCGCCGCCACCCGCAATCCAAACCAGATGAAAAGATAGGCCAGCGCCACAAAACTGACGACAGCGCCCCAGCCCCACAACGGCGCGTTATCCAAAATTTTGGCCAGCGGACGCCGGGAACCCCTCCCCACATAATCCTCCAGCCAAAGTTCCTCTACGCTTTTAACGCCAATCTTCTCCCGGCGGCCAACCGGTTTTTTACGCCACACGTTACGCCAGCTATCAGGCCAATGGCCGGCCTCGGATTGCTTGCGGTAGGCTCTCAGGTACAGGGTAGTAAACAGGGGCAGCAACACTACGGGGATGAGCAGCCATTGCGGCGGGGCCGGCGCGTCGATGGCTATAAACTCGCCAACGAGCGCGCCGGTGATAAACAGCCCAATAGCAACAATGGGTAAACAACCGATAGCGGCAATCAGGGCTTCCAAATTCTCTTTCAAAATAAACTATCAACACCTTTGTTTGTTGGGCCGATTATAACATTGCCCGCCAGCCTTAAGCAATAAAAAACGCCCCACCCAGGTGAGGCGTTCAAATAAAGACTCTTTATTTACTTCCCGTTACGCAGCCGGGCGCAGTTTTTTAAAATCATCATTAAAGAGTGTGGCGGCATCAGCAAAATCAATCCGATGTTTTTTCAGATTAGAATTAGTCACACCAGCCGAGGTCTATTCTTCAATCACGTTGCCATCTTTGTCGACCACCACAACCGCGCCCAGTTCCGCCAACTGTGGCTCAAGAATTTCAGCGTCGCCAACAACAACAATAATCGGCTGCTCGGTGTCGATATATTTGGCGGCGGCCTGCATGGCCTCTTCTGCCGTCACGTCAGAGATGTTTTGCAGGTAGCTGTTCAACTCGTCGATGGGCACGCCGGTTAGCCGGCGGTTGCTCAGTTGGCTGGCAAAATCGGCCGGGTCTTCAATAGCCAGGGCAAAGTTGCCAATAATGAGGCCCTTGGTGTCGGCCAGTTCATTTTCGGGCATTGGCTCGGTGCGGATGCGCTCCAGCTCGGCCAAAATCTCGCGGATGGCATCGGCGGCGCGGGCCTGGTCAACATCGCTCAACACGCGGAAAGTGCTGGTATCATTGGGACGTCCAAAGCGGCTGTAAACGCCGTAGGTGTACCCTTTTTGGTCGCGCAGGTTACGGTACAGCCGGGAGGTCGACCCATTGCCCAGCGCCGCGTTAGCTACAATCAGGGCGTAACGGTCGGGGTTGCGGGCGTTGATGCCCTGATTGCCAATTTGAATGGTGGCCTGCTCCGAGCCGGGGCGGTCAACCAGATAGATTTTTGAGGTGTCGCCCAGGGTCGCCTCCGGGTAGTCCAGAAAATCGGGCACATCGCCCGGCTGCCAGCCGCCAAAGGCGCGTTCGATGTGCTGGCGGGCTTCGTCCAGCGAGATATCGCCGACCACTACCAGCAGGGCGTTGTTGGACTGCACGTAGGTGTCGTAAAATTCCAGCACGTCACCACGGCTGATGTTCTGCACCGTCTCGATGCTGGTGTAGTTGCCATAGGGATGCCCCACGTAAGCCAGCCGGCCAAACTGCCGGTTGGCCAGCGTGTCAGAGTCGACTTCATCCTGCTCTAAAAAGGTGAGCGTTTGCTCTTTGATAACGTCAAACTCTTTTTGGGGAAAGGTGGAGTAACGGGCCATATCGGCCAGCAGGTTAAAGGCCAGCCGGGCATCGGTGCTGAGGGCATTGACCGCCAGCGACACCCACTCCAGCGACGCTTCGGAGCTGACCGACCCGCCGACCGACTCGATGCGCCGGGCAATATCGGCGGCGGAGCGAATTTGGGTGCCTTTGGTCAGTAACTCGGCCATAAAGTCGGCCACGCCCTGCTTGTCGGCCGGCGAGGCGGCGCTGCCGCCGCCAAAATAAAGTTCTGCCCGCAGTTTGGGCACCTCATCCTGCTGCACAAAAATTACTTCCAGCCCGTTATCCAGGGTGAAGGTTTCAAACGGCGGAAAGTTGCTTTCGGTTACAGGCAGGGGTTCGGGCGGCTCGGTGCGGCTGATAACACCTTTTGGCAGGTCGGCCAGAACCTCGGCCACATCAACTTCCAACGCTTCGGAAGCGAGGGTCTGCTCCGGCTCAACATCAGCCGCTTCGACCAGCAGGCCGGGGTATTCGGCCAGCACTTCCTCGCCTTCGGGCAGCGTGACCAGGGTGTTCATTGGTTTTTGGCACAGGTAGGTTTGGGCCACCCGTTGAAGGTCGTCCAGGGTAACGGACTCGTACTGCGCCAGCTCGTCAACCATGGCGGTGGGGCGGCCAAAGATCATCACCGCATCCTGAATCCACTCGGCGGTGCTGCGGGCGGAGTCTCTAAACGAGGTAATGGCGCCTA
>CAZAPG010000029.1:0-84875 GCA_964486935.1 uncultured Caldilineaceae bacterium | reverse complement strand
CCAACAGTTTGGACGAGCTTTATGTCTTTAGCAAACTAGCACCAATGGTTAGTAGAAGATATCACTGAGCGCAAACGGGCCGAACAAGCCCTGCGGCAGGCCGAGACCAAATATCGCACTTTGGTTGAGCAACTGCCGGCCATTGCTTACATTGTTGAGTACGGACAGCCAACCCAAACCACCTATATCAGCCCGCAGGTAGAAACGCTGCTGGGCTACTCGCCGGCGGAATGGCTGGCCGACCAGAAACTGTGGCGCAAGCTGCTGCACCCCGACGATAAAGAGCGCGTGCTGGCCGCCGTTAAACAGGCCGATGCTACGGGCGAATCGTTAAACATTGAATACCGCCTCTTCACCCGCGCCAGCGATATCGTTTGGGTTCAAAACCGCTGGGCAATTCTGGTGGGTGAGCACGCTGTTCACGGATTGATGTTTGACATTACCGGCCGCAAAAAAATAGAGCAGGCGTTGCAAGTCGAAAGAGAACGGCTGGCCCAGGTGATTAACTTGCAGCAGGCCATCACCAGGGCTATCCCCGAGTTGGGTGAGGTGTTGCGCGCGGTGCTCGACCACGCCCGCCCTCTAACTCGGGCCGAAGGGGTAGTGATTGAACTGGCCGAAGGAGATGAATTGGTTTACAAAGCCGCCAGCGGCAGAGCCGTATCGCAGCTTGGCCTGCGGCTAAAAATCACCGGCAGCCTTTCGGGGCTGGCCTTTACCTTGGGCGAAACCATTTACAGCGCGGATACCGACCAGGATGACCGGGTGGTTCAGCCTGTCGCCCGGGAAATGGGCGTCCGCTCAATGGTTGTCGTGCCGCTGACGTATAAAGAAGCCTTTGGCGTGCTGAAGGTTTTTTCCTCGCAGCCAGGCGCGTTTGATAACACGCATATTCAAACTTTGCAACTGGTTGCGGGCCTAATTGCCGCTTCTATCAGCCACGCCAGAAATTTTTCCGCCAATCAAAAGTTGATTAAAGAGCGAACCGCAGCCCTGGCGGAACTGGAGCGTTCCAATCAAGAGCTTGAGCAATTTGCCTACATCGCCTCGCACGACCTCAAAGAGCCGCTGCGGATGGTTACCAATTACCTGCAATTGCTAACCAACTACTATGCAAACCAGCTCGATGAACGGGCCAAAGAATTTATCGCCTTTGCCGGCGATGGCGCCGGGCGGATGCGCCTTTTAATTGATGGCCTGCTGGCCTACTCGCGGGTTGGCACACAGGGCCGGCCTCTTGCGCCAACCGACTGCGCCCAGGCCCTGCAAAACGCGCTGACCAATCTGCAAATAGCCATCGAAGAAAGCCGGGCCACCATCACCGTTAACCCTCTCCCCAGCGTGATGGCCGACGAGGTGCAGTTGACCCAGTTATTTCAAAACCTGGTGGGTAACGCTATAAAATTTAGGGGGCAAGCGTTGCCCCAAATAGATATTGGCGCTACGCAGCACAACAGCGAATGGCGCTTTTGGGTGCGCGATAACGGTATTGGGCTTGACCCGGAATTTGCCGAGCGTATCTTTATTATTTTTCAACGGCTGCACACCAGAGAAGAATACGCCGGCGCCGGGCTGGGGCTGGCCATCTGCAAACGCATTGTTGAGCGCCACGGGGGGCATATTTGGGTTGAATCACAACCCGGCCAGGGCGCAACTTTTTACTTTACCATTCCGGCTGAATGAAACGGAGGATTTTGGTGAAAACAATACTATATGGGCTGCTGATAAGCCTGGGGGTTATGTTTGGTCTGGCGGCCTGCGGACCGCTTAATCAGGGGTCGCCGGCCACATTAACGCCCATTATCGTGCAACTGGCCTGGACTCACTCGGCTCAATTTGCCGGGTTCTACGCCGCCGACCAGAATGGCTATTATGCCGCCGAAGGGCTGGCCGTTACCTTTATCGAGGGCGGGCCGTTTGTTGACCGCTTGCTGCCGGTGCTGGCCGGTACGGCCCACTTTGGCATGGCCAACGGCTCTGAATTGATTATTGCCAGAGCCAACAACCGGCCAGTTAAAGCTGTGGCCGCCATCCTTCGGCGCGATCCGTTTGCTTTTTTTGCCCTGGCCGAGTCTGGCATTACCCACCCCGAAGATTTTGTGGGTAAAACCATTCAAATCAGAGAGCGTTCCCGGCCCTATTTGCACGCCATGATGGGCCGCGTGGGTATCTCGCCTGAGCAATATACCGAAAATATCTCCGCCGGTTTTGAAGACCTGTACAGCGGCAAAGTTGATGTCGCCGTCGGCTTTATCACCTCTCAGCAAATTGAGGCTGAAAAGGCCGGTTATCGTCTCAATGTAATCTACCCCGAGGATTACGGGCTGCACTTTTACGCCGATGTTATTTTCACCATCGATAAATTGATTGAAACCGACCCGGAACTGGTAGCAAGTTTTCTGCGGGCTACCCTCAAGGGCTGGCGCTACACCGTTGAAAATTCAACCAAAGCCGGCAACCTGGTAGCTAAATACAATCCCCAGGTCGATGTGTCGCTGGAGAATGAAAAGATGTTTGCCAGTTTGCCTCTGGTCAACACCGGGCAAGATTATATTGGCTGGATGACGCCAGAAATTTGGACAGGTATGGCTGACACGCTGCGCCGCCAGGGAGTCATCACCACCCCTTTGGCGACCACCGAAGTGTATACCACCCAATTTCTAAACCAGATTTACCGCCCATAGGTTGTTTGAAACGGGCTTTGCGTTAATAATTAATTGTGAATTTAAAATTAAGCATAACCGCCAAATTAACCATAGTTTTTGTAATTTTTGCCGCGCTGCTGGTGGGCGTTACCGGCTGGCTGGCTTATACCAGCGGCCGTCAGGCGCTGTATCGGGCCGTCACCTCAGAGCTGTTTGCTGTTTCGCTGGAAAAGGAAGCCGCCTTGAATGCCTGGATTGAAGACCATCAACAGGACATCATTGCCCTGGCTCTTTCGCAGTCTGTTATTGAAGATGTCGCCAATATGGTAAACCCAAACAGCCGGCAAACTCAGGCGGCGCAAGAGCGTTTGACGGCTAATTTGTTGCCGTGGGTGGGCCGAAGAGAGTTCAAACAGGTGCTGGTGCTCCACGCCGAGTCGGGCCAGGTTATTGCCGCCACCGACCCCGTCGAAGTGGGTAAGTTCAAAGAAAATCGGCCATATTTTATTCAGGGGCAGCAGGGGCCTTACGTGGAAAACTTGCGCTATTCACTGGCGTTGCGCCAGCCGGTGATGACCGCGTCTGCGCCGGTGCATAGCCTAAATGGCCGGCTGCTGGCCGTGCTGGCCGGCCGGCTGGATATGGCCGATCTGAACAGCATTATTCAGCGCCGCACCGCCAACCACCAAACCGACGACGCCTTTTTAGTGAACGCCTCTAATCTGTATGTCACCCAACCCCGCTTTATTTTTGACCCGGCGGTGCTGCAACGAGGCGACTATACAGAGAGCGTAACGGCCTGCCTGGCCGGCCAGAGCGGAACTGCTTCTACCACCGATTACCGGGGCGCGCCGGTAATTACGGTTTATCGTTGGCTGCCCGCGCGCGGGCTGTGCCTGGTTGTCAAACTAGACCAGGCCGAAGCTCTGGCCCCGGCCAGTACGTTGGGCTTGACCATTGCCGCCATTAGCGGCGTGGCTTTGCTGCTGGCTACAATTTTGGCCGGCTGGCTGGCCAGAACCATTACCCGGCCGGTGCTGGCCCTGCAAAGCGGGGCCGCCCGTTTTGCCCAGGGCAAACTGGATGTACGCCTGCCCGAAACGGCGCAGGATGAGTTGGGGCAACTGGCCCGCGAGTTCAATCGAATGGCGGCGGCTATCAACCAACAACAGGCCCAGCTACAGGCTTACGCCAGCGAACTGGAAGCGCGGGTTGAAGAACGCACCAAAACGCTACAAACCAGCGAGCGCCGCTTTCGGGTGCTCATTCAAAACTCGCTCGATGTGGTGGCCCTGGTTGACCGCCAGGGGAATATTGTTTATGAAAGTCCGTCAATTTCAAAAGTGTTGGGCTACATGCCCGACGAGTCGGTGGGGCGCAGCGCCTTTGCCCTGGTGCATTCCGATGATTTGCCCAAAGCGAGCGAGGTTTTTAAGCGGTTAAGCCAAAATCCCGACGAGTACGTTACCACCGAAGTAAGAATGCGCCACAAAGATGGCTCCTGGCGCTGGATGTCGGCCACCGGCGCTAATCTGCTGGATGAACCGGCCGTACAAGCCTTTGTGGCCAACTTTCGGGATATTACCGAACAAAAACGAGCCGAGGAAGCCATTAAAGAGAGCGAACAGCGCTTCAGACAGGTGGTTGAATCCTCGCCCAATGCTTTTGTGGTGGTTAACCAGGCCGGCCAGATTGCGATGGTCAACGTTCAGGCAGAAACGTTATTTGGTTATCAGCGTCACCAATTAATCGGTCAGCCGGTTGAGATACTGGTTCCAGAAGCGCAGCAACGCGAGCACCCTACCCTGCGGGCTGAGTTTCTGGCCGACCCCCAGGCCCGGCCAATGGGCAAAGGGCGAGACCTGTTTGCCAGGCGTAAAGATGGCAGCCTGGTTCCGGTTGAAATTGGCCTTAGCCCCATTCAAACCGAAGACGGGTTGCTGATTTTAAGCGCCATTGTAGACATTACCGAGCGCAAGCAGGCCGAAGAAACTTTAAAGCGAACCGCCGAAGAACTGCGCCGCTCCAACACCGAACTGGAACAATTTGCCTATGTGGCCTCGCACGATTTGCAGGAACCGCTGCGGATGGTAACCAGCTACCTGCAACTGCTGGAGCGCCGCTACAGTAGCCAATTGGATGGCGACGCTAGGGAATTTATTGACTTTGCGGTTGATGGCGCTGCCCGCATGAAAACATTGATTAACGACCTGCTGGCCTTCTCTCGGCTGGGAACCCAAGGTAAAGCGCCGGCGCCAACCAATTGTGAACCGGTTTTAAAACGGGTGTTAACTACCCACAAACTGGCTATTGAAGAAACCGAAGCTACAATTACTTACGGCTTTTTGCCAATGCTTATGGCCGATGAGGTGCAGTTGGAGCAGCTCTTTCAAAATTTAATTAGCAATGCCTTAAAGTTTAGAGGCAACTCCTCCCCGCAAGTCCATATCGAGGCGCGGCGACAAAATGGTATGTGGTTATTTTCAGTGCGGGATAACGGCATTGGGATTCAGCCGGAATTTTCCGAACGGATATTTGTTATTTTTCAACGGCTGCACGGCAAAGCAGCCTATCCGGGCACCGGCATTGGGCTGGCCGTTTGCAAAAAAATTGTCGAACGTCACGGCGGGCAAATCTGGGTTGAGCCAAATAATGGGGAAGGTGTAACCTTTTATTTTACATTACCGGCCCTGCCACATTGATAATTTCGACATGTCAGATTTTCATGCAATGAAGACCTGAAAGGTTTCAAAAACCTTTGAGGTCTGGAGTAGCTGTAAAGGAACCCGTTTATGCAGAGCCAACAACAAATTCGACCCATAGAAATTTTGCTGGTTGAAGATAACCCCGGCGATGTACGTTTAACCCGGGAGGCGCTAAAGGAAGCCCAGGTGCTTAATCAACTACATGTGGTTGAAGATGGCGTAGAGGCAATGGCTTTTCTGCGGCGCAAGGGGCAGTATACAAATCGTCCGGCGCCTCATATCGTTTTGCTCGATTTGAATTTACCCCGAAAAAATGGGCATGAAGTATTGCGAGAGTTAAAAAATAATGGGCAGCTAAAACGCATCCCGGTGGTTGTGCTCACCACCTCTGCCGCCGATGAGGATATAGTGCAAAGTTACCAGCTTCACGCCAATGCCTACATTACCAAGCCGGTCGACCTGGAGAAGTTTATGCGGGTGATGGAGGCTTTTGAAAGCTTTTGGCTATCAATCGTGCAACTCCCTGATTTGGATAAATAGCGATAAGGCAGCGCTATTATGATAAGTCAAAATATTAGAATATTGCTAATTGAAGACAACCCCGGAGATGCGCGCCTGCTGCGCGAACTGCTCAAAGAGATAAAATCCGGCCAATTTGAACTGGCTCATGCCGACCATCTGGCGGCCGGGTTGGAGTTGCTGGCTCAAGAAAGCTTCGATATATTGCTGTTAGACCTTGGCCTGCCCGATAGCAATGGGCTGGATACCCTGATCCAAACCCAAAGCCAGGCCCCCTATGTGCCGGTAATTTTACTAACCGGGCTTGATGACGAAACCTTTGCCCTTGAAACCGTGCGCGAAGGCGCTCAGGACTATCTGATAAAGGGCGAGTTTGATAGCCGGATGTTGGCCCGAACCATTCGCTATGCTATCGAGCGTAAACGCGGGCAAGAAGAACTGCACCGGCGAAATCGCGAACTGGCCCTGCTCAACCAAATTATTGCCTCGTCCGCTGCCGGCCTGGACTCCGAAGCCCTGCTGGAGGTTGCCTGCCGCGAGCTGGCTAAAACCTTTAACCTGCCCAAAGTAATGGCCCGTTTGATAAATCAGAAAAAAAACGAGTCGGTTGTAGTTGCCGAATATCGCGCCGGCCATCTGCCGGCGATGCTAAATACCGGCACCCCCATAACCCAAGACCCGTTTTTGCAGTACATTCTAAAAAATAAAATGCCGCTGGTAGTTGAGGCTGTCCGCGAACCAAATTTGAAACCCTTTGAAGCTCTATTGCGTCAAAGAAATATTGCGTCGCTGCTGATTTTACCTGTGATAATTTCTGAGCAGGTGGTTGGCTGTTTGGCCCTGGAATCGGTTGAAGCGCGTCACTTTTCTACAGAAGAGGTAAATCTGGGCTGGAGCGTGGCCGACCAGGTGGCCGGAGCGCTGGCCAGAGTCAGGCTTAATAAAGAGCGCCAGTTGCTCAGTACGGCGGTTGAGCAAATTGCCGAAAGTATAGTGATTACCGACGCCAATGGCTCAATTATGTACGTAAACCCTGCCTTTGAACGGGTTACGGGGTATAATAGAGCAGAGGTGATTGGGCAAAACCCAAAAATTCTCAAAAGCGGCCGGCAGAATGATGAATTTTACCAAAAGATGTGGTCAGCTATTGCCGCCGGGCAGGTTTGGCAGGGACGCTTTACAAACCGCAAAAAAGATGGCGGCCTGTATACCGAAGATGCCACCATTACCCCTGTACGCGATGAAAACGGGGCCGTAGTAAATTATGTGAGCGCCAAACGCGATATAACCCGCGAATTGAAACTGGAGGAACAGTACCAGCAGTCTCAAAAAATGGAGGCGATAGGCCAGTTGACCGGCGGCGTGGCCCACGATTTTAACAATTTGTTAACCGTTATCAATGGCTTTACCGAATTGATGCGCGCCCAGTTATCTCCCCATGACCCGCTGGTAGAAACTATCGACAAGGTGCTGGATGCCGGCCGGCGGGCGTCGGATTTGGTCAGGCAATTGCTGGCCTTTAGCCGCAAGCAAATTTTAGAACCAAAAGTGCTGAACCTGAACGATATTGTGACCAACATCGACAAAATGCTGCAACGGGTTATTGGCGAAAATATTGACCTGCAAATGAGATTGTCCTCCTCTCTCTGGAGCGTTAAAGTAGACCCGACCCAAATGGAGCAAATTATTGTCAATCTGGCCGTTAATAGCCGCGACGCTATGCCCAATGGGGGGCAGTTAACCGTTGAAACCGCCAACGTTGCGCTCGATGAAGATTACACCAGCGAACATATGGATGTAGAGCCGGGCAATTACGTAATGCTAGCCGTTAGCGATACCGGGGTGGGAATGAGTCCAGAGGTGCAAAAGCGCATTTTTGAGCCTTTTTTTACAACTAAAGAAGGCGGCAAGGGCACCGGCCTGGGGCTGGCAACGGTGTTTGGGATTGTGCAACAGCACGGGGGGACTATTTGGTGTTATAGCGAACCGGGGGCCGGCACCACGTTTAAAGTTTATCTGCCCCAGGCCAACGCGCCCGCCCAGCTTTATGCGCCCCCCCCTGCGGCCAAAGGTGGGGTGCAACTGCCCACCGGCCACGAAACCATTTTACTGGTAGAAGATGACGACGGCGTGCGCGAGCTAACCCGGCGCATTTTACGGCGACAGGGGTATACTATTTTAGAAGCCCATAACGGCCAGGAGGCGTTGATGCTATCATTACGTTATTCCGGGCCAATCCATTTGTTACTAACCGATGTGATTATGCCGGGCGTGAGCGGCAAAGCCGTTGTTGAGCAGATAAGTCAACAACAACCCGATATCAAAACCCTTTATATGTCGGGCTATACCGACGAGGCCATTGCTCATCACGGCGTATTAGAGCCGGGCGCTGCCTTTTTGCAAAAACCGTTTAGCCCCAAAACGCTGGTGTGCAAAATAAGAGAAGTGCTGGATGGTCAGAATCCATGTTAATCTGGCCTGGCAAGTATTGGGAGAATAAGCAATATGAGCAGCCAATCCATTAAAGTTTTGCTAATAGAAGACAATGCCGGCGATGCGCACCTGATTAAAGCAATGTTGGCTGGGGCAAACGACCTTGCTTTTGAATTGGATTGGGTTCAGCGGCTTTCAGATGGTTTGGGCCGGCTGAAAAAAACAGATGTGGATGTTGTTTTGTTAGACCTGTCGCTGCCAGATAGTCAGGGTTTTGAAACCTTTGTTAAAATTCAGGCCCATTCCTCCCATGTACCCGTTTTATTACTAACCGGCAACGAGGACGAAACCCTGGCCTCAAAAGCGGTTCAATCAGGGGCGCAAGATTATCTATCCAAAAACCAGCTCGACGAGCAGTTACTGGGCCGGGCCATTCGTTACAGTATCGAGCGTATGCACGCCCAGCATGCCCTGCGCGATAGCGAAGAACGCTATCGCCGTTTGGTAGAGCTGCTACCCGATGGCATAGTGGTAAACATCGCCGGAGAAATTGTATTTGCTAACTCTGCCGCCCTCGAGATTTTAGGGGCATCTGACCTGGAGCAACTGCTAGACAGAAACATTTATAATTTTGTGCACCCCGATTACCTGAAGCTGGTACAACAGCGGATGAAAAAACTCCAGGCCGGCGAGTCGGCCTTGCCCATTGAGGAGAAATTTATTCGGCTCGATGGCGACCTTATTGATGTTGAGGTGGCCTCGATTTCTTTTGACTTTCAGGGAAAAAGGGCGGTTTTAAGCCTCATAAGAGATATTACGGCCCGCAAACAAGTTGAGTTGGAACTTAAGCAGCGGGCTACGCAGCTAGAAATAATTAACGATATTGGCAGTAAAATTGCCGCCGTTTTAAACCTGGATACCCTGTTACGGCGCGCGGCGCGGCTGGCTCAAGAGGCGTTTGGCTACCATCACGTGGCCATATTTTTAAAAGAGGACACCCTGCTAAGATTAAAAGCGGTGGCCGGCGCGTACAAGGGGCATTTTTCACCGGGCCATACCCAAAAGTTGAGCGAAGGAATTAATGGCTGGGTGGTCACACATAGCCAAAAAATTGTGGCCAATGATGTCAGCCGGGAAGCCAGATATACCTCGCTTATTGCCGAACATTCCATCACCCAATCAGAATTGTGTCTACCCATTACTGTCGCCGATATGACGGTAGGCGTGTTAGATATTCAAAGCCCCCAACTTAACGCCTTTTCAGAAAATGATGTGATGGTTATGGAAACCCTCTCTAACCAGATTGCCATTGCCATTGAAAATGCGCGCCTGTTTGAGCAAGCCCAGCAAGAAATTGCCGAGCGCCGTCAGGCCGAAGAGGCCCTGCGTTATAGCGAGCAGCGCTTCCGCCGGGTGGTGACTTCTATAACCGACCACATTTATATGACCGAAGTGGCCAATGATGGCCGCCATATAAACCTCTATCTCTCGCCCGATATTGAAGAGTTGACCGGCTACCCCATGCAAAACTTTGTAGATGACTGGAGTTTTTGGCCCTCGGTGGTTATTCACCCCCAGGATAGAGAGGTTGCTGCGGCCCAGGCGGCCCGGCTGGCCGAGGGGCATGATAGCGAGATTGAATATCGCCTGGTGCGGGCCAACGGCCAGGTAATCTGGGTGCGAGATAGCGCCCGCGTAGAAATTACCGAAAACTCTAAAATTGTGTATGGCGTTGTGGCCGATGTGACGCAGCAAAAACGGGCGCAAGAAGAGATGGTTCGGCTCTACGTGGCCGAACGCGAGCGCTATCAGGAAGCCGAGGCGCTGCGGCAGGCGGCGCTGGCCCTGGTTTCAACCATTGATTTAAGCCAGGTTATTGAGCGTATTTTGGTAGAGTTGCAAAATGTAGTGCCTTACGATAGCGCCACCATCCGGCTGTTAGAAAAAGACCATTTGACAGTCATCGGCGGGCGCGGTCTTGCCGACCAAACCAGCATAACCGGAGCCTCTTTACCCGCCTCTAATGAGACGCCTGCTGCCCTGGTGCTAACCTCATCAAAACCCATCATCGTCTCGGATATTGCCCAACAATACGGCCTGTTTCAACACGAAGCTTACCTGACCGACGATGCCAAAAGCTGGCTGGGGGTTCCTTTGGCTATTGGCTTGCGGGTTATTGGGATGCTGGCTCTGGATAAAAAAGAAATTGATTTTTACACCGACAGCCACGCTAAAACGGCCTCTGCTTACGCGGCTCAGGCTGCTATTGCTATTGAAAATGCCCGGCTGCACGCCGAAACCGAACAACGCGCCCAGCAACTGGCCGTTATGCACCAGTTAGACCGGGCTATTTCGGCCAGCCTGAATATAGAGGATGTGTACCAGGCCTTTTCTGAACACACCGGGCGATTGCTGGCCTATGACCGCATGTCGATTGTGCTGTTGAAAGAAGACAGGTTGCGCGTGAGTTACGTGGCCGGGCTGGATGAGCCGGCGGTAGGCGCTGAAATTCCGCTTAAAGGCACCACCTCGGAGTGGGTAATTGCCAACAAAAAACCGCTACTTATTGGCCATATAGACGCAGAAGAGTTTTCAAGCCAGGTGTCGTGGGCGCCGGGTCTGCAATCGGTAATAGTGCTGCCGTTGCAGGTCAAACGACAAACCATTGGCACCTGGAATATCGGCAGCATTCAGCCCGATTTTTACAGCGCAGAAGATTTAAAAATTGCCCAATCCATTGCCGACCAGTTGGCCCTGGGTATTGAAAATGCGCGCCTGTACCGCCAGGCCCAACAAGAAATTGCCGAACGCAAACAGGCGCAAGAATTGCTAGAGGCTGAACGCGCCCTGCTGGCTCAGCGCGTTCAAGAACGTACTGCCGAATTAAGCGCCGCCAACGCCCAATTGGCTCGCGCTGCGCGTCTGAAAGATGAATTTTTAGCCAATATGAGCCACGAGCTACGCACTCCCTTAAACGCCATTTTGGGCATGGCCGAGGTGCTACGCATGAATGTGTATGGGCCTTTAAATGGCGAACAGGAGAATGCGCTTTATCATATTGAAGAGAGTGGCCGCCATTTGCTGGATTTGATTAATGACATTCTTGACCTCTCTAAAATTGAGGCCGGCAAACTGGAGTTAGTAATTGGGCCGGTTTTGGTCAACGATGTGTGTCAGGCCAGTTTACGCTTTATCAAACAAATAGCCCAAAAGAAAAAAATCAAGGTTTCCTCTGAGGTTGATGAAGAGGTAGGAATTATACAGGGCGACCAGCGCCGCATTAAACAGATTTTGGTAAACCTGTTGAGCAACGCGGTTAAATTTACCCCCGAAGGCGGGCAGGTAGGGCTGGAGGTAAAAGGCAACAGGGCGCAGCAGGTTGTCAACTTTACCGTTTGGGATACCGGAATTGGCATTTCTGGCGAAGAGATGCGGCAACTATTCAAACCTTTTGTGCAAATAGATAGCAGCCTGTCGCGGCAACACGAAGGAACCGGGTTGGGCTTGTCGCTGGTCTCTCGCTTAACCGAGATGCATCAGGGCGGCGTCTCCGTTGAAAGCGAGGTGGGCCGGGGGAGTCGTTTTACAGTTTCGTTGCCCTGGCGCGTTGCCGGCAGCCAAAGCTCCAAGGTGGGGGAGAGCGCAACGGCTGAACCGGCCCTGGAAAAAGCCGTTGACAATAATTTGCAACCGGCTTATATTTTGCTGGCTGAAGATAATGAGGTAAACATAGAAACCCTGCGAGATTTTTTGAAAGTCAATGGGCACAATATCATCGAAGCCCGCAACGGCCTTGAGGCTATCGAGCGCGCCAAAAAAGAGCGCCCCGATCTTATTTTAATGGATATCCAGATGCCGGAAATGGATGGGCTTGAGGCAATCCGTCGCCTGAAAGCCGATGAAACAACCCGGCACATTCCCATTATTGCTTTAACCGCATTGGCTATGCCCGGCGACCGGGAACGCTGCCTGGCTGCCGGAGCCAATGAATACCTTAGCAAACCGGTTAAGTTGGCCCAACTTTTGCAACTCATTCAGAGTCAATTAGGGTCTGTCCCAAATTTTGGGAACAGACAGGGGGGCGCGGCGACCGAAGGAAGTACCCCCCTACCCAAAGGGCACAAGCAAATCCCCCCTGCCGAAGGTGCCCCAAATTCCTAAAATTTGGGACGCCCCCGGTCAATTACAGGCCATTACTAGCCCTCACCTTAAATGAATTGAGGAAATCAGTGGATTATAACGGCACAATCCTGATAGTAGACGACCAGTTGAGCGCCCGTGAAGTATTAAAGGGCGTATTGGCCGGGCAGGGGTATCATTTAGCTTTTGCCGCCAGCGGCCACGAGGCTCTGGAGCAGGCCGCAACTGTGGCCCCAGATTTGATACTGCTGGATGTGATGATGCCCGGCCTGACCGGGTATGAGGTGTGCCAGCAATTGCGGGCCAACCCGCAACTGGCCGAAATACCCGTGGTAATGGTTACCGCCCTGGATGATCTCGACTCGCTGCTGCAAGGTATCGAGGCCGGCGCCGATGATTTTATCTCAAAACCGTTTAACCACGCCGAACTGCGGGCGCGGGTAAAATCTATTATGCGGCTTAACCGCTACCGGCGGCTGTTGTTAGAACGGGCTAAATTTGAATGGGTGGTCAAAAACGCCGGCGATGGCTACCTGATTTTAGATAATCATGATAATATTTTATATGCCAATGCTAAAGCCAGCCTGTATTTGGGCCTGCCCGCCGCTGAGGACACACCCGTTTCTGCCCGCTTTTTGGAATTGGCCGGCAAACAATATCAATGCCAGCCAGAGCCGGCCTGGGAAAACTGGCCGCACCCTCCCAACCCAATCTCTCCCCGTTACCTGGTGCGCCCTGAGACAACCTCAACCAACGCCTTTTGGTTGCAGGTTAATATCTCACAATTGCCCTCAAATGTAGAAGGCGTTTGGATAGCGCATTTGCAAGATGTTACCCGGCAAATGGACTCGCAACGCAATATGTGGGAATTTCAGGCCCTGGTATCGCACAAACTGCGCACCCCCCTGTTTGGTATGGTAACAGGGCTGGATTTACTGAAAAGCGAGGATGTTGACAAATTACTGCCGGACAATTTGAGCGAGTTGTTTGCGCTGGTTTTTGAAAGCTCAAGCAGGCTGGAGCAGGCCGTACACGACATTCTGCAATACATTTCTGCGCCGGCCCTGGCCCAACCCGGGTTTGGTTTTACCGTATCGCAACTGCAACCACTGGTAGAGCAGATTAGCCAGAAGCTGGGGCTGAAAAATGTCACCATTACCAGCCGGGTTGAACCCGAAGCAAAAATTTCACTGTCTCAACAGGCGGTCGATTTGATTTTGACCGAAATTCTGGAAAACGCGCAAAAATTTCATCCCCGCCAAAAACCCAAAGTAGATATTCTGCTAAGCGGCGGGCCGGATAACCTGCTCACCATTAAAATCAGCGATGACGGCTTAACCCTGTCGCCGGAGCAGTTGGCCCGGGTGTGGACCCCTTATTATCAGGGCGAAAAATATTTTACCGGCGAAATCGCCGGTATGGGGTTGGGCTTATCAAAAGTGGCCGCCCTTATTTGGAATGTGGGGGGAACTTGCCATCTTTACAACCGAGCCAACGGGCCGGGTATCGAGGTAGAGTTGACGGCGCCGTTAGCCAATGATGGAGAAAACTAATGCCCTCTCCCAGCACAATTTTAATTGTTGATGACAAGTTGAGCGCCCGCGAGGTTCTGCGCGGATTACTTAGCGGGCAGGGCTACGACCTTGTTTTTGCCGGCAATGGCCACGAAGCCCTGGCCAGGGCCGCTGAAGTGATCCCCGATTTGATTTTGTTAGACGTGATGATGCCCGATATGGATGGCTTTGAAGTATGCCAGCGCCTCCGGGCCGACCCCTACCTGTCTGAAGTGCCTATTATCATGGTAACGGCCCTGGACGACCAGGAATCTCGCTTGCGCGGCATCGAGGCCGGCGCCGATGATTTTATCTCTAAACCTTACAACCACGTTGAGTTACGGGCGCGCGTTCAAACCATCACCCGACTTAACCGCTATCGTCGTTTGCAGGTTGAGCGCAGTTACCGGCAGCAGGCCGAGGAAGAGGTCTATCGCCGCAACCGCGAGCTGTCTTTGCTCAACCGGGTCATTACCGCGGCAGCATCGGCGCTCCATTTTGAAGACGCCCTCTCTGTAGTTTGCCAGGCCCTAGCCGAAGCCTTTGAGCTTTCTCAGGCAACGGCTACCCTGGTAAGCGCCGACCAATCTCACTTTACCGAAGTAGTCAAATACTCAGCCCGGTTGTCTCTGGATTTGCCTGCTCCTAACGGCGACCAGCAACCTGCCGCCGGGACATCCTCGCCCGAAGACATTTCGCTGGTCAGACTCATCTCAGAATACCTGCCCAATTTTGATATGCAACTGGCCCTGATTGACGACCAAACCACCGACCCGGCCCTGGCTCAGGTTTATGATTTGATGCGCCAGCACGGGTATGGTTCGTTAATGCTGGTCCCGATTATCGTCAGCAGCAGAATCATCAGCATCATCGAGCTAAAATCGCCCCAACTGCACTACTTTAACCGGCAAGACCTCACCCTGGCTCAAAGTATGGCTACGGCCGTGGGCCAGGCGCTGGAAACCGTCTCTCTTTATCAAGAACTACAGCGCCACGCCGCCAATTTAGAAGCAATGGTGGCCCGGCGCACCCACGAACTACAAACCGAACGAGACCGCACCCACGCTATTTTAGAAGCCCTGGGCGAGGCCGTTATTGTTACCGATATTGGCGGCGTAATCCAATATCTCAATCCGGCTGCGGTAGCCCTGCTTGGCTTTTCCGAAGAAGAAGCCCTGGGGCAAAGCTGGCATTTGTGGCGCTCCAGTAAAAGCAGAGACCGCGCCTTTGACCAGGCCGAGGCTAAAATTTATGACCAGATTTCAACCACGGTTCTTAAGGGGCAAACCTGGCAGGGAGAAGTCAACAATATTCGCCAAGATGGCAGCCTGTACGACGCGCTGTTAACCGTGGCCCCGTTGTATAACCCCGAAAACCCGGATGAACCCATTGGATTTGTGAGCGTTCAGCGAGATATTACCCCCTTTAAAGAGGCCGAGCGGATTAGAACCCTTCACCAGGAGCGCGAGAAGCAGGCCGCGCTCGACCGGCTGCGCCACACCTTTTTAAGCACCGTCAACCACGAAATGCGTACACCTCTGGCCCTTATCTTTCAGGGTATCGAAATGCTGGAACAGGGGCTTTTGGGCGAGCTGTCTGCCGAACAGTTGGATGCCATTATGGCTGTGCGTCGCCAATCCTGGACGCTGGGGCAAATGGTCGAGGGGTTGACTCGTGTGGCGGCTTTTCTCAGCAAGCAAGAAACCGTCAGGCCGGTGCTGGCTCAATTAGAGCCTGTCTTCAATAATCTGTTACCCCTGGCCGAATTTAAGGCGCGCAGCAAAGATATTGCCGTGGAAACCGATATTGCCCCCAATTTGCCCTCGTTTCCACTGGATGTCAAACAAATGGAAGAGGCCCTCACCCAATTGGTCGATAATGCCATTAAATTTAACCGGCCCGGCGGAAAAATTAAAATCCACGCCCGCGCCGATGATAAATGGATAATGATTGCCGTTTCAGATACCGGGCGCGGCATCGAGGCAGAGCAGATGGATAAAATCTGGCAAATGTTTGAGCAAAGCGCCGACCCGGTGCGGCGGGCGCAAGAGGGGCTGGGGCTGGGGCTGGTGCTGGCCCGCTACATTGTCGAGGCCCACCGGGGCGCTATTGAGATAGACTCAACCCTGGGGCAGGGCACTACTTTTACTGTCAAACTTCCCCGCACCAAACACAAATAATAGATATTTACGGCGACGCTTTGCCGTGGCACTGTTTAAATTTGCGTCCGCTGCCGCAGGGGCATGGTTGGTTGCGGTGGGCGCTGGCTAGAAGCCGCTTTAACTCTGCCTCTTGCCGGGCTAAAATCTGCATAATTTCTGCCGGGGGACGCTGCTGGCGCAGCAGTGAGGCCATTAATTTCATCGGTTCGTTGATGTGGTTAAAAAACGCTCTGTAACCGGCGCACAAATAATTGAGTCCCGGCTCGCCGCCGGGGGTGTTGATAAAGCGGTTTTTGGGGCAACCGCCGTGGCACACAAAGCGAACCTCGCACTCGCGGCAGTATTGGGGCAGCGTGTCGCGTTTGTTTAACCCAAACCGGCGCTGCCTGTCCGAGGCCACCAGTTCAATCATCGGCACATCTGTGATGTTGCCCAGCAGGTAATTCGGCTCTACGTAGTGGTCGCAGGCGTACAGGTCGCCATTATGCTCTAGCGCCAGGGCGTTGCCGCAAGTGGGCGAAAAAACACAGAGGGTGGGCGGCGCGCCTACCCAGGCAGCCAGGGCTACATCAAATAGCTGCACAAAAACGCGCCCTACATCTTTTCTAACCCACTCGTCAAAAATTGTTATCAAAAAGTGGCCGTACTGCTGCGCGGTAACTGACCTGGCGGTCACGGTGTCGCCTTGTTGAAAGCCGGTGTCGTTGTCTCGCTCAACAATGGGGATAAACTGAATGAATTGCGCGCCCACTTCATCCCTTAGAAAACGGTAAACCTCAAGCGGGTAGTTGGCGTTGGCGGCATGGACGGTGGTTAAAATGTTGTAATCTACATTGTGCTGTTGCAACAGCCGGGCGGCGGCCATAACCTTGTTAAAGGTGGGGTTGCCGCCTTTATCCACCCGATAGGCGTTGTGCAGGTCAGCCGGGCCATCCAAACTCAGGCCGATTAAAAAGTTGTGCCGCCAGAAAAAATGGCACCAGGCGTCGTCTAACAACACGCCATTGGTTTGCATGGAGTGTTGAATAGTTTGGCCGGGTTTTTTGTGCCGTTCGGCCAATTCAACCGCCCGTTGAAAAAAGTCAAGCCCCATTAATGTGGGTTCGCCGCCCTGCCAGGCCAGGTTAACCTCTGGTACGCGCTGCGCCTGGAGATATTGGCGAATGTAGCTCTCCAGCAGGTCATCGCTCATTCTAAAATGGCTGCCCGGATAGAGCTTTTCTTTGGATAGAAAAAAGCAATATTTACAATCTAAATTACAAATAGCGCCACTGGGTTTGGCTAATAGATGAAACGCGGGCGGGGCATTAAGGGCCGGCAAGGGTTGTATCTCCAAACTATGTCTAAAATTTGAACTCGGCAGTTGAGTTGGCGGGGGTTGTAGTTTTGGAAGCGCCCTCGCTTTCCAGTTGGGCCAGGCCGCTGCGCAGCGCGTTGATAAATGTCTCGTTTTCCTGGGGCAGGCCCACCGTAACCCGCAGATGGGTGGGCAGGTAAAATTGCGTCATTGGCCGCACCAGCAGGCCGTGGCGCAGCAGTTGTTCCGAAACAGCCTCGGCGGCAAAGGGCGGTTTGAACAACACAAAATTTCCCTGGCCGGGCCAGGTTTGCAGGCCCAAGGCTGTCAACTGCTCAAACAGCCACTTCCTCCCCGCAATCACCACCTCTTTTGTTTTTTGAACGTGGCCGGTATCGCCCAGGGCGGCCAATCCCCCCTCAACGGTAACGGCGGGCAGATGGAACGGCTGGCGCGCTCTGGCCAAATACCGCGCCATCTCTGCCGGAGCAATGGCGTAACCCAGCCGCAGGCCGGCCAGTCCATACGCTTTAGAAAAGCTGTGAATAATGACGACGTTTTGGCCCGCTTTGACATACTCCAACGAATCTGGAAAGTCTGCCGCCGTTACAAAATGGTGGTAAACCTCGTCGGTGACAATCAGCACGTGAGGCGGAATTTTGTCAAGCAAGGTATTCATCTGGCCGTCGCTAAAAATATTGCCGGTGGGGTTATTGGGGCTGCACAGGTAAATAATTTTGGTTTGGGGCGAGATGGCCGCCAGAATAGGCTCGATATTGTAGGCAAAACTTTTGGTTTCCAAATCGACATACTGCACCCTGGCTCCGGCCCGGCGAGCGGTAATTTCGTACACCGGAAAGGTAGGGCGACAGATGATACATTCATCGCCGGGGTTCAGAAATGCGGCGGCAATCATCTCCAATACTTCTGAGCCGCCGTTGGCCGTGCAGAAGTTGTCGGGCGTTAAGCCAATGGTGTCGGCCAGCGCCTGACGCAGCAATTCGTCGCCCATCGGGGGGTAGCGGTTGAGTCTGGCAGCAGCCTGTCGAATGGCCTCGACGGCCAGAGGCGATGGCCCCATGGGGCTTTCGTTTGACCCCATCTCGATGAGCCGGGACAGCCCGTATTTTTGCCGGGCGTCGTCGGGAGCGGTATCGCTGCTAAAAATGGGCGATGCCGCTACAGCGGCCTTGAAGGTAAGGGTCGCCTTTTTGCTCATGTCGAAATCAGCCGTTTTCTGGCCTCTTCCAGAGTGTCGATTTGTTTGGGAAAGGCAAAACGAACCGTGCCCTGGCCCAGTTCCGGGTGGCCTTTGTAAAAGCTGCTGCCGGGCACTACGGCCACCCGCTTGTGGGTGGTTAGCCATTGGGCAAAGGCCATATCATCTGCCAGGTCAGAGCGAACGGCGCGGTAATCGGCCATAACGTAGTAGGCGCCCTCCGGCGGCAGGGCCTGAAAACCGGCATCTTCCAGCACAGCCATCATCTTGTCGCGTCGCCGGTGATAATCCTGCCGCTGCCGATAGTAATATTCATCGGGCAGATGCAGCGCGGCGACGGCAGCGTGTTGCAGCGGGGCCGGGGCGCAAATGGTGGTGAAATCGTGCACGGTGCGCAGCGCGTTTGAGAGCAGCGGCGGGGCAATAGCCCAGCCGACCCGCCAGCCGGTTGTGGCAAAAGTTTTAGTCAACCCGCTGATGGTGATGGTTCGCTCGGCCATGCCGGGCAGGGTGGCAAGGGGGGTGTGGCTGCGCCCATCGTACAGAATGTGCTCGTAAATCTCGTCGGTAATGGCAATGACATCATACTCAAGGCACAGGTTGGCAATCAATTGCAGGGCCTGGCGGCTGAAAACGCGCCCGGTGGGGTTGTGGGGCGTGTTTAGCAAAATGGCGCGGGGTTTTTGGGCAAAGGCGGTGCGCAGGTCGCTTTCATCCAGGTCGAAGTTGGGCGGCCTGAGCGAAACCCACACCGGCTGCCCCCCCACAAAAACCACGCCGGGCAGGTAATTGTCGTGCGAGGGTTCAAAAATAATTACCTTTTCGCCGGGGTTAACCACGCCCATCAGCGCGGCAATAATGGCCTCGGTTACGCCGCAGGTAACGGTGATATCGGTTTCGGGGTTGGCTTCAAGGCCGTACCACTCCCGGTATTTTTGGGCAATTTGGGCGCGGAGCGCGGGCACGCCCCAGGTGATGGTGTATTGATTGTGGCCGCTTTTAATAGCCTCGATGGCCGCCTCAATCACCGCCGGCGGCGGGTCAAAATCTGGAAAGCCCTGAGAGAGATTGATGGCGTTGTGCTTGAGGGCCAGCCGGGTCATATCTCTGATGACCGACTCGGTGAGTTGATTTAATCGTTGTGCCGGGGTGATCAATTGCGCCTCTCCTGTTCAGTGCTCATTGTTAAGCGTATTGACCCGCAGCCACTCGTACATTAACACGCCGCCGGCCACGGCTACATTCAGGCTTTCGGCGTGGCCGTGCAGCGGCAAGCTAACATAGTGGCTCAGGTGATGGTGCAGTTCCGGGCTAAGGCCCCGCGCCTCGTTGCCCAAAATCAGGGCGACCGGCCCCACCAGAGCCGAGCTGCGCCAGGTGGTTTCGCCCCGCCGGGCATCTGCGCCCACCAGATGATACCCCATTTTGGCTAATTGGGGTAAAACGTCTCCCGCATTTTGCGCCCTGGCAAACGGCACGGTAAAGATGCTGCCCATTGTGCCGCGCGCGGTTTTGGGGTCAAACGGGTCAACGCAGGGTTCCAGCAGAATGACTCCCTGCGCGCCTACGGCGTCGGCGGTGCGGATGAGCGTTCCCAGGTTGCCGGGGTCTTGCAGCCTGTCGAGGATGAGCAGGAGGCCGGAAACCTGGCGATTGGCGGCTGCCAGTTGGTCAATTGACTGTTCCAGCCGGGCCAGTTCAAACGTTACGGCCAGCCCCTGCGAGGTATCTCGCTCTGAAATGGCGTCGAGCACGTGGGGGCTAACCGGTACGGCCTCGGCCCCGGCCTCGATAAATTGGCGCAACAGGCGCGGGGCCGTTTCTCCGGTAAACAACGCTTCGCTGTAAAAAATTTCCAGGGGGACAATTTGACGCCCGGTAGCGGGCGCTGCCATCATCTCGGCGGCCAGGGCCAGCAGTTGCAGCCCCTCGACCAAAAAGCGATTTTGCCGCTGGCGGTGCTTGCGCTGGGCGAGCTTTCTGACCTGTACAATTCGCGGGTTTTTGGTTGAAGTAATCATAGCGAATAGGCGAATTTGCGCCCCACGCCCTACGCTCCCCGCATCACCTTTTCCAGACGAGCCATTGCTTCCTGAAGCCGCCCGGTGTTTGTTACCAGCGAAATACGCATCCAGCCCTCGCCATTTTGGCCGTAGATATGCCCCGGCGTTAGCGAAACGTGGGCCTTTTCCAGCAACAGGTTGTGAAAATCCAGCGAGTTGTAACCCGGCGGCGTTTTGAACCAGATATACAGCCCGCCCTTGGGGTAGGCAGTTTCCAGCCCCAGCCTGCCAACGGTTTCCAGACACATATCCCGGCGCTGCTGGTAAATGGCGTTGCGCGGCCCCAGCCAGCTTTGGTCGCCGGTCAGGGCGTCGGCGGCCATATCCTGAATGGGTTTGGCCAGGCCGGAGTCGATTTGGGTTTTAACCGTTGCCAGCGCCTCAACGGCGGTAGCGCAGCCGACGGCCATACCGACCCGCCAGCCGGCCAGGCTGTAGGTTTTTGAAAGCGAGTTAAATTCAATCGCTACCTCTTTGGCGCCCGGAACCTGCAACACGCTGGGGGCCACGTGACCGTCGTAGGTCACGTCGGAGTAGGGGGCGTCGTGGCACAGCAGAATATCGTACCGGCGGCAAAAATCAACCGCCTCGGCAAAAAATTCCAGGGTGGCCGTGCCGCCGGTGGGGTTGTTGGGGTAGTTGAGCCACAGCATGCGGGCGGCTTTGGCCGTTTCTGCCGAAATTGAGTCGAAATCGGGCAGCCAGCCGCGCTCCGGCAGCAGGTCGAATCGTTCGGTGCGGCCGCCGGCCAGAATCGGGGCAAAGTAGTAGCTGGGGTAGCACGGGTCGGGAATGAGCGACAAATCGCCGGGGTCAAGCCAGGCCAGGTGCATATTGACCAGCCCCTCTTTAGAGCCGATAAGGGGCAGCAGTTCATTATCATCCAGCTCTACCCCAAAACGGCGGCCATAATAGTCAACAATGGCCCGGCGCAGATGAGGTTGGCCGGCATAGCCGCCATAATCGTGCCTGGTGGGGTCATCGGCGCTGCGTTTGAGCGTGTCAACCAGGCGGGCATCGGGCGGCAGGTCGGGGCTGCCGGCATCAAGCTTGATAATGTCTGCGCCCTGAGCGCGCAGAACCGCGATGCGTTTGTTAACTGTGGCAAAAAAGAGTTCAGGCAGGTTTTGAGCGCGTTTGGCTGGTTGCATTATTTTTCCTTGATTGTGATGATTAGTTAGTGGGCAAAGGCTGTTGCAAAGCGTCGCTAATATTTGCCGGCCCCACCCGCTGCACGTTGATGCCTGCCGGCGGGTTAGCCTTAACCGGCAGCGTTATGGTAAAGGTCGCGCCGGGGTAATTTTGCATATCAAAGCCCTGGCTCTCAACGGTAATGCGCCCGCCGTGGGCCTCGATGAGTCCTTTGACAATGGCCAGCCCCAGCCCCGGCCCGGCCCCCATAAATTTGGTTTGGCCGGTAGAGTGCAGCGACGAGTCGCCGGAGCGATAGAATTTTTCAAAAATTTTTTCCCGGTCTTCCGGGGCCACCCCCACGCCGGTATCCTGAATAATTATTTTAATGGACTCGCGGCCGGTGGGGCTGCTTTCCGGCTGCTGACCATTAATGGAGATGCAGCCGCCATCGGGCGTGTATTTAATGGCATTGATAATAATTTGCCGAAAAACCTGATGTAGCCGCCGCGCATCGGCTTCGATGCCGGGCAAGGCGTCCAGCCCCGTGGTTTTTACGGTTTGGCGGCGCTCTTCAAAGGCGCGCTGAAGCTGGGCCAGAACCAGTTCAATGGCTTTTTGGGGCTTGACCTCTTCCAGCACCAGACCCAATTGCTTCAAATCAATGGCCGACAGATCCAGCATATCTTCAATCATGGCATTCATTCGCTGCGCGCCGCGATTGATGCCCTCGACCATTGCCTTGACCTGCGGGTCAATCTCCCGGTCGCGCAAAATGTTAACGTACCCCTGAATCAGGGTAAGGGGGGTTTTCAATTCGTGGGCGGCAATGCTGATAAAATCGGTTTTGGCCTGCTCCAGCCGGGCCAGGTCGCGGTTGGCCCGAGACATCTCGGCGGCGTATTCCATCACCTTTTTTTCCGACTCGGTGTAAAGGCGGGATATTTCGGTAGATTGGGCAGCGTGGGCCAGTTGGGTATTTTCCAGATAGGTATCAATAATTACCTGGAGAATGTGCATAAAAATGGCATCCAGCGCCTCTAGCATCACAAAGGCAGGTTCGGGGTCAATCTCCTCGCCAATGCGCTGCCAGATACGCGCCCGCAGCCGGTAAGGGACGCCAAGCAGGTTGGTTAATTTGCGTCCGGCGGCCACAGCGTGGGCAGCGGCGCTTTCCAGCACTGAGTCAACCAGGCGCGTTTCGTTGTTGAGGGCCACATCAATCATCCCTTCATACAACGCCCGGTGAAACGCCTGGTCTTGTTGGTTATCAATGCTGCCCAGCATGTCGGTGTGGTCTTGCAACCACTGGGCCAGCCGTTTGCTTTGCATTGTTAAGCTCCAATGGTATGAGGCCGGTGGCGATTTCGGTTATTGTCATTTGTCGGTTGTGGCGGAAGCCAGCCTCTCTTGCAACCCCTCTGCCGCAATTAGCGCTTCTAAATCTGCCAGGGCGCGCTCAACATAGGCCCGGTAACGCGCCTGTTTATTGCGAATTTTGCGCGGCAGCGGCGGCATCAGGCCAAAGTTGGCTTTCATCGGTTGAAAATCTTTGGGTTCGGCGTGAGTTACGTAATGGCACAGCGCGCCGAGCATGGTGGTTGGGGGCAGCGTTACCGGTTGTTGACCATCAAGCAGCCGCGCTGCGTTGATACCCGCCAGCAGGCCGGTAGCGGCGTTGCCAACGTAGCCCTCAACGCCGGTAATTTGCCCGGCAAAAAACAGATCGGGCCGGTTGTGCCATTGCAGGGTTGGCTCCAGCAGCCGGGGCGAGTTAATGTAAGTGTTGCGATGCATCATGCCGTAGCGCATAAACTCGGCGTCTTCCAGGCCGGGAATCATACGAAAAACTCGCCGCTGTTCACCCCAGCGTAAGTTGGTTTGAAAACCAACCAGATTGTATAGCGTTCCGGCCAGATTATCCTGCCTCAGTTGCGCCACCGCAAAAGGCCGTCGGCCGGTGCGCGGGTCAATTAACCCCACCGGCCGCATGGGGCCAAAGGCCAGGGCCTGGTCGCCCCGGCGGGCCAGTTCTTCAACCGGCAGGCACATTTCAAAAAAGTTTTCGTCTTCTTTTTCAAACTGCTTCAGTTCAATCTGCCCGGCCTGGCGCAGGGCGGTAACAAAGGCGGCGTACTCCTCTTTGGTAAAGGGGCAGTTGATGTAGTCGCCCTCTTCCTGCTCGCCGCGCCCGTAGCGGCTGGCCCTAAAGGCGATGTCCATATTGATCGAGTCGGCTTCAACAATGGGTGAAACGGCGTCGTAAAAGTAAAGGTATTCCTTGCCCGATAGCCGGGCAATTTGTTGGGCCAGGGCATCGGAGGTGAGGGGGCCGGTGGCGATGATGGTGGGGCCATCGGGAATTTGGGTAACTTCCTCTCGGCGCACCTCAATTAAAGGGTGACTCTCGATGCCTGCGGTGACTACGGCGGCAAATTTTTCCCGGTCAACGGCCAGGGCACCGCCGGCAGGCACCGCGGCCCGTTCCGCGGCCTGCATAATTAACGAGTCGAGCCGGCGAATTTCGGCTTTGAGCAGGCCGGGGGCGCGGTCGGGCAAATCGCTGCCCAGAGAGTTGCTGCAAACCAGTTCGGCCAGGTGGTGGCTAACGTGAGCCGGAGTTTGTCGCGCCGGGCGCATTTCGTATAGAAAGGTTTTTATACCTCGTTGGGCGGCCTGCCAGGCGGCTTCGCTACCGGCCAGCCCACCGCCAACAACAATCAACTGCGGTTGAGTAGACATATAGTTAGGGCGCATATCCATTACAGTTATAGTGCAAGTGGGGTAAGTTGTCAATTGCGGCTCTATTGCGCCCGCGGGCGCAAATCCGGCGGACATTCATCCCGGCGCAGGTATTGCTGGCATTCTTCCGAGGTCCACCAGCGGCTCAAGCGGGAGAGGGCGGTTTGCTGTAATTCGTCCGGGTTCAACAGGTTCAGGCGGGCGGTACCATCCTGGCTGGTGGTAACTAACTGGCGACCATCGGGGCTGAAGCGAATAAACAGAATACCATTGGTATGGCCGGAGAGTCTGAGTAGTTCCTGGCCCGTTTGGATGTCCCACACAATCGCCAGCCGGTCGTGCGTGCCTGCGGCCAGCCGGGTGTTGTCTCGGTCAAAATCAATATCGTTAATCTGGCCGGGGTGCTGGTAGCTCATGACCATTTGTTGAGTGTCAACCTGCCAAACCCGCAACAAGGTAGCGTTGTTATTGGTCATGGCCAGATATTGGCCACTGGGGCTGAGCATCAGCCGGTCGCGCTCGACCATGGTTTGGTCGGGTAGCTTAAATAATACCTGCCCCGATTCCACATCCCATACCTGAAGAGTATTGTTGTGAACTGAGGCGGCTCGCGTTTGGTCTCGGTTGTAGGTGATGCTGTTGACGGCGTCAAAGGGCAGGGTAAACACCAATTGGCCGGAAGCGGCATCCCAAACCGCAGCTTCTCGAAAGGAGGTTTCTTCATCAAAAAAGCTGATGTCTGCCGCGCCCAGGCGGGTTCCAGCGCTATTAAAGCTGGCCCAGGTAAGCTGCTGGGGATAGGGAATGGTTAGCAGCGCCCGGCCAGCGGTGGCATCCCACAGAACAATCTCGCTGGTTAGGGATTGGTCATCAACGCTAATGGCGAATAAACCGTTACCATCGGGGCTGAAGTCGATGAATGAAACCGGTTTATCATAAGGGATGGTGAGCAGCGTGTCGCCGGAGGCAGCCTCTAAAACAGATATTTCACCTTGCAGGTTTTCAGCATCAAAAAGGGCTGTTGCCAACCGGCTGTTATCGGGGCTGAAGGCTACAAACGGGTCGGAGTCAAGCGTGAACAGGAGTTTGCCGGTGGCAGTATCTCGTATCTCCAGGACGCCATCCTCGTTAAAAAAGGCCAACTGCGCGCCATCCGGGCTGAAATCGTAGTAAACATTGGGCAGGGTAAGGAGCGATTTGCCGGTGGAGGTGTCCCAAAGTTTGGCGGTGCCATCAAGGCTGCCGGTGAGCAGGCGGGCGCCGGTGGCGTTGTAGGCGGCCCAGTCTACCCAGTCGATATGGCCAGACAGAATATCTCGACTCGTTTGCCACAACCTGGCCGTGTCATCCTCGCTGCCGCTTAACAACTGCGCGCCATCCGGGCTAAAGGCCACGCTTATGGCCCGGTCGGCATGTCCCAAAAAGGTAAAGAGCTGGTTGCCGCTGTGGGCATCCCACACGCGCACGGTTCGGTCATCACCGGCAGTGGCTAAAAAATTTCCGTCGGAACTGAAGGCAACATCATTGACCCAGCCGGCGGTATGGCCGATTAAGGTTAATATATTGTCGCCGGTTTCAACGTCCCAAAGCCGGGTCTTGCTGTCGGCGTTGGCGGTAGCCAACTGTTGCCCATTGGGGCTAAAGACAATTTTATTGGTTCCTTTAAGGCTGGCCGCAGAAATGTTTAATAGTTCCTGGCCGTTGTTGGCGTTGCTCAAGGTCAGGGTTTGCTCAAACGTGGTGGCGATGGCGGCATTATCCGGGCTAAAGGCAATTTGCTCGGCGCCAAGCGGAATGGTTAGCGCCTCCTCGCCAGAGGGCAGATTGAAGATGGTAATGAATTGGCCGGTAGCGGCGGCCAGTTGAGTATTATCGGAACTGAAAACCACATTATTTACGAATGCGTCAAGTGGAATGGTTAGCAACACTTCGCCGGAGGCAACATCCCACACCTCGATTTCATCCTGGTTGTCGCCGGCAACAACAATAGCCAGCAGGGCAGCGTTGGGGCTAAAAGCGGCCTCCCAGGAAGAATTTTGATAGGTGATAGTCTGTAACTCGTTGCCAGAGGCGGCATCCCAAACCCTAGCTGTGCCATCCAAACTAAAGGTTAGCAACCGGGAACCATCCGGGCTAAAGGCCACCGGATAAATGTCATTTGTGTGGCCGGCCAGCAGCATTTTAGTATTTAGTGCCTGTGCGCTTTGCCCCAGCAGGGTTTGCGCCGCCGGAGTCTGGCTAATATCAAGGGCTTGCAAAGCTAACAGCGTGCTCAGTTCCGGGTCTACCATCAGATTGGTTTGGGCAGAGGCCGTCAGCTCGCGGGAAAAGGCCAGGGCGCGCTCTTGCTCGGCCACAAAGTAGTTGTAAACCGCTACAATAGCCAGAATAACGGCAACAACCAGGCCAATAGTTACAGCTAACAGGGTATTTCGCTGGCGATGGGTGGCGCTTTTGCGGCTGGCGATAACGTATTGACCGACCGCCTCGCTCAATTTTGGCTCTTTTTTGGTTTGGCTGAGCATCTGTTCGGCTTCGGTCAGGTCATCGCCACGCAGAAGCAGGCTGTCTTTGTGCGCTTTTGACTCCCACTCCAGGGCGCGTTGGGTTAGCCGGGTGTGAGCCTTAATCCAGTCGGGGTCGGTATCTATAGTTGAATTAAAACCCTGTAACGATTTTGCAAAGTCATCGTTTTCACGAAAATATATCCAGTTGAGCGCCCTGAGCGAGGGCGGAACCAGATCAACTTCAACCTCTCGGTGGAAAACAGGAATTAACCGCTTGCTGAATTCTTCGGCCAGCTCTAACTCGATGCTGCATTCAATTGAGTTGAGAAAATCGGGGCTAATAATAAAGGCGATGGCATGGGCGGTTTCAATGCCCTGGCGTATTTCGGCGCGCCAATCTACGGCCAGGGGAATGTCTTCCCAATCTACCCACACCTTACGCCCGTGCTCAAGCAGGGCTTCGTGTAATTTCTGCACAAAATCCTTATCTTTACGAGAGTACGAGATAAAAACATCGACCATTTCTTGCCTCTTACGCCATTTTGCCGGAAATGAAAGCCATTATATCAGATAATTGTCCGATTAACCCAATTTACGGGTGCGTTCCAAATTTTTGGAATTTGGGGCACCTTCGACAAGGGGGGATTCGGGGGGATACCCCCGCCCTCCTGTCTGTTCCCAAAATTTGGGACAGACCCCAATTTACTGTTCCCGCTTTTTGTAATCTTTCCGCATAGGCTATAATGCAAGATATGAGTCGATTAGACAAACTAGAGTCGCTTGCCCAACAAATTATCGAAGGCGCGTTTAATGGCGCTCGCAACCGAACCAAAACCAAAGAGGCGCTGATTGTAACTGCGCCGCAGGCAGCGCAACGCTGGATATTAAAATTGGGCCGGTGGTCCATTCGGTTGGGGCAGCCGGTCATCAACATTGGCCGCGCCCCCGATAACGATGTTGTTCTGGGCGATGCGTCGGTGATGCCCCACCACGCCCAGTTACGTTGGCGCGAAGGTCGCTACTACCTGTATCCGCCCGCAGCACCGGCCAACGGCCCGGTTCAGCAGCACCCTCTGTCTGCCGGAGATGTGCTCCGAATAGGCAAAATTGAGTTGACCGTTGAGCTAGACGGCTAAGACAGCGACATGCCCGGTTTAGAGTGGATTCTGTTTGGGTTGCGTTTGCTGGCAACTGTGGTTTTATACACTTTTTTAGGCGTTGCCTTTTATATTATCTGGAAAGATTTAAGGCAGGTGTCCGGGGCTGGCGTTCCCCGCCCACAAACTCGCTATCGTTTGCGGGTAGTGGCTTCTAATGGCGATTCGGCCCTGGGGGTGGGACAAACCCTGCCCCTGCAACCCGTTACCCTGCTGGGCCGCGGCGCGCAAAATACCATCATTGTTAACGATGCCGCCGCCTCCGGCCACCATGCCCGTATTCGGCAGGAAAACGGTATCTGGTGGCTGGAGGATTTGAGCAGCCGCAACGGCACGTTGCTGAATGAATTGCCGCTCTCAAAACCGGCCTCGCTAACCGAGGGCGATGTGATTGGCATTGGCAATCTGCGGCTGAAATTAGAACTGGCCGGAAATTCCTAAACGTTGTAGGGGCTAACAAGATGTTGAGCAAATGTTTTATTGCGCAAAAACGCTGAAGCGCTGAGAAAAATGAAAAACCTCTGCATCTTTGCGCCTCATTATAATTGGTAATTAGTAAGTGGTAATTACCAATATCCAATTACCCATTAAAAATCACGAAGTTATTTGCAGACGAGTCCTAAACTTTTAATAGTTGAGTAGTGAATATGCATTTAGAACAACTTTCAAACGCCTTTGGCGTATCCAGTGTTGAGGATGACGTTAGAAAAATTGTTGTCGAGGCCAGCAAGCCCCACGCCGATGAGTGGCGCATTGACCCCATGGGCAACCTGTTTGTGACTCGCCGGGCGCGGGTTAAAACGCCGGGCGCGCCGCTGCGGGTTATGGTCACCGCCCACATGGACGAAGTTGGCTTTATGATTTCCGAAGTCAAAAGCAACGGCCTGTTGAAATTCAAAACCGTCGGCGGTTTCGACCGGCGGGTGCTGTTGGGCAAAGCCGTAGTGGTGGGCAAAGAGCAGGTTCCGGGCGTCATCGGGCTAAAACCCATCCACCTGCTGGGGTCTGGCGAGACAAACACGGTCGGCAGTATCGACTCGATGTATATTGACATTGGGGCCGGCGGCAGCGCTAACGGCAAGGTCAGCGCCGGCGATTTTGCTACCTTTGCTACCAAATTTGGCTATTTGGGGGGTCAACCCAAAAACCGTAAAGAGCGCGGCCTGGTCAAAGGCAAGGCGCTCGATAACCGGGTGGGTTGCGCTATTTTGCTGGAACTGCTCCGGGGAGACTATCCGGTGGACTTGCTGGCCGTATTCACCGTGCAGGAAGAAATTGGGCTGCGCGGCGCGCGCGTGGCCGCCTACGCCACCAACCCCAACCTGGCCTTTGTGCTTGAATGTACCGCCGCCGACGATTTGCCCCGTATGGACGAGGAGGCCGACGAAGGCTACCCCCGGCTGGGCGATGGACCGGCCATTACCGTGATGGACCGCTCATTTATTGCCGACCGGCGGCTGGTCGACCTGCTGATCGAGACGGCCAGCGCCGAAAAGATACCTTACCAGTACAAACGCCCCGGCGTTGGCGGCACCGATGCCGGCGCTGTTCACCTGGCCCGCGAAGGCGTGCCCTCGGCGGCGGTGAGCGTGCCGGCCCGCTATATCCACTCGCCGGCCGCGGTGATGGATTTGGTAGATTTTTGGAACACCGTCAGGCTGATGCAGGCTACGCTCAACCGCCTGCCGGCGCAAAAGTGGTAAACAATAGCTGAAATACTTGAATATACAAATTCTCAATCTTATCCTATCAAATCCTGGAGACAATGGTGAAAGAGCTTATCAAACAACTGACCGAAGCCTACGGCCCGCCGGGCTACGAGCAAGCCGTCCGCGATATCATCAAAGCAGAAGTATCCCCCCACGCCGACTCGGTTGAAATTGACCCGTTGGGTAATTTACATGCCGTCAAAAACGGGTCGGGCCAGGGTATAAAAATTATGCTGGCGGCGCACATGGACGAGATTGGCCTGATGGTTTCTCACATCAATGATAAGGGCTTTGCCCGCTTTACCACCCTGGGCGGGGTTCAGCCGGAAACAATGGTGGGCAACCGCGCCCTGTTTACCAACGGCGCGCTGGGGGTGATTAACGTTGAAAACTGGCTGCTGCACGACCGGCCCGACCACGCCCACCGCAATCTGTACCTTGATTTTGGGGCCAAGAGCCAAAAAGATGTGCCGGTGCGCGTAGGCGATGTGGCCGCTTTTGAGCGTCCCTTTGTAGATTTGGGCGACACGCTGCTGGCCAAAAGCATGGACGACCGCATTGGCTGCGCCGTCCTTATTGAAACGCTCAAGCAACTGAAAAAAACGCCGCACCAGGTTCACTTTGTTTTTACCGTGCAGGAAGAGGTGGGCCTGCGCGGCGCTACCACCGCCGCCTACAAAGTTCACCCCGATGTGTCAATAGCCATAGATGTGACCGACAGCGGCGATATTCCGGAGCGCAAACATTTTGATGTTAAACTGGGCAACGGCCCGGCCATAAAAGTAATGGACCGGGGCATGCTGGCCCACGCCGGCCTGAAGCAGTGGATGGTAGACACCGCTGCTGCCCATAAAATTCCCTACCAAATGGAAGTTCTCATCTTTGGCACTACCGATGCCCGCGCCATGCAACTGGCCCACGAGGGCAGCGCCGCCGGGGCGCTCTCAATTCCGTGCCGCTACGTTCACACCCCGTCGGAAATGGTCAGTTACAGCGACACGCAAAATGCGGTTAAACTGCTGCTGGCAATGCTGGCCGGCCTCGCAAAATTGGAATAAAAATGGCTCAACCCCCTATCCGCCCCGCCCAGCCTCGCGCCACCGCCCAGATAAAATTTAGCGACGGCCGGGTGCTGGAAGGGCCGCTCAATCTTACCATAGAACAGTTTGTTAAGGCCGGAAATTTTCCAGAAGAGCCGGCGCCAATGGCCTGTCTGGTGAATGGCCAGCTTAGAGAGTTGACCTACCACGCCGACAAAGATTTGGAGGTGCAACTACTCACCCTGGCCGATAGCGATGGTATGCGGGTGTACCGCCGCTCGCTCTCGCTGCTATTGGTGGCCGTTACCCACGAGTTGTTCCCCGAAGCCCAAATTATTATCGAATACGGCCTTAACTTTGGAGCGCTCTATTGCGAGGTTGAGGGCCGCCCGCCTTTTAGCCCGGATGAACTCAAGCAAATTGAAGCCCGCATGCGAGAACTGGTTGAGGCCGACCTGCCGATTGCCAAAGAGCGGGTTTCGCTGGAGGAAGCCAGGGCGCTCTTTGGCAAATGGAAGGCCGATGACAAATTGCGCCTGCTCAAGGCGCGTCGCAAACCCTACATCACCCTGTACTCGATTAACAATTACAAAGGTTACATGCACGGCTACAAAGCCCCCTCTACCGGCTATTTAAAATATTTTAGCCTGGCCCCCTACTCCGATGGCTTTGTGTTGCGTTATCCCCGCTCCAGCCTGCCCAACCGGTTGCAGCCGATTGTGGAATACCCCATGCTGGTGGGCGTTTTTAACGAGTACCGCGATTGGATGGTCAAACTGGGCATTGACGACGTGGGCACGCTGAATGAGGTAGTTACCAACGGCAACCTGCTGCAAGCCGTGCTGGTATCAGAGGCGCTGCAAGAGCAACGCATTGCCCAAATTGCCACGCTGCTGGCCTCGGTGCGAGACAGGGTGCAATTGGTTTTGATTGCCGGCCCTTCATCGGCGGGCAAAACAACTTTTAGCAAGCGGTTGGCTATTCAATTGATGGCGCACGGGATTCGGCCTATTACCCTGGGGCTGGATGATTTTTTGGTCGAGCGGGTCGACACCCCTTTAGACGAAGAGGGCGATTACGACTACGAAAGCCTGTATGCTCAGGATTTGGAGCTTTTTAATAATGCGCTGCTGGGGCTAATGGGCGGCCAAACCGTAACGCTGCCCCACTACAATTTCTACACCGGCGCGAGAGAGCAGGGCGAGCAGGTTTCTATCTCTAAGGAACATATGATTATTGTGGAGGGTATCCACGGCATGAACCCGGATTTGGTGCCCTACATTCCCCCCAAAAAAATATTTCGCATTTACGTGTCATCCTTAACCCAGCTAAATTTAGACCGCCACAACCGCATTGCCACTACCGATACCCGGCTACTGCGGCGCATTATCCGCGATGCCCAGCACCGGGGTTACACCGCCAAAGATACAATTAGCCGCTGGCCCAAGGTTCGGCGTGGCGAGCACAAATGGATTTTCCCTTATCAGGAAAATGCGGATATTATGTTTAACTCGGCCCTGGTGTATGAATTGGCTGTGATTAAGCCTTTGGCCGAGCCACTGCTGCTGCAAATTGAGCCGGGCAAGCCGGAGCACGTGGAGGCCAAGCGATTGCTCTCGTTTTTGCAGTGGTTTGAACCGTGCCCCGCTGATTTTGTGCCCGATAACTCTATTTTGCGCGAATTTATTGGCGGTTCCATCTTGCGCAGCTACAAGGGCCGGGGATAGATAGTCAATAAGCAATTATCAGGGGCTTGTTCATTGTTTATTGACTTTTCCCGTTAGCTCCGGGTTGCCCCACACCGCCCAGGTCCACTGGTGGCTGCCCAACGCCTCGGTGGTAAACTGAAGCCGAACAATATCGCCGGATATCACGTTAAGCCGGATTTCGACCGGCTGCCAAACCGGACTATTGGTTTGTTCGCCCCATACCCGTAAGCCGTTTACTTTTACCCCAAATGCCACCAGGTTAGACTCGCTAATTTGGGCGCCATCTCTAATGCCAATTGCCGCCCGCAACCGCACATCCCTGACCTGCTGGGGAATAGGCACGTGATATTCAATAATCGCCTGCCCGGAAACCGGCGGATGCGCCCACAGCGCCGGGCGGTGGCTGCCGCCCACCATAGCCGGGGCCATTTTTACGTCCATACCCGCCGGATCATCGCTGGCCTGAACCGAGGCTTCTTTGAAGGTCTCGATAAAACTAAAGCTCCAGCCTGGCGCGGCGGAGGCGCCCCCGCCGGCCTCTTGCCATTGCAAAAACTCAACATATTTGGCCAGCAAAGCCTGGCTTTCCGCCGATAGTTGCTCTATTTGTTTGAGTAGATTGGTTAAACCGCTCAATTCTCCTCCTGTTAGCGTTGCAGGGCGTTTACTGTATTGATCAAATGAGTCAACCGTTCGGAAATAAGGCGAATGATGGCCTGGTGAAAGGTAAAGGCTGCTTCGGGGTTGTTCTGTTCCATCTGTTTCAGAGATTGTATTGATAAGCGATAAATTGCGCTTGGCTCGTCGGTAATTACTGCCGCTGTGCGGGGTTGGTTCAGGTAAAAACCAATTTCTCCAACCACCCGTCCCCCCCGCATAGTCTCCAGCCGGATAGGGTTGCGGTCGGGAAATTCAAGCTGCGCTGTCACCTGGCCGGACTCGATAAAATAGAGGGCTTCCGGCGGGTCATTCTGCCTCATTAAATAATAGCCGGCGCCAACGTCAAGTCGCTCAAAATATTTTAATATATTATCCAGGTTTGCCGTATCGGGCAATAACGATTTGAGCTGGGTTCGCAGGCTTTCGGTGTTATCATTAAGGTCTGCGCCGGCTGCCAGCAGTATCTCATTTTCACACCACTCCAGGCCATGGTCCAGGTCTGCAAAAATGCGAATGGTGTTTTGGGCCTCGCCTTCATCAGCCTTATCCAACTCGGCAAAAAATCTGGCAACGGTGTCTCTTTGAGTGGGCAAAGCGCTCTCAGCCGCGGGGTTGGTAAAAACCAAAACAATCTGCCGGGTTTGAGCGAGTTGTTTCATTTTGGTAAAGCTGAGCGTTGCGGTTGAATCCAGGCCGGTCACCCGTCGAAAATCAAGCAGCACAAACCGCAGGCCGGGCGAAGCGGCTGCCTCTATCCGCTGGCGCACCTCATTCAACAGGTTGTGGGCCGTGCCAAAAAAGATGAATCCCTGCAACTGGAGAATATAAATCTCATCTCCTTTTTGCGCCAGTATTTGGCGGTGCGCGCGGCGGCGCGTAACCCGGCTTTGATAATTTTTGCCGGAAAAGGCGTGTTTGACCACCCGCACGCGGCTGTAATTAATCACAAACAAAACCACGGCCAGCATCACGCCCAAAGATACCCCCTCCAAAAAACCAACGGCGGCAATCACAACCAAAATGGAAATGATAATCAAAAAATCGACTCGTGAGAACCTGAACCACGCCTTATAAACCCAATCATCCAAAAACGAGAGGCCCAGCAACATCAACAAACTGCCAAAAATCATTTTGGGCGTCCACGAGAGTGTATTAGGGCCAAAATATAATACAGCGCCAAGCACTGCGGCTATAATCAGGCACAGCAAACGGCTGCTGCCGCCTATGCGATAACTTAATATCGACAGGCTTAAGGCCGGATAGCTAACCAGGCCGCCGGCCAGGCCGGAGCCAATGGTAGCCAGCCCATTGGCTTGCAGTTCCCGGTCAAGATGAATATCTCGTTTGACCATCACTTCCAGGCCGCTGGCGTTCAGCAGCAATGCGATGGTGCTGACAACCAGAATGGCGGCAATGTTGCCGGCCTGTTCAAAAATAGCGGGCCACCGCACAGCCGGCAAGTCTGTTGGAGAAAAAGGCTGCCATAACTCACCTTGCGGAAATGGCCCCAGCAGCCAACCCTGGTCGCCCAGTTGGGCCAGGGGAATATCGAGTAGCCAGATGACCAGATAAAACAAGCCCAACGCGCCCAAAAGCATACCGGGCATAATCAAATAATGGCTGAAACGATTTAAAGTTAACAGCATTGCCAGGGCAAAGAGCGCCCCCGGTAACCAGCGCAGCAAAACATCTGGCTGAAAAAGAAGGGCCAGTTGCCCCAAACCCGGCAAGCCGCCAATCATTACCGCCAGGCCGCCGCTGGCAAGCAACCAGCCCGTTCCGGCCAAAAAACCGCCAACCACCGGATAGGGCAAAAACCTGAAGAAGTCGCCCAGCTTGAAATATCCCTGCAAGATAAAAATTGCCCCGGTCAGCAACGCGGTAACAGTGATTGCTGCCACAACAGTCAGGTACATTTCAGCCGGGGTGGCGGTAGCTGACATACTGGCGACAATTCCGGCCGCAACCACAGCAATAATGGCCGCCGGCACATCTTGATTGATAGCGATCATCCCCGGATAGGAGCTGGTAAGCCCTGTTACTATCGCTGCAACCAGCGAGCCTAACAGAAATAAACCAATACCACGCGACACAAAACCGGCCAGCTCGCCGGAAAATACCAGGGCGGCAAATGAAATTGCCACGGATGCCGCTATTATTCCGGCAACCAGGCCCGCAGTCAAAACAGCCAATAATTTACCGGGCTGAAATTTGTTGGCTAATCTGGCGGTTGAATTTTCATTGTTTGATTCAATCATCACCGGCTGCGGCATATTGGTCTCCTCATTTTGTTTTTGCCTGTTACAAGGGGCGAGGCAACTCGAAAAGCGGGTTATTTGCCCTCAAATGCCAATTCGAGTTGCCTCGCCCCTTGTGAAATTTGTTAAAGCAGGTGGCGAGGGATGCTCTCCAGCCAGGTTTTACTAAAGAACTCGTTGCCGTTAAGGGTAACAACCAGCTCCACATCCACCTGAAATTCCGTTTCGGTGCTGCGTAACGTGCCGCTGCTGCGGATGCGCGTTTGACAACCCGGCTCATCGAGCCGGTAGATAACCTCGTTATACAGGTGCGTATTTGCCGGATAATGCTCAAAGGTGGTCATTTCCAGCCGCTCGGAGGCAAAAATAGAGGTTTGGTCATCCGGTAGAGTTGAGGTGTCGCCCCCATACACCTTAACCGTAACCGACCGGTTGAGCACATCTTCAACCACTTGCCAAACCGCCGGCTCCTGGCGCCAGCGGCCCAGGTTGGCCAGTTCGGGCGGCGACTCTTTGAGTTGAGGCGGCGGCAGGCTGTCAACCGGCGCTACCACCGGCAAAATCAGGTGCGAGGGCGTTTGCGGCCCGCGATGCAGCCGGTTTTGGGCCGGGTAGGGCGACGGCCAGATAATGGGCCAGCAGGCGCTGGCGATGCTCAGGCGCAGGCGGTGCCCGGCTAAAAAACGATACCCCACGGCTTTTAGTTGAACCGTTACCTCATAAACTTCATTGGGGGTAAGCGGTTGGGGGTCTTGGTGGCCGTGGCGGTGAGTCAAATTAAGAATGCCGGCGCTTACCAGGGCCGACGCGCCGTTGGGGGCCACATCGCTAAGGCGCACCACCACGTGGGCCACCGGCGCGCTGCTGCTGAGGTGTAGCACCACCTGCGGAAAACCCACCACGTCCAGCGGCGCGTCGAGCGGCTGGCCGGTATAAGTCAGGCTCAGGGCCTCGTCGGGGCGCATATCGCGGCCCAGGCCGTTGGGCGCAACGCCCCCACCCCAACACAATGGGCCGCCGGTGCCCCAGGTGGGGCGGTGCGGGTAGCCGTCGCTCTGAGGGGCGGGGTCAGGCTGCGTCTGCAAAGTGGCCTTGCCCAAATAGAGGCGGTGCGGCTGCGAACGTTCGATAGGGTAGTCGGCTTCACTCTGCCAGCTTCCGTTGACTTTGGCGGGAAAGGCTTGCGGCGGCGTGTACTCCTGCCGAAAAAAGGTGAAGCGCGGCTCATCCATAACCCCGTTGTTAATGCCTTTGAGCCAGTAATCAAAAAAGCGCGCCATTTCGTGCAGCCAGTCGATGTTGGGGCCGGGATAGGCGCTATCGGGCGTGCTATGCACCCAGGGACCAATCAACGCCTTGCGGGGCGCGTTGAGGCAGCGCTGCTGCATGCGAAAGACCGGGTTAGTGTAGCCATCGGCCCAGCCGCCGATGTGAAAAATGGCGCAGGTGATGCGCTCGTAATCCGGGGCCAGCGAGCCGCTGCGCCAGTAGGGGCCATCGGTTTGCTGGCGTAGCCACTCGATGAGCCAGGGCGGGGTCTTTTCCAGCCGCTGCTTCCACTCGCCGGCCCAATTCTGGCCTCGATATTGGCGTTTGGGCGGCAGCGCGTTCATCCCCACCTGGCTAACGGCGTATTGGGCAAATTCGCTGGCGACCATGCAGCCGCCAAGGTAATGAACGTCATCGGTGTAGCGGTCGTCCGTGGCGTACATGGGCGCAATGGCCTTAAGGTGTGGCGGGCGCAGCATGGCCACCTGGATGGCGGTGAAGCCGCCGTAACTGATGCCCCACATGCCCACGTTGCCGTTGCACCACGCTTGTTGGGCCAGCCATTCCACGGCATCGTAGCCATCTTGCGTTTCGGTGGGGGTGTACTCATCGAGCGCGATGCCGGGGCTGCTGCCGGTGCCGCGAATATCGAGCCGGCAGCCAACATAGCCACGCTGGGCCAGATAGGTCATCCGGCGGTGGTCGGCAATAAAGCGCCAGTCGTCTTTGCGGTAGGGAATCATCTCTAAAATGGCGGGAAAAGTTTCGCCGGGGTGGCGCGGAACGGGCCTGAACAGATTAGCCGATAAATTGATTCCGTCTCGCGCGGGAATTTGAACATTATACTGAATTTGAACCTGGTAGAGAGAGGTGGTCATGGCAATATCCTGAAAATGAGATGATCGTAATTTAGCACCAAGAGGGCTTTGGGGTCAAATAAAAAGTTACCCGAAAAGAATGACAATTGTCATTGTAGAATATGACACATGTCACTACAATTTCAGGTGGCAGTAGCCTATACTTGATAGTGGGTAAAAAGAAAATTTCAGCCTGAAAGCCAAAATAATATGGTCAAAATTGAATTAATTACGGGAGGAAAATCAAACAAATTCAAAATGCCTGAATGGCTGCGCCCATTTGGGCGCGGCGTACATCCAGGGGCGTCTTTCCCTTGACCTGATGTAACATCTTAACCGGTTATCAGACCGAACAATCGACAACCAATTCGATAAATCTCCCCGGATGTGGGTATAGCTCCGGGGAGATTTTTGTTAGATAGCGGTTGGCGCACCTAATAATTTGAGGCCCATTACGGCCTCGCCAAAGTTAATGGGAGGAATATTATGAGATGGATATCCTGGTTCCGCGACCTGACAATTAATGATGTGCCGCTGGTCGGCGGAAAAAATGCCAGCCTGGGCGAGATGATTCGCGAGTTATCGCCCAAGGGGATTCGTATTCCCGATGGCTACGCCATTACCGCCGAGGCGTACCGCGCTTTTATGAGTCATAACAACCTTGAGGAGCCAATTAGAGAAATTTTAGCCGGGCTGGACACCCGCAACGTTACCGATCTGCTCGACCGGACCGGCCAGATTCGCCGGCACATTCTGATGGGCGAATTTCCCATCGAGATGCGTACTCAAATTATCACCGCCTATCACGACCTGAGCGCCACCTACGAAGTGACGGCGGCTGATGTGGCGGTGCGCTCCTCGGCCACAGCCGAAGATTTGCCAACCGCCAGCTTTGCCGGTCAACAGGAAACGTTTCTTAACGTTCACGGCGAGGCTATGCTGCTGGATTCGGTTAAAAAGTGTTTTGCCAGCCTGTTTACGCCCCGCGCTACCAGCTACCGGGTAGATATGGGGTTTGACCACTTTCAGGTGGCGTTGTCGGTAGGCGTGCAAAAAATGGTGCGCTCCGACATGGCCGCCAGCGGGGTTATTTTCACCCTCGATACCGAAACCGGCTTTCGGGATGTTGTTTTTGTTACATCGGCGTACGGGCTGGGTGAAAATGTGGTGCAGGGCCGGGTTGCCCCCGACGAGTTCTACGTATTCAAACCAACCCTGCGCCGGGGCTATCGCCCGTTAATATTGCGACGCCTGGGCGCCAAAGAAATCAAGATGGTGTACGACAAGTCGGGCAGTAAACTGGTTAAAAACATCCCGGTGAGCGAAGAGGACCGCGGGCACTTCTCGGTTAGCGATGACGATGTGTTGACCCTGGCCGAATGGGCGGTGGTTATTGAAAATCACTACACCGCCAAACGGGGCATTGATATGCCAATGGACATTGAGTGGGCCAAAGATGGCGAAACCGGCCACCTGTTTATTGTGCAGGCCCGGCCCGAAACGGTTCACAGCCAGCGGCAAGTCACAGATATTGAAATTTACCAGCTTCAGGAACAGGGCAAGGTGCTAATCAAGGGCCTGGCCGTGGGCCATAAAGTTGCCGTGGGGCCGGCTCACATCATCCCTAACGCCAGCCACATCCATCAATTCAAACCCGGCGAGGTGCTGGTTACAGACATTACCGACCCCGACTGGGAGCCGATTATGAAAATTGCCGCCGCCATTGTAACTAACCGGGGTGGACGCACCAGCCACGCGGCCATTGTTGCCCGCGAGCTGGGTATTCCGGCTATTGTAGGTACGGGCAACGCTACGCTGGCGCTAAAAACCGGCCAAATGGTAACGGTAAGCTGCGCCGAAGGTGAGCAGGGTAAAATTTATGAGGGCGAGTTGAAATATCAGGTGACGACAACGGATATTAGCCAACTGCCGCGCCCCCGCACCAAAATTATGATGAATGTTGGCAACCCCGATATCGCCTTTAAAGTGGCCGCCATCCCTAACGATGGCGTTGGCCTGGCCCGGATGGAGTTTATTTTTGCCAACTGGGTGCGGGTGCATCCGCTGGCGCTAACCCGCTACAACAGCCTGCCGGAAGATGTCAAACAGGCGGTTGACGAGATTACGCGCGGCTATCACAACAAGGTTGAATTCTTTATCGACAAGCTGGCCCAGGGCATTGGCACCATTGCGGCGGCCTTTTACCCCAAGCCGGTCATTCTGCGCCTGTCAGATTTTAAAACCAATGAATATGCTCACCTGGTGGGCGGCCACCTGTTTGAGCCGGAAGAGCAAAACCCCATGCTCGGTTGGCGCGGGGCCAGCCGGTACTATCACCCCGATTACCGCGAAGGCTTTGTGCTGGAGGTGCGGGCTATCAAGCGCGTGCGCGAACAGTTTGGCCTGACCAACCTGCTGGTGATGGTTCCCTTCTGTCGCACGCCCGAAGAAGGGCAGCGCGTGCTGGCCGTTATGGCCGAAGAGGGGCTGCAACGCGGCGAAAACGGGCTGGAAGTGTACGTGATGGCCGAAATCCCTTCTAACATTTTGTTGGCCGACGAGTTCTCCCAACTGTTTGACGGCTTCTCCATTGGCTCTAACGACCTGACCCAACTGGTTTTGGGCGTTGACCGGGACTCGGGCCGCATTGCCCAACTGTTTGATGAACGTAACGATGCCGTCCGTAACTCTTGCGCCGAGTTGATTAAAATTGCCCACTGGCACGGGCGCAAGGTGGGTATTTGCGGGCAGGCTCCATCCGACTACCCGGAATTTGCGGCCTTTTTGGTAGAGCAGGGCATCGACTCACTCAGCCTGATTCCCGATACCGTTTTGCGTACCACGGCCCACATTGTAAACGTAGAGAAAGATATGCCGGTTGAAAAGGGCCATTCGTTGCTTGTTACCTGATGGAACCGGCCCAATTGCGGCGGCAACGAGGAGTAAAAAACTACAGTTTCACCTGCACTACGCGCAGGCGCAAGTGTTCACTCCGCTATAACTTTACCAATTTTATTTTCAAGGGAGTGTGACGGTTCCTACGCCTTCGGCAGCAACGAGAATGAAAATTTAACCCACCCCCACCCGTCGCTAACGCGACCGCTTCGCGTCCCCCTGCCAGGGGGAGGGTTGCGCGCAAGCGGGGGGTCTATTTTCAGGGGAGTCAATTGTGAGTTCAGCAAATGAATCAGAAACCGAAACCAACCCGCCGCCCATTTACATTGTTTCTGGCGGGGCCGGGGCCAGTGGAGACCAGTTGGTCAATACCGTGCTGGTGCAGTTTCCACAAAATAGCGTGCCGGTGATTACCGTGGCCCATGTGCGCCGGAAAGACCAGCTTGAAAAAGTTGTATCCAAAGTTGAAGCCGGTGGCGGAACCATTGTGCATACCCTGGTTGACGCCAACTTGCGCCGCGCTTTAACCCAACTGGCCCAGGAGCGCAATGTGGCTGCAATTGACCTGATGGGCGCGCTCTTTGCCCGCCTGAGCAATATTTTGGGGCAGCAGCCGCTGGGCGACCCCGGCCTGTACCGGCGTTTGAACGAGTCCTACTTCAAGCGAGTGTCGGCCATTGAATTTGCAGTAACGCACGATGACGGCAAATGCGCCGATGACTGGCCGCTGGCTGAAATTATGCTGGTGGGCGTATCGCGGGTGAGCAAAACGCCGTTGAGTATGTTTTTGTCGGTGCAGGGATGGAAGGTGGCTAATGTTCCACTGGTAATGGGGTTGCCCCTGCCGGCGGGGTTGGCAAAGCTCGACCGCCGCCGGGTGATTGGGCTGGATATTGAACCCGGCCAGTTGCTGCTGCATCGCCAACAGCGCCAGCACCGGCTTGGCGTTCGCGGCCCGTCGGCATATACCAACCCCAAAAAAATTTTTGAGGAGGTGGAAGCCGCCCGCCAGGTATTTAAGCAACAAGGCTTCTCGGTGATTGATGTTACCGACAAGCCAATAGAAACCAGCGCGGCAGAAATTGTCGAGTTAATCAGGCGTCGTTTTGAAACGTCCTGATGCCGGCATCCAGAAACGTCGAACTGTCCTTATAGGACGGCAATGAGCAATGAAAATTCTTGAACCCTCGCTCTGTCGCTGAAGCGGCTCTCCTCTCGTTGGGAGAGGAGTTGGGGGCGAGGGTCTATTTTCAAGGGGAGTTCACAATGAGTCGCGGCCCATATGGGAGAAATGACAGGTTAATCAAAGAGTATCGCCACGATACTTACCACGAACGAGGCAAACTGCCCGAACCTACTCAATGTACCGAGTGTGGGGCGGTATTTTTTAATGGACGCTGGTCGTGGAAAACTGTTTCAGACCCGGTCAACCGGACTACCTGCCCGGCCTGCCGGCGCATTGCCGATAATTACCCGGCCGGACATATTGAACTGCGCGGCCCGTTTTTAGAAGAACACCATCAGGAGATTTTGAACCTGATTCTTAATGAAGAAAAGCGGGAGAAGAGCGAACGCCCCCTGGAAAGGGTGATTAACATTGTAGGCAAAAAGGAGTATGTTTTGATTACCACCACCGGTATTCACCTGGCTCGACGCATTGGTCAGGCGCTATCAAACGCCTACAGCGGTGAGTTATCAATGCAATATGCCGATGGAGACCAGAGTATCCGCGTGGAGTGGCAACGGTAAGTTTTATGTAAGGGGTGAACCATGGCCCAAAAAATTATCCATGCAAAACAGATTCAAAAAAAGAGTCGCAGGCACGTGGTGCGCCAGATAGGCGCCAATTGGTTTAAGGTTATAGATGGCGACAGCGGCCGGGAGTACGATGTTAATTTGGGGTTAAACGGCGGCACCTGCACCTGCGAGTGGGGACGCCGCCGCCCTGCCGGCGACCACCGCAGCGGCTGCGCCCACGTAGTGGCGGCCATAAACTACCGGGCAATGCAGCACGGCCAGAGTATTAGCGTTTGGTCCAGCAAAGAGGCAGCCAAACGGCAGCACCGGCCAATGGTGTCAATTGGCGATGGTTTGATTTTGACCACGCGCCACCACTAATTTCTGAAAAACGCGCTCTGATGAGTCAGCCGCAACCGCGCCCGCAACTGGAAAATCAGAGGTCAACTATGATGAACAAGAGTAAAATATCCGCCGCTGTATTTGAAGAACCTGCGCGGTCGTCCACAAGTACAAACGCGCTACAAAGTTTTGTTGCCGGGTTGCCGGCTGACTCGCCCATGCGCCGGTATCAGGTGGCGGTTTCGTGCCAGGGGTGCCGGGTTGCCGAGTATATTGTTATCGCTGCCAATGCCCTGAGCGCCATCAACCTGGTAGAGAATCACTACAGCAGCGAGCCGGTAAGTGTGGAAAGAACCTGCATTGAAGATGCGATTGGCCGTCCTCATAAAACCGTGCTGGTTAGAAACTGGCACGGTTACAGCTTCGACGCGCGCGAGCTGGGGCCATGTTAAAACCTATCGACCAACCAGCCGGGGCATCCAGCGAATTTCCTGGACGCCCAACAGCAAACCCGCCCCCAAATAGACGCCCACCCCCAGCGCGCCGCCTCCGGCTGCCACCAGTGCGGGCGACAAATCTGGCAGCAGCGCCATAAAACCCGCTACCGCCGCGCCCATTGCCCCGGCTGCCAGCAGCGCGCGGATAAGCGTATTGACCATCAAGGCCGCTTCAACCCCGGCCATACGCCGGTGGGCAATAACCAGCATAATCAGCACCTCTACGGTTACAGCAATGCCGTTTGACAGGGCCAGCCCGCCGGCCCGCAGCGATTGGTACAGCGCCAGGGCCAGCCCCAAATTAATAACCATACTCGCCACCGAACTTAAAAAGGGCGTTACCGTATCTTTTTGGGCATAAAACACCCGGTTGACCACCTCCAGCGCCGAGTGGGCAATTAAGCCCACCGCCCAAAATTGCAGCGATTGGTAAACCGCCGCCGTTGACTCCGGGCCAAACTCGCCGCGCTCAAACATTACCCGGATGATGGGCCGGCCCAGCACAATTAGCCCCACCATTGCCGGAATAGCCAGCGCCAGCATTATCCGCAGCGTTTGCGACATTGTTTGGCGCAGCCCGGCAATATCGCCCCGCGCCGCCAATTCCGATAGCGTGGGGAACAGCACAATGCCAATGGCCGAACCGATGAGCGTTTGGGGCATCTGCATCAAATCCCAGCCGTAATCCAAGGCCGACACGCTGCCCGTATCCAGCCGGGAGGCCAGGTTGAACATTACCACAAAGTTTACCTGAATCACTACAATATTCAACACGCGCGGCCCCATGAGCCGGGCCACCTGCCACAGGTCGTTATCGCCCCAGCCTAAAAGGGGATAATATTTTATTTTGTGCCGAATCAGGCCGGGAAACTGCACCAGCAAATGACCGGCAGCCCCCAAAATAGCGCCGTAGATGAGTCCGTACACCCCCAGGGAGTCGGCCAGAAAAACGGCCCCAAACATAATGCCCAAATTGTAAATGAGCGGCGCAATCGCCGGCAAAACAAAATGCTGGCGCGTATGCAACACCGCCCCGGCCAAACTGCTCACGCTAAAAATAATAGTCGAGATGAGCGTCAGCCGCATCAGGTTGGCGGTGAGGGTTTGAATTTCTGGCGCAAAGCCGGGCGCAACCAGCCATTGCACCAGCGGCCCGGCAAAAACAGCCATCACCACCGACAGGCCAATAACTACCAGCAGCAGCGTGTTGAGCACGGCGCTGGCCAACTGCCAGCCGCCGGGGTCGTTGGGGTTATTGCTGGTCAGCCGCTCGGTGAGAATGGGGATAAAGGCCGTGCCCAGCGCCCCCCCGGAAATGAGCATAAACAGAATATCGGGCAGGCGAAAGGCGGCCACAAAGGCGTCGTACTGGCTGCCGGTGCCAAACGCCTGGGCAATAACAATTTGACGCCCAATAGCCAGAATTTTGTTGGCTAAAAAAGCGGCCATCAAAATAGCCGTTGAGCGAATGAGATGCCTGGTGCGAATCTTGGAGAGCATTGTTACTTGTTGGGCGGGTTTTGGGCTTGCCGGTAGACTCGCTCAAATTCGGCCAGGTATTGTTGGGCAATTTCCGGGCTGTGGATAATGAGCAAATTCTCATCATTCGACTCGGCGGCGTTGGCGCTAAAATTGAATGAACCGGTTGCCACAATTTTATTGTCGATGATAAAAACCTTGTGGTGCAGGGTGTAGGGGTTGCCATCCTGCCACACGTCCAGGTTGTTTTCTCTCATCTGCCCAAGTTCGCTAAATTCAGTCTCGGAGCCGCGAGTCTCAAATATACCCTGCACCAATACCCCGGCTTTGCCCCGGCTGGTGACGGCCTGGCCCAGCGGCACGTGAGTAAAGGAAAAGGCCATAAACCGGATAGACTCTTGCGCCTGATTAACCAGGTCAATCAGTTTTTGGGCGCATTTATCTTCGGGGGCAAAGCAGGTTTCAATCAGGGTGTCGCCAATTTTAAATTGCGGCAGCGGCGTGTTGGCCGGCGAGGTTGGCCCAAAGGCGCGGTCGGTAAACATTTCTTCAAATTCAACGGCGTAATTTTGGGCCAGCTCCGGCGATTGAATGTAGAGGGCGTTGTTATTGTTGCGGTAGGAGTCGTTAATGGAAAAGTTCCAGGAGCCGGTCCAGACGGCCCGGCCATCGACCACCACAAACTTGTTGTGCATGATGGGGCTGCGCTCATCGGGCACTATGGGGATGCCCTCTTCCTCAAGCCGAATCAGGGTTTCCAATTCTTCCAGTTCGTCGGTGTCGGTCACCAGGCGCACCCGCACGCCCCGGTCTCGCGCCGCTAAAATGGCGTCGCCAATCTCGTCCAGGTTTAGCTCGTAAATGGCAATATCTAAACTCTGCCGGGCGCTGTTGATGACTTCAATCAGGCCGTTGGGCACGGTTTGTACTCGCGTTTCCGGTTCGTCGGGGTACTGCGGCGAGGTAAAATAAAGGCGATACCATTGACCGCTGACCGGCTGCACCACCACCGGGGTGGGGCGCGGCGTGGCGATGACCTCTTCCAGGTTATCGCCGGCCAGCAAGCTTTCCCAATTCACATCAATCAGGCCGGTATAATCGCCAACAGCCAGGGCGCACACGCACAGCAGAATTATTATCAGCCCACTCACCGATAAGCCGGCGCTCTTTTTACCAGATTTGCCCCGTTTTTTTGTCACGTTTGTGGCCCTTTACCTTTGCCAAGCGATTGCAACGCCATCGCCTGCTCGGCCAGAGTCAGCAGACGCTCAACCAGTTGGTCGTCGGTTAGCTCGGCCTTTAACTCAATTACCCGGTTGACGGCCCGTAACACCCGGCTAAGTTGCCGGGCGACCTGCTCCATTTGCGCCTCATCGGGGTTGTAGGCGGCCACCACATTTAATTGACGCTCGCCCCAGGTGAGCAGTGTCCGCGCTCCGTCATCGGTCAGGGCGTTGGTGTGGCTTTCGTTTTCATAAAGCTGCTGCACGTAAGGTTTGATATCCATTTTTTTGACTCCTGAAAATTGATGTTCATTTTACCACATTGTTAAGGAACTACGATAATTTTCCCCAATATCGCGGCCCCTCCATTGTCTGAGGGATGGCCGCTGACGCCTTCGCTGGGGTAGGGCGGTTGGGCGTTGTAGACTACCGCCTCGAGCCGGTAATCTCCGGCGGGCGTATCGGGCGGCAGGGGCAGCAGGTAGACGTTGATGGCCTGGTTCAGAGCCGGGTCGTCAACCGGCCAGGCCGAGGTGCGGAAGTGGCGGTCGTTGAGCAAATCCCGGTCTGTTTGGGCCACAATCTGCCCGGCGGCGTCCTTCAGGCGCAGCGAAACCTTGTAATCCACCCCGGTGGGGCGCAGCAGGGTAAAATGCAAGGTGGCCCACACCGGCTTGTTGGTTGGTACGGAATCGGCCAGGGCCGCGCCGTCCAGCCGCAGCGCATCGCCAAAGGTGGCGTTGAGGGGGGGTAAATTGCCCGGCAGGCTAAAATGGGCCTTTTCCGGCAGGTCGAACCATTGCACCCGGTAGCCCTTAAAATCCAGACTGCCCAGCGGCTGCCCGGCCTTTTCAGCCAAAAAGGGGATGACGCCGCGCGGGTCGGTATCGCTGCCCCACCATGTCACCCAAAAGAGGCGGTCTCGCCCGGCGGCCTCGCGGTTGAGGATACCGGCGGCGGTGTGGATATCCACAAACAGGTAGCGGGTGGGCGCGGGGATGCTGTGGGCGTAATAGTGAAAGGGGTGAGGCACGTCAAAGAAAACAATATCGTTGGGGGTGGTTTCGGCGGCCAGCCAGCGGGCCACGCCGGCAGAGTCATCTTTGAAAAATGTTTCATCGGTATAGTAGCTGCGCAGCCCACTGAGAAAAATGATGACGGGGATGGCAGAGAGGATGAGGGTTAAAGGGTGAGGCGCGAGGCGTGAGGCGTGAGTAATACCAACTGCCAGCAGCAAAAAAAGGGCCGGGGTAACGAGCATCAAGTAACGCGGCTCAAATGAGGGCTGGCGCCGGAGAACCAGAAAGTAGGCCGCCAGCGGAACAAGCAGCCAGGCGGAGAGGAAGAGGAAGGTTGTTGGTAATTGTGAATGACGAATGACCGCGAAGCGTGACAAATGACCAAAAAATATAATCAGCCAGCTTACGGCCAGGATAATGGCGAGACCCCACATGCCCCACCGGGCCAAATTTGGGTCGATGGCCAGGCCGACGGTGTAGGCTTGCCAGCTTTGGGTAATGAATTCGGCCAGAGCGGGCGGAGCCAGATTGGGGTTGGTGTAACTGGTGACCTGTCGCAGGGCCAGCCGCAGTTGGGGCAGAAACAGCAGCAGAATGCCGATTTGGGAGACAGGCCAGGCGAGAAGATGACCACTGGCCCATTCGACAGGCTCAGGGCAGGCCGCCGGCCACCGACGGCTGACGGCAGGCCCATTCGACAGGCTCAGGGCAGGCCGCTGACCGCCGTTTTTTGTTGATAAAAATATCGACCAGGCCAGCCAGGCCAGATTTTGGAACAGCAGCAAAAAAATGGTGAAGTAATGGATGTAAAGGCAGGCGGCAGTTACGCCAATATAGGCCAGCAGCAGCCCGACCCGCCGCTGCGGCCGGTTTTGATGCAGCAGCCGCCACAGCAGATAGGTGCTGGCCAGGGCAAAAAAGGTAATCATGGCATAACTGCGGACCTCTTGCCCGTATGCCACATACATCGGCGAGACTGAGGCCAGCAGCGCGGCCAGCCCCGGCGCAGCGCGGCCGGGCGACAGCGCCGTGGCAAAGCGCCATAGCAGGGCCACAGTGAGCAGGCTAAAAATAACCGACAGATAACGCAGGGCAAACTCGCTGCGCCCGGCGCTGGTCAGCCACAGGTGGAGCAGGCTAAAATAGGCCGGTGGGTGGACATCCATGGCCGGCAGGGTGGGGATTTGCCAAACCGGGTGCGAGGCCACAAAAATGCTGTGCCCCTCATCCCACCAGATGCTCTGGCTATCCAGGCGATACAGGCGCAAGCCAAAAGCCAGCCACAGAATCAATAAAGGTACAAGGTAACGCCACCGCCGGAAAATCATCATAGCCGAGGATTGTAGATGAGCTTATCTCAACAGGCAAAATGCTCTGGCGGGAGAGTCTGCCCAAGATTTTAGGACAGACCGGAAGCGTGGGGGGAGTTCCCCCAGCCGAAGGCGTCCAGATTTTCTAAAATTCTGGACGCACCCCTGACATGAAGTTTTGATAATTGACCGGTTTTAGCTATGATGTCATGGTCTTTTGACACAAGTAAATAACTACAGGAGATAGTGTTGAAACTAAAATATTTTTTGGCAGTATTGATATTAACAATTTTGCCGGCCTGCGGTGGAGCCGCGGCCACGCCAGAGGCTACCCCGCCACCGGAACAGGTCGCAGAAGCCCAACCTCAGCCGGAGGCAACCCAGGAGCCGGCCGATACCATCCCCACCCAGGCTCCCGCAGCAGAAGCGGCTGCTACCGAAGAGACCCAGGCTGAGGTGATAATACCGGATGAGGAAGATTTGACCACTACCGCAACCGGCCTGCGCTACCAGATATTGGAAACGGGCGATGGCGAAAAGCCCCAACCCGGCGACCTGGTGCAGGTTCATTACACCGGCACGCTGGCCGATGGCACCAAATTTGACAGTTCGTATGACCGGAACGAACCGATTGTCTTTCCGCTGGGGATGGGCCAGGTGATTCCCGGTTGGGATGAGGGCATCGGCTTGCTCACTGTGGGCGACAAAGCGCGGCTGGTGATTCCGCCGGAGCTGGCCTATGGCGAGCGCGGGGCCGGTGGGGTGATTCCGCCCAACGCCACGCTCATTTTTGAGGTGGAGTTGCTGGGCATTCAGCCGGGGCCGCCAGAAGCGCCCGTGGAAGTGGCCGAGGCCGACCTGACCACTACCGACAGCGGCCTGCAATATTACGACCTGGAGGAGGGCGGCGGCGACTCGCCGCAGAGCGGCCAGCAGGTAAGCGTTCATTACACCGGCTGGCTGGAGGATGGCACCATGTTTGATAGCTCGCTGCTGCGCGGCAGCCCCTTTGAGTTTATTGTGGGGGTGGGCCAGGTCATCCCCGGTTGGGACGAGGGCGTAGCCTCGATGAAGGTGGGCGGCAGGCGGCAACTGGTCATTCCGGCAGAACTGGCTTACGGCGAGCGCGGGGCCGGCGGGGTAATTCCGCCCAACGCCACGCTCATTTTTGAGGTGGAGTTGTTGGGCGTGCAGCAGTAGGCAGATGACGACTGGCCCCTGAGTCTACCCCAACTCTTGACGGATGGTATAAATGGGCTTGCTCTGGCTCTCGTGGTAGGTGCGGACAATGAGTTCTCCGAGCAGGCCCATAGTAATAAATTGCACCCCAATCATCACCAGTAAAATAGCCAGCAGCAGCATGGGCCTGTCGGCCAGGGCCGTGCCGTAAGTCAACTTCATAAAAGAAAGGTAAATACCAATTACAATCCCCAACCCCAGCGAGAGAATACCCATTAACCCAAAAATTTGAATGGGGCGAGTCGAATAACTGAGCAAAAAGCGCACGGTCAGCAGGTCGAGCAAAACCCGGATGATGCGCCCCATACCGTACTTGCTTTTGCCAAAGCGCCGCGAACGATAACTGACCGGCACCTCGGCCACGGTAACGCCAAAGTAGCTGGCAATGGCGGGGATAAAGCGGTGCAAATCGCCGTAGAGGTTGATGCTTTTAATCACCTCGCGGCGATAGGCTTTCAGGGCGCAGCCATAATCGTGCAGGTACACGCCGGTGCTGGTCGAAATGAGCCAGTTGGCCGTGGCCGACGGAATTTTGCGCGTAATCAACGATGTTAGCCCTTCTTGCCACCGTTCCACGCGCCAGCCGCTGACCACATCAAACCCCTCTTCAATTTTAGCCAGCAGTTTGGGGATGTCGGCGGGGTCGTTTTGCAGGTCGGCGTCCATTGTAATGACAATCTCGCCGCAGGCTTTATCAAACCCGGCGGCAAAGGCGGCAGTCTGCCCAAAATTACGCCGAAACTGCACCACCCGCACCCGTTCATCCTGGCTGCGCAACTTTTTTAGAGCCTCAAAACTGCTGTCCTGGCTGCCGTCGTCAACGCAGATAATTTCAAAAGTGTAGCCGGTTCCTTCCAGCACCGGCAGCAATTCGTCGAGCAAATGGGGAATACTTTCCGCCTCGTTGTAAATGGGCAAAACCACGCTCAGGTCAGGGGCATTGGGTTCAATTGCCAGTTGTTGACTTGTTGCCACTTCGTGCGCTTTGACAATTGACATAAATATTCAGCCTTTCTCGGAAACCACGCTGCGCGCGCCGCGCAGCAAATAAATAACGCCGCCGATAATGCCGGTGCAGATGTTGCCAAAAGCGTACACCAGCAGCGACATCGCCACGGCAATCTCGTCGGGCACGCCGACCTGTCCAAAAAGCTGGCGGTAGGCTTCCTCTCGGACGCCCAGCCCGGCAAAACTGATGGGGATGACCAGCACCAGCGAGGTAATCGGCACAAACACGGCAAATTGAGCCAAAGTAGCCTGAGCGCCCAGCGCCAGCCCAATGAACACGTTCATGGCAATTAGCGATACGTTGAACAGCAGCGATATCAGGTACGATTTGCCCAGGGCCGGCAGCGGATATCGCTGAAAGGACTCAAACAGTCCGCCGATTATCTTTATTTTAGTGACCCGCTGAAACAGGCCCACCCGCTGCTGAAGAGTCAGGTAAAGTCGTCGATTAATCAACAAAAAACCAAGTACCAGTCCGGCCACAAAAACAGCTACGGTAAAATAGGCCACCACTGCCGGAACCGCGCCCCAATCAAAAATCAGGGCGATGAGCGCAATCAGTTGCAGCGCCGACAGCCCCAAAAAGCGGTCTACCACCACGCTGGTTACGGCATCGGAGCCGCGCTGACTATGGCGGTTCAGTTCGATCATGCGGATGGCATCGCCGCCCAGCCCGCTGGGTAGCATATTGTTAAACAAAAACCCGATAAAATAGATAGCAGTCAGCTCGCCAATGGGAACGCGCACGCCAATGGCCTGTAGTAAAATTTGCCAGCGAAAGGCCCGGATGACGACTCCCAGCATCATCATAAACAGGGCCAGCAGCAACCACCACGCATTGGCCTGGCTAACGGCGGCCCAAAACAGTTGCAGGTCAATGCTGTTAAAAATAAAAATCAGCAAACCCAGGCTAACGGCAATTTTTGCAAGGTTGAGCAGTTGCTTTCGGTTCATAAATTATGGGCGTCGGTTGCCAATAATGCGGCGGTAGGTTTCAAGGGCGGCTGACCAGTTTTCGTTTTCAATCAGGGTGTCGGCCTTTTTAGCCTCGGCCCCTTGCCACTTCAGGTTAAAGGCCACCGCCTGCCGGTAAGCTTCAACGGCGGCGGGTAAATTGCCGGTTGCTTCGTGCGCTTCGGCCAGGGCAATAAAACCATTCACCCAGCCGGGGAAAATATCAACGGCAGTCTGGTAAGCCTCTACCGCCTCTGCCGGACGCCCGGCGGCCAGCAGGGTGTCGCCCAGGGCGCGTAACGCCGCCGCTCGCGCTGTGCGCGGGTCGGGGTTGAGAACGCCCTCGGCTTCGGCCCGAATGGCCCAGGGTTGGGCCGCCTCTACGGCTTGCGCTGCCAGGCTAATCGCCGCTTCGGTGAGCAGGGCCGGCTCGTACACGGCTATTTGCGGCTGAGAGATGACCACGCCGCTAAAAGTTACATTTTTTGAGATGGGCGTTTCTTGCGGCGCAAAGCGGTTGACAGCCCAAATGCGCCCGCCCCCGGCCCGCAGCCCGGCTGCGCGGCCCTCAATATTAGTCACCAATGCCGCCGGAGTCAAAAGTTCGGCCTGCCCACGGTAGTAGTAGCCAATAAAGCGCCCCTCATCCCACAGCGGGCCAAAAAGCACAATATCGGCGGGGGCGGCGTGTTGGTTCAGGTAAGCCGCCGCCTGCCGCCAGTCGGGTTTAACCTGATGGTAGATATTCAGCGCGCCGATAAAAGAGAGCGTCGCCAGCACCCACATAATATAGGCCGACACGCTGGCCGGCGTAGCCGTAGCAAAACGCCGCTGGGCGAGTTGTCCCAAATAAACCAGAGCATAAGCCACAACGGTTAGATAGAGCGGCAGCACAAATGCATATCTAAATTGCAGGGCGCGGGGGTCGCCCAGCAGCAGCGGCAGGGCAATGGGCAGGGCCAGCCAGGCTGCGCCAAATGCGGCCAGCGGCCAAAATTGGCGAGTCAAAAATATCAGTCCAACGAAAAACAGCAGCAAAAATAACCAGGCAACTAAACCGGGAAGCGGCCCCAGCGCGTTAACCACACCGTGAATGAACTCCACGGGCCGGCCCACGCCGCCTTCAATGGCCCCGACTGCGGCCCGCCGGCGCAGAATATCGAGCAAAACCGGCCACCAGGGAATGTACAATAGAAAAGCCAGCAGCGTGGCAGCGCCGAAACCGGGGAGAGGGTGGGCGAGGAGGGAAGGGGGAGGGGGACGTTTAATTACTAATAACCAATAACCAATTACCAATACAAACTGGGCGGCCAGAATTAAAAAGCCAAAGTACATGGTGTAGATGCTCGCCGTGGTAGCCAGAGCAAACGCCAGCCAGCCAATCCGGCGGCGGGGACGGCGCAGCGCCCGGAGCAGCAACCAGGTAGAGAGCGCGACCCAGAGCATAAACAAAGCGTGCATCCGGGCTTCCTGGCCATATTCAATGGCTACGGGCGACATGCAGAGCAGCAGCGCAGCGAAAAGTGGGGTTTGGAGTTTGGAGTTTTGAAACTTGCAACCTGCAACCTGCAACCTGCAACCTTCCAACGCCAGCCGGTAGGTAACGGCCACGGCCAACACGCCCGCCGCCGCCGAGGGAAAGCGCCACAGCCAATCCGAAGTGGCTGAGGGGAAGGGGTCGGCCCCCGGCCAAATGAAAAAGCGGGCAAAAGCTCCGGCCAGCAGATAGTAGAGCGGCGGGTGAATATCGCCGGCGGTCCACTGAATTACGTCAGCCGGGGAGCGATTGGCAAACGAAGCGGTCAAAATTTCATCGCCCCAAAAGCTGTCGGCGGCCAGGGCGTGCAAATTTAGCGCCAGCGAGAGCGCAACGATTGCCAGCGCCCAAATCGGAATTTTTCGTCTCGACATTTGCGGTAGGTTCACCCTGGTTTTGCCAATGGCAAAGGGTGTGTCCGACATTTTAGGAGGACGGGGGGTGTGGGGTATCCCCCCAATCCCCCCCGTGCTTTCCAAAAATTCTGGATGCACCCAATGGCAAAGTGCGCCTTACCTTAGCCATCAATTGAATTTTTGTCCAATTAGCGGGAATGTTTTATTCAAACCGGTTGAGGTACCAGTTAACGCGGCGGAGCAGCCGGTCGATATCAACCGGCGGGGTTAAATGCTCATTGGCGCCGGCGGCCAGGGCTTTAGCTTTTGAGTGGGCGTCGGACCAGGCCGAAATAACAATGATGGGGGTGTGTCCAATAATGGGGTGGCTGCGGATGATTTTGATGGTTTCAAAACCATCCATTACCGGCAATCGCAGCCCGGTAATGATGAGGTCGGGCTGCCAGGCGCGAGCTTTTTGCACGCCTTCCAGGCCGTTGCTGGCAACATCTAGCTGATAGTTGCTGCCCAAAGCCAGTAATTGAGCCAGCACTTCGCGGAGCGAGGAGCGCCCTTCGATACACAGGATTTTAGGCGGGGTGTTGATATCTGCCCCCTGTTGCGTAAACTTGTTGGGGTCCGAAGTGGAGGACCGGGTGTTTGGTGATGACATGACCAAACTCTACAAACTCACAAAACTCTATAAACTCTATTATACACGGATTCGCCAATTTGTGTTGGTTTTTTATTCAAGCAGGCAGGTCACTACTCAGGCCAACGACTGGAACACGGAGGGTCACAGAGAAAGCACAGAGATGCGCGGAGGTTTTTATAAATTTCTTTTTTCCGCGAATCTCTGCGCCTCCTCCGCGTAACTCGGTGTGTCGAGTAATTATTACGGCAGAGGAATTTCCACGCCGTTGTCCTGCGCCGGCAGGTTCGACCCGGCAATGGGCAGCCGTTCGCCGGAAGCCAGGCTGTATAGCCCCAGCCGCAACCGGACTGCGCCGGGCGCGTCGGGCAGGGGGTGGGGGCCGGTAATGATTTCGCCGGGCGACCACCAGCCGGTGGGGTAGGCATTGCCGGTGGGCGGCGCGTCGGCTTGAGCGATAATATTCCCACCGGCGTCGAGCAAATGGATGAAAAGGTTATAATCCTCATTAACAACCGCCAGCGACTCCCAATACAGGGTGAGCTTCTGGGTGTCGGCCAAATTATAACCAACAAGCCTGATGGCGTTGGCAAAGTTGACGCTGGCCGGATGGTCGGGCTGATACTGCGGCCACTGTTGAGGCGTAATTTTAATTTGACCCACTACCGGCGTGACTTGCCGGCCCTGCCCATCGAGCGCGGGCAAACCGGCCCGCGTGTTCGAGTCAACTTCAAACAAACTGACGACAGCGCGGGCGACAACCGGCTCCGATACGTTGGCTTCCAGTGTGAGCGGGTAGACATCCACAAAGGTGTCGTCGGGGTTAAGGTAGCGGGTGGGGCGCAGCCCCAGGCCGGGGTAGGTTTGACGGGCAGCCAGCACGCGGCCATCGGGGGCCAGCAGCACCGCCGAGACACTATAGTTTTTGGTTAGTGAGGCCAGCGCCTGCCACCAGGCGCGGATGGTCACAATATCGCCCGGCGAGGCGGCGGGCCGTTGAGCCGGTTGCGCGGGGGGGGCGAGGCCGGGGTACACGTCGCCGGCGCTCAGGCGCAAGCTTTCAACAAAAGTGAGGCCGGTTTGGACGGAAGGCGGGGGCAGGTGTGTGCCGGGCGTAAAGGCCGGATAGATGAGCCAGCCCAGGCTGTAAATGTTTAGCGCCAGCAGGCCGGCTGCAACCAGCCCGCTAAACCAGAGCTGCCAGCGCCGGGGAATCAGGGCGTGCCAGCCCAGCGCCAGCAAAATGGAGATAGCCGTGATAGCCGGAAAGATAAGCCGGGTGTGCGAGACAGACCCCACGGCCATGGCCCAGCGAAAGTAGAGCGCCAGGTTCAGCCCGGCCCAAAACAGCAGGAAAATAACTTGCTCAAAATTGATGGCATCGGTGTTGAGCGGCAGCGGGCGGCGCCGGTCGCCTTGCGCCAGTTTGACCAGCGCGGCCAGAACCAGGCCGATAAGGCCGACCCGCACAAAGCCGCGCAGCAGGCCAAACACCCACTCCGGCGGGCGAATCTGCCCCCAGCCAAAGGTGGCCCAGTAGGCGCGTTCAATTTCCGGGCGCAGCTCCCACACGGCAGCCAGGGAGATGGGGCTGTGGCCGCCGGCCAGGCTTAGATGGGTGTCAATTGCCAGCCATTCGCCGTAGAGCAGCCGGTTACGCGCAAACCACCAGCCACTGAGCAGCGCCATGATTGCGGCGATCATAAGAATCCAGCGGGCCGTTTTTTTTAGCGGCTGGTGGTGGGTTTCTCCGGTGAAGAAGAGTCGCCAGAAAATGAGAAAAGCGGCCAGAAAAAAAGTTGTCAGGCTGCTGAGTTTGGTTAGCAGGGCCAGCCCGCAGAGCAGGCCAAGGATTAGGGGAGGGAAGTAATGAATTGCGAATGGTGGGTTGATAGGGGCCGGCTTTTTGGCGGGGTGCGGCCACTGACGGGGCGTGGTGAATTTGAGCGCCAGCAGCACCGTGAGCGAGGCCAGCGCCGCCGAGAGGCTATCGTTGCTGACGGTGGCCGAAACGCGAATGAACTGGGGCGTCAGGGCGGCCAGGGCGGTAGCGGTGAGCGTTAGCGGCAGGTGGCGGGGGAAAAAGTAGCGGGCAATTAAAAAAGTGCAGCCGACCGTCGCCAGCCCAAAAAAAAGGCTCCACCAGCGGCCAATGTGAACAGCCAGCGCCGCCCGGCGGTAAGGAAAGGCATCCATTGGGCCGTGCAGCACCAGATTTTGGTTATCGTTGATGAGGGCGCGTACCTCGGTGTAAAGCCAGTGGGGGTTGCGTTGCAAAAGCTCGGGCAGGTTGTCGGCATTAATCCAAAACGTGGCGGCAGCCACAATAGCGTAATAGAGCGGCGGCTGGGTGCCCTCTTGCCCCCACAACTGGTTGAGAATTGCCGGCGGCAGCCCTTGCCCGTCGGCCAGATGTTTAACATACGGGTAGTGCAGGGTTTCGTCGGAGTTTTCAAAAATTGGGGTGACAACGCTGTACCCCAGGCCCAAAATAGTAAACAGGGCCGCAAAGGCCCATAAAAATCGAGAGTCTCCGGGCTGGAGTATCTCGGCCAATTTCAATATTAGCTCCAGGCGTGAGATGTGCGGTTATTTTAATGCCTGCATTTTGGGGTGGCAAATTATAACGGGCAGCAGAGTTGAACGATTGCAAAAATTCCGGTTTTGAAGATTCTTGTGGTACACTCAGGGCCAGCCTTGCCTGAAAGGAGGAGCAACTTGAGACCTCTGGTAATTATTGTTTCGGGTGCGCCATGTACCGGCAAAACCACCCTGGGCCGGCAGATTGCCGCGCAACTTTGCCTTCCTTTTATTCACAAAGATGGCATCAAAGAGACGCTGTTCGACAGCCTTGGCTGGAAAGACCGGGCCTGGGCGCAAAAACTGGGGTCGGCCAGTTACAAACTGCTCTACTATTTTATAAAAATTCAGCTTCAGGCCGGGCAGTCGCTGGTAGTGGAAAGCAATTTTGAACCCCAAGTCGACTCACAGCTTTTTTTAGAGTTACAGCAGCAACATCCCTTTAAAGTAATCCAGATTTGGTGCAAAACCGACAGCCAGATTTTGTTTCAACGGTTCAAGGCGCGGGCGCTATCGGGGCGGCGCCATCCCGGTCACGTTGAAGATTTAACCTATCAAAACTTTCAACCCGACCGGCTGCAATCCAAACATCGCGCTTTGAACATAGCCGGACGGGTTATACAAGTCGATACCACCCACTTTCATCAAATTAACTACGAGCGTCTCTGTCACGATATTCAATCCTTTCACCGGCGCGAGGGCCAATGATGAGCCTGCAATTAAGCAACTATGACCGGGCGCTGCTCAACGGGCGGCATGGCCCGGCAGCCCAAATGGCAATGTCAATTTTGACGCGCATGGCCGGGGTGTACGGGGCCACACACCTGATGGATATTACCGCCGCCCATATTGACAGCACCCTTTACATGGGCGCGGCCACGCTGGAATTTGCCGAGCGGCTGGCCGGGTTAGGGGCCAGGGTGGTTGTGCCTACAACCCTCAACGTGAGCGGGGTTGATGAGCACCACTGGCGAGAGTGGCCCGTGCCGCCCGATTGGGCCGAAAATGCTCGCCGCCAGATGGCGGCTTACCAGAGTATGGGCTGTATCCCCACCTGGACCTGCGCCCCCTACCAAACCGAGTTGCGCCCCACCTTTGGCCAGCAAATTGCCTGGGGCGAGTCGAACGCCATTGTGTTTGCCAACTCTGTGATTGGGGCGCGCACCGAGCGTTACCCCGACCTGCTGGATATTTGCGCCGCCATTACCGGCCGCGTGCCGGCTGCCGGGCTGCACCTGACCGAAAACAGAGCCGGCCAGCTTTTGTTACGACTCGCCGGCATTGCCCCCGCCTTGCAGGCGGATGACTCATTTTATCCCGTGCTGGGCCATTTGCTGGGCCGGCTTGCCGGCGAGCAAATCCCCGTGATTGAGGGCTGGCAGGTGCGGCCCAACGAGGACCAGCTCAAGGCGCTGGGCGCGGCGGCGGCCTCGTCCGGGGCGGTGGCGCTGTTTCATCTGGTTGGCCTTACCCCCGAAGCGCCTACGCGAGAGGCCGCCTGTCAGGGGCGTCAACCCCGGCAGGTGATTGAGATAACAATGGATGACCTGCGCCGGGCGCGCAATGAACTGACCACCGCCGCCGGCCAAAAGCTGGATATGGTAGTGCTGGGCAGCCCTCACTTTTCGCTGGCCGAGTTCAGGCAGCTTGCGCCTCTGGTTGCCGGCCAGCAGCGACACCCCAACGTGCAGTTTTTGGTGACATCCAGCCGGGCTATGGCCGCGCTGGCCGATAAGGCCGGTTTTCTGGAGCCGCTGCGCCAGTTTGGCGGTAAAATCACTGTGGATACCTGTATTTTAACCACGCCCATGCTGCCGGCAGAGATAAAAATTTTAATGACCAACTCGGCCAAGTATGCCTACTACTCGCCGGGGTTGTTAAAAACACAGGTGGTCTTTGGCAAGCTGGAAGATTGCGTTCGCTCGGCGGTGGCGGGGCGCGTGGTCAGGGATGAGTCGCTATGGAACGCATAATGCAGGGGCGGGTGATTGTAGCGGGCGAGGCCGAAGGCAAGGCGCTGGTTACGGACCAGCCGCTGAGCTTTTGGGGCGGCTACGATTACCACACCGGCGAAATTATCGACCGGCGCCACCCGCTGTCCGGGCAGATTGCGGCCGGCCGGGTGCTGGCAATTCCCTTTGCGCGGGGGTCAAGCACAACCACGGCGGTGCTGCTCGAGGCGGTGCGGGCCGGAACGGCGCCGGCGGTAATTTTGACCACCGGGCCGGACCACTTTTTTGCGCTGGCCTCGATTGTGGCCGATGAAATGTACGGCAAACCTGTGCCGCTGGTAGCCCTGGAAAAAAAAGATTTTGACACGTTGCAAAGCGGCCAATGGGTGCGGGTTGGCCGCGACGGGCGGGTGACAGTTACTTTTTGACCACCACCACCACGGTCATGTCGTCGTGCTGCTCGGTTTTGCCCACAAACTTTTGGGTAGCGGCGATGATATAGTCGGCAATGACGCTGGCATTGCGTTTAGCGACAATTTGTAAAATGGCCTTTTCAAGCCGTTCAAAGCCAAACAATTCCCCGACTTCATTTTGGGCTTCAACAATGCCATCGCTGGTAAAGATGATGGTGGTAAAGGGGTCAAGCAGAAACACGTCGTCATTGTAAATTTGCTCAGATGAGGGTAACACCCCCAGGGGTAAGCCGCTAACGGGCAAATAACGGCAGCCGTGTTCGGTAGCGCCGATAGGGGCAATCATCCCGGCGCTGGCTACGGTCATAATGCTGCCCCGCGCTTCTTGTTGGGAGCGTTTATTATCGGGCGAGGGCAGGGGAATGAAGGTGGCAATTTGCAGGGCGATGTTCATTTTATTTTCTCGCAGCCGGTTGTAGAGCATTTTGTTGAGGTTGTTGAGCAAGTCGCCGGGCATCATATCGCTGCCTACCTGGGCGTCGATGGCGGTGATGCCGGCAGCCATATACAAGGCCGCCGGAATTCCCTTGCCGCTGACATCGCCAATGGCTACGCCTAGCTGGTCCGGGCCGTTAGAGAAAAAGTGAAAGAAATCGCCGCCAACCTGCCGGGCCGGGATAATGCGGCCCACAATATCCAGGCCGGGAATTTGGGGCGTGGCCTGGGGCAGCAGGGTTGATTGAATTTGATGGGCAATTTCAAGCTCGCGCTCAATTTCGCGCACCTCAATTTCATACAGGCGGGCGTTTTCAATGGCAATGGCGGCCTGGTTGGCAAAGGCTACAGCTAACTGCACGTCTTCGTCGCTGTAGGCGTTAGGTTCGGAATTATCAATGCTAATCAGGCCAATGGCTTTATCCCGCGCAATCAAGGGAACCCCCATCCAAGATTTGATGAGTTCGGGAACGGGGTCTCTAAAATGAGAGTAAATATCGGTAATGTTGCCGTATACCAGCGGCTGGCGGGCGTTAATGGCCATCATCCCCGGTTCATCGTAATCGCTTGTTGGAAATGTTTTGCCGATGACATCCTTAGGGTTGGGAAAGCCGCGTCCGGCAATGATGCGCCGCCGGTTGCCGGTAATCAATTGAATGGCGGCGCTATCATATTTAACCACTCGCGCCAGTTGGCTTAAAATTCGCTCCAACACTTCGTTAAGATTAAGGCTGGAACTGACAATTGAAGAAACTTCGCGCAGGGTTTCGGCCTGCTCGCGGCGGCGAAATTCGGCCTCGTACAGTTCCACGTTTTGCAAGCCTATGCCAAGCTGGTCGGCCATAGCTTGCCCCAGCGAAATTACCCAGCGGCTAAAGGGCCGGTTGTGGCGCGTATTTTCGGCCACCAGCGCGCCTACGGTTTCTGCCCTGATTTTGATGGGGATTACCAGAATGGAAAACGCCCTGGGGTCGCCCCAGCCGCCGACTGGCGGAATTTCTACATTTTTAACAAAGTGGGGTTTGTCTGTAAGCCATTTTGCCTGGGTGTCATCAATGATTACCGCCTGGCCGGTTCTCATCAATCGTTCATAAACCGCGTTGTTTTGCAGTGGAATTTGGCGACCCTCCAACACCCGGTATGCCTGGCCATTTTGGGGCGACTCATCGGCCAGGGTCTCGGGGCGGCGCCCCGGCTGGTCGTCTTTGATGTGGGCTTTGACAATGCCTACTTTGGTTGCGTAATCAAAAATAACCACGCTGCCTTGTTTCAGGTTGAGCGCCTGCAAATACTCTTGCAAAACAATGCTCATGATGGTTTGGGTATCTTGCAGGGTAGCCAGCGCGCTGGCCACGCGATAGAGAGCGGTTGTTTCTTCTAGCGTTTGTTGGGTTTGTTGCAGGTATTGAGTATTTTGCAGAGCTACCGCAATTTGGCTGGCCAGGGCGCGGCTCATGCGTACTTCATCGGCGGTAAAGGTGTGCTCGTAACGGGTTTCCCATAACTCTATCCAGCCGATGGTTTCGCCTTTGGTCATCAGGGGCATAATCAACCGAGACAGGCAACCTGCCTGCGCCATAACTTCGCGTTCGGCCGGATTGAGGTTGGGATTGTTGCGGTGCAAAAATATTGGCCGCTGCTGATAAACCATATTTTGCAGCACAGGCCGCTGCGCCAGGTCAATAGTTTGGTGAAGCCGGTTTTCTGGCGGCGCGGTTTCACCAAGCGAAAATTCGGCCTCGATAAAGCCGATGTTATCCTCTTTGCTCCAACTGGCAATAAAACCCCTGGTAACGTCGATAGCGTGAACCATTTGCCGGATAAGCGTGTTGAGCACATCCTGGTCGTCCCAATGCGTAGAAATGGCAATGCTGGCCTCGTACAGGGTGGCCAGCTCGCTTAAGCTGCGCGAGGTTTCTTCAAAGAGGCGAGCGTTGTTAATAGCAGATGAGGCTTGCTGAACCAGGCTTTCAAAAAAGCGCAGGTCGTCGTGGGTAAAGGGCAGGCGCCGGCGGTTGACCACTACCAGCCCCATTGTGCCCTTGAGCGCAGTAAGGGGCGCGCACAGCAGGTGCGTATCTTTGGGGTAGGGGATTTCGCTTTTGGAGCCGACAGAATTGTAAACGGTTGCCTTGCCCGAAGCGGCAATTTCGCCCAAAACACCCTGCCCCATTTTGATTGGGGCTTTAGCCAGTTTATCGGCCAGGGGGCCAAGGGCGCGGACCAGGCGCAGGGTTTGATTGTCTTTTTCTAAAAAATAAATTTGACAATTATCGCCGTACAGCAGGGTTTTGGTTTGCTCCACCACTTTTTCAAGGGTGGCGTTTAGCTCTAGCTGGCCCGAAATTTCGCGGTTGGTTTCAAGCAGGGTTTGCAGTTCTTGATTGTAGAAAACATTTTCGCTGTCGAGGCCGGTCAGGTCGGGAACTTTGGTGCTGATAATGCACACATCGGTCAGTGGCTCATCGGTTTGTTGGAGAATGTTGTCGGCAATTGGGTAGACATGCACATGCACCCAACGCGAATCTACGCCTTCGAGGGGGTAAACAGGGATAAAAAAAGGCTCGTTGACCGCGTGAATGTGGTCTAAAATATCTTTGATGCGGCTGAGATTATTTGTAGAGAGGGGCAGCTCATTTACGGTGCGGCCAATAATCTGGCTCCGGTCAACGCCAAAATAGACTTCGGTCGCTTTATTCCAGGCTTTTACCCGATGCTCTTTGGCGCTAATAAGCTGCATGCCAATATCAGAAGTATCGCCGGAAATGGCCTGGCATAACAAATTACTGATAGAGATTGAATGCGCCGGCAGCTTTTGCCGGGCCATCAGCCGCCGGCCTAAGGCCAGCAACCCCGCTTTAGTAAGTAAGATATAATCGCCTGCCCCTTGCGCCAGCGCCTCCAGGATGATAGCCTCGGTGTCGGGTGTTTGAGCCGGGGCGGGGACAAGCAGAGTGATTGGCGCTTCTGGGTAATGGGCAACCAGCGCAGATACCCTGCCGGGGGCGTTACCGGCCAGGCGAGAAACGCTTAACAAAATAACGTCGGCGGGTTTGGCCTCTTTAATCGCTTCAACAATATCTCTGGCAATTGTTAAAGTGTAACTGTCTAAATGTTGCCCTAGGGTCGAGACAACTTCGGCAGTGGTGGCAATTTCGTTTTCAATTAAAAGAATAGAGAGTCTATTCATGTTGGGTGATTATGGAATCAGGCTTGTTCATATAATACCATAAAACGTTCTTAATGTTCATATTTACATTAGGATATTTTACTTATGAGCTACTCCAGACCTCAAAGGTTTCTAAAACCTTTGAGGTCTTCATTGGGCCAGAAACAGCGTGTTTCTTGGAAGTCGCCATAAGCCTGATAATCCATCGCCGGGTATAAGTATCGCCTTCCAACCCCAAATAACCCTATATACACCCACTATAACCCAATACCATACTATATATTGTGGTTTACCATAATAATTCGACTCGCAAATTTTTACAGCATATTCAGTTGATGCTATAATTTTTACATGCCCAACCCAAAAGTATCGCGCCGTATATTTTTGAAAAGTTTGGGGTTAACCCTGCTGCTGGCCGGCTGCTCGTCAGATTTGCTATCCATCAACCGGCAGCCAACGGCCACGCCCGCGCCTTCTCCTACCCCAACGCCCTTGCCCAGCGCCGATGCTGTCGTTCAAGCCTACCTAACAGCCTGGCATACCGGCAATTACGATACGATGTACCGGCTGCTCACTCCAGAGTCGCAGCAGCGGTTAAGCCAGGCGCAATTTCAAGAAAGATACCAGCGAGTCCTCACCACTGCCACGGTTGAGCAGGTAGACACCCAAATTCAATCGCTGCTGCACAATTTTGATCAGGCCGCGGCCACCTTCAAAGCCACCTGGCAAACATCGCTGTTTGGCCCCATTCAGGCCGATAACCAGTTGCAGCTTCGGTTTGTTGATGGCCGCTGGGCCGTTGAGTGGCAGCCTACCCTGATTCTGCCTCAATTGGGCGAGGGCGTAACCCTGACTTTTGTGAGCCAGCAACCCACTCGCGGCGATATTTACGATAGAAACTTTCACGCTCTGGCCACGCAGGGGCAAATGGTTACCGTAGGCATCATTCCTCAATACATCCAAAACCAGGATGTGGTGGTTGAAAACATTGCTCGCATCACCAGAGTCAGCCCGGAGAAAATTGTCAACAGTATTGCCTCGGCCCGGCCCGATTGGTTTGTGCCTGTTGCCGACATTACCTTTGAAACCAGTTTAGAATACGACAACCTGCTCAACAATTTGCCCGGTGTAGACCGCAGGGCCAGAACCGTGCGCACCTACAACGATGGCGCCACGGCAGCCCACATCATCGGCTATATGGGGCCGATTCCGGCGGGCCGCCAGCAGGAATACCAGGCCAGGGGCTATCAGGGGGATGAACTGGTTGGCCTGAGCGGCGTGGAAGCCTGGGCCGAACCGGAGCTGGCCGGCCAGCGCGGCGGCCGGTTGGTAACGCTGGCCCCGGCCCCATCGCGCCAGGTGCTTTCAGAGATAGCCTCGGTTGAGTCGCGGGCGGGCAGTAGCGTAGTGTTAACCTTCGATACGGTATTTCAGGCCACTGTTGAGCGGTTGCTGGGCCAGCAGCGCGGCGCTATAGTAGTAATGGACCCGCACACGGGCGGCGTTTATGCTATGGCCACCTACCCCCGCTTTAAGCCTGCCGTATTTACCGTTGGGTTTGATGTCGATGCCTGGGCCAAATTATACACCAACGAGGACCGCCCGCTGGTCAGCCGGGCAACCCAGGGTCTTTACCCCGCCGGCTCTATCTTTAAAATTATCAGCCTGACAGCCGCCCTGGAAACCATGGAGCTAAAACCAACCGATACCTTTGTCTGTACCGGCAAATGGCGCGGGCTGGGCCAGGAATTTGAAAAAAGCTGCTGGCTGGAAAACGGCCACGGCAGAATTAGCCTGATAGACGGCCTGACCCAAAGTTGCAACGTGGTTTTTTACGAGGTTGGCCTGGCTCTGCACCAGCACGACCCCCAAACCCTGCCCGATTGGGCGCGCGCGTTTGGCGTAGGTTCGCCCACCAATATTTTGGGCGTATCGGAAAGCGGCGGCGTTATGCCCGATAACGCCTGGAAGCTTGCCAACTTCAACGAACCGCTCTTTGCCGGCGATGCCGTCAACTCGGCAATTGGCCAGGGGTTTGTGCTGGTTACGCCGCTGCAAATTGCCCGCTTGCTGGCCACCATTAGCAATGGCGGCCAATTAATCCGCCCGCGCGTGGTTGACCGGATTGTGCGGGTTGATGGAACCGAGCAAATTTTTGAGCCAGAGGTGACAGCCACCCTGCCCATCTCCCCGGAGAATCTGGCGCTCATTCGCGGCAGCCTGGAAGAAATTACCAGCGGAGCGCGAGGCACGGCTCGCCAGGCGTTTGAAGGCATCTCGTACACTGTGGCCGGCAAAACCGGCACCGCCGAATCGGGCCGCGAGGAACCGCACGCCTGGTTTGCCGGCTATGCTCCCGCCGGTGAAGCCAGAGTGGCCATTGCCGTGTTGCTAGAAGAAGCCGGCGAAGGTTCAAAAATGGCGGCGCCACTCTTCCGGCGGGTACTGGAGGCTTTTTTTGAATGGGAAGCCAATCAAACCTAGGCCAATTTTGGTGTAAATTACCCCATAATAGAGAAGTTGTATTTGACGATGGCTTGCTAAAAAAAGGGTTTTTCTCCCCACTTATAAACATAACCCTTAACGATTTAGGGATGCAGTAAAAATCAATGATAATTACCCAACAAAAACCCCCACTTATGTCATCTGATCAGGCAACACGGCAATCAGATAGCCGCTTGCAATCACATTGACAGAGTTTTTTACTTGTGTTATTATGTTTTCAGCCTTAAGGATTACGTAACAAAGGAGACATAAAAAGCAATGGCATCTCGCACTGAGCAAATGGTAGCCCGTTTACGGGACTTGCAGGCCGCAACCGCCGATATTGAAGCCTCGGCTGTGGTTAGCGTGGACGGGTTAATTATGGCGTCCTCCCTTCCGGCCGATGTTGAAGAAGATCGCGTTTCGGCCATGTCGGCGGCCATGCTCTCCCTGGGCGAGCGAATTGCCAGCGAACTGGGACGCGGTGTTTTGGACCAGGTTTACATTCGTGGCAATCACGGCTATGTTATTCTAATGTCAATTGGCGAGGAAGCCGTACTCACCGCCCTGGCTCGAGGCGATGCAAAATTGGGGTTAATCTTTTTGGACATGAAACGCGCCGCCGAAGATTTAACCAAGCTGGTTTAGCCGCCGGCAATTGTTTGAAGCAACAAAAAACCGCCCAACAAGAGGCGGTTTTTTTATTTTGCCGCGTTACATTTGTAACGGAATAAAATTATCTCCGTAAGCGCCCATGTTGGGGCCAAGCGCCTCTTGATAATTGGGGCGCAAAGCCCACTCCTCATCGCAGGCGTTGCATTTAAGGCAGCCGGCCGGCGGGCAGGCCGGAGTTAGCTCATCGCGGATGGCCCGGCGTAAATCCCAGGTGAAAAAGGCTTTGCTTACGCCGGTGGTGATGGAATCCCACGGCAATTTTTCATCAAGCTGGCGCTCTCGCAAAAATTCAGCCTGGTTCAACCCTTCGGCTTCAAGGGCGCGCTGCCACTCGCGCAGGTTGATTTTGCGCATGCGGGCCAGCACCCGGCCCAACCGGCGGTCTCCTCGAGCCAGCACCCCCTCAACCGCGGCCCAGGCCGGGCTATCGCTGCGCACGGTGACGCCGTTGGGGTTGAGTCGATCCTGCAAATATTTGATGCGGGTTTCAATGGTTTCAACCGGCATCATAGCCGCCCACTGAAAGGCCGTGTGCGGCTTGGGCACATAAGGCGTGGCGTTGATGGCGATGTTGCGCGGAAAAGCCTCACGCGCTTTTAGCGTTAATTGGGCAATGGCTTCCACATCGGCTTCGGTTTCGGTGGGTTGGCCGACCATAAAGTACATTTTGAGTTGCGGAAAGTTATATTTGGCCGCCAACTCTACGGCATGCAAAATTTGGGCGTCGGCCTGGGGCTTGTTGATAACTTTGCGCATGCGCGCGCTGCCGGCCTCGGGGGCGATGGTGAGGGTTTGGTTGCCGCTTTCGGCCAGCCCTTTGATGAGCGGCTCGCTGATGGGGTCTACCCGCATGGACGAGGCGGTGAGCCGCGCGCCCATTTGGCGCAGCTCGATGGCAATCTGGTCAATCCAGCTATGGTCGCTGACCGCGGCGCTGACCAGCCCGATACGGTCGCGGTGCTTTAACCCGTGGCGAGCCGCAGCCAGTACGGTGTCCAGGTGCATCTCGCGCATGGGGCGGTAAACATAACCGGCCATACAAAAGCGACAGCCCCGGCCACAGCCGCGCGCAATTTCAATCAGGGTGCGGTCGCCAAACTCGGTGCGGTTAGAGTAGATTTGGGTGACGGTGGGCGTCGATTCGATATCTTTAACCCACACGCGGGGCACCGGCTGGTTGCCCTGGTTGAGCGCGGGAACGTACATGCCGTCAACCCGGGCTAGCCGGGCGTAGGCTTCGGGGCGAGGCGCGTCGCTAACTTCCCACAGGGCGTCGATGAGCGGGGGCAAAATGCCTTCGGCCTCGCCAATGGCAATGGCGTCGAAGATGTCGGCCAGCGGTTCCGGGTTGGTGTAGACAGCGGGGCCGCCGGCAATGAGCAGCGGCCAGGTTTCGTCTCGCTCTTGGGTAAACAGGGGGAAGCCGGCCTGGCGCAGCATTTGGACCACGTTGAAGTAGTCCATCTCGTAGGAAATGGTAAAGGCCACGGCAGCAAACTCGTCCAGGGGGCGCTGCGATTCCAGCGAGATGATTGGCTCGTTGCGGGCCGGGATGTGCTGGTCGCCAAAAAAAACGCGCTCGCAAACCACGTCCGGCTCGTCGTTAAAGAGTCGATAAAGAATGTGCAGGGCCAAACTGCTCATGCCGACCCGGTAGCTGTTGGGCCACACCAGGGCCACCGGCAGCTTGCCGCCCCAATCTTTTATAACAGCGCCTTCTTCCTGGCCGACAATTTTTTTAGCCTGGTCAATATAGCGATAGTTTTGTTTCATACACCTAGCCGGAATTTTTATAGGAGAGTTTGCAAAAAATGATTATACTAGCCGGCGGGTGTAAATTCAAATCAGCCGATATGGTATCGCATAATGGGCCGCGTTTCCGAGCGGCGGGCGACCTCAACAAAGCCGGCCTGCTGAAAGGCCGAGGCAAAGCCGGTCCAGGCGAATACGGCGGGCATCTCGTCTTTTTTGGGTTCCACCGGATAGCCTTCGACAACCTGGCCGCCTTGCTGCCTGACGTATTCAATGGCGGCCTGCAACAGCTTTACGGTTAAGCCCTGGTTGCGGCGGCTTTTGTTTACAAAAAAGCAGTTGACCGACCAGACCGGCGTATCGTCAACCGGCTTGAGCGTGCGGGAGCGGTTGAGCACCGGAAATTCCTCTCGCGGGGCTACGGCGCACCAGCCAACGGGCCGGCCAGCTTCAAAGGCCAGAATGCCGGGGATGCGGTCGCCGGCCTGGACAATGGCTTTGAAGGCTTGTTTGTTGCCCTCGCCTTTTTGCCGCTCAAACTCGGACCGCGTGATGCGCCACCACATGCACCAGCAGCCGCCGGTGGCCCCGCGCTCGCCAAAAAGGGCTTCAAGGTGGGGCCACCGTTCAGGGGTAAGGGGGAGAAATTCTAAACCAGCCATCAGTGTTCTCCTTTTTTGGATTGTAGAATCTGGCTCAATAGGGAAACTCGGCCGCTACGGTTTGCTGCGCCTCTTGTATAGGCGAAGTGACGGCCACAAAGTAGCGCCCGTTGTTCCAGGCCAGGCCGTAGGCGCGGTCGGCAAAATCGGGCGCGGCCCATTGAATAAAATTGTCTTCAATATAAAGGCGCTCTTGCCATTGGGCCAGGGTGGTGCGCTCGTGGAGCAGCCGCTTGTAATTTTCCAGATAGCGGCGGGCGTTGATGTAAGATTCGGCCTCGATGGCCACTACGTTTACCGGATAGCCATTGTCATCAACGTAGGTGGCGCTAACAACAAACGCGCCAATGTAGGGGTCGGCAAAGGCTTGCTCTGTTTTCAGGTCAACCAGTTTGAAAGCGCCGATAGTCTGGGGCAGGGTGTCTTTTAGGAATTTGTTGGCGGGCGGCTGGGGGCGCTGGTGGATACCGTAAGGCGCGGTGGGCAATTCCGGCACTACCAAATCTGCCGGAGTGCAGAGCCAAAAGCCAATGGCAACCAGCGCCAGCATCCAGAGCATAAAGCGGATGGCCTTGCGGCGCTGGTCGGCTGGGGTTTCCATGTTGGCCACCTCATCCACCAGCTCCGGGTTGTACCCCTGGGGGGCAATGAGCGACTCCAGTTCGGGGTCGGCGGGGCCTTCGGCGGCCTGAACTTCTGATTCTTTGCGGCGTCCATTGGTCGTCATAAGGGCGACACTCGCTGGGTGAGATTTGATGATGCCCCACCTTCATCAATTCGGGCCTGGGGCATACCCGCACCTTTTTCAATATGCGGTGTGGTAATTATACCGGGAATTTGAAGAGATGCTAACAGACCGCCCGGCAAAAAAAGAGGCCGGAGAGAACTCCGGCCTGCCAGGGTAAATGACTCCTATTGCCTTTCAACACTCGCTGTAGCCGCACTCGTGGCACTTTTTGCAGCCTTCGATGAAGAGCAGGCTGGCCTGGCCGCAGCCGGGGCAGAGATCGCCTTTGGGCATAAAGCTGAGTTGCGTGCCTTGCACGCCTTCGTCCACATCGGGCAGGCCGGGCAGGTCGCCGGTGGAACTGATGCCGACGTGCTCGGCCAGCACCTGGGCCACGGCGTCGGGCATGCTCATCACCCGGTTTTTGCCAAAACCCTGCTGCCGCCCGGAGCCGATGCCGCGCAGTTGGGCCACAATATCCTGCACCCGCTCTTCGGGGGTCAGGGGGCTGGGCATCCGTAAAATCAGGCTGACCAGCCGGCCCAGCCCCTCGGCGTCGGCGGCCACATCGCTGCCGGCCTTGCCCACATTGATAAAGACCTCAAAGGGCTGGCGGTCGCCCCCGCCGTTGGCGTTGACGGTGATGTAGGCCGTGCCGATGGGCGTATTTTTGCGATAGGTGTTGCCGTGCAGGGTGCTGGGCCGCGCCCGCCAGGTAATCTCTTGGGCTGCCGGCGATTTGGGGGTTTCGTTCTTGTCTTCTTCCTTCAGGTTCAAAACCTGCACGTCGCGCGAGCCATCGCGGTAAACGGTGCCGCCCTTGCAGCCCAGCTCATACATCAGTTCGTACAGTTCGCGGGTTTGCTCAACGCTGTAGCTGTTGGGCGTGTTGCAGGTTTTGCTGATGCTGGAATCGATCCAGCGCTGGATGGCGGCCTGCACGCGAACGTGGTCTTCGGGCCGCAGGTCCATAGCGGTGACAAAATAATCGGGCAGCGGCTGGTTGGGATGCTGCGTCACCCACTCGTCGTACACGTTCACCCGCTCCTCGTGGGTGCCCATGCGCCCTTTGCGGTGGAAACTCCAAAAATAGAACGGCTCGATGCCGGTGCTGGTGTTGACCATGGTGCCGGTGGTGCCGGTGGGGGCCTGGGTCAGCAGGGTTACATTGCGGATGCCTTTTTGGCGGATGGTCTGGCGCACGTTGTCCGGCATCCCGGCCATAAAGCCGCTTTGCAAAAACTTGTCGGCCTCAAATTGGGGAAAGGCGCCCTTTTCCTGGGCAAAATCGGCGGAAGCCAGATAGGCTTCGCTGGCGATAAATTTATAGAGGTCATCCAAAAACTCAACGCTCTCGGCGCTGCCGTAGCGAATTTTCAGCCGGATCATCATCTCGGCCAGGCCCATGGTGCCCAGCCCCACCCGGCGCTCGCTCATTTGCTGCCCGTAATTTTCCTCAAAAAAGTAGGGCGTCGAGTCGATGACGTTATCCAGAAAGCGCACGGCGTAGCGCACGGCCCGGCCCAGGTTGTCCCAATCTACCTCTTCATCCTTGACAAATTTGGCCAGGTTCAGCGCGCCCAGGTTGCAAACGCCCCAGGCCGGCAGCCCCTGCTCGCCGCAGGGGTTGGTGCAGAGGATGGGCGCAAAGTACCAGGAGTTGCTCATTTTGTTGTAGCGCTCCACAAAAAATACGCCCGGCTCGGCGCTGGCCCAGGCGCTCTCGATGATGGTTTCCCAAATATCGCGCGCCCGCGCGGTTTTGTGGACGACCACCGGCAGCCCCTTCTCCTGCCAGGCGGCCATGTTGCCATCCCACAACTCGTCGTAATTGGGGATGGTGGTATCGGGGAAAATCAGCTCCCAGTCGGCATCGGCTTTGACCGCTTCCATAAAGTCATCGGTAATGCCCACGCTGATGTTGGCGTTGGTAATGCGGCCCATGTTGCGCTTGCTGTTGATAAATTCCAGCACGTCGGGATGCCACACATTCATAATCAGCATCAGCGCGCCGCGCCGGCTGCCGCCCTGCTCAATCAGGCCGGTAACAAAGCTGTACAACTCGCCCCAGGAGACCGCGCCGCTGGAGCGTCCGTTGACCCCTTTGACGTAGGCGTGGTGGGGCCGCAGGCTGGAAATGTTAATACCCACGCCGCCGCCGCGCGACATAATTTCGGTCATCTGGGTGAGGGTGGTCATAATCCCGCCCCGGCTATCTTTGGGGCTGGGGATGACGTAGCAGTTGTAGTAGGTCAGGTTCTGGTCGGTGCCGGCGGCGGTGAGGATGCGCCCGCCGGGCACAAATTTCCAGTCGTCCAGCAGCCAGCGGAAGTTTTGCTGCCATTCGGCCTGCCTGTCCGGGGCTTCTACCTGGGCCATGCCGTGGGCCACCCGATCCAGCATTTGTTCGGGCCGGGTTTCCAGCGGCTTGTCGATTTTTTCCAGCGCCCGCTCCAGGGTGGTCCCGTCGCGCAGTTCAACCGTTACCTCTCGCCCGTTGACGGCGGTAACGGCGCCGATTTCCCGCTGGCCGGTTTCCAAATCGACGGCCACAATAATTGTGTCGCCCGGCTGCACCGTCTCTTTTTTGCCGTCTTTGAGGGCGTAGCGGTCTAAAAATATTTTTTCGCCCAGCGGCGTGAGTTGGTTGGTAACAGGCGGGCTGGTTTGAACGCCATTCCGGGTGGCCCCGTTGGTCGGGTGGCCGTTGGTGGAATTATGGGTTTGTAGTTTTTTTGCATGAGCAGAGGTTTTGATGGCCATGCTGTTTCTCCCTCTTAAAATTTTATTTTTCTGATAACCTGACATTACCTGACCCGCACCCTTCGATACAGTCTTCGCTTCGGCTTACTCAGGATGCTGGCCTGATTATTAAAATTTTACTCCTCCCCCATGGGCAGCGGAATCTGATTTTTCAATTCCTGGTCGCGGCGTTTGCGCTCGATGAGTTGTTGAATCTCCTCGGCCATGCTGTCAACATCCTGAAAACTGCGATAGACCGAGGCAAAGCGCACATAGGCCACGTCGTCAATATCGCGCAGTTGCTCCATAACCATTTCGCCGACACGCTTGCTGTCAACCTCGCTTTTGCCAAGGGCATACAGCTTAGATTCTATCTCTTGCGCGGCGGCCTCGATGGTGGCGCTGGAAACGGCCCGCTTGGTGCAGGCGATGCGCATACTCTTGACCAGTTTGTCGCGGTCAAACTCCTCGCGGCGGCCATCTTGCTTAACGACCAGCAGGTTCATGGAGGCGACTCGCTCGTAGGTGGTAAAGCGCTGGCCGCAATTATCGCACTCGCGGCGGCGGCGAATGCCATCGGTCACTTCGCGGGTATCGATGACGCGGATGTGATTACTGGATGCTCCACAAAATGGACATTTCATTTTGAAAACCTCATTATCTCTTTACATAATAAAAGGTGACGCAGCAAACGTCAGCCTTTGTGTCACCCAAGCGTTACAGGTATTTGGTGTCCCGCTTTAGTTTGGTTTTATCAGTAGAATGCTGGTGCGGAGTTGCCTGGTGAGGTGTAAAGGCCCTAACTGGCTAAACAGTTGGCCGGTTGATAAGGTTTGATGGGGTTGTAACCGGGCTGATTTCAACTGGCACATTTGGCGCTCTCAGCTTAACATAAAGAGTATTTAAAACCACAATATATAGTGGTGCTACTGTCCTCTACACGAGATATTGTACCCAAGGCGAGTCCAGTATACACTTTTTTTGACATCTTGACAAGGGGAATCGGTGTGGTTTACCTTAAAAAATAGCACTGTTTTTAGAGTTATGTAAAGTGACGATTTGCGGATTATGACAACCGAAATTTAAGAGATGCGTATTGCGTGGGGGCTTCTATGTTGGTGGCGCTGCAAATTTGCGTCAAGCGCAAAAATACTCTCTCGTAAACAAGAAGAAACAATTAAGAAAATTTGCGACCTTTGCGCCCTGGCCAGAGATTTTTAACTTCGCAGTAGCGATTCCAAAATCCAGACCGCCGCCCGTTTATCCAGCGGCTCGTTGTTGTTGCCGCATTTGGGGCTGTAGATGCAACTGGGGCAGCCATCGTCGCAGGGGCAATCTTTAATGGTGGCCAGCGTGGCTTCCCACAAATCGGTAATCAGGTTGAAGCCTTTTTCGCTAATGCCCACGCCGCCGGGGTAGCCGTCGTAAATGAAAATTTGAGAACTCTCCGTATCGGGGTGCATGGGGGTCGAGAGGCCGCCGATGTCCCAGCGGTCGCACATGGCAAACAGTGGCAGCAGGCCAATAGCCGCATGCTCTACCGCGTGCAGGCCGCCCATAAAATCCCAGCCGCGCCGGCTCAGGTGGCGCGCCCAATCCTGCGGAACATCCCACCACACCGCCCGCGTTTCAAAAATATTGGGCGGCATCTCCAGTGGGGTGTCGCCCAGGTTGGCGTCGCTAAAGTGGCGCATCCGCCGGTAGCCCACCACCTGCTGGGTAACGCGCACCGCGCCCCAGTAAACCGTGCAATATTTCATTTGCCGGTGCTGCATGGAGCGGATAATGTTAATCTCGCTGCGCTCGTGCGCCTGGGTGTAGTAGTCAACCGTGGCCGGAATCAGCGTGGCCTGGCCTTTAACCAAATCCAGCTCGGTGACCAGATAGTTTTCGCCCTGGTGCATATAAACCGCCCCCGGATGCACCCGGCCAAAAGCCGATGCCTCATCCATTTCTTCTAACTGCTTGTTTTTGCGGCTGCCATCAACCAGCACAATGGGCCGGCTGCCCACGCTGCGGATGCTGACTCGCTGGGCCGGATAGCCCTTGCCCCGGTAATACCAGCGGTCGTGGCCCGGCTCGTAGCTCATTACGCCGCGCTCTTCCAGGTTGACCATTGCTTCTACAAAGCCGTGGCCAAAATGGGCCTCGTCTTCGGGCGAGAGGGGCAGTTCGTAGGCGGCGCAGGGCAGGTGCTGCTCTAACACGTACATGTTGCCGGGGTCAATCAGGGCGTGCTCGTGGGGGCGGCCAAAAAGTTGGGTTGGATGACGCATAAAAAATTGGTCCAGTGGATTGTCCAACCCCACCAGAATTGCCAGCGAACTGCCTTTGCCGCGTCGCCCGGCCCGCCCAGCCTGCTGCCACAGGCTGGCAATGGTGCCGGGATAGCCCACCGAAACCGTGGCGTCCAGCCCGCCCACATCTACGCCCAGTTCCAGCGCCGAGGTGGCGGTGACGCCGATGAGGTCGCCCTGAAAAAGGGCCTGCTCAATCTCGCGGCGGTGCTCGGCCAGGTAGCCGGCCCGGTAGCTGGCAATGCGGTCTTTGAATTGCGGCTCAATCCGGTCGAGCGTTTGGCGGGTGTAACTGAGAATCAACTCGGCCACGACGCGGGCTTTGGTAAAGGTGATGTTGCGTATTTCATGGCGCGTCAGTTGGGCAAACAGATTGGCTGCTTCGCCGTTGGGGCTGCGGCGGGCCGTCTTTTTTTTGTCGATAAAGGGGGGATTCCACAGGGCAAACTGTTTGGGGGCCTGGGGCGAACCGTCGTCATCGACCACGACCGGCGCGTGGCCCACCAGCCGCTCGATGTGCTCGCCGGGGTTGGCAATGGTGGCCGAGCAGCAAATGAATTGGGGTTGGTTACCGTAATGTTGGCACAGGCGGGTCAGGCGGCGCAGCACGGCGGCCACGTGGCTGCCAAACACGCCCCGGTAAATGTGGGCTTCATCGACTACCACAAATTTCAGGACTTTTAAAAAGTGACTCCACAGGCGGTGGTTGGGCAAAATGCCCACGTGCAGCATGTCGGGATTGGTTAAAATAATGTTGGCCTCGCGCCGCAGACGGGTGCGGCTGCTTTTGGGGGTGTCGCCGTCGTACACGCCAAAATGGGGGTCAACCGGCGGCTGGCCGTTGTTGTTTTTGGCGGCGGTAGCCTTAAAATTGCTAACCAGCGCCTTGAGCGAGCGCAACTGATCCTGGGCCAGGGCTTTGGTGGGGAACAGGTAAATAGCCCGCGCCTGCCAGTCGAGGGCAATCGACTCCAGGACGGGCACGTTGTAGCACAGCGTTTTGCCGCTGGCGGTGCTGGTGGCTACCACTACGTGCCGGCCCCGGCGGGCGGCATCAATAGCCTGGGCCTGGTGAATGTACAGCCGGGGGGCGCCGCCGGCCTGAATCGCCTCGACCAGCGAGCGCAGCAGCGGCTGCTCAAGCGAGGCGTAGCGGGCGCGCCGCCCCCCCAACCGCTCTACGTGGACCAGTTGGTCCTGATAAAAACTTTCCTGTTTGAGTTGGGTTAGAAAATCAGATGGGTTCATTGGCAGGTATTTTACCACGAGCCTTAAAAAAGCAGAAGGTCTATGGTGTGTTGCTAACCCAATATCTATAATTTTCTAACAGGCTCCTATGAAAATAGCGCCGCAGGCCGGGGGGCTTGGGGGGTGTCCCCCCTACTTTTTTCATCACCCGGTGCGGCAGCGCCGCTGCGGTCAGTCTTCTTTGAAAAGGCCTTTAATACTATTGCTTTGCTCTTGTTTATGATAAAATATAGACTATGAGTGGGGGGAGGCATATTAGAATTTTGGCTACCAGGGAATTGTGCTACACTCTCTTAGCAATATGTCAAATTTGTTCTTCCACCATTCCTTAAAATTTAAGGTTATACAGGAATTTATATGGATCTAGTAGTTTTACTTTTAATCGCCGGATTACTTCTGTTTATTTTGTTGGTAGCGATTCTTGGAACGCTATGGTATTTGCGGCGACAATCTGGCGGGCAGGACGCGCCCAAAGAGCCAGCCAGCAAGCCTAAAAAGGCGTCGAGTAAGAAAAAACTGGCCCGGCCGGCGGCAGAGCAGCCAACCGACGAGGCGCAGGGGGATAATGGTCAACCGGCCCCTGCCGCGCCGGCAGCGCCGGCGGCAGGCGCGGCCGCAAAGCCGGCCACGCCAATCAAACCATCTGCCGAGAATGCCACCGGCGATAAAATTAGAATATTGATTGTTGATGATAATCCGGGCACACGCGATAACGTATCCCGCCTGCTCTATTTTGAAGACGACCTGGAAGTCATCGGTCAGGCTCATAATGGCCGGGCCGGGGTTGAAATGGCCGTGGAGCTAAAACCCCACATTGTGCTGATGGATATTAACATGCCCGATATGGACGGGATTACCGCCACCAAAGAGATGTCGGTAAAAGCGCCCTATAGCCAGGTGGTTATCATGTCGGTGCAATCTGACCAGCATTATATGAAACAGGCTATGGCCGCCGGCGCGCGCGATTTTCAGCCCAAACCCTTTACCTCCGATGAATTGGTAAGTTGTTTGCGGCGTGTCTACAACATTGGCCTGCCCATGTATCGCCAGTATGAGGCCATAGAGCACGCCAAAACGCAAAAGAAAAGCGCCCAACCCCAATCGGCCGATGGCCGGAAGCACGAACAGGAGGCGCCGGTTATTGCCGTTTACAGCCCTAAAGGCGGGGTTGGCGCGTCGGCCATTGCGGCTAACCTGGCCGTGGCTCTGCACCAGCAGGTAGGCGATGTGGTTTTAATGGATGGGTCGTTTCAGTTTGGCGATATTCTGGTACACTTGAATACCCGCCCGACGCGCACCGTGAGCGATTTAATTCATGAAGGAGTGCTTGAGGCCGACCTGCTGCTGGATGTGGTGCTGCCCCACGAGTCGGGCCTTAAATTGTTGCTGGCTCCGCCGCAGCCTCAACTTGCAGATTTTATTACCGAAGGAATGATTAAAGAGATTGTCAAAGGGCTTAAAGAGCAATTCAAGGCCGTAGTTGTTGATACCACCAGCCAGCTAACCGATAGAACGCTCTCGATTTTGGAGGCTGCCGATTATATTCTGGTTGTTGGCATTCCCGAGTTACCTTCGATAAAAAGCATGAAGTTGTTTTTAGAAGTGGCCGGGCAGCTCGACTTTAACCCTGAACGGCTGCTGGTGGCTATTAACAAGGCCAACCAGCCCGGCGGTATTCCGCCCGGAAAAATTAAAGAGGTGTTAAAGCTGAAAAAGGCTTATCTGGTTCCGTATGACTCCAAACTGCATTTTTCGTTGAGCCGGGGCAGTTCGGTGGTGCAGCAAGACGCCGGCGCGCCGTCATCGCGGGCTATTATGGAGATGGCCGGCCAAATCTGGCAAACAATCAACGAGTCTGGTCCGGTTGCGGTTAAAGAAGTAGCTTGAGCCTCCGGTTAAGGCTAAAAATAAAAGAACCCCCGGCAGCCGGGGGTTTTTGTTTGAAGAGAAATTTTCCTGAGAATTTCTAAAAATTTGGAGGGGGCAGGTGCTAAAAGCCGTAATTTTTGATGTTGGCGGGGTGTTGATTCGCACCCGCAGCCGGGCGGGTCGCCAGAAGTGGGCAGGCCGCTTGGTCATGGACGCCTGGGAATTTGAGAATTTTGTGTTCAACGGCGAGTCGGGCCGGCAGGCGCAATTGGGCCAAAAAAGTTTTGAGGCCCACTGGCAATGGCTGGGTAATTATTTTGGACTGGCCGAAGCCGAACTGGCCCAAATGCGCCGCGACTTTTTTGCCGGCGACGAGTTGAACCAGCCGCTGGTTGAGCAGGTCAAACGGCTGCGGCAGGCGGGCTACCGCACCGGCCTGCTGAGTAACTTTGCCGATGACGCCCGCCGGCTGTGGAGCGAGGTGTTCCCCTTTATAAACTACTTTGATGGCGTTGTAATTTCGGCTGAGGTGGGGGTGATGAAGCCGGACCCCCAAATTTATTACCTGGCGGCGGAGCGGGTCGGCGTAAAGCCGGAAGAGGCGCTGTTTATTGATGATTTTATGGAAAATATCCGGGGCGCGGAGCGGGTCGGCATGCAAACCATCCATTTTGCCGACCCGCAGGCAGCGCAGCAAAAGCTGGCGGAGATGACCGGGGTAAAATAACGGGTTTACTCCAGCCCCGGCACAGGGAAGCGGCTGCAAAGCTGGGCGGTTACCTGGCGAACTTCTTTAATCATGGCCTCATCGTTGATGTGGAAGATGACATTGAGAATGGCCTCGCCGACGGTTTTCATTTCGGCTTTGCCAAAGCCGCGGGTGGTAATGGCCGGCGTACCCAGCCGGATGCCGCTGGTGACTCGCGGGGGCTGCGGGTCATACGGAATCAGGTTTTTGTTGATGGTGATGCCGGCCTGGTGCAGGCCATCTTCAGCCTGCTGGCCGGTGACATCGGCGTGGCGCAGGTCTACCAGCAGCAGGTGGTTATCGGTGCCGCCGGAGACCAGCCGCAGACCGCCGTTGGTGAGGGTGCTGGCTAATACCTGGGCGTTGTCGATGATGGCCTGCTGGTAAGCTTTGAAGCCGGGTTGCAGAGCCTCTTGAAAGGTGACGGCTTTGGCCGCGACAATGTGCATGAGCGGCCCGCCCTGGTTGCCGGGGAATACGGCCCGGTCAACGGCTTTGGCGTGTTCGGCCTTGCACAGAATCATTCCGCCTCTGGCGCCGCGCAGGGTTTTGTGGGTGGTGGTGGTCACAATATCGCAGTAGGGTATGGGGTCGGGGTGCAGGTCTACGGCAATCAGGCCGGCCACGTGGGCCATATCGAACATGAGATAAGCGCCTACGCTATCGGCAATTTCACGCAGCCGGGGGAAGTTGAACAGGCGAGGGTAGGCGCTGGCTCCGGCCACTACCATTTTGGGCCGGTGTTCTTTGGCCAGTTTGGCAATGTCGTCGTAATCTAGCTGCTCGGTTTCGGGGTGAACGCCGTAATGAACAAAGTTGTAGTAGTGGCCGGAAAAGTTGATTTTCATGCCGTGGGTCAGGTGGCCGCCGTGGTCCAGCTTAAAGGCCAGCACGGTATCGCCCGGTTTGAGCAGGGCCATGTAAGCGGCGGCGTTGGCCTGAGAGCCGGAGTGGGGCTGCACGTTGGCGTGTTCCGCGCCAAACAGTTTTTTGGCGCGTGAGCGAGCCAGCTCTTCGGCCACGTCAACAAACTCGCAGCCGCCGTAGTAGCGATGCTCTGGATAGCCCTCGGCGTATTTGTTGGTCAACACCGAGCCTTGCGCGGCCAGCACGGCGGCGCTGGTATAATTTTCTGAGGCAATCATTTCAATCTGTTCACGCTGGCGGCGGCGCTCGCCTCTGATAGCTTCCAGCAATTCCGGGTCTACTCTGGCTAAAATTTCATCGGCGGCGGCAACTCTTGGGTTTTGGGTCATCATTAAATCTCCTAAAATAGTTAGGCAAAATTATGCCGGTTGAAGCTAAGTTTAGGCCAAAGATGTTTCTTTGCCAAAAATTACGCCAATAAAAAAAGCCTGGCCTGGCCAGGCTTTTGAGTGGGCGGTACAAGACTCGAACTTGTGGCCTCCACGATGTCAACGTGGCGCTCTAACCAACTGAGCTAACCGCCCCCAACCTAGGGTGAATTATACCATTGGGCGCATAATTGGCAAAATCGCTCTTTTAATAAAAAGGTGACTTTTGCCCTATTGTGTTTTTATTTTGGGTACATAGTATAATCAGCACAGGCTATAAACTGATCGTTAAAATTTCAAGGGGAGGAACTATCCATGGAACGCGGCATTCCTTTTGCTACAGATGCCTGGATTAAACAGTTGGGGGCCGAATGCAACAGGAGTCAGGCCTATCAGGAGGCGGCCAAAAATTGGGAGGGGGATTTTCTGTTTATTGTAGAGCCGGATGAGCAATGGCCGGAACCTATTTACATGTACATGGACCTGTATCACGGCCAGTGCCGGGATGCGTTTGTAGCCAATGATTACAACGACCTGAACCCGGAATTTTGCATTAGCGGCCCCATGCGGGTGTGGCAAGCCATTGCTCAAAAAAAAGTTGACCCCATCAAGGCGTTGCTGACCCGCCAGTTGACGGTCAAAGGCAATATGACCAAAATTATGCGCAACGTGCGGGCCGCCAACGAGTTGGTCAACTGCACCACCCGGCTCGAGACTATCTTTCCCTCAGGTTGACTCGTTAAGCCAGCAACTTCTCGGCAATTTTATCCATCTTTTTGGCCAGCTCAATATCGCGCTGGCTAATGCCGTTGGCCTCGTGGGTGGTCAGGTCGATAATCACTTTACTGTACACGTTAAACCATTCCGGGTGATGGTCCATTTGCTGGGCCAATATGGCGGCCTGCGTCATAAAGCCCCAGGCCTCAACAAAATTCTTAAACTTCAACTCCCGGTGCAGCTTGTCGTTTTTTAATTCCCAACCGGGCAGTTCCTTCAACGCCGCTGCCAGTTGGTCTGCCGTTAACTTTTCTACAGCCATTCCATACCTCCTTGTTTAATTGAGTCACTATAACAATTTTTAGGTAATAGCGCAAACATCTTTTTAAGTTGCCCCCAATTCTTTTCTCTGCTTGACAATCCCCCCGTATTTCGGTATCGTTGATTTTAACACTCATTCACAGGGGGCCGCCCATGGTTGACGCAAAAGCGGTTGAGGCTAAAATAAGCCGGGTTATCAATACAGCCCAAAAATCTTTTAAACAAGAAAGCGAGGCCAATTACCTGGCCTTTCAGGCAGAAATCGACGCGCTGGAAGGGCTGGCCCGCGAAGCTTTTCAGGCCAGGCTGGAAGATATGCTCTGGCCCATTCTGGCTAAATTAGAAGAAGGGCAACCCCTGACCGCCGCCGAGTACGAAATTTTGGAATTGCTGATAGTTGGCGAGGCCGAATACTATCTGCAATCTGAAAATGAGCTGGACCACTGGCGGCGCGAGCTTGAGCGATTGCTGGACGAAATCAACAAACAGCAGGCGCTGGGGCTGGATGAAATTGACAGCCTGATGAAAATCAGGGCGCTCTGCCGCGAGGCCCTGCGCGTGCTGCCCGACATGGCCTACTACTTTCGTGAGCAAGAGCGGGTTCAAAAATTCAGAGAAATGACCCGCGACGCCATTGATACCGAAACGCGCCGCTCGCTGGCCAACCTGATTAAAGAGATGATCGAGTCCGACCAGGTTTAATAATGTTAGGGTAATCTTATGCTTGTTATCATCAGCGACTTGCACCTGTCCGACGGCACCTCCGGCGAAACCATTAGCGCCGGAGCGTTCCGCATTTTCCGCAACCGGCTCAGTGATATGGCCTACGACGCCTCATGGCGCAGCGATGGCAAATACCGGCCCATCGAGCGCCTGGACTTGATTTTACTGGGCGACGTGTTCGACCTGATTCGCTCAACCAAATGGGTAGATAATGAAGACGACCCGCCCGTTCGCCCCTGGGATGACCCCTACGGCAAGGCGTTTGTCAACAAAATTCAAACCATTAACGCGGCCATATTGCAAAACAACACCGGGTCGTTAGAGGTACTGCGCAGTCTCAACAACGGCCAAACCGTTACCATTCCGCCCGCTACCGGCGCCGGCCAGCCCGCCGATGTCTCCCGCAACCCCGGAGACCCCGACCGCGTGCCGGTTGAAGTGCGCCTTCATTACATGGTGGGCAATCACGATTGGTTTTATCGCCTGCCCGGCTTAACCTACAACAAAATTCGGCAGCAGGTGGTGGAGGCAATGGGGCTGGCTAACAACCCTGCCACGCCCTTTCCGCACGCGCCGGAGGAGTTGCCAGAGCTTGCAGAGTTGATGGCCCGCCATCAGGTATTTGCTCGCCACGGCGATATTTACGACCCTGACAATTTTGAAGAAGAAGCCGGGCGCAACGCCTCGTCATTGGGCGATGCCGTGGTGGTGGAGTTGCTCAATCGCTTTCCGGCAGAAGTGCGCCGCCAGATGGGCGACGAGTTGCCCCGCGCCTGCCTGGACGGCCTGAAAGAGCTGGACAACGTGCGCCCGATGCTGGTCATCCCCATTTGGATAAACAGCCTGCTCAAGCGCACCTGCCGCGACCAAAAGCAAATCAAACGGGTAAAAAATATTTGGGACAACCTGGCCGACGAATTTTTGCATTTGCAATTTGTCAGAGCGCGCGATGTCGCCCTAAACTTTTTTGATGGCGTTGACAAACTGGAATGGGCCTTAAAATTCTCCAAAGGCGTGTCGATGCAGCAAATTAGCCAGCTTGTTACCTGGCTCAAAGAAAAGGCGCGCGGCGGCGAAGTAACCTATCATCAAACCGCCTTTAAGGAACCGGCCTTTATTAACAAAACCGCCCGCTTTATAGTGCACGGCCACACCCACCACCGCGAAATTGTACCGCTCGACTCAGCCTATGCCGGCGGGCGGCGGCTGGACCAGATGTATTTGAACAGCGGCACCTGGCGGCGCGTGCATGAACTGGCTCGCTTTAACCCCAAAGAACAGGAGTTTATGGGCTACCACGAAATGACCTACTTTGCTTTTTACCAAAACGACGAACGCAAAGGCCGGCCCTTTGAGGTTTGGTCCGGCTCGCTGGGGGTGCAATAATGAAGGCTAAAACCGTTGCCGCCAGCCAGGTAATCCTGACCCAGTTGATGTTGCCGGAACACACCAACCCCATGGGCAATATTCACGGTGGAGTCATTATGAAGCTGGCCGACGAGGCCGGCGCGCTGTGCGCCGTGCGCCACGCCCAATGTCACGTGGTCACGGTCGCCATCGACTCGATGACCTTTCTCTCGCCGGTGCGGGTGGGCAATGTGTTGACCCTTAAAGCCAGCCTCAACTGGGTGGGGCGCAGCTCTTTGGAGGTGGGGGTTAAAGTGCTGGCCGAAAATCCCCTGACCGGCGAGTACACTCACACCAACTCGGCCTTTCTGGTGTACGTGGCCCTCGATGAAAATGGTCGTCCGGCAGAAGTCCCCCCGCTAATTGTGGAAACCGAAGAAGAGAAACGCCGCTGGGCCGAGGGTGAAGCGCGCCAGCGGCATCGTTTGGAGCGTCAAAAAGCCAAACAGCAGGCCGGGTAATCTCTGTTCAGCCGTATCTGGCTTCAAACTGCTTCATAAAATCAACCAGGGCCTCAACCGCTGCGGTGGGCTGGGCGTTGTAAATTGAAGCCCTGATGCCGCCAACCGAGCGATGCCCTTTCAGGCTGCTCAATCCGGCGGCTGACGCCTCGGCCACAAATTTCTTTTCCAACTCCTCGTTGCCGTTTTCAACGCGAAAAACCACGTTCATAAACGAGCGGTCGTTTTTGGCCACCGGGCCGGTGTAAAAATCGGTGTTGTCAATAGCGTCGTACAGCATTTTGGCCTGCGCCCGGTTGCGCTGCTCAATGGCCGACACTCCGCCCTCGGCCTCAATCCAATCCATCACCAGCCCAATCATATAAATGCCAAAGGTAGGCGGCGTATTGTAAAGCGATTTGCTTTTTATGTGGGTGCGATATTGCAGCATTACCGGCAGCGTTTTGGGCGCGCGTTCGGCCAGGTCGGCGCGGATGATGACGATGGTGACGCCCGAAGGGCCGATATTTTTTTGCGCTCCGGCAAAAATCAGCCCAAAGTTCGACACGTCAATTTGGCGCGAGAGAATATCTGACGACATGTCGGCCACCAGCGGAATCTCGCCGGTGCCGGGAAAGCTGTGCCACTGCGTGCCAAAAATGGTGTTGTTAGAGCATAGATGCGCATACGAGGCGTTTGCATCCAGCCTGATTTCATCGGGGGCCGGCAGGCGGGTAAAGTTTTCGGCCTCGGTTGAGGCGGCCAGGTTGTAGGCTGCCACCTTTTCAATTTCCTCGATGGCCTTTTGGGTCCAGGCTCCGGTGTTAATCACGTCGATGGGGTTGCCCTGCAAATACAAATTCATTGGAACCATTGCAAATTGCAGGCTGGCGCCGCCCTGCAAAAAGAGCACCTGGTAATTGGCGGGAATATTGAGGTGTTTGCGCAGCCCGGCTTCGGCGTGTTCAATAATGCCGGTAAATTCTTTTGAGCGGTGGCTCATCTCCATCACCGACATGCCGCAGCCGTTCCAGTTTAACATTTCATCGCGGGCGCGTTCTAAAACCGGTACGGGCAGCACTGCCGGACCGGCGCTAAAATTAAAGATTCGTTCTGGCATAATTGCATCCTTTTAATTTGGACTTGTTTGGTACGGGTCTGTCCCAAATTTTGAGTATGGACAGAGCAGCCCTGTGAATTTGGGGCGCAGCCGTTTGGTATCGAGTGAAAAGGCGGTCAATTACTGCCGGTCAGGTTCTCGAGTTCGGCAATCAGTTTATTGTAATTGATGGGTTTTTCAAAAAATTTCACGGCGCCGGCGGCCAGGGTGCTATCGCGGCTTTTTTGGTCGGCCCAGGCCGAAATAGCAATAATGGGGATGTCGGCCAGATCAGGGTCTGCTTTTAGAGCTTTGATAGTGTCCTGCCCACTCATAATGGGCATCCGCAAATCCATTAAAATTACGTCGGGATGTTCGGCGCGCGCCTTTTCCAAACCTTCCTGGCCGTGGTCGGCAATGCTTACCTGATATTGTCCTTTTAACTCAAGCATTTGCTTCATGATTTCGCGTTGAGCGCGGGCATCTTCAATATACAAAATTTTTTTCATGCTGACTGCTCCTGGCCCGGCTAAAAATTCCCCCAACCGGTGAACCTATTGTAATTTATTTTTCGCGCTTTGAAAAGCGCCAATGTATCCGGTTTGGCGGTTAACGCAAAAACTCTTTTGAAAGATTGTAAGAAAATTGGGCCACAGGATGTCAAAACGATACCCTTTACAAACCGGCAACCAAAATTTGCAATATTGCCAAAAGCTTTTATACTCTAGCCCATCTTTGTAACCAAAGCCGCGCCAAATCTTAATGTTAAATAATATCGTTCACTCAGCCGAATTCAATGCAAACAATGAAACCACCTGCATGTGTTGTGTGGCTTGCTTGTGTTGTCTGGATGCGCGTCCAGTAACTCGGTGGAGTGTCAGATTTTGATATTATGTAAATTTTTGTGACATTCTTTTCACGCTAATCAAGCCCATCGAGTTACCTCGGTGGGCTTTTTTGTTTGTTGAATATCATTAAATTTAATTATAAGGAGAGGAACAATTATGAGTAACTATGCCCATTCCGACGCGCTGGTCAGCACCCAATGGGTGGCCGAC
>CAZAPG010000028.1:18194-86011 GCA_964486935.1 uncultured Caldilineaceae bacterium | reverse complement strand
ACCAACAGTTTGGACGAGCTTTATGTCTTTAGCAAACTAGCACCAATGGTTAGTACACCGTTTTCTGGAGGTGTTAATGGAGGATGATGAGATTATGACTTTATATGTCCACTTTAAGGAGTCTGGTATGGATTTACCATATTCTCCCGACCATCATGTAAAGGATATTAATTTTATCAAACAGGTTATCAAAACAAACAATAGCCTGCTTGTATTGGGACTCAGCGGATCGGGAAAATCAAGCCTTCTACGTTTTCTTGTATCCAATCCGAGTGTTCAATCTAAAGATATGGTCTTTATCTATATCGATTGTAATAGGATTGACTGGGACAGAAAAACGGAGGCCATCCAGGAAGAAATATTTGGACTTATTGTAGAACATCTAATAGCGCAAGGGCTATCTGATTGGGGGATAGGGCGAGCAAGACCCGTTCTTCAGTATTTGCTAGAGGAATTAGCCCTAAATGGTCCGACTCATCTGGTAATTATATTTGATCGAAGCGAGTTATTGCAGCAGGTATTGAGCCAACCCTTCTTTAATCACTTGAGAGCCTTACGTGATCTGAATCCTCGACTATCTTATATTTTTGGTGGACGCCATCTAAATCCTGAAACATTTGGCGAATTGGCAGATATCCTGTGGCATGAACCTCGTTGGATTGGCGCATTGACCCTTGATGATGCAAGAATGACAATAAACCGACATTTAACCCGGTTGGAGATTGGGCTTGAAGCGGAAGAAGTTGAAAAGATTTTAACGTGTGTTGGCCGCCATCCTCAATTACTTAAATATGCCTGTGAATTGGTGAAGGCAGATATGATAAATTTAAATGATAGTGAGATGAAGATTGTCAAACAATTAGCAGAGTCATCGCAAGTCAAACGTCAATGTATGGATTTGTGGCAAGATTTAAGCTTTGAAGCCCAAAATATGCTGCGTGGTCTTACTCTGGGTCAGGAATCTCGGCCATCACCAATTGTAGAATGGCTTGTTGATTGTGGCATACTGAATAATTTTGAAAACGGGGGAAAAGTAACCTTTAACTCTCCGGTATTTGAAGTATATGTGAGCAATTTGGGGCCGCCTCCACTAACATTGGAGAACGAAATTGTGTTTAAAGGTGCGGAAACGTTGGATTTGTCTAAAGAGGAGTATGAGCTTTTTAAGATTTTGTGGGATAACCAGCCCCAGGTGATATCAACTGATCAAATTAGTGAGACAGTCTGGTCAAATGCACAGGGAGAAGTCTCGCCACAGATGATTACAACTTTGGTCAAACGATTACGAGAAAAATTAGGTGATACACGTTATATAAATAATATACGTGGTCGAGGATACCAATTTGTACAAGGTACAGCGCCATTACCTAGAGAACCCAATAATCGTCAATATGCCAAATTAAGTTAAGAGAGAATTACGAAGTTGACCGACTTTCTCCCTCTAACTCCCGCCGGTCCGTGAATTTACGAGCAGACACAAATCCAAAAGAATTGTTGATGAAGTGTCATGTTTTTAACACTTTGCTGTCAAGTCTATTGCTCTGGGGTGTGTTATTATAGCTTTGGTGAACGGGACAGGTTCTTATCCTGAACTGCCAATGGACTATAGCCTTGTCAAGAAGAATTATGAATTCAAAGCCAAAAGATTCAACCTTTAGCAAAAATGGAAGCAAATCGAAGGCAAGTGTTGATCTGAGTTTGCCTATTAGCGAGACCCAATTTAGTAAAGACTATAGATTATCGATACCGCCTTGGAAAATTATACTGGCTTGGTTGGGATTTTTGGTATTAGGTTTAGGGTTTTGGTTTTGGGCATGGTTTAACTTTCCAATGTCTCGGTTACTTCTAATCTACTGTGCTGTAGCTATTGGATTAATCGGCATTTATCCCCTTTCATATATTGCTTATCTGAGTTTTAGTAGCGAAACTCACAGAGACCTGCTTGAAACCGATTTCCGATTGTTGGGGTTGGTCAACGAAGAAGATATTACTGAAATTGTTAAAGAACTTTATCTAACTGTATATAACCCCCTTCAATTTCTTATATATATTAGTTTGATTATTATTCAGTCGTTGTTGATTTTTGTTGGTTACCTTAACAGTGATAGGTTAGGAGTTATATCGGCTGAAACAATGGCTTTGATTTTTTACAGCTATTTGGGAGCGTCGTTTTTTGCTATTCAACATGTTGTCCGCCGATATAGCACTTTTGATTTACAACCACAAGTTTATAGTGTCGTAGTTGTTCGTATTTTTGTATCAACTGTTATTGTATTTGTGGGGGTATCAATAATTATTTTGGGCGGTGGCCAATTGTCTGCCGGGCCTCCAAATCCAATAGAAGGGGCTGCCAACGAGCCACAGGCCTGGGCGGCCCTTTTAGCTTTTGTTATTGGTGTATTTCCAGACCAGGGTGTTCGATGGTTTTTGCAACTAACCAGCCGGATTCTTAATACTGGGTTTGACCCAATCAATCAATATTCTCTAAAAAATATAATTGGTATAAATGACTGGCATCAGGCCAGATTGGCTGAAATTGGAATAGATAATGCCCAAAATTTAGCCACCGTTGATATTCGTAAATTGTTACTTACAACTCGTTTTGATACCCAGGAGATCATTCACTGGATTGACCAGGCTATCTTATATGTTAAAGTTGGACAACGAATTGATCGTTTTCGTGATGCCAAAATATCAACTTTCCATGAGTTTCGATTTGCCTTGGATGAATTTTCAATAAGTCCATTTGATGCTCAGGATGGTGAATCTACTTCCAAAAACGAGGCGCGTAAGCGACTAGCTACAGTTTTGGGTAGCGCCGACCCAGATGAATTAGATCGATTAAGTGACCCTTCCAATTTTCCAAATTATGCTCATATTGCTGAATATTATACTCGAATGGCTATGGTTACACGCCAACAAGCTGCTTCTGGCATGGAGATTTTGATTGGTGATATTAAAGAGACAAATTTTGAGCGAGCCATTGAAAATGCCAAAAGGTTATTGCGCCAAAATCCCGACGATCCTAAAGTGTTAACAAGTCTAGGTGTAGCTTACTACGGGCTTGCTCAACAGGATAAAACCGATAAAACAGAACGTGATTCTGCTATGGTTGAGGCTTACAATGCCTACACCCACGCTATTGAAATTGATGACAAAATAGCTCAAGCCTTTTATAGCCGTAGTATGATCTATATGGCTAGAGGTGAATATGAAAGCGCAATGCAAGATTGTACCCAGGCTATTGAAATTGACGGTATGCATGCTCAGGCCTTCAACAATCGGGGCCTGGCTTATATGCATATGGGGTATCTGGATCGGGCAATTGCAGATCTTAACAAAGCTCTGGAACTAAATCGTCTCTTAACCGAAGCGTATGCTAACCGAGGTTACGCTCACAGTGAACAGGGTAACCCTGCAATGGCTTTGATGGATTTTGAAAGGGCAGATTTGCTTGGCTATCATAAACATAGCCTTTTCTGGTTTAGATGGGGAGAGACTTTATGGAAGATTGGCAATTATACAAAAGCTATTGATAAATTATCGAATGCTATCTTGCACGATCCTTATTTTGGTATGGCTTATGCCCGACGGGGTGATGCCTATTTGCAACTGGGCAAAAAATACCATCCTCAAGCCCGAATTGATTTAAATAAAGCAATAAAAAATGCCCCTTCAGACGATGAATCCTGGTTAGCCAGCGTGTATTCTGATTTGGGAATATTGGAAGCACGAGAAAAGCGTTACCCACAGGCTATTGGTTATTTTAAACGAGTTTTTGAATTAGATGCGGACAACTGTCTTGCCAGTTATAACCTGGCTAAAGTTTACAAAGAGAATAACCAACCACATGAAGCACAACGAGAATTACAGCATTTGCTGCAGATTGCACCCGAAGATTCCCTTGAAGTTTTTCAGGGGCGCAAGTGGCTTTCCGATTTAGAGATATCCCAAGCAGATGTTACGGTAGATAAGCAGACCATTTAATATATATGAAGGGTTAGAAAATGCCAAAACACACAAAAAGCCTTAAGTATAATAATGATTGGAAAGGTGAAAGTAGAATTGCCTCAGTAGCCGGGAGCATCGACTTTAACAACATCAGCAATCGCAGTCAAATCAGCATCAGTTTAGATCAGATTGAAATGGATGAGCGGGAATTATCAAATGCTGAATTGGACAAGCTGTTTGAGCAAATTGAGGCAGTTATTGATCCTGATGCTTCTTCTAGCATGTCGCCTGAACAACGTGAAGAGATTCGATATATTATTGAGGGGTTGCAAGCGCAAATTCGTCGTGGTGACCAAAATAATAGGCAGATACTTCGTCGTTTTTTGCGTTTTTTAGACGACAGAGCACCAGAGATTTCTCGGACTGTATTAGAAGCATTAATATGAGTCGATTGAATTAAAGATTAGAGAGATTAACTCAAATATTTGCACATCCACGCAGAGGAAATAAGCGCACATTGTTTTTGGATTTCATTGTGGTTATCTCGATAGAGAACTGGCAATGTAGCATGTAATAAAGCTAAATAGTAAGCGCGTACATCATTACCAATCAACTCATATTCTATCACCCATCTACGGATAATTTCGATAAATTTCCAGGCTTTTAACAACTCTCCCTCTGGTTGCCAGCCCTGAGACCAGGGCCAATTCAAGCGATAGATTGGGTTTTTCAGAGGAACGAGTAATTGTTGCTCGAATCTTAGCCAATCATCAAGAGAACACAATTTCATATCAATAAGATTAAATTTAACATCGGCTTCCATAGAAGCAAAATCTTGAATTGATGGTCCAAGATGCGCGTTAGCAAAGTCGATGAGCCAAACACGAACATCTTGGGCTTTTTCAACAATAATGTTACCTGTATGTAAATCGCCATGAACTGGAGAATAGCGACTTATTGCTCTAAAAAACCTTGCATCACCTGGCACTAAAACATTGTTAATCCATATAATGGGGTTGTAAAACTCTTCATCTGTCCAACCTTCGGGTAAAAATGGCAATTTTAACCAGGTAGTGGCATCCAAGTCTTGAAAATTTGAACTTGACGTGCTTGAAGTATGGGCATTATCTTTGACTAATTCAAAAATCTTTCTCTGAAGATCATTTCGCCTTCGATAGAGACGATTATACACGCCATTTGGCCCACCTAAATTAGGCGCAACAGTCTCTGGTAGTCTCAACCCATACCATCTTTCAAGTCTTTCGAAAAGCAAATGCAAATATGGCGCAAACTCCTCAAATGATAACTGTTTATAAAGATTTTTTAGGGTTTGGAGCTGACTATTTGGGTTAAGCGCAGCTAATTCATAACATACGCCACCCAAACTGTTGCCACTTCTCAATTGTTGATCTGGTGGCCAGCTTTTGATAGGGCGTCCAGGGGTAAAAGCCAGAGGATACTCATATAATATGGTTTGGTGCGCATGAATTTCCTCAACAACATCTTTTTGACGAAGAAATTTGACGAAGAATCCCGGTCTAAGCAATCTGTTTTCAGCAGTTTCTAGGATAATATAAAAAACACCAAAGTTATTATAACCACCCTCCAAAGGCTGAACCCGGACTCTGTAATTACCCGGGAATAGTTGTTGCATAATGTAAAGTTGCTCTGAATCCAAAGGGGGCAAAACGGTCTCATCTTCCAATTTACATATTCTGGGCATCTGCTGCTGATTGAACTTTTCATTATTATTTTTATCTATCAGATGCTCCCCTTCAATTTGTTGAACGGTTTTCCAGAGATGAGGAATAGACCAACTTGTTAGAATAGCAAGCAAAGCCAAAGTAAGGTAAATGAAAATCGACTGGGAGACATTTATTAGAAAATAAAGATTAAAGATAAAAATGAAACCAACCAGAGTTGATAAGGTTATAATAGCTAATTTTGAATTTTGATACACAAATAAATCTCCAAGTAATTTTCAAGATACATCGAACAATCATACCATAATCTTGAGATTGTTTGCAAACCACCTCTATATGCCCCAACACTTTCAGAAGCAACTTATCAGGAGGATATTTTTTATGAACGTTAGCCCCAAATTTTTTCGTTTTTCTTTTTTGACAATCGCTCTGATTATCATACTGATGGGAATAATGTTTGCCGAGTCTGGTTCTACAGAAATTACTCCACAACCTCAAACACTCTCACCCACGGTTACAGATACCCCCGTATCTTCAATGGCAACACCTGCACCTACTAGCACTTCCACACCAACTCCCACTCCCTCACCCTCACCCCGACCAACCAGCACATTCACCCCCTCACCCACGGCCACGCCTAAGCCTACCAACACCCCCACACCAACAGATACCCCCACCAGCACGCCTGTTCCTACTGATACCCCTATCCCCTCACCCACTGCCATACCTACCAACACCCCTTCGCCAATACCCACGCTTGTATCAGCACCCCCTATGCTGATTGCGCCCATAGACCAGGCCAGCTCCTACAACCGGCTGGATTTGGAATGGGATTGGCCAGGGATTTTGGGGCAAAACGATTATTTCCAGGTTCAAATCTGGAACCGGTACAATGTTTGTTGTTCTTTTTCTGATGATACTGCTTTTGCCAATGACGTTGAGCCAATTGATGTGGCCTGGGTTAAGAAAAACTTCTATAGTTATGATCAAATTGATGAAGAGTATGATAGAGAGTACAAATGGCGGATTACAGTTGTTAGAGGAACGCCAGGGACAGCAAAAGATTGGAGCACTGCGGAGGTGCCGGTGTGGAATCCTGGCACAATTGAGTGGATGAGTCAACCCAGCGAAATACGAACTCTCTATGTTGAGCCGGGTAAAGAGCCACCACCATCTAGTAAAGAAAATAATGACGGCGATGGCCCTGGAAAGTGTGAATCCGGCGACCGCAGTTGTTAAGCTTGAGGTAATTCGGAATGGTTCATCGGGGGCAATGGTCAACTATAAACAGGGTCCAGTTAATTGTTATATTTGTTACTCCAATCATCTTGCTTAACTATCAAATCGGCCAGCTTCTGGCCACTGCAAACCCCTGCGGTGAACCTTATAACAACTGGGATTACGAAGCCCAAGATTTGCGTTGTTGGATGCAACAAAAAAGTTCTCTGGCTCCTGCTCCCGCAATTGCGCCTCCTTTTGCCGATGGCGAAAATGGTAGCCCCTTTGAAACACATTCTGTCCGTTTGGGTGATGCTAACGGAAAAGAAATTTCCCCATTAGGGCAAAACGGATACGTCGCCATTCGGCGTTCGCTCAATGTGCCCGTCATAGAGAACCCCCGTCTCCAGTTTGAATTTTTGATGTATTCCTTTGATATTATCGCCAGCAGCGCCTTCCCTTATGATACTTTTGAAGTTGCAATCAACAACTTAACTTCGGTCGTGTGGCGAATTGGCAACCCTACCCCCGATGGGGCCGGTTGTCTACGTAATGTTTGGCGGTCTGCAGCTAATGGATCTTCTAAAGCCTCAATAGATTTGTCGCCCTATATCGGCCAAACAATAGATGTTTATTTTGTTTTGCGCAATCAAACCGATAATCGCTGCAACTCCTGGGTTTACCTTGACAATATCAAACTTCAGCCCGAAATAGTCATATCAAAAACCAACAACCCTTCCGGCCCCGTTCACGAAAGCGATACCATTAATTACACGATTTTATACACCAACACCAGCCTTATTACCCAAACTATTACTATTACCGATGTGCTTCCATTTAACCTTAAGGTAGAACCAGACTCTATTAACCCTGTCGATAAAAGCCAAATAATAGGCAAAAATATTGTCTGGAACATCGGCAACATTCCCCCCAACACATCAGGCCAGGTCTCTTTCAAGGCGCGGGTGGCGCTCTTGCCCTCTCTTTATTATCAAGATTTGTTGGGTACGATGGGGACTCCCGGAGGAACGCCCGCCTACGTATTGCCTGCCCCAGTTGGCTGTGAAACCACCCGTTTTTGGGCCAACGGCGTCACGCGCCAGCCGCCCATCCCCAATCCGCACACAATTCAGCTTCAAATTCCCCCCGACGTGCCGGAACAGGCGTTAGAAATCTGGATTTCAGTTAGCGGCCCGATTACAACAGCGCCCACAGTAGGCGGTGAGCCGGCAGAGCTTGTGGCCCAAAGCAATAACTCTTCTGGCGCTTCCATCTGGTCCGCCGATGTTACGCCTGAAATGATTGAGCAGGAGCAAATCTCGGTTGTTACATACGCTCCCTGCGAATTGAATGCCGTTTTTCTTTTCAGCAAGAATGATCCCCCTTTTGAATTAGCCGCTTTGGATGATTTTGCCAGCACTACCAAAACCTTTTCTTATCCTTTGGAAATCCCGTCAGTTGCTACTCAAACCATTGATGTTCTCTTACCGATTATGGATTTAACCTATTGGACAAACAACCTGCAACCCAACACCCGTTTAACGACGGTTACTGTAAGATTAAACGACCAAAGCCATACCATATTGGCTAATCAACCAAATTTAGGCAACGGTTTGTTAATGACTCACTTCCCTTTTAAGATTGGACCTTATACCGATACCATCACTTCTACTAAAGTGCTGGAAGTTTCAATAAATACCGAAGAGTTCATCTACACCCTTGGCCCGCGCGTTTGCCGTCCTGTATATATTGAAAACACAGCCTGGTTATGTAGCCAACAGGCAGGCTGTATTGCCGATACCGTAACCAATATCCCCAAAGACTTTAGCCCGCCCCGTACAGGGATTTATCTGCCTATTATCGTAAAAGGCTCATCAGCCTGACCCGCTTGACGCCCCGTTTTGGCTCGTGTTACAATGTTAATGTTCAAAAGGTAAAGCGGCCCTATTCCAGCGGAGGCCAGCCGTGACGAATGCCCCCAAAAAACGCAGCGATCCATTTGCCACCATTACCGTTAACCCCATTGTTGACACCCACATTCGCATTTTAGAAAATATCGCCGGCACCCTTGATTTGGAGGAGGTGCTCAAACGCATTGTCGAGGCTGCCGTGCAATTCAGCGGGGCCGATGAGGGGTCGCTGCTGCTGCTGGATGAAGAGACCAACGAGCTGTACATGCGCGCCTCTAAAAATTTTAACGAGGAGTACGCCAGCACCTTCCGCCAGCCGGTGAGCGACGATAACATTGCCGGGCGGGTGATGACCACCGGCCGGCCCGTACTCATTGGCCCCGAGTCTGGCCTGGGCGACCAGGTAAAGGTTAAAACCGGCTACTTTGCCCGCTCTATTCTTAACCTGCCCATCAAACGGCAGGGCAAAGCCCACGGCGTGCTGGCGGTTTACAATAGCGGCAGCCGCCGCACCTTTACCCAACAACACCTAACCCTGCTGACCCCGCTGGCCAATTACGCCGCCATTGCCATAGAAAACGCCCGCCGCTACGAAGAAACCCAGCAACTTTTGGGCGATGCCTACACCCTGTTTGATATTGCCGGCCTCTTTACCGAAACGCGCAACCTGGACGAACTGCTCAAACTTATTGCCGACCAATCGCTGGAGCGAATTCAGGCCGCAGACCGGGTGGTCATCCACCTGCTCGATAATAATAGCGGGCGGCTGACCCGTAAAATGCGCCTTCCAGCGGTAAAAGGCGACTCCAAAGAGCCGCGCGGTTTTGCCGTGGGCGAGGGCATTGCCGGGCTGGTGCTCAAAGAAGACCGCCCCATCAATGTGCCCGATGTTCAGGCCGAGCCGGCCTTTGTGGAGCGAGGCATCACCTCCGGCTCGCTGTTTGTGGCCCCTATCTCGCGGCACAGCACCTGCATTGGCACTATCAGCGTTGCCAGCCCGCAACCGGCCGCTTTCAGGCGTCGAGATGAACGCTTTCTCACCTCGCTGGCCAATTTGGCGGCCTTTGCCATTGAAAATGCCCGCCTGTTTGAAGCCGAAAAGGCCCGCGCTACCCAATTGCGCGTGGTGGCCGAACTGGCCGAAAAACTTACCTCGATTTTAGATTTGGATGAGTTGCTGCAACAGACTGTCACCCTCATTCACGAGACTTTTGGCTTTGAGGATGTCGCCATTAAATTGCACGACTCACACGCCGGCGGCCTGGTTTTCAAAGTGGCCGCCGGGCTGCACGCCGACAATTTTGAACCCAAACACGTTCAAAAGCTGGGCGAGGGGATGATGGGCTGGGCGGCCCAAAAGGGTAAAATTGCCCTGTCTAATAATGTCAAACGCGACCCTCGCTATCTGTCGCTGGGGTTAAAAGGCACCAAATCAGAGTTGGATGTGCCGCTGATATATCGGGGACAGGTAATTGGCGTGTTAGACGTGCAAAGCGAGTCGCTCAATGCCTTTGGCCAGCACGATGTGCTGGCCATTGAAGCCCTGGCCGACCAGGTGGCCGTAGCCATTGTCAACGCCCGACTCTACACCCAGCAAATTCAATTAAACGAAGAGAGCCAGGAACGGCTGGAAATTGTCGAGCGCCGCAACCGGGAGTTGAGTAGCCTGCGCGATATTTTAGGCGCGTTACAATCGACCCTTTCTCTGCCAGAGGTGCTGGCCCGCGTGGCCACCGGCGTGGTTGAGGGACTCAACTACCGGGCGGTATTGCTGGCCACCATCGACGAAGCCCGGCAGTTGCTAACGGTGCAGGAGTTTGCCGTTGAGCAAGACCCGGCCCTGCTGGGGCTGCTTGAGCGCGAACGCTTGCTGGCCGACCGCCACAAGCAGAAGTTAATTGGCCGCAGCCTCTCCTTAACTGAGCACCCCGATAACATTGGCATTGCTGTTATTGGCAACCGGCAGGCCAGAGTCACCAACAGCCTGTATGATATCGCCCGGCCCCTGGCCAAAGAAAAAATGTGCCGGCTGCTGCAAGATATGTTTTTGCTAACCACCTTTGCCGTGCTGCCCATTCGCTCAGAAGAGCGATTGTTTGGGGTGCTGTATGCCGGCAGCCGCCGCGCCGAAATTTCTCAGGACGATTTGGAATCGCTGCAAGGCTTTGCCAACCAGGCCGCGCTGGCCATTCAAAACGCCCGCCAGTTTGAGCACGTCCACGAGCGCCTGCGCCGCCGCGTGCGAGAACTGCAAAGCCTGCAAAATATCGACCGGCTCATCAGCTCCACTTCTGATTTGGAAAAGCTGCTGGAAAATATTCTGGATGTGGGCCTCAAACTGGTTGACGCCAAATTTGGCAATATCATTTTGACCAACCGCGAAAGCGGCGCGCTGGAGCCGCGGGTCAGTTACCCTCAAGGCTCGGTGACGGCCATCACCTACCGGCCGGGGCTGGCTACCTGGGTGGCCGAGCATCGCCGCACCCGCCGTATTGCCGATTTATCGGCCACGGAGTGGATTAACACCTACCCCGATTGGGGCATTCGGGCCGAAGTGGCCGCCCCCATTTTGGCCGGCGAGGAGCTAATGGGGGTAATTGATATGGGCAGCCCCGCGCCCGATATGTTCAGCGAAGAGGATGAGTCCCTGCTGGATATTTTAGCCACCCAAACCGCCGTGGCTATTCAAACGGCGCGTTACTATCAAGAGCTGGAAGAGACCCGCCTGCGCTCGCTTGAGGCCGAACGAATTGCCGCCATGAGCGATATTGCCACCAATATGGTCCACAGCATCAACAACTCCGATGGAGCCATCAGGGTGCTGGTGCAGCAAATTCGACTGAAAATGTCGCAAGGAACCCTGACCGATGAATTTTTAGCCAAACGGCTGGATGAAATTCAGGCCAGCGCCGAAAAAACGCTGGAGCTGGCCCGCAATATTCGCAACCCCTTTCAGGACCAGCCCACCGAACCGATTGATATTAAAGTTAGCCTGGCCTCGACCCTAGATAAATTGCAGCCGCTGCCGGCGGCAGTTAACCTGGCAATCAGCTTAGAAGAGGACCTGCCCCTGGTTATGGGCACTTACCAACTGGGCGAGGTGTTCCGTAACCTTATTACCAATGCCATTGAAGCGATGGAAGATAAGGGCGACCTGCGCATCGAGGGCAAACGCGAAGGCCAGGCGGTAGAAATTATCGTTGCCGATTCCGGCCCCGGTTTGGCCGGTCATCTAACCAGTTCCGATATTTTTAATTTGGGGGTCAGTTCTAAAAAAAGCGGGTTGGGCTACGGGTTGTGGTGGTGCAAAATTTATCTCAATCGCATTGGCGGCAATATTTGGTTAGACCCCCACCCGGCGAACGGGTGTCGATTTGTGGTAAAACTTGCGGTGAATCATACAGCGGCGCAGCCAGGCCGGACCGCAGAGATTTAGAGTATTACGCAAAAGGCAAAGAACAATGACCGGGCAAGCGCCGCAGGTGTTGGTAGTTGAAGACCAGGAACTCTGGCGAGAACAATTTTTTGGCGAGTCGCTGCAAGAATTGGGCTTTAAGGTTTTTGCGGCGGCCACCAAAGAAGAGGCGCTGGCCCTGCTCGACCGGCATACCTTCACCCTGGCCATCATCGATATCAACCTTACCCAGGTGCCGGGCAACACCGATGGTCTGGTAGTTGCCAATTACATCAATCGCAGGGGCCTCAAGTTGCCCATCATCGTCGTCAGCGGCTCCGAAGAAGGGATGCGACTGTTAGGCAGCCGGCAAAATTTGGTAATGGCCGAAATCAAGAAAGACAAGTTCGACCTTAACGAGTTTATTGCTCAGGTTAAACAAGCCGCCGCCAGATTTAATGATGGCGGCAACTCCTCTTGAAAGGCGAAAGAATGTTTGCCGGTAGAATTTTGGTAGTTGAAGATGACCCGCTCTGGCAACACTTTTTGCAAGAGCCGCTGGAAGCCGAATACGCCGTTACCGTTGTATCCAGCCGCGATGAAGCCAAAGAGGCGCTTGATCTGGCCCAGGCAGCCGGCAAACCGTTTAATTTAGTCACCGTAGATATTGGCCTGACTCTCAACACCCCGGCGCTGGATGGCGAGGAACTGCTGGCCTTTATTACCCAACATCACCCTCAAACCAAATGCATTGTTGTAACCGGCCACAAAAGCGTAGGCATGACCCGGCTGCGAAACTACTTTAAAGAATTTGATGTATTCGATTTTGTTGACAAAGCCGATTTTGACCTGTCTGTTTTTAAGGAAATTGTAGACCGGGCCTTTTACCTGCATGAGTATCGCCTGCTGGCCGAGTTGGGGCGCGGCGGCATGGGGACGGTTTACAAAGCCCGCGACTCTAAAAATGGAATTGTGGCCCTCAAAGTGCTGCATCACGACCCCCGTCTGACCCCCGCCGAGGCATCTCGCCGGTTGACGCGCTTTAGCAACGAGGTTGAAACAGCGCGTCGCCTGAACCACCCCAACATTGTTAAAGTGTTCGATTATGTTGCCGCTGCCCTGCCCAACGAGCAGACCTTTTTTGTGATGGAATATCTGGACGGCCTGACGCTGCAACAGATATTGAACCGGCCAGATAACAGGCTGCCGCCCGCGCAGGTGGCCCAAATTGGGCGTCAATTGTGCAGCGCCCTGGTCTATGCCCATCAGCAGCAGGTGATTCACAGAGATATCAAACCGTCAAACATCATCATATTGCCGGATGCGCAGGTCAAACTGACCGATTTTGGCATTGCCAAAGTCCTGAACGCCGGCGCTTCGCTTACTAAAACCGAAGATGTGCTGGGCACGCTGGAGTATATGCCCCCGGAACAGATTCTACAGGCCAAACATGTTGACCAGCGCGTTGACATTTACGCCGTAGGGGCTGTATTATACGAGTTGCTATCCGGGCAAAAGCTTTACCCCGACCCCATGCAAAAATTACAACAGGACCCTCAACCACTGCAACAACTTGAACCCGCCATCTCAAACGGGCTGGCCGGGGCCATTATGAAAGCCGTGGCGCGAGACCCCAACCAGCGGTACCAAAGCGCCGCCGAAATGGCCCAAACATTGAGCCAAACTCAACCGGCCTGACAAATCAAAAAAGCCAACACTATTTACCCAGGAGCCTCTCTAATGAGTTCGCCGGAAGCCGCACCGGCTCAACCCGATAACCCACCCAATATTCGCCACGTGCCGGGTTTGACTCTGACCCCGGCTGAAAAATTGCTGCTGGCAAAAGCCTTTGCCGGCAGCCGGGAACTTTTTATCGAGCGCAAATTCAGGTCAGGTTACAGCAGCGCCATAGTTTTGCTGGTTTCACCCGACTCTGGTCAGGCCCAGTTGGTGGCTAAACTGGGCGAGCCGGCAGAGTTGCAGCGAGAATACCGCGCCTATCGCCAGTATGTTGAGCACGCCTCGCCGCAAAATACCGCCCGCTTGCAACAAGAACCGCGCACCGCCGACAACGGGCAACTGGCCTTGCTTATCTACTCTTTTGCCGGAGGCGACCCGCGCCTGCCAACCCACAGCCTGCAAACCTATTTCGACAACCGGGGCGGGCAGGCTGCCTCGGCAGTGCTCGACCGGGTGTTTAGAATCTATGGCCGCCAGTGGTGGGCTATCAACCGCCCCCAAAAATTTGTCGTTAGCGAGTATTACGACCGGCTGCTGCACGCCCATTTGCATTTGAAACTGGCCCTGCCGGCAGAAAGTCAACCCCAAACGCTCACCGCCGGCCGCCTGGATGCCGAAGCCTTACTGAACCTGCCGCCCGGCCAGGCCGTTAGATTAGAAGGGTTCCGCGTGGCCGAAGTTCGGCCCGACCGGCAGGAAATCACCCTGCTGGCCGACCCCCCGCCCGGCCAGGCGTCGGCCCCGCTCAGGCTAAATGTAGAGGCTTCCAACCCGGCAGATTATCAGCCGGGCCAGCGGCTGGACGCGCTGGAAGCTGTTATCCGCGCCACCCGGCCAACCCTGCTGGCTCAGGCCACGCGCCAGGCGCTGCCCACCTTTGACCCCCAGGCCCCCAGCTTTAACCTGAATGGCCGCAACTACCCCAACCCCCTGCGAGACCTGCCGGCCCTGCTCAATCAGGTTATCGAAATGAAAGTATCCACCATTCACGGCGATTTGAACCTGGAAAATATTCTGGTGGATGACGCCACCGGCTTTGCCTGGCTGATTGATTTTTCTGAAACTCGGCCCGGCCCCACCCTGTATGATTTGCAGCGATTAGAAGGTCAAATTATTACCAAACTGCTGCCGGCGGTCATCAACCGCGCCCGTTTGGGGCCAGAGGTATTGGCCGGCCTGCTTGAGTCGCTCCACGCCGACCCGCCGCCAACTACCGCCCCGCATACTGCCCTGCAAGAGCCGTACACCCTGCTGGTCAACCTGCGCCGGCTGGCCCGCCAATACCTGATGGATGACCGGGATTGGGACGAATATTACCTGGGGTTGATAATTACCCTGCTGGGGACGCTCAAATTCAGGGGGCTGGAGCCGCCGGCCCCCGGCCTGGCGGTGATAGGGGCTATGGTGGCCCGTGGATTAATGCGCACCCCCCTGCCGGTCTGGCCGCGCTCGCTCAATAATTGGGAGTTAACCGGCTACCGCGTGCTGGTGGTTGAAGATGAACCCATCTGGCAAGAAATTTTGCAAGACACGCTGCAAGATACCGGCTGTTTGGTAGAGGTTGCCGGCAGTTTTAGCGAGGCCCGGCACAAACTGCAAAGCGGGCGCTTTAACCTGATTACTATTGATGCCCACCTGGGCCACGAGTTAGAAGCGCAAGAGGGGATTTTATTGCTCAATTATGTGCGTAACCGCCTGGGCGCGGCCGTTCCGGTCATCATCATCAGCGGCGAGATTGACAAGCGAGATGTCATCAAGGCGTTCAAAAAATTCTCGGTAACAAACGTGCTGCTCAAAGAATATTTTGAGTACGACGAGTTCAGAGAAGCTGTGCGCGACGCGCTGCTGACATCGCAAATTTAAATTAAACACCTAAAAATTAAAAAGGCGTGCCTCAATTGCCGGCACGCCTTTTTGTTGGCAACGGCGTAATTACAAATTTGAAATAACCGCGTCGGCAAACTCGCTGGTTTTCACTTCTTTGGCCCCGTCCATCTGGCGGGCAAAATCATAAGTGACAATTTTGCCCGACACGGTTTTGGCGTAGGCTTGTTTAATCAGTTCGGCGGCTTCGCGCCAGCCGATATATTCCAGCATCATCACCCCGGAAAAGAGCAGGCTGCCGGGGTTCACCTTGTCCTGGCCGGCATATTTGGGGGCGGTGCCGTGGGTGGCTTCAAACAGGGCTATGTGGTCGGCTATGTTAGCGCCGGGGGCAATACCCAGGCCGCCCACCTGCGCCGCCAGAGCGTCGCTCAAATAATCGCCGTTGAGGTTAGGGGCGGCCAGCACCCCAAACTCTTTAGGCCGCAGCAGCACGTGCTGAAAGATAATGTCGGCAATGCGGTCTTTAATGACAATTTTGCCTGCCGGCTGCTTGCCGTTGTAATCATCCCATAATTCATCCTCGCTGATAACGGTATCGCCAAACTCTTCTTTGGCCAGCTCGTAACCCCACTTGCGAAAAGCGCCTTCGGTAAATTTTTGAATGTTGCCCTTGTGAACCAGGGTGACGTTATCGAAGCCGTAATCAATGGCGTGTTGAATGGCCTTGCGTACCAGCCGTTTGGTGCCAAAGGCGCTGATGGGTTTAATGCCAATACCGGAGCCATCCCAAAACTTTGCGCCCATCTCATCACGCAGAAATTTTGTTACCTTGTCGCATTCGGGCGTGCCGGCTTCGTATTCGATGCCGGCGTACACATCTTCGGTGTTCTCACGGAAAATGACCATGTTGACATCTTCGGGGCGTTTGACCGGGCTGGGGATGCCCTCGTACCAGCGCACCGGGCGCACGCAGGCGTACAGGTCTAGCACCTGGCGCAGGGTAACGTTAAGGCTGCGGAACCCGCCGCCCACGGGCGTGGTCAACGGGCCTTTAATGCCCACAATAAACTCGCGCATTGCAGCGAAGGTTTCTTCGGGCATGTAGTCGCCGCCGTATAATTGGGCCGCTTTTTCGCCAGCGTAAATTTCCATCCAGGCAATTTTACGCTGACCGCCATAGGCGGCCTGAACGGCGGCATCCCAAATGCGTTTGCTGGCGGGGGAAATATCAATGCCAATACCATCGCCCTCAATAAAGGCCAGGATTGGGTGGTTTGATACTTTTAATTTGCCGCCTTCGATGGTAATTTTGTTACCCTCTTGCGGCACTACAATGTTGTCGTAAGACATAAATGATTACTCCTGCTGATGTTTAGTTTAGGTGGCGTATTTTACTGTTAGCCATTAACTTTGTCAACGCGGGTTGATAAATTACAGTAATTCCAAATTTGGCGGTAGAACGTGTCAGGTTTTTGACATAATCCTGACAGGTCTGGATTTGAATTTGGAATTGCTGGATAAATCACAATTATGCAGCAGGCAGGTTGACGCCCAAATCGGCGGCCAGGCGCTGCCGAAACGGTTTGTCATTGATGCTGAAGAGCTGGCCGTTGGCGTTTTGGGCAAAGCGGCTGGCCAGCCACAAAATACCCAGGGCCGGCTCTGCGGCGGGCCGAAGCTGGCCGCTTTGATGCCAGTTTAGCCAGCGGTCAACCGGCGGAAAAATATGTTTAGGCGTTTGGCGGATGTCGGCCTGCATTTGGGTGTCAACAATACCGGGCCTAAAGGTGGTGACAACAATGCCGGTATTGGCCACTTCGGCGGCCAGGGTGGCGCTAAATCGCTCTAGCGCGGCTTTGCTGGTGGTGTAGGCGCTGGCTCCAACCAGGTTAGATTCTGCGGCCCCGGATGAGACGTTGATAATCCGCCCGCTGCCTCGTTCTAGCAGGTGGGGCAGCACAGCGCGGGCGCACAAATAGGGGCCAATGATATTAACCCTGATTAGTTTTTCCCAGGCGGCGGGCGATGTTTCCCACACTTTGCCCAGGGGTTGAACCAGAGCGGCATTGTTTACCAAAATATCAACCTGGCCAAAGGCGCGCAGGGTTAAAACCAGCAGGTGGTCCACCTGATTCATATCACTGATATCGGTGGGGATGGCCAGAGCTTGCCCGCCGCTGCGCTTAATCTCTTCGGCTGTGCCGGCAACTTCGCCCTCGCTGCGGGCGGCCAGCACCACGGCAGCGCCGGCCTGGGCCAGGGTTAAGGCGGCGGCCCGGCCAATACCCCGGCCGGCGCCGGTAACTATGGCAACCTGATTTTTAAGTAAATCTTTCGAGTTCATTCTTCTTCTCCTGGGCAAAGATTATAGTGGACTAAAGATAGGCCGACAAATTGCTTTTGCCGGCAAGGCTATTATCCTATGTTCAATCTTTTGGCTTTTGTGCTAAAATACAGCAGTCTTACCCAAATTGGTTAACCTGCCCAAGCTGTTAATATTTTGGAGGAACTTATATGCAGGACCAGCAACAGCCACATGAGCCTGGAACCGGCCTTGAAGTTACGCCAGAACAAATTGAGCAAATGCGAATTCAAAATGTTTATCTGGCTGCGCTGCACGATACCACCCTGGACCTGATAAACCGTTTAGAATTAACCGACTTGCTGCAAGCTGTGGTTCATCGCGCCGGCCAGCTACTTAGCACCGAACACGGTTTTGTGGGACTGGTTGCTGATGATGAGTCTGAGCTGGAACTTAAGGTGGTTTCCGGCCTGTTTGAGCAAAGACTGGGAGTCAAAATGAAACCCGGCGAGGGCGCCTCTGGTAAAGTTTGGCAAACCGGGCAGCCGCTGGTTGTAAACAATTACGATGCCTGGACCGGTCGCTCGCCCAGCGTGGAGCGCAATTTTTTGCGGGCCGGGGTAACTGTGCCCTTAAAATCGGGGGCAAAAGTTGTGGGCGTTATTGGCCTGGCCTACGATTTTGAAGATGACCGCGCGTTTGGCCAGTACGAGGTTGATTTGCTCAGCCGCTTTGGCCAGCTTGTATCGGTGGCGCTTGAAAATGTGCGGCTGTACAGCGCCGAGCAGCAGCGCCTGCAAGATGAGGCCAAACGGGCCGAGCAGTGGCATCGGGTGCAGCAGTTATCTTCAACCCTCAACGCCTCGCTCAACCTTGAACAGGTGCTCACTACCGCCGCCGAAACGTTTGTGCAACTGTTTGAGGTAGACCACTGCGGCATCATTTTACTTTCCAAAGACAAGCAATTTGGGCAGCTTGTGGCCGAATGTCCGGCAACCGATATTTTGGGCATTACCATCCCTATGGAGCCGGCCATTCAAGAGTTGTTAGAGCTACGCAAACTGTTTGTTAGCTCTAACGTGGAACAAGACCCGCAAATTAACAAATATGAATCGCTGAAAGCGTTGGGCGTAAAATCCATTATGATTGCCCCGCTGGTGGCGCAGAACCAGGTGATTGGCTCGATAGGCATAGACGCAACTTCAGACTTTCATCACTTTACCGGCGAAGAACAGCGCATTTGCTCGCTGCTGGCCGACCAGATAGCCATTGCCGTGGCCAATGCCCGCACCTATCAGGCCGAACGGGTGGCGCGGGCGCAGGCCGACACGCTGCGCCAGGCCGCCGCCACGCTCAACCAGACGCTGGATTTGAACGAAGTGCTGGCCCGCATTTTGGCCCAGTTAGAGCAGGTGATTAGTTATGATAGCTCATCGGTAATTTTGCGCGAGGAGCGTTTATTTAAAGTGGCGGCTGCCCAGGGCTTTTCCGGCCCATCCGTGGTAGAGGGAATGGCCTTTATGTTGCCTAACAAACCTCACCTCAAGCAGATTGCAGAGACACGCCAACCCGTGGTAATTCCCAATACCGAAGAGTACCCTACCTGGCGTCAAGAAGGCCCCATCGCCATCAAAAGTTGGATTGGCGTGCCGCTGTTGGCTATGGGCGAATTGATTGGGGTGCTAACCATTGACCACCAACAGCCCAACCATTACCAACCCTCGGATGGAATGTTATTGAGCGCCTTTGCCGATTTGGCCGCCGTGGCTATTCAAAATGCGCGGTTGTATAACCAGGCCCAGCAAGAAATTATCGAACGCAAGCGCGCCGAAGAAGCCGCAGATGCGGCCAACAAAGCCAAAAGCACCTTTTTGGCCAATATGAGCCACGAGCTGCGCACGCCGCTCAACGCCATCATCGGCTACAGCGAAATGCTGCAAGAAGAGGTTGAAGAAATGGGGTACGATGATTTTGTGCCCGACCTGAGAAAAATTAACCAGGCCGGCAGCCACCTGCTGGCCTTGATTACTGACATTCTCGACCTGTCGAAAATAGAAGCCGGCAAAATGGAACTCTATTTGGAAACGTTCCCCGTAACCGAGTTGCTGGATAGCGTGGCAATGACCATTCAGCCAATGATAAAGAAAAACCAAAATAAACTGGTCATTCAGCGCCCCGATGATATCGGTAACATGCACGCCGATTTGACCAAAGTGCGGCAGGCGCTTTTGAACCTGCTTAACAACGCGGCCAAATTTACCGAGCAGGGCACAATTACTCTGACCGTAACCCGCCAAACCTATCAGGTATCGCTGCCGGGCTATATTCAGGGCGCGGATTTGGATTTGGATGGAGGCCAAAAAATCTCGTCAGACTGGATTAGCTTTCAGGTAACGGACAGTGGCATTGGTATGACGGTGGAGCAAGTCAACAAGCTCTTTCAACAGTTTTCTCAGGCCGACTCTTCGACAACGCGTCGCTATGGCGGCACCGGGCTGGGGCTGGCCATTACCCGCCAATTTTGCCGGATGATGGGGGGCGACATTACCGTTGAAAGCGAGTCGGGCCAGGGTTCAACTTTTACCATCTGGTTGCCCACCACCGTTATCGACCCGCAAAACAAAGCCCCAACCGAACTGCTATCATCTGCGCCGGAGTTGCCATCAATATTAGCGCCAACCCGCAACGGCGCCGATACTATTTTGGTAATTGATGATGACCCGGCAGTGCGCGATTTGATACGGCGACACTTAACCAAAGAGGGCTTTCAGGTGGTCAGCGCCAGCAGCGGCGCCGAGGCGCTGCAACTAGCCCGCAAACTGTATCCGGCAGCCATTACACTCGATGTGGTGATGGGGGATATGAGCGGCTGGGATGTACTGGCCGCTCTCAAGGCCGACCCGCAACTGGCCAATATTCCGGTAATTATGCTGACAATGGTTGACGACAAAAACCGGGGGTTCACCCTGGGCGCGTCAGATTATCTCACCAAACCCATTAACCGCGAGCAACTGGTGACCGTTTTAAAGAAATTTGGCTGCGAGGCGTCTACCCCCTGCTCCGTACTGGTGGTTGAGGATGACCCGGTAACACGCGATGTATTGCAGCGGATGTTAAAAAAAGAGGGCTGGCAGGTTGCCGAAGCCGAAAATGGCCGGGTGGCCCTGGAAAAAATAGCCAGGCAGCAACCGGAACTGATTTTGCTCGATTTGATGATGCCGGAACTTGACGGCTTTGAGTTTGTAGCCCAACTGCGCCGCCAGGAAAGCTGGCGTTCTATTCCTGTGGTGGTAATCACCGCCAAAGACATCACCAGCGAAGACCGGCAGCGGCTTAACAGCCACGTGGAAAAAATTCTGCAAAAAGGGGTCTACAGCCGCGAGGAGCTACTGGAAGAGGTGCGCGCCCTGGTTATGGCCCATATTTGATAAGGGGCTAACAATGGGCATCCCCCCTAATTTGATACGTTTTGTCTAACCCGTGACCGCCGACCGCAGACTGCCTTGAAACCGGGCCAAAGGTAGTAATTTCGGCAGTTGGCGGTTACACGATTTTACCGCCGGCGCATTATAAACAACCCCACAACTATCATCCCCAAAAAGAGGATTGCCCCCAAACAGATAAAACAAAGGCCAAGCAGCACAATAGCACCCCCCAGGCCCTCTTCGCCGCCGGCAGCGCCACTGCTGCCAGTGCCGCCGGCCGGAGCGGGCAGGCCCACCGCGGCTTCGGGCGGGCGAGGCGTTGAGGTGGGGCGAATGTCGGCCGGCGGGGGCGGCGTCTCTTCCGGCTCCTCGGCGTTGGCCGGGCTTTCGCCCAAATTGAGCCGGCCCACGCCAAAGCCATTATCCGGGCCGGATGGTCCCAGGTCGATGGCGCGTTCCTGCAAAAATGCAGTTGTCTCGTCGGGCGAAAAGTCGGGAAAAGCCTGCAACACCAATGCCGCCGCGCCGGCCACGTGGGGCGCGGCGGCGCTGGTGCCGTCGAACGCTTCTGGCGTATAGGAGGCGCTATCCACCACCGACGGGGCCGACAAATCGGGCTTGATGCGGCCATCGGCGGTGGGGCCGTTAGAGCTGTACGCCTCCAGCACGTCGTCGGCCCAGTTAACCGCGCCCACGGCAAAGGCCCCGCGCGCGTCAGAGGGGCTGCTCAGGCTAAATTCAGTTACCAGATAATCGGGGTGCATCTCGCCGCCGTGAATAAACAGGTCAAAGGTGGCATCGCCGCGAGCCAGGCCATCGTAGTTTTCAATGGCCAGCAGGTAAATTTCGGAGTCTTCAAACTCGTACAAAAATCCTTCGGCGGGAATGTTTCCCGGTTCGCCGCTTTGCGGGTCTTCGGATTTGCCCAGCAGGTTGCCATCGGCGTCGTACAGAATTAATTCGTAATCCTGGTTGGCATTTTGCCAGTCGTCCCAACTTAAAATAATGGTGGTTTCAAAGCCCGGCCCGTAGGGGATAAAGGGCAGCACCTGGGTGTCGGGAAAAAATTCGTGCAGGTTGTCGCCATCGGTATCAACATATTGGCCGCGATAGTGGCTGGTGGCCTCGTTGCCGGCAGCGTTGACCCAAAGAATCCCCGCATCTTTCACTTCGTCAACCAGTTCGGCAATTAAGCCGGTGCCGTCCATGGGGGTCAGCCCGTTGCTGCCGGTAGAGTTGCTGATAATATCAACCTGCTGCTCCATCAGCCAGGTGATGGCCTGCCCCATGGCGGCATCGGAGCCATCGTAGTAGGCCAGGTACAGTTCGGCGTCGGGGGCCATTTCGTGCACAATTTCGGCGCAGGCGGTGCCGTGAACTTCAATATCAAAGGCGTAATCATCGCCAAAGGTGGCTACGGTTACGTTGTCTGGCAGTTCTGCGCCCAGCAAATCCTCATACCCGCCAAAGCCCAAATCTAAAATGCCCACTTTGACCCCCTGGCCGGTAATGCCTTGCTCGTGCCAGGTATTGGCAAACGTGACTCCCACGCCCTGCCCTAAAATTTGGCCCTGCTTGGGGGTGGCTTTGGTGGGCAATTCCACCCGAATGACGTGCTCCAGGTTGGTGATGCGGTCAACAATCAGTTCCGGCTCTTCGGCGTTAATTTGCTCCTGAATTTCTGAAACGGGAATGGCTATGTTGACCAGGTTGCGATAGCTTTCGGTAACGATGACGCCTTCGGCCTCGAGTTCGGCAATGAGCGCGGCGCTGTCTTCCGTATCCAGTACCAGGGTCATCACAATTTCATCCCGGCTGTTGAGGATGCCCCGCTGCCGGGCCAGGGCCAGGGCGGCTTCTGGCCCGCCGCGTTGGTAAGCCAGATAAAAATCTTTGTACACCGAGCCGAGTTCGGGATTTTGCAGCAGGTCGGCCAGCTCCGGGTAGTCGTCTCGAATCTCGGCGGCAATCTCGTCGAGCGAGGGGGGCGGCGTAATTTGAATAGTAGGGACATCAAAGGCGGGGGATTCCGGGGTGGGCGTGTCAGCCGCCAGCCCCGGCACGCTGCCCCCCTGCGAAAGCCCGTACAGCAGCGCGCCGGCTCCGGCCAGCAGAAGAACAACCCCCGCTACCGCAATAATAATCAAATGTTGACGTTTCACTTGAAGACTCCTCAGAAAATAGGTAGTTGGTTACAAAAACAGTACGCTTTGGGTCACGTACCACGTAACGCAGCCATTAAATTTCATCTTTGCGTTTAATCAGCCACAGCGCCAGCCCACTCCACAGCACCGTGTGCGCCCATAAAAAAATCCAGCGCGAGAGCAGAGCCAGGGCGTTGTAGCTATAGTTGACAAAAAAGTTGATGGTGGTGGGCGCGTCTTCAACCACTTTTTGAATGCCCCGACCCAAATCTACTTCTCTGGTGACGCGCACCTGCCCCAGGTTGTTGAGGGCCTCCATATCGGTGCTGGCGCCCAGCGCCTCCAGTGACCAGCGGGTGATGGTGAGCCAGGAGAGAGGTTGAGCCAGGGCAGGCAGTTCAAAAATTGCGCCGGAAAAGACAATTTGAATAAATAGCACAATCAACACCAAATAAATGACCATATCTTGCGTTGGGGCCAGGGCCGAGACAAACAATCCCAGGGCCACACTGGCCAATGTTGTAAACACCAGGGTAAAGTAATATTCAGGCAAGGCCCACAGAATTGCGCCGGGGCCGGGGTAGTCAACTTTAAGGGCCAGCACCAGCAATAGCAGCAAACATTGCAGCAGCATAAATAGAGCGAGCACGGCAAACTTTGAGCTAAAGTAGGGCAATATCTTTAAATTGACCATCCGCTCGCGGCGGTAGATGGCCTGTTCTTTGATAATTTCATAGGCGGCGGCAAACACGCCCAGCAGGTTGGCGGCCAGGGCCATCATAAAAAGCAGGGTTTGGGCTTTATCGGCAATGGTGTAAACGCCGTCGCTTTCTAAAATGGCAGTGATTTCTTGCGGCGTGTTGCCCACCAGCGCGGCGGCGTTACTGATGACCAGTAAAAACAGGCCAATCAGAGGCATCACCGCCAGCAGCACCCACAGGCTAATTTTATCGTGCCGAATGAGGCTGAGATTGCGCCGGGCCAATACGCCAAACTGTTTAAGCTGTCCCATTACGGTAACGGCAGCTCGCTCGCCGGCAGGGGTAATCGGGCGGGCAACTTCGCCGCTTTGCCGGTTGGTTATAAACGTGCGGTAGATGGCTGAAATTTGATATTTTTCGGCCCACAATGGCCCGGCCAAAACTTCCGGCGCGCCGGCGGTGGCTAGTTGTTGGTACTCTGGTTGAATTTCCGGGGGTACGGTGGGGTCGTTGTTGGCCGCAAAACTTTGCGAGAGCCGGGTGTAAATGTCGGCAAAATCTTCAACGTTAAAAAAATCGATGGCCTGTTCGGGCGGCCCAAAATAGGCAATTTTGCCGCCACGCGCCATAAAAGCTACCTGGTCGCAGTTGCTCATAATGTTGTTGGTGGCGTGCGTTACCAGCACAATAGTGCGACCTTCATCGGCAAGCTGGCGCAGGGTGTCCATCATCAATTTTTCCAGGCCGGGGTCCAGGCCCGAGGTTGGCTCGTCTAAAAAGAAAATCCAGGGTTCGGCCAGTAGCTCCACGGCAATGCTGACCCGCTTGCGCTGACCGCCGCTCAGGTCTCGAACCAGCGTGTCGGCTTGAGCGGTCATCCCCACTTTGGCCAGCACGTTGCCAATTCGCTCATCAATTTCCGACGCGCTGGCATCGGGCAGACGCAGCCGGGCCGCGTAGTGCAGCGCCTGCCGCACTTCGAGGCCTTGATGAATAATGTCATCCTGCGGGACGTAGCCCATCATCATGCGATACAGGTTGTAGTTAGCGTACAGGTCATCGCCGTTGACCAGCACAGCCCCGCCGGTAGCCGGGCTGATACCGCTGAGGGCTTTCATCAGGGTACTTTTGCCGGTGCCGCTACCGCCGACCAGGGCGACAAATTCGCGCGGATTGATTACCAAATTCAGATTGCGCAACACAGTTTTGGGCCGATTTTTATCTTTTAAGCCCAAAAAGTTGGTGGCGTAAAATGTCTTTTCAAGGTTGACTGCTTCCAGGCGAAAGTTGCGCTCCGCAGAGAAGGGCGCAAATTGGCCGATGCCCTGATAAACCAGATTAAAGGGACCAATTTGCACCACGTCGCCCCGGTTGAGGGGTTGGATTTTTCGCTGCCGCAGTTGAGCGCCGTTGACAAACGTGCCGTTGTTGCTGCTGAGATCTTGAATGGCAAAACGGTTGGCATCGCTTTTGATGATTTTGGCGTGATTCCAGGAAACCGCCGGATGGTCCAGCGAGATGGCGGCTTCGGGGTTGCGGCCAATGTAAGAAATAGCCTGGTCAAGCTGGAAGATTTTGGAGGAATCTAAATCGGCAATTTCGGCAAAGCCGGAGGGGGCAATATAAGTAAGGCTGGCTGAATTACCGAGTGAGTCGCTAAAACGGATGATATCATTTGAAGAAAGCAAACGAGATTGGCCAGGGGTCAGGCGTTTGCCATTCACAAAAGTGCCATTGGTGCTGTTCAAATCGGTAATGGCATGGCCCTTACGAGTTAGCTCGATTTTGGCGTGTTGGCCGGAGACAATGGGTGAAAGCACCTGAAGCAAATTAGTGCGGCTGCGGCCCAAGGTAGTGATGGCTTTGGAGAGAAACTCTTCGCGTGTTTCCTCGCCGGGGGTATGCACAATAATTTTGGCCAGCGAGCCGCCATGCACCGTTGCCTGTACCTGTCCAACCTGGTTTTTTAGGGGGGTGCCGCAGTTGGTGCAAAATGAAGCGTTGGAACGTTTAAGTTTTTTTCCGCAATGAGGGCAGTTTTCGATAAATTCTGACATTAGCAACTCTACCAATATAAAGTTAGTTGATTATATCATTGGGTTTTGAAATTGGTCAATTGGTTTTTTTCAGACACTTACAGAGGGGATGAAATCAGAAGTTACCTGCTTTACATAAGCAAAAATTTCTAATATTATGTTAAATTTACCACAATATATAGATAAAAAATTCAAATTACCCCCAAAATATAGGGGCTTGTCATAAATAATAAAGGTATGTTATAATGCGCCTTAACATTGTTAACAATGTTAAAAACTAATGTTCTGTTTATTAAAAACTGGATATATTGCTAATGCAATCAAAATTTGTTGAGAAGCGCGCAGGAATCCCCATATCCGTACGGTACGAGATAGAGAGACTTGTTCGGAAGATGGTCACAATTTGGAAACAGATTCCCGTTGACGTTCACCGGTTGCGTCAGCATTCTGCTGTTGCGGCGAGTGTGGAACCAGAGGGGCTGACTGAAGGCAGTCTGTTGTACTCACATGTCGTAAATGTTAGAGATATTTTACCGGGAATTCAGCGGCTTTCTGATATTAACAATGTCTTTGACAAAATTGTGCAGGGTGTTGTCAAGGGCTTGGGATACACGGGAGCGATGCTGGCCGCCCTGGATGAAGAGGGACAAACGTTGTCGGTACAGGCCGTTGCTTTTAACAGTTTTGTCCATCGCCACGATTGGAGCCGGATAGAAAAATTATTTGGCGTGCAGATTATGGGTAGTTCAGTATCGCTGAGAGAACACCGCCACAATCTGGGCGTCCAGACCTGCCTGACCGGTGAAACCAGAATTACCCATGACCTGTATGAACTGTTTCAGCCTGTCGTTGACCCTAAATTGTGCTATCGTATTCAGCGGAATATTGGTGTTAAAACCTGTATCTCAATTCCACTACTGGTAGATGGGCGGGCCGTAGGTAATCTGTATGCCGGTACCCGCAAAGATAAAATCTGGCCGACCGATATTGAAGCGCTGCAATTTTTGGCGGCCAATGCGGCTATTGCGGTGCAAAATTCGCTGCTGTTTGACCAGCTTAACCAGAAATTAGCCCTGCGCGAGTCGGAGCTTGTTCAGCTTAGAAGCATCGAACGGACCATCAACTCATCGCTGGATTTGCAGGAGGTGCTGAAGCGGATTTTGGATGGGGCGCTAAACCTGATTGGCGCGGAGTATGGCCAGGTGGTGTTGGCTGGCAAATATGCCACCGATTTGGTCCATCAGGTGAGCTTTCCGGAAATTTTGGACTCATTTGACGAGATAAAATTTGGCATCACCCAGGCCATTATGCAGGATAAAAAGCCAAAACTCATCAATAACACCACCGAACAACCTGTTCAACATTTTGATGACGTGATTGGCGGTGGGTGGGGTCCGTATGCCAAAGTGATGAAGTCGCTATTGGGCGTGCCTATTCTGTTAGAGGATGAGTTGATTGGGGTTATTAACATTGCCGGCCAGGAAGAGAACGCCTTTGATGAACTATCCTTAGAAATGCTTGAGCAACTTGCTGTGCAGGCCGCTATTGCTATTCATAATGCCTACCAGTTCAAAGCCGAGCAGGAAATCCGCGAGCGGTTTGCCAATGTGGCCCAGGTGGTAGCCATGGGTGATATGGCCAGTAATATGGTCCACAGTATCAACAACCAGGTTGGCTCAATTCGGGCCGATATCAAATACTTAAAACGTCAGCATACAGAGGGTAAATTAAACGAAACCGAACTGTTTGAACTGCTTGAAGACATGCTGGAAAACGCCGAAGCCACCCTGTCGATGGCCGAGAATATTCGTAAGCCGTTTCAACCATCGCCACAGGAGTTAATTAATGTTAGTGAATGTATTAAAAACGTATTACAGGAAAAGCAAAATGAACTTTCAAAAGTAATTGTTATAGAAGAGTTGAACAATGTTCCGCCTGTAATGGCAACGCGCCAACTTGAACTTGTTTTTGATAACCTCATCAATAATGCGCTAATTGCCATGAAAGACCAGCTTCGAGGCGTTTTGAAGTTTGCTACAAGCTGCTCCCCAGGTGGACGATGGGTTCAGGTAATTGTACAAGATTCCGGGCCGGGGCTGTCGGAAACCCTCAATGAGAAGGATATTTTTAAATTGGGTGTCAGCGGACGTAAAGATGGATTGGGCTACGGCTTATGGTGGTGCGACACCTTCCTTAAACGTTGGGGCGGTCAGATACAGCTGGTTAAAGATACCCGGCGCGGATGCAAATTTTTAATCAAAATCCCCACCGCCACCAGGGGTAGGGATAGAAAACTATGGATGCAGAACCAGAATCTCATACCAAACCACACTACAACATTTTAGTTGTAGAAGATTTGGAAAGCTGGCAAAAGAAGTTTAGGCGCTTTTTGCGCGATGAACCTTTCAATGTGAATATTGCGGCCAATAATCAACAGGCACAAACTATTTTTGATATGTGTCGGCTTGACCTGCTTATCCTCGATGTAAATTTATCCGGGGTGCCGTACAATGTTGACGGTTTGCAGATTGCCAATCAGCTTTGGCGTCAGAACAGAAACATCAAAATCATCATCATCAGCGGTGATGAATGGTGGAATCGGCGACTCAGTCATTGTCCATTTTCGCCCAGTTTTATTCTTGAAAAGCAACGCCTGGACCCGGACGACCTGGTTGCAAAAATCTATCTGGCGCTCAATTATCAATAAACAAGCCGACACGTTTTGTAAGGAGAAGAGAATGGCTGACCCCGTGATTTTTATCAGCTATAGTCATAAAGATGAGGCCGAAAAAGACACACTGGTCTCGCACCTGAGAGTGTTGCAACATGCCGGTTTAATTGGCGTGTGGAGCGATAGTTGTATTGGCGCCGGTGAAGATTGGCAAAAAAAGGTTGGTCAGGCTATTGACCATGCCAAAATTGCCGTGTTGTTGGTTACAGCCAACTTCCTCAACTCGGAGTTTATTTTGAATTCAGAAGTGCCGCAACTCCTGCGGCGGCGTCAAAATGAGGAGGTGATTATCATTCCGGTAATTGCGCGAGCCTGTGCCTGGCGAGCTGTTAAGTGGCTGCAACAGATAACGGTTCGCCCTAAAGATGGAACGCCGGTTTGGTCGCAAGGAGGATTACTTGTTGATGAACATCTCTCTCAAATTGCCGAAGAAATTCTGTTGCTGCTCCAAAAGCAGAACACAACACCCTTTCTGGCCCAACCTCAGCAGACCAACAACTTTGCATCGGTAGACAAGGCCAAAACCGGACCAAGGCGCATCTTAATTGTTGAGGATGAGCCAAGTTGGCAGCGCCGTCTCAGCCGCATTTTGCGTCAAATTGATTGTCTGGTAGTTACCGTTGGCGACTATGAACAGGCAGAAAATCTTCTGTCTACAGACTTTAGCTTTGACCTGGTGACGATTGACCTGAACCTGGACAAATCTACCTGCTACGCCGACGGCCTGGAACTGGCTCTCAAAATCCGAGAGCAATTTCAGCAACAGTTGCCTATTATCATCATCACCGGTACCGGTAATCTGGATGAGCAGCGCCGCGCCTTTAAGGAAGTTGGCGTCTTCGATTTTATTCAAAAAGCCAGGCTAGATCTTGAAGAGTTTCAAGAGGTTGTGGTCGAGGCTACCCGTAAAATCGGCATTAGGTAGCAACCACCCCAACAAAAACCCCGTCTCAAAATGAGTTCGGGGTTTTTTGTTGCGTTTGCCCTACCCTTCGTACACTTTTTCCCCGCGATGTAGCCGCAACGCAATTTGATAGGTTTGATTTTGAGCGCGAGGGGTCGGTGCGTGCGCTGCCAAATATCGCGCTGCCGCAATCAATACATGGTTTGCTTCGGGTCTGCCTTTAAGCAGTTGATACTGGCTTACCGCTGTTTCAATTGTTTGAATGGTGTGAAAATCCGGGTCTTCACGCAGCAAGGCGCTGCCAAGCGTAGCAATAATACCCTCAGCCTGACCACCATTAGCCAGATATTGAGCAACCAGCGCGCCGGCTTGGTTAACCTGCTGCTGCCTGTTAAGCAACGATAGCAGTTCGACTCGTAAATCACCCGGTTTCTGGTGGTTGGTTTCAACCTGGGGCAGCGGCGTTGAGGGAATGTTCAAAAATCTATCCAGGTAAACCGACATGGCAGCATCAAAGACGCCTCGCAGCAGCTCCATTGATGGGCTGCGGAGTATCGCCCGTTGAATGGCGTTGGCGTAAGTAAAGGTGTGCAGTACCGTGTCCCAATCGCCAAATTCATTTGAGATGTGAAAGTGAGCAATGCGTCGGGCGGCAGCATAACTTACAATTTGGGCCAAACTTTGGAGGCTAACCCCCTCGGCCAACATTTGCAGCAACAGATCGACAATGTTCTGCGGGTTGTCGCCCAGTAGTACCGGCAGGCCACTCGTTAGCGTGTGCGAGTTGCCGTTTTTATTGCTCCCTGCTTCTAAGGCGGCGGGGATTTTTTCAAAGGCGCCGGTCAAAATGTCGACCAGGTCAATGGGGTGACGCCACTCGTTGCGTTCTTCCATGCGGGTGGCCTGGGTATAATTTGGTACCAGGCCGGGCAACACCTGGGCGGCCTGCGACCAGCCCACCTGCTCCAGGGCTTCGAGAGCCTTGTTGGTGAAATCGGCAACGTGCCCGATGGTCAGGTAGCGATGGTCAGTAGCGGCGGTAAACAGCATGTCGGAAATGGTTTGAGCATTGGCTCCGTTTTGAATGGCGGTGGCCAGGCATCGTTCTGCGCCTTCGTTGTCTCGCACTTCAACAAATTGTCTGAACCATTGCTTGAGCGTGGCTAAATTTGCGGTGGGGCCGGGCAGCGGGTCAATGGTAAAATAAGGGGCCATCCCTTCGATATCACGGGCCACGGCGGTGAGTCCCTGGTACAGCGCCAGCGGGCGGTCGGCGGGAGCCAGATGGGGAACCAGGTTTAACATGCAGGCGTTAATGGTTTGCCCCATAGCCCAGCCGCCGGCCCGGTATTTGCTGCCAAATTGCAGCCCAATTTCAAAGGGGGCAATGGCCGAAGCGGGGTTATCCGGCTCAACCAGGGCAATGGCCGATTTGGCAACAACCAGCCGCAGGTTTTGCTCCAGGCCATCTTGCAGCCGTTTTTGGTAGTAGGTTTGCGGGTCGCGCCGAGGGCTGAGGTCAACAAATACACCATCGCCTTCAACGGTTACGGGATAGGCGACAACATCATCGGCAAACAGGTCAAACGCGCCCCCCGAGGCCAAATCGAACCGGGCGTGATGCCAGTGACAGGTTAAGATGCCATCTTTCACCGAGCCTTTATCCAGCGGAAAGCCCATATGAGGGCAACGGTTGTCAACGGCAAACAGGCCGCGCCCGGTATTGAAAACGGCCAGAATGTGTCCGTTGGCCTGAAAAACCTTGCAGCCGGGCTGGGTTAAATCTGTTTTGCCGGCAATACGAATTTTTGACATAATCTCTGCTCCTTTGCTGATTTGATTTTGCCTTTTATTTTACAGGGGAGTATATTGATTGTTTGAGACTTTTTAGTAAAGGGTATAATAAGTTATATGTCAACTATTGTCAGGGGATTGGAAACATCGTCCCGGGTTGAGGCAGGCCGCCAGCAGGCGGCCAATTTTGTGCATTTATACTGGGACATCGCCTGGTATGGTATAACCTTTGGCAGTACATTATCGTTTCTGGCTGTCTTTTTGACTCGTTTGGGCGCAGCCGGTTGGCAGGTGGGCTTGCTTACGGCCGGCCCGGCCCTGGTCAGTGTTTTGTTTACGCTGCCGGCTGGCCGCTGGTTAGAAAACCGCGCCCTGGGGCCAGCCGTTACCTGGACCGCTATTTTTCATCGGTTGGGATATTTTGTGTTGATTCCACTGCCGTTGATTTTGCCCGCCCAGGTTCAAATTTGGGCGGTACTGATTATTACCCTGCTGATGGCCATTCCGGGCGCGGCGCTGGTAATCGGCTTTAATGCGTTGCTGGCTGCTACTGTGCCCCCCAAAGAGCGCGGCACAGTAGTGGGGCGACGCAATGCGTTGCTGGCAGGCACTATTATGGCCTCGTTTCTGTTTAGTGGCTGGCTCTTAGACCAACTGAGTTTTGATTGGGGTTATGTAGTTGTGTTTGCGCTGGGCGCATTGGGTGTTGGCATGAGCACCTACCATATTTCTCGTATTCAGGTGCCGGAAACGCCCCGGCAGTTTAAATTTAACCCCCTTACAGACCATGCTCAACCGGGCCGTTTGATGGGCTTTAGCGGCGCGCTGCCGCACCGGCTGACGCTAGGGGTGCGTCTCTGGTTAAAATGGCGACCCGGCCATACCGGCATATTCAAGCAGGTTTCCGCTCAATATCGCTGGGTGATGGTAGCCTTCTTTCTGTTTCATTTCTCCCAATTTTTGCCGGCAGCAATTTTTCCCATATTTTTGGTGCGCCAGGTCAGGCTCAGCGATGGCGAAATTGGCTGGACCAGCGCCATTTTTTATCTGACCATGTTGCTGGCAGCCCCCTTGTTGGGGCGATTGACCCACCGCTGGGGAAATTATCGGTTGACCGTATTAGGCGCTATTTTGTTATCTTTATACCCGCTGCTGATTGGACTGAGCCAGGGGGTTGCGTTAATTGTTGCCGCCAGCGTTGCGGGTGGCACTGTTTGGGGTATTTTAAGTGGCGCGCTGGCCAATCGATTGCTAGAGCACGTGCCCGATGACAACCGCCCGCCATATCTGGCTATTTACAATATTGTTCTGAGCCTGGCTACCCTTATCGGCACAATGCTTGGCCCCTTTATAGCCGACGTAATTGGATTGCGAGAAACGCTGCTGCTGGTCTTTTTGCTTCGTATCGGGAGCGGAGCGGCTTTGGCTCGCTGGGGATGACCGGAGCGTTTGATGCCGATTCTACCAGACAAACCTGAACAGCCGCATCAGGCAACGGGTCAGATAAGTGTCACTAAAAAAGGACAGGCTTCAACCTGTCCTTTTGTACAGGGATAGGGTTTACGGCTGCCATTTTATCACCAGCAGCGTGAAATCGTCGGATTGGGGGGTGCCGCCGGTAAATTCTTCCACGGCTTCAACCACGGTATCAATAACCTGTTGGGACTTGGCCTGGGGATTGCTCATAACCAGCGTTTCCAATCGGTCCATCCCAAAAAGTTGATGCTCGGCGTTCATCGCTTCGGTGATGCCGTCGGTGTAAAAAATTATCAGGTCGCCGGGGGCCAATTGCATCTCTTTTTGCTCCATATCTACCTCTTCAAAAGCGCCCAGCACAATACCCTTTGCCTTTAAGAGCGTTACCTGCCCGGTTTGGGCATGAATCCAGAGCGGCCAGTTGTGGCCGGCATTGGCATAGGCCATTTGCCCGGTACGCAGGTTTAATTTGGCGTAAAAAGCGGTTAGAAACAGTTTGGAACGGGTGTCGTTGTAAATGAGCCGGTTAGAGCGAGCCAGAACGTCGGCTGGCTGGCGGCCACTCATAGCTACCGTGCGGATGAGCGAGCGGCTTAAGGCCATAAACAGGGCTGCCGGCACGCCCTTGCCGGCTACATCGGCAATCACCAGCCCCAACTGCTCGCTGTCGTCTTCCAGGTCGAAAAAATCGTAAAAATCGCCGCCAACCAGCCGGGCAGGCTTATAAGCGGCGGCAATATCCCAACCTTCAATCATTGGACATTCTTCGGGCAGCAGGCTGAGTTGAATTTGCTGACCGACGGATAATTCATCTTCCAGGCGTTGCCGTTGAATCTCCTGGCGCTGCAACCGCGCTTTTTCTATGGCAATGGCCGCCTGGTTAGCCATCAGCCGCAAAAAGCGCAGGTCATTTTCATTAAACAAGCGTGGTTCGCGCGTGTTAATAATAATCGTGCCAATGGCGTGCCCTTCTACCAGTAGCGGCATGACCGTGTGTCCCCTAAAGCCTTCGGCCCGCAACCATTCTGCCGACCAGGGGGTAGGGTCGTCGGTTACAAGGTCTTCAATTAATAGCGGCTCCTGAGTCAGCATTGCCTGCCCGGAACCACTCCGCGCGTCGGCGGGCACGCGGCGCCCTGCCGCCACCGGGTCAGTCAGCCAGCCACTGGCCGCCCGAAAATCCAGAAAGGCGGGGTCTTCGCCGGGCAACAGCAGGGCGCAGGCATCAACCCCCAGCAAGCGGGGGATTTCGGCGGCTACGTAGTTCATCAGGTCGTCCAAATCGGGGCGGCCCAACAGTTGGTTGCTCAACTCCAGCAGTACGGCCTGCTCGTGGATGCGCTGCTCCTGGATTAAATCAAACAGGTAGGCCCGTTCCAGGGCTATCCCCATCTGGCTGCCCACGTTGGCCAGCAATACCAGAGCCTCTTCGCTAAAATAGTCCCAATCCGGCGCGGCCACATTCAAAATACCCAACACGTTATCGCCGGAGCGGAGCGGGGCGGTGGCGTGAACCGTCAGCTCGCGGCGGTCGCCGGGGGCATTGCGCAGCCGGCTGCACTGCACCTGGTTGTAAGCGCCGGTCAGTTTTCCTTTTTGGCACAACGTCTGGCACTCGCAGTTGCCCTTCCAGGCGCGGGCGCGTCTGACGCCCATAGCCGGGGGCAGGTTGTGATAGGCGGCCAGGGTATATCCTTTGCCGGCCCAACGATTTTGGGAGCTGGGGTCTTTTAGAAAAATCCAGCCGGTTTCCAGCCCCATCAGCTCTATCAGGCGGGTCAACGCAAAATCCAGCGTTTGACGCACGTCAACGGCCTGGTTGAGGCTTTCAAAAATTTGATTTAATGTAACCAGATTCTTGCTTAGGTCTTGATGACGGGTGGACATATTGGACTCTCTTTCGACTGCATTACTGGTTTAACAGAGTGCAGCCAGGGCAACGAGTACCTGCCCGCTATCGGCGTCTACCTTAACCGGGTAGCGGCGCAGCGTGTCTTCATCATCGGGTTGAACCGGCTCGCCGGTGCAGACATTCCAAATGTAACCGTGTGTCGGACAAACCACGTTGCGGCCTCGCAGCAGGCCTTTATCTACGGGGCCGGCGGCGTGCGGACAGACTGCGCTAAAGGCAACAATTTCTCGGCCGGTGTTGGCTACAATAATTTTGTGTCCAAATAACTCGGTGGTTTTCATAACATTTTTGGGTAGCTCGTCAACGTGAGCCACGGCAATATAGTGGCCGGCCTGGGGGTCGAGCGGCGCGGGCGCTTTTTGGGCGTGGATAATGTAGTACATTGGCTGGCTGGCCAGCTCGTCGATAAGGCCAAAGCCGGCCTCTCGCAACAGCCGGCGGGCGCGCCCCTGCTTGACGCGCCGGTTCAGGTCCGGGCCAATATCCAAAGGGCCATCGGCCTGCCAGTCAACAATAATCAGGGTGACGTTGGCCGGCAGCTCGGCAGCCAGGTCGGCGAGCCACGTTTCGGCGGCCTCAATGTCCGACAGCGCGCCGGCCAGAATCAGGCCATCCAGGCTGGAGGCAAGTTGCCGGTTGAAGGGAGATAGTCCATTGCATCCCTGGGTCAGCTTCACGGCAAAAGCGCCGGCTTCTGGCCCGGTAATGGCCCACTGTTCATTGGGGTTGATGGCGATATTCAGGTTTGTTATCAGTTGTGATAGTTTCATCATTTTATTTGTGGCTATCTGGGCGGATTTGAGGCTGTGCCCTTTTCTACCAGGCGGGTGACACCCAAAATCGGCCGGCCGCTGCGCTCGTAAAATGCTTCTTCGATATTTTCTTCCAGACTCAGGGGGCGATAGAGCGATTTGAATTCACCGCTGCGGTCAAAAATAATTTCATCCGGCGCGCGCCACAAATAGAGCGTATCCGGCTGGGCAATGGCTCCCTGCAATCGCTCTGATAATTTTACGTCAGATTGCCAGCCGTAGCCAAAAATCTCGATGGGCGTTACCTGGCCGCCGGTCAGGTAGGTAACGGGCGCGGCCAGCCCCCAGTCCATTGCGACCACCGGCCCCTTGGCGCGCTGCGCCAGCCACGCGCTTAAATCATACACGGCATCGGAGTGGCTGCTCAAACCGCCGCTGTTGGCCAGGGCAGCGTGGTAGCGCAGGGTGGAAATCAGGTTGGTGATTACCATAAATGCCAATACCGCCAAAACTCCAAATTTAAAGACGCCTTTCAGCCGGGGCTGGGAAGGGAGCTGCTTTAACACGTACCAGCTTCCAATGGCAACGGCCAGCGCCGGCCAGGGCGCTAAAAGGGCAAAGTGAGTAATCCACAGCGCCGAAACGGTGCCAACGCTGACCACAATGGTCGTTCCAATCACTAAAAATGGGAACAGGGCAATTTGTGCATCTGCGACACGTTGATTTCGCATAGATAATATAACTACCAAAACCAAAAACACCACAAAAACAACTGAATTTAGCCAATTGGGCAATATATCACCCAGATACCACAAATGCCCGCCCTGTAATAAAGTAACAAATTGTTGGAACCGCTCCAGCAAATTTACCCCCACCGCCAAATTGTTGACTCCGTAGTAAGAGGTTGTGGCATTTTGGGCCACGTTTTGCCAGGTGCCACCGGTTTGCAAGTTATACACAATTAAGGGCCAGCAGCCCAGCAAAAAAGCCAGACAAGCCAAAACTATTTCGGTGGGGGAGAGTTGTTTGAGCAGCCAGCCCGGCTGCTGCCTGAGACGCTTCAGGCTAAGCAAAATGACCGCGCCCACCAGCGCAACTATAAGCCAGATAAAGAGTAATTTGGCGTACACCCCCAGCCCAAACAAAAAGCCACCGGCCAAACTCCAGCGCCGCAAGCCGCCCTGCCAACGGCGCAGCCAGCAGTAGGTAGCCGCCAGCCCAATAGGAGCAGTGATGGCTGTCACAAAAATACCCTGCCGATTCCAAAACACAAAAGTAGGGTCAACCGCCAGCAACAGAGTTGCAAGCAACCCCACCCAGGGTCGATTGGTAAGTTGGACCGCCAGCAGAAAAGTCAACCCAAGCGCAGCCGCCCCCACCAAAACAGAGGCCATTCGCAACGCCGCCGGGGTTGTGCCCATTAGGGCAATAAAAGGCAGGGCCATATAGGTGTTGAGTGCTCCAATATAATCCTGCGTCATTAAGGGCAACGAAACGCCTCCCAGTAACAGGCCGGCGTTCCGAAATAGCGTAACCGGCTGCCCCTGTAGCAGTTGCACGGCCGGAACCACCTCAAACGCTTCGTCGTAATGCAAGCCGGGTAGATTAAGCTGGTATAAGCTCAAACCGCCATAAATTACTATTATTGCGGCCAACACTACCGGCCACCATCTTTCCGTTAAGTTGAGCAATGTGCTTATTCCATGGCGGTCAGGTTGTTTATTAATTGACTGCTGATTTTTGGCCTGGCGTTACTCACTCTTCGGCTAACAACGAGATATTGGCCACCATTGCATCGTAAATCCAGCCAGAGGCGTAGATACGGATAGACTTGATAAAAGCCGGTTTGGCCGGCCCCAGCGTGGTGAGCAAATTTACCGACTCATATGGATACCAGATAAAACGGACAATCCGCTCGCTGGAGTTGTTGGGTTCATCATACAAAATATAATTTTCTGGCTTGGGGGCGTAATAAAAGCCGTGAAACCAGTCCCGGTCGTTGCCTTCGGCATCTTTATAAGCTACGTGAAGCATAATAGGAAATTCTGAGCCGGCCTGCCCGCCGCCGGGCAACGATTGAAAAGCCAGCCGGATTTCGGCAAATACCCGTAACGATTGAAAATCTCGCACATCTTTGTTGACTTGCTGAAGCACGCCTACTTCGGTGTGAACGTTGTCTTCGCCTTCGCTGCGTAAATTAAGCACCGAGCGATTTTGAAATACCACGGTTTCTGCGGTTGTTGTAACCGCGTCCGTCAGATCGATGGTGTAAATTTCCCAGGAATCCTCAAAATTAGAGCCAAAGCTGCCATTGGATAGTAAATTTTGCGCAGCCGGCAGCGGGTCAGAAAGCGTTGAGCCGGGCGCGGCAACAGCCCGTTGCCCCTGATTTAAGATAATCCATTTATTGCCATCGGTAATTTCGGCCCGTCCCAGGCGGGTTGTCACCTGAGTGCCCTTATCGGTCACTTCAACCGAAAAGCTACCCTGCCCCAACGCTACCTCGGTATCCGGCGTGGCAATATCAAAATTCAGGTCCTCTCGCCCCCGGGAGGCAGTGGCTCGGATTCGCCCCTTGTTTACCTCAACCTTTATTTGGGTGGGGTTGGGGCTAAGGCCAAACCGAGGCTCCTGGGCCTGATGAAGCACAATAGAAGTATCGCCGTACATGGTCAGCGTGCTGTCATCGGCAAAGGTTAAAATGGCCTGAGAGGTATTATCGGTGGAGATAGTTATCGACTCGTTCAGGGCCACCGTCTGGCCATCAACCACGGATGATGACAACTCTGTATCAGGGTTGCCAATCAGCACAATGCCGCGCACCGAGGTCAATTCGGCCCCAAGCGGGTTGATTGCGTTGATTACATACCAGTAGATAGACGAAGGTATAAGCAGCGCCATCAGGCAAAAAATTGTGAAGGCCGAAAGTAAAACAATCCAGGCCAATCGTTCGAGATTGTTTCTAAGCGACATTAATCGTGGTCCCTTTTAGCCGGCGGTTGTAGTTGTAACCCATCCGGCGGCGAAACTTGCACGCCCTCTCCCATGCCAACTACAACTCCAGGCCGGGGCTGAAAGTACATCCCTATCCGCAACCGGTATGTGTCTACCGGGGCATCTGCGGGAATTGGTAGCGTGTGTGTGTCGCGCAAAACCTCGCTTACCTGCCAGTAGCTACTGGGGTAATAGTTGCCGCCGGGCTGGTGGTCATTTTGGCTAATTTTGTGATTATTTTCGGTTAGCAAATGAACATAGCTGGTGTAGTTGCTGGTTAAGGGTTGCGTGGGCTGCCAGTAAAGCGTTACGGTAATTTGGCCGCCCGGTTGAATAGTGGTTGATGACACATTGTACCCCAGCAGCAAAATAGTTTCCTCGACAGTTCCTTTCCCCGGTAAATCGAGCGAGATTTTAGGCAAACTAACGCCAACCAGGTTTTGGGGGTCTGCCGGATGAAAAGGAGTGGCTCTAAACAGGACCCCCTCCGGCGCAAGGTTGGCCTTCAGGCTCAACCCGTCCATTGGTTTGATCAAATAGACCGGCCGGCCCGAAGCCAGCGCCTGTTCAAATACCCGGCCCGCGTTGCTAAATTCCGGCGCTGGCGTAATGAGCGGAAACAAGCCCAATAAATCGGGGCGCTGCCCCTCAACGTATTGAAAATACCACATCGGCATTATCTCGTTGCGGTCGTTGCTCACCAAAATTGCCCGGTGGGGGATGGGCTGGGCTAATATCTGCCGCCATTTTGTTTCGGCGGCTGTGTTATCTTGCTGGTTCACCCCGGCAAAACGGGTGACGCCCAAAACCAGCGGCAACGCAAAAAAAAAGAGCATCAGCAGCCATACAACCGTTTGGTAGGCGCGCCGGGCTAAATGCCCACGCATTTGTTCAAAGGCAATCTCCTGGCCGGCGCCCATTTTGCGGCGCACAAATTGACTCGCCAGCCGGCGGGCCAGGGCTAAACTCCCCACCCCCAACCACAGGCAAACAATGAGCCAGGCCGGAATAAAGAGCACAAACACATCGCCGATAAAGTAAACCAGGTTGAAACCCACAAAAGTAACAAAAGCTATGGCGGTCAGGGCCAGCAGGTTAAACTTTTTTTGCCGCCACAGGGTTATCAACCCGATAAGGCCCAAGCCGGCCCCTACCCAGCCCACCTGCGCCCGGAGCAGTTGCCACACCAGCCGCAGGCGCTCAAACCCAACCGCTGCCGGTTGTAACTCGCCGGTAAAAACGGTGGCGGTCACGTGTTGCCAAAAGCCGCGCAGTGAATTGTCGTACAGTGTCAGGGTTTGGGCATCGCTCAATTCCAGGCTGGCGTAAGGAACCGTTGGCGCAACAATTGGCAAATAAAGGTACAATAATAAGGGCGCGCAGAATAACGCAACGCAGGCTGCCAATTGTCGCGCGTGGAGTTGGCGACAAGTTTGCCATAAATAAACGGCCAGGGCCGGAGCCAGCAAAATTGTAGTCAGGTGATGGGTCAACCCCAGCCCAAAAGTAAAGGCCAGCAGTTTGGGCCGGTTGGCCGCGTGTAAAGCCAGCCACAACATAGACACCACAAACAGCGCGTGCAGGGTATATACCTCGGCTATCAGGGCCTGGCTCCAATAGGTGTGAGTTACTGACAAAGTGGTCGCCGTAACTGCGGCGGCGGCCCGTTGCGCCGCAAGGGGGGTATCGGGCAGGGCGAGGCTAACCACCCGGCAGGCCACCAGATAAGTGACCCCCACGGCCAGCGCGCCAAACACCGCCGACAGCAGATTCATGCGCCACGCGACAGAGCCTAGCGGCAGCAGGTGTGTCCACAGCCAGCCTGCCAGCACATACAGCGGATAGCCGGTTGGGTGGGCAATACCGGGCAGCCAGGGCACAAATTGAAATTCGCCGCCATCGGCCTCCAGCACGCCGGGGGCCAGGGTAAAAATATACAGGCCCAACGCCGCCACGCTCAAGCCAAGCCCAACGCCGCCATCAAATTTGGTCAACCGCCTCTGGGCATAGATGTCATCAACCATAGGCGGCAATTATAACATAGAACAATAGAGTATCGAAAAGAATTGAGGACAATTCAACCAAATTGGGTTAGCCGTAATGCATTTTTTGTCAATTTGAGGTAAGATAAGTATACATAACGTAGAGGCGACAGCTTTATGGCAGAACAACAACAAACAAGGCAACTTAGCAGGCTGCTGTTAATTTTAATTGGACTATCGGCGCTGTTTCTGATATTGCTGGTTGCCGTTTTGTGGCTAACCGGCATTTGGCCCCCGGCCCCGGCGGCCGCAGACCCGCCTTGCCGGCCCAACTGCGGCGCTCAAAATTTTGTTGACCGGGATTTGAGCAACAAAGATTTGAGGGGCATTGATTTTACCGGGGCCGATTTTACCCGCGCCAACCTGGCCGGGGCCGATTTGACCGGCGCAAATCTAACCAACGCGGTTATGAGCGGGGCGGTGTTGAGCCGAACCATCTTGCTGGATGCCCAAATGATTGACACAACCCTGGCCGGCGCTACCATGGATAGCGCTATCGTGGGTCTGTCAACCCAGCCGGATGTGAGGAGCCAGGCCAGCGTTCAAACGGCAATTGCGGCCAGAGATACCGCCCGCCTGAAAGATTTGGTAGCCCAATCCACATCCGTTAGCGAGGGGCAGGTACGGGTAAGCGGCAGCGCCGTATCCAGCGAGGCTGGCACGGTGGTTGAAGGCCGGGCCAGAGAGTTGCCCCGGCTAAATTTGGCCGGAGCCGTGCTGGTTGGCCTGGATTTGAGGGGCGCCAATCTGCGCGAGGCTAATCTGGTTGGCGCATCGCTGGTAGGCGTCGACCTGTCGGATGCAGACCTGACCGGAGCCGATTTGAGCGGGGCCAATTTAACCGGCGCTATTTTACACCGAACTATTTTGAACCGGGCCACCCTGACCGAAGCCGTTCTGGATGAAGCCGAGATGTTTGGTACCAAATTAATTGAGGCTAATCTGACCAATGCCAGATTGCGCCGGGTCCACTCAGCCGGGCCGGAACCCGCCGAGCGGCCCGATTACACCAGGGCCAATCTGACCGGGGCCGATTTTTCTAACGCCGACCTGACCGGCGCTAATTTTACCCAGGCCACCTTTGCCGGGGCCAATCTGAATCAGGCCAACGTTACCAACGCCTCTTTTGTGGCCGCCAATCTCCAGGACAGCCGGGAGCTGCGGCGGGCCACCAACTTAAACCAGGCCGATTTTACCGGAGCCAATCTCACCGGCGTCGATTTGAGCGGCGCGCCCCTGGCCGGCGCGCGGATGGGCAGCGCCATTTTGCTAAATGCCATTTTAAAAGATACCGATTTAACCGGAACCAACTTAGAAGAGGCCGTGCTGGGCTGGCCCGCCGAAGTGCCGCTGGACCGGGGCCAGGTTACGCGGCTATTTGGCATCAAAGCCTTGTGCCAGATAGAGGCCGACAGCGTGAGGGAGTCTGACGTTGAAGATATTGAAGATTTGAAAGAGTTCATCCAACGGGCCAGAGACAATACCATCCAGGCTCAAAATTTAAAGGACAACTCAACCCTGCGCAGCGCAATTTTAAATAGAGCCGTGTTGGTGGGGGTCGATTTGGAAAACGCCAATTTGCAGGAGGCGCAAAATTTAGCGGGAGCTATTCTGGTAGGGGCCAACCTGGGCAGCGCCAAACTGGAGCAGGCTAACCTGACCGGCGCGCTTTTAATGGGCGCCAACCTGCGCCGAACAGAGCTGAATAACGCCAACCTGACCGACGCCGATTTGAGCTTTGCCAATCTGCGCGGCGCAACAATTGATGATATCGACATCGACCCCAAATGGCGCGCCGTTTGGAGCATTGTTAACGAAAGCCAGGAAAACCGGCAACTTCAGGGCCAAAACTTAAGCTGCGCCGACCTGCGAGAAGTCAACCTGACCGGGGCCGACCTGCGCGGGGCCAACCTGTTTGGCAGCGATTTAACCCAGGCCAATTTAAGCGGAGCCAATTTGCAGGAGCAGGCCAATTTAATTGGCGCTACCCTCAGGCGGGCCAATATGCGCGACACCCAGCTAAACGATGCTCGCCTTAGATGGGCCGATATGGAAGAAGCCGATTTGAGCGAAACCGATTTGAGCCAAACCAAACTGGCCAACGCCAACCTCAGCAAAGCCATTCTCATCAAATCTAACCTGAGCGGGGCCGACTTGACCGGGGCCAGATTGGTTGAAACCCAACTGCGCGAGGTGATTCTCGATGGGGCCGACCTGACCGGGGCCGACCTGACCGGGGCCGACCTGTTCAAGGCCAGCATCCGGCAGGCCACGCTGGTAAACGCCAATCTCAACAACGCGCAACTGCTGGGCGGGGTTGACATGTCTGGCAGCGATCTGACCGAAGCCACCCTGCGCGAAACCGATGCCCGTGGCATCAATTTAACCGGGGCCAAACTGGTCAGGGCGCAGCTAATTAAAACGCAACTCAACGGCGCTTTTATGAAACTGGCCGATTTAACCGAGGCCAAAATACCCGGCATTAATATGGAAGGCGCAATTCTGCTCAATGCCAATCTCTCGCGCACAACCAACCGGGGCGTTGACGAGATAGACCCCTGCGGCGATGAGGGGCGCATTGAACTGACCCAGGCCGATTTAACCGGCGTTATCCTGATAAAAGCCGATTGGTGCGCCGCCAACCTCTTTAAAGCCGATTTGACCTGGGCCAATATGACCCAGATGACTTTAACGGCCTCGCAGCTCATCGAGGCCAACCTGGCCGGGGCTAACGCCAGCGGCGCTTTAATTGTGGGCGAAACTCTGCTGGTTAAGGCCAACCTGGCCAAAACCAACTTCAGCGGCGCAGAATTTCGGCCCGAAGTCAGGTTTCACGGGGCCAACCTGTTCAGAGCCAATTTGAGCAGCGCCAGGCTCCAGGGGGCCAACTTCAGCAAACTCGACGACCCGCCCATTAAAGGCGCCGACCTGAGCGGGGCTAATTTAGATGGCGCAACCCTGCCCTCGGATGACCGGCTAAACGGGACAATCATGCCCAATCGCCTGGAGTTTATGGGCCGATGACTCTATAGCAGGCCATAAATTGCCGGGGAAAACTTCTCATAATCTGCCAATTGTGTTATAATTTTATGTAAATTATCAGGCTGTCTTGCTACTCAATTGAGGTAACGCTCAGGAGAAGGGGATTCGCAATGAAATATTATTTTCGACACGTATTCTTGATAATTATGGCAACGCTGTTAATTTTAGTTGCCGGCAGCCGGGCCGAGGTTCAGGCCCAGGCGCCCACCCCGGACGAAACGGGGGCGATTGTTTTTATCACCGCGCCGGCCAATGGAGAGACGGTTTCCGGCATTATTACCATCAAGGGCGCTGCCGACTTTCCCGACTTTTTCAAGTACGAGGTTTTTCTGCAATCCGGAAAATCGTTAATTTGGGTAGCCACCGTCTATGCGCCGGTTATCAATGGCACCCTGGCTCATTTGGATACCAAAACCATCGGCGATGGCGCCTACCAGATGGTCATTCGGCAGGTGCGCGCCGATAGCAATTACACCGATTTTATGGGGCCGACGATTACCATCGCCAACGGCCTGGGCGCGCCGGTCCATTTTCCCGAAGTCCAATCGAGTCCCCTTTACCCGCCGTTACGGGGGGCGCTGCTGCGCGTTGCCAACTGCTCTGGCTTTAATGCCGAGTTTGATTACGTAAGCCCGCAAGGCTTTTGCAGCCACGGCAATTTGTGGATTATGGGCAAAATGCAAGAGCAGCCGCTTTGCACCACCGTTGACGTTTTTCTGATTCCCGATTGCGAATATCGCGGCACCGCTATGTCTGAGGATGGTAAGGGCGAGGCCGTAACCTATCAATTTGTGGCCGAACAGGGTAAAATTTACGAGTTCAATTACCCCGGCGGCCGGCGTTTCTTTTTAGGCGAAATTAAGGGCGATGCAAGAGACCCCAGCGATACCGGCGGCCTTGACCGCGACGACCCGGCCCGCCTGCAAATTCCCTCGGCGGCGATGGAAGGCAGCGCCGGCTCGTCTTCTGCGCCGGTAAGCGCCCCGGCGGCCGGCCAGGCGGCTCCGGCTTCAACCCCGGCGCCGGCGGCTACCCAGGCTCCGGCCACAGCGAGCGACTCCTCAACCGGGGCCAACCAATCCGAACTGCTGCTGCCGGTTTCGGGCCAGGCCAGCGAGTCGAACATGCCCTTTACCCTGGTTGCCGCCGCCTTAATTTTGTTTATGGTAGTTGGGGGAGTAGTAGCCTTGCAGCGGGGCCGGCAGCAAAACAGCTAACCGGCTCAAACTGAAAAAAACGGAGCGCAAAAGCGCGCTTTTGCATTCCATCAAAAGGAAGAAAGAAAAGACCACACCGGTTTGCCGGTGTGGTCTTTTTGATGCGCGTGGATTTACAACGTATCAGAAAACAGAATACCGCCCAACCCGATAATAACGCCCAAATGCAACAGCCATTGGCCGGCCACCAGAAACGAGAGGGCCGGAACAAACTGGGCAATAAAACTGATAACAACCAGGACCAGGCCGATAATGACCGGCAACCCTTTAATCAGAGCCATTTTATCGAGCATTGTCCTTCCTCCTGGTTTTTTGAGGTAACTTGCTAATTGGTGGTTTCTAGCTGGTAAGGTTCTACTATTTCTACCAGATGTTTGGGTACGTGGACTTCCAGGCGTGTGCCTTCGGGTTGGTGGGTTTCGGCTTCAACAATGGCCTGGCCGTACAGCGTCGAGACCAGATCGCCCCGGTTGTAGGGTATCAACAGGGTCATTGTGGCGCGGGTTGACTGCATGACCCCTTCCACCCGATTCAAAAGCGCCTCGATGCCGTGGCCGGTGGCGGCGCTAATAGCCAGGCTGTTGGGGTACTGGGCCACTAACTCGGCTACCTGTTCCGGGTCATCCAGCAGGTCTATTTTGTTCAGGGCCACCAGTTGCGGCAGGTGGGTAGCGCTCAGTTCAATTAACGTTTCATTAACCGTTGCGGCCTGCTCCGAGGCGTTGGGATGGGTGATATCGACCACGTGCAGTATCAGGTCAGCCTCGACAATTTCTTCGAGGGTGGCTCTGAAGGCGGCCACCAGCCCCGTGGGTAGTTTTTGAATAAAACCGACCGTATCGCTAAACAGCGCGTTGCTGCCGCTGGGCAGCGTAACCCGGCGGGTTGTTGGGTCCAGCGTGGCAAAAAGCTGGTCGGCAGCCAGCACGTTGGCCTGGGCCAGCCGGTTGAGCAGCGTGCTTTTGCCGGCGTTGGTGTAACCCACAATGGCAACGGTGGTAATCCCTACCCGTTTGCGCTGCTTGCGATACCGCGCCCGGTGCGCCCGAACTTTTTCCAGTTCTCGCTTGAGGTGGGCAATGCGATGGCTAATTTCGCGGCGGTCAACCTCTAGCTGGGTTTCGCCGGGGCCGCGCACGCCCACGCCGCCGCTGGCGCCGCCGGCCCGCCCGCCGGCCTGCCGGGCCAGGTGAGTCCACATGCGGGTCAATCGCGGCAGGCGGTATTCGTATTGGGCCAGTTCCACCTGCAATTGACCTTCGTGAGTGCGGGCGTGTTTGGCAAAAATATCCAAAATCAGGGCGGTGCGGTCAATAACTTTAACCTTGAGCCGCTTTTCCAGTTCGCGCTGCTGGCGGGGGCTTAATTCGTCATCAAACAGAAAAACGTCGATGCCTAACTCGTCCCGATAATTGATGAGTTCGTCAACCTTGCCGTGGCCAATCAGGGTGTCGGGCTTGATGGTATCCAGGCGCTGGTAGGTGCCGCCTTCCACATACAAACCGGCTGTATCGGCCAGGGCGGCCAGCTCTTCTAACGAGTCTTCCACATCAAAACGGTGGTTGTTGCCGGGCCGTTTCAGCTCCATGCCTACCAAAAAAGCATGCTCCCGGGGAAACCGGGTTGGTAATGGTTCGCTATTTTTTGAAATAGATTATCTCCTTTTCAAAGATTCAGATTTATTTGATAACATGATACATCCGGGCCGCGAGTGACGCAATCGTCGAATTATCTGAGGGTTACATCGCCGGCCAGCACGGTTTTAACCGTGCCGTCGTCTTGCCGAATTCGCAGCCCGCCGTTTTCATCAATGCCAATCATTACGCCCCGGTGCTGGCGGGCATTGTCAACAAACTTAACGGTAACGACCTGCCCTATCCCCATCAGCCGCCTTTCCCACTCGCGGCGCGGCGATTGTCCCTCTTTCAGGGCGGTGTAGCGCTGCTCCACGTTTTCAAGGTAGCGTTGCAGCAGCGGCAGCCGTAAATGGCCGGTGTCCTGCTGCAATATTATTGACAGGCTGGTTGCGGTTTCGGCCAGCGGCGGATGGCCGCTATCCGGCCGGCCGGGCCGGTCGGGTTCCGGGTGGGTGTGGTCGCTAAAATCAAGATTGACGTTGAGGCCCAGCCCAACAATAACCCAGGCAAGCTGGTCGCCCTCAATTTCAGACTCGGTCAGAACGCCGCCCAGTTTTTTGCCGTCGTTCCAAACAATATCGTTGGGCCATTTGATGCCGGGCATTACATTTGCCACATTTTTAATGGCGTCGGCCATGGCCAGCGAGCAAATCATGGTAAGTTGCTGGGCCTGCGCCGGCGGCAGGTAATCGCCCGGCCTGAACAGCAGCGATGTCAACAGGCTGGAGCCGGCGGGGGCGTGCCAGCTTCGCTCCAGGCGACCTCGCCCAACCAGTTGCTCATCGGTCAGGTAGAGCAACCCTTCGGGGGCGTCCATATGGGCCAGCCGCTTCAATTCGGTGTTGGTTGAGCCGGTTTGCTCGCTGTAAACAACATTTTGCCCAATCAACCGGGTTCTTAGTTTGTGTCTGACTAAATCGCCGGAGAGTTTTTGCATCATTAATCCTCTGTTAAAAGTATAGTACTCTGGCTCAAACAATTTGCAAATTCGCCCATTGCGTCTCTCTTTGGTACAATAATCCAAGTTGCTACCTACCCAGACCTTTAGGGTTTTATAAGGTAATCCTCACCAGAAATCACATTCAATCCCAAAAATCTGGCCAGATAAAGGGACTTTGGAAACCCTAAAGGTCTTTTGCTGGCGATGCAAGCCAATTTGAAAAGAGTGAATTAATGGAACACTTATACGCGCCCTGGCGAATGAAATATATTAGCTCGGCCCAAAATAAAAAATCAGAAGAGTGTATTTTTTGCGCCAAACTGCGCGGCAACCAGGACCGCGAAGAGTATGTAGTTTATCGCGGTCAATCCGCATTTGTAGTGATGAATATCTACCCCTATAACACCGGCCACCTGATGATAGTGCCACACCAACACATTGGCGACCTGGCCAGCGTTCCGGCCAAGGCTCAGGCGGAAATGATGCACCTGGCCGGCTACTTTACCGAGCTTCTCAAAGAAACCTTACGGCCCGACGGGTTCAATATTGGCCTTAACCTGGGCAAAGCCGCCGGGGCCGGCATGGCCGACCATTTGCACATGCATCTGGTGCCCCGCTGGAGCGGCGATAGCAACTTCATGTCGGTGGTGGGCGACACGCGGGTGCTGCCCGAAACATTAGACGACACATACCAAAAAATTGTGGCGGCTGTTCAAAATCGTCCCCCCAAAATTTAGTCAAACATCACTTCAGGAGAGACGCAAATGTATCAAAGTAACAACCTGTCGCACGCCGACGCGCTAAAAATTATTGCCGCCATTCAGGCCGAGCTGGAAAAAGAAAACAAAGGGGCTGCCGTGGCGGTTGCCGATGCTCACGGCGAGCTGCTGGCCTTTCTCCGCACCGATGGCTGCCGGCTGCCCTCAATTAACATTGCCATCAACAAAGCCTTTAGCGCCGCCCGCGAGCAGAAAGAATCTAAAGCCATTGGCCTCGCCTCTATCGAGAAGCAGTTCCCGCTGACCAACTTTGGCGACCCGCGTTATGTGGGCTGGGGCGGCGGCGTGCCGATTGTTTACCAGGGGCAGGTTATTGGCGCGGTGGGCGTTAGCGGTTTGCCGGAAGAGGAAGATATGGTTCTGGCGCGGATGGGCGCTGCGCTGATTGGCCAGTGACCCTTTAATAAAACCGCTCGATGGCCCAGCCTCGCGCCGCCGCTATTTTGGCCAGCTTGCGCGAAGGGTTGACCGCCACCGGGTTGTCGGCCAATTGCAGCAGCGGCAAATCCGACGAGCTATCGCTGTAAACATAGCCAATGGCCGCGGGAAAGTCCAGCCCGTTTTGAGCCGTCCAGCTTTTGGCCCAGTGCACTTTACCCTGGCCGTAACACAGCGGGCCGGCTAACTGGCCGGTGTAGTGACCATTTTGCGTTGCCAGATGGGTGCACAGATAATCGACCCCCAAATGGCCGGCTACGGGCTGCACAATCTCTTTGATAGAGGCCGATATAATCGCCACCCGGTGCCCCTGCTGTTGATGCCACTCGATTTTGGCGCGCCCGCGGTCCGTTAACCGGCCCAGCAATTTTTGCTTGACCCAACCCTCAAAAAACTCGGCGGCTTCGGCCTGCCCCCGCCGGCCCACCTGGGTGATGAGCCTGCCGTGAACCTGGCCAAAATCCAGCCGCTTCAAACGATACCCCAGGGTTATGTAGCCCAGCGCCCACAGCGGCGCGCGGCGCTGCCGGATAATCTCCCGCAGGTAAACCAGGCCGGAGCTGGTGTTCAGCAGGGTGTAATCTAAATCAAAAAAAGCAACGGTTCTCACCAAAAATACCTCGACCATGCAGAAACCCTACGCTGATTGGCATAGGGTTTCCGGTTTTTTGATTTTGCCTGTATAAGCATACGGCGAAATCAAAGATTGCCAAATTTGGCAGAATGATTGGGGTAAAGTCAACTGCAAAAACGGATTAAAAATAAGAGCAACGTAAATAACATACGTACGGATTACCCCACTCTCTGCCCGCAACGGTTAGCAAACCACGCCGCCCTCAGAACGGCAGTGCTGCAACGCAAACACAATGTTGCTAAACACGTTGCCTACAACCGGGCCAAGAACCAGCAGCACCGCAATGATAACAATTGCCACCAGCACCAGAATGAGCGCGTACTCTACCAGGCCCTGGCCCTCTTCCTGGGGTATGAACAACATGTGACCTTTTCTCCTTTCTATGTAGATTTTGGCAACTTCATTGGCGCGCCAATAACCCTATTTTAACACAGAATAGAAGAAATGTCTTTAGTCGATTTTTCTAATAGTATCGGCAACCAGCACATTGTTGGCCCGCAGCAGGCCAACCACCTCTACCCGGTCGCCCTCCTGGGGATTGCCCCCAACCTGAATGTCTTCCGGCAAAAAGATGGTATAGCCGTCAATAATCCATAAATTCTCGCCCTTGACATCCAGAATGCCGCTAAATTGCACCACGGCGGCCCGCTTTAACTGAATCAGTTGCTCGACTTCATCTTTGCGGCGCTGGTTGAACTGCTCCTGCAAAACCGCCCGCTGCTCCGGGCTAAAGGCAAAGAAAAGCTGCGCGTTTTCCGCAGCCCGTTTGACGCCGTACAGAAAATCGCCGGGAATAGCGCCGGCGGCGGCAACGTTCAGAATCACGGCGGTCATTACCAGCGTCAAAATAACCGTAATCGAAACCGTCAGCAAGTCGCCGAGTACCGCTTTGCGAGTGGTGCGCCGGCGGATAATTCTAAATAACGCCCCTATCTTTTCCGCCGCCGAGGGCGTTACCGGCGGCAGTTCCGCCGCCCGCCGTAAATACTCGCTGCGTAAGGCGGCCTTGCGCTCTTCAGGAACCAGCTTGGGGTCCGGGTCGGCCAGCAGGGTGGCGGCGTAGAGCATCGGGCGCAACTCGGCGGCGTAATCCGGCGCCTCGGCCAAAATATCCTCGATGGGCACGCCGGCCTGGAGGGCGGAGATACTCTCATCGAGAATAGACTCAAAGCTATCCGTCATAGTCAACCTCCGTTGGCATGTAGCGCGCCAGCGAGGCCAGCGCCCGATGCTGCAAAGCCTTGATGGCCCCCACCGATTTCTCCATAATCTCGGCGGTTTCGGCCAAACTCAGCCCCTGCCCAAACCTGAGCGCAATGACATGCTGCTGTTCATCGGTCAACTGGCGTAACGCCTGTTTCAGGGTTGGGGCCAGGTGCGATAGATACACCCGGTCGGTTAGCGAGGGTTCATCGGATATAATATCTTCCAGCAAGGGCACCGTCCTGACCTGTTTTTTAAGGTAATCCGCCGCCAGGTTGCGGGCCACGGCGTACAACCACCCGGTGAGCGAAGTTTGGGGCGGCTTGTCCCGCTGCAGGGCGTCAATCAAGGCCAAAAACACCTCCCCGGCAATATCCTCGGCCGCCTGAGCGTCATTCAGCCGGTAGCGCAGGTAGTGATATATCTGGTCAAAGTAACGGTCATGAACTTCGGCCAGGGCCTGCGGGTCACGCCGTTTGACTCGCTCCAGCAGCGACAGCTCATCTTCCACAGCCGGGTTGCTCCTTTCAACGGGATGCGCCCTGTTACAGGGTCTTGTTTTGGCTCAAAAAAGATGCGGGCTAACTAATTCCTAACCATACCATAACTCTAACCCGCTCACAAGCCGGATTGCTCGGATGCGCCCCAAATTTTGGGAAACATGTCACTCTGAGCGACCAGCGGGAGCGAAGAGTCTCCGGGTTGGTGGCTTTCCAGGCCCGTTAGCGGAGATTCTTCGTCGCTTCGCTCCTCAGAATGACGCGAGAAACTCGCCTAAAATTTGGGACAGACCCGATTGCTCAATTCCGTTGTCATCCCGGTGCAGTTGTGCTAGAATTGAAGCGGCTATCCTTTGGCCCTGATGGGCGTCAGGCCCGGGAGAGAATGCAATGCCCGACAAATCCGAACAATCCCCCCCATCCGGGGGCGGCGAAACCAACATTGGCGGCCACCTCTTTACCGGCGATGTGTCGGCCAACGCCATTGCCGGCCGGGATTACGTTGGGGGTGATCAGGCCGGCCGCGATATTGTCAAAGGGGATGTGGTGAGCCGGGACAAGATTGTCAACATCTACGCTTCCGCCGCGCCCCAACCGGTTGACGACCAAACCCTGGCCGCCGCCCGCCAAACGCTGGCCGCCCTGCCCCTCGATACCATCCCCCCGCCGGCCGGCCACCTGCCGCCCGGCTCCCGCATGCCGCTGCCCCGCAACCCCCTCTTTGTGGGCCGCGAAGCCGACCTGCGGCAACTGGCCGCCGCCCTCAAGGGGGAGCCGGTGGCCGCGGTCACCGGCCTGGGCGGCATCGGCAAGAGCCAGCTGGCCGTTGAGTTTGCCCACCGCTACGGCCAATATTTTGCCGGCGGCGTCTTCTGGCTCAACTTTGGCGAGCCGGCCTCGATACCGGCCGAGGTAGCCGCCTGCGGCCGGCCGGGCCGCCTGAACCTGGCCCCCAATTTTGACCGGCTGGAGCTTGAGACGCAACTGCGGCTGGTGGCCGCGGCCTGGCAGAGCGCGCTGCCCCGCCTGCTGATTTTTGACAACTGCGAAGCCGAGGCGCTGCTGCTCCGCTGGCGACCGCCCGCCGGCGGCTGCCGGGTGCTGCTGACCGGCCGGCGGGCGCAGTGGAGCCGGGCGCTGGGGGTGCGGCCCCTGCCGCTGGGCGTGCTGAGCCGGGCCGAGAGCATCGCCCTGCTCCGCGGCCACCGGCCCGATTTGGCCCCAACCGACCCCGCGCTCAACGCCATTGCCGCCGAGCTGGGCGACCTGCCCCTGGCCCTGAGCCTGGCCGGCGGCTACCTGGAGACCTTTCAGGCCGACCCGACCCTGGGCGACCCGGCCGACTTTCTGGCCGAGCTGCGCGATAGCCGCCTGCTGGACCACCCCGCCCTGCAAGGCGAGGATGTGACCCCCTCGCCGACCAACCACCTGCTGCACGTGGGCAAAACCTTTGCCCTGAGCTATGAGGCGCTAAAGCGAGATGACCCGGTGGACGCCCTGGCCCTGCAACTGCTGGGGCGGGCCGCCTGCTTCGCCCCCGGCGAGGCCATCCCCCGGGCGCTGCTGCTGGCCGCGCTGGGGCTGCCCGATGATGACGACCGGGCCGGGCACCGGCAGGCCGCCAGAGCTTTCAACCGGCTGCTGGGGCTGGGGCTGCTGGAGGCCGGGGCCGGCGGCGCGCTGGCGCTGCACCGGCTGCTGGCCGAGTTTATTGAGCGGGCGCGGCCGGACCCCGCCGCGAGAGAGGCCGTGGAAGCAACCCTGCTGGCCGAAGCCAACCGGCTGAACAACGCCGGCTACCCGGCCCCGCTGCTGGCCTGGCAGGCCCACCTGCGGGCCGTCACCGACGCGGCCCGGCAGCGAACCGACGAGCGCGCCGCCGGTTTGTGCAATACGTTAGGTTATCATTTGAATATGATCGGCGACACCGCCGCCGCCCGCCCCTACTACGAGCGCGCCCTGGCCATCCGGGAAAAGGCGCTGGGGCCGGCCCACCCCGACACCGCCCTTAGCCTCAACAATCTGGGCGCTTTGCTGGACAGTATGGGCGACTACGCCGCCGCCCGCCCCTACTTCGAGCGCGCCCTGGCCATCTATGAACAGGCGCTGGGGCCGGCCCACCCCGACACCGCCCTCAGCCTCAACAATCTGGGCGGGTTGCTGGACAGTATGGGCGACTATGCCGCCGCCCGCCCCTACTACGAGCGCGCCCTGGCCATTTTTACGGCCAAACTTGGCCCCGACCACCCCCATACCCGAATTGTGCGGGGCAATCTCGATGCTCTGGATGAGTCGGTGGGGTAGCGCATTAACGGACGAAGGACGAATGACCAATGACGAAATGGCGCTATTCGTCCTTCGTCCTTCGTCATTCATCCGGCGTCGGGCTTCAGGTTTGGATTGATGAAGAAAAAACTATTGATCGTCGAGTCAACCAAAAAAGCCCGCACCATCAAGGGGATGCTGGGGGCGGAGTACAGCGTGCAGGCCACCGGCGGCCACATTCTGGAGATGCCCGGCGACGACATTCACGTGGATTTGCGGGATTTCAGCCCGACGCTGCACCTCATCCGGGGCAAGGGCCAAAAGCTGGCGGCGCTGCAACAGGCCGCCGCCGGGGCCGAAGCCGTTTACCTGGCCACCGATATGGATCGCGAGGGCGAAGCCATCGCCCAGCACGTGGCCGAGCGGCTGGGCCGGGCCGCGGCCAACAAGGTGCGGCGCATCACCTTTACGGCCATCACCCAGGCCGATATCCGGGCCGCGCTGGCCGCCCCCCGCCAGATTGACCGGCGGCTGGTCGAGGCCCAAACCGCCCGGCGCGTCACCGACCGGCTGGTGGGCTACATGGTCAGCCCGGTGCTGTGGCGGGCGCTGTCGGGCCGCAAGCGGCTGTCGGCGGGGCGGGTGCAGTCGCCGGCGCTGTGGCTGGTGGTCGAGCGCGAGCGGGAAATCAACGCCTTTACGCCCGAAGAGTGGTGGAGCATCGAGGCCGAACTCTCCAAAACTGGCGACCCGGCCCGGCAAAAGTTCTGGGCCGCGCTCTACCGGATTAAGGGCCAAAAGCCGCAGCTCAAAACGCAGGCCGGCGCCCAAAAAGTGCTCGACGACCTGCGCGGCGCGGCCTGGCGGGTGCTGCGCGTGGAAAAAGGCGAGCGCGTCCGCCGCCCCTACCCGCCCTTCACCACCGACTCGCTGCAACAGGCGGCCTCCAGCCAGTTGGGCTTCAATCCCCGCTTTACCATGAAGCTGGCCCAGGAATTGTACGAGGGGGTCAAGCTGGGCGAGGGCCAGGCGGCCGGCCTGATTACCTACATCCGCACCGACAGCCTGGCCGTGGCCCCGGAGGCCCAGCAGGCGGCGCGGGAGGTGATTGGCAAATATTGGGGCGAAGCCTACCTGCCGGCCAAACCGCCCATCTACCAGACCCGCGACAAAACCGCCCAGGAAGCCCACGAAGCCATCCGCCCGGTGGACCCGCACAAAACCCCCAAAGCGGTCGAGCCGTATTTAACTCCGCCGCAGCACAGCCTGTATCGACTCATCTGGCGGCGCTTTATTGCCAGCCAGATGAAACCGGCCGTATACGACACGGTGACGGTGGATATCGAAACGCTGGTGACGAGTCAGCCAACGGTTTACCTGTTCCGGGCCACGGGCAGCGCGCTCCGCTTTGCCGGCTTTTTGAAGGCGTACGGCGTGGATGCCGACGCGGAGGAGTCGAGAGGGCCGGGGAGCACCCATTCGGGCACAGGCAGGGGAGCAGGGGAGCAGCGGGGGAGTAAGGAGGAGGAATTGGAAAATGCGGCGATGCCGGAGTTGGCGAGGGGCGACCCGCTGACGCTGCACCAACTGCTGCCCAAACAGCACTTTACCCAGCCGCCCAAACGGTACACCGAGGCCCAGCTTATCGGCGCGTTGAAAAAGCTGGGACTGGGGCGGCCCAGCACCTACGCCGCCATTGTGGAAACGCTCAAGGAGCGGCAATATGTGGCCGTTGAGCAAAAGCGGCTCTACCCCACGCCGCTGGGCGTTCAGGTGTGCGAACTGCTGGAAAAGCACATCCAGCTGGCGGTCGATGTTGGTTTTACCGCCCGCATGGAAGAGGATTTGGACCGCATCGCCCGCGGCGAAACCGACCGGCTCACCGTGATGAGGGCATTTTACGGCCCCTTCAAAACCACGGTTGACCAGGCGCTGGCCGCCGCCGCGCTGGAGCGCCAGCCGGCGGCCAGGGTAGACGCGCCCGCAAAGCGCCGGGCCAAAAAGTCGCTGCCCAAATCCGGCAAAGAGGGGCAGCCCTGCCCGCAATGCGGCCAGGGTCAACTGGTGGTTAAAAAAGGGAAGTTTGGCGCGTTTTTGGGCTGCTCCCGCTATGCGGACGGGTGCCACTACACCGAAAATTTGGGGCGCAAAAAACGCGGTTCAAAGGGGCGCAAGGCGCGCCGCAGCCAATGAACGTTTGGTTCATCCCGTGGTATAATATCGACAAAACAGCCAAAGGTGCGTCAATGACCACAACCAAACAACCGTTATTTACCAACCTGGTTTTTGATGAAGAGGGCAAACAAGTTGAAACCGCCTTTATCGGCGCGGAGCCGCACTATGTAATTTTGGATGGCGATTTTCGGCGGCACGTGGCCGCTGAAGAGATTGACCGACAGGTCATCGAGATTATCCAGCAACACGCCGAGGCCAACAAAGAGCTGGTCTCGGAGCAGATTATGGGGCTGATTGGTCAGGATGACCTGTTTACCAAAGCCGCCATCGACTCCTCGATTGGCAAAATGGAGCAGGTGATGCAGGTTGGCCTGCCCGACGACGCCCGGATAATGCTGGGCATGATGGGCTTCAAAATCATCGTCAACGTTCACGGCGAGGTAGTCAGGCTGGATATGCCGGGTATGGAGCCTCCCCCCGGCGACGACTGGTAGCCGCCACGCGCCCCTTGTCAGCCCGCGCAACTTTCATTTAAGATCAGCTCAAAAGAGGCGTCCGCCAATTCCCGCATCTCCTGGTCGGTGCGGTCCTGGATGGGGTGGGGGACAAAGACGGCGGCGGGTTCAAAGCCCAGCGCCTCGGATTGGCTCTTGGCCGCCTCTATAAATTCAGATGAGGCGACAAACAACGCCGGGATACCCCGGCCCTCTAAATCGGTAATGTCGTGCACACTGCACGTTGTACACGAGCCTCAATCGGCCAGGGCTTCGATAACCACGTCGCAGCCGGCAACGATTTCATATTTCAGGTCCGCCGGGGCCACCCGCGCATAGGTGGGTTTTTGAAATCGTTTAACGGCGACTCCCTGGCCGCTTAACTTTTCCTCAAGCCGGTCCAAAAAAATATTGCCGCGCGGCTTCGAGATGTCGAGCAGCCCAACCGTCAACCCTTGCAGCGAGGCGGGCCGGGGTTGGCGCGTTCGTTTGGCCGGAGAACGCTCGGCGGTGGGGTCAAGCAAAATGCGGGTATCTGGCATAGTGTATCCTCCTATTTTTTTATTTCAACTGTTACCGGCTGGCTGCCTTTGGGGCCGCTGGCCGCCCAACCGCCAATGATGGCCGAGAACATGCCGGCGGCGCCGCCGGCGCGCACAATTTGCAGGCCGCCGGGTCGAAATTTGGGCAGCGTTGGGCGGTCGCCAAGGCGCTCGGCGGGGACACCCTCGGCAATACCATTGGCGCCCCGAACAATCTCGTCAGCTGGAAGTTCCAGCAGCACTTCCAACTCCTGGCGCAGCCGGGCTTTGCTCCAGCCGGCCTGGGCAAACACGCGGCTGTGTTCGGGCGATACGACCAGCAGGGCGTCGGCGGCCTGGGCCAGCTTGGGGTGCGCCACCGACCGGAGCGAAGCCGCAAATGAGCGGGCCAGCGACTCGGGCGCGCGGGAAATCTGGTCGACCACGGCCTGCACCCCGTCGCCGGCAAACAGGGTGACGGTGGATGCGTCGGGCGCAAAGCCTCGCTCTACCGCCAGCGACTCCCAGGGCGAGTCTTCCTCTCGCTCGGCAAAGCAGAAGGTGTATTTGCCGGGGTTGCCCAGCACGGCCCGGTCAACCCCGCCGGGGATGCCGCCGCCCACGTTGCGGATGACCAGTTGCAACGCCCGGCCAATGGCGGCGTTGGCCCGGTTGCCCTGGCCCAGCGCATTCACGCCCGCATTCATCCCAATAGCTTTGGCCACGGGGCCGTTCACAATTACCACCGGCCCGGAAAAATAGGTGGTGGCCAGCACGCCGTGCATGCAAAATTCATCCAGGCAGGCGGCCTCAACGGCGGCCAGCACCACCGGCAAATATTCGGGTTTGCAGCCGGCCAGCACTGCGTTGATGGCTACTTTTTCAACGGTACAGGCCACATTGTTGGGCGGAATAATCCCCACAATTTCATCAGGGGCGCGAGCGCTCCCCGCCAACATCCGCAACACCCGCGCCTCGGTGGGGGGCACAACCGGCAAGCCATCGCTCCAGCCGCGCTCAAAGCAGGCTTCGATATCATCCTCCAGAGTCGCCAGTTCGACCCGCCGCGCCCGCAGTTTGGTGTTACCAAAGCGCAGGGCCAGTTCTTCGGTCACGCCCGGTTCAACGCTTTTTGAGCCGCAGCCGGGGCGGTAGGGCGGTAAGGCTGGCCCCAAGTTAGATACGCCGGTAAACGATTCCCATTCGGCGCGATTCCAGCCCATAATTCGGGCTATCTCCTGGCCGTTTTCCACCCGAATCAGCGTCGGTACGGTTTCGATATTCAAATGGTACGACGCCTCAAGCGTGGTATCATCTTTTACATCGGGAATAGTAGCGGGAAAGGCCGGGTCATCCTGGGAATAAACGCTCAGGGGAATACCGGCGCGAGCTAATTGGGCCAGCACCGGCTCTACCAAAACACAGGTGGGGCAATCTTGTTTAACCACAACGGTCAGGCCATCGGCAAGTTTCATGATAGGCAAGTCTTTCGTATAGTTCATTATCAAAAAATTAAACAAAGGCTTTAGCAGGGGAGGGGGCAAATCTGTTGCTGGTTAGCATGACGTGTTACCCGCCGATTTCTTACGGCTTGACCCGCAAGGTACGCAACCGGTTGAGCGCGGCGGCCAGTTCGTATGGGCGAAAGGCCGCGTAGTCGCCAATTTCGCGCCGGTCCAGCGCGTCAAGCCCGTGGTGGGCAACTTGCTCCATTACGGCCTCGACCACCTGGGCGACGGTGCGCGAATTGTTCATAAATTGCTCGCGGGCCAGGTTGAGCGCCTGCCCAATGGCCCGCACCTGCCCCTCGTCGACCAGTTGGGCCACGGCGCTCATGTCAATTTCTTCGACGCCAAAGAGAACGGCCCGCAGCGCGCGCCCCTTGATATTTACCGCCCGTTTGCCCTTGCGCGGGTCGAGACTATTTGCCAGGGGGATACGTGAAGCGGGAACGGGCCACGCGCCGGCAGCCTCGATTTGCCGCCCGGTAGGATATTGGGCGGCCACGGCTTTGGCCTGGGCGGTCACATCGCGGGGCAGGTAGGCATCCATTCTGATGACGGTATCGGCCACGTCAAAATAATCGCCGCTGCCCCCTAACACCAAAATTGAGCTAACGCCGTGCTTGCTGGCCAGTTGGCGCACCCGGTCGATGAAGGGGGTAATCGGCTCGCCCGATTTTTCAACCAGGGCTTGCATGCGGGCATCGCGGATCATCAAATTGGTGGCGCAGGTATCCTCATCCAGCAGCAGCAGGTTGGCCCCCACCTCAAGCGCCTCGATGATGTTGGCGGCCTGGCTGGTGCTGCCACTGGCGTTATCGGTGCGGAAGGCGGCGGCGTTGCCGCCATTGGGCAGGTTGCTGATAAAGGGCCGAATATCGACCCCCTCAACCCGGCGGCCATCCTCGGCCCGGATTTTGACCGCGGTCGGCTCGGAGACCACCAACTCGCGGCCATCACCGGGGATGTGGTTGTACACGCCCAGTTCCAGCGCCGAGAGCAGCGTGCTTTTGCCGTGGTAGCCGCCGCCCACAATTAGCGTCACCCCGGCGGGAATACCCATCCCGGCGACTCGCCCGGCGTGGGGCAAGTCAATTTCGACCCGCAGGCTGTTGGGGCTGCGGAAGGGGACCACGCCTTCGCCGCGCAGGGGGCGGTCATCCACGCCGGAGCGGCGGGGCAGGTGGCTGCCATCGGCCACAAACGCGACCAGCCCCAGGGTTGATAGTTTGTTGCGCAGCGTATCGGCGTCTTCGGCGGCGTTGAGGTGCGCGGCAAGTTGCCGGTGGTTGAGGTTGTGGTATTTGAGGGCTGCCTCAGCAATTTTAGGGATATCATGAAGCAGCATTTCGGCGGCCTGACGCCCCAACACGCGCCGCCCGCGCGCGGGGAGTCCCATCACAAAGCGAGCTTCCACAAAATCTACGTTGACAACAATGGCCGAGCGTTCTAAAATTTGCTGGCCGGGCATATCCATTGCAATCAGGCCGCTTTTGCCGGAGCCTCGATTGCGACTGCTGAAATCGCGGCAGGCGCCGGCAAAGGCGCGGGTCAAAAAATCGCGCAGGGCAATAAGCTGGCTGCGGTTGGCGTAGGTTTCCGGCGGAAAAGCGGCCACGGTCATTGGCGCCCGCGCGCGCAGGCGAGAGGGAGCGGCAAAGGGGTCGCCCTGAACATGGTCGATAAACAGGGTAAAGTCATCAAAGGCATAACTGCCACGAATATCTTTGTAGGCCGGGTAACTTTTGCCGTCGATGCGGTGAAGTTGGCGCTGTAAATGGTCAGTTGTTTGGGGCATTGGTATCTCCTTGGTAAAATTTTAACAGATTTTGGAAGATGCTTCAATTTGAGGCATTTTCAGCTTGCCTTAAGCTGCAACTGGTAAAGTCTGGCGCAGGTATAAACGTCAAAAGTAGTGACTAGCAGAATCAGGGTGATTTTATGAAACGTTTCATTAAAGCAGCACTCATCGCTTTGTTCTTGTTTATTTTAACTTCCGGGGCGTTTACAGCCGGGGTAATTTTCGGCAACTCCGGCGTGTTAGAGCCGGGCGTGGTGCGGGCGCAGAGCGACCAGTCAGACGAGTTTGATGTTTTCTGGCAGGTGTGGGAGCTTACGCACGACCATTTTGTTGACCGAAAAACGCTGGATGACAAACTGTTGACTTACGGAGCCATCAACGGTTTAATTCAAGCCCTGGGTGATGAGGGGCACACCCGCTTTCTAACGCCAGAAGAGGTTGAGCGGCAGCGCACGGACATCTCTGGCAAATTTTTTGGCATTGGCGCGCAGGTGGGTATGGCAGATGGGTTGCCGGTGATTGTAGCCCCCTTTGATGGCTCGCCGGCCCAAAGGGCCGGTCTCAGGGCCGGTGATATTATTATCGAGATTGACCGAGAGGACATTACCGGGTGGTCGCTTTCGGATGCGGTCGAGCGCATTCGCGGCGAACAGGGCAGTGAAGTACTGCTGACCATTTTTCGACCTGATACGGGCGAGAGTCTTGAAATTTCTGTGGTTCGTGACGAGATAAAAATTCCGGCGGCAAGCTGGGCGATGGTCCCCGGTACCGACGTGGCGTTGATTCGGCTCAGTCAATTCAATGCCAATTTGGAAGACAATGTCAAAGAGGCAATAAACGAAGCCCGGGCTGCCGGAGCCAATGGCCTGATTTTGGACGCGCGCAATAATCCGGGCGGGTTGCTGGAGCAGGCTGTGCGCGTCACCAGCCAGTTTTTAACGGAGGGGAATGTACTGCTTCAGGAAGATGCCGCCGGCAACCGCGAACCTTTTCCGGTGCGGCGTGGCGGCATAGCCGCAGAGATACCCATTGTGGTGTTGATTAATCGCGGCTCGGCCAGCGCGGCAGAAATTTTTGCCGGGGCCATTCAAGACCACAAGCGAGGCGTCGTGATTGGCGAAACCACGTTTGGCACGGGCACCGTATTGCGCCCGTTTGATTTAGATGACGGGTCGGCCTTGTTACTGGGAACCAGCCAGTGGCTTACGCCTGGCGGTCGTCTCATTCGCAAACAAGGAATTGAGCCAGACATTACAATTGAACTGGCGGTAGGAACGGAATTGGTTTCGCCGTTAGCTCTAAAAGAGATGAGTGTTGGCGACTTGCTCAACAACGATGACAAGCAAATTCTGGAGGCTTTGCGGGCGCTTGACTCGCTTCCACAGGCTGAGTTGGGTCAGGGAGCAACTTATTGGCACTCGTTATCTGTGGTAAAATAAAGGGCTACTTGGGTGACTTTACGGGCGCATTTTTTTCGTATAGTATTAGCGGCTCTGAAATTTTTTCTCAAAAACAAGCCAGATGAGCGGGTCAAAAAAACTGTCCAAAATTTCGGTTCGAAAACACTATTCAGCACAAACGCAAATCTGGTAGTTTGCGCGCTCCGTGCTTTTTTGGATAAATATCGGAACGGCGATTGTCCCTCAAATCATAGACATATTATTTTGGAATTGGCCGGGGAAGGGGACAGTTCCTTTGTCCTGTGCCATACAGTACGGTGGTTTTACTTCGGATAATTATTCTTATCCGAAGTAAGAATTTGTCCGCGTTTTGAGCCATTTTATCGGCATTTTGGACAAATATACATCTAAATCAACTTAACATTGCCACCAGGCAATCACAAAAATGAACTCGCTGTTCAAAAGCCCCTCCTTAACCATAACCGGCGCTCTTGCGAGACAAGTCCTCAACTGATCAGTTTACAAAAATCTCGCGCTCTTCTCCTGAAAATAATTTACGCAAGTCTAAATAAAATCTTTGCGGCGCAATACTATACGAAATCAATCCTTTTTTGAGAAAATTGACAGGAGCAACTTTGCATACTATAATTGGACAAATCGTCAAATGGTAAGACCATTTTGAAAAATTTCTTCTATTCGTTATAGAGTGGTCATCCATAAACTGCCGGTGGAGGCGATGCGGTATGAGACTCGTATCATTTTACCACAACGAAACCTTACGTTTAGGCGCGCTGCTCAATTCTGATAAGGTTATTGACCTGGCTCAGGCTTATGATACCTTCCATAACCATCGGCCTCTTGAAGACTTTCCCGTGGATATGCGCAGTTTTCTCCAGGCCGGAGAGTCAATCTGGGCAGACGTTGCCGCCGCCATCAATCCGCTTCAAAACGCCCAAACCAATGGACCCACAAGCCCCTCTGTTTACCCTGTTTCTCAGGTGCAAATTGCGCCCCCTCTAAATAATCCCAGCAAAATCATTTGCGTTGGCCTGAACTATCACGATCACTGCCGCGAAACCAACACCCCGGTTCCTGACCATCCGGTGACGTTTGTCAAATATCCTTCGGCAATTATCGGGCCGGAACAAAATATCACCTGGCCGGCAGATACTACCACAAAAGTTGATTACGAGGCGGAGCTGGCGCTGGTTATCAAGCGCACAGCCCGCAACGTGTCGCCAGACAAAGCCTATGATTATATTGCCGGTTACACCGTTCTAAATGATATCAGCGCCAGGGACGTTCAGTTTGCCGATGGGCAATGGGTGCGCGGTAAATCTTTTGACACATTTTGCCCCCTTGGCCCCTGTTTGGTTACGCCAGATGAGGTTGGCGACCCCCACCAACTGGCTATTCGTTGTCGATTGAACGGCCAGCTTGTGCAGGACTCCAACACCGGCGAGTTAATCTTCAAAATACCGGAGTTGATCGCCTTTATCACCAAAACCTGCACCCTGCTTCCCGGCGATATCATCAGCACCGGCACCCCCCACGGAACCGGCGCCTTCCGCCAGCCGCCCATCTACCTGAAAGCCGGCGATGTGGTGGAAATCGAGATAGACAGGCTGGGTGTTTTGCGTAATTACGTCAAATAAAATTTGTCAATTAGCAGCGGCAAGGAGGCAGGGATGGCCAAACGACTACCGGTTGACCAGCAGCACCGCTTTGACCACTTAACCTGGGAAGAAATCAACGAAGCGGTAAAACTAAAAAAAGTCGTCATTTTGCCTGTCGGGACTATTCAGCAGCACGGCCCTCACCTGCCGGTCGATACCGACGAGTTGATTGTCACCTCGCTGGCGCTGGCCGCCGGGGAACGCCGGCCGGAAAAAATGCTGGTCGCGCCCACTATTCCCTACAGTTATTGCCTGGAAGCGATGGATTTTCCCGGCACGGTCAGCGTGGCCTCCAAAACTTTTATGAGCTTCTGCGTGTCGGTGGTGAAAGGCTTTGCCTACCACGGTTTTGACCACATTCTGCTGCTCAACGGGTTCCCCCCCAACGACAACCTGATCGAACTGGTGGCGCGCCAGATTAACCTTGAAACCGAAGCCCTGTGCGCTTCAACAACCTGGACCAGCCTGCTGCGCGTCAACCCCGATTTCAACGCCACCTGGCGCGAGTCTGACTTTCCCGGCTCGGCCCACGCCGACGAATTGGAGACCTCCCTATACCTGGCCCTGGATGCCGCCGCTGTTGACATGTCCAAAGCCGTCGATGAAATTCCGCCCGACGGCCCGGCCCCGTTTGTATTTGAAGACCATTTTGGCGGCGGGTCAATTTACCTGCCCGCCTGGACCAGCATCCGTACCGCCAGCGGCGTAATGGGCCAACCCACCAAAGCCAGCCTTGAAAAAGGCCAGCGCATTTTTGAAGAAGCGGTCAGCCAATTTCTGGAAGTCATCACCGAGTTTCAGGAGCGGCCCAAACGCCCCCGGCAAAGCCATCACGCCGCCTCTCCGCTGGGGCCGCTGCCGTTGGGCGTATCATAGGGAGGCATCCATGAGCCACAAACCCAAAGTAAGCGAACAATACCTGTACGCCAAACTGACCTGGCCGGAACTGCGCCAGGCCGCCCAGATGAACAAGGTGGTTGTGCTGCCCGTCGGCTCCACCGAGCAGCATGGCCGGCACCTGCCCATTGACGTTGACAACTTTTTATGCACCAACCTGGCCCTGACGGCCGCCCAACGCGCCCCGGATAAAATGCTGGTCGCCCCGACCATTCCCTATGGCTTCAATGTTCACGCCTTCGACTTTCCCGGCACCATGCACGTCCCGCGTGACCCCTTTGTGGATTACGTGGTAGATGTTTGCAAAAGCTTCAGCTACCACGGCTTCAAGCGCATCATTCTGTACGACGGCCACGGCTCGAATATGCCGCCGCTCAACCTGGCCGCCCGGCGGATAGCGCTGGAAACCGACGCCATGTGTGCCTGCCTCATTTGGGTTTCGCTGCTGGCGGTGGACCCCAACCACATGCAGAGCTGGCGCGAGTCTCGCATTCCCGGCGGCTGCGCCCACGCCTGCGAGCTGGAAACCTCGGCCTATTTGCATTTTGGCGCGGATAAGGTGCAAATGGATAAAGCGGAAGACAACATTGCCTGGTACAACTACGCGGACCAATCCAAATTTGGCGCGGTCGATTTGCTGGCCGGGGGCAGCAGCGCCCTCAAGGTGGTTGAATGGACCAGCACCTACACCCCACAGGGGGTTATGGGCCAGGCCACCCTGGCCACGCCCCAAAAAGGTGAAATTATTGTGGAAGAGGCGGTCTCGCGCCTGATTCAGTTTGTGGATGTTTTTCAAAACTGGCCCGAACCGGAACGGCGGGACCATCACCTCAAACCGCCCACCAGCCCCCTCTCAACTGGTTGAGGTAATAAATTAATAGTCAATCACTACGCGAATATCTCTCGGTATTCTTCACCCCATAACCAATTCTAACAAAAATCAGGAGATATTTTCTATGAAAATTACCCAGGTAGAAGCGCTTTATCTGCGCTTACCCCAAGTCAACAACCGGGCCGACGGCACGCAGGACACGCTGATTGTCCGCGTTCACACCGACGCCGGCATCACCGGTATTGGCGAAGTTGACTCCTCTCCCCTGGTGGCCAAAGCTATCATCGAAGCGCCGATGTCTCACTTCATCGCCCAGGGGCTGGCCGAATGTGTTGTTGGAGAAAATCCGCTGGAAATTGAGTTACTGTGGCAAAAGATGTATCGCGGCTCCATCTTTTTTGGGCGGGGCGGCGCGGCGCAGCAGGCCATCTCCGGCATTGATATGGCCCTGTGGGACATCGCCGGTAAGGTTTATCAGCAGCCGGTTTACAAATTGCTGGGCGGCGGCTTTAACAAACGGCTGCGGGCCTACGCCTCCATTTTGTTTGGCGACAGCCCGGAAGAGACCTATGAAATTGGCCGCCGCTGGACCGAGGCCGGCTTCACTGCCGTAAAATTTGGCTGGGGGCCGCTGGGCCAATCCGAAGCCGGCGATATTGCCCACGTGAAAGCTGCCCGGCGCGGCGTCGGCGCTGAAGCCGAATTTATGATTGACGCCGGCCTGGCCTACGATGTCTCCACCGCCATTCGGCGCGCCCACCAGTTTGCCGAATTCAACCCCTACTGGTTTGAAGAAGCCCTGCACCCTGACGACTACGAAGGCTACACCAAGCTCGCCGCCAACTCGCCCATCCGCGTAGCCGCCGGCGAGCAGGATGTCACCCTGGCCGGCTTTGAGCGGCTGCTCGACTGCGGGCTGGATATTGTGCAGCCAGACGTGGCCCGCGTGGGCGGCCTGACCAATATGCGGCGCATCGGCCAGTTGGCGGCGCAGCGCCACAAAATGTGCGTCAACCACTCTTACAAAACCGGCGTCAGCGTGGCCGCCTCGCTGCACGCGCTGGCCGCCCTGCCCAACACCTACTGGCTGGAATACTGCGTGGAAGAGGGGCCGCTGCGCCAAAAACTCACCCGCCAAACCTTCCCTCTCGACGCCGACGGCTTTGTGCCCGTCCCCGAAGACCCCGGCCTGGGCGTCGATTTGGATGAAGAAATTTTAGAAAAGTATCTGGTTAGAGGGTAAGCGGCGAACAGTAAATGGTAAATAGCCAGACGTTCAGCCCGATGGCCAATTACCAATTACCAATTACCAAAACAAGGAGCAACCCAATGCCATTTGACACCAGCAAATCGGCTGCCATTTTTGAACAGGCCAAAAAATATATTCCCGGCGGGGTCAGCAGCACCAACCGCGTAACCGACCCCAACCTGGTCTTTACCAGAGCCGAGGGAGCCTATATTTACGACGCCGAAGGCCGCCGCTACATTGACTACCACGCCGGCTTTGGCCCGCCCATTCTGGGCCATTCCCATCCCGAAGTGAACCGGCGCGTGGCCGAGGCGCTCGCCCAAATGGATTTGGTCGGCATCGGCGTCAGCGAGATTGAGATTCAACTGGCCCAAAAAATTGTGCAGCACATCCCCAGCGCCGATAAAGTGATGTTCAGCAACTCCGGCTCCGAGGCCACCTACTACGCCCTGCGAATTGCCCGCGCCGCCACCGGCCGCCGGAAAATCCTCAAATTCCAGGGCTGCTACCACGGCTGGCACGATGCCGTTTTAATGAACATCATCAGCCCGGCCGGCAAAATTGGTCAAAAAGACCCCGGCTCGGCGGGGATGTCGCCCGGCGTGGTGGATGACACCATCGTCTTGCCTTTTAATGATGTGGAAGAATTTACCCAAACGATTGAAGAGCAGGGCGACCAGATTGCCGCCGTGATTCTTGAAATCATCCCCCACAATATCGGCTGCGTGCTGCCCCGGCCCGAATTTTTGCAGGCGCTGCGAAAACTCACCCAACAACACGGCATTGTGCTGATTTTTGACGAAGTCATCACCGGCTTTCGGCACGGGCTGGGCGGCTACCAGCAAGTGGCCGGCGTAACGCCGGATTTGACCACCCTGGGCAAAGCCTTTGCCAACGGCTACCCGCTGGCCGCCCTGTGCGGTCGGGAGGATTTAATGAGTCGCTGCGCCCCCGGCGGCGATGTCTTTTTTGCCGGAACTTATAACGGCCATCCGGTGGGCGTGGCCGCGGCCCTGGCCACCATCGAGATTCTGGAGCGGCCCGAAAGTTATCAGCATATGTTCAACCTGGGCGACCAGATGCGCGCCGGCCTCACCGAAATCACCCGGCGGCACGGCATCGAGGCCACGGTGGTTGGCTTTGGCTCGGTCTTTTTGACCTATTTTATGTCCGGCCCCATTAACAACTACAGCGACCTGCTGCGCAACGATGTGGAAAAATTTGTCGCCTACCGCCGCCGGATGATTGAGCGCGGCATCTACAAGCTGCCGGTCAACCTCAAGCGCAACCACATCAGCCTGGCCCACACCCAGGCCGATATCGACCAGACCCTCGAAACCGCCGATGCGGTTTTGAAGACGCTGGCCTGAAATGATGGCGTATTTTTTCGCAACAAAAGGAAATTCAAGGATTTTCGAATGACCGGAATAGCACAAATTTTGTAACAACTCAGGCCAACCACAGGAACACAGAGGGTCACGGAGAAACCACAGAGATTCGCGGAGATTTTCATAGATTTCTCTGCTTTTACCCACAGGACACAAGTCTCTGTGAATCTCTGCGCTCCCTTAGCGTAACTCTGCGTACCTGAGCAGTTACCAGATTTCTATTATTCGAAAAATTCGTCTATTCGTGTTTATTTTTAGGTGCTTAACCCCA
>CAZAPG010000028.1:0-18184 GCA_964486935.1 uncultured Caldilineaceae bacterium | reverse complement strand
AACCCCAAGCGCCTTACCTAACAGAAAGGAACTTTTCTTCCAACGATGAAAATCACCAAAGTCTCCACGCTGGTAGTCAACGCAAATATGCGCAACTGGATTTTTGTCAAAGTCGAAACCGACCAGCCCGGCCTGGTCGGCTGGGGCGAGGCCACGCTTGAATGGAAAACCAAAACCGTCGTCGGCGCGGTCGAAGATATCAGCCGCTTTATTATTGGCGAAGACCCCCGCCGCATCGAGCATTTGTACCAGATGATGTACCGCCAATATTTCTGGAAAGTCGGCATTGAGGGCATGAGCGCCATCAGCGGCATCGAGCAGGCGCTGTGGGACATCAAGGGCAAGTGGCTCAACGTGCCCGTGTACGAGCTGCTGGGCGGGCGCGTGCGCGACCGGGTGCGGCTGTACAACCACCTGGGCGGCGGCCAGATGAACAAAATGTACGAGAGCGCCGAGCCGCAGGAATTCGCCGAGCGGGCCATTTCAGTGCAGGAGATGGGCTACGACGCCATCAAATTTATGGCCGTGCCCCGCACCGAGCCGGTGGAAGGCGCGCGCTCGGTGCGCTACGCCGCCCGGCTGGTGGAGGCCGTGCGCAACGCCGTCGGCCCCGATATGGATTTGATGGTCGATTTGCACGCCCGCACCTGGCCGGCGATGGCCATTCAATATTGCCACGCCCTGGAACCCTACGGCCTGCTCTTTTTTGAAGAACCGTGCCCCACCGAAGACATCGAGGCCACGGTGCAGGTGACTCGCGCCTCGCGCATTCCCATTGCCACCGGCGAGCGGCTGGTGACCCGCTACCAGTTCCGCGAGATTTTTGAGAAACGGGCCTGCCACATCATCCAGCCCGACCTGTCGCACGTGGGCGGCCTGTGGGAAGCCCGCAAAATTGCCGCCACCGCCGAGGGCTACTCCATTGCCGTGGCGCCGCACAACCCCAACGGACCGCTGGCTCTGGTCGTGGCCGTTCACTTTGCGCTGGCCACCCCCAACTGGCTAATTCAGGAAGCCATCACCAGCGATGTGCCCTGGCGCGAGGAGGTTTTGGGCGAGGGTCTGGAAATTAAAAACGGCTACATCGAGCCGCCCGTCAAACCCGGCCTGGGCGTCGATATTAATGAAAAAGCGGCGGCCAAATACCCCTTCAAACCCGAAGCCGAGCAGCGTTACTTTCACCCCGACGGCGCCGTCGCCGACTGGTAGGCTGCAAATACCAAAAAGTCAAAGGAGACTTTCTGACTATGCCCCATACCCAGGTTCTATCTCCCACCTCGCGTGCGCAATTTGGCCTGGCGCGAGTTGATATTACCCCACCCGTAGGCATTTATCACGGCTTTTGGGGACCGGCCCGGCACGACCGCGCCACCGGCGTCCACCGCCCGCTGACGGCCGAAGTAATGGCCTTTGGGCCGGCAGGCGAGTCGCCCCAACTAATCCGGGTGCAGCTTGACCTGGTAGGGCTGATTAAACAGTATCATGAAGATATCATCCAGGCACTCGGCCAGACCAGCGGCCTGCCCGCCGGGCAGATTTTTGTCACCTATTCCCATTCTCACGCCGCCGGCTGGTTTGCGCCGGACCGTTTTGACATGCCGGGCGGCGAATTGATTCTGCCCTACCTGGCTGATTTGAAGGCCAAACTTCAGCAAGCCTGCCGGCAGGCGCTGGACGCCGCGCAGAAGGTCAACATTACCTACGCCGTGGGCCGCTGCAATATGGCCGCCAACCGGGATTATTGGGACAAAGCTAATCAGCGTTATGTGGTTAGCCACAACCCCGGCGCGCCCGCCGACGACACCGTGCTGGTAGCGCGAGTTACCGATACAGCCGGCAAGGTGTTGGCCACAATAGTCAATTACGCCTGCCACACCACCACCCTGGCCTGGCAAAACACCCTCATCAGCCCCGATTTTCCAGGCGCGATGCGTGAAAAAATAGAGCAGGAAACGGGCGCAACCTGCGTCTATTTACAGGGAACCTGTGGCGACCTGGGGCCGACCGACGGTTTTGTGGGCGATCCGGCTATTGCCGACCGCAACGGCCGGCAACTGGCTCACGCCGCGCTCTCGGCCCTGGAGGCAATGGGGCCGCCGGCCACCGATTTTTGCTACCAGGGACCGGTCATCTCTGCCGGGGCCGCGCTGGGGCCGTGGGCTTTTGAGCCGTTTACGGAGGAGCGCCGGGCGCGGGCCTCATACTTTGCCGGCGGAGCCTTTGCGGTTGACCTGCCCCTTAAACCCAAACCCAACCCGGCCGAGTTGCAACAACAAATGGAAGAGTGGCTGGCCCGCCAACAGGCCGCCGACGAGCGGGGCGACGCGCTGGAAGCGCGAAATTGCGGGGCGCACGCCGAACGCGCCCGGCGCTGGCTGGCCCGGCTCACCGACCTGCCCGAAGGAACCACCTATTCCTACCATTACTCGGTGCACCGGATGGGCGACGCCGTTTGGATTACCTGCGGCGGCGAGCCATACAGCGCCCTGCAGGTTGAACTGCGCCGCCGCTTTCCTCACCTGGCCCTGCTCATCTCTCCCCTTGCCGGCGATTTGCAGGTAGCCTATTTACTGGAAAAGGATCGTTATGGCCGGGGCATCTACCAGGAAGACCCCTCTATTTTAGCGCCGGGCTGCCTGGAAACGCTAATTGATTCCATTGCCGCCAGAGTTACAGAATTAAGCGCCGATTGAAAAACCCGCGTCACTAATCAGTTTATTAGCCTCAAAGGGGATGATTTTTACAGATATGACCAACCTTGAAAAAGAACAGCAACTGGAACAAGCCATCGCCGGCTTGCCTCGCGTCTCATTGGCTGTCAGGCCAACGCCGCTGGAGCTATTGCCCAGATTCAGCCAAACCCTGGGTGGTCCCCCCATTTACATGAAACGAGACGATTTAACCGGCCTGGCCTTCGGCGGCAACAAAACGCGCATGCTGGAATTTACCCTGGCCGACGCCCTGAATAAAGGGGCCGACACTATTGTGACGGGAGCGGCGGTGCAATCCAACTACTGCCGGCAAATGGCGGCGGCCTGCGCCAAACTGGGGCTGGAACTGCATCTCTTTATGCGTCCCGTGCGCCCTATCGACAAAACCGAAATACAGGGCAACCACCTGCTGCAGCGGCTGTTTGGCGCGCGGATAACCATTCTAGAGGACCGGGACCGCGCCAAACAGCAGGCCGCCATTGCCCGGGCCGGGCAACAGCTGGAGGCCGCCAGCAAAAAAGTCTACATCCCCCGCCAGCCCGATACCATTGATTTGGAAGCCATCGCCTACACCGAGGTGGCTCTGGAAATTGTGCGCCAGTGCCGCCAACTGGCCCTTGAACCGGGTTATCTGTATGTGGCCGCTTATGATACCACCCAGGCCGGCCTGGCCCTTGGCCTCGCCTATCTGGACAGCCCGATTCGCGTGCGGGGCTTCAACCCGCTGGAAAATGAACCCGGCAACAAACAACTGATGGCCCAAATTGCCAACCAGGCCGCCGCCCGCCTGGATTTGGATATTCGATTAAGCGCCCAGGATTTTGACAATGACGACAGCTTTGTCGGCGAGCGGTACGGCATCCCTACTGCGGCCGGCCTTGAGGCCATCAAATTAATGGCCCGCACCGAAGGCATTCTGCTCGACCCGGTTTACACCTCCAAAGCAATGGCCGGGCTGATGGCCCACATCCACAGCGGCAGCCTGTCCGCCCTCTCCCCCGTAATTTTTCTGCACACCGGCGGCGCGCCGGCCCTGTTTGGCTATGCGCAAGAAATCCTGGGTGTTCTGGCCAACTAAAAAAGAAACAGGCATCCACAACGGTTGTCCCGGCGTGGCCAATTTACAAGAGGAGGCAATTATGAACAGTCAAGAACGCCTGCTAACCGCGTTTCAACGAGGCACGCCCGACCGGGTGCCGGTTGCTACCTGGCTATCGCTCAGGCTGCTTGATGAAATCACGGGGCAAGCGCCAAAACAATTTTTAGACAGTTTTGTCGAAGACCCCGGCAACAGCATCATCAAAATTCAGGAGAATTTGGGGCTTGACCCGATTGTGCTGACCTTTTCCGAATTAGAGGATGAAGTCATCGACTGGCCGCGGCGACTGTTCCGCTGGCGACCGGAAGCCTTTGAGCAGTGGCAAGTCCACACCCAAATTACCGGGCAGGATGGCGACGCCCCGACCGTGCGCCGCACCATCATCACCCCCGCGGGCCGGCTCACCAGCGAGTACCGCCGCGAAAGATACCAGAAATGGACCAGCGAGTATCTAATCAAAGAAGAAAGCGACCTTGACCGGCTGGCTTACCGGCCCGACCCCCAACACCTGGACATCAGCCCCCTGGCCGAACTGGTACGCAAAGTGGGCCAGCGCGGGTTAGTGCTGCACAACTTCCCCGGCGTCTGGTACGAAGCCTGCACCCTGCGCGGGCTGGTCACGGTTAGTATGGACATTTACGACCGGCCCGAATGGCTGCATCGCTACATGTCAGAATTGACCGATTATCTGCTCAAGCTGCTCAACCGGGTGCTGGAAAGCGGCATCAAGGTGCTGCTGCTGGATGAAAGCTGGGTCGGAGTCGGGCTGTCGGAAAAGGTTTACCGCGAATTTATTTTGCCCTACGACCAGAAGCTGGTGGCAGCCGCGCAGCGCGGCGGCGTACTGGTAGATTACCATAACTGCGGCCGGGTGACTGCCATTTTAGAGCCAATGGCCGATACCGGGGCGAATGTGCTGGAGCCGCTCACCCCCAAATCGCTCAACGGCGATATTCAACTATCCGACGCCAAGCAGCGCGTGGGTAACAGAATAGCTCTGTACGGCGGCTTTAACGAGCGGGTGCTGGCCAGCGACAACCCGGACGACGTGCGCCGGGAAGTGCAGCGCTGCATTGACGAGGCTGCCGCCGGCGGCGGTTACGCCATCCGCTGCGCCGGCCAGATTTTTGAGGCCAAACTCAAAAACATCGAGTTGATGGCTGAGGAAGTGCATAAATACGGGCGGTATTAGGTGATATCATCACCCAACCTGAAAGAATTAGCCCAAAACCTAACAATAAAGGAAAACACCAACCATGACAAACCAACTTTCCGCCGGGGTGGCCCGGATTGACATTACGCCGCCGCAGGGTATTGCTCACGCCGGCTGGGGCGCGCAGACTCACCAGCGCGCCGCCGGCATCGACCTGCCGCTGTGGGCTACCGCATTGGCCCTGAGCGACGGCGACCAGACCGTGGTCATTGTCGATATCGACCTGATTTATTTGTGGGAGCCGGAAGTTTACGACGTGCAGAAAGCCGTACTGCAATTGACCGGCCTGCCGGCCTCGCACGTGCGGCTGGCTTACACCCACACCCACTCCGGTCCGGTCAATGGTACGGCCTGGACCTCGTGGATTAAGGAAGGCACCGAGATGGTTCCATCCTACGACGGCAGCCTGCCGCACCGGATTGCGGGCGTAGCCTGGGCTGCGCTGCAAAACCTGAAACCGGCTCGCCTGGCGGCCGGCAGCGGAAGCTGCGCCATCAACGTCAACCGCCGCTTTCAACGCCCGGAAGATGGCGCGGTGGTGGTGGGCCGCAACTGGCAGGGGCCGGTAGACCACGAGGTCAAAGTGGTTCGTATTGACACGCTGGCCGGCGAGCCGCTGGCCGCCATTGTCAACTACGCCTGCCACCCCATTACCGTTGGCCCCGATGCTCAACTGGTCACGCCCGACTATCCGGGCGTGGTCAAGCGCGTGGTTGAACAGGCTACCGGCGCGACCTGTCTCTTTTTGCAGGGGGCGACCGGCAACATTGGCCCGGTGCGGGGCGGCGCGCGCCACGGCCTGCACGAGTACAAACGGCTGGGGCAGATTTTGGGCCACGAAGCCGGCAAAATTTGGTGGGAAATTGAACTGCCGGCCCGGCAGGAAAAGTACGCCGGCACGCTGGAATCGGGCGCGCCGCTGGCTATTTATGAAGACACTCCCCTGCCAGACCCGGACCTCAGCCTGCGGGTCGGCGTGCGCCCCATGCAACTGCCTATTAAAGAGCTGCCTGCGCCGGAGAAACTGGAGGCCGACGTGTTGGCCCACGTTAATCGGCTGGATGAGTTACGGGCCACCGGCGGCAGCGAGGCCGAGATTATTCAGGAAACCATGTCGGCTAAACGCGCCAAAATGCGGGCGCAAATTGCCCGCGAGTTGAGCGGCCAGACTCATCGCACTTTTGAAGCCCAGGTATTTGCCATTGGCAGCGAGATTGCCCTGTTCGGGATGCCGGGCGAGCCGTTTGTGGAGATTGGGCAGCAGGTCAAGCAAAATTCGCCGTTTAAGCACACCCTCTTCTGTGGTTATTCCAACATCGGCTGGGCCTACATCCCCATGCCGGAGGCTTACCCCTTGGGCGGCTACGAGGTAGAAATCACCCCGTTTAGCCCCGACGCCGCCGGCATTGTGGTCGATGAAAGTTTAACCCTGCTGCGCGAGTTGGCCGGTTGATAAAAGGACGCGCTGGAAATGATTGGTTAAACAATAGTGAATCTGGAGGAATGATGACAACAGAAACCGAAGTTACAATTGTTCACGATCACAACACCATTGATTTTGACCGCCCCGGCAAAAGCATGTACGAAGTTGCCTTTCATTACGATGGCACCTGGGGCAACGCGCTGGCGCCGCTGACGGTCATCAACGGCGCAGCCGGGCCGGGCAAGAGCGTGGTTTGCTTTGGCGGCACCCACGGCAACGAGTACGAAGGCCAGCTAGCCGTGTGGCGGCTGATGCACGAGCTGGACCCGGCTCAAATCAGCGGGCGGGTCATTTTGATGCCGCGACTCAACACCCCGGCCTGCATCAGCGGTACCCGCGAGTCGCGAATGGATGGGGTGAATCTGAACCGCGCCTTTCCCGGCAACGCCAGAGGCACGCTGACTTACCGCATTGCCCATTTTGTTACCAGCCGCATTTTTCCGCTGGTTGACGTTGTGCTCGATATTCACGCCGCCGGCCGGGGCGTCGATTTTGCCATCTGTTCCTCATTTCACCAGATTTCCGACCCCCGGCAATATAAAGAAATGAAAGTGGTGGCCAGCCTGTTTGACACGCCCTTTGTATTCATCTACTCCAGCGATATGGGCAGCGGCCTGCTGACCGAAGAGGCCGAAGCGCTGGGCAAAGTGACCATCGGCGGCGAGTTTGGCCACTCCGAAGGGGTGTTGCACCAGGGCTTGCGGCACGCCTACCACGGCATTAAAAATGTGCTGCGTCACTACGGCGTTTTGCCCGGCGAAATTGTTAAAGTTGACCCGGAACGCGGCTCGCCCCCTAAACTGGTTGAGGCCGTGGCCCTGGAAAATTATGTCCCCGCCCCCTTCACCGGCGTGTTTGAACCGGTTTTTAAAGTTGGCAGCGCCGTCAAGCAGGGCCAACCGGTGGGTCGCCTGTACGATTTTGAACGAGTCGGCAGCCCGGCGCTGGAGGTGCGCGCCCCGCGTGACGGCTACATTCTGGTGCAGCCCTTCAAGGCCCCCATCAAAAAGGGGGACACCATGCTGGTAATTGCCCAGGAAGTGGTAGATTAGTAACCAGACTCAACCGTGATAATTTCTTTCACCCGTTGGACAATTTTGGCCTCGTCGCCATCCAGCAGACAAAATGGATTAATCAACAGCGCTCCCTGAGCCAGTTCCCTGTCGCTGGGGTGAATGGGCGGATCGCCCTGGGCCAGTTTGCGGGTAAATTCGTAGGCGTCCATGCCCAACGCCGGCTCATCCAGGCGGATGCGGGCATAAGGCAGGCCGGTGTGAAAATCTCCCGCCGCCAGAAACTCGGCCTGCACGTGAGGCGCGCCGGCCAGCCCGTCAATAATCTCGCGCAACCGCCGCTCCCATATAGCCCGGTCGGCGGCGTGGTCACGGTTGACAAACAGGCGCAGCGCGGTCACCAGCCCCATAATTTCTTCTTTGCCGGCCTTGTAACCCCGGCCGATGCCCTGCCGGGGGATGAATGGCATCTCTTCAACCGCCAGCAGATCCCTCGGCGCGGCCCAAACCGAGGGAGTGACATCCATATCAAGGTGCTGCCAGGCAATGGCCGAAATCAACTCGCGGCGGCCGCAGATAAAGCCGGAAGCCTGCGGCCCCCGGATGAACTTGCCGCCGCTAAATATCACCAAATCCGCCCCACTGGCCACATACCGGCGCAAATTTTCCGGCACATCCAGCCGGCCCGCCCCATCGACCACAACCGGTATCCGGTGTTTTCGGCCAATTTCAACCGCCGCCGCCAGCGAGAGGCCGCCTTGGGGCCAGTCGGGCAAAAAAAAGATGGCGGCGGTCTGCTGATTGATAGCCGCTTCCAACTGGTCCGGCCGGCAGGCATCTTCCGTGCCGACCTCAACAATTTTGCCGCCGGCGGCCTCAATCGCGTGGTCGTAATGGTTGCGGTGCGCTTTGGCCATGATGACCTGATGCTTTAGCCCGGCAGTGTCCGGCAGCCGGTCCATTTTAGCCGGGTCCAGCCCGGTAATGCAGGCCGCAATCGAGAGCACAATCCCGGCCTGCGCCCCGGAAACTACATAAGCCGCCTCCGCGCCGGTAATTCCGGCAATGACCAGCCCGGCGCGATATTGCAGCTCTTCCATGCAGACGCCCTGTTTGGCCGCCTCGGCCATGGCCTGCACCACTTCCGGGGGCATCAACGCCCCACCCAGCCGGGTAAACACCCCGGTTGCATTCACAATCGGTCTGACGCCTATCGACTCGTAAATATTCATCATCAGGATAGCTCAAAAGGTCTCACCAGGGTGGCCACGCAATCGCCCTGCCGGGTGAGTGGAAAGGCGCGGCGGCTGATTAGCATCCCGTGGGTGGTCGCCGTCACCGGCGCAGGCTCTCGATATGGCTCTTCAATTGAATGTATCTGGCCAATGGCCTGCCCCGCTTCAATCTGGTCGCCCATTTCAAAAAACGGCTCAAAAATGCCGCTAACCGGGGCCATAATGTAGTCGCCCAGTTCGGTTGCGCCCACCACCTGCGGCGGCGTGCCGGGCGCTTCCAACCGGCCTTCCAAAACCCCAAACTGGCGCAGCACATTTTTGACGCCTCGTTCGGCGATGGCAACCATTTCTGCCCCAAACTGAGAGGCGCTGCCGATTTCCGTGCCCAGCGTAATCTTGCCCAGCTTTTCGGCGTAGCCGGGCAGCAGCCCCTCGCCGCCAACGTCTCGATAGATAAAGACATACGGCGCGCCCCAGGCCAGGCCGGCCTCAATCATCGCCTGCATCTGCTTTTTATCGGGTACGTTGTGCATATTTACCGAAGGCAGCATATGAGCCGAGCGCCCGCCGGAATGGATGTCAACCACCAGGTCGGCCAGCGGAAAAAGAAAATGGGTCACGTAGTGGGCAATCACGCTGGTAATGGTGCCGTTGCGCTCGCCGGGAAAGGCGCGGTTCATGTTGACATTATCAATGGGCGAAATGCGCGTGCCGGCCTCGATGGCCGGGCGATTGAGCATGGGCACAATAATGACCCGCCCCTGCACCTGTTCCGGCTGCAAGACGCGGGCCAGTTTGAGCAGGGCGACCGGCCCCTCGTATTCATCACCGTGATTGCCGCCAAATAACAATGCGGTGGGGCCGCTGTCATTTTTAACCACCGTGATGGGGATATACTGGGTGCGCCAGCCGGAGGTGTTGGTCGATTGGGGCACATCCAGCGCGCCCATCTGCTTGCCCTCTTTTTCATAATCAATTGTGGTAAAAATTTGGGTGTCAATAGACATAGTTGATAGCTCCTTGATAAGGTTGAATTTTTACGCCAGCTTCTCGCCGCCGCTGTATTTAGCCACGGCCTCCAAATTAAGGCTGATGCCCAGGCCCGGCCCGGCGGGTATCGGCAACATTCCCTCCTCGTCCAGTTGCCACGACTCGGCCACAATCTCATCAATGTAGGGCGAGCCGGTGAGATACTCCACAAAATCGGTGTTGGCAAAGGCCGCAGCCAGATGCAGGTCGGCGGCCAGCCCCACGGCGGTGTTCCAGCCGTGCGGCACAAATTTGACCCCGCTCTCCTGGGCCAGCCAGCCGATGCGCCGCTCCTCACTGAGGCCGCCCACTTTGGTCACGTCCGGCTGCACAATATCGAACGCGCCGGCTTGCAGCCAGGGTTGAAACGATTGCCGCCGGGTCAGCACCTCGCCGCCGGCAATGGGCACCGGCGCGGCCCGGCGCAGGGCCACAAAATCTTCCAGCGCGTCGGGGTTGAGCGGTTCCTCAAACCAGGTTACGGCATAATCGGCCAGCATCTCGGCGGTACGCAAGGCCCATTTGTAACCCTGCGGCCAGTAGGCATCGCTGCCCCCGGCATCGACCATCAGCCAGCAATCCGGGCCAATCGCCTGGCGGGCGGCGCGAACAATCGCCTCGTCCAGTTGGTTACTGACCCGGCCAAACGGCCCCCAGCCAATTTTAAAGGCCCGAAACCCTTCCTCTTTCAACTGTACCAGATGTTCGGCCAGCAGGTCGGGTTCGCGCATCAGCACCGAGGCGTAGGGCCGCACCCGCTGCCGGTAGCGCCCGCCCAGCAATCGGCTAATGGGCTGGCCGGTGGCCTGGCCCAAAATATCCCACAAGGCGATATCAATGCCGCTGATGGCGTGGGTCAGCGTACCGCCCCGCCCCATCCAGAAACTATTCTGGTGCAGCTTCTCGCTGACCCGCTCCGGCTCCAGCGCATTCTCGCCCCGGTAGAGCGGCTCCAGCACCTTGAGCGCGCTTTTCACCAGCCCATCGTTGGTGAAGACGCTGCCAAAGCCGGTCAGCCCTTCATCGGTTAAAACGGCAACCAGGGTATGCACGCAGTGGTCGGGCTGAAGCTCGTCGCTCCAGCCGCCTTCCGGGGTGGCCCCGCGCAGCCCCACGGCCCGAATGTCGGTTATTTTCATCGTTTGGCTCCCTGTCATTTGAAACTACAGTTTGCGTAATTGGTAAATAGTAATTGGTAATTGTTTGGAAATCTCTAATTACCACTTACCAATTACTCATCACTGCCCCGCTGAAACAAATCAACCCTTGGCTCAAACACCACCCCCTCATCCAGCGGAAAGATGGGGCGTTTACATTGGGTGTGGCCCAGGCTGCGCAGGTTGGCGCTGGTGGAGCCGGGCGCGTCCACGTTGACCAACCGGGCGGCCCAGGCTTCGTAAAATTGGCGCTGGCAGTGGGGCGATTTGACCACAATCAAATCAAAATTTTGGGGGTTCTGCCCGTGGGCCAAAAAGAGCGAGCGGTCGTACAGGCTGACCGGGCGGCTGGTGGTCACAATGGTCATTGTGTCTGTTTCCAGCACCGCCGTGGGGCCGCTGTTCCAGAGGGTGCCGTGCGACTCGTTGATGAAGCGGCCATCCGAGAGCAGCCGCACTTTGGCCTCCACCGTAACCGGGGTGAAGCGGCCCGTATCCAGCGCCCCGCCGATGGGCGTTTGGATGACGGCCCCAATGCCGGCGGCAAAGGCTTTTGCCACCGCCGGCGGGTCGACAATGGGCAGCAGCACCCGCCCTTTGTAACCGGCTTCCAGCAAGCCGGCCATAATGGCGTTGCTGTCGCCCGACGCGCCGGAACTGGTGGCGTCGGCGGCATCGGAAAAGATGACCGCGCCCTCGGTTTCAACGGCAATTTGAATGGCCTCATTGATACTTTTGAGCGGAGCCTGCAATTTTTCCCGCACCTGCCAGAAATCGTTGGCCAGCCTGAGCGCCTCTCGTTTGGCCAGCGCCGGGTCGTTAGCGGTGATGACAAGACTGTTGGAGCGCAGGTCGGGCACATCGGTGAAGGGGTTGCCGATGAACATTCCGGCAGCCAGCCCGCCGGGGCTTTTTTCGATGGCCTGCGCTGCCCGGATGGATTGGCCAAACAGCCCCGTTTCGGTGATGAGTTCGTCGCCGCGCACCAGCGCCGGGATGTTTACTTTGGCGATAACCGGTTTGACGCCCTCATCCAGAATTTTAAGCAGCAAGTTGGCCGCCCGCAGGCCGGTGTCAAAAAAATCAACGTGGGGGTAGGTGTGGAACACAGTCAGCGCGTCGATATGTTGCAGCATCCGGTCGGTCAATATGCCGTGCAAATCCAGCGAGATGACGATGGGGATCGACTCGCCCAGAATCTGGCGGGTTTCGGCCAGCAGGTAGCCTTCGGGGTCAGCCTCGTTTTCCGCGGACATCGCCCCATGCAGCGAAAAGTAAACGGCGTCCACCGGCGGCGCGGCTTTGATGGCGCTCAAAAACTCGCCGGCGATGCGGTTGAAATCGGCGGCGGCCAGCGTGCCGCCGGAGGTGATGGCCCGAAAGCTGTAGGTTGGAACCAGTTCGATATCGTCGCGGGCGTCGAACACGCTCAGCGCGCCGCCCAACTCTTTGTGGCCGCCCCGGTGGAAGTCAATAATCTCTTTGCCAAACGACACGTCAAAATCGTGGTAATGGCTGGCAACGGGGTTAAAGGATGAGACTTCCTGTTTGCCTTCGGCAATTAAAATTTTGGGCATTGTTGTGGGTGTCCCTTTCTAACTTTGTGGAATAACCGGCAGCACAATATGCGAGGGCCGCTCGCGGTCACAATACACGGTGTTGCGGGCGATGACGGTGTGGGTGTGCCGGCCCACCGGCTCGCCGGTGTTGGGGTTGACATCCAGCCGGGGAAAGTTGCTGCTGGACACGTCCACCCGAATCCGGTGGCCGGCTTTGAACAGGTTGCTGGTGGGGTGCAGCTTGATTTGCACCGGGTAGACCTGCCCCGGTTCCATAAATACTTCTCTATCCCAGCCGTCGCGGTAGCGCACCCGGATAATTGAGTCGGTCAGGTTCATGTGGTAGCCGCCGGGGTAATCCTCGTTGGTCGGGTAGACATCAACCAGCTTGGCCGTGAAATCAGTATCCGGGGCGGAGGATGAAATCCACAGCCTGACAGTAATGGGGCCGGTCACTTCAATATCTTCGGCCAGCGGCTCAGTTTGGAACACCAGCACGTCGGGCCGGTCGGCCAGCAGCGGGTAGGGCGGCCTGGCCCCCTCCACCTGCGGCGATTCTTTTTGGTGGGCCGGGCCGGTGGTGACGATGTGGCGCAGTTGGGTCACGGGCGACATAAAGCGCCGCCACATCTGGTCCAGATTGCCGCCATCATCGGGCAGTTCCATAATGCCGCACAGGTTGCCGCCGATGGTCGGCACGGGGTGGTTCGGGTCAAAATCGTAGCTCAGCGAGGCGTCCGCAACCTGCGGCGGCTCGGCGCGAAGGCTGCCATCGGCGTGCAGGTAGCAGGGGGTGTATTGGGCGCGGGCCAGCGGCCACTCATTTTCCGCCCGCCAACGGCCGCCGTGGTCCAGTTTGCCCTGGGCGGTGCGCCGGCCCGTGCCGCCGCCCATCACAAAAATCCGCACCGGCGGGTCGTTTTCCACGCCGGTTGGCTCATCTTTCAGCCAGCGGTCAAAGTAGCGCAACTGCTTGTCGGCGTAGCGGCGCACGCCCCAGACGCCGGCGCGGCCAAAATCCACATCGCCGGCAAAGGAGGTATCGCCGCGCATGCCGACATGTGTCCACGGGCCGATAATCAGCCGTTGGGGGGCGCTGTTTTGGCGGGCCATGGCCGCAAAGTAACCGGTCATAGCGGTGACGTAGGGGTCAAACCAGCCGCCGCTGAAGGTACCGGGGATATCGGCGTGGCGGTCAAAGCAGCGTTCAAAATTGTTGCGCTCCTCGTCCCAGAAGTCATCATACGCGCCGCGCCGGTAGTAGGCCAGCAGCGCCTGTTCTAAATTGGGGACCAGCGCCAGCGAGGTTTGGCCCGGCTGGAAGGGAGTCTGGTAAATCAATTGGCGCATGTGGCGCAGGTCGTTCCATACTTTGTCCTGCGCCGCCGGGTCATCGGCGATATCCTGGGCGTCCTGGGCGTGGACAAAGAGCGCCCAGAACATGTGCAGTTGCATGGCCCCACCCTCGCGGGCCTGGTGGTGGTAGTTGTTGGTGGGGGTCACATCGGGCCAGATGGCGGTCAGGTGGGGCGGGCGCTCCAGGGCCATTTGGACCTGCACCACCGCCGCAAAAGAACTACCCACTGCGCCAATGCGTCCATTGGACCAGGGCCGGGCCGCAATCCACTCGACGGTGTCGTAGCCGTCCGGCCCTTCGTGGGCGTTGGCGGTGTGAAAATAGTTGCCATTGCCCTCGGAGCGGTAGCGGTCGCGCATGTCCTGCAACACGGTCACGTAGCCGCGCGGGGTGAAAAAGTCGGCCAGTTCGCTGTAACGGCGGTCGGCTTTGTTGTAGGGGGTGCGGCAGAGAATGGTGGGAAAAGGGCCGGGCAACGGTTCGCCTTCGCGGGCCGGGCGGTAGATGTCGGTCGCCAGCCGGATGCCGTCGCGCATGGGAACCATCACGTCTTTGGATAGCACAATGCCGTATTCAGCGATTGATGGGGTCAAGGAGTTACTCCTGTTTGGCGTCTGGCAGTATTTATAGCAATTTGGCTACACGAATATTGTTGCTTTATAAGTTACGCAAAGGAAGTCGTCCTAAATTACGCCTGTCTGGCGCAGCAGCTCTATCTGTTCCTGGCTGTAGCCTAACAATTCCCGCAGAATCTCATCCGAATCGGCTCCCAACGCGGGCGCGGCCCGGCGATGGTCAACGCTATCCGGCACTTTGATGGCCGTGCGCACCTGTTTCAGCAGGCCAAATTCGGGGTGGTCAACTTGGGTAAGCATGTTGCGGGCCAGCACCTGCTCATCTGCCAGCGCCTCTTCCACGCTGTTGACCGGCGCGCAGGGGACTCTGCCCCGCAGCCGGGCCAGCCAATCCCCATTGGTGCGGGTCAAAAATCGCTGTTTCAAATCTGCCGCCAGCGCCTCGCGGTGTTTGTAGCGGGTGGCAAAGGATTGGTAGCGGGGGTCGGCGGCCAATTCCGGCGCGTCCAGCGCCTCGACCAGCGCCCGCCAGAATTTCTCTTTGGCGCAGAAGACCACTATGTAACCGTCTCTGGTTTGAAACAACTGGGCCGGGGTAAGCGTCGGGTGGGCCGAGTTGGGCAGGCGTTGGGGGTGGTAGTCGCGGTTGAGCGTCCAGATGGCCACATAATTGAGCATGCTAATGGCCGTGTCCAGCAGGCTGACATCCACATCGCAGCCCTGGCCGGTGCGCCCGGCATTGAGCAATCCGGCCAACAACCCGGCCATGGCAATTGCGCCCCCGGCATAATCTACCACCGACAGGCCGCTTTTGGCGGGCGGGCCGGCCGGGTCGCCGGTCAGGCTCATCCAGCCGGCGTAAGCCTGCATCAGATAATCGTAGGCCGGCTCGGTATGGCGCGGCCCGTCCAGCCCAAAACCGCTCAGTGAGCAGCAGACAATTTTCGGGTTGACTTCTTTCAACTGCTCGTAGGTGAGGCCCAGTTTGCGGGGCTGGTCGCCGCGCAAATTATTGAACACGGCGTCGGCGCGTCGTACCAAATCATGAAAGACGCGCTGGCCGGCGGGCTGTTTCAAGTCCAGGGTCAGGCTGCGCTTGTTGCGGTTGAATGATTGAAAGTAAAGGCTGTCGCCAGGGAGGGTATAGGGCGGCACCGAGCGAGAGATGTCGCCGCCAACTTTGGGATTCTCTATTTTGATGACCTCCGCGCCCAAATCGGCCAGGTGGAGCGTGCCAAATGGCCCGGCCCCAAACTGCTCGACCGCCAGCACGCGGACGCCGCGCAAGATGTCCCGGCTCACTCAGTTGGCTCCCAAAAATTGTACCCGGCCGCCGCCGGCCCGGCGGCCCGCTTGGGGATAAGCGCGGCTCGCTTAAACGATAACACTTTTTCCCGGCGCTGGGTAAAGGCCACCGTCTCTACCGACACAACGCCCCGGTCCGGTTTGGAGCGGGACTCGCGCTTGGCCAGCACCGTGGTTTGGGCGTACAGCGTGTCGCCCTGAAACGTGGGGCCAAGATGTTTTACTTCGGTGTATTCCAGGTTGGCCACGGCGTGGCCGGAAATGTCGGGCACGGTCATGCCGACCACCACGCTAAAGACCAGCGTGCCAACCACCAGCGGCTGCCCGTGCTGGGTGCGGGCCGCAAAATTGGCGTCGATATGGATGGGGTGGTGGTTCATCGTCAACATGCAAAACTGCATGTGCTCGCCCTCGGTGATGGTGCGGCCGGGGTAGTGGTTGATAACCTGGCCGATTTCAAAATCCTCGTAGTAGCGTCCAAAGGTCATTTTGTCCTCCTAATAGCCAATGGCCGTACTCATTTTGTACGGCTCCACGCCGCTGTGCAGCAGGCCGGTCTCCCGGCTCAGCAAAATACCATTGGGCCGGGCAAAGTAGGAGCTGAGAAAATGCTCCTCGCGCAGCGCCACCTGATGACCCCGCTGCCGCATCGCCTCGACGACTTCCGCCGGGAGGCGAGCATCCATGGTTATCGCGCCGGTTTCGCAATGAATTCGCGGAGCGCTGACAGCGGCCTGCATGCCCAGGCCAAAATCAACCACGTTGTGAATCACCTGCTGCACGGCGGTCAGCACTTTGCGCCCGCCGGGCGAACCGACCGCCAGCAACGGCCCCTGCGCATCAAACACAATGGCCGGCGTGCCGGCGTGCAGGGCGCGTTTGCCGGGGCCAATCGAGTTGACGTGGCCCGGCTCCGGGTCAAACCACATCATGCCGTTGTTTAAAGTGACTCCCGTGCCGGGAACCACCACGCCCGACCCAAACAACTGCCCCAGCGAGGCTGTGAGCGAAACGATGTTGCGCTCCCGGTCGATGACGGTGAGGTGAGTGGTGTGCTGCCCCGCCGGGTCGCCGCCGCCGGCCGGCGGCAGATGAGCCGGCCTGCCGCCGGGCTGGAAGGGCCAGGGGTCGCCCGCCGGCTCGGCCACGGGGCCACGGCGCAAATCAATGGCTGCTCGACGCACCGCCGCGTAAGCTTTGGATTGCAGCCCTGCCAATGGAATGGGCGCAAAATCAGGGTCGCCCAGGTGGGCAAAGCGGTCGGCAAAGGCCAGCCGCTGGGCCTCGGCAATTAAATGGAGGGTGGCGGATGTGTTGTGGCTCAGGGCCGGCAGGTCGAACCCTTCCAGAATGTTGAACATCTGGGCCACCGTGGGGCCGCCGCTGTTAATCGAGATGAAAGCAATCCGCCTGTCCCGATAATCAATCCACAGCGGCTCGCGGACGCGCACTTCATACCCGGCCATATCCGCCGGGGTGATGAGTCCGCCGTTGGCTGAAATGTGCCGGGCAATGGCCCGGCCAATCTCGCCGCGATAGAAAACGTCCGCCCCCTGCTCGGCAATCAGTTGCAGAGTGCGGGCCAGATCGGGCTGCGCCAGCCGCTCGTGTTTGGGGGCGATGCTGGTATCGTGGCTCACCGGAAAAGGAATCGGCGTACCGTCGGCGTGGTAGAAAACAGCCATAGTTTCGGGAAATTGGCGCAGGCGTTCCATCGCGGCGGCGCAGTTGGCAAACACATACCAATCGGGCACAAAACCCTCGGCGGCCAGCCGGATGGCCGGAGCCATTACCTGCGCCAGCGGCAGGCGGCCCAGCAACCGGTGCAGTTTGGTATAGGCAGCGACCGCCCCCGGCACCACTGCCGCGCGATAGCCGGTTTCGGCGGCGTCGCCCTGGGTACCGCGCCAGCCATACGCGCCCGACCCTTTGGCCCCGGCCGGCAGCAGCTCAAACATATCCGGCCGGGCGGCCTGCGGCGCCTGCACACAGCCATCCAGCGTTATAGTCCGTCCGGTAGCGGACTGATGCGCCACCACGTAAGCCGCCCCACCCAGGCCGCTCATAAACGGCTCAACCACGCCCACAGCGAAGGCCACGGCTACAGCGGCGTCGGCGGCATTGCCGCCCTGCTGCAAAATTTCGACGCCCGCTTCCGCGGCCAGCGGGTGCATGGCGGTCACCAGCCCGTTTTCAACCACAACTTCGCTTTTGTTTATAACCAATTGGCTTTGTATCATCGAGTTGTCCCTTAGAAGCAATACTTTTCAAATAACGATTATGTCATTAGTATGATAACGCAACTGATATAGAATAGGTTATGGACCTGGTAGATCGATTGTCATTAGGTCAAAAGACCGTTTCAGAGCTTGGATCGCCAGGTTAAGTACCAAGTGTTTTGATTAAACTAAACCAGCACCAGTAGCGAAAAAAATATTAATGAAAAAG
>CAZAPG010000027.1:0-87026 GCA_964486935.1 uncultured Caldilineaceae bacterium | reverse complement strand
CCGTCAGCGTCGTTTTGCCATGGTCTACGTGTCCTATCGTCCCCACGTTCACATGCGGTTTATCTCTCACAAATTGCTCTTTGGCCATGTGTATTTCCCTTCGTTCTTTTTCCTGATATTAATGGATTTTCGGAAAATAAACAGTGAGACTGCTCTCACTGTTTAGGTTAGTGGAGGGGGACGGATTCGAACCGCCGTAGGCCTAGCCAACTGATTTACAGTCAGTCCCCTTTAACCACTCGGGCACCCCTCCATATTTAATTTAAAAACACGACGCATTGCGCCGTGCAGCAAAAATCAAGTATACTGATAACTACGCAAGAGTCAAATTGACCGCCCAATTTTTAAGCTTGGTTAGACAAATTGCCGGGCGCGCCAAATTTCATACAGCAGCAACCCGCCGGCCACCGAAGCGTTTAGCGACTCGATGTGGCCGCGCATGGGCAGCTTAACCAAAAAATCGCACGTTTCTTTGACCAGCCGGCTCATGCCCTGGCCCTCGCTGCCAATTACCAGCGCCACGGCCCCGCTTAAATTGGCTTGAGCATACATCATCGCCGATGGTTCATTTTCCAGCCCCGCAATCCAGATGTTTTGCTGCTTCAGGTTGTTGAGAGTCTGGGTCAGGTTGGGCACTTCGGCTACCCACATATGCTCGGCGGCCCCGGCCGAGGCGCTGACCACCGCCGGCGTTATGCCAACCGCCCGCTGCCTGGGGATAATAACGCCATGCACGCCCACCACCTCGGCGGTGCGCAGAATTGCCCCCAAATTGTGGGGGTCTTCAATATGGTCCAGCGCCACAATAAAAGACGGCTCTCCCTGTTTGTTGGCCCGCCGAAGAATCTCGTCAACGGTTACGGTGGGGTAGCGGCCTGTCCGCAGGGCAACGCCCTGATGATTATTAGCCAGATTATCCAGCTTTGGGCGGCCAACGGTTTCAACCGGAATGTTTGACTGCCCGGCCAGTTGGACAATTTCATTGATGATTGGCGCCGGTTGCAACTTGTCGGCCAGCAGCACCTGATGAACATGACGCCGCCGCGCGCGAAGGCACTCGCGGGCGGCGTTGCGTCCGTAAATAATTTCGCTCATGGGGTTTAACGGCTAATTTTCCAAACGGTGCCGTCGGGCTTGTCTTCTAAAATAACGCCGATGTCGGCCAGCCGGTTGCGGATGGCATCGCCGGTGGCGTAATCTTTATTTTTGCGGGCGGCAGCGCGAATATCCACCAAAATTTGAATCAGCGACTCATCAAGCCCGGCGGTTGACCCATCTGAGCCGGTAAATTCAGCCGGGATGATGCCCAGGATATCGCCCCCCAGGGTTCGGTAGGTTGCGTCGATGGCCGCCAGCGTTGCCTGCGATACCGGCCGGTCGCCATTGATGAGGGTATTGACGGCCCGGTTAAAATCAAACAGGGCCGCCAGCGCCTGGGGCGTGTTGAAATCGCTGTTCATGGCTTCTTCAAAACGGCTTTGGTGTTGGGCAATCACCTGCTCAAATTCGGCGTCAACGGAACCGGTCGGGGCTTTGGGCAGCATTTGCCGCACTGTAGCCACCGCGCCCATCAGTCGCTCGTAGCCTCTGGCGGCGCTACTGAGCGCCTCGTCGGTAAAATCGCTGGTTTGGCGATAGTGGCTGGTCAAGATGAAGTAGCGCAGGGCCAGCGGCGCGTAGGGCTGCGAGAGGCGCGGGTGGTCGCCGGTGAGCACCTGCTGAATAGTCAGCGAGTTGCCCAAACTTTTGCCCATTTTTACGCCGTCAATTGTAACCATGTTGTTGAGCAGCCAGTAGCGAGCAAATTCCTGGCCGTAGGCGGCCTCGCATTGGGCAATTTCGCTCTCGTTGTGGGGGAAGATGTTTTCCAACCCGCCGCCGTGAATGTCAAACGGCAGGCCCAGATATTTGCGGGCCATTACCGTACATTCGGCGTGCCAGCCGGGAAAGCCGGCCCCCCAGGGGCTATTCCACTGCATGAGGTGTCCCGGTTCGGCGGCGCGCCACACCGCAAAATCGCGGGGGTCTCGTTTGTCGGTTGATACTTCCAGCCGCGCGCCCTCTTCCAGGTCGTCTATTTTGCGCCGGGAGAGTTTGCCGTAATCGGGCCAGCTGGGCACCGAAAAGTAAACGTTGCCGTTGCTGACGTAGGCGTGGCCTTTGTTTATGAGTTCCTGGGCCAGTTCAATTTGCTCTGGCACGTGGCCGCTGGCGCGGGGCGAAATATCGGGCCGGATGATGTTGAGCAGGTCCATATCCCTAAAATAGTTGCGGGTGTAGCTTTCAACTATTTCCATGGGTTCAACCCGCTCCAGCCGGGCCTGCCGGCCAATTTTATCCTCGCCCACATCGCCATCGCCTACCAGGTGGCCCACATCGGTAATGTTTTGCACGTAGCGCACTTTGTACCCCAGGTATTCAAAATAGCGATGCACGACATCAAACGTAACGTAGGCTTTGGCGTGGCCCAGGTGGGCGTCGCCATAAACCGTGGGGCCGCAAACATACATGCCCACAAACCCCTGATGCAGCGGCACAAATTGCTCTTCTTGACGACTAAGATAGTTGTAAACCCTTAGCGACATGCTTATTCTTCCATTCTGGCAAAAATCATTCTGCCGGCGTTGGTTTGCAGCACTTTGGTAACGGTTACGTTAACGCTCTGGTCTAAATAATCTCGACCATTTTCCACCACAATCATGGTGCCATCGTTGAGGTAAGCCACCCCCTGGTCTCTTTCTTTGCCTTCCTGAATGATTTTAACGCCAATTGTCTCGCCGGGCAAAATTACGGTTTTTACGGCGTTAGCCAGTTCATTGATATTTAAAACAACAACCCCTTGCAGTTTGGCCACGCTGTTAAGGTTAAAATCATTGGTAACAATGGGACAATCTAGCTGTTTGGCTAACATCACCAACTTATCGTCTGCGCCTTTAACACCTTCAATATCCAGGTCGGTAATTTGCACCGGCGCCATCGACTCTTCCTGCAATTGTTTGAGCACCTCCAGCCCGCGCCGGCCCCGGTTGCGGCGCAGCGGCTCCGGCGAGTCGGCAATATATTGAATTTCATTCAGCACAAAGCCGGGCACCAGCATGGTGCTGCGGATAAAGCCGGTTTTGCTTACATCGGCAATTCGGCCGTCAATAATTACGCTGGTGTCCAGCAGCAGCGCTTCATCTTTGAGGGCGCGTCTCAAACTTCCAAAGGGGGCGCCGGCCACAATCCGGGGGCCAATCAGGTTAAAAATGTCATTTTGACGCATAACCATGACCGCCATGCCAATGTAGCCAAAAATTATGCTGACCACAATCGGCAGAACACTGCCATAATTACCCGGCAGGGTAGAGAGCGAAGGATACAGCAGCGCCGCTACCGCCAGGCCAATTGCCAGGCCAATCACCCCCGAAATCAACTTGGAAGCCGGTATTTGCTTTAATTTGGATTGCGCTAAAAAAAAGGGGCGGGTGGTAATATATGGCGCAATCAACAAGCCCAGCGCTGCGCCGGCCAGGGTCAACACAATAATCAACCGGGCCGACTCTTGCGGGTTATTGGGTTGAAACAAATGGCGAGATTGCGCGCCAATCATGGCAAACACAACCATCCCTACCAACCTAAAAACAAACTCTACGCTCATGCCACCTATTCGTTTCTGCTGGCTAGCTGGCCAGAATAAAATAAAAAAGGCGATTGCACTCTAGGTACACCCGCCCAATAGTCCCGGTTTATTGTTAGCCCGGCTAACCCTAAACCCAACTCGATACGCCAGCCAGTTTTTCAACCCTTGAAAAACTGAATTAGTAAAGATTCCGCTTATTGTATGTCAGAAAAAACCCAAACTACTATGTGAATAACAGGATAGCAATTTGACACTCTCTATCATGAGTTTGATCAATAAGCAGAGTTTTTAACAAAAATTTGCAAAAGCAACAAATTAATGCCTGTAATTAAATATCGGGCCAATAAAAACGGCTAACAATAAATAAGGCTATCAGGGCAGGGATAAATAATAACAAATAAAACTGTAAATTTTACGGGATAGTAACACGACTGACATAAAATGTCAAAGCGTTTGCATTGTTAAATCAAGGCTGTGTCCAGCGCCTCGCCCAGCGAGCGAGCCTGCACCAGGGCCAACGGCGGCGATTTGATTTGCTTGAGCTGGCTAGAGGCCGGCAAGATGCAGCGTTTGAAGCCCAGCTTGGCGGCTTCCTTCAACCGGGTTTCTAAATGGCCTACGGCCCGCAATTCTCCAGACAGGCCCACCTCGCCCACCAGGGCCACATCGGCGGCTACGGGCCGGTTTCTAAAGCTGGAGGCGATGGCCGTAGCCACCGCCAAATCCGAGGCCGGTTCATTAATTTGCAACCCGCCAATCACGTTGACAAACACATCCTGGTCGCCCATGCGGATGCCGACCCGCTTGGTCAGCACCGCAATTAATAACAGCAGCCGGTTCATATCCACCCCGTTGGCCGTGCGCCGGGGGTTGCCAAAACTGGTGGTGCTGGCCAGCGCCTGAATCTCAACCAGCAGCGGGCGCGTCCCTTCCATTGTCACCGCAATAGACGAGCCGGAGGCATTGGGCAGCCGCTCGGCCAAAAAGACCTCGCTGGGGTTGAGCACTTCGCTCAGGCCCACATCGCCCATTTCAAAAATGCCCACCTCGTTGGTTGCCCCAAACCGATTTTTCACGCTGCGCAGCAGCCGGTAGGCGTGAAATCGCTCGCCTTCCAGATACAGCACCGTATCAACAATGTGCTCCAGCACGCGCGGGCCGGCAATCACCCCGGTTTTGGTGACATGTCCAATTAAGAACACCGGAATATTCTGCCCTTTGGCTACCTCTTGAAAGCGGGCGGCGCACTCGCGCACCTGGCTCACCGAGCCGGGCGCGGATTGCAGCTCTTCCAGATAAACGGTTTGAATCGAGTCGACCACCAAAAATTGGGGCGACATCTGCTTGATGTGCTCCAAAATGGCGGTCATGTTAGTTTCAGTTAAAATGAACAGCCGCTCGCTGGCAATCCCCAGCCGGTCGGCCCGCAGTTTGATTTGCTGGGCGCTTTCCTCGCCCGACACGTAGAGCACCTGCCCGCCCTGGGCCAGCCCCGCCGACATTTGCAGCAGCAGCGTGCTTTTGCCAATGCCGGGGTCGCCGCCAATTAACACCAGCGAACCGGGCACCAGCCCGCCGCCCAGCACCCGGTTGAACTCCTCCATGGGCAACATGGTGCGCTGATAGTGGTCGGCCTCAATTTGGGCCAGCGGGCGAGGCGTATTGCGCTGAACCAGCGCCTGCCGCGCCGCCGGGGTGGCCGCCGCCGATTTATCCGTATCCACCAGCGTTTCAATCAGCGTGTTCCACTCTCCGCAATCCGGGCAGCGGCCCATCCACTTGGGTTGGGTGCTGCCGCACTCTTGACATACATACCGCGTTCTTAGTTTAGCCATCGTACCAAAATTATAGCAACTTTTTCAAATAAGAACAATTGTTCAGATAAAAAAGGTGCGTCCAGAATTTCTAAAATTCTGGATTCGAGGGGATGCCCCCGCGCCCCCTGTCTGTTCTAAAATCTTGGACAGACCCGATAAAAAAGGGCCTCCCGGCTGGCGAGAGGCCCTGAGAATATTCAATTTTATAACGACATTAATCGGCTACCTGGCCGCCAGCAGCGCGTCCACCTGCTCAACTACCTGGCCGGGCAGCGGAATGCCGTACTGGCCGTACACCGGCTGTCCCTGACCGTCAACCACCATGAGCGTGGGCATACCCCGCACGCCATAGCGAGAAGCGGCCTGGCGACCTACCCGGCTCAACATGTCCAGCCGCACCACCCGGGCTTTGCCCTGTAACTGCTCCTCAATCCTGTCAACGACAGGTTTGGCCAGCAGGCAGGTGCCTCACAGGTTTGAGTAAAATTCCAGCACAACCGGCTGGCCGCTGTTGAGGGTGGCGTCCAGCGCCTCCAGCGAATCGACATCCTGGGTGGGGCTGGTTCTCAGCGCAAAAAATAGAACGACGGCCAGCCCCAAAATTACAAAAGCCGGGTTACTTCGTATCCACTTTAGCAGATTAGCAATAACCGCCGGCACGTTAATTCATCATCGCATCAACGCGCTGTTGAATAGAGGGTTTGGGGTGCGCGCCGATAATGCGGTCTACAATTTTTCCATTTTTTACAAACAGCATGGTGGGAATGCTTTGAATACCGTATTTCATGGCCCATTGGGGGTTCTCGTCGGTGTTGACTTTGGCAATCACCAGTTTGCCGTCGTATTCTTTGGCCAATTCATCTAAAATGGGGGCGACCATGCGGCAGGGGCCGCACCAGGGCGCCCAAAAATCAACCACTACGGGTGTTTGCGAGTCAAGCACTTTGTTTTGAAACTCGTTATCAGAAACATGAATAGGGGCAGTCATTAATGTATCACTCCTTTATTGTATCTATAGTTCCCTTGTGGGGGTTAAATAATTACCTGGTTATTGGCTGCATGTCAAATAATTCAACATGTCATTAGAGCAGCTTGTTACTACCCGCCTAATCAGACGAGAGTGAAACAGATATTCTTACCAACATGTTACCATTTACTGCTGCCATTTCAAATTGACACCGCCGCTATCTCAAAGTAAAGTGGTGTCAAACAAGCAAATAAAGGACAATTTACCCATGGCCCAAATCTTACCCGCCGATTCCCGCAAAGCCATCAAGCTGGCCCGGCGATTGCTGCACGAAGGCGAGGTGGTGGCTTTTCCCACCGATACGCTGTACGGCGTGGGCGCCAACGCTTTTGAGCGCAGCGCCGTGCGAGAGCTTTTTGCCGTTAAAGGCCGGCCCGCCGACAAAGCCATCCCCGTATTCATTTATCAAATTGACGACCTCAACCAGGTGGCCCGCAACGTGCCCAACCGGGCCTGGGCGCTGTTGCAGCAATTCTGGCCCGGCGCGCTGACGGTGGTGCTGCCCAAAGTAGCCGCCCTGCCCCCGGATGTAACCGCCGGGCAAGAAACCGTGGCCGTACGCATTCCCAACCACCCCGTAGCCCTGGATTTGGTCATCGAGTTGGGCCGCCCCCTGGCCGTAACCAGCGCCAATCTATCGGGCCAGCCACCGCCCAGCACCGCCCAGGAAGTGGCCCAGCAGTTGGGGGGGCGCATCCCATTGATTCTGGATGGCGGCCCCAGCCCCTTGGCCCAGCCCTCAACCATTATTGATTTGAGCGTCAACCCGCCGCGCCTGCTGCGAAGCGGCGCGCTGGATGTGGCCGTTCTGCAAAAATTTCTGCCCGATTTGGTGATTTCAACCTAACTGCCCGGCCCATGATTCAAACTGTTCTGGCTTTGTTGATTATCGTTGGCACTATTTTTGGCGTGGCCGTGGGCCGTTACCCCTGGATGCGCATGAACCGGGCCACTATTGCCCTGGTTGGCGGCACGGCGCTGATTGCCACCGGCGCAATCTCACTGGAGCAGGCTTACGCCTCGCTGGATTTGGACACGCTGGTGCTGCTGTTTGCCATGATGATTATCAACGTTAATTTGCGGCTGGCCGGTTTTTTTCGACAGGTTGGCCGCGGGGTTATCCGCTGGGCCAGAACGTCGCGCCAGCTTTTGGCCCTGGTTATTTTTTCGGCGGGGATATTATCGGCGCTGTTCCTCAACGATACTATTGTGCTGGTCTTCACCCCCTTTGTGGCCGAAATTACCCAGGCGCTGCGCCGCAACCCGATGCCCTATCTCATTGGCCTGGCCACAGCGGCCAACATCGGCTCGGTGGCTACAATTACCGGCAATCCGCAAAATATGATTATCGGTATTGCCTCGCAAATTCCATTTGTTACCTTTACCGGTTATCTTTTTCCGGTGGCGCTGGTGGGGTTGGGATTGGCCTGGCTGGTGATTATGCTCACCTACCGGGCCGAATTTGCCGCGCCCGCTTTGGCCAGCAGCCCGCAATTTCCGCCTCGCACCTACCGGCCTCTGCTCAAAAAAAGCCTGCTGGCCACCGGCTTAATGCTGATCGCCTTTATCGCGGGCGCGCCCATTCCCCTGGCCGCGCTGGCCGCGGCCTCGCTGCTGCTGGTGACCCGCCGCCTGAAACCGGAACGGATTTTCCGCGAAATCGACTGGGCGCTGCTGGTTTTTTTTGCCGGCCTGTTTGTTGTAACCGGCGCACTCGACCACACCGGCCTGAGCCGTCAGCTTTTTACCGTTATGCAACCCCTGGCCCAACAAAATGTAGCGGCCCTCACCGTTGTATCGGCCATACTCAGCAACCTTGTTTCTAATGTGCCGGCGGTGCTCCTGTTTCGGCCAATTGTGCCCCAGTTTCCCAACCCCCAGCAAAGCTGGCTCACTTTGGCGATGGCCACCACCCTGGCCGGCAATCTGACTCTGCTCGGCTCTGTAGCCAACCTGATTGTGGCCGAAAGCGCCCGGCGGCACGGCATCCATCTGTCGTTTATGGAATATCTGAAAGCCGGCCTGCCCATCACCCTGGCAACGCTGCTGGTGGGGGTCATCTGGTTGAGCGTTGTTTTTTAGGAGTATAGCCATGACCGCCCTCACCATTGGCATTGATGCCAGCCGGGCCGCCCGCGCCCGCCGCACCGGCACCGAAACCTACTCGCTGGAGCTAATTAAGGCGCTGGCTAAACTAAGCGGCCCGCAGCGCCGCTTGCGGCTGTATACGCCTCACCCGCCCCAACACGCCGGCTGGCCCGACTCACCGCATGTGGAAACACGAGTCATCCCCTGGCCGAGGCTGTGGACTCATTGGCGGCTGGCCGCCGAACTGCGCCGCCACCCGCCCGACGCGCTGTTTGTGCCGGCGCATGTCTTGCCCCTCTATTGCCCGGTACCGGCAGTCGTTACCGTGCATGATTTGGGCTACGTTCACTATCCGCAAACGCATCGCCGCTTTGACCGCTGGTATTTGCACTGGAGCACCCGCCGCCACAGCCGCCTGGCCCGGCATATTCTGGCCGACTCTCAGGCCACCAAAAATGACCTGGTTGACATTTACCGGGCCGACCCGCAGCGCGTCAGCGTGATTTACCTGGGCCGGGATGAATCGCTGGCCCCCGTTACCGGGGCTGAACGCATCCGGCAGGTCAAAACGCGCTATCAAATTGAGGGCGACTATTTGCTCTACCTGGGTACGCTGCACCCGCGCAAAAACCTGGCGCGGCTCATCGAGGCATACCACCTGGCCCTGCAAATGCTGGGCGCAGACACCCCGCCCCGGCTGGTGATTGCCGGGCAAAAAGGCTGGCTGTACAATGAAATTTTTGCCAGAGTGCAGGCGCTGCCGCAGGTGGAGCGCCGGGTTATCTTCCCCGGCTACGTGGCCGATGAGGACAAAGCGGCCCTGCTCTCCGGCGCGCTGGCCTATGTTTTCCCCTCGCTGTACGAGGGCTTTGGCCTGCCGGTGCTGGAAGCGATGGCCTGCGGCGCGCCGGTGCTCACCAGTAACGTTTCCTCGCTGCCGGAGGTGGCCGGCAACGCCGCCCTGCTGGTTGACCCGCTGCGCCCGGACGAGATTGCCGAAGGGCTGGCCCAATTAATTATCGACGCCAAACTGCGACGCGAACTGGTTGAGCGCGGCTTTCAGCAAGTCAAACATTTTTCATGGGACAGGGCAGCCGCACAGGTGATGGAAATTTTGGAGAAAGTAGCCGGAGAGAAGGGGGGAGGGGGAAGAGAGAAGAGAGAGGGGGAAGAGGAGAGCGGCGATAATTACCAGTCACCAATTACCAGTTACCCCCCCACCGCCACTATTTTGGGAGTCAAAATCCACGCCGTAACCAATGCCCAAACGCTGGCGCTGATTGAGCAATTCATCGCCGGTGGGCAGCCGCACCAGCTCTGCACTGTCAACCCCGAGTTTGTGGTAACTGCCCAACGTGACCCCGCGTTTAGGAATATCATCAATCGGGCGGCGCTGGCCCTGCCCGATGGCATCGGCCTGTTGAAGGCGGCCCGTTTTTTGAGGGTCACTCCCCTGCCGGAGCGGGTGGCCGGCTCTGATTTGGTGGTGAAGCTGGCGGAGTTATCGCACCAAAAGGGGTACCGTATTTATTTTTTGGGCGCGCAGGAGGGGGTTGCGACGCGGGCGGTCAACAAATTAAAACAGCGATATCCCAACTTGCAGGTGGCCGGCATTTATGCCGGTTCGCCCGCTCTGGCGGATAATGAGGCCATTGTGCAGCGCATTTTGCCCACCCGGCCCGATATTTTGCTGGTGGCTTACGGCGCGCCCAACCAGGATAAATGGATTGCCCGCAATCTGGCGCGGCTGCAAATTCCGGTCTGTATGGGGGTTGGCGGCTCGTTTGATTTTTTGGCCGAGACTGCCAGGCGCGCGCCGCTCTGGCTGCAACGGCTGGGGCTGGAGTGGCTGCACCGGCTGGCAATGGAGCCGTGGCGCTGGCGCAGAATCTGGAAAGCGGTGGGGGTATTTAGCTGGCTGGTGCTGCGCAGTAAATTTTAGCGGCGCTGCTGCACCAGCACCATTCCGGCCAATATAAACAGCCCGCCGGCAAGTTGCGGCCAGGTCAACTGCTCGCCCAAAACCAGCATAGCCAGCAGTACCGCCGAAAGCGGCTCGAAAGCGCCGATAATAGATACCCGCGAGGCCCCAATCAAGCTGACCCCCCACCATTGGGCCATAATGGCAAAGGCGGTTGAGATGACCGCAAAACAAAAGGCCCACAGCCAGCCCACCGCCGCAAAATTTATTGAGATTTCTCCGACGACCAGCGCGTATAAAAATGTGCCTGCCGCTGCGCCGATAATGGTCCAGGCGGCGCTGATTAAGGGCGGCACGCCTCTGGTCCAGTGCTGGCCAACCAGCAGATAGGCCGCTACAACCCCGGCATTCAAGAGCATCAACATTACCCCGGCCCAGACCACCTGCTCCAGCGGTCGAATGAACAGCAAAGCGCCGCCGATAATCACTGCCGCCAGCGCCAGCCATTGCCAGCGCGTCAGCCGCTCTTTTAAAAAAAGCCAGCTTGCCAAATTGGTCAACAGGGGATAGAGGGCGGTCATCAGGGCCACCAGCCAGGCCGGGATCAGACTGAGCGCCACAAAAAAGGTAATGCCCATCAGGCTAAAGCCCACAAAACCCAGCAGAAAAATAGCCACGGCCCGCTCGCGCGCTAATCGCATCTGGCGGCCAGTAAGCCATAGAAACAGCCCCAATACAACCGCCGCCAGAGAAAAGCGCAGAAATATAGCCATCCCGGGCAGCACGCCGGCCTGATAGGCGTATCTCACAAATACCACGCCGCTGCCCAGCGCCAGCGCCCCGCAAGTAGAAATAGCGACCCCCTTCCGCAGAGCCGCCGCAGAAGTATCAGCCGGAAGCAAAATGACCCTCTTTTCAAATCAGGTGGGAATCACAAAACAAAAGACACACCACGCCGAATAGCCCGGTGTGTCTTCTGTTGTGAAGATAACAGCGCGAGTGTCAAAGTACACTTTGACGCTCCGGGTTTTATAGTCGTTGCTGCCCCAAAGCAGCTTATAGCCCGGCGGCGTTTTTTAGAGCCTCGGCTTTGTCGGCGCACTCCCAGGGCAGGTCCAGGTCGTTGCGGCCAAAATGACCGTAAGCGGCGGTTTTCTTGTAAATGGGCCGGCGCAGGTTCAGGTTTTTGATAATGGCTGCCGGGCGCAGGTCAAAGTGCTCTTTCACCAGCTCGACAATTCTGTCGTCGCTGATTTTGCCGGTGCCAAAGGTTTCCACATTCAGCGAGAGGGGATGGGCCACGCCAATAGCGTAACTAACCTGCAACTCTACCCGGTCGGCCAGGCCGGCGGCCACAATGTTTTTGGCAATGTAGCGGGTCATATAGGCCGCCGAGCGGTCTACCTTGGTTGGGTCTTTGCCGGAAAACGCGCCGCCGCCGTGGCGGGCTACTCCGCCGTAAGTATCGACAATAATTTTGCGGCCGGTCAGGCCGGCATCGCCCATGGGGCCGCCGGTAACAAAACGGCCGGTGGGATTGACGTAAATTTTGGTGTTGTCGTCAATCATTTCCGGGGGCACAACAGGCCGGATGACTTCGGCAATTACGTCGGCCCGAATCTGGTCCTGGTGAACATCGGGGCTGTGCTGGGTTGAAATAACAATGGCATCTACGCGCTTGGGTTTGCCGTAGGCATACTCCACCGTCACCTGGCTTTTGCCGTCGGGCCGCAAATACTCAATGGTGCCGTTTTTGCGAACTTCGGCCAGTTGGCGGCACAGCCGGTGCGCCAGCGAAATGCTGAGGGGCATAAGTTCTTCGGTTTCGTTGCAGGCAAAGCCAATCATCATACCCTGGTCGCCGGCGCCGGTATCCAGGTCGTCTACCAGTTTGCCTTCTCTCGCTTCCAGAGCTTTGTCAACGCCTATGGCAATATCGGGCGATTGTTCTTTAATGCTGACAATCACGCCGCAGGTTTCGTAATCAAAGCCATATTTGGCGCGGGTGTAGCCAATATCTTTAATGGTTTGACGCGCAATATCGGCAATGTCAACGTAGGTTTTGGTGGTAATTTCGCCCATTACGCAGACCAGCCCGGTGGTAATGGCGGTTTCGCAGGCCACGCGGGCGTGGGGGTCATCTTTGTAAATGGCATCGAGAACGGCATCGCTAATCTGGTCGCAAATTTTATCTGGATGGCCCTCGGTCACAGACTCGCTGGTAAAAAAGAGCCTGGGCGAGGACATAAATGTTGTGCTCATAAAGTTGTCTCCTTATTAAGTTTTAGAAACCGCCGCTATCCGCGGCAATGGCAAAGACGATAAAAACCACATAAAGCGCAATAAATAGCAGGATAAGGGCCAGAATAATAGCCCCGGAGCCGATGCTCAACCAGGATAATAACCGGGTGCGGTCGGGGTTGACGGAGTCTTTGGCAGTCGCCAGTCCGATGGCCCCCAGCACCATGGCCGCTACAGGCAAGCAGTAGTAGCCCATATTAAGGGTAAAGCAAGAAAGCAGCACCGCTCCGCCCAAGGTGACACCCACCACGGCCATCAGGTCGTAATTGTTGCCCTGAAAGGTGACAGCGGGTGATGTACCGGGAACAGGGGGTTCGAGGTTATTATTGGCCGGCTCTTCAAGTTTGTTGTCGTTCATTGCTTTACCTCGCCCCGGCTTTGTTTAACCGGTAATCCGCAAAATGCTCTGTTGGTCTATATTGCGTATTTCGTATTGCGTCAGATAAGCCATTTACGTTGTTGGCGCTGCAAATTTGCGTCAAACGCGAAATTTTTTAACACAAAGTTCACAATGTTTTTTCTCTGTGGTTTTTGTGCATCCTTTGCACCCTTTGTGGTTAAAGTTTTTTGGTTGTGGCGCAAAGCGTGCCAAGTTACGAAATACGGTGTATGGCCAGACTGGCGTGAACTACAAATAATCGACAAAAGAAAAACCGTCAAGTTTTTACGTGCCTTCTTCCCAGCTATTCAGGTAGGCTTCCTGTTCGGGGGTGAGCACGTCAATTTTAACGCCCATTGACTCTAGCTTAAAGCGGGCAATTTCCCGGTCAATTTCTTCGGGCACGCTGTAAACTTTGTTTTCCATATTCTTGCCGTTTTTGAAAACGTAAACGGCGGCCAGGGCCTGGTTGGCGAAGCTCATATCCATAACTGCTGCCGGATGGCCTTCGGCGGCGGCCAGGTTGACCAGCCGGCCTTCGCCCAGCAAGCGGATGTTGCGGCCATCGGCCAGTTCGTACTCGTCAACAAAGGCGCGGGGCCGGCGCTTGGCAACGGCCATCGCTTCCAGGGCCGGAATGTTGATTTCTACATTGAAGTGACCGGAGTTGGACACGCAGCAGCCGTCTTTCATGACCTCAAAATGTTGCCGGTCGACCACGTGCTTGTCGCCGGTAGCGGAGCAGATGAAGTCGGCCTGGGGCGCGGCTTCGAGCATGGGCATCACCCGAAAGCCGTCCATCACGGCTTCAAGGGCTTTGAGCGGGTCTATCTCGGTCACAATAACGTTGGCCCCCAGGCCGCGAGCGCGCATGGCAATACCCCGGCTGCACCAGCCGTAACCGGCCACCACAAAAGTTTTGCCGGCCATCAAAATGTTGGTGGCGCGAATAATGCCGTCGAGCGTGCTTTGGCCGGTGCCGTAGCGGTTGTCGAACAGGTGCTTGGTGTTGGCATCGTTGACGGCCATAACCGGGAATTTGAGCGCGCCGTCGGCGGCCATGGCCCGCAGGCGGATGATGCCGGTGGTGGTCTCTTCGGTGCTGCCGATGATATCGGGAATCTGGTCGGTGCGCTCTTTGTGCAGCAGGCTGACCAGGTCGGCTCCATCGTCCATGGTCAGGTTGGGGCGATGGTCGAGCGCGGCGTTGAGGTGCTGGTAGTAGGTGGCGTTGTCTTCGCCCTTGATGGCGTAGACGGGGATTTCAAAAGCAGACACCAGCGCGGCGGCGGTGTCATCCTGGGTGCTGAGGGGGTTGCTGGCGGTCAGCACAATATCTGCGCCGGCAATTTGCAGAGCGCGGGCCAGGTTGGCGGTTTCGGTGGTAATGTGCAGGCAGCCGCTCATTTTGACTCCATCCAGCGGGCGCTCTTTGTGAAAGCGGTCCATGAGCGAGCGCATCACAGGCATCTCTTTCAAGGCCCACTCGATGCGCCAGCGCCCCTGTTCGGCCAGATTCAGATCTTTTACGTCGAATTCTTTTTTGCTCAATTTTTACTCCTGTCTGCTAGTAATCTGATTAATTTGGTTGAAATTGGCCCCGTTGCCTCTATTCATCTTTATGGTAGGTAATAAAATCATCCAGTTCTGCGGCATCGCCGTAGGTTTCGCGGTAGCGGTTGGCAAGCTGGCGGCGGGTAAAGGTGTGCCGCTGGGTGCCGTGCTGCTCTAACACGTAAACGGCGGCCACCGAGCCTAATCGCCCGGTAACTTCCCAGGGGTAGTTGCGCATCATGCCGGTAATAATGCCGGCCCGGTAGGCATCGCCCGCGCCGGTAGGTTCGGCAATGCGGGTGGGAGCCGCAGCCGGAATGTCAATTTCCCGGCCCTGGTGATAAATGGTCGAGCCTTCTTCGCCCTGGGTGATGATGACGGTTTCGACCTTGTTTTTCAGGGCTTTGGTGCTGAGGCCGGTTTTCTTTTTAATCATCTCAAATTCATAATCATTGACAATCAGCACAGTGGCCCCTTCGATGCCTTTGATTAAATCTTTGGCTTCCAGCCGGGGTATTTGCTGGCTGGGGTCGTAAATGTAGGAAATGTGCAAATCGTGACACTCTTGCACGTATTTGACCATGGCCCACGGGTCATTAGGGGAGATGATAGCCAGTTTGATGCGCTCGTAATTTTGTTCGGCAAAGCTGATGCGCCCGGCCCGGGCCATGGCGCCGGTGTAAAACAGGGCTATCTGGTTGTTGGTCTGGTCGGTGCTGACAAAGAATGAGGCGGTGAACTCATTGGGCAGTTGCAGCACGCCGCTGGTATCGACGCCCCGCGCGCGCAGGCCGGCAATGTACTCCGGCGCGTCCTGCCCCACCGTAGCCATTAGCAGGGCCGATTGTTCCATGAGCGCCAGGTTGTAGGCAATGTTGCCGGCGGTGCCCCCGCGCTCGCGGCGCATAGAGTCGACCAGAAAACTGACCGAAAGTTTATCAATTTGATCGGGCAGAATGTGGTTAGAAAATGAGTCCGGAAAGGACATTATATAATCGAAGGCCATTGAGCCGGTAACGGCAACTGTCAAAATGGATCTCCTACAATTTGCTATAATAAGATGTTTACCTGATTTTGGCAGAAGGTAAATGGTAATTTAGTAACTGGCAAATAGCGCAAATAACCCATCCAATTACTGTTTACTAATTACCAACCGACTGTTTTATTCTTTCTTTAATTTCTGCCCGACCTTGGCCTGTTCCTCTTCCACGGCCCGGCGCAGATTGATGGAAAACGGCGGGTAAACCACGCCGTGTTCGGTAACAATGCCGGTGACGTATTTATTGGGGGTCACATCAAAGGCCGGGTTGCCCACCCTGGCTCCTTGGGGGGCAACGGCGCGGCCAAACAGGGTTAAGCCGGTAACTTCGTTGGGGTCCCGTTCTTCAATCGGAATATCGTCGCCGGTGGACAAATTCAAATCTACGGTAGAGGTTGGCACAACCGGGAAAAAGGGGATGCCATTTTCTTTGGCGACCACGCCCAGTTTGTAAGTGCCAATTTTATTGGCTACATCGCCGTTGGCGGCGGTGCGGTCGGAGCCAACAAAAACAATATCAACCTGACCGGTGCGCATGTAATGACCGGCGGCGTTATCGGCAATGAGGGTGTAGGGGATGTTGTACTGCTCGCACTCCCAGGCCGACAGGCGCGAACCTTGCAGCAGGGGGCGGGTTTCATCGAGCAGCACGTGGATATTTTTGCCCTGCTCGTTGGCCATGCGGATAACGCCCAAAGCCGTGCCCCAATCTACCGTAGCCAGCGAGCCGGTGTTGCAGTGGTGCAAAATGGTATCGCCTTCTTTGACCAGGGCGGCGCCGTTGGCGGCCATGCGCTTGTTGATTTCAACATCTTCATCGGCCAGCCGCTGGGCTTCGGTTAGAATGGCCTGGCGCACGTCGTCAACGTGTTCAAGTTCTTCGTCGGTGGCTACGCGCAGGCTGCGCTCAATGGCCCAAAACAGGTTAACCGCCGTGGGACGAGAGGCTCGCAAAACATCGGCGGCTGCTTCCAAATCGCGCAGCAAATCGGCGCGGTTGGCGGCTTTACTTTGCCGGGCAGCCAGAGCCATGCCAAAACCGGCGGCGGCTCCAATAGCGGGCGCGCCGCGAATGTACATTTCTTTGATGGCCATCGCCACTTTGTGGTAATCGGTAAATTCGGCTATTTCAAAAACGGCGGGCAGTTTGCGCTGGTCAATCATTTTTACCAGATTGCGGCTGTAATCCCATTCGATGGTTCTCATTGGCGTGTGTCCCTTTCTATGGCGATTAAACAAAAAAGCTCCGCGGTAGGTGGCGGAGGTGGCAAATGGGTCAATCGTAGACTTAGCAATAACAAGCGCAAGCCATATACAACCGGCGATAGTAACACAGCCGGGGGTGATTGTCAAACAATTTGCCAGACAATCGGCAACCGAAGATTGAATTGGCGCTTCTGAAAAAAATTTAACGCTTGCCCTCACCTGTAAACTGGGCTAAAATCTTTTTAACCTTCCCTGTAAATACGACCGCCGAAAAAATTATGCGGCCTGCGACCCTGCTACATTTTTATTTTCTGTGCCCTTTGGGTATCGGGTATCGTTGACAAACCCGGGTTCTGCCGGTCTTCTTCAAAAATAAAATTTAGTGCTTCCAAAATTAAATGAGACAATCAGCCACTGCGCCCGCAAGTTCAATACAACGCGCCGCCATTTCCCGGTTTACCGAAGGGTTGTTGCGTTTGATATTTATTGGCGTTATCACCCAGATTATTTACATTATTTATATTGTGGCTTTTCCGCTTATTGCCAATACGCGCCTGGGCGGCCCGGCTGCCGATTTGGAAATTTTGATGCGAGGCTATCGCTGGTTTGCGCCGGTTTACACTGCCGGAATTTTTCTGCTTTACTACCTGTTTTGGCAGGCGTTAAAGATTGTGGCGGCTGTGAGGCAGCAGGCCGCGGGTGAGGCAGTCGCCCAGGCTGTCCAACCCGACGGAAAACGCATCTACCAGGTTTCGCCGGTTACTTACAATCGTCTCAAACTGTTTATTCTGGCCTTTGGCTTGCTTTTTGGTTTCACCCTGGTCTGGCTATACCCGATTACAGCGAATGATTTGTTTAGATACGTGTTGCGGGGCCGGGTTTGGGCGGTGCATGGAGCCAGTCCTTTGACCACTCCGCCCAATGCCTTTCCCAATGACCCTTATATTGCCTTTGCCGGCGAGTTTGGTAACTGGGTGTCGGGCTACGGCCCCTTGTGGGAGCTGTTGGTGCAGGTTCCGCTGCGCCTGGGCGCGGTTGACATGGTACCCGGCTCGGTAAGCTTGAAATTGATGGTGCTGCTGGCTTACCTGGCCTGCGCCGCCCTCATCGGCTGGGCGGCAATTCCAGAAAAAAGCAGCTCGCTGGTTGCGCTAACTTTTTTTGCCTGGAATCCGCTTATTTTGATTCAAGGCCCCGGCAATGGCCACAACGATTTAATTTTTATGGCGTTGATGGTGTTGGGCATTATTTTGTGGCAGCGCAACTTGTGGTGGGCAGCGGCGCTGGCGCTCACGCTTTCGGCCATGGCCAAAGCCACCGGCCTGTTAATTCTGCCGCTGTTTGGCATTGTTCTGCTCAGGGATGAACCAATCTGGCGCAAACGCCTTATCAAAGCCTTAATTGTGGGGCTAATATTTATCGCCAGCGCCTATCTGCTTTACCGCGCCTTTGGCCCTCTGATGCAAACGCTGCAAGGCGTTACCTCTATGCTCACTACCCGCCGGGGCTTTGCCATTGCTTCGGGGCTGCGCATGGTGCTGCGAGAGATTATCCCCCAACCCATCGCCGAGCCTATTCCGCGGACAATTGGCCGCTACATTTTTATTTTGTTTTACGCCTGGCTGTTGCTGCAACTGTGGCGCAACAAACTCAATTTAATTACCGCCGCGTTTTTGGCCTACTTTAGCCAGCTAATGTTTGGCCGCACCTTTAGAATCTGGTATCCCATGTGGCTCATTCCCTTTGCGGCGCTGCATTTTACCCCCGCCACCTTTTGGCGAACCTTTCTGTTTAGCCTCACCGCCGAACTGTCCATTATTAATTATTTTGTAGTTTGGCGCTGGTGGCTACGAGACTTTGCCTGGGGAAAAGTTGGCCCCTTGAGCCAATACTGGAATTACTGGACCATCATGCATTTACTCACCGTGCCCTGGCTTTTTGGCCTCCCCCTGTTTGGCCCTATTCTGCTCAAATGGGTAGATAAATACAAAGCGCAATCAACCCTTGCCAAAATTTACAGGTCGGTTAGCTAATCGGTGGATTTCCTAACCATGTTCCCATTTGTTTTTTATTATTTTTTGATATAATGGAAGGGTAACTTGCGCCACAAGTGCTTCGTGTCCTCTACGCCATTTTACTTCAACGGAAAATTTTGTGAAGCACGGCTGTTTACTAACAGGAATTTAGTATGGCTACCCACTGCCCAAACTGCGGAAATGACAAGCTCCCCCGTATATCTCAATTTTGCCCTGAATGTGGTTTTAGCCTGAACAATATTGATAGCTCAACCACCTCTCGCCATTCAGCCGCCCAATCCCCCACCGAAGATGAGTTGGGCTTTACCCAGGCAATGCCCCCCTTAAATACCCGCCCGGAAACCGATAACCCGGCAGCGCCTCCAGACGACGATGACCTGGGCATGACCCTATCCATGCCCGCGGCCAGAATTTCGCAGTTGCCGGCTAACGCCCCCGCTGAACCCCCCGGCGACGAACCGGGCATGACCATGGCCATGCCCGATGCCAAAATTACCCGGCAAGATTTATTCGTCGAATCCTTTAACGACGATGGCCTGACCATGGCTATGCCCAATTCGCCTAACACGCAACAAAAGGCCCATTTTGCCATTACCGAAGAGCAAGATGGCTTAACCACCGCCATGCCCGCAGATGGAAGCACAGCGGCCAATATTCCCAGCCGGTCCGCCTCAAGCTCATCGCAACCGGGCGCTTCAGCCATCGAGCTTGAACTCAAACTGGGCGAAACCCTGCAAGAGCGTTACCGGCTGGATAAACTGCTGGGCCGGGGCGGCTACGGCGCAGTTTACCTGGCCGAAGATATCAAGCTCAAGCGGGTCTGCGTGGTTAAACAAATGCTGACCCGCAAAGGCAGCACCCCTGTGCAGCTAGAGCAACAGCGCGTCAGCTTTGAGCGCGAAGCCAGCCTGCTGGTCCAACTGAACCATCCGGGCCACCCGAACATCCCAGAAATTTACGACTACTTCACCGATGAAACCGGCAACTACCTGGTGATGAAGTACATTGCCGGCCACAGCCTGAAAGATGAAATTGAGCAGAATAACGGCAAAATCCCCTGGCGGCAGGCGGCCCGTTACGCCGCCGATATTAGCAGCGCGCTGCACTACATGCACACCCACGGCCAGGAGCCGATCATGCACCGCGATATCAAGCCGGCCAACATTCTGCTGGGTACGGATGGCCGGCTGTGGCTGGTTGATTTTGGGCTGGCCAAGGTCGACCCGCTCACCGGGTCGAGCAAAGCCATGGAAACCAAAGCCGCCGGCAGCCTGGGCTACGCCCCTTTGGAGCAATGGTTTGGCGAGGCCGTCCCCGCCTCTGATATTTACGCTGTGGGCGTCACCCTGCACCAAATGGTAACAGGCGTTAACCCCCTGCAAAGCTACAGCGGCCGCTTCGATATTCAAAAAATTCACCAGTTGCACGGCAAGTTGGGGGCCATCAGAGAAATCGACCGCAAGCTGCCCCAACGGCTCGAAGAAATCATCACCAGCGCCACCGCCCCAGAAGTGGCCGACCGCCCCTCGGCGCTGCAACTGCAACAGCAGCTCGAAGTGCTGGTATCGGGCGCGCAAAACGCGGCGCTGTTTACCTTTAAAAATGGACAATCTGCCCGCACCATTGAAGAGCTGGTTGACCTGTGCGAGAAAAATCGCAAAGAGGCTCAAACGCATCTCTACAATAGCGATTTTGAACGCTGGTTTGCGCTGATTAACCGCAACGATTTGGCCAGCGCCGCCGTTCAGGCCGTTGAACAGGGCAAAAACGAACGAGACGGCCTGGAAAAATTCCTCAAGCTCATCTTGCCCAATCTGGCCCGAAGACGCCTGATAAAATTTGGCTGGCTGGCGGCGCGGCTGGCGCTGGCCCTGGCCGCCATGGTGGCCGGGGCAGCTTTTATTATTGCTTTTGTTGGCTCTTTAATTGTGGGCCAACTGGTCGAACAAACCATTGGCGATGGCGTGGTGTGGACTTTTTCTACTGCCGATTTGAACAAAGAGCAGGTTTACGAAGAATCGTATCTGGTTGAAAAATTCAACGAACTTGCCGGCAGCTACTTTGACGACCCGATTCAGGTAGATTTAACCCCGCCCGACCTGGCCCATATCCAGACCCAATGGAACAGCCTGCCCATCAACATTACCTTGAGCGCGCGGCTGGCTCAAAACAGCAAACAACCCAGGTTTTACATTACCAGAGTTGGCGGTGTTCCGTTGGGCATTATCACCAATAACATTTCCGCCGGAATTAATCGCGGCATTCAGGATGCCTTCCGGCGCGGCCCGGTTGACGTAACCAGCATGATCCTTTACGATGACCGCCTGACATTCTTTATAGAAGAAGCCCGCCCTGCGCCAGACCGGTTTGTGCCTACCCTGGCCCCACCCACGCCCACCTCGCCGCCGCCCACCCCCACCCCAACGCCAACAGTTACGCCTACGCCGGTAAATGTTACGTTAGTAGTAATTTTTAACGACCTGGCCGAAGATGTCGATATGACCATTGAAGGCCAAACCGTAACCGGCCAAAACTGGGGAACCACTTTAACTATTGTTTCGGGCCGGGCCGAGGTGCTGGAACCGCCGGCAGGCCGGTATGATTATGTGGTTAAATATAAAGATGGCGTAGAGGCCGCCGCCGGCACAGAAATCTGGACGCTCAAGCAAGCCTACCGGGTGCGTATCACGCCCGATTTGATTGCCACGCCTACCCCGGAGCCAGAAGCCACGCCTCAGGCGGAATCGAACCTGGGCAACTAGGGTTATAATTTCCGGCTGGGCGTATCCAACCCCGCCTCTGCGTTGACATGATAGATGGCCTTGATTTACTGGCAGGGTTGCCAAACCGGGTTGAATCCTTCCACACTGTTAGAGGGACTACGGCTTACCTTATGAAACGGCTCATTATCACTGCTATAATTAGCATTACCGTGCTGCTAATAAGCGCCTGTAGTCTCAATCCATTTCGTAATGAAGAGCCTACGCCGGAATCAACCCTCCCCGCCGATATTATCGCCGGCATTCAAGGCCCAATTGAAGAACTTGTGGAACGGCTGATTATTGTCAGGCCCCGGCCTACGCCCACCCCCGGCGCGGTAGCCGGCGCGTCGACCGCCACTCGTATCCCAACCTTAACTCCCACCCTCACCCCCACTCCTACCCTCACCCCCACGCTGGCAAGTCGCCCCACCCAGCCTCCGCCGCCGCCCACCATTGCCGCAGAGGAAAAACCACCGCCGCCGCCCGCGCCGCCGCCGCCCGCGCCGCCGCCACTGCCGCCGCCACCCAAAGAAGACCCGCCGCCGCCGCCGCCGCCGCCGCCCGACCCCGGCCTGCCTACCCTGATTTTTAGCGCCCCAACCTACACCTTTGCCGAAACAGGAGGCACAGCGGTAATCACCGTCACCCTGACCGGCCCCGCCGCCACCAGGGTAGTGACCGTAACCTATCAGACCAACCAGGATGTCCCTTTTACCGAATATTCGGCGCGGGCCAACTTTGATTATACCGTAGTTAGCGGCACGCTGACTTTTCCCATTGGCGTCACCATGGCCTCTTTTACCGTGCCCATTATCGACGATAGTATTTATGAAAATGATGAGGGGTTGACGCTATTCCTGCTCAACGCCACCAACGCCAACCTTACCCTGGTCAGCCGCGAGTCTCGCTTTATTGTTATTGATGACGAAGCGCCGCCCACCGTGCAGTTTGCCAGCCCCACCTACGCCGTTGATGAGAATGCCGGCCCCGCGCCAATTCTGGTAACGCTCTCCTTCCTGTCAGAGCGAACCATCACCGTCACCCATCGCACCGTGGGCGGCGGCACTGCCTCTCCGTTTCTGGATTATTTGCCTGCCTTTGGCGCGCTGGCCTTTCCGCCCAACGTAGGCAGCCGCAGCTTCGCCATCCCCATCATCAACGACCCCAGAGACGAGGCCGATGAAACCGTCAACTTAGACCTGATTAACCCCATCGGGGCCACGCTGGGCGCGCCCGTTACCGCCACCCTCACCATCACCGACGACGACCCGCCGCCCACTATTCAAGTCAACAACATTACCGTTACCGAAGGCACCGGCATCACCCCAACAATTGCCAGCTTTGACATCACCCTCTCCGCCCCCAGCGAAAACACCGTGGCCGTAGATTACGCCACCGCCAACGGCACAGCCACCGCCGGGGTTGATTATACGCCCGTGAGCACCACCACCCTTACCTTTTTACCGTTTCAAAGCAGCCAGGTTGTTACCGTGGCTGTTTTGGGCGATGCCGTTGCCGAAGACCCCGAAACCTTCTTTTTGCAACTCGGCAACCCGGTTAGCGCCACCATCGGCGCGCCCGGCTTTGGCACGGCCACCATTAATGATGACGACCCCAAACCCACGCTTCAATTTAGCGCCCCCGGCTACACCGTCAACGAGCCGGCAGGGAGCGCCACCATCACCGTTACCCTCTCCACCACCTCGGAGCAAACCATCAACGTAACCTACGCCATTACCAATGGCACGGCCACCGCCGCCGATTACACCCCGCTGGTCGGCACGCTGGTCATTCCGCCCAACAGCCTGAGCCAAACCTTTACCGTTACCATCAACAACGACACGCTGGACGAGAATAACGAAACCGTCAACCTGATTCTGAGCAACCCGGTCAATGCGACCCTGCCGGTAACGCCCACCACCGCCCTGCTGACCATTATTGATGACGACCCACTGCCAACGGTTCAATTTAGCAGCCCCACCTACAGCGCCGCCGAGGGGGTTGGACTGGCGGTTGTAACGGCCACGCTTTCCACGGCTTCGGGCCGCACCGTGGATGTCAACTACGCCACCGCCGATGGCACGGCCACCAGCGCCGATGGCGATTACAATCCAACCGGCGGCACGCTCACCTTTTTGCCGGGCGCTACCGCGGCAACTTTCACCATCCCCATCAACAACGACACCCGCGACGAAGCCAACGAAACCATCAACCTGAGCCTGAGCGCCCCGGCCAACGCCGTGCTGGGCGCGCCCTCGGCCGCCACGCTAACCATTGTGGATGACGACCCGCCGCCGCAGGTGCGCTTCAGCACTACCAATTATCCGGTCAATGAGGGGTCCGGCCTGGTGTTTGTAGCCACACTGCTTGGCCCCGTTTCCGGGCAAACCGTCACCGTTACTTATGTTATCACCGATGGCACGGCCACCCTGGCTACCGGCGATTACGCCCCGCCGCTCACCGGCACGCTCGCCTTTCCGCCGGGCGCAACGCTGAGATTTTTCACCATCCCCATTGGCGACGACGCCCTGGACGAGGATGACGAAACCATCAACCTCAGCCTGGCAAATCCGGTCAATGCCACGCTGGGCGCGCCCGCAACCGCCACGGCCACCATTATTGATAACGACCCGCTGCCTGCCGTGCAGTTTAGCGGCAACCCTTACACCGAAAACGAAAGCGCCAACACCGCCGTTATCACCGCCATGCTAAATGTGCCTTCGGGCCGGGTGGTCACTGTTACCCGCACCATCGCCGATATCACCGCCCGCTTTGCCGACGGTGACTACTCCCCCACCGGCGCTGCGCCGCTTGTTTTTCCTGTTGGCAGCACCACTGTCACCTTTACCGTCACCATCACCGATTTACTGTTTAACGAACCGGACGAAGATATCCAACTTGAACTGAGCAATCCGGTCAACGCCGTGCTGGTTGGCCCCCCAACCACCACTCTCACTATTGTTGATAATGATGTTGTCAGCGTTCAATTTAGCAGCCTCACCTATAGCGTTCCCGAAAATATTGGCAGCGGGCAGGCCACCATTACCGTCACGCTGAACGCGGTTTCGGCCCAGCCGGTCACTGTGACCTACGCCACCGCCGATGGCACCGCCACCGCCGCCGATAATGATTACGCCCCGGTTTCCGGCGCGCTCTTTTTCCCTTCGGGCGTTACCGGCCAGAGCTTCACCATCCCCATCATCAACGACTCCACCCACGAGGCCGATGAAACCATCAACCTGAGCCTGAGCGGGCCGGTCAATGCCAACCTGGGCGCGCCCTCAGCCGCCACGCTGACCATTGCCAACGACGAGCCGCCGCCCCAAATTCAGTTCACCGGCGCCGCCTACAGCATCGCCGAAAACGACGGTTCCGGCCAGGCCACCATCACCGCTACGCTGACCACCACCTCGGCCACCACCATCTCGGTAACGGCCCGCAGCACCATCAGCGGCACCGCCACCGCCGGCAGCGACTTTACGGCAGTCAATACCGTGTTAGTGTTTGCCCCCGGTAACACGGTGGCTACGTTCAACGTGCCCATCAACAACGACGCCCTCAACGAGGCCGACGAAACCGTGGTGCTGGAGTTGAGCAATCCGGGCAACGGCGTATTGGGCGCGCCCAGCCAGGCCACGCTGACTATTATCAATGACGACCCGCTGCCAACGGTTCAATTTAGCAACCCCGCCTACAGCGTTAGCGAGACTGTGGGGCTGGCGGTCATCACAGCCCAACTTTCGGCCCCTTCGGGGCGGGTGGTCACTGCCACCTATGCCACCAGCGATGGCACCGCTACCGCGCCGCTGGACTACACCAGCGCCAGCGGCAATGTTGTCTTTTCGGCAGGCGCAACGGCTGTTACCTTTACCGTAGCCATTGCCAATGATATCATCACCAACGAGCAGCCGGACGAAACCATCAACCTCAGCCTGAGCAATCCCGTTAACGCCACGCTGGCCGTAACGCCCACCAGCGCCGTCCTTTCCATTGTTGACAACGACGCCGCCACGGTCCAATTCAGCAACGCCGCCTACAGCGTTAATGAAAATGTTGGCGCAGCGGTGATTACGGTCACGCTCAACGCGCCGTCGGCCCGGCCCATCACCGTTACCTACGCCACCGCCGATGGCACCGCCACCACCGCCGGTAACGACTACACCGCCGCCAGCGGCGCGCTGGTATTTAACGCTGGTACCACCAGCCTTACCTTTACTGTAGGCATCAACAACGACGCCCTGAACGAGGCCGGCGAAACCATCAACCTGAGCCTGAGCGGGCCGGTCAATGCCGGCCTGGGCGCGCCCTCAGCCGCCACGCTGACCATTATTGATAACGACCCGGCCCCCACCCTGACCATCAGCGATGCTTCAATCATCGAGGGCAACGCCGGCACGCGCACCATGGTTTTTACCGTTACCCTCACGCCCGCCAGCGGACAGGTGGTGCGGGTGGCCTACGCCACGGCCAATAATACCGCCATCGCCCCCGGCGATTACCTTGCCGCTACAGGGCAGGCCAATTTTAACCCGCCCGGCACAACCATAGATGTTATCAACATCACCATCAACGGCGATACCACGTTTGAGCCGAACGAAACCTTTTTTGTTAATTTAACAGGCGTTACCCAGGGCAGCGCCATCATTGGCGATAGCCAGGGCATTGGCGCCATTGTTAATGACGACCCGCAGCCAACGGTTCAATTTAGCGCGGCAGCCTACTCTGTTGGCGAAAATGCCGGGCCGGCGATTATTACCGCCACCCTCAGCAACCTCTCCAGCCAGCCGGTTTCGGTAACGGCGCGGACAACCGTTAGCGGCACGGCCACCCCTGCGCTCGATTTTACGCCGGTCAACACCTTGCTCACCTTCCCGGCGGGCACAAGCAGCATCACCTTTACCGTCCCCCTACTCAATGATTTTCTGTTTGAAGGTAACGAAACTGTAATAGTTGAGCTGGCCGCCCCGGTTAACGCCACGCTGGGCGCGCCCACCCCGGCCACGCTCACCATTGTGGATGACGAGTCGCAACCTGTTGTTCAATTTAACCCAACCGGCTACAGCCTCAACGAGAATGACCCATCCGGCCAGGCCATTTTGACAGCCACGCTCAGCAACGCTTCCGCCCTGCCCATTACCGTTACGGTGCGCACTACCGTTAGCGGCACGGCCACCGCCGGCGCGGATTACACCGCGGTCAATACCCTGCTGGTTTTCCCCGCCGGAACTACAGCCATTACCGTCACCCTGCCCATCACCAATGACGCCCTGGTTGAAGGCGACGAAACCGTCATCGCCGAGTTGGCCAATCCGGTCAATGCCACGCTGGGCGCTGCCCCTACCGCCACGCTGACCATTGTGGATGACGACGTAGCCACCGTTCAATTTGACTCCCCCGCCTACAGCGTGTCAGAAGATGCCGGTCCGGTAGTTATCACGGTGACGCTCAGCGCCGCGGCCGCGCAGCCCATCACCATCACTTACGGCACAACCGTTAGCGGCACGGCCACCGCCGGCGTTGATTTTACAGCCGCCACCGGCGCGCTCACATTTAACCCCGGCGTTACCAGCCTGACCTTTACCCTGGCCATCACCGCCGACACGCTGGATGAACCTGACGAAACCGTAATTATCGAATTGAGCAATCCGGTCAATGCCACGCTGGGCGCGCCCACCAGCGCCACGCTGACCATTTTGGATAGCGAAACGCCGCCCGCCAGTGTGTCCATAAGCGAAACAAACATGATTACCGGCGCTACCAGCATTACCTACACCTTTACCGCCAATACGCTGCCGCTCACCACTACCCTGCCTATCACCTATGTGTGGGAAGCCACCAATTCGCCCACGCCCGCTCCGCCCATTACCAGCCCGGTTATGAGCGCCAGCAACGTTGTCACCTTTACCTGGACGATTACCGGCCCGCAAGTTATCACCGTTACCGCTACCAACGTGGCCGGCTCGGTGGTTGGCACTTACACGCTCACCTTCTCCGATACGCTGACCGGCCTGGGGCTGGGGTTGCCGTTTAACGGTGCGCCGGGCGGGCGGTCAATTTATCTGCCCGTTATTGCCAAATCTACCCAATAAGACCTGAAATCTGCGCCTAAAATATCTTTCGCCCCGCCTTGCTGCCGGTAAATTTAGACTTGCCGTTTGCCGCTTTTCTCAATTGACTTTCACCTGTTGTTTTGCTACAATAAGAACCCCTGCAGATTGGAGGGATGGCAGAGTGGACGATTGCGGTGGTCTTGAAAACCACTGAGGCCGCAAGGTCTCCGGGGGTTCGAATCCCTCTCCCTCCGCCAGAAGCCGTTATCAATAAACAAATAATTGCTAATTGATAATTAAATCCGGGGAGGTGCCAGAGTGGACGATTGGGGCCGCCTGCTAAGTGGTTGTCGGGTTAACGCTCGACCGTGGGTTCGAATCCCACCCTCCCCGCCTCCGACCGTCTTCATAATTTGGTGAAGGCGGTCGCTTTTTATCCAAAGGAGTCAATGATGACTGAAAAACTTATCCTTAAATCCGCCTCGGTTGGCCCCTGGCCAATGAACACCTACGCCCTCATCTGCGCCGACACGCGCCAAAGCGTGTTGATAGACCCCGGCGCAGAGCCAGACACTCTGGCCGGCATGCTGGCAGGCTCCTCGCCCATTGCCATTTTGCTAACCCACGCCCACCACGACCACGTTGGCGCGCTGGCCGAAATGCGCGCGCAGTTGAATGTGCCGGTCTACATGCATCCGGCAGATTCGCCGATGGGGGTTGCGGCTGATAAATGGTTTGCCAATGGCGACACGTTTGCCCTGGGCAATCATAATCTGCGCGTCATCCATACCCCCGGCCACACCCACGGCCTGGTTACGCTGATGCTGCCCGACCACCGCGCCATTGTGGGCGATACCATTTTCAAAGGCGGGCCGGGCAAAACATGGTCGCCCCACAACTTCAAACAAACGCTGGACACCATGCGCCACATCGTTTTCAAATGGCCCGATGAAACCGAATGCTTCCCCGGCCACGGCCCATCTTTTCTCATTGGCGATGAACGCCCGGCCTTTGAGTCCTTCCTCCGGCGCGAACACCCCGCCGATTTGTTTGGCGATGTTACCTGGGAAATGTAGCTACCAAAGGCTGATTAGACATCTTGAGAAAAAACCATTTAAGCAATGTGACTCTTGATGCGTGAGGCGTGAAATGATATACGCATCACGTTTCACGCCTCACTTATCATTGTGCCCCTAATTCATCATAAAAATTTGACACCCACCGAATTTTGTTAGATGATTGTCTACCATTTAACTCAGCGAGGAGCCGTCACAAGCGTTAGCGCGCCACCGATGACGAAAATGGGATTTTTGGAGGGAACCTTCCTTCGGTCGCCCCAGGCCCCCGCTTCTCGATTTCATTTTCAGAGGAGTAAAAATGTCTCAAACACCCCACCCGGGAACTGACAAACCCGCTTCCAGACAAAACTTACTCAAAGCTATGGAATGGCGCTGTATTGGGCCGCCGCGCGGCGGGCGCGTTGTAGCTGTTGCCGGCGACCCGGCCAACCCGGCTGTTTTTTATTTTGGCGCCTGCGCCGGCGGCGTCTGGAAAACCACCGATGCCGGCACCACCTGGCGCAACATCTCCGATGGCTACTTCAAAACCGCCTCGGTGGGCGCGCTGGCGGTGGCTCCATCGGACCCCAACGTTATCTACGCCGGCATGGGCGAGGCTACCATTCGTATTGACGTGTCCCACGGCGATGGCGTTTACAAATCCACCGATGCCGGCCAAAGCTGGCAGCACCTGGGCCTGGCCGATACCCGCCACATTGGCAAAATACGAGTCCACCCCCACAACCCGGATATTGTTTACGTGGCCGCCCTGGGCCACGCCTTTGGCCCCAACCCGGAACGTGGCGTATTTCGCTCTACTGATGGCGGCAAAACGTGGAACAAAATTCTGTACAAAAGCGAAAATGCCGGAGCCGTTGATTTAACCCTGGATCCCCGTAACCCGCGCATTTTATACGCCGGTATCTGGCAGGTGCGCCGCAGCTTTTGGAATTTCTCCAGCGGCGGGCCGGAAAGCGGCCTGTGGCGTTCTACCGATGGCGGCGACACCTGGGAAGAGTTGACCGGCAAGCCCGGCCTGCCCAAAGGCATCAAAGGCAAAATTGGGCTGGCCGCGTCTCCCGCCCAAACCGGGCGCATTTGGGCCGTGGTTGAGGCCGACCACGGCGGCTTTTTCCGCTCCGATGATGGCGGCAATACCTGGCAACTGCTCACCGATAACCCCGACCTGCGCTACCGCCCCTGGTACTTCAGCCATGTCATCGCCCATCCGCAAGACCCCGATACGGTTTATGTGCTCAACCTCAAAGCCTGGAAATCGGTAGATGGCGGCAAAAGCTTTACCCAAATCCCCACCCCCCACGGCGATAATCACGACCTGTGGATTGACCCGCGCAATCCGCAGCGCATGATTGAAGGCAACGACGGCGGCGCTTGCATCTCGTACAGCGGCGGCGATACCTGGACGACCATTTATAACCAGTTGACCGCCCAATTCTACCGCATCGACGTGGACAACCAGTACCCCTACTACGTTTACGGCACCCAGCAGGATAATTCCAGCATCAGCGTGCCCAGCCGCACCAACCACGGCGCTATCACCTGGGCCGATTGCCGGGTGGCCGGCACCGGCGAAAGCGGCTTTATTGTGGCCCACCCCCAAAACCCGGATATTGGTTACGTGGGCGCAGTGGGCAGCTCGCCCGGCGGCGGCGCGGCCTTGCAGCGCTACAACCTGCGCACCGGCCAGATTCAACTGGTTAACGTTTGGCCGGAAGCAACCGTTGGCGCGGCTCCCCAAACGCACAAATACCGCTTTCCCTGGACATTTCCAATACTCTTCTCCCCGCGCGATGCCAACGTGCTTTATACCGCCGGCAACGTGGTCTTCAAATCCACCAATCAGGGCCACAGTTGGGAAGCCATTAGCCCCGATTTGACCCGCAACGACAAGGCAAAACTGGAGCCATCCGGCGGCCCCATTACCAAAGATACCACCGGAGCCGAGCATTACTGCACCATCTCCGCTCTGGTCGAGTCGCCCTTGGAGCCGGGCCTGTTTTGGGCCGGCTCCGACGACGGGCTAATCCATCTCTCCCGCGATGGCGGCCAGAGCTGGCACAACGTTACCCCGCCCGACCTGCCGGAGTGGGCCTACATTCACGCCATCGAGCTATCGCCCCACCGCGCCGACACGGTTTACATCGCCGCCACCCGTTACAAAATTGACGACTTTCAGCCCTACCTCTACAAAAGCGCAGATTACGGCCAGAGCTGGCAAAAAATAACCGCCGGAATCCCCGCTGATGATTTTACCCGCGTCATTCGGGCCGACCCGCACCGCCCCGGCCTGCTCTACGCCGGCGCCGAAACCGGGCTGTACATTTCATTTGATGATGGCCAAAGCTGGCAGCGCTGGGAAGGCAACCTGCCGGTAGCGCCTATTTACGACATGCGGGTCAAAGATAACGATTTGGTGGTGGGCACCCATGGCCGCTCCTTTTGGATTTTGGATGACCTGACGCCCCTTTACCAGCTTGACTCATCCGCCGGCGACGAGTCAGCAGCCAGATTGTTCAAGCCCAACGCGGCCTATCGCCAGCTACCCGATTTGACCAGCGCCTGGTTTGAGGGCGAAGGTAAAGAGTACCACATTGGCCTTGGCGCGCCGACCATCTACAACCAGATTAAAACAGAACTTGGCCTGACCGAGCGCACTTTTTTGGATGCAGGCAAAAGCGCCCCGCCCGGAGTAATTGTTTACTATCAACTGCCCCAGGAACTGGCTGAAAAAACAGAAATTTCATTGACTTTTCTGGACGGCCAGGGTAATACCATCCGGCAGTTCCGGCCCAGGCCGCCCCAACCGGAAGGCAGCCCGCAGAAAGAGAAAAAGGAGGGTGCCCCTCCAGAGCAGGGGCCGTGGATTCCGGCTGCTGCCGGGGTAAACCGCTTTGTGTGGGATTTGCGCTACCCCGGCGCGTCTAAAGTGCCCGGCGATAAAACCGTAGACCAGGCCGACCTGCGGGGACCGCTGGTAGCGCCGGGCGCTTATCAGGTGCAATTGCAGGTGGGCAACCAGGTGCTGGCCGAATCATTTGAGGTATTCAAAGACCCGCGTATCTCCACCAGCCAGGCCGACCTGGAGACGCAGCTTGCCCTGCTGCTCAATATTCGAGACAAACTGTCGGCGGTGCACGATACGGTCAACGCCATTAGAGACCTCAAGCAGCAGCTTGACGGCTGGCAGCACCGGCTTGAAAACCACAGCGGCAGCCAAAGCGTGGCCGAGGCCATCAAACTACTCAAAGAAAAACTGCACGCCCTGGAAGACAAATTGATTGTGCCCGCCGAGGATTACCGCCCGGCCCGGCCGTTTGACTACCCGGCCCGGCTCAATGTGAAGCTGGGCGGGTTGGTCAGCGTGGTTAGCAGCGCCGATACTGCGCCTACGCAGCAATCGCAGGCGGTGTTTGAATGGCTGTCGGCCCAGGTAGATGAGCAGTTGGCCGCCTGGCAAAATCTGCTAGCCACCGACGTGGCCGCATTTAATGAACTGGTGCGCCAATCTGACGTGCCGGCCCTGGCAATTTCTGCCCACCGTCTATGAGCCAGCAGCGCAACTTTGCCTACATCACCTTTGCCGACCTGATTGCCCGCTCGGCCTACCAGATGGGTAAAACGCCGCTGCTGCCCATTTTTGCGGCCTCGCTGGGGGCCAGCGGCGCAGTGTTGGGCTTTATCGTATCGGTTTCCACGCTAACCGGCATGGCGTTGAAGCCGGTCATTGGCGTTTTTTCTGACCGCTCGGGCCGGCGAAGCTGGCTAATTGCGGGCACGGTTTTTTTTGCCGTAATGCCATTTACCTACCGCTGGGTAAATACCCCGGAACAGCTTTTGCTGGTGCGGCTGGTGCACGGGCTGGCTACGGCCATCTACGGGCCGGTAACGCTGGCCTACGTGGCCGAGCAAACCGCCTCGCGCCGGGCCGAGAAGCTGGGATTGTTTGGCATGGCCCGCAGCGCCGGCTACATTGTTGGCCCGGCTGTTGCCGGCTGGCTGCTGTTGACCCTCAACCCGGTGCAGGTGTTTACGATTATCGGCTTACTTAGCAGCGTGGTATTTGTACCGGTGCTGTTGCTGGGCGAGTCCGCGCCGGCTGCCCAACCCGGCCCCAAAAGCGACAACGCCCCGCTGGGCCAACAGGTTATCCAGGCCATCAAAGCGGGCAGTCGCTCTCCGGCGGTGTGGCTATCGGGCGGGCTGGAAGCGTATGTGTATATTGCGCTTTACGCAGTCAGGGCATTTCTGCCCATTTACGCGCTTTCTATTGGGGTGAGCGTGGCTTATGCGGGGCTGTTTTTTGCCGTGCAGGAAGCCGCGCATCTGGCGCTAAAACCTGCCGGCGGGCGGCTGGGCGACCGGTGGGGCTATATTGGGGTTATTGGCCTGGGCATGGTCGGGTTGGGGGTCGTGCTGACCATTTTGACCCTGCCCGGCAGCGGTTTGGGCTTGTTGGGGCTGGCCGGCTTGATGGGGCTGGCGCAGGCGTTGATTTTTCCTTGTACCGTGGCGCTGGTATCAACCCAAATTGAGCGCGGCCACGTGGGCGCCGGCATGGGGTTGATTGGCACGCTGGATAACGCCGGCAAGGTGATGGGGCCAATTTTGGGCGGACTGCTCATCTATTGGCTGGATTACACCTGGACGTTTCGGCTGTTGGGGGTGATGCTGGTAGCCGGTACTATTTTGTTTTGGTGGTGGTCGCAACTCTCGCGCAGATTGCGGCAACAAAAAGCAACCGGCTCAATTTGAGAAAATGGTGTTTTGAGGAGGCTGAGTCAATGGAATTATTAACGGCGCTTGAAAAATCGGGCTATGTGGTTATCAAAGGTCTGGGGTTGGATGAGCCGAACGCAACGCTGGAAAAATATATCTCTGCTGTGGCCCGGCCAATTGCCTACCTGGGTCTGCCGCTGGTGATGGACCTGAAACCGAAACCGGGTTTCCAGCCGGCCTCTTATGCCGGCACCGGCCATTTTGACATGCACACCGATTTGACCTGGCATGGGCAACCGCCCAAATATTTGGGAATGTTTTGCGTCTCCAGAGAGTCGGCGGGGGGCGGCATTCCTCTACTGGCCGATGGCTGGCAGGCGCTAAGCTTACTGGATGAGGAGGATGTAAATTACCTCAAAACCGAGCCGGTAACATTTCCCACCCCCAGCCACATTGATTATGCGCCCCTCACCGGCCCCATTGTGGTAGAGCGCAACGGTAAGCCGGTCATCCGCTTTCGGTATGATATGCTCGATAACCCCGCCGAGCCGGTGCGCCGCTTTTTTGAAGCCGTCAACCAGTGCATCTTTCAGGTTGACGTGTCGCCCGGCGATATTTTTATTTTTGATAACGACCGCATGCTCCACGGCCGCACCGAATTGAAAGGGGGGCTGGCATCGGACCGCCATTTCAAGCGGATTTATGGGGAGGAGCGGGGGACTGTAATCGGTAATCGGTAAATGGTGATTAGTAATTGGTTGGGGTTAATTACCAATTACTATTTACCAATACCATCAACCAATCTCCGGCTTTTGCCTGTGCCAATCTGTGGCCTGCTCGTATTGGTAGGCCACCCGCAGAATGGTGCTCTCGCCCAAAGCAGGGCCGATGATTTGCAGCCCCACCGGCAACTCTTTGGAAAAGCCGCACGGCACCGAGATACCGCACAGCCCGGCCAGGTTGAGCATCACCGTCAGCACGTCGATTAAATACATTTGCAGCGGGTCGTTAACCTTTGAGCCAATTTCAAAGGCCACGCCGGGCACGGTAGCGGCTACCAGCACGTCAACCGATTCAAACGCCCGCTCAAAATCCCGCCGAATCAGGGTGCGGACTTGCTGCGCTTTGAGATAATAGGCATCGTAGTAACCGGCTGAAAGGGCGTAAGTGCCCAGCATGATGCGCCGCTTGGCTTCGGGGCCAAAGCCGGCCTCGCGGGTTTGGCGAAAGGTTTCCCACATGTCGCCGCCATCAACCCGCAGCCCGTAGCGCACCCCATCGTAGCGGGACAGGTTGGCCGAGGCTTCGGCGGTGGCAATCAGGTAGTAGGCAGCAATACCGTACCCGGTGTTGGGCAGCGACACGTCTACAATTTCTGCCCCCAGTTCTGTCAGTTTGTCAATAGCGGCGCGTACGGCGGCCTCAACGCCGGTTTCCATCCCTTCGACAAAATAGTCACGGGGGACGCCCACCTTCAAACCTTGCAAATCATTTCCCTGCTTCATTTCTGCTACGTAATCCGGCACCGGCACATTTAGCGAGGTCGAGTCCAGCGGGTCGTGGCCGGCAATGCCGCCCAGCAAAATGGCCGCGTCTTCCACATCTTTGGCAAAGGGGCCAATCTGGTCCAGCGAGGAGCCGTAGGCAATGGCCCCGTAGCGGCTGACGCGCCCGTAAGTGGGTTTCAGGCCCACCACGCCGCAGTACGAGGCCGGCTGGCGAATACTGCCGCCGGTATCGGTGCCCAGCGCGCCCAGCGCCTGGCCGGCGGCAATAGCGGCGGCGCTGCCGCCGCTGCTGCCACCCGGCACGCGGTTGAGATTCCAGGGGTTGTGGGTTACATGGTAGGCCGAAAATTCGGTGGAGCTGCCCATCGCAAACTCATCGCAGTTGGTTTTGCCCACAAATACGGCTCCGGCCCGGCGCAGTTTATCCACGGCGGTTGCGTCGAAGGGCGGCATAAATCCTTCCAAAATTTTCGAGCCGGCGGTGGTCGGCACGCCGAGAGTGATGATCAGGTCCTTAATCCCCAGCGGAATACCCAACAGCGGATTATCCTCGCCGGTGGCCCGGCGCTCATCGGCAAAGCGGGCCATTTGCAGGGCCAACTCTGGCTGAATGCTAATGAACGCGCCTATTTTATCTTCAACGGCATCAATCCGGTCCAGCACACTTTCGGTTAGCTCAACCGAGGTAATCTCGCCGCTGCGGAGTTTTTGCCGCGCTTCGTGGATGGTGAGTGAGTAGAGTTCCAATGATTCCTCCAGAGTGTAAATTGCCAATTTAATCCAGCACCGCCCGCACTTTGAAGCTGCCAGCTTCGACGTCGGGGGCGTTGAACAGGGCGATTTCGTTATCCAGCGAGAGCGTAACCACATCGGGCCGCATCACATTTTTGAGGGGAATGGCGCTGGCCGTGGGGGGGATACCGGTGGTATCTACCTGCTGTAGCTTTTCGGCGTAATCTAAAATGGCCGATAGCTGCTCCTGAAACATAACTTTCTCTGCGTCGGTGAGGGTGAGTTTGGCCAGTTCGGCGATGGTTTCAACTTCTTCAATGCTCAGTTTTGCCACCAGGGGCCTCCGTAAGTTGGGATGCCAGCATGATAGGAAGAGGGGGATAGTTTGTCAAACATCTGGTAACTACCGAGGCCAGCCGAACTGGCATTCGGAGTAACGCATACCGCCATAGAGCGTGTATCGAAGGGGGTCGTCCTTTTGATAATGCCGATAAGGGGCAGGGCTACTCCACCAGAGTAAAATCGCCTGACTCGTCCCAGACGTAGCTCTCAAATTGACGTTCCAGCCGGATGTCATCAAATGAGGGCGACGCATCGGGGTTCAGCAGGGGCAGGCCGGCCTGAACGACAAAGCCGTCGGCGGTTGTCTGCCAGCGAATGCCCGCGCCATCTGCGCCGTTGATAAAGCCATCCAGCACGGCCAGTTCGGTCAGGTTGTTGTTATTGAGGCCAAAAACGTGCAGCCGTTCTACCTGAGCCGATTCATCCGGCAGGAGCGTTTGCAGCAGCAGTTCGTCGCTGCCGTCGCCGGTTACGTCGGCCCAGGCCAGCCGGGTAAAGTTGACGGTGCAGGGCACATCGACCCGCCCCAACAGGTCAAACTGGCCCCCGTTCTGGCTTTGCGCCACCAGCCGGCACTGCAACTGGCTGTTGGCCCCGACGAGCGCGGCTACTCGTTGCCCCAACTCAGCGGGAGTTCCGGTGTGGGCGGCTACAGCGGCCTCGATGGGCGCGACGCCCCAGGTGGGGTCTGCGGGCTGGTCGGGCGCGGGTAGGTTCCACAGTTGGGCCAGGGTTTGATTAAAGGCGTCGTTATCAAAGCTGCCGTCAGGTTGGTAAAACGGCTGGCTCATCGCTTCCCACAGCAGCCGGTTGGTTTCGGCTGTTTGCTGGCTGAATTGGCGCGTTATCTCCAACCCCGGCGCGGTTTCGGTGCGGCGCTCCAGCCGGTAAGGTTGGCCCGACCCGCTGCGCCGGTAGGCGTCAACCGTATCCGGCCCCACAAAGCGGCGAGCATCGTTGGGAGTGGCGGCATCCAAAAACAGCGGCGCCCGCCAGCCGAAGCGTTGGGTTGTAACCGTTAGCGTGTTGGGCGTTGTTTGCTCAACCTGGGCGATGGCGAAGTTCCGCTCAATTTGCCAGTTGGCAATCCGTTCGGCCATAATCAGCGGGCCGGCCCAGACCTGGTTGCAACGCCGGAGGTTGCACTCTACCCACCGCTGTTCCCAGGTGGCAACCAGATAGCCGGTGCCGCCGGTGGCGGTCAAAAAATCCAGCACCAGCCGCCGGTTTTGCACCGAGGCCCGCACCTGGCCCTGGTATTTGCCTTCTACATTGTCGGCAAAAAATAGCTCGCGTAGATTTCCGGCGGTATCGCGGTTGAGAATGGCCGCAAACAGGTAAAAAGTATCGGGCCGGCCGATTACTACTATCTCCGGCTGGCCGTCGCCGGTGAGGTCAATATTTTGGCGAGTGAAATCGGTAAAGTGGCCGGCGCGCAGGCTTTGCAGAAAATCATCGGTGAGCGTGCCCAATTGGGGCCGGTGACTTTGAAAGATAAATTCAAGAATCTCCTGGTCTTCGGGGCCGGGTGTGGCCTGAGCCTGGGGCGCAACCTCAAGCGGCAGCTGCCCGCCGGGCCGTTGCTCCAGCAAAAAATCGTACTGCCACTGGCCGTAGTACCCCGCAACTTCCGGCAGAGGAATGGCCGCGCCTTCAACCGGGTCGGCCAGGCCAGAGGTTGGGTCGGCGGCCATAAGCTGCAATTCTTCACCGTTTTGCTCCGCGTAGTACAATACCGCGCCATCGTTGCTCCACACGGGAGCGTCTTGAAAGCTGTCGACCTGATTGAGCCGGCGCGATTGGCCGGTGGCGGGGTCAAGCAGGTAGATGCGCCGGCCAGCGATGGCCGGGTTGTCCCAGGTCATCAAATCGGCCCATTCCTGGCCGGTTTGGCCGGCGGGCACGGCGGCGTAAGCAATTAAATTGCCCTGCGGCGACCAGGCGACAATGCCGGGAATTTGCTCGGTTTGGGAGATGACGGTGACGACCTGCCCGGTGGCGGTATCAAAAATGTTGAGCCATTTGTTAACCTGGGCCGAGCGATAGTCTCCGGCGGTTATAGCCAGTTTTGCGCCATCGGGCGACCAACTATGGTAGCGCGGGTTGAGCAGCGCCCAATCAGCCACGCGGCTGGCCTGCCCGATTTCAATATTCAGCACGTAAGGCATCAACCCGTCGGCCTGAATGGAGGCCCCCAGGGGACCAAGCCAAAACAGCAGGCGACGGCTGTCGGGCGACCAGTCGCCCAACACAATTTGCTCTACGTCATCGCTTTGCGGCATTGCGGATGATTGAAAAGCCAGGCGGGCCGGCTGAACGGCAGGGCCTTGAATGTCTACCTGCCAGATTTCGATAGGGCCAACGGCGGTAAAGCCTTCATCACGCGCCTTGGCAAAAGCCCAGTTATTACGCACAATGAGCAGTCGCTGGCTGTCGGGCGACCAACTGATGCCGCTAACGGTACTGCCCGGCGGCAGGATGTTGCTGATTTTGCCATCAACCTGGCGGCGCAAATCGAGGCTGCCGGCGGTCTGGTTGATAATGGCTGTCCAGCGGCTATCGGGCGAAGGGTGGTAGCTGAAATCGCCGGCGGAGGTGGTGGGGCGCGGCGCGGGCAGGGTGGCGCGGCTGGGCTGGACCCAGGCGGTCAAGCCGGCGATGAAAATGATCGCGCTGATTAAAATTACGCCTAAAAACCAGCGATGTTGCTTCATAATACAATCTCCTCTGTAAATAGGGGGCCAGAGCTAGCTTTGCCAAACCAAGGTTTGGACTCCATTTTCATTCTCGTTGCCGCCGAAGGCAAAGGGACTGCCGCACTCCCATAAAAAGAGCGCGGCGTTGGGCCACGCACCGGGCTGAATATCTGTTTGTTTTTGATTATAACATGGGTAATAAAAGATGTTGGTCAATCAGGCGTCGCTTTGCCAACGCCACAATAACGAGTAGCCTGTCAGAGCAATCCATACTTTATTTTGACACGGCAGCATCTGTCTTCTATGCTGCAAAAAAAATTTATGGGTGACATCCAAAAATGGGCATTTTTGATAAGTTCAAAAATTTATTCATCCCTTCAATCCGGCCGCCGGCCCGCCCGCTGACCTATCCTGCTGACGCCTGGACCATTCCCACGCTGGTTATCAGTTATTTTCCGGTGGCCGATGGTCGCCTCAACCGCACCATCACCGGCGATGTTGGCGCGCCGCTGGCAGAAATTCGGCGGCACACCACCAAAACCACCGGGCGGGTGATTCAAGCGTTGGAAACAGGCAGCGCGTATCACGGTTACAAAGACCCGTTAGCCCAACCCTGTCTGCGCTACCAAATTGTCGAGACCATTGAGTATCTGGAGGCGCTGCCTACCTGGCCCAAACCCGGCCACCACGTACCGATGACGGATTACAACGCCATTATGGAGCGAGTCGATATAAAATATTGGGTAGAAGAGCGCGGCGTAAAAGAGGTTTGGCTGTGGGGCTACCACGGCGGGGTGATTGACCTGTGGGAATCGAACATGGCCGGGCCGCGCGGCGATATCAGCAATAGCGACCGCGACCCGCGCGACCTGCCGGTGTTGAGCAAAAGCTACACTGTTTATCATTACAATTACGGGCGCGGTGTGTCTGAGGCGGTGGAGGACCACATGCACCAGATTGAGGCGGTGCTGCGCCATGTTGACCCGCATCTGTTTTGGGATAAATTTGTAGGCCGGCCGGGCGAGGGGCGCTGCGGTTGGGCGCACTACCCGCCCAACGGTGAGCGTGATTACGATTGGGCCAACCGCAAATATATTGAAACGGATATTGAAGATTGGCGGCCCGACGGCGGCGGCCAGAAAATTCGCCTTAACTGCGAGCGCTGGAACTGCGATAGCCTGAGCTGGTTTATCTACTGGATGCAGAATTTACCGGGCCTCAACAACGGCATTAGCTACCGGGGGCGACTACTGACCAACTGGTGGACATTTATAGGAGATTTTGACAGGGCTATGGAGCAGGGGATAGGGTTGGCAGGCTGAGGGAGCCACCTGAGTTTTAAGGGCATTTAACTCTACAAACTCATTGGACTCGCTTTACTTTTATCCTAAAACCGTCTACGTCTGTAACCCGCACCTGCTGGTCTACCTCAATCGTCTCGCCGTTGTCGCTGGTGGCGTGCCAGCGCTCGCCCCACACCAATACGCTGCCTTGCGGGTCGAGCGTAACTTTTACCGTACCCACAGCGCCAATCATGCCCTCTTTGCCGCTAACCGGTTGAATCTTCATGGTTTGCACAACTTTGCGCATACCAAAACCAATAATGGCCGCCATCGACACAGCAATACCCACAATTGAAGGGATAGGAATCTGGTAGGCAAATTCGGGGGTATTAAACAGAATGAGCGAGCCAAATATAAAGGCAATTAGCCCTCCGGCGGTGAGCGCCCCAAAGGTAGGCGTAAAAAGTTCGGCCACAAACAGGCCGATGGCCAGCAAAATCAGGGCCAGCCCGGCGTAATTTACCGGCAATTGCCCCACCGCGTACAAACCAACCAGCAGTAAAATTGCGCCGATAATGCCGCTCATGTAGCCGCCCGGATTGATAATTTCATACACAATGGCCAGGCTGCCAATAGAGATGAGCAGCAGGGCAATGCTGGGGTTGGCAATGATGCTTAAAAACTCTTCAAGGGCGGTGGCTTCAAAAAATGTTACGATGGCATCGCCGGTTTTCAAAGTAACTTCCTCGCCTTTGACCTGCACCGTAAAACCATCCAGTTGGTCGAGCAAATCGTCCAAATCTTTGGCAATAAAATCAATCACGCCCAGTTCAAGCGCTTCCTGGGCGTTGGCGGCTTTGGCCTCGGTGATGGCCTGCTGCGCCCACTCGATGGCTTTATCGCCCCGGCGCTCGGCCAGGCTTTTGATATCGGCTATCAGGATATTTTCAATTTTAGAGCGCAGGGTTTCGTCAATTTCGGCGCCGGAGCCGTCAATTGGGCTGGCCGCGCCAATGCTGGTATTGGGGGCCATGGCATCGGCGTGAGCGGCCAGGGTAATAAAGGTTCCCGCCGAGGCCGCAAAGCCGCCCGGCGGCCAAACATAAACCACTACCGGCACGTCTGAGGCAATGATGGTTTGGATAATCTGCTTGGTCAAATCGACGCTTCCGCCCGGCGTATTCAGCCGAATTACAAGAGCCTCGGCATTGCGAACATCGGCCTCTTCAATGGCTCGCTCAATGAAACTGAGCATGACCGGCGTAACCGGCCCGTCCACATCGGCTACCAGCACTTCGGGGCCGCCCTGGGCCGCTGCCAGCGGGCTAAATAGCTGGCCAATAACCAGAATGACGTAAATTATAAAAATTAACCGCCTCATTAACTTCATGGTGACACCCTTTCAGCGCCAGACCTGCAATTGCGCAGGTTGCCTTTTCATCTGGCTAATATTATACCTTGCGCTATAAACCTAGCCAAGCATCTTTGTTGCCGGATTTATTTTCAAGAGAAAAGCCTTGCCCTCAGTTACAGGGCAAGGCCCATTGCAGAATTTATAGCAGAAAAACGCGGCTTATTCAAATATTTCCATAACGGGTTCCCCGTCCCAGGTAGCGGGAATGGGGAGGTTTAACGCCTGCAAAGCTGTGGCGGCAGTATCAAAGGTGTCGATGTGCCGGGTCAGAGTGACATTGGCGGGAACGCCCGGCCCGGCGGCCAGCCAGGGGATGGTGCGGTCCAGCGGCGAGTCATCGCCATGCCCAAAACCGTGCCCGCCGTGGTCGGCCGTAAGTATCAGCAAGGTGCTAGCCAGATAACCCTCGTTTTCAAGCGTCAAGATAATTTCGCCAATCAGGCTATCTACAAACCTGATGGCGTCAAGCTGGTTGGGCGACATCCAGCCGTAGGCGTGGCCTACCCGGTCAACATCGGGAAAGTGAATAAAGAGCACCTCGGACAACCCAGACTCAATAAATTTAACGGCCTGAGCTTTAACTTCGGTATCGTGTACTTCCTCATAAAAAGCCATATCAAGGGAGTTGGGCAAGTGCAGGTAACTGAATTTCTCTTTACCGGCTATCAGGGCAGTGCTTAACCCGGCATCGCGGGCCACATTGAACAGGGTGGGGCCGGTCATGCCGGGCCAGCCGATGTATGGTTGTCCCCACAGAAAGCCGTGTTTCTCCGGTATCATTCCGCTTAACATCGAGGCGTGGCTGGGCATGGTAACGCTCATTTTTACGGTTTGAGCAGTGGCAGAGTAAGCGCCCCTGTCTTTCAGCTTATCTATGTTGGGGGTGTCGGCCAAAAACAGCGCATCGGGGCGCAAGCCGTCGATACTGATAATGACCACGTGTTTAATGCCCGCTTCCGGGGTTGGCGTAGGCATGGGGGTGTCGGTGGCGGTAGCGGCGGTGGTTGGCGTTGAAAGGGGCGTATCTGTGGCCGTTGGTATAAGGGTAGAGGTAGGCCAGGGCGTTTGGGTTGGGGTAGGGGCGTAAAAAATAAGGCGGGTAGGCGTGGCGGTTGGGTTTGGGGTGAATGTTGGTTCTATAAGCGTAAAGGGGGTAGCGGTTAAATGGGCCGGCAAAGTGGGGAGTTCAACAAACGCAGGTGTTTCGGTAATCTTTGCCGGAAGGTCAGACTCGTTGAATTGAACAAATGCAATATCTGCGTTGGAGCCTCTCCATTCCTTTTCGGTTGTTGACTCATCAGGCGGGCTAATTGTGGGCTGGCAGGCTAAATTGGCGGTTGCCAGCCCAAAGAGGATTAGCGCAATAATTATCCTAAATAATCTGTCAGAAAAGAAGCTGTTTTGTCGATATCTAATAGTTCGGGGGGGGGGATGCCAGCAAGCGCCAAATTTTGATAATGCAGTAATTGCAGTGTTTGGGGGCAATGATGTGGCCATTGATGGGTGATCTCCTTTGATCCCTTTTTTTTTGTGTCTCTAGCCGCAATTTTATTGCGCTTGCGGCATTCCAGGGCCGGGCAGGCCACAGGCTGCTTTTGCTACACATTACGGATAGACACTTAGCTCAAATTTTTGGTTTGAACCGGCGCGCCGTATTCAATTTTTGGCTCCACAAAAAATACCCTGAAATAGCCAGCCTCCCGGCCAGATTCCAAACATTGGATGGGCCAGAGTCGCAGGCAATAACGCCCCTGGCCGGCGGCAAAGGCTTTTAAATGGGACGCTCTTAAAGATGGCAAATTTTTTGGCAAAGCAAATACAAGGCCAATCTTTAACCGCAACCAATATTTTGTTTTAACCGGTGGTTGACCCCTCCCTCGTAAGAGGTCAAAATTGCGATCAGTGGAGATTACTTATCGCAAGGTAAATGTCATTTCGAATTTACAGCCGGGGCTGCACACATGGCAATTTTGTGGATGTTGTTACCCCGGCCATTGGCTAGATAGCCGCATATTTAGTGGGGGATAATAATTGAGCGCTATTGTAACACAAAAATCCTGTACAGAAAAATTTTAATTTAAAAGGTCAAATTTGGGCCGATAAGTGACCCCGTTTGACAGGATACTCTCTAAAAACTAGAATCGTCTCAAACATGGGAAAGGGGCCGGATGTGACCATGTTATTTGGCGTAGGCATAGATATCGTCAGTCTCAAAAGAGTGAAAGATGCGGTAGACACCGCCGACCAGGTTTTTTTAGACAAAGTGTTTACGCCCTGGGAGCAGCAGCGGGCCAAAACCCATGCCAACCCTGTGGCCTATCTTGCCATGACATTTGCTGGCAAAGAAGCTATTTTTAAAACTTTTGGCATTGGCTGGGAAACCGGGGTGCAGTTAACAGAAATAGAAATAAGGGATGGGGAATTTGGAGAACCCATCCCTGTGCTGACAGGCAAATTTGCTCAACTCGCCGCGCAACGCGGAGCCGCCAGGGTGCTGTTAAGCCTCTCATACGAGGACGAGTATGCGGTGGGGATGGCAGCTCTGGCTGCCGGTGAAAGGGGGTAGACCTTTCACTTTTGTAGTAAATTTTCAATCAATTCGATAGCTTCACCTATGCTCCTTCTTTTCCTGGCCTCCGCGCCGGGAATTTCAACATCAAATTCATCTTCCAACACGGCGGTTAGCTCAATAATGTTAAGCGATTTGGCCAGGAGGTCTTCAATAAAACGAGTATTGCGGTTTAGTTGACCCGCTTCTTTGTGAAATACTCTGGCTACCGCTGCCTTGACTCGCTCTTCAACTGTTCCGTTTCCTGCCATTGCGTTGTGTCTCCTTTCTCTGTTACGTTATGCAACAATTTTTTACCCCTTAACGGGCAAACCGGCCACGGCCAGGGTGTCCCAAACAATCATCTGTTCCTCGTTGGTAGGCACTACGATAACGCTTACCCGGGAATCGGCGCTGCTAATGACCTGCTCAACGGCTATGGCCTTTTCATTGCTGTTCTTATCCAGTTTGACACCCAGAAAATCCAACCCTTTGCATATCATCTCCCTGATGGGTGGAGAGTTCTCGCCGATGCCGGCAGTAAAGGCCAGGGCCTCGATTCCTTCTAGTGCTGCGGCGTAAGCGCAAATGTATTTTTTGACCCTATAAGCAAACATCTCCATTGCCAGGCGGCAGCGTTCATCCCCGTCTCTGGCCCTGCCGGCGATTTGCCTCATATCATTGCTAATGCCTGAGATACCCAGCAAACCGCTCTCCCGGTTAAGCAGATTATCGAGGCGGTCGATACTCAACCCCACCTGCCGGTGCAGAAAAAAGATGACTCCCGGATCGATATCGCCCGACCTGGTTCCCATCATCAGCCCTTCCAGGGGGGTCAGGCCCATGCTGGTATCAATGGATTTACCACCCTCGACAGCCGCAACCGTTACCCCGTTGCCCAAATGGCAGATAACCAGTTTTAGCTCCGAGAGGGGCTTTCGCAAGATATTTGCTGCTTTTTGGCTTACGTAGCGGCAGGATGTCCCATGAAACCCATATCGTCTGATTTTGTAAGTTTGGTAATACTCATAAGGCAGGGCATAAAGATAGGCTTTGGGAGGCATTGTTTGATGAAATGCGGTATCAAAAACTGCAACGTGGGGAACGTTGGGCAGAAGTTGCCTGGCCTCTCTAATACCCAGCAAATTGGCCGGGTTGTGCAGCGGCGCAAGGGGAATACACTCCTCAATCTTTTTGATTACCTCTTCGGTAATGAGGGTGGACTCGATAAAGGCATCGCCGCCGTGAACCGTTCTGTGCCCAACCGCCGAAACCTCGGAGATATGGCCAAGCACCCCATCCTCTTTATCCAGCAGTAACGACACAATAAGCTCAAAGCCTTTTCGGTGATTTGGAACGAGCATTTCCTGCCGTAGTTCTTTTTCTCCGGCTTGATATTTAAGGTAAGCCCCTTCTTCCCCTATCCTGGCGACAATACCTGTGGCCAGAACACGCTCAATCCCCACATCGTAAAGCTGATATTTGATTGATGAACTTCCGCAGTTAATTACAAGTACTTTCATAGCGCCTGCGCTCTTACCGCCACCATTGTGGTTGCCCCAACAATGTCGGTTACGGTTGCGCCTCTTGACAGGTCGCTCACCGGCCTGGCAAAGCCCTGCAAAACCGGGCCATAAGCGGCCGCTTTTGCCAGCCGTTGGATAAGCTTGTAAGCAATATTTCCGGCATTAAGGTCGGGAAAGATAAGAATATTGGCTCTGCCAGCCACAGAGCTTGCAGTTGTTACCTTTTTTTTGGCCACTTCGGGAACAAGCGCCGCGTCGGCTTGTAATTCCCCGTCAATGAATAACTCAGGCTCTCGCTCCCGCGCCAGTTCAACCGCTTTAACAATTTTAGCCACTTGAGGGTGCATGGCGCTGCCCTTGGTAGAAAAAGAGAGCATGGCTACCCTTGGTTCCCACCCCAGCAAATTCCTGGCGCTGCTGGCGCTGGCAATGGCAATATCGGCAAGTTGTTCGGCGGTGGGGTCGGGGTTAACCGCCGCATCGGCAAAAATAAGAAGATTACCCTCCTCGCCGGCATAGCCGGGGATGTCCATCAGGAAAAAACTGGAGGGGGTGGATACACCTTTTTGCATGCCAACAACCAACTCGCTGGCTATAATCACATCTTCGGTGGCATGGGCAACTCCGGCGACCATTGCCTCGGCTTCACCCATTTTTACCATCATTGCGCCAAAGTAAAGAGGTTTTTTTAAGAGCCTGCGGGCGGCCCCTTCGGGAATACCCCGGAGGCCGCAATACTCCGCCACATATGCGTCTAACCTGGGCGAAGAGAGAGGCTCGATGACCATAATTCCTGCCAGGTCCAGGTCGGCCTGGGCAGCCACATTTGCAATACTGGCCTGATTGCCCAGCAATATTGGACACGCAATTTCCTGCCGGGCTACCAGCGCTGCTGCCCTGACAATCCTCTCCTCTGACCCTTCGGGGAAGACAACCTTTTGGGGGGAACGCTTTGCCTTTGCCTGTAATTCTGCCATCACTTCCATGGGCGCTCATCCCTTCATTTATCTGGCCTTGCAAAACAGGCCGGGTTAAATCTCTTCTTCATAACCGCTAAACGGAACCCAGCGATTCTTTTTTGGGGTTCCGTTCAACAGCAGAAACCCTGGCCGAATAGGTACACAAGTATCTAACCAGACACTTCTCTTTGGATACCGGGGTTAATTTTTCAACAAAAAATGGGTAGTCAAAATCAATCCTCACCGTGGCGACGTTCAAGCTGGTGAGGTAGTCCAAAATATTGGCTCTCAGGGTTTTTGTGCCTATTCTGTCTCGGTGCTGGTGGACAATCTGGATGAATTTATCGATCCAGCGCGCTTCAAACCCTTGCATAATCCGGGCATCAATAGAAATGTTGGCAATTGTAAATTGGCCTTCTGGATCGGCTTTTGATATTACCTTCATCGGGAAAGGAAGGTCTCGCATGCCCACGTCAACCAGAAATCGTTGCTCCTCCATGTGTGCCCCTTTTCTATTTGGTAACGAGCGTTGTGCTCAATTTCTGCCCGCTGGCCGGATGGTCCCTGGATGCTATCCAAACAACTGATAGCATCCAGGGTATGTGTTCTTAGTTACAGATATTTTTAGACAACTTTGAAGGCCAGAACGTTTAGCTCTTTGACATTCAGGATGTCTGGCGTTACGTCCACCGGCCCGCGCTCAAAGTATTTCTGCAAAACTTCAGGCTCCGGCTTGATGCCGGTAATAATTGCCTGAACGGTAATTCCTTCTTCAAGCGCAATATGTCCATAAACATAGGGGGCCATCTCGGCGAATCTGGGGTTTGGGGGCGGAGCAATCCCGTGCGAAGCAAAAAGAAGTTTTCCTCGGCCCGACAGTTGAACCCATTCCAGGTTGGTGCTGCCGCAATGTTCGCAGGCGGTTGTTGGCGGAAATGTGTGACCCTGGCAAACTTTGCACTTTCTGGCAACCAGGTTGCCTTTGCCAAGTTCATCATAATATTGTTTAATGATTGACTCAGGCATTTTGCTAACTCCTTCCAAGCACAAGGGCTGCGCTTATCATCGCATATCCGTGGGTATGTATGACGGAAATTTCAGGCGCCGGCTGAATCTGCCGTCTCTCCGCCTGACTGCGCATTTGTTTCACGGCCTCGTAAGTGTCGGAGCCGGCGCTGGCCGCCCAGGCGTGTCCAAAAGCGTGACGCCCGCCGTGGGTGCTCATGGGCCGGTCGCCGTCATATCGAAGCCTTCCTTCCATAGCGTAATGCAAACCTTTACCTTCGGGCAGATACCCGGCCAACTCAGCCGTGCAAATTCCAGAAATGTGAGAGCAATCGTGGGTATGCAGATAGCCAATATCACGCGGGGTAATGCCGGCCATGCGGTAGGCTTGTTGAAGAGCGGCCCGGTCCGAGGGCCAATGGGTGGGGTCATTGCCGTACCACGGCAAATCGCCCTGAGAAATACCAAACCCCAAAAGCTCTATAGGGGCATTCCGCGAGTTTCTCGCCTCATCGGCCCGGCTCAACACCATGGCCGAAGCGCCATCCGCCGTGGTTACAAGGCTGCGAATGCGGGTGGGCCAGGCCACAAATGGGTTGTGCCGCGATTTCCAAAACTCGTATGGCTCCTGATAGCCCAGGCGTTTGGCTTCATCTTCCAGGGTTTCTTTTAGAAACGATTTGCACATCATTGAGCCGTGCAAGCGCCGGGTGCGGCATAGTTCAAACATGCCCCGGTCGTACTCCTCAATTGAAAGGCCGTACTTGCGGCAATAGCCAAGCGCAACCAGGCCGTTATAAACGGAGAAGATTTCGTAGCCTTGCGGAACTGAATAAGCCTGGTTCACGGCCATGTCGGTCCAGAGCCAGGTTTGTTCAGGGGTAATTCGTTCTCGTTCAAACGGGCTTAACCCCTTTGGTTTGCTTAAGGTTGACTCTACGCCAACGACCAGAACTTTGTTATAAACACCCGAAGCGATGGCCATAGCCGCCAAAGCAGCGCCAACGTTTGTGGTTGAGCACTGCGCTTCAAAATGAACGCCTGCTTTGAACTGCATCCCCATCCACTTGGAAAGCTGGCTATACGTTCCTGGAATCTGCGAGCTATGCACCATTGCGTTGCCCGCAAAAACGGCGTCAATCTCCTGGGAACTTACGCCCGCATCTTCAAGCGCTTCCAGGGCTGCCTGGGCGGTAAGCTCCTGGAGGCTCAAACCCTTGATTTCCGGCGTTTCCAACAGATCGCCAAAACGGGTACAGCCAACTCCAACAATTGAGACGCGATCTTTAAGTTTCCCACTCATCTGTTAGCTCCTTTCTGTCAGTTGAGGGAAAAACAGTTTACATTAATGGTTCAAACGCAATCTCCAGGTTTATGTTTTTCAGTTCCCTCCTTTCATATGTCCGGGGGTCTCCACGGCTGCATTTTTGCCGGCAATGCAGCCAAAAATAGAGGCCGCCCGTTATTTTATCCGATGCGCCATAATTAAAGCAGGTAAGCAAACACGCCTTACAGCCCTGCTTTTTGTGAAGTGGCGATTAGCCGTTACTTGATGAGATTTTGTGGATTAAACTAAACCGTTCCGGGTTTGAAGGTTTAAGAGGTGAAATTAGAAAGAAAATTCTACGAGGAGAATGAAATTCAATTGGATAGACGCTGCGCTATTTCATTTTAGCGGGAAGCGCCTTAAGTGAGTAGTGATAAATGTCATCTTATTTTGTGATACTTGTCACAAACTATCGGCAACAGCTGGCCAGAGCCGATTCAGCGGCCAATACGATGCCCGATTGGATATTGTGTACAGCAACATTTATGTTACAATCTCTCCCAGCCGCATCAACAATCAGGAGCAATAAACTGAATATCAACGCCGTTAATGAACCTGAGCCTCAAATTCTATTGCGCCAGCCGCAGCGAAGCCTTCCTTTTCTTTCAATACTTGGTTTGTTTGGATTAGCCATCGGCTTTACCATTAGCAGCCTCGACCCCTTTATTTTTAACGAAAAAGTTAGACTGTTAGCCCCGGCCTATCTAAAAAATACAACACTTGGCTTTATTACCATTATGGCCTTGCTGGCGGCGCTGGTGGTGCAGCCGCTCATCGGCCAGTGGAGCGACCGCACCCGCAGCCGTTGGGGCCGGCGCGCGCCCTATTTAATAGTGGGGGTGGTGGGGGCCAGTTTCTCGCTGGCGTGGATTGTGACCGCCAATAATTTGTGGCTGCTGGTGATAGGGGCGGTGTTGTTTTCAACCTTTTCTAATACCATCCAGGCCACCTGGCAGGCGCTCATTCCCGATTATGTAGCCGAGCCGCAGCGCGGCGCTGCCGCCGGCTTTAAAACTGTTTTAGAACTTACCGGCGTGGTAACGGGCGTGGTAGTGGTGGGCCTGGCGTTGAGCCAGGGCAATTTATGGGGCGCGCCCCTGGTGGCTATTGCCCTTTACTGGCTCATTTTGTTGGTAACGCTGTTTGTTGTCGGCCGCCCCCCCGCACCCGTTCAGGTTGACCCGCAGGCAAGGGGGCACCACCCGGCGCGAGGGTTGTTTTTAACTTTGCGACACGCGCCCGCCGCCTTTTACTGGTGGATGCTCAACCGCTTTCTGTTCTGGTCGTCGGCTATTGCTATTAGAACCTTCATCCTCAACTATCTGGAAGATGTGATGGGGGTTGACCCGGCCCAGGCCCAAATTTTAGCCAGCCGATTATTTGTGGTACTGGGGCTGGGGGTTTTTATTTTAGCCCTGCCCGCCGGGGCTGTGGCCGACCGCCTGGGGCGTCGCCCTGTTTTAATTGCCGCCGGACTCATGGCCGGGGCCGGCGTTGGCCTTTTTATTATCTGGCCCGGTTATGCCATGCTCTATGTGGCCGGCGGGTTGATTGCCGCCGGAGCCGGCATTTTTGCCAGCGCCAGTTGGGCCTTGGCCACCGATTTGGCTCCTGGTGGAGAGGGAGCGCTCTATTTGGGGCTGGCCAATGGGGCTACCGTGGTGGGCAGCATCGGCGGGCGGTTGGGCGGCCCGCTCATTGATGGCATCAATCAATTATCGGGTACAATTACGTTGGGCTATGTGTTAGTTTTTACAATAGCCGCGCTCTTTTTTGCCGGCAGCAGCGCGGTAGTCTTTAAAATTCCAGATGATAACCGGGTTAAAGAAAGCAGGCCGGCCCGGTAACGCGCAAGGAGAAACAGGCATGACCGACACCCTGGCTACGCTTCAAAAAGCCGTGCGCCAGTTTAGGGACGAGCGCAACTGGCGGCAATTTCATTCGCCTAAAAATCTGAGTATGTCGATTGCCATTGAAGCCGCCGAGTTGATGGAGCATTTTCAGTGGCTAACCGGCCCCGAGGCGGCAGCGCTGGCCCAAAAAAACTCGCCGGCCCGCCAGGCCATTACCGAAGAACTGGCCGATGTATTGATTTATTGCCTGAGCCTGGCCGATATTTTAGAGTGCGATATAGCCCAAATTGTTGAAGCTAAACTGGTCAAAAACGCGGCAAAATACCCGGCCAACCAATATCAGGGGCGCTTCTGAACAGGTAAAGGGGGCTATTGAAAAGGTCTGTCTACTCGTGGTAACATTTAACATGTCGTCAATTTAACCCGGCTAAACGGGTGCGTCCCAGATTTTAGGAAATCGGGACACCTTCGGCTGGGGGGATACCCCCCGCACCCCCTGTGCTTTCCCAAATTTTGGGACGCACCCCGGCTAAACTGCAAGTTTTTTGCAACGTGAACAGGCTATAATAGCGTTTAATAAGTTGTAGAGTTTTCAGCCTGGTCGCATCCCGAAATGCGGACCTGAACCATGTACGTAAAATTTTGGGGCACGCGAGGTTCTATCCCAACCTCGCTCTCCTCTGAAATCATTAAAAACAAAATCAAACTGGCGCTAGAGGGCGCCGCCGGCCTTGATTTAACCGACCCGGCCACCTTAAACCGCTACCTGGAACGCTTACCCTTTACTATCCAGGGCACCACCGGCGGCAACACCCCTTGTTTAGAGATTCGTTCTGGCAACCAGACTCTGGTAATTGATGCCGGTTCTGGCTTGCGAGTACTGGGGCACGACCTGATGGAACGCGGCTTTGACAACGGTCACAAGCATATTGATATTTTAATAACCCATACCCACTGGGACCACATTCAGGGTTTTCCATTTTTTAAACCTGCCTTTATTGCCAACAACCATATCACCCTTTACAGCCCCTTTGAAGATTTAAACCAGCGCTTCAACAAACAGCAACACGCCGATTTTTTCCCCGTATCCACCACCTACCTGAGCGCCAGGCTGGATTTTAAAATAATTAAAGAAGAACAATGGCACCAAATTGGCAACTTCAAGGTCTACCCCATGCGCCTGTCTCACCCCGGCTCGGCTTACGGCTACCGCATTGAAGATGACCAATCTTGCCTGGTGTGCGCCTCGGATTCCGAATATGAACGCGTTGACCCAACCAGCACCGAGCAATACGTAGATTTCTTTCACAACGCCGACCTGCTAATTTTTGACGCCCAATACAACCTGACCGAAGCGCTCGACCGCCCCTCGTGGGGGCACAGCACGCCCATGATGGGGGCCGAACTGGCCTACCGCGCCCGCGTCAAACGGCTGGCCCTGTTTCATCACGACCCGGCCAGCAGCGATGAAAAAATTTGGGCCGGCAAAGAACAGGCCGAAGCCTATCTGATGCGCCGTCACCCCAACTACACCGGCTGCCAGGTATTGATTGCCTACGATGGTTTGAGCCTGGAAATTTAACCGCAGGTTACAATGAGTCCCACTGAATTAATTGCCCCGGAACAAAATATGACCCTGGAGCGCCTGACCAGCCTGTATGAGTTAATCCGGCGCATGAACTCGGTGTATGACCTGCAAGAACTGCTCAATTTTGTCATCGACCGGGCCTTGAACCTGACCGGCGGCCGCCGGGGGGTGTTGCTGCTCAACGAAGAATACGAAGGCTCGCCTCAAAAAGTAGCCGCCGTTTTGGGCGAAGATGTAGCCGATAATGACTTGCAGCGCATTCTCAAATTTGTGAGCACCACCGTAATTTTAAACGTGCTGGATAAAGGCGAAGCCCAACTGGTGGCCGACCTGCCCGCCGACCAGCGTTTTGAAGGGCGCACCAGCCGCGAAACGCTTCAGTTTAAACAGGTGCGCTCGGTGCTGGCCGTCCCCCTAAGAACCGATGATGAACTGGTTGGCCTGATTTACGTTGACCACCCCAAACGGGCCATTTTTAACCAGCACGACCTGGATTTTTTGAGCGCCTTTGCCAGCCAGGCCGCCATTGCCATTCATCGCACCAGAGAGCACCAACGCCAGATAGAAGAGCTGACCCTGCTCAACCAGTTAAGCCGCAGCGTGGTGCAGGCCCTTGACCTGAACGAAGTGCTAACCCGCATTGTGGCCGAAGTAACCCGCATGCTCAATGTTGAAACCAGCTCGGTGATTTTGCTGGATGAAACCAGCCAGGAATTAAACTTTGCCACCTCCGTTTCCGATGGCAGGCCGGTTGAAATTTCTACCCGGCTCAAAAAAGATCAGGGGATTGCTGGCTGGGTAGTTACCCACGGCCAGCCGGCCTGCATCAATGATGTCTCGCAAGACCCCCGCTGGTACGGCGAGGTGGAAACCGGGTTTGTTACCCACTCGGTTTTGTGTGTCCCCCTGCAAATAGATGGGCCGGCCGTGGGCGTGCTGGAGGCGCTTAACAAAAAAAGCCCGCGCGGCTTCAACGCCGGCGATATTGCGCTGCTCTCGGCCTTTGCGGCCTCGGCGGCCATTGCCATAGAAAACGCCCGCCTCTATCAGGAAGCTCAACAGGCGGCCCATTTACGCGCCCTCAACAAGCTGGCCATGGAATTAAGCAGCACGCTGGAGCTGAACAAAATTTTGGATAGCGGGCTGCAACAAGCCCTGCACATTCTAAAAGCCAATGCCGGCGTTATTAATTTAATTAACGACCAAAACGAAACCAATCTGCTATCGGTAAAGCTTGCCCGCGAAAATTTGCCCGACCCGTTGCCGGCCAAACAGCAAACAGAGATTCTAAACAACATTACGGCCTGGATGGTGAGTCAAAATACCGGCGAACTATTTAACAGCGAAGTATTTGTCATTGACGAAGCTCATCCGGCGCCGGGCCTTGAATTTACCGGCTTTTCGGGCCTGGGGGTTAAGGCCATTGCCGTGGCCCCTATCAAAGTTAGCGGCGCCATCAGCGGCGGAATCGCCCTGGTTAGCCATCAATCTCACAGCTACAGGTCAGAAGAGTTAAATCTGTTGAGTGGGGTGGCGCGCATTATTGGCCTGGCTGTGCAAAACGCCTTTCACTACCTGCAAATGCAAGAGCAAACGCTGCATCTGACCTACCTGAACGAGATTGGCAGCGTGCTTACCAGCAGCCTTGATTTGGACCACGTACTCAAAGTCATTATCGAAGGCGTGAACAGTTTGCTGCAAACCGAACTGACCTCGGTGTTTTTAATTGACGAGGAAACCAACGAGCTGGTGCTGCGCTACAGCACCATGGGCGACCCCGAAATTCGCCTGCCCGCGCCCTGGCAGGGGATAGCCGGCTGGGTAGCCACGCACGACAAACCGGCCCTGGTTAACGACACCCAAAGCGACCCGCGCCACCTGCGCCAGGTAGCCGCTGAAACCGGCTACAAAGCTCGCTCTATTTTGTGCGCCCCGCTTAAGGTAGAGGGGCAGGTAATTGGCGTTATTGAAGTTTTAAACAAAACCGGAGGGCAGCAGTTTAACCATTATCACCAAGCCCTGCTGGTCGAACTGACCAAATGGGCCGCTATTGCCCTGCACAACGCCCGCCTGTTTGATGAACGGGTGCGGGCCTACCAGCGCCTTAACGCCGAGCAACAGCGACGCATTGCCGCCGAAACGCGGGGCGCGATGGCCGCCGTAATTCTGGATATGGCCCATACCATGAACAACGTGGTCGGCGCTATCCGGGTGTGGGCCTTGGCGCTGGAGCGCGCCGCCAAAAATACCCCCCAGGCAGCCCTGGGCCGCTTTGAAAAAACCGTACGCCAGATTCGCCAAAACGCCGAAGAAGCCATCGACCTGATGAGCAGCATGACCGGCCCGCTGGTAGAAGCCGACGTTTCGCCCACCAACCTGCACCAATGCCTGGATGCGGCGGTGCAAAGCTGCTGGCGGCCCGATAACATCCGGGTAATTAAAAATTATGGCCGCGATATTCCGCCTATCAAGGCCAACCATGCCCGGCTGGAGGCCGTTTTTCATAACCTGCTCTCTAACGCCGTGCAGGCCATGACCCACCAGGGCGGCCACATTGAACTATCTACCCGCCGTAACAGCCATGGCTGGGTAGAGGCCGCCATTGCCGATAACGGCCCCGGCATTCCGCCAGAACTGCAAGAGCGCGTTTTTAACCCCGGCGTCAGCGGTAAAGAGCGGGGGCTGGGTATTGGGCTGTGGCTGGCCGAAACCTTTGTTCACCAGTTTGGAGGGCAAATTAATTTTGTTAGCTCGCCCGAGGCCGGAACTACTTTTACCATTACCTTGCAGCCAATGGATGAAAATCAGCAATAACCACAACTGTAGGAGAACAACTATGGTTCAGCAATTACAACATGTTCTCGTAGTAGAAGACCGCGCCGACTGGCAAGATATTATCTGCTCGACTCTTACCCGGCAAGGCTATTTGCCCCATCCGGCTGCATCTTATCAAGATGCCATCGGCACGCTGGAGTCAGAAAAATTTGGGCTGGCCGTCATCGACCCGGTGCTGGATAAAACCAATCGCTTCAACCGCGATGGCATCAGCGTTATCCAAAAAATCAAGGAAACCCGGCCGGCCATGCCCATTATCATTTTAACCGGCTCGCTCACCCACGATATGGAGGTCAGTTTACAGCATCTCTACCCCAACGCTCCGATTCTGTTTAAAGAAAGCTGGGATATGGGAGATTTTGGCCAGCTTGTCGACCGGCTTATTGGCCAAGGGCAAAGCCAACCGCTGCCCGGTTCCGCCGGACACGCCAACCGCGCTGCGGGCCTTCGCCGTCCGCTGACGCCCCCCTTGCCGGAAGAAACCGGCGGACGCCCCCGGGTGCTGCTGGTTGAAAACAGAGAGGATTGGCAAGAGATTGTAGCCGGCGTTTTAGATGAGGCCGGCTACTTTTGGCGCGTCGCTCCCAGTGCCCAGGAGGCCCTGGCCGAAATGGAAAAAGAGGGCTTTCATCTTGTGATTTTGGATTTAAAGCTTCAGCAGAGCGAACTGCCGCTCCGCTCTAACGAGGGCTGGCTGCTGCTTGACTATCTGGTTGAAAAACACCCCAAAACCAAAGTGCTCATTTTGAGCGGGCGGGCCGGCCCCAGCGATGTAGCCGATTTGCTGACCCAGTATCCGGTGGTTGGTTTTATCGAGAAGAAAAACTTCAAACCGCAAACCATTATCGAGGCGGTCAAACAATCGGCCCAATCGCCCACGCTGCGCATTCAAACCCTGGGCCAGTTTCAAATTTGGCGCGATGGCCGGGCCGTTGGCATTTGGGAGCGCCCCCAGGCCGAAACCATTGTTAAGCTGCTGCTGGTGCGCTGCGCCCGCGGCGGGCGGGCCGTGGCCGCCGATGAACTCATTACCCGGCTCTGGCCCGACGCCGACGAGGAAAGCGGTCGCAAAAAACTGCTGCCGCTCATCAGCAACGCCCGGCACACCCTGGAGCCGGATATTGAACCGCGAGACTCTCACTTTATTTTGCGCAGCGCCAACGGCTACTATTTTGACGTGAGCGAATCGGTCACGTGGGATTTGCTGGAATTTAGAGAGCACCTGCGCCTGGGCGCGCAACTGCTTAAAGAAGAACGGCGGGAAGAGGCCATCGCCGAGCTGGAAAAGGGGCGGGCGCTGTACAAGGGCGATTTTTTGGCCGAGGACCGTTACGACGATTGGGCCATGGACATGCGGCGAGAAATTACAGCCGACTTTTGCCAGCTATTGATTAAACTGGCCGACGCCTGCGCCGCTCTGGAGCGCTATCCCCAGGCGGTTGAAGCCTGTGAGGCCGCCCTGGCCAAAGACCCGCTGCTGGAAAGCGTCTACCGGCGGTTGATGTCGATTCACTATTGCCATGGAGAAAAGGCCCAGGCTTTGAAAGTTTATCGCGATTGCATTAAACTATTTGAGGAGTTATTTGGCGAAAGCCCCACCCCGGCTACCCGCCAGCTTCACGAAGCTATACAAAACAACCTGCCGCTTGAGTGTCCGCCCAATGAGCAACTCGATTATACAAGTCGATAATATCCACAAAAGTTATTTGATGGGCAAAGAAGCCGTCCCCGCCTTGCGCGGCGTCAGCATCGAGGTGCAGCGCGGCGAAATGCTGTGCCTGATGGGGCCGAGCGGCTCCGGCAAAACAACGCTGCTCAACCTGCTGGGCGGGCTGGACGAACCGAACCGGGGCCACATCACCATCGACGGGCAAAATGTTGTGGCCTTAAAAGAGGAGCGACTGGCCCGCCTGCGGCTGGAAAAGCTGGGCTTTGTTTTCCAGACATTCAACCTGCTGAACAATTTTACCGCCTATGAAAATGTAGAAGCGCCGATGGTGCTGGCCGGCAAGTTCAAACGCAAAGAGCGCAAACAGCGCGCGGCCATGCTGCTGGAGCAGGTGGGTCTGGGCGACCGCAGCGACCACTACCCCAGCGAGCTATCCGGCGGCCAGCAGCAGCGCGTTGCCATTGCCCGCGCCCTGGCTAACGACCCGCCCATCATCATCGGCGACGAAATGACCGGCGACCTCGACTCCGAAACCGGCTTTGAGGTGATGCGGCTGGTGCGCCAGCTAAACCAGGAGCAGGGCAAAACCGTTATCTACGTCACCCACGACCCCCGCATGGCCGACTTCTCCGACCGGGTGATTCATTTATTGGATGGGGTGATTCATCGGGAGGAGATGAGGAATGGGGAGGTTGGCGTTGCGGTTGAAAAATCGCAGCCGAGATAGCCGGTGTTGTGGACCGGCTTATAGCGCGGTTGAATTGATGCCTCAACACCAGCTTCGTGTTATCAGATTGTCGGCTTTCGTTAGATATTCGCAAGCGTGGTAAAATTAAATCAGCAAAGTTTTTTTGCTCAATCCACAATACTTATGAAACAGGTCGGCGGTGATTGATTTAAATACTCCCAAGCACGCTGTTTCTGGCCCAATGAAGACCTCAAAGGTTTTTGAAACCTTTGAGGTCTGGAGTAGCTGTTAAACAGATTCAACAGGCATCGGTAGCAGAGCGCATCCAAATTATCGAGCTTATTCTTGTGTCGCTCAAACAAGATATGTCTGCTAAGTCGGCTAGCGACAAACCTGCCCCCAAACCCTTTAAAGTGCCTCAATTCAATTTGGGTCAGGAAGTTCAGGTGAGCCGTGAGGTGATTTATGGCGAAAGAGAGTATTGTTACTTCAAAATATAATACGTCCCCTTTTTATCCCCAATTTTTAGCAGCAGCCCTTTATCCACCAAATCCACCAGATCCAGCCGGATGGTTTCCGGGTTGACATCCGGGCAAAGCTCCCGGTACTCCCGGTTGGTGATGCGCCCTTGCGTTTCAATGTAGCTCATGGCCCTGATCTGGCGCTCGTTCATGTTGGTGGGCCAGCGCTGGGCCGCCGGAGGGCGCTCGCGGGTGTTGTGCAGCCGCACGGTAAAGGAGTAGGGTTTGGCCTCAAAAATGGGGGCAGAGTGGCCGTGTTCCAGCATCTCCTCAATCATCCGGTCGATGCCCAGGCCCAGCTCCTCGATATAGCCCCACTGAAACAGGCCGTTCACCACCCTCGGGTTGCGCGAGAAATGCTCCTCGACAATATTATCCAGGGTAATGTAGCCGGGCAGGCCGCCGGGGCTGATGACTTCCAGCCGGTCGGTGTAGAGCCGTATCTCGACGCGCCGCCCGCTCAGGCGGTAATCGCGGTGACAGACCGCGTTGACCAGCGCCTCGCGCACGGCAAAGCGGGGATATTCCGGCAACTCTTTGCGCTTCAGCCCGGTCACAACCGCTTCCACCTGGGTTTCTTCCATCACCAGGCTCCAGGCCCGCTCGACCATTTTGGCCAGAGGGCCGTCAATTTCTACCCGCCGTCCATAGCCGGCCAGCCCATCGCGCCCCCGGGCATCGACGCCCAAAAATTTTACAAAAATAATGCCGCTCTGGGGCAAAAATGCCTGGGGATGTTTGCCAAACAGCAACATCCCGGCTACGGTAGGCGTGCCGTCTTCGACCATTGCGCCAATCTCAACCAGATGGTCCTGCAAATTTCCCTTTAGGGGCCGGCCTCCCCGCTCCTGCCGCAGCCGCATGTACTCATCCAGCACGTTTTTATCCAGGTCGACCAGGGTAGCGCCGACCACCGGCTCGCTTTCAAAATCGCCGCTGGATTTGGTGGCGGCCAGATGGCGAATCACCTCGCCGCTGGGGGGCTTGTTTTCTATGCCGGCCCTGATGAGTACGCGGCCATCGGCCAGGGCGTGCAGTTCCGGGCTGCGGGCAACTTTTAAGGCCACAATCACGCCGTCGGGCAGTTCGCTCTGCTCCCACTCGGTCACAACCGGCGGGCGACACATCACCATGGCCTGCACCAGTTGGCCCTCAACGTCCTCGTCGGTTAAGTAATCAACCACCTCGCCATCTTCGTTAACGCCCAGCAAAATCGTGCCGCCATCGGCGTTGGCAAAAGCGACCATAGTTTCGGCCAGCAGCCGGGCCTCCGGCCGGGGGATAAAGGCCACCGTTTGTCCGGGACCACGTTTGAGTAACTTTTGCAACATCATTGAACCTCTAGGAAATTATCAATTAAGCGGCTACAATTGTCAACAAATTGTTAATTGCTCATTGATAATTGCCATGCTATAGTGATTGATAGTTGTCATCAAAACACGCGCCGCGTTATGCGGAACGGGAAGTAAAAATTTGGAACACAGAGCGCGCGAAGGAGCACAGAGATACACGGAGATCTTTATATTTTTTCTCTGTGACTGCTCTGTGTAACATTTATTTTCAGAGGAGCAGCCAATGAGTATTGCCGGTTCAATGACTTACAAGCAGGCCCAGGATTTACTCAAAAAAATTATTCAGGCCAAAGACCGGGACGAACTGCAAACGCTCATCAGCAATAACATCAGCGCCTGTGATGGCGTATTCTTTGCCGAGCTAGAGGCCATGGTCGAACGCTTTCGGGCCAAAGGCGATGAGTCAAGCGCCCGCAAGCTCAAAGAGTTGGGCGACTACATGGCCCGCCTCCGTTTTATGATTTAGCTACCAGTCCCGCTCATCCTTATCGCTGCGGCGCGTCAGCCAATCCTCCCTGGCCGTCGAAACCGTATCGCGCTGCCCGGCTTTAAGCACCATCCAAATCCCCGCAATCACCAGCCCCAACATAATCAAGGCCAAAATGCAACTGATGACAAAAATAATTATCGACATCTTTAAACTTAGCCCCGCCAGTTAGCTTGACATAGTGTTAAAAAATCGGTAGACTTAAATACGCCAACATTATGTCACCTTAAAGTATACCACAGAGATGTTGAACTCGCATGGCCGCACGTAAAAATAAAAGTCATTCCACACCTTTTATCGAAGAAATTCTCTCCCGCCTCAGCCCCTACCAGCGCGAAATTATGGGGGGAGTGCTGCTGTTATTTACCCTAATCACTTTGCTCAGTCTCTTCTCGCTCACCGGCGGCAGCCTGAGCAACTGGTGGGCCGATTTGTTTTGGCAATTGTTTGGCTGGTGGGCCATTCCGGCGGCGGTGCTGCTGGGCGCGCTGGGCGCGCTGCTCACCTTTGGCCGGCTCAAAGATGAAGCCTACGCCATGCCCATGGACATCATTATTGGGGCTGAACTGCTGCTGATTGTCGGGCTGGCCCTCACTCACCTGCTGGCCGTTGAACCCGGCGAATATGCCGTTCGGCTGGCCCGCGAGGGCGGCGGCGGCGGCTTTGTCGGCTGGGGCATCAGCAATTTTCTGGTCGACCTGCTGGGCGCGCCCATCTCCATCTTTTTTCTGCTGCTCACCGGCCTGGCCGCGCTGGGGCTGGCCTTTCGGTTAACTGCCGCCGGCACCGTCGATTGGGCCGCGCAGATAAGCGAGTGGAGCAGGCGTCATCTGGATAAACAGCAGGTTGGCCCGCCGGCGCAGGCCATCGCCGCCGATGATCCATCCGACTCCACACCGGCCAAAAAAGCAAAAAATACGCCGGTCAAAGCCGAGCAAAAAATGCTGCCCCTGCCGCCGCCGGCCATGACCGCCGAAGCCGTGCTGGCGGCCATGCCCCGCGCCAGGCACAAACTGCCCCCTCTGGAACTGCTGGCTACCCCGGCCAAAGACCCCACCCAGGGGGCCAACGCCCGCTATCAGGCCCAGATTATTGAAGAAACCCTGCAAGGTTTTGGCATCCCCGCCGAGGTGGTCGAGATTAACTCCGGCCCCACTGTTACCCAGTTTGGCCTGAAGCTGGGCACGCTGGAGCGCCGCCTGCCCGATGGCAACGTGGTTGACCAGCGGGTGCGGGTTAGCAAAGTTGTCGCCCTGAGCAACGACCTGGCCCTGGCCCTGGCCGCCGCGCCCATCCGCATCGAAGCGCCGGTGCCGGGCCGCCCCCTGGTCGGCATCGAAGTGCCCAACGCCGATAAAACCATGGTCTCGCTGCGGGCCGTCATCGAATCGGATGGCTTCAAAAAGAAAAAGAAACCGCTGCAAGTTGCCCTGGGCAAAAATGTGTCGGGCCAGCCGGTTTCAGCCTCGCTGTCTGACATGCCCCACCTGCTTATTGCCGGGGCTACCGGTTCGGGCAAATCGGTTTGTATCAATGCCATCATCTCAACCCTGCTCATTACCCACACCCCAGACCAGCTTCGCTTTTTAATGGTCGATCCCAAAATGGTTGAGTTGACCAGCTACAACGGCATTCCTCATTTGATTGCGCCGGTTGTGACCGATTTTGACCACGTCGTTGGCGCGCTGGCCTGGACCACCCGCGAGATGGAGCGTCGCTACAAGCTGTTTGCCGCAGCCGGGGCGCGCAGCATTGCCAGCTACAACCAAAAAATAGGGGCCAGGGGCGAGCGTCTGCCCTACCTGGTGCTGGTTATTGACGAGCTGGCCGACCTGATGATGATGGCCCCCGACGAGGTTGAGCGCCACGTTTGCCGTATTGCCCAGATGGCGCGGGCCACCGGCATCCACCTGGTAATTGCCACCCAGCGCCCCTCGGTAGATGTGGTGACCGGGCTAATCAAGGCCAACTTTCCCACACGCATTGCCTTTGCCGTTTCCAGCCAGATTGACTCGCGGGTAATTTTAGACAGCCCCGGCGCGGAGCGGCTGTTGGGCAAGGGCGACATGCTTTACATGGCCGCCGACTCGCCCAAGCTGTTACGCTTGCAAGGCTGCTTTGTATCAGATATGGAGATTCGCAATATTGTAAACTTTTGGCAAGCCTCGCAGGCCATTATCCCGGCTGAAACCATGCTGGATGACGAGGGCAATGTCGATAGCGAGTCGCTGCCCTGGGCCGATATTATGGCCGAAGCCGACAAGGACGACCTGCTGGAAGAAGCCGTCAAACTGGTGATAGAAAATGGCCGGGCCTCAACCAGCCTGTTGCAGCGGCGGCTGGGCATCGGCTATCCCCGCGCCTCCCGGCTGATAGACCAGTTGGAAGAGGAAGGCGTGATCGGCCCGGCCGACGGCAGCCGGCCCCGCGAGGTGTACTGGACCGACGACAGCGACGAGGATGACTACGAAGATTTTGAAAGCGACGTGTCCGGCTCCATGCCGCCCGATTAGGCTGGCGCCACCTTGCTTTCAATCCGGCGATTGCCGGATTTTTTTATGCGCGTATTTTACAAAACCTTAAACTCTAGCAACTTTTTGCGCTTGGTGATATAATATCCGACACATTTTAAGTATCGGCCGGCGGGTGTGTCCCAGGTTTCCCCGCGCCAATACGCAATCTCTTTTACCTTTTAGCAAGCTAGAGAGGGTTGAGGATATGTCTGGACATAGTAAATGGAGTACCATCAAGCGTAAAAAGGGCGCCGAAGATGCCAAACGAGGCAAGCTATTTACCCGCCTGGCGCGTGATATTATGTTGGCCTCGCGCAACGGCGGCAGCGACCCGGACACCAACCCGGCCTTGCGCCTGGCGGTTGAAAAGGCGCGCTCGGCCAATATGCCCAAAGATAATATTGAGCGGGCTATTAAAAAAGGCGCCGGCGAATTGGAAGGGGGCGAGGTTGAAGAAATTACCTACGAAGCCTTTGCGCCGCACGGCATCCCGGTGTTGATTGAATGTTTAACCGACAACCGCAACCGCACCCTGGCCGACGTGCGCCGGGTACTCAATAAAATGGGCGGCAACATGGCCGAAGCCGGGGCAGTCAGTTGGATGTTTGACACCAAAGGCTACATTGTGGTTGACAAAAACAAGCGCGATGCCGACGAAATTTTTATGCTGGCGGTTGAAGCCGGCGCTGAAGATGTTGAATTTGGCGAGGATAACATTGAAATCTACACGGTTGCCACCGACTTGCACGCGGTCAGCACCGCCCTGGCCGAAGAGGGGCTAAAAATTTCCGAGGCGGAACTATCGCAAATTCCCAAAAACGAGATTGAATTGGGCCACAAAGAAACGCTACAGGTCATGGGGGTTATCGAAGCGCTGGAAGAATTAGACGACGTGCAACAGGTCTACTCTGGCCTTAGCATCACCGACGAGGCCATTGCAGAGCTTGAAACCGCATAATTGTGCGTGTCATTGGCATTGACCCCGGCACGGCCATTACCGGCTGGGGCGTGGTAGAAGGCGCGGGCGATAATTTACAGATGGTGGCCGCCGGGGTAATTACCACAGCCGCGGACACGCCGCTGCCGGCGCGTCTGCAAATAATTTACCGGGAATTGACCGGGATTGTGGCTGAGTGGCAGCCCGACTCGGCGGCCATTGAGGAGTTGTTTTTCAGCAAAAACGCCAAAACCGCGCTGGCGGTAGGGCACGGGCGCGGGGCGGCGATGCTGGCGTTGGCCAACGCTAATTTGACAATTACCGAGTACAAACCGCTGGAGGTGAAGCAAGCCATTACCGGCTATGGCGGCGCCGATAAGCGGCAAATGCAGCAAATGGTCAAACTGCTGCTATCGCTAGATGATATTCCCCGGCCCGATGATGCTGCCGATGCGCTGGCTGTGGCTATTTGCCATCTCCATTCGGCCCGGCTGCGCTTGCTGGAACAGCGCTGATTTTTGAGGGCAGGTGATGAATCTCTGCCCTTTTTTTATAAAGGATTGCCATGATTGGATCGCTACGCGGCGAAATTATTGATAAAGAAGAGGACAGCATTTTAATTGAGGCGGGCGGCGTGGGCTATAACGTGTTAACGCCCACTACCTTGCTGGATATGCTGGATATTGGGGTGAAAACGCAAATTTACACCCATTTGCATGTAAGAGAGCAGGAGTTAACTCTGTACGGTTTTTCTGATAAGGAGGAGTTGAATCTGTTTCGCACCCTGCTGAAGGTGCAGGGCATTGGCCCCAAAGTGGCTCTGGCCATTCTGTCTCATATTCCGGGTGAAACGCTGCGGCAGGCAATTGCTAGAGAAGAGGCCGCCCTGCTGGCCCGTGTGCCCGGTATTGGTCCTAAAAAAGCCAAACAAATTGTATTTCAACTAAAAGATAAAATTGGGTTTGATGACATTTTTGTTTCGACCACCCCCATTACCGACTCTGACGGAGAGGTGATTGCCGCCTTAACAGCCCTGGGGTACAGCGTAGTTGAGGCTCAGGCAGCCTTGCAACAACTACCCGATGCAGTGAAGCAAGATACTGTAGAAGAAAAGGTGCGGGTAGCGTTGAGCAGCCTGGCTAAATTTTAGGTTACATTTGGTTCAGTTTCTAACCGTTTTCTAACTGTTTTCATATTCAGTTCCTATTGTGATGTGTTAGAGTGTTAAGGTTGGGTTAATCTACCCAATTTTAGCAGGGCAAGGTAGGGGGGATGTTATTTGCCAATGCAGAATTTGCTAAAGATTGTATTGAGCAAATCCTCAGTAACGGTTTGGCCGGTAATTTTGCCTAAAGCCTCAACCGCCTCACGCACATCAATAGAGACCAGGTCGGGGGTATGGCCGGTCTGTTGCCCAATGATAGCCGATTGGGTGTGTTCTAACGCCTGCTGAATTAAAGCCTTGTGCCGGGGGTTACTAACCATCGGCGTATCGGCCAGGGTTACGCTACCGCCCAAAACTAACTCAATAATGCTCTGCTCAAGGTGGTCAATACCCTGGTTGGTTAAGGCCGAAATGTGGATGCGTTTAGCCTTTGGCAAAAAATTATCCGGGGGGATAGAAGGTTTGCGGGCTGGCAGGTCGTTTTTATTAATGATAAGCAGCGCCGGTTTGTTGTTAATCAGCCCTTCAATCTCCCAATCGCCGTTTTCTAGCGGGCAGCTACCATCAATAACCATTAAGGCGATATCGGCCTGTTTCAGGGCAGTTTGGCTTCGTTGTACGCCAATGCGTTCAACTTCGTCGCTGGTTTGGGTACGGATGCCGGCGGTATCTACCAAAACCAGCGGAACGCCGCCGATATTCACGGTTTCTTCCAGGGTATCGCGGGTGGTGCCGGGAATGTTGGTAACAATAGCCCGGTTGCCGCGCAGCAGCGCGTTAAGCAGACTACTTTTGCCCACATTTGGGCGTCCAACAATGGCGGCTTTAACGCCCTGACGATAAATGATGCCGTGGTCGGCGCTTTGCAGCAGGGCTTCTAACCGGGTAGACGCTTCGGTTAGCGGCGCTATAATATCCTGAAAAGGAATTTCATCTTCTACAAAATCGATGCTGGCCTCTAAAAAAGCCAGAATATCCAGCAAGTTAGCGCGCACCTGTGAAACCTGGCTCGAAAGCGTTCCTCCCAATTGTTGGGTAGCAACCCGCAAGGCAGCGTCGGTTTTGGCTTCGATAATATCCAATACGGCCTCGGCCTGGGCCAGGTCCAGTCGCCCGTTGAGAAAAGCGCGCAGGGTCATTTCGCCGGCTTCGGCCGGGCGCGCGCCCAAACTTAAAACAAGTTGTAAAATGCGCCGTAGCGGCACTACCCCGCCATGCGCCTGAATTTCAACCACATCCTGGCAGGTGTAGCTGTGAGGTTGGGGCATATATACAACCAGGGCCTCATCAACAGGGGTGGCCGTTTGAGGGTCAACAATATAGCCGTAGTGCAGGTAACGCGGCTTAAAACTGGGGCCACCGGCAGCAAAACGAAACAGTTTTTGGGCAATAGGCAAGGCTTCGGGGCCGCTAATTTTTACAATACCTACACCGTTTTGGCCTATTGACGTAGCAATTGCCGCTATGGTATCATCAAGTAAACTGTACATAATTAGGGTATCTTTATAGTAATTAGAGCTTAAAGCAAAGGCTAAACTTTTTTCAGGTGTTGATTATACCATAATTTCAAAACCTTTGAGGCTATTTGGCAGATTAGCAGGCTAAAACCAGATGTTAGCTCTATCTATAACCAATCTTTGAGATGCGTGATTAAGTATGTTGACCTCAATTGAGGTGATGGTTAATTACCAGACAAATCATTCTTTGCCTGGACCATGAGGATGTTGCCAGGACGGCTGCAATCAGTATTAGAATATTTATCATCGAGTATTAGCAAAAAGATTATCATCCCATACGCGATGCTAACCTTAATATTAGCAGCAATGGGAGTTTTTGTTATTACTCGCCTGGTGGCTATTTCTTTTGAAGACCGCCTTAAAAATCAATTATTAGATTCTGGGCGCGTGGTGAGCAATGAAATTGTTAATCGTGAGCGCCTGCGCCTGGAAGTTGAGCGAGTAGTGGCCAACACCATTGGGGTGGCGGCTGCCGTGGTAAATAGAGATACCGCCGCCCTCGATGAGTTGATTTCGCCGGTTATTGCCAATGCCAAAGTTATAGATAGCATTATTATTGTAGACACCCAGGGCAAAGAGGTTTTACGTTTTATCAGAGAGGCGTCGGGCAGTAGTGTGCTGGTTAAAACCATAACCGACAGCGGCTTAGATTTTTCGGGCTGGCCGTCGGTGCAACAGGTTCTGGCCAATCCCCAGGGCAACAAAGAAACCCAGCTGGCCCAAGACCCCGATACGGGCGAACTGATTATTTACACGGTTGGCCCCATCCGCACTACCGATGGCGCCGTGGGCGCTGTTCTGGTGGGAACCCGCCTTAACAACGAGTTGAAAATATTACAAAATTTAGCCTTAGCCCAGCTAACTTTGTTTAATAGCAATGGCCAGATAATGGCTACCACCTTTGCGCTCGACCAGAGTGAGCAGGCAGAGGCCTTTGCCATTTTTACCCCGCAGCGTTTTCAGCAGGTAATTGCCAACAGAAACATTACGTTACTTGATGAAGTGGATGTGCCAGACACCCTGACCGTTTCCAACCGGGCCTATCGCCTGGCCTATGCCCCGTTTATTATCAGGGGACGCGTATATGGCGTTTATGCCGTAGCCCTGCCTACCAATTTTATCACCGAAACCACCGGACGCAGCCGAGACATGCTAATTGCCGTCTTTTCGGTTGGGGTTGCGGTAGTTTTTGGCGTTGGGCTTTTAATCTCAAACCGTATCACCCAGCCGATTTTACGCTTGGTAAAAACATCTAAAGCTATCTCGGCGGGCGATTTAAACCAGCGAACCGGGATTCGACGCCCCGACGAAATAGGCGTTTTGGCCGTTGCTTTTGATGATATGACGGCCGAATTGCAGCGCCTGTTGCAGATTCAAGAAGAAGAAGCCAGCAAACTTAACGCCATTCTTAACAGCATTGCCGATGGCGTGATATTTCAAGATTTAGATAGCAATACGCTCATTAAAAATCCTGCCGCTGAAGTTATTTTACAAGAAGTGGGTCACAATTTTGTGCAAATCTTTACCCAAAGTAAAGAGCAAAAAGAGTCCTTAAAAACGGCCCAGCGCACCATTCTGTTAGATTATTTACCGGGGCTTAAATTTCAAGAGGCCCAGCGCCTTGAGGTAGGCCGTAAAGTTTTAAGCGCCCTGGCGGCGCCGGTGATAACCGCCAACAACACCCAATTGGGAAGGGTGGTTGTGTTGCGCGATATCACCGCCGAGGTTGAGTCGCAAAAGTTAAAGGACGATTTTATCACCAGTATCTCCCACGAGTTGAAAACGCCGCTGGCCGCGGCCAAAGGTTACAGCCAGTTATTAAGAATGATGGTCCAGATGAGTTCCAGCAGCGAAACAGGCGACCGTCAGTTATCTATCCTCGATACAATGGACAAAGAACTGGGCGACCTTGACAACCTTATCCAGGCAATGCTCGACCTATCTCAAATTGATGCCGGTGAGTTGGGCATAGACCGGGAACCGGTCGATTTGACCGAATTAATTGAAGCGGAAGTTTCTAACTGGGCCGAAAAGATGGAAGAACGAGACCTTTCGCTTGTTACCAGGTTAGACCATGAGCCGGTGTGGGTAGAGGGCGACCAGAGCAGGTTGAGCAGGGTTATAAATAATCTGCTCAAAAATGCGCACGACTACACCCTGCCCGGCGGCAGCGTAGAAATTTCGCTTAAACGCAAAAATGGCCGGGCGCAAGTAGATATTAAAGACACCGGTGTGGGCATTTCTGAAGAGGACCAGCGCTATCTATTTACTCGCTTCTACCGCGCCATTCACGAAGAAAGCACCTTTGAGCAAAGCGGCGCAGGGTTAGGTTTGTATATGAGCAAAGCCATTGTTGAGGCTCACAACGGTAAAATATGGATGCAGAGTACGCCCAACCATGGCAGCACTTTTAGTTTTACCCTATCAATACTGGACCAACCCGGCAGCGAAGATGAACTTGATGAAGAGTAGATAGCAGCGTTATTTGGATTGCCAAAATGACAATAGAAACAACCTTAACAACAGAACCAAAAGGCAACCAGAAAAAAAAGGACGATAGCAGGCGCAGAGTAATTGCTGTTATTTTATTATTTTTGCTGCTAAGTTTTGTCTGTATTTTTTGCTCCTCTCAAAGCGCCCTCTTTTTTGTAGATCGACAAAAAATTTCAGATCACATGCGCTCGTCTCAACAGGCCGATTATGGACCGGGCGTGCCCATTTCCTTCTCTCGTATCGACCGGGATAGAATTATTGCTGAACTTATTGGAGATGAAGAAGCGCTGCTAAATCCGCCATCGCTGTTAGCCGCCGGCGGCGGAGTGGCTGTGGCTGTTTTGCCTAAACCTACCCCTATACCTACCCCTACCCCGGTAGTGGTAGCGGCTGCCCCCACACCCACCCCTTTTCCGGCCCCGCCAACAGACACGCCTCCCCCATCCTCATCACCACAGCCGCCGCTCGATACCGTAACACCGCAACCACCCGGCCCCACCTCGCCGCCGCCTACCTCGCTGCCGCCCACCTCATCGCCGCCCGCTTCGCCGCCGCCCGCTTCGCCGCCGCCCGCTTCGCCGCCGCCTACCTCGCCGCCGCCTACCTCGCCGCCCCCCACCGATGATAACACCGGCGGAGGCAACAATAATCCCCCGCTGACTAACAATGATACCGCCACCACCAACGAAGATACAGCCGTGGTTATTGACGTGCTGGCCAACGACAATGACCTGGATGGTACTCTGGCTCCCGGCACGGTAACTGTTATCAGCGGCCCGGCCAATGGATCAATTGTAGGCATAAACGCCGCTACGGGTGAAATCACCTACCTGCCCGATCCAGATTTTTTTGGCGTAGACTCATTTATCTACCGCGTATGTGATAACCAGGTAAGTTGCAGCACGGCTACCGTAACAATTACCATTAATCCTGTTAATGATCCTCCAATTGCGAGAGATGATATCGACACAACCTTTGAAGATATTGCCACCACAATTGATGTGCTAACCAACGATAGCGACCCTGATTTTGACCCATTAACGGTAATTTCAACCGGCACACCCGCTAATGGAACCGTATCGATTAACCCCGGTAATACGCTTACCTACACCCCCACCCTCAATTTTATTGGCACTGATACGTTTACCTACACCATCAGCGATGGCGCTTTAACCGATACGGCGCTGGTAACCGTTACCGTTAACCCGGTTAACGACCCGCCCATTGCCGTGGATGACGTGATTACAATTACAGAAGACACGCCTTCTATTACCATTACCGTGCTGGCCAATGATAGCGACCCTGAAGGCGACCCGATTGGCATAGTTTCTACCACCGCGCCAACTACAGGTTCAATAACCATTAATCTGCCACCGCCTACTTACACCATCACCTACAACCCGCCCTTAAACTTTAACGGCGTAGTTACCTTTACCTACACCATCAGCGATGGCAATTTAACCGACACCGCCACAGTGACCGTTAACATAACATCGGTTAACGATCCGCCGGTTGCCGTAGATGATACCGCTGTAATTAGCCAGGGACTCTCGGTGACAATTCCGGCACATGCCAATGATTTTGACATTGACGGAACGCTTGTTCTAACTTCGGTAACAAATGTAACCAACCCGGCGAGTGGTACAGTCACCATCGGCCCAGGCGCGGGCGAGTTCACCTATAACAACGCCGACTTGCCCGGCGTAGACACTTTCACCTATCAAATCTGCGATGATGGCGTGCCCGCCCCGGTTTTGTGTGATACCGCCACCATCACCATCACCGTCATTGACACCGTGCCCGTTGCTCCCACCAACTTGCAGGCCGCGGCCGGCAACAGCCAAATCAGTTTGGGCTGGAACCATACTCCCCCGGCTGACCTGGTGGGCTATCGCGTTTATCGAGATGGCGCGCTCATTAGTACTACATCGGTCATTACCCGGTATTTGGATCGACCTCTTGTGATTAGTACTACGTATGCTTACACGGTTACGGCTATTGATGCCGGCAATAACGAGTCAACCCCAAGCAACCAGGCTTCGGCCACGACAGGGGCAATAACCCCCCATACCCTCATCGTCGACTGCGGCGGCAACGCGGTAACTAACTGCGCTAACGCGTCTGGGGCGCCCGACATATTTAATATTGCCTTAATTACCGGAACCGGCGTAATCACCTTTGATTATGGCGCCGGCAATGGCATTATTGACGGCTTTGGCCCTGATTTGGTATTTTATGAATTTTTAGACCCGCCAACCTCGCCGGTCCAAATCTTTTTAGATTTCACAACCATCGAAGTGTCAGAAGATGGCAACACCTGGTACAACATCTTCAACTGGAATGGCGACAGCGCCGCCACCACCGACATTTTTGGCACAAACATTGACAGTTTTGCCAGAGACGGCAACGGCGAAAACTTAAACGAGTTAATACCGATGGGAGCGTTATATCCCGGCCCGGGTTCCGGTATTACCATAGATTTTGCAAACGTCAGAACACCTCCGCCGGCTGGTCGCGCTTACCGCTATGTGCGCATTACCTCTCCCCCAAGCACAGACGAAGCCCAGGTTGACGCCGTAGAGCGGTTGAATTAAAAGAGCCAACCAAAAAAAGAGGCGACCCTAATAAAAAGGTCGCCTCTTTTTGATTACGGCATAAAATAGTTTTTACCCTCAGCCAACAGGCTTGGAGAGTCAAAAAGCGCGCTTTTCGACTCCTGTTTTCATCCCGTTGGGGCAAAACCGGAGCTTCACGTTAACTCTCACGGAGCCAGCGACTCGTAGGCCGCCGGCTCCACATCCTCCTGGCTATCGGGGTTGATTACCCACAAATCATACAGGCCGGGAGTTAATCCGGCCGGTATAACCGCATTAAATGAGGTGGTAGACGCAGACCCCACCAAATCCAGTTCTGCTCTAATATCCTGCCCCACCCTCAACTGAACCTGAAAACCAAACTCATTGGGCCTAAAATTTCTGCCCCGCACCGCAATGGTTACATCGCGGTTGTTAAAACCCTCTTCAGGGTCAACACTGTCAATAATGGGGCCAGGGGCGCTGGTGGCAGTGGGGGGCGCTTCGCCAATAATAAAAGCCGACTCTCTGACTCCGGTTCGATTATTGGCATTGGTAACAACAATATCGTAGGTGCCAATGGGTAAACCGGGGGGTACTACCGCATCAAAATTGGTATCCGAACCAAGGCCGCTTAAACTTAACATGACACTTTGCGGCCCTCTTAACTCAACCCTAAAGCCAGATTCTCGCGGTTTAAAGTTTCTGCCGATAACCGTAATAATCACGCTCGCGCTATCGGCATCTACCCTGTCGGGCACAACATTGCTAATTACAGGGGCAATAGCGGTGGGGGTGCGGGTAGGGGTGGCAGACCGCGTACCGGTTGGTGTTGGCACAGGCGTAGGGGTAAATGTAGGCGGCGTAAAAGGCAAATATATCACCTGCCCCGGCCTGATGGTGAATGACTCCAAACAATTCACTTGCTGCAAATCAAATACGCTTACATTGGTTCGGGCAGATAAGGAGTTGAGCGTGTCGCCAACCTGCACCTGGTAAGTTGTCCAACTGGGCGGTGGTTGACACACCCCGCCTGTATCGGGCTGTGGCGGTTGCGGGGTAGGCGTAATAATAATTACCACCGGCGTTGTGGTAAAGGTGGGTTCAACCGGCGCGGAAGTGGCGGTGGGGGGCGCCTGGGTAGTGGCCGGCGGCGGCTCTGGCGTGGCCGATGGCGTATCGGTGGGCGGGGGCGCCAGGGTAGCAGTAAAAGTTGGCGGAGCGGTTGTGGGCGTGTTAGTGATGACCACAACCGGCGCCGTTGGACTAATTTGCGCCAGGGGCGTAGGTTCCTCATCCTCCGGCTCTTGCATAGCCAAAAATATGGCCACAATCACCGTGAGAACAACAACAATAAGCGTTCCCACCCCAATGAGAATACGTTGCAGGTTTGAGGTGGTTTCATTTTCATTGAAAGGTTCCATGATAATCCGTCAACAAATGCAGTTTTAGTCGGTATTGAGGTCCAGGGGAGGAATGTCAACTTCCAGCCAGGGGTCATCGTATTGCTCGCTGATGGGCAGCAGAAAGCTAAAGATTGAACCCTGCCCAATTTCGCTATCAACCCATACTCGCCCGCCGTGCGCTTCAACCAAAGATTTTACAATTGATAGCCCCACGCCGGTTTCGCCCAATCCCTCAATTAAAGGACGCTCTGCCCGATAGAACCTTTCAAACACACGGTCAAGGTCTTTGGGGGCAATGCCTCCGCCGGAGTCTTTAATAGATACTTTCAAAAAAGGCATTCGTTCGGCTTCAACCGGCGAATCGCCATTTTCATCGTAAATGTGGGTGGTAATTTCAATAGCGCCGCCGGCGGGGGTCGATTTGATAGCGTTACCCAACAGGTTACTCATAATTTGACGCACCGAGTCCGGGTCGGCTTCCACGGGGGGTACATCTTCGGCCACGTTCATGTTAAGCGTTATCTCGTTTTCTTCCAGTTGCGCTCTGGCCCCAATAATGGTGTCTTCAATTACTTCGGTCATATCTACCACGGTGGGTCGAATTTCCAACTGGCCGGCATCAATGGCCGTTACGCCAATCAAGTCGTTCAGCATACTATTCATGCGCTCGATATTGGCTTTGATGCGCTGCAAAAACTTGCGCTGCATTTCGCCCAGCATACCCACCGACTCGCCAATGAGCAAATCGGTGTAGCCGGTAATTGAAGTCATTGGGGTGCGCAACTCTTGCGAAAGGGAGGCAATAAATTCGTCTCGCGCCCGCTGGCTTTCGGCCTCGGCGGTAATATCGTACAAAATGGTTACGGTTCCCTCTTTGCCGTCGCCTTCGGACGAGGCCATGGGGCTAACCGTGGCCCGCAGCACGCTATCGCCAATATTGAGCGTGGTAGTGACCATCTCATCCTGTTCTTTTTGTAGCTGCTCCAGCGCCTTTTGCCAGCGGTCATCATTAACAATTGAGTGCAAATCTTTACCGGCAAGCTGTTTGCTGCTTTTGTTTAGCATTTGCCCCGCCACCGCATTGACCCGATTTATCTTATGCTGGGCGTCGGTAATAATTACGCCGCAGCTCAAATCTTCTAACTGGGCGCTGGCTTCGGCGCTGGAGAGCGCCGCCGGCACCGGCGCGGCCTGTAGTTTTTGGGCGCGGGCCTGCTTGAGAGCGCGGGCCAGCTTGCGCGCGCGCTGGTTGCTGGATTCCAGCGCCTCGTTTAAACGCCCAATTTCATGATTGTTTTGCTCAAGCTCATCTATTTTGACCAGCAAATTTTGGCGTTCTGTTTCCAGCGTTTCTAGCTGCTTTTGCCGTGACTCTAACTGTTCGGCTAATGAGGTAATATTCTGGTCTTTCTGTTTTGATTTTTCAACCTCAATTTTGGCCCGGTCAATTGCTTTTTCCAGTTTGGCCACACGCTCGCGGTATTGGGCCAGGCTTTCTTCGCTGGTTTTTTGGGCCGTTTCGTATTCATGCAAGCGTTGGGCAAAAAGAGATACTTCTTCGCGGCTCTTTTTGAGTTCCGTTTCCATAGCGGCCAGACGTTTGCCAGATTCCAGTTCCTGGTTGCGTAGCGTCCAGGATAGTTGCTGGGCTTTGCCCGAAACCGCCGTGTATTCTTTGGCGTGCTCAATCGCCACGGTAATCTGGTCGGCCAGGGTTTTGCATAGTTCGGCTTCGGTGGCGGTGAATATCCGTTTTGAAATGGCGTTGCCCAAAATCAACAGGCCAATCGGTTCGCCATTTTTTAACAGGGGTTGAATAATAAGCGGCCCCACGTCGGGCGCGCCCATTAAAGTAAACAACATTCTAATCTGGCTGTTATTTTGATACTCGTCTATTTGCACCTGATATTTGCGCTTGAGGGCGTGTTTGATGGCCTGCTGGTCGTTGAGGGGAAACATCACCGATTCGCCCCGGCCTTTGCGGCTGGGGTTGTAGATAGAAACCAGTCGCAATTGCGCCATGTCCTCGCCGTTATCTGGCAGGGCAATGGCGCATTGGTCGGCATCCAGGGCCTCGGCCACGTTTTGGGCGGCCCCATCCAACACCTGAGGTAACTCCAGCGAGGCGCTAATCTCTTTGGTGGCTTCAAACAGGCTGATGAGTCCTTTTATTTGATCAAGCGAGGTTTGGCTGAGGTTTTGCAACTCTCGGCTGCGGGCGCTGAGCGATTGGATAGCGCCGACATATACGGCTACGGCAAACATAGGGTAGGCTATCATTTCGGCAAAGCGAGTCCAGTAGGGGTCGTGTGGTTTGGGATAACTGGCGGTAAAGTAAGCAAAAATAATATGCACTAAATAGCCAAAAAGCAGGGTAGCAAAGCCAAGAAACGCAAAGTTGCGCTCGTCATCCAGTTTCATAAGGCAGTTAACTACCCCAAACGAGGCCAGAAGAATTTGCCAGGTTACAAAAAACAGCTCCCAGCGGCTCTGGTTAAAATCTACGCCTTCAAAATTAACAGCCGCGAGAATATAAAAGATAAAGGCAAAGGCGGTATTGGTAACCAGCAAGGTATTACCAACAAAATCGTTTTCTCTAAAATAAGGGGTGAAGCCCCAGATTAAAAAACCCAGGCTGCAAATAGCTATCACCCGCTCAAAGGGGGGCGCCCAAATGTTGGCTATATCCGGCGAATTTTGACCGACCAGTATCAACGAGGCCAACATTAGCCGCAAAATGGTGAGGCCGCCAAAGGCAATCCACAACCGGTGCGCTCTAAACGAGGTGCTGCGTCGCCATTGACCCCAGGCTATCACCAGGGCGGCTTCGATGCCAAAGAAGGTAAATAGATAATAAGCTAAGGTTAATGCCCGACTGGCCAGAAAGTCAAACACGTTTGACGCTTCCCGATAGCAATGCTTAAGGATAATCTCGACAATTACAGCAAAACTGCCTGATTATACCATAACTAAAATAGTTACGACAATAAGATATCCGGGCTAGGGTTGGGTGGCAGGGGGCGCGCCGTAAATTCTACGGTAGGCAGATAAATTTACATAAATTCTTCTGATGTAAGTTCGGGACTCCCAAAAGGGGATAGACTCCACAAAAACGTCCAGGTCATCAGATGTTTTGACCCACTCCAGCACGTGGCCGGGTCCGGCGTTGTAGGCAGCCAGGGCGGCAAACTGGTTATCTTCAAAAATACCCAACTGTTGGTTAATGTACCAGCTTCCCATTTTTATGCTGATGAAGGGCCGCCAAAGCAGGTCGGTGCTGAAATCTTCAAAGTTGCTGCGTTCGGCTACGTACTCGCCGGTGGTTGGCATTACCTGCATTAGCCCGCGCGCGCCGGCAATAGATTCCGCCGACGGCTCAAACAGGCTTTCCTGGCGAATAAGGGCGGCCACCAGCGCCGGGTCAATTTGATGTTGTTCGGCTTCTCTAAAAATAACGTCGGCAAAGAAAAAGGGGTAATACAGACGCTGAATGTAAATGGGCGCATCTTCGGCGCTTTTGGCCGGCGACAAAAAGATAAGCCGGGCGGCGGTTATAATAGTTAACTGCCCGATATTATTTTGGCTAAAATAGTTTGAAAGCCGGTACATAGCCAGCGGGTCGTGCCACCAGTTATCTTTAACAATTTCAAATTCAATCAGCGCCTGCTCACGCAGGCCCAGCGCCAGCAAGGCATGGCCGCGCTGAAACGCCGGGTCGTTTTGAAGCTGGCTGCCAAGTACCGACAGGTTTTCAGACTCCCGGGCCGGGCCGAGCCACTGTTTTAACCAGGCTTCGGCCTGGGCCTTTTCTTCGGCCAGTTGCGCCTCATCGGGGAGGATAATGGGTACGGGGTGGGGCATCTGGCCCGTCAACAAATCGCGGGCGCGCAGCACGTAGTAATCTTCGGGGCGTTCCGCAACCTGGCTCAACACGGTTTCGGCCTCGGCCTGGCGGCCCAACTCTAGCAAGGCTCTGGCCCGCCAGTAACCGCCAAAGCTAACCAGCTCGCTGGTGGGGTATTTTTCGGCCAGCTCTGCCCAATCGTCAATTGCGCCCTGGTAATCTTGTAGCTGGTACGAGGCCTGCCCGGCCCAGTAAAGCGCCTCGGCGGCGTACTGGCTGGCAGGGTATTTTTGGGCCACTACGTGCAGATGGGTGTGGGCATCGTCAAACATTTCGTCGCTCATGTCCAGCCGGGCGGCGCGCCACAACGCCTCGGCGGCCAGGGGATGGCTGGGCCGGCTGGCGGCAAATTCTCGCAGCGTGGTTTTGGCCCTGGCGTGATTGCCCTGGCTGATAAGCGTGAGGCCGATTTCAACATGAGCCTGCCCCCAATTGGGGCTATCGGGAAAGTTGTCGATTAATTTTTGAAAGGTTGAAATGGCGCGGTTGTATTGGCCCAACGCTTTCCACGAGAGGCCGATGAACCACGTGGCTTCGGCGGCGCGGGGCAGGGGCGTTGGCTGAACCGTGGGCGTCAGCAAGGCAGTGGCGGAGATAGTAGCCGTGGCAGAGATGGGTTTGGTTGACGCGTCAGCCGGGTTGTTCTGGGCCAGGTAGCTTTCAAAGGCGGCAACGGCCGGCTGGTAGGCGCGGGCGTGGTAGTCAACAATTCCCCGCTGAAAATCGTCAACCGGCACGTTGGCGTTGACCAGTTCTACCAGGGCCAGGTAGCTATCATAGGCTTCGGGGTAGTTGTTGACGGCTTCCAGATATGTCTGGTAGCCGATTTCTGTATCTCCGGCGGCAACGTAGGTTTCGCCCAGTAACCGCAGAATTTTGGCCCGATAGGAGTCGATTTTGGCGATTTGCAAAATATCCCGGTACTGGGTAATGGCCCCGGCCGGGTTCTGGTTGAGCAGCAGTTCGGCCTGGGCAATGCCCTCGCGCAGATGCACCTGAAAGCTAACGTCGTCGGTGGCCTCGATGCCGGCCCGGTAGGCGGTTACGGTTTCGGTGTAAGCCCCGGTGCGCAACCGCATGTCGCCAATGCGTTCATAAATATAAACGTTGACCGGGTTGTTGGGGATAATGGCCCCCAGATAGGTTGAGGCGGCCTGGTTGGGTTGGCCCGACTCCTCATAAGCCCGGCCCAAATTAAATTGGGCGGCGCGGGCCAGTTCATCGCTGGGGTATTGCTGTAAAAACATTTTAAGGGTAGCGATGGCTGCCTGGGTGTCGCCCAGTTCTAACTCGCTGCGGCCACGCCAGTGCAGGGCCAGACGCTTCTCGTGGTCGTCTGCGCCGGGGTCGGCCAGCAGGTTGTCAAACTCGGTACGGGCGGTTTGATAATCGCCGCTGGCGTAGGCTTGCCGGGCTATAACCAACCGGTCGCTGGGAATGGGGGTAGCGGTGGGCGAGGGCGTGTTGGTGGGCGTTGGGGTGATGGTCGGTGTGGGCGTATTGGTGGGCGTGGGCGTAACGGTGGGGGTATTGGTAGCGGTGGGCGTGGGGGTATCGGTAGGGGCAAAGGATAACAACGGCCCCGTTTCGGCATCGAGCTGGCAGGCCGAAAGGGTGATAATCAATAGCCCTAAAGTTACCCGGATAACGTGTCGCCGCATAGGTAATTATTATGCCACGAGGCAGGCTCCGGGCAAATTTGGTTGCTAATTTTAAGACTATTCTCCCCCTTGTGTTTGGAAAATGATGTGTTATACTCAAAAAAAAGTCGCCTTCGCCTGCGAATTGATTCGCAGGCTAATCGCTCAAGTCGGCTCAAGCCGACTCAAACGGATGACCCCAAAATGACAATGAATTTGGTCGGAAAAACATTAGGCCAATACAAACTGGACCAGTTAATTGGCGAGGGTGGCATGGCCACGGTTTACAAAGCCTATCAAACCAGCCTCAATCGGCCGGTGGCGGTCAAGGTACTTTATTATCACGAGGAAAGCTCGCTGGCCCGTTTTGAACGAGAAGCCAAGGCAGTGGCCTCGCTGCGGCACAGAAATATTTTAATTGTTTATGAATATGGAGAAGCCGACGGGCTGCCATTTATTGCCATGGAATATGTTGAAGGCGGAACGCTTGAAGACCGGCTCAACGGCAAACCGATGGATTGGCGGCGCGTGGTTGAGCTAACCATTCCCATTGCCGAAGCCCTGCACTACGCCCACAGCCAGGGCATTATTCACCGTGATATCAAACCCTCTAACATTTTGATGCCTCAAGAGGATTGGCCGGTGCTGGCCGATTTTGGTCTGGTAAAACACGCCGAAGAGCAGGTGGGGCTAACCCAAACCGGCACGTTTATGGGCACGCCCAGCTACATTGCCCCGGAACAGGCCCGCGACGTGGCGCTTGATTTTAGGGCCGATATGTACTCGCTGGGCGTCATCATGTTCGAGATGATTACCGGGCGGCTGCCCTTTGATTACGAAAGCCCCAACAAAATTTTGCTGGCCCACGTAATGGAAGCGCCTCCTTCGCCCCGCGCCCTCAACCCCCTTTGCCCACCCGCGCTGGAGCAGGTAATTTTGCGCGCGCTCAAGAAAACGGCCAATGAACGTTATGCCGACATGCAGGAAATGGTCAACGCCCTCAAAGACATCCTGGCCACGCCCCAGGAACAGGCTGAAACAACCGTACCGAAAAAAGAACAAACCGACGAAGAGAGCGCCCCCCGCCATACGCCACAAACCAAACCCGAAGAGGCAGCCGGTGGAATTTTTGGCGCGTTCAAAAAACTTTTTGGCCGCAAACCAGAAACCAGAGAGGGCGATACCGCCAGCCGAACCGCGCCCCGCCCGCAGGTAGCGATGCCAGAAAACGAGGCGTATGACGAAGCGTTTGATAGCACCGTGCAGCTAGACCTGCGCCCTTCAGCAGCCGGAGTTCAACCCCGCCTGATTTTGCAAAGCAAAAATATCACCATCGAGCTGCCCAACAAGAACAATATTGTGGTAGGGCGCACCTACCGCGATAATGTGGTCGATTTAGACCTGGAACCTCACGAAGCCAGCAAATACGGCGTATCGCGCCGGCACGCCCGTTTTATGCGTCAGGGGGATTTATGGCTATTGGAAGATTTGGGCAGCCTGAACGGAACATTTATCAACAACATCGAGGTCAAACAAGGCTCTCCGATGGTTTTAAAGGATGGCGATAAAATTAGATTTAGCCATCTGAACCTTATTTTTATCCGGGCTTAACATCCCTGAGCTTTATCCCCCGCCTCTTGAACCCTCAAATCGCGGTCAGGTCATCGCTTGCAAGCCAACCGCCGCCATACGCCGGCAAATCAAAGCTTATCCCTAAGTTTGGTAAACTCCATAATCAGGCCGTTGTACTTTACCGGAAGCGTATGGTAGAATGTATTCAGGTTTAGCTGTCAGAAGGATGAAATTACCATGCTCAACACCATTTTCAATAATGACCAGCCGCAAATTGAACCAGATGCAGAAGATGGCGGTTCTTCTCGACAACCATTGAAGGTTCATCATTTATCGCACGACCTGCGCGGGCCGCTCAACTCTATTTTGGGTTTTACCGAACTGCTGCTCGAAGGCATCGAAGGCCCCATCAACAATATTCAAAGCGAAGACCTGACCGCTATCCGCCAGAGCGCCAAAAACCTGTTGCGCCTGATTAACAACATGGTTGACCTGAGCAGGCTGGCTGATGACCGCTTGATTTTAAATTCCGAAGCGGTTGACCTGAACGCCGCCATCAACAAGGTTATCTCAGATATTCAATCCGGGCCTGAAATCATCACCAATTTACCGGCCACCCTGCCGCCGGTACGGGGCGACTCCGAACGGGTCGAACAGATGGTAGCCAGCCTGATAAATTATGCCTGCAAAATAAACCCCCAAGGAAAAATTACCGTGGGCGTAAAACATGATGACACCCAGGCATTGGCCCAGGTAGTTGTTAACAACGTTTGGCTGCCATCTAAACAAATTGAAGAGCTGTTTGAGCTTGCGGTTCATATTGATGCTGTCGGCCGCAGCGAGTTGGGCGCCGGCGGGCTGGATTTGCCCCTAACGCTACACCTGGCCCAAAAACATCAGGGGCAGGCCTGGGTAGAAAATCAAGACCAGATTGGCGCCATCTTCTTTCTGAAGTTGCCAATTCATCAGCAGCGGCAGGCAGAAAACGCCGATTAATTGATAGTAACTATTATGATATCGCCAAAAAGCAAGTACTTTCCATTATACAATTACCTGAAACAACAAGATACCGACCTGTTAAAACTGAGCCTTAAAGAGATAGAAGAGATAATAGGCCAAAGCCTGCCGGCCAGCGCCTATGCCACTCGCGCCTGGTGGGCCAACAGCCAAACCACGCAGGGCCGCGCCTGGCAAGAGGCCGGCTGGCTGGTAGATTATCCAGATTTTGATAATGGATTGGTTATTTTCCGCCCGGAACGCATTACCTACCGCATCACGCCTATCCGCAAATCGGCCGGCTGGACGGGGGAGCAGGTCAAAGCCCTGCGCGAGCACGCCGGCTGGTCGCAGCAAGAGCTGGCCGACAAGCTGGCTGTGCGCCAGCAAACCATTAGCGATTGGGAAGTAGGCAACCACGCCGCCCGCCGCTCGACCAGCAAATTGCTGGAGTTGATTGCCAGAGAGGTAGGTTTTACCTACAAAACTGATAAAAACAACGATGAAAGTTAAGTCTTGACAATTACACGATTTGGTGTTAATATCAGTCATTATAAGCGAGTATCCCACTCGCTTATATTTTTACAAACAAAACACTTTTCCGTGTTACGCAAGGGGGCTTTCATTATGAAAAAATATCAACTGCCGGAACTGGTCAAACGCTGGGAACGAGAAGAACTTACCCTTGAGCAGGCTGTTGGACAAATTTTGCTGTGGCTCGATGCCCTGTCGGCCCGGCTGGATAAACTGGAAGCAACCCGGCCCAAGCCTCAATTGCCCAAAACCAATTAAAGCGACTCAAACGCTTCAGCCTGCCGCTGCGTAATGCCTGCAACCAGAAAAAAGGCAAAGGCCAAATCCGTTAAAAAATAAGAGTTGTCCACCAGCCCGTGCGCCACAAAAACAACCATACTGCCCATCAAGCCCAGCACCAGCGGGTCAAACTGTAACCTGAACCAGCGCCAGGCATTACGCCAGAAAACAACTTGCAGCCACAGCAGCAAAACAATACCGCCCAGCCCCAGCCGGGTCCCAAAATCTAAAAACAGGTTGTGGGGATGGTTCAAATCAGGTTCCTGCCAGGCTTCGGGCAAAATGTAGCGGGTGCGATACTGGTACAAAAAATTATCCGGGCCAACGCCCAGCGGCCAGTAATCTTTGAGCATGGCCCATGAAGCCTGCCACAGTTTAACCCGAAAAAAGGCGGTGCTCCCTTCGCCAAAATCAAACGTGGCCCTAAACCGCTCTGTTTGGCTAAAAGGGATGAGCGCCAGCGCAAACGCGGCCAGCGCGCCTGCCGCCGCGCCAATCACGCGAGGCCGGCGGTGAGGCCAGCGATGCAGGCCGTACAGCAGAGTCATCACCATCACGCAGGCCGGCAACCCCACCAGCAACGCGCCTTTGGAAAAAGTTAAATACAGCGCCAGGCTGACAACCAGCAGCCCGGCGGCATACGCTCCCCGGCGCATGGTTGAGACCAAACCGGGCAGCGCGGTGACGGCCAGCAGAACAGGCCAGGCCCGCCCCAGCATCAGCGCCAGATTATTGGGCGACCCATAGCCCAGCCCCAAGGCGCGATGCACCCCTTCGGCGTCGATGGAACTGTCTGTGAAAAAGTAAAAGTAAAGGGAAAAAATCGCCTGAAGCGCCGCGCCGGCAACAAAGCCATCAACCAGCCGATAGGCCCATTTTGAACTGCCGTTTGATTGGGAGGAAAAATCTAACCCCAGCCGCACCAGAAAATAAAAAATAACCGGCTCAACCACCACCGTGCGCCACTCGCGCAGGGCCACCGCAAAATTATCGGCGGTGAGGGTAGAGAGAAACGCCAGCATAACCAGGGCCAGCGCAGCCCAATCGGTGGATTTGAGGCTAAAAATCAAATTGGTGAATTTAATCCGGCCGGGCGCAACGAGTCCTCTAAATACAACACCGGCCAGGCTAAGCGCCAGCAGCGCCTCCACCGGCGAGAAACTGCCTGCCGGCAATCGCAGCGGAGTTTGAAAGAAGAAAATGGCGGCAGTAATCAGCGCCAGGCCAACATCGGGCCGAAGCAGCAGCATCAGCGCCAGCAGCGGCAGCAAAGCCAGCCCCACCGCGCCCTGCGCCAGATAAATGGCAGCGGCCAGCGCAACGGTAAACCCAATCTGCCCGCGCTCTCCCACGGCAGCAGAACGCGCAACCAGTATGGCGCTCCAGCGCCGGGCAAGCGCCACTCCATCGGCTCGCGCTGAAACCAGCAACCTCAACATGCCAAGGCCGCTTACAACGGCCACCGCTCCGGCAATCATCAGCCCGGTTTGGGCCTGGCGCGTATCTGGCAGGTTGTAAACCGACCAGCCGGTAATGGCCCATTGCCCCCACCCGCCATCGGCCGTAATGACGGCGGTATGTTGGCCCGCCGGCAAATTCTGCGCCAGCGTGACCGAAGCCGGCTGGCGCAGCGGGTCGTACAGCACCACGTAACTCTGCCCCTGCCCATTTTGCGGCAGGGCATTGGCCGGTTGGCCGTCAATTGTAATCCACAAATAGCCCCGAAAGAGGCCGCGCTCGATATTCAAATCCAGACGGGCGCCCTCAAAGGGAATGGTCAACGTTTGAGGCGGCCGGCGCGGAATATCGGCGCGGGTAAGGGCAAAACGCCAGCCGGAGCTGTAAATTCCAACGGGATGGGTGGCCGGATAATATCCGGCGGTAGCAATTGATTGTTTTGCCGCCGCTGCCTGAATAACCGCCAGAATGGAAGGCGTTTCAAGCAGAGCCAGGCCGCGGGCGGGGTCGTCGGCGGGCAGGCCGGCGGCGTCCCAGCGAACCGCCAGCATTGGCCCCAACCAGGGCCAGTGTTGGCGCGCATGGGCGATGGCCGCGGCGGTGCGGGGAGTTTGAACCGTGGGCAGGTCGTTGCTCCAGGGCGAGGGGCGACCGGCCCAATCGGCGGGCAGGGCCACCCAGCCAAAGGCGGTAATCCAGATTGGGGTGTCAGCATCGCCATGATTGCGCATAACCCGGCGCACCAGTTCGGCCCGGCGGAAATTAAGCCGGTTGGGGTCGGGCGGGTCGAGCGGTTTGGCCCACAGGCCCATGGGCTGAATAGCCACAATATCAAACCATTCGGCGGCCCTGGCCTGATAAAGCCGTTCAAGGTAGGTTAATTCGTTTAAATTGAGCGGACCATCTTCCAGGGTGGCGGCCAGCGCGGCGGTTAAAATGTGGCCGGCGGGGTCGGCGGCGCGGATGTTGAGGCTGGCTTCGCGCAGCAGGTCGGCATAGGCCGAGGCGTCAACAAAGGCGTCGCCCCAACCGGCGCTGAGGTTGGGTTCGTGCCAGATTTGGTAATAATCAACCTGCTGGCCGTAGCGAGCGGCAAAGGCGCGGGTGAAGTTGCCAAAATCGCTCAGGTGGGTTGGGGGCGCGGTTGGTGTGGAGCCGGGCGGCCTGGCCCAGGCGGGGGTGTCGCGCAGCACAACGATGAGTTTGAAATGGGGGGGCAGGTTGCTGAACAGGCGGTCCAGCGGCTGCCAGTTGTATTGGCCGGGCGCGGTCTCGATGTTGGCCCAGGAGACGGGCTGGCGCAGCCAGGTGAGGCCATTTTGACGCATTGCGGCCAGCGTGTCAATTAGGGTCGCGTCATCATATTGGGTCAGGTCGATGGTAACGCCGTAGCCTTTATCGGCGGCCAGAAAATTGGCCGGCGGGGGTGGTTGGCTACGGCGGAGTTGCAAGGCAAAGTAGCCGGCGGCAATTATCGACAACGCAAATATTGAAATCAGGCCCCAATGGAGCGCGTAACGAGTCACAGTTGGCCCCTTGCTGGTCAATTGAAAACGCGCTCAGTATAACCATTGTGGGCGGATTGACAAAAGAACGGGCGCGGTTGTTGAGTGAAGCCGCTGGTGGATGACAGGGTATTTTTAGATTTCCAAACTCAACCCATCGTAAGCGACGTAGACTTTGCAGGTGTGGTCGGGGGTGAGCCGGTGGCTCAAATAGCCTTCGGCCTGCTGTTGCAGCCCCCAAATTTCGTCATCGGTGTAGTTGGGGTCGTGGTGAAAAAGGGCCAGCCGTTTGACCTGGGCGCGATAGGCCAGCTCTGCGCCCATCATGGCGGTGCTGTGACCCCAGTCGAGCTTGTCCAGGGCTTCGGTCAGGCTGTATTGAGCATCAAAAATGAGCAGGCCGGCCCCCTTGAAGAACTGCACGTAAGCTTCGGTGTGTTCGGGTTTTAATGATTTGTATTCTGAATCGGTGGCCATAACCAGGCATGAATGTTCGGTTTCGATACGGTAGCCGTAAGTAACCCCAGGGTGACGCAGCCGCATGGGGTATACCCTAAAATTACCAAGTTGATGCCACGTATTTTCGGTAATTTGGTTGAATTGAAGTTTGGCCCGCATATAACTGACCGGCACCGGGAAAAAGGTTTCGTGTTGTTGCTGAACTAACCGCTCGGCCATGTCAACAAAGGGGCTGTGAAAGGTGAGCTGATTGTTAGGCACAAAGGCCGGTTGAAAGAAAGGAAAGCCTTGAATATGGTCCCAATGGGTATGAGTCATCAAGATATCAGCTTGATGATTGCCCTGGGCAAAGCCGCGCTTCATTAAGTCGATACCCAACAGACGCATCCCGGAGCCGGCATCGATGATGAGGAGTTGGTTGCCAGAACGGATTTCAAGGCAGGTGGTGTTGCCGCCGATAGGCTGCCGGATGTTAGGCGGCAGGCGCTCTAAATACTGGTCAATTACGGCTTTGTCTGTTAAATCAAGCCCGGCAGCGCCCTCTAGCAACCGGCGATACTTTTGCTTGATGGCCTGTGCCGAAAGCGGCGTGGGAATGGAACCTCGCGTTCCCCAGAATTTTACATACATTTGGCAATCACCCCTTTTTTACAACCGGCTTGAGTATTGATATTATACCCCGGCCACGTTGCAAAAAGCTTGCGCAGCGCCTTAATCAATTAATACTTTTGTACTAACAGCGCAGAGGTGATCGGTTAGTGCGTTTTTGTAACCTTGCGCAGGCCACGCGGATGGTCGGGGTCGTAATCTCGCACGTGGGCCAGATGCATGGCAAAAAGCTGGCCCGGCACAATGGCCGTAATCGGCGAGAGCCATTCCGGGACGGTTTGCGGCAGCGTTAGCGGGATACGGGCCAGGTTGAGGATTTGCGGGTCATCGCTAATGGCTATCACTTCGGCCTCGCGCTCTTTGAGGGTTTTTATAAAATCTTGCATTTCGGGCAGCATCACCCCGGAAGGCGCAATCACCATTACCGGAAAGCCATTTTCAATGAGGGCCAGCGGCCCGTGCAAAAAATCGGCGCTGCTGTAGGGTTCGGCAATGGTGTAAGTAAGTTCTTTTAATTTCAGCGCCATCTCAAATGCGGTAGCGTAATTGTAACCGCGACCAATAATCACGCAATCGCGCATGTAGCGGTAGCGCTGGGCAATGCGGCCAATTTCGGCGTTCATCGAGAGGGTATGGGCCACCATATCGGGCGCTTGAGCCAGCGCATTGCGCATGCCGGCATCTTTAGCCAGTTGACTGCTGAGCAGCGCAATTGCCGCCAGTTGGCCGGTGTAGGTTTTGGTGGCAGCAATAGATTGTTCAACCCCGGCGCGCAGATTGATAACATAATCGGCCTGCTGGCCCAACTCTGACTCAGGAAAGTTGGTGATAGCGGCGGTCAACATGCCCTGGCGGCGGGCTTCGGCCAGTACGGCCACAATATCAGGCCCCTTGCCGCTCTGGCTAATGCCAATCACCAGCGCATTGCCAAAGCGGGGCGGCTGTTTGTAAACGGTAAACAGGCTGGGCGTCGCCAGCGCGACAGTCAGCCTATTGACGGCTCCCAATAGATACTGAGCATAGCGACCCGCATTATCGCTGGTACCCCGCGCGGCAATGACTACGTGGGTTATCTGCCGCTGCTCAATGGCCGCGGCCAATTGCTCAATTATCTCTTTTTCCTGGGTTAAAAGATGGCGCAATATCTCAGGCTGCTGGTGAATTTCTTGAAAAAGGTGCGATTGTTCAAGTTCCATTGGTTATCCGTCGGTGGCGACGACCCCTTCCTTGATTAATTGGTCTACGGCTTGCGGACTATAATCTAGCAACTCCTGCAAAATAGCGCGGGTATGCCCCCCCAAGGCGGGCGCAGCATTTGTGGGAATTTGCGGAGACGCGGACAGGTGGGGCGTGGTTCGGGCAAAGGTGGTCGGGCCAACTTCGGGGTCATCAATATCAACCAGCATACCCCGCTTGCGAAAGTGGTCATCGCTGAAAACATCTTTGGCGGTGTACACCGGACCGGTGGGCACGCCGGCCTCATTGAGCGTGTCGACCACCTGGGCGCGGCTTTTGTCGGCCATCCAGCCCTCGATG
>CAZAPG010000026.1:0-87539 GCA_964486935.1 uncultured Caldilineaceae bacterium | reverse complement strand
TATTCCCTCGGATATGCCCGCCGGCAAATATCTGCTGGAGCGGGGAGTCGAAAAGCACCAGTTCAACTCCTTTGGCTCCCGCCGGGGCAACGACCGGGTGATGACCCGTGGCACCTTTGGCAACATCCGGCTGCGCAACCAGATGGCCCCCGGCACCGAGGGCGGCTGGACCACCTATCTGCCCACCGGCGAAGTGATGCCCATTTTTGACGCCAGCGAAAAGTACAAAGCCGACGGCACGCCCCTGATTGTGATTGCCGGCAAAGAGTACGGCACCGGCTCCAGCCGCGATTGGGCAGCCAAAGGCACGCTGCTACTGAGCGCTCAGGCCGTCATCGCCGAGAGCTTTGAGCGCATCCACCGCAGCAATTTGGTGGGCATGGGCGTGCTGCCTCTGCAATTCAAGGCGGGCGAAAATGCCCAGTCGCTGGGGCTGACCGGCCAGGAAAGTTACACCATCCACGTTGGCGACAAGCTGAAACCCCGCCAGGAAATAAAGATTGACGTAACCGACGACAAAGGCGGCACCCGCGCCATCACCACTATTTGCCGGGTAGACACCCCGGTTGAGGTTGAGTACTACCGTAACGGCGGCATTTTGCAAACGGTGCTGCGCAACTTTTTAAAAGAGGGATAAATAACACAAATGAAGACCTCAAAGATTTTTGAAACCTTTGAGGTCTGGAGTAGCCGTTACCCCTTCATAACAAAAGCCTCTTGGATTGGTTTGGTCTCGCAACCTGACTATACCCAAGAGGCTTCTTTTCTTCAACATCCTGGCCAAACAAGCCAATGTTCGGGATGTTTTTCTGCGCTAACTAATCGTCTAAAACCGCCGGTTAGAACAGGCCGACCACCTTACCGGTCTCAAAGTCAATATCAACATCCATAAAGGCCGGGCGGGTGGGCAGGCCGGGCATGGTACGCATCTCGCCCAGCAGCGGATAAATGAAGCCGGCTCCCACGCTGGCCCGAACCTCGCGCACGGGCACGGTAAAACCTTTAGGCCGCCCCTTCAAACTGGCATCGTGCGAGATGCTCAGGTGCGTTTTGGCCATGCAGATAGGCAGATTGCCAAAGCCGGCTTCTTCAAACGCCTTAATTTGACGCTCGGCGGCAGCCTCAAAAGAGACCCCATCTGCGCCGTAAATATCCACCGCAATTTTTTCAATCTTCTTTTTAATTGGCCAATCCAGCGGGTACAAAAATTCAAAGTTGCCGGGTTTTTCGCAGGCCGCAACCACAGCCTCGGCCAATTCCATCGCGCCGTCGCCGCCTTCGGCCCAGTGGTCGCTCATCACCGCTTCTTCGGCTCCGGCCTGTCGCGCCATCTTTTTGACCAGTTCCACTTCCGCGTCCGTATCGGTGGGGAAGCGATTAACCGCCACCACTGCCGGAATGCCAAATTTTTTAACATTCTCGATGTGCGCGGCCAGATTCTCGATGCCTCTTTCCAGCAGGCCCAGATTCTCTTCGGTGTACGCCTTGTCCAGCGGGCGTCCGGCCACCACCTTTGGCCCGCCGCCGTGCATCTTTAGCGCCCTGATGGTTGCCACCAGCACCACAGCATTGGGAATTAACCCCGAGTAGCGACACTTGATATTGAAGAACTTCTCCATGCCAATATCGGCCCCAAAACCCGACTCGGTTACTACGTAGTCGGCCACCTTTAACGCAATTTGGTCGGCCACAATCGAGCTGTTGCCGTGGGCAATGTTGGCAAATGGCCCGGCATGCACAAAGGCCGGTTGACCTTCCAGAGTCTGCATCAGGTTGGGCATCAGCGCGTCTTTCATCAGCACCATTACTGCCCCGGCCACGCCCAAATCTTCGGCGGTAATCGGTTTGCCGCTCTTGTTCAGGGCCACCACCATTTTGCCAAACCGTTGGCGCATATCCTCCAGGCTGGTTGCCAGGGCCAAAATTGCCATAATTTCCGAGGCCACGGTAATATCATATCCAGCTTCTCGCGGCACGCCATCCAGATACCCGCCCAGTCCAATATTGATATTCCGCAACGCCCGGTCATTGACATCCACAACCCGCCGCCAACTGATGTTGTAGGGATCAATATCGAGCCGCTTCAAACCCGATTTAGCCAGTTGCTCATCGCTCTGGCGGTTCTCGTGGTACAAACGGGCATCCAGCGCGGCTGCCACCAGGTTGTGGGCAGCAGTAATGGCGTGGATGTCGCCGGTAAGATGCAGGTTGAAATCTTCCATCGGGATAATCTGGCTGTAACCGCCGCCAGCAGCCCCGCCTTTGATGCCAAACGTTGGCCCCTGGCTGGGTTGGCGAATGCAAATCATCGCTTTTTTGCCAATTCGACCCAGCCCCTGGGTTAGCCCCACGCTGGTGGTGGTTTTGCCTTCGCCCAAGGGGGTGGGGGTAATCGCCGTCACGTCAATGTATTTGCCCTGTGGCCGGTCACTGAATTTATGCAGCACATCCAGATGAACTTTGGCCTTGTATTTACCGTACAAATCCATGTCATCTTCAGTTAGGCCGATACTTTTGGCTATCTCCAGAATCGGTTTGACTGTCGCCGCCTGGGCAATTTCCAAATCGCTCGGCACGGGTTTTTTGCGTTCTACGCTCATAACAAATCTCCTTTGATATTGTGTTGGTTGACTGGGTTGATTGGTGTTGCAGCCTTGCTGCTTATATTAGGCACTCTTTTAATTTGAGCAAATCCTGTTAAGTGATATATGAGGAATATATCACTTTAACCATTACCCAAAAGACCACCTGAAACTGGCGTGGATGATGACCACAACCATTAGAATAAAGGGGTCATCTGTAGCAATCAAGTGTCATTTGTCACAAATAGCCGGGGCAAATGTCACCTGCTATCTGCCGGCGCGACGCCGGTTGCGGCGGCGGCAGGCCGGGCTACCGGGTAAGACTGACACCCGGTGCGGCGGAATCTCCGGCAGCGATGCATCATCACTTAAGCCGGTTCGAATCAAGCGGCGCAGTTCGGCCTCGATACGGGCGTCGGTTTCGGGCGGGGTGTAGGCCGCCAGCCGCCGGGTCACTTCCGCGTGCGCCCGCTCCGGCAGAGATTCCTGGCCGGTTTTCAGCCAGTCTTCGCGGGTGAGCCGCTCAACCGTTGGGCCGGGCAGGTAAAGCTGCTCCGGCCAGTGTTTGAGCGTGTGGGGCGAGGTCAGCAGGTGCTGCTCGTCCAGTAGCTGGCGAACCAGACCCACCGTGGGCAAATCTTCCATTGGCTGAATTTGACGCGCAAATTGCAGGGCCTGGCCGCACATCTCGTTATCAAACACCAGCTTCTCCGGGCTGAACACCAGCACGTAATCCAGCATTCCCGGCCCGGAAACGGAGTTGATGCCTGCCTGCGCAGCCAGCAGGGCGCTGCCAAAAGTCTCGGCCCCGGCCTGCGCGTCGAGCACTTTGGCATCGCTCAGGGCCATGTAGGCCTGGGTTGGCAGCCCCAAATATTTGCCCACGGCGGCGTAGGCCACATCCAGTTGCAGCGCCTCGATGGCCGCCATCGGCGAGGCGGCGGTTTTCATATGAAAGGTGGCCGGCGCGCCGCCAAACAGCACCGGCGCGCCGGGTTTGACAAGTTGAGCCATTGTCAGCCCGCCCAGCACATCGGCGGTGTGGAACACGGTCGCGCCCACGGGCGTTACCGGCGCAATCAGCCCCATCAATGTGACCGGCACAATCTCGATGGGGATGCCCGCCTCCACGCAATCCAGCAGATTCTGGCAAGAGTCCTCGCCGTAACGGAAGAAGCCGGTGGCGGTGATGGTGAAAATGGACATAGGCCGGGCGATGAGGTCGGCCCGGTTATGGCGGAAAAGCTCCATCATCCGGGCCATACGCGGCACGCCGTGTTCGGTAAATGCGCCGGAGACCACCGGCCGGAGCGAGTTGGTCAGACAGAGATACAGCCGCCAGGCGTCGGAGACGCCGGCCTCGATATCATGGGTGGAGAAGGCGGTGGCCAGATAAGCGATGTGTTCCAGGGTGTCGGCCAGGCGAACATACTGCACAAAATCGGCGGTGGTGGCCGGGCGAGTCTGGCCGCTATGGTAATCCAGCACCCGCAGGCCGCTGGAACCCGGCACAAAGTGAACCCGGTCGCCGCCCAGCTCGGCGTGGGGCTGGCCGCTGCGGTTGTACAGGGTGAACGAGGCGGGCGCGCCGGCAATGGCCCTGTCGACCACCTCCGGCGGGAAGAGAACGCGCCCGCTTTGGGGGCCTTGTTTGAGACCGGCGTCGAGCAGCCGCGCCCGCAGCCCAGAGCCGCGCACCTCCAGGCCAATCTCGGCCAGGATGCGTTTGGCTTCGTCAATAATTTGGACAATCAGGTCGTCGGCAATAACCTGAAGGGTTGGCCTCACTGTGTAATTCCTAACCCGGACAAGCCGGAATCAAACAGGTACACAGAGATGCGCGGAGATTCTTGAATTTTTCCCCAGTGAATCTCAGTGCCTTCTCAGTGAATCTCTGTGTAACAAATTTTCTTGTTCAAAAAACAAGAAGTTGTCTGATAAGGTCCTGTAGCAATATTAATGATGGTCCACCCGCTCCCGAATGGGAATGGTCCGAAACTCGCGCGCCAGTTCCACAAAGCGGGTAACGGTGGTTTCAAACATCAACTCGCCAAATTCGCGGGTGGCGGCGGAGGCGTCGCCGCAGATACCCTCGGCGGAAAAGCGGCTCCACCAATCCTGCCAGGCGTAGGCGCTGGGTTCGGGGTGGTCCCAGTTGAAATATTTGAGCTTAAGCTGACCCACATCGCGGGCGGCTTTGTCCATTTGCACATAATCGGGCAGGGCGTGCAGCATCATGGCGGTTTCGTACTCGCCGGCGTGGCCCACGCTGCCCGGCCCGCCCCGGCGGTGCGCGTCGAGCGCATCGCGCACCAGGGCCGGGTCAACCGCGGCGTTGATGGTGGTGCTGGCGCAGATAACGCCGGTGGCCAGCACGCACTTGCGCGCCGCCAAATCGCAAATGGAGGCGTTGGAGCCGTGGCCGTTGACAATCAGAATATGGCGAAAGCCGTGCCGCGCCACAGAAACAGCCACCTGCGACAGGTAGCTGATGCAGGTTTCAATATCAATGGCGATGGTGCCGGGGAAGTCCATATGGTGCTCGTCCAGCCCAAAAGGGATGGTGGGCAGCACCAGCAAATCGCCTCCGGCGCGGCGGCCACATTCGGCCAGCACCGATTCCAGAATGTCATTATCGGTCGACAGGGGCAGGTGCGGCCCGTGGTCTTCTACCGCGCCAATGGGGATGGCCACCACCGGCTGCGGCTGCCGGTCGATAGCCGCCTTCATCTCCGGCCAGGTCAGCCGGTCGTAACGCCATTCGGTTGATGGGTTCATTGTCTGAGTCCTTATAATAATAGAGTTGTTGCTGAATAACTGAGTTAAGTTTTGGGACACAGATTATGTCAAAAAATCAAAGAAGAATCCGTGAAATCCGTGTTCATCTGTGTCCTATTTCTTATTGAGCACCAACTCTAATAACTGTCGTTACACAGGGCTACGCATCCGTGGAACGTGGGACGTGGTGTTAATCACTCGTTCCCTGCAAATCTTTCAACACTTCGCGGGCGGCATTGAGACCCGGCGCGCCGGTGAGGCCGCCGCCGGGGTGGGTACCCGCCCCGCACAGGTACAGATTTTGAATCGGGGCGCGGTACTGGCTGTAGCCGGGCAGCGGGCGCATAAACAGCATCTGGCTGAGGTCCATCTGGCCGTGGTAGATGCTGCCTTCGGTCAGGCCGTAATCGCGCTCAAAATCCAGCGGGGTGATAACCTGCCGGTGCAGAATCGACGCTTTCAAATTGGGCGCGTATTCGGCCAGAGTGTCGATGATGCGGTCGCCCAGCGCCTCTCGCTGTTCATCCCAGTTGCCTTCGCGCAGGTGGTAGGGAGCGTACTGCATCGTAATCGACATGATGTGTTGCCCGGCCGGGGCCAGCGCCGGCTCGAGCGCGGTCGGAATGACCACATCAAGATAGGGTTGCCGCGAGAATCGGCCATATTTGGCGTCGTCGTAGGCCCGCTCCAGGTAATCAAGGCCGGGGCAAATGAGAATGTGGCCGGTCAGGGGGGCGGAGGATTGGGGACCGAGGCTGGTGAAAGCGGGCAGGTCGTTCAGGGCCAGGTTGACTTTGGCGGTGCAGCCTTTGAAGCGAATATTTTTGATGCGGCGGACAAAGCGCACATCAAGCCAGGTTGGGGCGACCAGCTCAAAAAAAGTCCGGCGCGGGTCGGCATTGGAGATGATGGCACTGGCCGGGATTTGCTCGCCGCCGGCCAGGGTGACGCCGGCGGCCCGGTTGTCATCAATGATGATTCCGGCTACCCTTGCGCCGGTTCGTATCTCGACGCCCTGGGCGCGGGCCGCGTTCGCCAGCGCCGCCGGGAGTTGCCCCACGCCGCCGCGCACAAAGCGGCTGGCCCGGAAGCCGGTGGCCGTTCCGCCGCCCAGGTAGTGGTAGAGCATGATGGCGGCGGTGTAGGGCGCCTTCGGTCCCTGCATCGCGCCAGCGACGCCCGCCGGCCCCAGCAGCCCCTTGAGCGCGTCGCTTTCAAACCACTCGTCCAGAAATTCGGTTGCGCTGAGGGCCAGCACCCGCAACAAATGGTTGAAGTGGTCATAACTGAGCGGGCGCAGCCCCAGGCTGTCGCCCAGCCAGGGCAGCAGGCGGTCAAGCTGGTCCGGGGTAAGGTTGGGCGGGGTGCGGGTCATCAACCCGTCGAGCCGCTGCGTCATGTCATTGACCGCCTGCACAAAGGCCGGAAACGTCTCGGCGTCACTCTCGGAGAAGCGGGCAATCTCGGCCTGCGATTTTTGCACATCGCGCCACAGGGTCAGGCCGGGGCCGTCGGGCTGCGGAGCAAAAGCTACCGCCGGGCTGTCGAGAAATTCCAGGCCGTATTGAGTCAGGTTGAGCGCCTCGACCACCTCTGGCCGGAACATGCCGGCATCGGCGGCCCCGGTGTTGAATTTGAAGCCGGGGAAGATTTCTTCGGTGGTGGCCACGCCGCCCGGTTTGTCGCGCTGTTCCAGCACCAGCACGCGCTGCCCGGCTTTGGCCAGCAGCCCGGCCGTTACCAGCCCATTGTGGCCGGCTCCGATGATGATGGCGTCGTAGGGTTTGGTCATGACATATCCTTCAAAATCTCAAGGGCGGCCAGCCGGCCCGGCGCGCCGGAGATTCCGCCGCCGGGATGGTTACCGGAGCCGCAACTGTAATAGTTTTTAATCGGGGTGCGATACTGGTTGTAGCCGGGGGCAGGGCGGCTGAAGAGCAGTTGCGACAGCCGCAGCTCGCCGTGGAAAATGTTGCCGCCGGTAATGCCGGCCACCCGCTCGATGTCGATGGGAGTCATCACCTGACGGCCCACAATAATTTTTTTGATGTTGGGAATAAACGCTTCCAATGCCTCGACGACGGCATCGCCCAACGCCTCGCGCTTTTCATCCCAGGTACCTTCTTTTAAGTGGTACGGCGCGTACTGCACAAAACAGGTCATTACGTGCTGGCCGGGCGGGGCCATATCCGGGTCAATCAGCGAAGGAATGAGCAAATCCAGATAGGGCCAGCGGGAGAAGTCGCCATATTTGGCGTCATCATAAGCCCGCTCGATGTAATCAACGCCGGGGCCAATGGAGATGGCGGCCCGCAGGTGCGGCCCGTTGCCGGGCAGGCATTCAAATTCCGGCAGGCCGGCCAGGGCCAGATTGACTTTGGCCGATGAACCGTGAATGTTGTAGCGGCGAATGCTCTCCACAAAATCGTCCGGCAGCAGCGCCGGATCGACCAGTTGCAGAAAGGTGCGCCTGGGGTCGGCGGCGGAGATAACGATATCGGCGGCCAGCTCGTCGCCGTTTTGCAAAACGACGCCCCGCGCCTGCCCATTTTTTATGATGACCTGCGCCGCCGGCGCTTCGGTGCGAATTTCGGCCCCGAACTCACGGGCGGCGGCGGCGATGGCCCGCGAGACCGCGCCGGTGCCGCCTTTGGCAAAGCCCCAGGCCCGGAACACGCCGTCAACCTCGCCCATGTAGTGATGCAGCAGCACGTAGGCCGTGCCCGGTGAGCGCGGCCCTAAAAAGGTGCCGATGATGCCGCTGGTACACAAATCGGCCACCATCAGCGGGTGCTCAAACCACTCTTCCAAAAAATCGGCGGCGCTCATGGTCAGCAGCTTGATGAGCGTCGCCACTTTTTGCGGGCCGAGGTCGCGCAGGTAGCGGCCCATCTCGGATAGCTTTTGGCGGTCAGCTTCATTTTGACGCACCGGGTCGGGCATCACGTGATCCTGAAAATATTTGACCGCTTTGGCCATGTGGGTCATCGCCAGCTTGTACTCGTCATAAGCCTCGGCGTCGCGGGGGGAGAGGCGGGCGATGTTGCGCAGCGAGCGGAAGTGGTCGGCATCTTTGTAGATGTAGGGGCCGTGGTAACCGGGCGTCAACGAGCCTTCAAAGGGCAGCAGCATCAGCCCGTGTTTGGGCAGGTTGAGGTCGCGGATAATATCGGGCCGCAGCAGGCTGACCAGGTAGGAAAAGACGCTGAACTTGAAGCCGGGCACAATCTCCTCGGTCACGGTCGCCCCGCCGACGATGTCGCGCCGCTCCAGCACCAGCACTTTTTTGCCGGCTCTGGCCAGATAGGCCGCGTTCACCAGCCCATTGTGGCCGGCTCCGATGATGATGGCGTCGTATTGTTTGGTCATTGGCTAGACTCGCTTTCGTGGTGGGTCAAAAAACGGCAGCTTGACCACCCTGGCCCGCGCCTGCTGGCGGGTGAACTCGACCGTCATCTCCATTTGAAATTCAGCGCCGGGCGCGGCGCGTTCGCGCTCAATGGTGGCCAAAGCGATGTATTTTTTTAGCAGCGGCGAGTAGGTGTGGCTGGTGGCCTGGCCGATTTGCCGGCCATCTTGATAAACCGGCACGGAACTGCGCGAGGCGCGCCCGGCCACTTTGGGGGTCAAATCAAATTTTTGGTACAGGGCCTCGATATCCGGCCAGTGAACCTCAAGCCCGACAAAGGCCCATCTGGAGCCGCGCTCCTGTTCGGCCAGCAGGGCGCGTCGGCCCACAAAGTTGACCTTGTCAAAGTTGACCGCCCAGCCCATCCCCGCTTCAAAGGGCGAGGAAGTCTGCGCCGGAGTCAGCGCCCTGGGCGCGGGGATGTAATCAATCTCAATCAGGGGAAAGCCGGCCTCGATGCGGGCGATGTCCAGGGCCAGCATCCCGGCCGGAGTAATGCCGTAGGCCGCGCCCCGCTCCAGCAACACGTCCCACGCCCGTTCGGCGTGGCGGGGAGTCAGCCACAGCTCGTAACCCAAATCGCCGGTGTAGCCGGTGCGGGTGATGGTTACAGGGATGCCGAAAATTTTGGCCTGGGCAAAGTGGAAAAATTTGAGCGCGTTCAGGTCAGCCCCTTCAACCACGGTTTTGAGAATGTTGCGGGCGTGGGGGCCTTGCAGGGCCAGCGCCGCCAGTTCGGTTGACACGTCGGCCACGGTCGCGTTCAGGCCAAAGCCGCAATCCTGAAACCAGCGCAGGTTGTGGGTGGCGGCGGTTACGCGGAAGCGCCGCTCCTCCAGCCGGGCGACGGTGCCGTCGTCAATCAGCTTGCCGTCATCATCGCACCAGGGGGAGTACATTATCTGGCCGATGGCGCACTTGCCAAGGTCACGGGTCATCACCCGGTTGAGCAGCGCCGGCGCGTCCGGCCCGCTGATTTCGTACTTAAACAGGGGCGATACGTCAAACAACGCTGCCGAGTTGCGCACCGCGTAATATTCACGCTCATGGCTGGGTTCGTACAGGCTGGCGGCCAGGTAGCCCGACCAGTCGCGCCACTCGTGGCTCTGGCACAGCGCGGCGGTACGGCTGTGAAAGGGGCTTGGGATGGGCATGGGGACTCCCTTCGTGTCAGTTAAGTTGATTATCAAAGCGTTTCAAACGTGAAACTTGAACCGTGAGATTATTTACATCCCTCGTCAAAGTGTTGGCCTGACAGCTACAAAAATGTCGCGTTCATACGGGTCGCGGATTACTTTGGGTTGGAAGCCCGCTTCACGCAGCAGGCGTAACCACTCGGCGCGAGGAAATAATCCGCAGACATGCTGCTCATGCTCAACCCGCACCGGTTGATTGTCTTCACGCAACACGTAAACATATTGGGTGGTGTACGTTGTGTCGCTGTCGTCAGGGTCATAGCTCCACTCGAGATAGCGCAACCCTTTTTCTGCGCCATCCACGCCGCCATGTCCGGTTGATGGCTGAAAGGTCTCGCGCACATGGTCGGGCGCAAACAGCGCCACGCCACCGGGCCGGCAGTGAATAAAGGCGGTCTCCATGGCCCGGCGCAAATCGTGGAGAGTTGTCATATAATCAATGGCGTCGTGAATGAAGACGGCATCAAAACTGCGGCCAAGCCGGATGGTGCGCATGTCGCCTTCAAAATGCTCACAGTCGGGGTTGAGGGCGCGGCTAACGGCCAGCATATTGGAGGAGATGTCGGTGAGGGTTACTTGAGCAAACAGGCTTTTGAGGTAAAGGGCATTATTACCGCCGCCGCAGCCTAATTCAAGTAATGTTGGCGCGAGAGGCAGGCCCGTCTCCAAAAATACTCGGCCAAAAAAGCCGGCTTCGTCCGCATATTCTTCGGGTGGGGAGAGCAAAGGCCACCACGCGGCCAGTTCGTCGTAAAGTTTTGGCATGAGGCTTCTCAGAAAATTGAATTACTGGAGACCAACCGAAGCGGAGTCAAAAAGCGCGCTTTTTGACTCCTGTTACAGCCTACTCCGGCACGGTCCACTGGTCGGAATCTTTGACGATGCGCAGGTATAAAAATGTCTCAATCTCCCGGACGCCTTCAACCTTGGCCAGTTTGTTGGAGATGAAGTCGAGCAGATCGTCGTTATTGTGGCAGGCCACCTCTATTAAAATATCGTACGGTCCGGTACAGATAACCACGTAATCAACCTCGCCAAATTTGCCAATCTCGGTTGCGGCTTCGCGCAAACGGGTGCCATCCACTTTAATGGCAACCATCGCCAAAACGGAGATGCCCAGGGTTAGCGGGTCAACCAAAGCAGTGATTTTGAGCAACCCCGCATCAATCAACCGGTTAGCCCGCTGCTGAACCGTAGAGGGGGCTAATTTCAACTCGGCGGCAATATCGGCGTAGGGGCGGCGCCCATCCTTTTGCAAAATACGGATAATGGCTAAATCTATATCATCAACTTTGTGCGGTTTTGGCACGTTTCCCCCTTAATTTTTGCCCATTGTACAATTTTGCAATGGCCACGTCAATTCAAAGAGTCGAAAAAACAACACGAAATATTAGCTTTTATCAAAAATTCAATACAAAAACAGCAATTTTCGTGTTGACATTACACAGAAATCCTGATAGAATGGTGGCAGTTTTAGCTGCTATACACGCTGCAAGGGTTAGATTATTATGTTACAACTCACGGAATCAAACAAATTATACAATATTGCATCCCAAAAATTACCGTTGGGGGTCACATCCAATTTTCGTTATTGGGGTCCCCAGCATACCCGCTACATCGAGCGAGGCAAGGGCGCTCATCTGTGGGATGTGGACGGCAACCGTTATATTGATTACCGGCTGGGTTACGGCCCGGCCATTTTGGGCCACTCCGATGAACGGGTGGATAATGCCGTTAGCGAGGCGCTGCGCCACGGCCAGGCCTTTGCCCTGAGCACCCCTCTGGAAGAGCAGGTGGCCGAAAAAATTACGGCCATGTGCCCCGGCGTGGAGATGGTGCGCTTTGCCGTCTCCGGCACCGAGGCCACCATGCACGCCCTGCGATTGGCCCGCGCCTACACCCGCCGCGAAAAATTTATTATGTTCGAGGGCCAGTTTCACGGCCTGCACGATTATGTGATGTTCACCTCGGCCATTGGGGTAGATTTGGCCAGCAGTCGCTACAGCCCCATTGCCATTCCGGTCAGCTCCGGCATCCCCGAAGCCATTCGCAACCTGGTGATTATGTTGCCCTTTAACGATATAGAAACTTTGGAAAGCGTGGTCGAACAAAGCTGGCACGATGTGGCCGCCATTTTAGTTGAGCCAATGCTGGGCAACTGCGGCGGCATCCCCTCCGAACCGGGCTGGCTGGAAACCATTCGCCGCCTGTGCGACAAGTACGGCATTGTAATGATTATGGACGAGGTCAAAACCGGCTTTCGGCTGGCTAAAGGCGGCGCTCAAGAGGCGTATGGCGTTACCGCCGATTTGGTCACTTACGCCAAAGCCCTGGGCAACGGCTATCCGGTGGCGGCTTTTGGCGGCAAACAGGATATTATGGAGCAGATTGGCCAGGGCGTGTCGCACGGCGGCACCTATGTCGGCAATCGCGTCAGTATGGCCGCAGCCAACGCCACCCTGGATGTTCTGCAAAATACCGACGCCCTGGAACAGGTGCACCGCCGCGGCCTGGAACTGCAAGACGCCATCAGCGAGGTGCTGGAACGCTTTGACCTGCCTTTTATTATCTCAGGACACCCCAGCATGTTCATCTTCTGGTTTGCCAGGCAGGCCCCCAAAGAGTACCGCGATTGGGTCAATAGCGACCACAGCCTGTACGACCGGGTTGCCGCCGGATTGATTGAACGCGGCGTCATGCCCGAACCGGACTCGCGGGAACCGTGGTTTATGTGCGCCGCTCTCTCGGCCAGGGATATTGCCGATACCGCCACCGCGCTGGAGGACTCGGTGCGCCATGCGTTGAAGGATTGGTAGTGGCCTTACCGGTTTCCCCTCAACAAAATTTAAAGCCGCTGCTAAATGCCCAATCGGTGGCTATTATTGGCATCAGCCGGCCCGGTAATTTTGGCGGGCAAGTCTACGCCAACCTGCGAGATTTCGGCTATCGGGGCCAAATCTACGGCGTCAACCCGCGCTACCAATCGCTCTACGACCAGATTTGTTATCCAACGCTCAGCGACCTGCCCGACCGGCCCGATTGCGCCGTGCTGGCCGTACCCAACGCCCGGCTGGTTGACGCGCTGCAAGAGGCGGCTCAGTTGAATATTCCGGCCGCCGTTATTTTTGCCAGCGCCCATTCCGGCCATGCAGCCAACGGGCAGCCATCGCTGCAAACGCAACTCGCCCAGATTGCGCAGGCAGCCGGCATGTCCATTTGCGGGCCAAATTGCATGGGCTTTTTCTCGCTGGGCCGGCGGCTGGCCATTTCCGGATACCAATCTTTGCCAAATTTACCCAACGGGCGCATCACCTTAATCAGCCACAGCGGTTCAATTTGGGATGCCTTTTTGCAAAACCGGCGCGGCGTGCATTTCAACTACGCCATCTCCTCCGGCAACGAGATGGTTACTACCCTGGCCGACTACATGCAATTTGCCCTCACCGACCCTGAGACCCGCGTGATTGCCCTGTTTCTGGAAACCATACGCGACCCGCAAACCTTCACCGGGGCGCTGGCCCAGGCCGCCGAGCGCGATGTGCCCGTTGTGGCCCTGAAGGTGGGCCGCAGCCGGCGGGGGGCGCAACTGGCCCAGGCCCACAGCGGCGCGTTGGCCGGCGAAGATGCGGCCTACGAGGCTCTGTTTGAGTACTACGGCGCGCGCCGGGTCAAATCACCCGACGAGATGATGAACACTCTGGAGTTACTGGCTACCGGCGCGCGCCCATCCGGCCGGTACGTGTCGGCCTTGCTTGACTCCGGCGGCGAGCGGGCCATGCTGGTTGACCTGGCCGAAACCGAAGGCGTTGAGTTTGCCCCGCTGGACGCGCAGACCGTAACGCAACTCACCCAACTGCTTGACCCCGGCCTGGATCCGGTCAATCCGCTGGACGCCTGGGGCACCGGCAACGATTACGAAAAAATATATCAGAACTGCCTGCTGGCTCTGGACGCCAACCCGGCCAGCAGCCTGAACATTTTTGCGGTAGACTTTTGCGCCGCCCAGGATTTTTCCGACAGTTACACCCGGGTGGTGCAAACCGTACAGCCCCAACTCGCCAACCCGCTGGTCATTTTGACCCACCTGACCGCCGCCGCCAGCGAAACCCAGGTCGCCAACCTGCGCCAACTGGGTATTCCGGTGCTGATGGATACCGAAAACGGCCTGCGGGCCATCCGCCACCTGCTGGAGTATTGCCGCTTCCAACGCGAGCGCGCTGCCCCGGCAACAAATTTGGCATCCGGTCACTCCCCGCCGCCGCAACTGGCCGGCTGGCGACAAACGCTTCGGCGGGCCGCCGGCCCACTCGATGAGGTTCAAAGCAAGCAACTGCTTCGCCTTTACGGCCTGACGTTGCCGGATGAAGTTATAGCAAACTCACTACACGAAAGCTTGCAAGCCGCCGAAAAAATCGGCTACCCCGTAGCGTTAAAAACCGCCGCCGCCGGCCCGCACAAAAGCGACCAGGGCGGCATTCAGCTAAATATTGGTCATGCCGACGCGCTGACCACGGCCTATCGTCGCCTGGCGCAAAGATTTGGGCCGAGGGTGCTGGTCCAGCAGATGGTTCCCCAGGGAGTCGAACTGCTGCTGGGGCTGGTAAACGACCCCCAATTTGGCCCTATGTTAATGCTGGGCAGCGGCGGCATTTTTGTCGAAATCCTCAACGACCGGCGGCTTTTGCTGCTGCCCACCACGCCCGAAAAAGTACGCCGGGCGCTGTTGAGCTTGCGCGGCGCGGCTCTACTGCAAGGCGCGCGCGGTACGCCGCCGGCTGATATCGACGCGGTGGTGGCTGCGGCCATGCAACTGGCCGCCCTGGCCGCCAACCTGGGCGATATGATTGCCGAAATCGACATCAATCCACTGATTGCCCTGCCGCATGGCGCGGTGGTGGTAGATGCGCTTATCGTTCCAAATGAACAATGAGCAAATGATAAAACACAAAGGCCGCAGGAAATCTCTGTGAACGAGGTTGTAATGAAATTATCGGCAAAACAAACAGAGCTACAACAAAAAGTCCGTAATTTTATCTACCAGGAAATTATTCCCCTGGAAGTGGAAACTGAACTGGCCGACGGCCACCTTGCCCCGGAGGTTCGAGAGCGGTTGCAGCGCCGCGTTTTAGAACTGGAGTTAAACGGGGGCAGCCTGCCGCCGGCAATGGGCGGGCGAGGCTTTAGCTGGGTGGAGCAAGTGGTGGTCAATGAAGAAGTGGGCAAAGCCACCAATGCCCTGGGCTGGATCATCTGGTCGCCGCCGGTGATTCTGGCCGAAGCCACCCCGGAGCAGGTGGAACGCTATGTGCGCCCCACGGCGGAAGGCAGGTTGCAAGATTGCTACGCCATCACCGAGCCAAACGCCGGCTCCGACGCCAGCACGCTGGAAACGACTGCTGCGCGTGACGGCAACGACTGGCTGCTGAACGGCGAAAAATGGCATGTCACCTTTGGCGATAGCGCCGATTACGCTGTGGTGCAGGCCGCCACCGACCCCAACCTTGGCGACGGCAACACCCTGTTTTTTGTAGACCTCAATGCGCCGGGCGTGGCGATAATTGACCATCCGGCCTATATGCACCACATCATCTTTGGACACCCGCGCTTTGCCTTTAAGAATGTGCGGGTTCCAGACGCCAACATTCTGGGCGAAGTTGGCCGGGGCCTGGAAATCAGCAAAGCCTGGTTTCGGCACGAGCGGGTGATGATTGCCGCCCGCTGCGTAGGGGCCGCCCAGCGACTCATTGACGAAGCCAGCGCCTTTGCCCGGCAGCGGGTTCAATTTGGACAGCCGATTGCCGAGTACCAGCTTATCCAGCAAATGCTGGCCGACTCGTTGACCGAATTATGGGCCGCCCGGTTGATGGCCTACGCCGCCGCCCAGGCCGCCGCCGAGGCCGGGTCCGAAGAAGATTTGAAGCTGGTGCACGCCAAAGCGTCGATGGCCAAACTGTACGCCTCGGAGATGGCCGGGCGGGTGGCCGATAGAGCCGTGCAGATATTTGGCGGGCGCGGCTATATGCGCGAAAATGTAGCCGAACGCTTTTACCGCGAACTGCGCGTGGAGCGCATTTGGGAAGGCACGTCGGAGATTCAGCGGTTGATTATTGCCGGCAGCCTGTACAAACGCGGCGCAGCAGCGCATTTGCTGTAAACCATACGTCTACCCTATGTTTACCCTACGGAATTGACAACCGGGCCTACCTTTAGTACAATAAGCGCCGTCTCTCTCTTCAGCACTCCTCAAAAATTCTTCGGTATTAATAGTGCTACTGGTAATGTTTTTCGGTTGATCCAATCAATCTTGCAGCAAAAAATTCAACGCCTCTTGCCAACGAACGCCAGCTAGCAAGGGCCTGTTTGCTACAGGGCCTGCCGATAACTTGTCGATAAGAATTGCTTTAATTTAACCTGACGATCCCGGCAGGGTCATAACTGTTTTACCCCTGTCTTTACGCGGTATCCCCTTAAGGCGATAACATCTGTTCGGTTGACTATCAAGCTGCCTGACAGGTTTTGTTATTGCCTCATAAATTGAGTACCAGCGCCAAGCACCATCCCAGAAGAGTCAGCAAAGTATAACAAAATAATAGCCCAAAAGGAGAATTGACCCATGTTCAACCCTAAATTATCGCTGGTTTTAGTGATTATTATTTTGGCCGGTCTGTTAGCGGCCTGTGGTCCGGCTGCCGCCCCAGCCGAAAGCGAGCCGGCCCAATCCGCGGCCAGTAGTCAGCAAGAAGGGGCCGCCCCTGCCCAGGAAGAGGCAAACACAGAGGCTGAAACCGAGGACAAAGAGGCCATGGCCGAGGCGGAAACCGCCGCCGAACCTGAAGCCGAGGCCGAAGAGGCGATGGCCGAAAAAGGAGACGGCGAGCGCCTCATCATTTTGCTGTCCGAAGACCTGGAAACGCTCAACCCGTACCTCTCCACCGCCTTCATTGTTCAATTAGTTACCGATGCCATTTTTGACCCGCTGGCCGGGCCAGACCAGAACGGCGAGTACCAGCCGGTGCTGGCCGAGCGCGTGCCCACCCAGGCCAACGGCGACATCTCCGAAGACGGGGCCACCATCACCTGGCGGTTGCGCCCGGATGTTACCTGGGCCGATGGCGCACCCTTTACCTCAAAAGATGTGCTGTTTACCTACGAAGCCGCCGCCAGCGCCGATAGCGGCTCGGTCCGCACCTCGGCCTTTGAAAATATCAAATCTATTGAAGCGCCCGACGACCACACCGTGGTCATCACTTACAACGAATTTGACGCCAACTATCTGGATCAGTTCCAGTGGGGCATTCTGCCCGCCCACGCCGGCCAGGCCAACGATATGATTAATTGGGATTTCAACCGTAACGCCTTTGGCACCGGCCCCTTCAAGCTGGCGGAATGGGTCTCCGGCGACCACATCACCCTGACCCGCAACGACAACTACTGGGAAGAAGGCAAACCCCACCTGGGCGAGCTGGTCTTTCAGGTTGTGCCCTCCGAGCAGGTGCGGGCCGAAATTATGCGCGAGGAGCAGGCCCACATTATGACCTGGCCCGGCGGCGACCTGCGCCCGGTGTGGGAACAGACCCCCACCGTTGAGGAAAAGCTGGTGCCCGGCATCTGGATTATGCGCATGTTCCTGAACCTGAGCCAGCCCGGCGACGGCGACCCCGGCGCAGACTCGCCCCACCCCATTTTGGGCGATGAGCGAGTTAGAAAGGCAATTGCCCTGGGCATTGATTACGACGCCATTGTCAACGACCTGGCCGAAGGCCGGGTGGTGCGCGCCACTTCTCCCTTTGCCCTGGGCTGGTACGATTGCAACATCTCCGGCGATGAATACGACCCCGAAGCGGCCAAAGCCCTGCTGGAAGAAGCCGGCTGGGTTGACACCGACGGCGACGGCATCCGCGAGGCGCAGGGAGCCGAATACGCCGAGGACGGCGCCAAACTCTCGCTGGATATGGTGGGCTACACCGGCTGGTCGCTGCTGGAGCAGACCGAGCAGGTGATTGCGGCCATGATGAAAGATATCGGCGTGGAAATCAATCTGTCTAACGAAGAGATGGCCGTGCTGTTTGGAAGCTGGGCCGACCAGGCCCCGCGCAAAGTGGGCGACTACGACATTTTGATTTATGATACCGGCGCGTACATCAACCCGCAAGAGCACATTGCCGACTACTTTCTCAGCACCAATGTGCCCACCAACGAGAATGAGGGCGTTGGCGCAAACTACACCCGCTGGGTCAACCCCGAAGCCGATGCGTTGATTCAGGAGGCAGGCCGCACGCCCGACCTGGACGCGCGCAAAGAGTTGTACTGCCAACTGGCCGAACTCATCAAAGACAGTTACTCCCAAATCTTCCTGTTCCGCTCCGCCGAAGGCCACGCCTACAACACCGCCGTGACCGGTTACAACCTCAGCACCTGGGATTCGCTAACCTGGGATGCAGAGAACTGGCAGCTGCAGCAGTAGGCGGTTCCGCATGGTAACGGGGCTGGAGGCGTCGTTATGGCCCTTTCCAGCACGCGCCCCGAGGCAAGCGTGATGCGTGATGCGCCAAACGTGATAATATTGCGCATCACGTATCACGCTTCACGTAGTTCTCTATCTTTTAAGTTGCAACGCCATAATCTGCCCTGATTGTATCTAACCACCAATGACCCAATACATCATCCGCCGAGTTTTGCAAGCTATCCCGCTATTGCTGCTAATCAGCATTGTGGTCTTTGCCCTGGTGCAACTTTCGCCGGGCGGGCCGCTATCTCGCTTTGATAACGACCCCAATATCTCCGAAACCGATTTGCAGCGACTGCGCCAGCAGCTTGGCCTCAACGACCCGCTGCCGGTGCGCTATATCAAGTGGCTGGGCGCGGCCTTTCGCGGCGATCTGGGCGAGTCTTACGTCTCCCACCGCCCGGTTGGGGAGGTGATGGCCGAGCGCATCCCCAACACGCTGCGTCTGATGGTCTCGTCTTTTGTGGTAACGCTGCTGCTGGCCGTGCCCATCGGCGTATTTTCGGCGCTCCGGCAATACTCCATTTTTGACCACGTTGTCACCTCGATTGCCTTTGCCGGGCAATCTATCCCTATTTTCTGGTTTGGGCTGCTGTTAATTATCATTTTTTTCTCCTGGCTGGAGAACCCCTTCACCGGCGGGCCGCTGTTTCCATCGGGCGGAATCTACTCGCTGGATAAAGAGGGCGATTTTTTAAACGGGCTGTGGCATCTGGCGCTGCCGGTGACAATGCTCTCGCTGGCCTGGGTAAGCTGGTATACTCGCTTCATTCGGGCCAGTATGCTCGATGTCATCCGTCAAAACTACGTGCAAACCGCCCAGGCCAAAGGACTGCCCCGCCTGTGGGTGATTGGCCGGCACGCCCTGCCCAACGCCATTATTCCGCTGGTCACGCTCATTGCGCTGGATTTGCCCACCCTTTTTGCCGGCGCAGTCTTTACCGAAACCATCTTTTCCTGGCCGGGGATGGGCCGCCTCTTTTTTCAATCGGCCCAACGGCGAGATTACCCCGTACTGCAAGCCATTATTATGATTACCGCCGTGCTGATTGTTTTCAGCAACCTGATTGCCGATATTATCTATGGAATGCTCGACCCGCGGATTCGTTATGACCAAAAAGAAAGCTAGCGCCATCCCCTCAGAAAAGTATTTGAGCATGACCCGCATCATTTTGCGTCGCTTTCTGCACCACCGGCTGGCCGTCACCGGGCTGATTGTGCTGCTTCTGCTGGCCCTGGGCGCGCTAACCCTGCCCCTCTACCCTTATGACCCGGAGGCCATCAGCCTGCTGGAAAAGTTCGACCCGCCCTCTCTGGCCCATCCGATGGGCACCGATGAACTGGGCCGCGACGTACTGGCCCGGATTCTGGCCGGCGGGCGCGTGTCGTTGAGCGTGGGAATTTTGGCTACCGGCCTGGCCCTGATTATTGGCACGCTTATTGGCGCGTTTGCCGGTTTTTACGGCGGCATAACCGACAACGCGCTCATGCGGCTAACCGACACCTTTCTCTCTTTTCCCTCGCTGTTTGTGCTGATTATTCTGGGGGCCATTATCCGCGACACCCCGCTGGTCAAGGCGTCGGGCGGCGTACCGACCATCATCGTCGTCATTGCCGTTCTCTCGTGGATGACCCTGGCCCGGCTGGTGCGGGCCACCTTTCTCTCGCTGCGGGAGCGGGAGTTTGTGACGGCGGCGCGTTCGGTGGGGGTGGTCAACCGGCGGCTGATGTTTGTTCACCTGCTGCCCAACGCGCTTGGCCCCATTCTGGTGCAAGGGGCGCTGCTAACCGCTTATGCTATAATAACAGAGTCGGGCCTGTCTTATCTGGGTTTTGGTATTCAGCCGCCCACACCCTCCTGGGGAAATATGCTCAACTCGGCCCAAACTCATATGGTTCAATACCCCTGGCTGGCCATATTTCCGGGGTTGATGATTTTCATCACCGTTATGTCTATCAATTTTGTGGGCGACGGCCTGCGCGATGCCTTTGACCCCTTCACCATCCACACCCGAGGCACCGGCTTTCGAAACTGAGACCAACCGAAGCTGCGCTGCTGCAACGGGTGACGAAAAAAAGATGGGAGAACTACCCCCCAAGCCCCCCGGCCTGCGGCGCTATTTTCAGAGGAGTTTTATGTCAAAACAAACAAAATCAATCAAAGTGCGCCGCTGGCAGCCCGAAGATATTGCCGTTGTGGTAGCGTGTCACAAAGCCGCCTACCCCGACTATCCCGAAGATGGCGGTCACTACACCGAACGCGCTTACCAGATGCAGTACGCTGCCTTTCCAGAGGGGCAATTTTTAGCCGAACTCGATGGGAAGGTGGTCGGCTATGCCACCTCGCTGATTGTGCAACTGGATGATGACGACCCGCATTGGTACACCTACCCGGAGATTACCGGGGCCGGAACCTTCAGCACCCACACCCCCAGCGGCGATACCCTGTACGGCGCTGATATTGCCGTGCATCCAAAGTATCGGGGTAAGGGAATTTCCCGGCAGCTTTACAAACGCCGCAAAAAATTGCTCAAACGCTATAATCTGCGCCGGATGGCGGCTTACGGGCGCATCCCCGGCTACAACGAGTACGCCGGCAAAATTACCGCCCAGGAGTATGTGGAGCTGGTCAGGCTGGGCAAACTTAAAGACCCGGCCCTGAGTATGCATTTGCGGGCCGGGTATCAGGTTAAACGGGTCATGCTGGATTTTGTGTGGGATGACGCCAGCCTCAATTACAGCACCTTTTTAGAAATGCCCAACCCCGATTACAAGCCGGAAAAGCGCAAAATTGCGGCGGCCCCCATCCGGCGGCCCGTACGCAAAATGCGGGTAGGCGCCGCCCAATATCTGATGCGACGCATTCAATCCTGGGATGAGTTTGAGCGAACCGTTCAATTTTTTGTCGATACCGCCGACACCTATCACTGCCATTTTTTGGTATTTCCCGAATTTTTCACCGCGCAACTATTCAGCACGATGCCGCTTGAGTGGGACCCCCGCCAGGCAGTGCGAGAATTAGCCGGGCTGGCAGACCGCTACGTTGAAATGTTTACCCGTATGGCCAGCCGACACAACCTCTATATCATCGGCGGGTCGCACCCTGTTTGCCGCGATGGAAAGTTTTATAACTCGGCCCATTTCTTTACCCCCGGCGGTCAGGTTTACACCCAGGATAAACTGCACATTACCCCCAGCGAGCGGGCAGTGTGGGATATCAGGCCCGGCGAGGGGCTAAAAATTTTCGAAACCCCGCTGGGACGCGTCGCCATCCAGATTTGCTACGATATTGAGTTTCCAGAAATTGCCCGGCTGCTGACCCTGGCCGGCGTAGAGGTGATTTTTGTGCCCTTCAGCACCGATGAGCGTAAAGCGTACAATCGCGTTCGCTTTACCGCCCAGGCCCGCGCCGTGGAAAACTCTATTTACGTGGTCATCTCCGGCAACGCGGGCAATCTGCCCAACCGCACCTACCTGCTCAACTACGCCCAAAGCGCCGTCTTCACCCCCAGCGACTTCGAGTTCCCGGTCAACGCCATTGCCGGCGAAGCCGAACCCAACGTTGAAACCGTCGTTATTACCGATTTGGACCTGAACAGCCTGGCCCAGCATCGAGAGTTGGGCAACACCCGCCCCCTGCACGACCGCCGGCCCGACCTGTACGAGTTACGGACCAAAATTCCTATTCAGCGCATCAACGTGGAATAATCTAACCCAAAAATAATATTACCTGGAGCCATTAATGACAACAAAACCCTCTTCTAAAACCGCCGACACGCTCGGCAAGCTGGGGCTGCCGGCCCCCATCAAAACGCTGGCCGCAAAAACTTGGGACGCGATTATTGTCGGCGGCGGCCACAACGGCCTTACCTGCGCCGCGTATTTAGCCCGGGCCGGCAAGCGCGTGCTGGTACTGGAAGCCCGCGACCGCATCGGCGGCGCCTGCACCCTGGAAGAAACCTGGCCCGGCTATCGCGTTTCGCCCTGCGCCTATGTAGTGGGCCTGCTGCACCCGCTGGTAGTCAAAGAGCTAAAGTTAAAAGAACACGGCTTTGAATGGACTCCCGCTTCCGGCGGCCTGTTTGTGCCTTTTGACGACGGCAGCAGCGTGCAGCTTTGGGACGATGAAAGCCGCGCCGAAGCGGAAATCAAGCGTTTTGCCCCCGGCGACCTGCCAGGCTGGCGCAAACTGCACAATTTTATGGTCCGCGTCATCGACGCCATTCGCCCGCCGGATGAGCGCGATATGTGGATTGGCCCGGCGCCCAGCCGCCAGCAAATAGAAGAGCGCGTCAACGGCGATGAAGAAGCCCTTGGCCTGCTCTTTGAATGGTCGATGGCGGAACTGCTGGAACGCTACCTCAAGGACGAACGCATGCAACTGGTTTACATGGGCCAGGGCGTCATTGGCACCAACGCCAGCCCGTTTGATAAAGGCACGGCCTCTATCTACTTCCACCATTTCTGCGGGCGGCTCGATGGGCTGCTGGGGGCGTGGGGATACGTCAAAGGCGGCATGGGGATGGTCTCTTTTATTTTGTGCGACATTGCCCGCGAGGCCGGCGTTACGGTTGCCACCGGGGTGCCGGTTGCCAAAATACTGCCCGGCGAGGGGGTCGAACTGGCCGGCGGCGAGCGCATTCACGCGCCGGTTGTAGTTTCTAATGCCGACCCACAGGTGACGCTGCGGCTGCTGGGCGATGCCGCCGACTCCGGCTGGCGGGCGCAGGTCGAGCGGATTCCGATGAAAAGCCACGTGGTTAAAGTGAATGCCGCTCTGACCGAACTGCCCAACTTTATCGCCCGCCCCGGCCTCAACCAGCCGCATCACCTGGCTACCATCAACACCCCACTTAGCAAAGCCGAGTGGCAAAGCTGTTTTGCCACCGCCCAAAAGGGCGACCTGCCGCCCCGCGTCTGGACAGAAATTTATTTGCAAAGCGCCTACGATTCCAGCGTAGCGCCGGCGGGCCGGCACGTGATGAGCGTCTTTTCCCAATATGTCCCCCACACCTTCAACGAAGGCGATTGGGACTCGCGCCGGAAAGAGGTAGGGCAGGTAGTTCTTAACTCTATTGGCCGCTTTTGCAGCAACTTGCCCCAGGCGGCGGTTGAAGTAGAGGTTCTTGGCCCGCCCGATGTGGAGAAAAAAGTGGGCTTAACCGGCGGCCACATTTTTCAGGGGGAATGTCTGCCCGACTACATGTGGGACAATCGCCTTGCGGCCCGCACGCCGATGCCGGGCGTCTTTTTGTGCGGAGCCTGCACCCACCCCGGCGGCAGCGTGATTGCCATGAACGGCCGCAACGCGGCGATGGAGATTTTACAGGCGGAAGCATAAAGAGCGGAGATTTCACGCCGGGTTTTCATTTTTTCAGCCAGCTTTCGTGCATGTGCAACCACTCGACATTGTTGGGGGTGCCGGCTTTTTCCCTGAACACCAGGCTGCTGACGCGGGTGGTGGTGGCGCCATCGGCAAATTGCTGCCACTCCTGGTAGGTGGCAATGGCCACCCCGCCGGTGTGCTGCCGCAGCTGAAAATCATCGGTCCAGGCCTTGAAGCCGCTGCGGGCGCCGTGGACACTGCCCAGCCAGGAGAGAAACGCGGCGCGCTCTACCACCTCGCCATTGGCGCCGATAATGGTAAAGTTTTCGGCCAGGGGTTGGGCAAAGCGGGCCAGAATGTCGCCGGTGTTGGGCACATCGCCGTTGAACCAATCCTGAAACAGCCGGTAGATGTCGGCCACTTCCTGCCGGCAGTATTGGCCCAACCGGGTTACAACCGCCTGTCGCAATTCGTTCAAATGCCCCAAATCGTGGTCCAGCATCAATTGCAGCAGGTCAAGAATGGTCAGCCTGCCGTAGTTAACGTGGGTGCCGTACCGTGAAAGTTTCTCCGGCGGCAAATCCCGCACAAAATTAAGCAACCCTCGCCGGGCCAGCGCCCACACCTGCAGCGAGTCGCGCAGGTGCTGCTGGCTGAAATCCCGGTCGTTGTTGTGGTAATACTCAAACCGCGGATTCTCCTCGGCCATCACGCGCCGCACCCGCTCTAAAAAACACTCTTTTTCCGCGGCAGCCAGATGCGCCCCCAGGTAGCGAAACGGCCATTCATCCGGGCCGGGTCGCCAGTCCTGGTCGTGCGCCACAGACTCCAGCAAAACGCTCACCTGCTTGTGGCTTGATGTTAATTCTTTTATGAGTTCTTCTCTGGTTTTTGTCATCGTTGGTTATCGACCGTAATAGTTTACCCCGCCGCGGGCATGTGGGTTTCAACCCGGTGTTTGTGGGTATTGGCGTTGTATTTCACCAGTTTGTGACCGTATTTATTTTTCAGCGCGCGCAGCGGCCCCACGTTTTCCATCACCTCCGCGCCGGCCCGTTTGAGCCGCCCTTCCCAGTAAAATCCAAACTTCTGGTTCAGCCAGCGCCAGCGCAACAGGCTGTAATAGGGCGACAGCACCCAGTGGCCCTGGCTGCGGCCCACGTACAAAATATTACTGATATCAGACATGGCGCTGGCTTCGGCCTCGGAAACCCAGGGGGTGTTGCCGCGATTCAGGTCAAACTGCGCCCAGCCTTCCTGGTTATCGGGAGGGGTGTAGCCCCGCTCCAGCGCATCCTCCCACAGCGGCGTGCCGGGGTAGGGCATGTAGATGCAGATGGAGCAGCGGGCGTTTTTGTTAATCTGGCACAGCCGGTCAATCAGTTCGATGGTGATCTGTCGCTCCCGCTCATCTTCGGCGGGCAGGCCAAAAATAAAGCTGAGATTGGCTTCGATATGCGGCGCGTATTCGGCCAGGTTGCGCACGCCCCACTCGATCATTTCGGCTTTCTGGTCCTTATTCATCGAGTCGAGCACTTTTTGGCTGCCGCTTTCAGCCCCAATGTTGACCCACTGGCAGCCGGTCTGGTTCATCCACTGCACAAACTCCGGTTTGAGTAACTGCACCCGCACCTGCCCGCTCCAGGGCATGTTAACCTCTTCCACCAGCCGCTTCATCGGACGGGGCCGGCCAAAGAGATAATCATCGGCGTAATCCACCGCGTTGATGCCGTGATGCTGCTTGAGCCACTCAATCTGGTTGATGATGAACTCGTTGCTGTGCTGCCGCCAGGTTCGTTTCATCACCACCTCGTTATAGCAAAAGCCGCAGCGGAAGGGGCAGCCCCGGCTGATGTAGACAGGAATGGCCCGGTCGTAAGGGCCGGATTGCAGCAGATAGGCTTCCACATCGGGCAGCAGTTCCCAGCGGGGATAAAAGTCATCCAGATTTTGAATGAAGGGGCGCTCCATATTGACCACAGGCCGGTTGTTTTTGTCTTTCCAGGCCAGCCCCATCACTTTGGCCCAATCCTGCCCGCTTTGCAACTGATGGGTAAATTCCTGGGCGGTCACTTCCCCTTCATTGACCACCACAAAATCCACATAGCTTTCTTTAAGCACCTCTTTGGGCATAATGGTGGCGTGCACGCCGCCCCACACCGTGGGGATGCCCATAGCGTGAACCCGTTTGGTGGCCTCGATGGTGGGGGCCAGTTGCGGCCCGGTAATGGTGCTGAAGCCGACCCACAGCGGGCGTTCGCGCTCCACATGTTGCACAAACGCCTCCAGCCCTTCCTCGGTTTCGTGCCACAGTTCCACCGATAGCCCCTGCTGCATCAGGGCGTCGGCCACGTACATGATGCCAAACGGCGGGTACATATCACGCTCATTACGGAAGTTGATTAAAATTACATCGCTCATAAAAGACCCCCTTGCTGTCAATGATCAATTAACGATGAACAATGAACAAAATTTTTTACTCATTACTCATTGCTAATTGTTAATCGCTATTCTAAACCCTGTTCCCTGCGCCCGATACTGTACACTGGGAATGGTAACGCTGCAAGCGCTGCGACAGTTGCAGGCGGTGTGCTGCGGGCTGTAGCCCCACGACCCCCCCTTGACCACGTGGAAATCCGGCAGTTCGGGATTGTACAGGCTGGTGGTCCACTCCCAGATATTGCCGGCCATGTCATAACAACCCCAGGGCGACACGTTTTGCGGGATACTGCCCACCGGCAGCGGCGCGCCGCTGCGCCAGTACCAGCCGCTGCGGGCCAGCTCTTGTTGGGGCCGGACCAACAGGTTATAAAAATAGTAATCCAGCCCCAGCGTGTGCGTTGCCCGCAGGTGCGCCAACTCGGGCCGGGGATATTCTTCGCCCCAGGGAAAGGTGCGGCCATCGATACCGCGCGCGGCCTTTTCCCATTGAAACTCGGTGGGCAGGGTGCAGGCGACGCCCCATTTTTCCGACAGCCAGTCGCAATAGGCCAGCGCGTCGGCCAGGCTGACATCGACCATTGGGTAGGCGGCCATCTCCGGCGGGTAGTCCGCACAGACGCCGAACCTGCGCAGCCAGCCGCGCCAGCCCCGCCGGATGGTGTACCAGTTGCCCGGCCACCGGTAGCCGCTCTCATCCAGAAACTGCTTCCACTCCCGGTACGTGACCGGATATTTGGCCAGCCAGAACTCATCCAATTCAAACGTTTGGCGCGGCCTCGGCAGCGGAGCCTGCTCCAGCCGCTCGTACGTCACCTCCGGCCCGTAAATAAACGGCCCGGCGTGAATGTGGGCCAGGGCAGCGGCAATGGCGGCTGGGAGAGGGGGGAATGGCCTGTTTGTTGTGGCTGTTTGTGTCTGGCGGTCTGGCATTGGTGCTACTGTCACCGGGTTGAAACGCTGACAGCGCTGAAAAAAGCGGGTGACTCAGCACCATTCAGCCGGTCAGCGATTCGACTTCTGAAATCAGGTTAATATTTTTCTTTGATTTCATCAATTTTTTCAAGGATGAAATCGTAGACTTCCGGCAATTTGGATAAGGTTTCAGCATCATTCAAATAGGCTTTTAGAGTTTTTCCACTAGAGGACTCTTTGAAAACCTTAAAAGCCATCAAATCCTCACGTAATTTTAAGGCTTCTTTTTTATCTAAACGAAGTTGAGCAAAATAAAACTGAAATTGAATTGGAAAACCTCTATCACCCGGCGTGCAATAAGCAAATGCAGCTATTTTTCCAGATTTAAGTATTACTCTAACCCAAAAGAAAGCTGTTCCCCATTCTATTATGTGGCCTTTTTTCTCAGCCTTATCCAATACTTGGTTAAAGAAATCTTTAGCTTCAATTGGACTACTGGCCAAAAAGGTTTCGCGGGTAAGTACAGGTTTCTTGTCTTTTGGCTCGCTTTTCCCGCGAGTGGTTTCCGTTACGCCGATTACCCTGGGTACCAACACGGTTTGGTCTGAGTCTCCCGAAAATCGTTTTACTTCGACTGCTAGCACCTCAATACCATCCATCTTCTCATTGAGAAATTCTACCAATCGACGCAATTCGCCGGGAATCTGGTCAGCAACAAAGAGTAATCTTACCCGTCCGGCTTTCAGGTTATCTTCAACCAGTTTCCAATAATTTTCAATTTTTGACTGTCTTACGTCATTTGCATTTGATTGACCATCTTCATCTATCTCAATAAGCTCCAATAGATTGCTCATTGCTTCATCCAGCGAACTGTATTTCTCTTTGGCAGTTTCCGTGGCTACCTGCCTCAGACGATCAATCGGCCAATACTGAGTGCCGTTGGCGGCATACTCTAACAGTTGCGCCACTATTTCTCGCCGGATCTGAGTATTGGTAGATCGTTTACATTCTACAAACGTAGGAATACCATCCTGGTCCAAAAAAAGATGGTCGGCGCTCCACCTTCCAGAACCATCTTCTTTGTCCGGCACGCCCATCTCGCGGGCCACCAGCAGCCAGCGGCGCGGAGCTTCGGGGTTAATCTGGTCGCCCGGCAGCAGGTCGGGATAATCGGCCAGAAAGGTTTGCAAATCGTTCTCGGTAAGATCTTCGGTTTCGCGCATCGGTTTTAGCTTCTTTTGCTGGTCAACCAGAAAAATTTTTGCGTTCTTCTTTTTTTCCATATGGCAGTATTTTTCCCCGCTTGTCAATCAAATTCAAGTAATCCAGTTTAGCGCCAATAGACTCACGCTTGCGGCAATCGCGGTTCCGCCCAACCACCAGCCGTTAAGTTTAAAATCCGGCTGGAGGTAGAGGCTCAAAGCGGCCACATTCACCGTTACGGCCAGCGCCAGCGCCAGCGAGGCCCCGGCGGCGCCCAGCAGCGGGATCAGCCAGCCCCCGGCCGCGCCGAAGATTGCCAGCGCCGCCAGCGAGGCGGCGAACTTGAGCCGGCCTCGCCCGGTGACGGTGGCGGTTACATTGGCCGCCCACAGCAGCGCTGAGAGGGGCAGCCCCAGGCTAATCCATTTGAGCGCAGCAGCCGCCGGCGCAAAATCCGGGCCAAAGACCAGCGGCGCGATCCAGCCGGCTGTCGCCCAAACCGCCAACACGCCCGCCCAGCCAACCAGCCAGCCGTAGCGCATAAAATTCGCCAGCCACAGCCACATCTGGTCAACCTGGTTGCGATTGTAAAATGCGCTCAGGTCGGGGATGAGGCTCTGGGCAAACTGGCCGGCGGTGACATATGCCAGCAGAAACAGTCCAAGCGCCAGGTTAAAATAGCCGGTCTGGGTCGACTGGCCGGTGAGAGCCTCCACCAGCAGCGGGCCGGAACGGTACAGCGCCACCGCCGCCAGATTGGCCAGAAAAAAGCCAAAACCAAAGCGCACAAACGGCCGCAGATAGGACCAATCAAGGCGCAGCTCCGGCAGGCGCCAGTAATCCCGCACCAGCCACAGCCCCAACAGGCAGAAAATCAGCTCCATCAGCAGCAGAGCGACCAGCGCGCCGGTCAACCCCAGCGGCGGCAACAGCGCCAGCAGCAGCCCCAGCAACAGCCACTGCCGCCACGCCTGCTCCGCCATCCACGCGCCCACCCGCTTCAACCCCAGCGCAAATTGAAAGGGCGCCCAGGCCACCACGTGCAGCGCCACACCCAGGCCGGTCAGCACGGCCCAGTCCGGCCGCATCCACTGGGCCAGCGCCAGCGCCGCGCCAACCGCCACCACACCGCACAGCGCCCCGGCTGCCAGCTTAAACGCCAGATGACGCATGTACAGCCGGGCCGACTCAACCGGAGACATCCCCGGCACAAAACGGCCCATCACATCCAGCGTGCCGAAATCGCCCAGCATTTGAACCAGATACGACAGCGACAGTACAAACGCAAAGCGGCCATAATCCTCGGCCCCAAACAGGCGCGGCACCAGCGCCACCGTTGCCGCCAACCCGGCTACCTGTACCGCCTTGTGCAGCGACACAGCCGAAAGATTGCGGAGGACGGTAGGGCGCAGTTTTTGAAGAGTGATCACTTGTTACAATCCATTTAGGAGTTAGGCAGTTGGAAAAAATGTCATTCTGAGCGGCGATAGGAGCGAAGAATCCCTACAATGGCAGCTTGCAAACGTAGGTCTCAGGGATTTTTCGTCGCTTTGCTCCTCAAAATGACATCAACTGCGTAACTCCTACCATTATTAAGGCAGTTTGTATTGCGTATTTTGCGGACTTTTTAATACGGCATATGAAATACTACGCACCACCACAAAGTCATCATCGTCGTTTTGAACCCAGCATTGCACTGATGAACCACACCCCCCCGGCCAGCGCCGCGCCGATGAGCCAGCTACGGGCGCGATCCTGCGCGGTTTTTTGCAGCGGCCGCTGCCCGTGACGGAAGCCGGCCAGCGCAGCGACCTGCCCGGCGGTACCGGCCAGCAGGGCGGCGGTAGCCAGCGCTGATTGACCCCGCTGACTGAAAAGGGCGGCGCCGAGCGCGCCGAGCGGAGCCAGCAGCGCCCACTTACGCAGCGGTCGCGGCGAGAGAGCCAGTTTCAAGTCACCCACCTGCTGCTGAAACACCGACAGGTGGTGGGTGTGAGCGTGACGGTGCTCCCGGTCCAGGTTGGCCGGCAGGTCGGGCGGCAATTGACCGGCCAGACTCGCCAGCGCCGCCACAGCGACGCCACCCAGCGCCAGCCGGCCGAATGTTGAATTTTGGACATCTGGTTCTGGCTTTGGGCGAATAAACGGCAGAGTCCAGCGCCTCGCCGGGGTTGACTTTCGGGATAGCAGGGCTGAACCGGCGGCCACACCCAGCGGCAGCAGCCAATCCAGATTATAACCGCGATATTCCTCGATACCCAGCAGGTAATCGGTGTCGATGGTGGTCGCAGCGACGGCGGCGGCGCCCGCAGCCGTGACGGCGGCACTGTGCGCCAGCGCTTCCAGTGGCTGCTCCGTCCGGCCGAGCGCGGCAGCCGCGGCGGGAAAGGCCACGGTTGCAGCCAGCGCCAGTCCTTTTTGGGCGTAGGCAGTCGCGGCCGGGGCCGGGCCGTGGCTGTGATGATGGTCATCGTGGGGGTGATTGTGGTCGTGATGATCGTGGTCGTGGTGGTGATGATGATGATGACCTTGCCCCGGCGGAATTTTTCCGGCAAAGGGCAATCCGGCCAGAGCGGCGGCGCCGGCGGCCACCCCCATCAATTTCAGATGGTCGGGCAGGGGCAGCAGGTCGGCGGCCAGCCCGGCCGCGCCGGCGGCGCTGACACCCACGCAGGCCAGCGAGAGCTTGTCCTGCCGCGACTGAAGCGGCGAGAGGTTGACCGGCGCGGCGGTTGTGGGCGTCAGCCCGGCGCGGCGCAAGGCGCCAGCCAGCGTGTCTACATACGCCATCGACTCCAGCGGGTCGGCGGCGTGCAGAATTTTGAAGAATCGGACGGAGCAGAGACGTATCCCGGCCTCGACGGCCAGGGTGGCCCAGCGATAAGAGGCGGTGTGCCAATCTTCATCCAGCAGCTCCAGCGGCGTAAACTCGTGAGAAAGAATGACCAGCCCGCGCGGGGCCAGATGCTTGGCCAAAAACCAGTCGCCTTTCTGGTGGCGGCTCTGGCTGAAGTAGGCGTAGGTCAACTGGTTGCGCTGCATCGCCTCAACGGTGTGCTGAATTTTGAACTCGTGGCCGGGGATGAGAGCGCCCTGCACGGCCACAATCCGGCAGCCCAGCGCGGCGGCCTGGTCAAAGGTGCGGTCAATCATCGCCGGCTGAACCCAACTGTAGCCAATCGGGCGAGCCACCGGCTCTAACCGGGCCTGCCGGGCCAGTTCGGCGTGAGCGGGGTCGAAACCCAGCCCCACCTCGCCCACCGAGGGCAAATCGCCATTAAACGAGATGATGTTGCCCTTGCCCCGCCTGGCATCGAGATGCGGCAATCGGCTTTGCAGTTCAGCGGCCACCCAATCAGCCAGGGCGGCGCTCTGCGCCTGCAGATAGAGCCGCCGGGTGCTGCTGCCCTGGGTCACGCTCAGTTGACCTTTGACCAGCAACCGGTCAATCGACAGTTCAGGGATGGCGAGGTGGGTTGCGCCGTGCTCGCGGTAATGGCGCAGCAGGCTGGCTACAGACTCATCATCGGGCGGGCCGCCGCCGGCGCGGGTCGCCACAGCCTGTACGTCATCCCAATCCAGCATAATGGCGGCGTAAATGTTGCTCTGCTCCCACTGCCGGCGCTTCAGCAGCGAGGCGGAAGCGACTACCGCGCCGGCGGTCATTAACGTATAGGAAATAAGGCGGTGTAATTTCAAAATGTTGATTCCTCAAAGGTTGGTTTTTGGTAAATAGTAATTAGTAAGCGGTAAATTGCGTTTGATTAAATCCCCGACAATTACTATTTACCAATTACTACTCGCACAGCTTACGGGCTGTCATCTATTTTTTCAATAGACACGCTATCAATGATTACAGGCGCGACCCCCAGATAATGCACCTCGAAGCTCAGGGCCTGACGGCGCGGGTTGGTAATGGTCACCACCATGTCGTGGTAGAGATTGGGCCGGATAAAATGGCCGGCCCGGATGGATTGGGTCAGCAGGGTGTCCAGATTGGCGGTCGCGTTCACCTGCAACCGGACAATCTCCTGCTGGGCATCAACCGGCTCCGGCAACTTCAGCCGAAAGGTAACCCGGTAGTGGCCGGCGTCATAGATATCAAACGGGCCGTGCGTGGCTTTTTGCGGCGGGTCCACCTGCGGGTCAACCAGCCAGGCCCGACCATTAAGCGCGTCCGGGTCGGTGATGGCCCGGCCCGCCAAGTGGTATAGCTGGCTGACATCATAGGTGCGGGTCGTCTGGTTGTTTTGATGGAGCAGCCAGCCGCCGCCAGCCAGGGGCAGCACCAGCAGCAGCCCCCAGCCAACAGCGCGAGGCAGACGCGGCAAAGGCAGCCAGGCCGCCGCCAGCCCCACCCGCCTGGCCCGGCCAGTGCGATACCAGGCCAGCCCGGCGGCGACACTCAGCAGAGCCAGGTAAAGGTAGGGCAGTCCCCAGGCAAACCACGGGTCGGGCGTAAAAACAATATCGCGGCCACGGATGCCGCTGGCGCCGGTGGTAACCGCGTAAAAAACAAGGGGCGTGCGCCAGCGGTCGGCGTTAGTGTTAATGAATGAGTAGGTCAACGCGCCATATTGGCCGTCGTCCGGCAGGTCGGCGGCGGTGATCACCCGGTTAAAAAGCTGACCCCCACCCAGAAAATTGGCCGAAATACGCATCAGCTTTGTCTCCGGGGGCAGTCCCGGCTCGATGCGCAGCGGCCAGGTTAGCCGGTAGTGGCCGGATGGAAGCTGGTGCAGCGGCGGCGACTGGGCCAGATTTTGCGACCGGCCGGCCTCGGCAAACCAGGCCGGCGCGCCGTTATCATCTATCACCCGATTTTTCTGCGGGTCGGCGTCGGCGGCATAAACGCGGGCATAGCCGGCCAGGTCGGGCAGCCATTCGGTCAGGGGCAGGTTCAGCCGCTGGCCATAATAAAGCGGCAGCGATGATTTATAGGGCATTTCAGGATTTTTGATGATGACCAGAGTGTTGGCCACACTCAATCCGGCCAGGGTCACAGCCAATCCGGTCCAGATCAGGCGGCGGCTGTGCTGCCGCCAGGCCAGCGCCAGCAGCGAGGTCAGCGCCGGCAAGCCAACCACCAGATAGCGCGGCCCCAGCTCCCACGGAACCCAGTAACCTCCCGCCACAACCGTTACCCCCAGCGAAAGGGCAAAGGGCACCAGCACAAACCAGTGGCGGCTGCGCTCTCGCCAGCTATTTTGAAGTAACCACGGCAAGCCCCACAGCGCCAGAATATATACCGGCCCAAAAATAAAGAGGCCGCGCTGCTGGTCAACCAGCCAGCCGATGCCCCGGCCCAGCCGGTGCCACAGGGCCAGCACATTTTCCGGGACCAGAATATCAATGCGCGCCGGCTGGCTGAACTGGCTGTTGAACCACAACAACCAACCAATCGACAGGCCGGCAGCAATGAGGCTCAGCACGGCGGGCCAGGTTGGCCGGCCGGCGTCAAACCAGTTGCGGCGCAGCCGGTACGGGCCGGGATTTAGATAGCGCGGCTGTCGCCAGGCCCACAGCAGCAGCAGCGCCAGCAGCAAGGCCAGCGGCACAAAGCGCCGGTTGAGCCAGGGCAGCGCCAGCAGTGAGGCCACAACCAGCACTACAGCCGCCGGGGTGGGACGGTTTCGGGTTACGGCGTAATACAGTACCAGCGTTGCCAGCAGCGCGCCGGCCAATTCCGGGTAAACCAGATAATGGTACATCAGCAGCGGCGGGCTGACCATCACCAGCAGCGTGCCCAGCAGCGCGGCGGCTTCACTGCGGCTGACGTGCAAGGCCAGCCGGTAGGTCAGCATCGCCAGCAGCCCACCCAGAATGGCCTGAAACACCAGCACCCCCCAGCGCCCCCCCAGCGCATAAGCCGGGGTAATTAGCAGCGGCAGGGCCAACTGGTGGTTGAGAATCTGCTGGCCGGCCCGGTTGGTAACAATCTGGCGGTTGATGTCTTTGCTGAAGTAAAAGTCCAGATAATCAAAATTGTCATAGTTGTTGGTCAGGTCAAGGTCGCCGTCAGTTACCAGCGAGTGAGCGGCCAGCAGGTAGTGCGGCTCATCGCCGGTGGCCCGCCAGGTGCGATTGATGAACGGCACCAGAGCCAGGTACAGCGCCAGAACCAGCACCCCCGCCAGCGCGGTCCAGCCGGGCCGGCCGGTTCTGAGCGCCTGCCAGAGGCGGGCGATTGGGTTTTGAAGCCTGGCCGTCCAATGGGCCGCCCTGGTGTCAAGCCCCATCCGACTCGACTCCGTCGGTCAAGGGTTCGGGGGTGGGGATTGCGCGGGCGCTGAGTTTTTGCTGCCAGTACAGCAGCAGGCCGCAACCAAATGACACCGCGTTATAAATGTAGTACAGCCAGTGCAGCGGGATGACCCGCAGGGTAAAGGCCAAACCGCGCTTTTGATAAAAAAAGCGGTACAGGTCGAAATTCAGCCACAGCAGCAGCAGCGCCAGACCCAAGGCAATCCACAAACTCTGCGGCTGCAACAGGCCAATTGCCAGCGCCAGCAGCAGGCCGTAGACGGCCACCACACTCACCCGGTTGTGGGTTTGCAGATTCAGGTCGCCGGTAAAAACCTTGTCGCGCAAAATCAGTTGCGTCCAGGGGATGCCCCGGTCAAAGATATCAGATTTGAGCAGGGTCCACAGGCTCCAGGCCTTGAGATGTTTGACCTGGATCTGTTTGGCCAGCCGGATACGCCCGCCGGCCCGTTTGAGCCGGTAGCCCAGCTCAATATCTTCAATTGAAGGGCGCTGATAACGCTGCAAATCAAAGCCACCCAGTTCCAAAAAACGGGCGCGTTTGATGGCCCCGCAGCCGGTCCAAAAGGTCGATGCAACCTCATTGCCGTGTTGGTGAACGTAATGATGAAACAGGTTTTTGTACTGGGCGATAAAGCCGGCCGCGCCGGGCGCGTCGTCGTAGGAGCCAAAGAGGGCATCCAGCGCGGGGTCGGCCTGAAAAATCCGGGCAATGTTGGCCAGGGTGTCCGGTTGAATCTCGCAATCCGCATCAATAAAAAAGAGATAGCTGCCCCTGGCAATTTTTGCGCCGATATTGCGCGCCGCCGCCGGTCCCCGCCGCCCGTCGGTGGCAAACAGTCTGGCCCCACACTCGCGGGCCAGGCTGTCGGAACCATCGGTGGAGCCGTCGTCGACGACAACCAGCTCCCAACCGCCAAAGGTGGATTGACGAATGGCGTCGAGGCAGCGTTTGAAGGCCGCGCCGCCGTTGTAAACCGGAATGATGATGGATAGAAAAGGTGTGTGGGTCACTTGGTTAACTCACCTTGCTGGTCAACAATTATTTTCTCTGTCGCCGCTCCTCCCAGATTTGGGGAGCGCGACGCAGGGTATCCCAAAAGCCGGCGGCGGCCATCGCGATATCGAGCGCAAAAAAAACGGGCAGCCAGACGAGTCGCCGCCAAAGGGCCGCCGGCGCCCGGGCAATTCTCAGCGCGACCATTGTTTGCAGCAGCGGAGTCAGCAGGCTGACCCCAACTATAATGGCCGCGACACGTATTTTAAGTAACATCAGGCCCAACCCGGCCAGCAGCGCCAGCCGGTCCAGGTATCCCAGCGAAAATGTCAGCAGTTCCAGACGCAGCGGCCAGGCCAACTGCGGGTCAAACAGCAGGGAACCGGCCTGCTCTCTGGCTACCTCGTTAAAGCCTCTGGCCCAGCGGGTATGCTGCCGCCAGTAACCCGGCACGGTTTCCGGCACGCGGTGGTAGCTGACCGCCTGCGGCGCAAAACGGATTTGCCAGCCGGCTCGCGCCAGCTTGAGCGTCAGGTCGCTGTCTTCCAGCAGCGCGCCGGGCCTGAAGCCGCCGACCTGCTCTAAAGCCGCCCGGCGATAGGCGCAGTTGGCGCCCAGAATGGCCGGAGCCAAACTCAGCCGGTCTTTGGCCCGCATGGTAACCAGTTGATGAACCAGACCTTCAAAAGTGGTGTACCCAGCCACCGGGCCGGCCAGGCTGTTGCTCACGGCCCGCCGGCCACTGACGCCGCCCACCCGCGGGTCGGACAGGGGGCGCACCAACCGGCGCAGGGCGTCGGGTTGGGGGCGCTCGTCGGCGTCATAAATGGCGATGATTTCACCCTGCGGGAAACGGGCCAGAGCGGTATTGAGCGCGTGGGCCTTGCCCACATTCCGCGCCAGCGAGAGCAGGCGCCAGTTGGGTCGCCCGGCGGTTAACTGCCGCAGCTCGGCCTCGCTCCCATCGGTTGAGCCATCATCAATGAACACAACCGTAAGTCTGGCGGTTGGATATGCCAGCTTTTCCAGCGCGCGGCCCAATTGCGGCAGCGTCTCGGCCTCATTTCTAACCGGAACCAGCAACAGCACCGCCGGCGCACGCTCGAATTCGGCGATGGGCCGGGCATCGGGCAGCAGGGCGGCCAGCATAAAGAGCCAACGGCGGGCCGTAAATAAAAGCAGGATGGCGACCACCGGCCATGCGGCCAGTTTAACCAGGCGCGTCACACCTCGGCCTTGAGTTTTCTGCCGACCAGCAGGCTGGCGGTATCGGTTTTGTAAAAAGCCAGCGCCGTCTGCCAGATTCTCCACCTGGCTCGCAGCGAACCGGCCCAGCGGGCGGTTTCGCGGCGGTCGGCCAGCCCCTTTTTCAGCCGCTGCCCCAGGGTTTTAAGGGGCGGTTGCTGGGTGCGCCTGAACAGGCCGCTGGCCGTAAGGCTGTGGATATAATGAACCAGGTTGGACGGGCAGGCGGCTTTGAGCTGTTGCAGCGGGCCGGCGGGTACGGGGGCCTGGTACAGGGTTTTGGCCCAATAGAGAGCCGCATAGGCAAAGGGGTGCGCGCCGGCCTGGCCGGTTAAGTCAAGCATCTGGTTCCAGTCCAGTTCGTCTGGCCAGCTCTGGATGACGCGGCCAATATCATAAAGCTGCACAAAAACCGACGCGCCCATAATGACGTGAAATGCGGCGTGTACGGCCAGGTGCAGCAGCATATCGCTGGCCGACAGGCGGCTGGCCGGCTGACCGTGCAGGCTGACGGCCACGGCTCGCTGCCAGACGCCGGGGGTAATATCAACCTTCAGGCCAAACCAGGATTCTTCCAGGGAAACGTGGGGTTCCACGGTTCGGTCTGCGGCGGCGCTGAGGTAAGGGTTGGGCGTGGCCCCCGGCTTGCCCGCCCGGCGATAGGTGGTGAGATGTTTGGTGATGCCCGCCCCCTGCGACGCATCCTTGTATTTACCCCGGTAGCCCAAACCTTCCAGCAGCGCGCCCACCCGGGGCACATCATCCGGCTGGAACAGCAGGTCGATATCGTTCATCGGGCGCAGGGCTGGGTGGGGGTAGGCCAGGGGGGCCAGAACCGCCCCTTTCAAGACCATCACCGGGATATTTTGCCTGGCGCAGGCCGCCAGAATTTCGGCAAGCTGTTCGGCAATGGCGGCGTTGCGTTTGGCGTGCGCCTGCCGGGTGACTCCCAGCTTGGCCAGGGTCAATGGCGGCGGGTTGAGGCTAGACGGTTCGAGCCGCCAATGCAGCAGCGGAGCCAGCCCCAGGGCAATGGCGGTGATGGCGATATCATCCCACGTTTCCGTGTCTAAATTGGTAATTGGAGCCGGCGGCGCAGAATTGACCAATAAGCGAATGATATATTCTATAGTGAGTATATTATTTTCGAGATGGGGCAATTGCAAATATTCTCAACAGCAATTATAATCACAAACATCAACTTAAAAAAGGCGCGCTACCTTTGGTTAAAACAACATTTTGGGCCAGGTTGAGCCAACCGTATCACGTCACGTTAGCTCAAGCCATTAGCCCGGTAAAACTTTAGTGGGAGCTGAAAGTCACCGATTTCAATTCAGCATGCTTTTTCAAGGTTGGCTTGTTATATTTTTTCATTATTCAAGTCTCCTTTTTCTGTTATCAGGTTTAGTGGGAGCTGAAAGTTACTGATTTCAGTTCAGCATGCTTTTTCAAAGACGGTTTCGTATACTTTTTCATAAGATGCTCTCCCTTCCTCATAAATTAGGTGCTCTTTATGGATCGATAGAATTGGATAGCGCGCCTTTTGTAAACTGATGTTTTAATTTTGCATTTTTGGCTAAAGCATTTCTCCTTTCGCTCAGTTAAAGGGTTTGGGCATTGTAACTACTCAGCCGCCGGTTCGCCCGGCGTTAAAACGTCGGGCTGAAACAGGCGCAAGGACGCTCAAGCGCCCTGAATTCGCTTAAAATTGGGCTTTTGAGTCGGTTTTAACCGACTTTCACCTGTCTTAGCCTGGGATTTGAATCCCAGGCGACGCCGGCTGAGTAGTTACACGTGACTATCCTCAAATCAGAGGCAAGCAGAGAAGTCGATAGCAAGGGGTAGGACGCCAATAAAGGGCCAGCGCCTGGGCAAACAGAGGCCGCACCTGATTGTATCAATAAAACTTACGCAAACCCTTATCCTTTGGATTTGAGGCTGAACCCTCTAACCAGATTTATGTTTTTATATGACCCTTTAGCACCACAAGTTTTTCACAATTCTTGTCAAGGGAACGCTTACCTGGCTGCGCAAGTATAGCCGGTAAAATTACAACCCAAACTCACCGGGAGTCCTCAAACAGGTAATACTTCCACGTTTTTTGGGTTGAATAATTGAGCGGAGACTTGATAGAGCGGATAAGTATATTCTATTATACACAAAAAACCACAAAGCGGTAATTTATTTTTTGGTAATAAATGTGGCTAACACCGTTGGATAGGTTGTGGTTTCAACTGAAATCTCGGCCAGCTCCTCCGCCCTTTGGTAAAACAACTGGCTTGTTTCAATATCGCCGTGCTGCTGAAACTGGTCGGCTAAACCCTGGTAGGTTAGCGCCTTTTGCGGCAGCGTAAACTCTTTAACCTGCGCCAATGTTTCTCCAAAACTTTTTCCTTCCTGATGAAAATAGACCACCACCCGCCGGTCAATTGCTATTTTAACAGCCCCTTGCTGCGCCAACCAATCCCGCAACCCCTGGTCGCGTTTGAACGAATAACTGCTCAACACAAACCAGTGTTGCCGGTGGGTGCGAATAGCCCGCCAGATTGGCTCGCTGCGGCCGTAAGCGCCAAAAGGGGCAGCCGCCAGGGGATAATACCAGTTTATGGCCGGTTCGGCTTTTACGGCAATTACGGCATCGCCCAGAGAGGCGTTATCAAACAACAGTTGACCCACTGCCCGCCAATCTTCTCTGGAGTCGGCATTGTAGGCGGCAAGCAACTGGCCATACTGAGCCATTACCAGCGGCCCAAGCAGTAACAGGCTGACGCCGCCCAGCGCAACATATCTGGCGCCGGGCCGGGAGATGTGGCCAATTTTTGCTCCAAACCTTGTAACTGCCCTGGCGGTAGCCTCAAGCCCAACTGCAACCAGTATCAAGTAGGCCGGCAAGGTATAGAGAATGTACCTGATGGCAAAAAAGGTGCCCCGGTGCAGCAGGAAAGCGTAAATTAAAATAATCGGCAACACAAACCAGCCCAGCAACAGCAAAACAGCCACTCTATTTTTTGGCCGCGCCGGAATGAGAGTCAACACGCCCAAAGTGAAAAACAGGTTGTACAGCAATAAAGCGGTTGGGGCAGCGGCGGCTAAAGGAATTAAAACCCTTTCTCTAAAAAAATTCAACTCAAATGGCGGCCCGGAACCGCGATTGGGTTTTTCTTCGGCGGGGATGACATAAGTATCAAGCTGGCCGGCTTCTCTGGTAAACCGCTCGCCAACGCTGTATAGATGCCCCAACCGGCCATTCAGCCCAAATATCAGGGTCAAAATAATAATTGCCAGCGCAAAAAAGGCGGCGTGGAGCCAGTAAATTTTCTGCCGCAAATGGCGCAGCCAATGCCCCGCCACAAAAAGAGCCGCTGGCAGCAACAGAAAAACGGCAAAATAGTGAGTCAACCCAGCGGCGGCCAGGGCCAAAATTGTCGGCGCCCAATACTTTAACCGATGCGTTTGATAAACCTGCCACAACCCCCAATTGGCTGTTGTTACCCAAAAAAGCAGCAAGGCGTAAGGCCGGGCTTCCTGGCTGTACTCAACCGCAAACGAGGAAAAGGTTAACAGGGCGGCGGCTATCAACCCTACCCTGTAATTGAACAGACGCCTGGCCAGCGCATAAACCAGAGGAACCGCCAGCACTCCAAACAGCAGCGCCGGAAAGCGCACCCAGACCTCCTGCCTGCCCAATTTAACCCACCCGTACAGCAGATAGTAATCCAGCGGCATGGCCGCATGCCGAATGAGTTGGGAATGGATGTCTGCCAGCGGCCCCTGAACAATATCCAGTTGCAGCAACTCATCGTACCACAGGCTATGAGCGCCCAGGTTATGAAGCCGCAATGCAAAGGCAATCAGCGTGAGACAAACTATGGCAATGAACGTCAAGGCTGCTTTTTCTTTTTTTTCACCAAAAGTAGATGTTGATGCTCTCACGTTAACCGCTTAAAAATGGTGTAATCTGCTGTAAAAAATTAGCCGCCATCATGCTCAGAAACAAGCTCAGGGGTGGGGCTGGGCGGCGGGGCCGGGGTTGGTTGCGGAGCCGGAGCCTCGTCGATAGTAGCCGCAGCCGGCAGAGTCAACAGCCACATATCGCCCAGGGCGCTATCATTGCGACCCCCAAACAGCAGCATCCCCAAACCCGGAACCCACGCGGCCGCGTGCTGGTAGCGGGCATCGGGGCTGACGGCAGTTTCAATGGGCTGCCAGCTACCGGAATCCAGATTGAGAATCCACACATCGTTGCGAGCGGCCCGGCTGGCATCCTGCCCGCCAAACAGAATTACCTGATTTGCGCCGGCAGCGGCCAGCGAGTGATACTGCCGGCCCGCCGGTTTGACATCGCTCAACACCTGCTGCCAGGCGTTGGCGGCAGTATCCAGCAGCCAGGTATCATCTAAAAAGCAATCGCCAAAGCCCGAAGCGCAACCGCCGTGGATGACCAGATTGGTTTCGGCGGGGGCGGCGGCAAACAGGCAGCGGCGCAGGGGCAGCGCGCCGCCGGGGGTTATGTTTTCCCACTGTTCGGTGGCCAGGTTGAAACGCCAGGTATCATCATAGCGGGTGCTGCCAAAGCCGTGAGTGGTTACTAAATTGCCGCCCAAATTGCCGCCGGGGCCGCCGTACCGGGCTTCGGGGGGCGGGCCGGCCGAGGCAGTCAGGTCGGTCCAGGTTTCAGAGGCGAGATTCAGCTTCCAAACATCATTAAAATTCTGGCCGTCCTGGGTGTGTCCGGTGGCAATATACAAATTTTCGCCGGCTTCGTCAACTATCATTACCGCGCTAAAGCGGGCCGGCGGCGCTACCACCTGAGCGTTGGCGGCTAACTGTCGCCAGGCCAGGGTGTCTAAATTGAGCGCCCACACGTCATTAAAGGTTTGGCTGTCGTTGCGGCCGCCAAAAACAAATAGCCGGTTGGTGGCCGGGTTGTATTGCATGGCGTGCTCGTATCTGGGGCCGGGGCCGGCGCTGGTGGGCTGTAGCGCCTGCCATTGCGCCTGAACCGCCTGTCCGGCAAAGACAGGTTCTTCAACCTGCACTGCTTCTTCGATGTGTTCCTCAACCAGTTCACCGGCGGGGGTCTCTTCAACCAAACCCGGTTCGGAGGGGGCAACCGGCCCGGACGCAACGTCTGCGGTGGGTTGAGGTTGCGCCGATTGGGCTTCGGGCGGTTCGGCGTGTTCGGCAACAATCTCATCTGCGGAGGGGTCGGCCAGCGCTGGCGACTCATCGAAGGGTGCGGCGTGTTCGCCGGTCAGGTCGGCGTCGTGTTCGGCAACGGGCTGCGGCGCGGTTGAGGCAGCTGTGGGTGTCAGATAAAAAAGAATATAGACGCCAATGCCAAAAATAATGGTAGCTGTCCAGGCCGAGTATGCGGCCCACATCCAGTACCGTAGCGTGCCGATTTTGCGGGGTAAAATTTTTAGTCCGGCCAACAGACAATAGATAGCCAGCAATTGAGCCAGTGTGCCAAGGCCGGCGTGGGTGAGCGTAACCATTGCCGGCGCCTGATTCAAGTTGCCCGGCAGATCGCCGGCAACGGCTCTAAAGGTGGGTAACATCACCAGAATGATAAAAAAAACGTTCAGCACCACTACCGGCACCTGCAGGCGGTCGTGCCACTTGTATTTTCCCTGTAGTTGCGCCACCACCCCGGCGCACAACATCAGGTAGAAAACAATTTGCACTATCAGGGTGACATCTGCGTACAGGTTAGAACTCCAGAAGCCGGGCATCACTTACTCCTTAATCCTAATTGTTGTGTCAACCGTGAGTTGGCGGGCCGGAGCCGGTCATGTACCGGCCCAAAGTGGGCGACCACAAGGGGCCGTCCGCCTGGCTAAGATGTAGCTGACCATACTCATCGAAGATTTACGCCGGGCAAAGCACCACCAATTATAACCGCACTCTTTACCAGACCGCAAGTATAACTTTGACATCCATTTGACGACCTGTTGGCGGGTTGCCAACGGCAATCTTGATACCAATAGGTCAATCGGTTGATACCATTTGCCCTTTTTGGATGGGATAAAATTCGTATAATTGTATCACTTTTTTTCCGTTTACATTTCCTCACGCTCATCATCAAAAATAAATTAACCAACTTTATTTACACAGGGGTGCAACAATCCCCTTGCCTTCGGCGGCAACGAGGAGTGAAAAATTGTGGTTTTTCACTCCGCAACCACTCTACCAACTTTATTTACACAGGAATGTGACAGTTCCTACGCCTTCGGCGGCAACGAGAATGAAAATTTAACCCACCCCCACCCGTCGCTAACGCGACTCCCTCCCCCTGGCAGGGGGAGGGTTGGGGAGGGGGTCTATTTTCAGAGGAGATACCAGGTGCAATTAACCGACAGGGTGGCAATTGTTACCGGCGCAGCAATGGGCAACGGCCAGGCCATTGCATGGGGGTTGGCTGCCGAAGGGGCAGATATTGTCATTGCCGATATTGACCCGGCGCGCGAAACCTGCCGGCAAATCGAGGCGATGGGCCGCCGGGGGCTGGCGGTAAAAACCGATGTGTCCCAAAAATCTCAGGTTGAACATCTGGCGCAGCAAGCCCTGGATAAATTTGGACACATTGACATTTTGGTAAACAACGCCGGGGTTACTTCCCGGTTCGACCTGCTGGAGCTGCCCGAGGCTGAATGGGACCGGGTGTTGAATATTAACCTGAAGGGGGTTTTCCTCTGCACCCAGGTGGTCGCCCAGGCGATGGTTAATTTGGGTATCAAGGGCAAAATTATCAACATCAGTTCGGTGGGGGCGGCGCGGGGCATTCCCTACAGCGCCCACTACAGCGCCTCAAAAGCGGGCGTCGAGCTGTTTAGTCAGTCAGCGGCTATAGCGCTGGCTAAACACGGCATTTGCGTTAATACCATTGCCCCCGGCGTGATCGAGACCCCCCTGCTGCAACCCTTTTTGGCCGAACCGGGCCGCCGTGAACGCTACATCGCGTCGGTGCCGCTGGGGCGCATTGGCCAACCGCAAGATTTGGTGGGGGCGGTCAATTTTTTGGCCGGCTCCACTTCTGATTTTGTAACGGGCATTGTGTTGCGAGTGGATGGCGGCGCACTGGCCTGAGCTAAAAATTCACGTAACGTGGAACGCGGTGCGTGGCCCAAAGCGTACCTTTTTTGTAACCACTAATTTTCAGAGGAGACGACTATGCAACTCTATTTAACTAACTGCCAGGTCATTACGTGTGCGGGCGATAACTTTCGGCCCTTTTCCGCCAGTGTGCTCATTAACAATGACAAAATTGAGCAGATTGACCGGAGCGGTAACGGCCAGCCGCCGCCGGATGCGGCAGTAATTAACCTGAACGGCGCTTACCTGTTGCCCGGCCTGTGGGATGTTCACTGCCACCCCAGCGGTATGATCCCCGACCCCAATCGGGTTTCCCTCTTTCAAACCGAGGCCGAAGCGACCCTGCGCGCCGTGCGTAACACCACCGCCGCCCTGCGGGTGGGGGTTACTTCGTTACGGGCCGTGGCCGAGGCCAATTTTATTGACGTGGCCCTGCGCGAAACTTACGCCAACCGCCAGCCGGGGGGGTTGTGGCACAAAGGTTACGATGACAAACGGCTAATGGGGCCGCGTATGTTCTGCGCCGGGCCGGGCATCCGCATTACGGGCGGCCACGCCGCCAACGGGCGGGTCGAACCCCGTTACACCGACTCGATTATTGAGGCCGACGGCCCCGACGAAATCCGCAAAGCCACCCGCCACCTCATCAAACTGGGCGTCGACTGGATCAAGTTGATGATTACCGGCGGCATTGCCGGTATCCGTGAGAGCATGTACGAACTGCAAATGTCGTACGATGAAATAAAGGCGGCTTGCGATACCGCCCACAACAAGGGCCTGAAGGTTTGCGCCCACACCGGCTGCTCCGAGGCGGCCAGGGTCGGCATCGAGGCCGGGCTGGATTGCATTGAGCACGGTTATGAGCTAAATGAGGAAGTCTGCGAATTGATGGCCGAGCGGGGCGTTTACTACTGCCCCACCATTTCCGTTACCCAGGATGAAGCCTACATGCGCCGCTGGGAGTGGCCCGAATATTCCATTCAGCGGGCGCTGGAAGGGGCCGAACTGCATCGCCGCGCCCTGCAAAACGCCCTCAAAGCGGGGGTTAAAATTGTCAACGGGGCCGATTTGAACCCCATCGCCGATACGGCCATCCCGGAAATTGAGTGGGTGGTCAAAGCCGGGATGACTCCGGCGCAGGCGTTGGTGGCCTCGACCCGCGCGCCGGCGGAGATGTGCGGCGTTGGCGACTCGCTGGGTACGGTGGAAAAAGGCAAACTGGCCGATTTAATTGCGGTTGAACAAAACCCCCTGGAAAATGTGTCGGCTTTAAGGGGTGTCAAACTGGTTTTGAAAGGAGGTGAGGTGGCAGTCAACAAGTTTTAGGTAATATACCGGTTTTGTGTTAAATTGCTATAGACAAAAAGAGGAGAACCAAAAATGAAGCGGATATATCTATTGTGTTTGCTGGCAATATTGGCCCTGGTTGTGGCCGCCTGCGGCGGCGCCGCGCCCGAACCGGCCCAACCCGCCGAACCCGCAGCCGTTGAGGAGCCTGCCGCCGAAGAACCCGCGGCCGCCGAGGAACCGGCCCAGGAAGCCGCCGAGGAGCCTGCCGAAGAAGCCGCGCCTGAAGAAACCGCTGCCGAAGAAGCCCCGGCTGAAGAGGCCGAGCCAGCCGCCGAAGAGGCAATGGCCGACGCGCCCGCCGGTTGCGGCTTTGATATCACCATTGGCAGCAACGGCGATGGCCGCATCGTCAACCCCATCCTGATTGTGGATAGCGATGGCTTTTGGCGCACCGATATGATGTTTGACACCCTGATTGAGCTGGACCCCGAAACCCTGGAGCCTGTGCCGCATCTGGCCAAATCCTGGGAGATTTCTGACGACGGCACCATCTACACCTTTACCCTTACCGACGCCGATGTGCGCTGGCACGATGGCGAGCCTTTTACCGTGGAAGATATTGAGTACACCCTGCTGGAAATCCTCAAGCCCACTTATACCGGTATCTTTCAGGAGCGCTTTGCCAATCTGGTAGGCGCCGACAAAGTGATTGCCGGCGAAGCAGACTCGCTGGAAGGCTTCCAGATTGTCGACGACAAAACCGTGCAGTTTAAGCTGAACGGCGTCAACCCCAGTTTTTTGGCCGTGGCCATCGAGGATTTGAAGTTCCTGCCCAAACATCTGCTGGAAGGGCAGGAAATTACCGAAGATATGGCCTACAGCCAGGCCCCTATTGGCACCGGGCGCTACAAATTTAAAGAGTGGGACAAAGGCAACCGCTTTGTGATGGAATGGAACACCGACTACTGGGGTGAAATGCCCTGCCCCAAAACCATCACCACCGTTGTAATTCCCGACATGCAGGCATTGGCCGCTGCGGTTGAAGCCGGCGATATTGATGTTACGGTGGTTGTTCCCCCCACCGAAGTGCCGCGCCTGGCCCAAATCCCCCAGTTGCAGGTATTCCAGCAGCCCTCGGTGGGGCCGGAGTCGCTCTGGTTCAATCTAAAGCATCCCGTTTTGCAAGACCCGCTGGTTCGGCAAGCCATTGCCCACGCTATCGACCGGGAGGCCTTTACCGAAGGCGTGTTGCAAGGCACCACCTCGCCGGCCAACAGTATCTTTTCCAATGCCAGTTGGGGTTACGACCCCGCCAGCAGCCTGCCGGAATATGACCCGGAGCGAGCCAAAGAGCTGCTGGCCGAAGCCGGCTACCCCGATGGCTTTACTATTCAACTTTCAACCAATCAGGGTAACTTCTTCCGCGAACTGTATGTGGAATTTGTGCAGGCCGAATTGGCCAAAGTTGGCATCGACGTGCAGTTGAACAAAGCCGAGTGGGGCACCTTCATTGGCAGCGTAATTGAAGGAAGCTACGAAATGCGCTTCCACAACCAGGATGAAGCCGGCGTACCCGACCCCAACATCATCTACCCCGGCTTCTACACCGGCGGAGCCAGCAACTGGAGCTTCTACAGCAACTCCGAAGTTGACCAAATGCTAAACGAAGCCGCCTCGATGACCGACCTGGAAGCCCGCAAAGAAATTTACAGCCAGATTGCCAGCATAATCAACTCCGATTTGCCGGCCTTCCCCTCTTTCTGGCGGCCCAACCCGCTGGTAACGCGGGCCGAGTTTGAAAACATCACCCCCACCGTTATGTACCGCTACGGCCAAATTCACGAATGGCGCCAAAAGCAGTAAAATAATTTTTGCTAAACAGGGTTGCGAGCAACCAACTGCTCGCAACCCTGTTACAGGGTTATCTATGTCACTTCAAGCCTACATTATCCGGCGCATCCTGACCATTATTCCGCTTTTACTGGGTCTAAGCTTGTTTCTGTTTATATTGTTGCACCTGGCCCCCGGCGACCCCACCGTATTCTACCTGCCGCCCGACCGCGCGGTAGACCCGGCCATACGCGAGCGGGTAATGGCCCGGCTGGGGCTGGACCAGCCGCTGTATGTGCAATACTGGCGTTGGCTAACCAGCGCCCTGCAAGGCGACTTTGGTTTTGCCTACGGCTACGGCGAGCCGGTTCTCTCCCTAATTGGAGGCCGCATGCCGGCCACCATTCGCTTGCAGTTGATGGCGCTGGCGCTGGCATTAGTTATCGCCATTCCCATCGGTATCATCTCGGCCACGCGCCAATATTCGCTCCTGGATAATCTGGTAACTTCATTTGCCTTTTTTGGGCTATCAATGCCCAACTTCTGGTTTGCCCTGGTGCTGATTTTTTTCTTTGCGGTGCAGTTAAACTGGCTGCCCTCGGTGGGTGATGGAATTGAAAAACCTTTTCCTGAGTCGTTACTCCACCTGATTATGCCGGCTTTGGTGCTGGCCTTCAACGATATGGCCCTGTATGCCCGTTTTATGCGCTCAAGTATGTTAGAAGTCATCCGGCAAGATTACATCACAACCGCCAAAGCCAAGGGATTGCCGCAACAGGCCGTTCTGTTTCGACACGCCTTTAAGAATGCCATGCTGCCAATGATTACCATCATCGGCCTATCGCTGCCGCGCCTGCTGGGCGGCTCAATCATTGTGGAAAGCATCTTTGCCTGGCCCGGCGTGGGCCGCCTGGGCTACGATGCCGTTCTGCGGCGAGACTACCCCACCATTATGGCCCTGACCATGCTCACTGCTGCTGTTATCATGCTCATCAACCTGCTGGTTGACATTGCCTACTCCTTTGCCGACCCCCGCATTGTGTACGGCAAAAAGGAGGCCGCCTGAGATGACGGCCAAACTCGCCGCCTCAACCCAGGCCCCGCTGGCCGTTCACATTCCCCAGCGAGTCCGCATCTGGCGGATGTTTCGGCGCAACCGCCTGGCCGTAAGCGGGCTGGTGGCCGTCATCATCCTCATTCTGGTGGCTATCCTGGGGCCGTCGATTGCCCCCTATGATTACGCCGAGCAAAACGTTCGCAACAGTTTACAGCCCCCCAGCCTCCAACATTGGTTTGGCACAGACCAGTGGGGCCGCGATATTTTTAGCCGCGTTCTGGTAGGAACCCGCGTTTCGCTGGCGGTGGGGGTGGTGGCGGTCACTATTCTCATTTCGGTGGGGGTGCTGGTCGGCTCGCTGGCCGGTTACTATCGCCGCCTGGATGGGCCGCTCATGCGCTTTGTGGATATTTTAATGTCCATCCCCGGCCTGTTTTTGCTGTTAACCATTGTGGCCCTGTTTGGGCCAAGTCTGCTCAACACCATGCTCATCATCGGCCTGACCAGTTGGATGGGCACGGCCCGGCTGGTGCGCGGCCAGTTTCTGTCGCTGCGCGAAAAAGAGTTTGTCGAGGCCGCCCGCTGCCTTGGTGTGCCCAACCGCCGCATCATCACCCGCCATCTGCTGGCCAACACGCTGGCCGTCATCATTGTGCAGGCCACCCTGTTTATGGCTCAGGCCATCCTCATTGAAAGCAGTCTCAGCTACCTTGGCCTGGGCGCGCAGCCGCCCACCCCCAGTTGGGGCGCAATGCTCAGCCAGGGCCGCGATTATATGCGCCAGGCCTGGTGGGGCACCATCTTTCCCGGCCTTGGCATCTTTTTAACCGTCATCGCCTTTAACTTTTTGGGCGACGGCCTGCGCGACGCTCTCGACCCCCGGCTGCGCGGGCGCTAATCCGCCAACCATTTGCCGGGGAATGAAAATTTGTTCCGCCCCCACCCGTCGCTAACGCGCAACCCTCCCCCTGGCAGGGGGAGGGTTGCGCGTTAGCGGGGGGTCTATTTTCAGAGGAGACCACCATGACCCACCTGTCAACCCTCATTGATGAATATCTGGCCTTTGCCTTCGAGTCAAACCCCATTGGCGCAACCCAACTGGGGATGCACCGGTACGACCACATGCTGGGCGATTTTAGCCCGGAGGCCGTTGAAGAAAAAGTAGCCAAACGGCGCGATTTTCTGCGCCGCTTCGAGGCCATCGACCCCGCGCCGCTCGACCCCGACGCCCGCATGGACCTGGACGTGGCCCTCATCGACCTGAAAACCAGCCTGCGCCAGCACGAGGATTTACGCATCTGCCAGCGCGCGCCCTACTGGTATCTGGAGCGGCTGGGCGGCGCCTTCTCCAACCTGATGCGGCGCAACTTTGCCCCCGCCGAAGAGCGAGGCAGCAATTTGCTATCTCGGCTTAAGCAAGCCCCGGCCTATCTGCAAACCGCTCAAAATAATTTGACAATCCAGGCCCCGCCCATCTATGTGGAAATGGGGCTGATTGGGGCCAAAGGGCTGGGCCAGTTTCTGGATGAGGCCATCCCCGGCTTTGCCGCCACCCTGCCCGGCTCGCTGCAAAATGATTTGGCGGAAGCGAACAACGCCCTAAAGGCGGCGCTGGCGGAATTTACCGGCTTTCTCAAAGAGCTTCACAGCCGGGCCGCCGGTCACTTTGCCTGCGGGTCGGACCACTTTGATTTCTTGCTGCAAGAATATCATCGAGTGGATTTTGACCATAAATCGCTGTATGAGTTTGGACTGGAAGAGGTAGCCAAAGATAAAGAGCGGCTGGACAGCTACGCCCGGCAGGTTGACCCCAACCGCTCCTGGCTTGAGCAAATCAACCGGGTGAAGGAAGACCATCCCCGGCCGGAAGCCTTCAAAGACTCCTACGGCCACGAGATGATGCTGGCCCGCGAGCATTGCCTGGATCAGGATTTAATCACCATCCCCGAAGGCGAAGTGTGCCATATGGTCTGGCTGCCGGTTTATCTGCGGGCCAGCCTGCCCATTGCGGTGATGGGTACCACGCCCCCCTTTGAACCCGGCCTGGAAAGCGAGTGGCTCATCACCCCGCTGGACCCCGACGCGCTGCCCGAACGGCAGAAGCAGCACATGCGCGATAATTGCTACGCCTTTGCCCGCTCCATTGCCCTGCACGAAATTTACCCCGGCCATCACCTGCAAAAAGTTCACCACAAACTGGTTACAGACAACTCACCCATGCGCCGCTATTTTAGCAGCCCTGTTTTTGTAGAGGGTTGGGGCCTCTACACCGAGGATTTATTTGAAGAAACCGGCTTCATCCACGAGCCGCCGGTGATGCTGTTCAAACTGCGCAACGCGCTATGGCGCTCGGTGCGGGTGGTGGTTGACAGCGGGCTGCACACCCGCAACTTGAGCTTTGACGAAGCCGTAAAAATGCTGGTCGAAGAAGTCAGCCTTGACCCCCACATGGCCGAAGGCGAAGTGCGGCGCTACACCGGGCATCGCAACCCCACCTATCCCTCGTCTTATCTGGTGGGCAAAACCCAGATTCAGGCGCTGCGCGAAAAGTGGCGCATTCAGCAAGGGTCAAACTACAGTCTGAAAGCCTTTCACGACAAGTTGTTGAGCTACGGCTCGCCGCCGGTTAAACTCATTGCCGACCGTATGCTGAGCGGCCTGTAATGCGGCTGCCCAATCCTCTCCCGGCCACCCAAACAATTTAAAATAGCCTTACTTTGACAGCCCACTTGTGCATATTGGCAAAGTACTGTAAAATTGGGCATCCCACGGTTAAACCCACTTTCAGTCAAAATCAAATATATATCCTCCATAAAGTTAACGCAGCAAAACTACCCGGGCGGAGCGTTAGATTATGACAACAATTTCACAAACTAAAGAGACCGGCGCCCTCGCTGGCCCAAAATTTGATTTAGATGTTGGCACCTGGTTAAAAACCACGGTTTTTAACAACACCTGGAACACTATCTTTGCCCTTGTTTTAATTATGGCCAATCTGCTGATTATTCGGGCTGCGTTTACGGCCGAACCGGTCAGCCTGTCTTTCAACCTTGCCCCCAATGGACAGCCAACCGCCCTGGGTAATTTTATTTTGTTCATCACTAATGGAGCGCTGCTAACCTCGGTTATTTTGATTTTGTGGATTATTGGCGCAGCGGCTGTAATTTACAGCGCGGCCCGGCACCATTGGCCCGGTCCTACGCAATGGCTTAAAGACAGCTTATATAGCGGCGCGTTTGGCGCGCTTACCACCCTGCTGTTAACTATTATCATTATCTTTGCCGTTCGCGGGCTACTTTCATGGGCCGTGTTTGGCGCTGAATTTCGGTCTGACCCGCAGGCGGTGGCGCTGCTCAAGGAAGTAACCCCCGGCGCAATTTGGGGAGTAATACCGGCCAACGGACAGCTATTTTCGATTGGCCGCTATGTAGTGGCCGGCAAAGAAGAAGTCATCTGGCGAGTCTGGTTATCTTTGGGCATTGTGCTGGCATTATCTGTTTTAAGCATCGGGGCCTGGGGCTTTGGCTCGCCGCTCAAACGGTTTCGCAAGGCAATTACCTGGGCCTGGCTGGCCTCGTTCGTGGTCATCTTCTTTGTGCTCAGAGGGCAGGCCGGGGTAGAAACCGGCCCCCTGCAGGAAGTGCCCACCACGCGCTGGGGCGGATTTATGCTAACGGTTATTCTCACAGTAGTGGGGATTGTAGTGTCATTTCCCATCGGCGTGTTGATGGCCCTGGGGCGACGCAGCCAGGTGCGTGGCGTGCCCTTTCTGTGGGTTTGGGGAGCCGCACTGATGTTGCTTTACTGGGGCTTTGGCGGCTACCCCGATAGCGAGATTACGTTAAATGTTCCGCTCCTGTTCCGGGACCCGCCGGTGTGGGTGGTGACTTTATCACCTACCACCTATGCCCTGCTACAGTTTGTATTGATTGTAGGCGCTTTTTGGGCTGTTGGTTATTTCCTGCAAGGGAACATGATCAAAACCTTCTCTATTCTCTATATCGAACTGATTCGCGGCGTACCCTTGATTACGGTGCTCTTTATGGCCAATGTCATGCTCCCCCTCTTTTTGCCCAGAGAAGTCGAAATCAATAATTTGCTGCGGGTGGTCGTGGGCATTATTTTATTCAGCGCCGCCTACATGGCCGAAAATGTGCGCGGCGGCCTGCAAGCCATCCCCAACGGGCAATACGAAGCCGCCATGGCCGTTGGCCTGAGCGGCTGGCAATCTACCCGGCTGATTATTTTGCCGCAGGCCCTGCGGCTGGTCATTCCGGCCATTGTGGGCCAGTTTATTAGTTTGTTTAAGGACACCTCGCTGGTGGCAATTGTTGGCCTGTTTGACCTGCTCAAAATTTCTCAGGTAGTGGTGGCTCAACCCGATTGGCTGGGTTTGCAGCAAGAAACTTACGCTTTTGTGGCCCTGGTTTACTGGGTATTTGCCTTTTCAATGTCCAGAGCCAGCCAGCGGCTGGAGCGAAATCTTGGCGTTGGTAAATATTAAGAGGAGTCGTCGCGGGCGTTAGCGCGCCACCGATGACAAAAATGGGATTTGGGGGAACCATCCCCAGGCCCCCCGCTTCTCAAATTCATTTTCGGAGGAGAACCTGACTATGGCGTTAGGCAAAGAAATAATTATCTGCAACGATGTTCACAAATGGTTTGGAGATTTTCACGTACTCAAAGGCGTAACCACCACCGTTAAAGAGGGCGAGGTGGTGGTCATCATTGGCCCTTCAGGCTCCGGCAAATCCACCTGGATTCGCACCATCAACCGTTTAGAGGAACACCAGCGCGGCCAGATTATTGTTGACGGCACAGAACTCAACAACGACCTGCGCAATATTCAGGAAATTCGGCGAGAAGTGGGGATGGTCTTTCAACAATTTAACCTGTTTCCCCATTTAACCGTGCTGCAAAATGTCACCCTGGCCCCCATTCACGTGCGCAAATGGTCGCGTGAGCGGGCCGAAGAGGTAGCAATGGAGCAGCTAACCCGGGTTAAAATTCCAGAGCAGGCCCACAAATATCCCGGCCAGCTTTCCGGGGGGCAACAGCAGCGGGTGGCTATTGCCCGCGCCCTGGCTATGCAGCCCAAAATTATGCTGTTCGACGAACCAACCAGCGCGCTCGACCCGGAAATGATTAAAGAAGTTCTCGACGCCATGCAAGAGCTGGCCGAATCTGGAATGACCATTATGGCCGTAACCCACGAAATGGGCTTTGCCCGCAATGTGGCCGACCGGGTAATCTTTTTTGACCAGGGCAACATTGTTGAGGAAAAAACACCCGACATATTCTTTGACAACCCCGAACACGAACGCACCAAGCTATTCTTGAGCCAGATTTTGCATTAAGTTGACCGGCTAATCGTTTGCCCAAAAAACAGCAGCCATCTGCCACAGGCTGCTGTTTTTTATTTTCCTTCAACCCGGATATCGGTCAGGTACAAAAAATCATCGGGGCTGGCATCGGCGCGGGACAAACGCTGACTGCTGCCGGATAAGTACAACCCGGCTAGCAGCGGATAATTGCCCGGCGGCAAATCCGGGGGAAGGCGCAGGCCATACCCCTGGGTTACGGTTTGCCCCGGCAACAATGGCGACTGGCCAGGGCGCTGCAAATCTAGCAATAACCGGTCTTGCTGGGCGGCATTTTGACCCGACTCGTTGTTAATCAGATGCGCAAAACCAACCACCCCGCCCGACGGCAAGCTTTCCTGATTATCCGCGCCAGCGGCCCGCCAGGTTAAACGCACCTTCAACACCTGACCGGCCATTACGGGATTGTCGAGTACGGCAAAATCTACCAGGGTTATGCCCCCGGCAAACGGCACATTCAGTGGCGCGGCAGGCGCATTAGCCGGCAACTGAGGCAGGGCGTACAGGGTCAGTTTGCCGCTCTGGTCAAACCAATATTCTGCAACCGGGAAGGCCAGTTGGTTCAGGCGAGCCGCCGACACGCTGAGCGGGTCGGCCTGGGTGAGCCAGCGTTCAAACAGCCAGACTCTATCGGATTGAGCCAGCGTTGCCCGCCAGATTCGCTCTCGTTCTTCGGGTTGAATGGCGCGGGGTTCGCTCTCGATCCAGGCGTAGGTGGGGAGAGGCCGGTCAAGATAGGCCATCATGTGGGTGGATAGCTCCTGCACATCGCCAAAGGGCGGCATGGCAATATGCAGCGCGTCGCGTGGGCCGGCCTGCGCCCGGAGCGTATTCAGCAGGGGCGCGTCGGCTTGAGCCTGAGCGGTAGCCAGCGAGACGCGGGCCGCGCCCAGCATCATCTGGTAAATGAGCCATAATGTTACCCCTAACATAACTAAAAATACCAAAGGTTGGCAGGCAAGACGTATGATATACCGCCTATTGGGTATTGCGTAGTTGTTTTCCAGAGAGTCGTTTTTAATAACTGCAATACCCAGAAAGATGACCGTTAACCCGGCGCCGGCCAGCATCACTAAAATCAGGGCCGGGGCCAACACCGACCACTCAATTTGAAATCCATCCGGCTGCGGTTGCAGCCAGATAATGTCGGTTAAGCCTTCTTGCAGAATGCGCCAGTGCCCCAACGGGGGAAATGCGGCCCAATTAAAAACAAAATTATCGTTGCGCCCCAGGCGCAGAAAATGCTCGTTTAAATCGACCACAATGCCCAAAAAGTTGATGACAAATCCGGCCAGGGCCAGCAGCCCAACGCCCAGCCAGGCCAGCCGCCGGGGGGTGTCTGCTGATATTCTGGCAATCAGCGCCAGAGCATAGGCCACAAAAAGCATGAGCAGCGGCAGGGTGTGCAGTAAAAAGCGCGGCCCCCAGACCCAGGTGCTCCCCCAGGAAAACCATGACCCATAGAATAGCCAGTAAAAAAGGGTCAGCCCCCAGATGAGCCACAGGTAAGGGCGGGGCAATCGCCGCCAGGCCGGGGGCAGCCCTACAAACAGCAGCGCCATCAGCGGCGCGTAAATAAACAGGCCGGTACTGGGGCTAACCAGCAGGCCAATTGCGCCCTCCCAGGGTTTGGAAAATAAAATCTCACGGTTGTAGCCCGTTTCACTGACGCTGCCAAAGCGAGCAAAGTTGAAATAGAGCAGCCACAAACTGGTGGCAAAAGGGATTACCGTGTAAATTGCCAGCCACAACCAGCGAGTCTTGTTTTTTAGAAACTGGAGCGGGTTGCCGGGCGATAGCGCCGGAGGCGCGTAAAAAAAAATGAACGCGCCAAATATAGCAACGGCCAGCGCCGCTTCAAAGCGCATGGCCAGCGCCGTCGCCGCCGACACGCCGCAAAGCAGTATCCAGGTCCAGGCGTGCCGGTTACGGGCGTTGTAGATAGCGCGATGGATAGCCCAAATTGCCGCCAGAAACAGCAGGGCCATAACCGCGTGCTCCCACAGCAGGCGGGCGTAAACCGGCGCAATTGTACACAGCCCGTAGGTCAGGGCGGTCAGACCGGCCAAAACGGGCGAAATTTGCATGTCAACCAGCCAAATGACCAGCAGGCTGCCGGTGAGCGCCGTCACAATGGCAGTAGCGAGCAGGCCAAGATGAACGGCATTGAGCTGCGGCAGGGTATGCCCCAACCAGATGAGCGGCGCGGCGGCCAGCGAGATACCCGGCGCTTTTTTGGTATACAGATTATCATCCCGGCCCCAGATGCCGGGCGGGGTTGTATGCCAGTGGTTGGTCCAGATAAACTGATTCACATCGGGCCGGCCGTGCTGCACCCAGTTATTGCCTACCGCAAAGCCCACAAACTCGTCCATAACGTGGAGCTTACCGGAGAAGGTGAGCAGGTAGACCGAAAATAAAAATAAACCTATCCAAAAAGCCAGAGCGCGTGTTGTCATAGTTCTCATTAGCCAGGGCGTAGATTATAGCAAAAGTGGCGGCAAACAAAAAAGAGTCCAGCCGGGGCGGGACTCTTGATGACGTGTCAGGCTGGGTAACTTTTAGCGACGCCCTAAAATGGCGGCCACCTCGTTGCGCAGTCGCTCAAGGCTGTAGCCGCGCGGGTCGGATTTGCGGCCGGGGGGGATGGCGATATCCAGATGACCCATAATGTCGTCAACACTAATCTCATATTTATTGGCCAGATAAGCGCACAGGGCCACGTTGGCCTGGTGTTGAGCTTCGGGGTAGGGGTCGGCCCCATCATTGAGGTTGACCAGTTCAATGCCAAGGCCAAAATCATTGACCGAGTTGCGCCCCTTCCACACGCTGCGGCCGGCGTGCCAGGCCCGGTGAATATCCTGCACGTGCTGCACAATTTGTCCATCTTTGCCAATGGTGTAGTGGGCGCTCACCTGGGCGTTGGGGTTGTTAAACCAATCGACAACCCCTTGCAGCGAGTTATTGGCTGTTGAGTGAATCACAATCGCCGAGATGTCATCGGGGCGGCGGCGGTTGTTAAAGTTTGGCGACCCCGCCCAGCGAATGGCCGGTTTGGCCGGCGCTCCGGCAACCGGTGGAGCGACCGGGGTCGGCGCCGGCGGCGGAGGCGTAGAGGGCGTTACCGGCACCGTGGCTGAAGCGGTGGTTGTGGCCGGTGCGGGGCTGGTGGGCGTTGGGGGTGGCGGAGGAGCGGGAACAGCAGGCCGCGCCGTAGTGGTAGTAGCTGTGGCCCCGCTATTGCCGCCTACCGGCGGAATAACCAGCACCTGCCCCACCCAGATACGGCTGGGGTTTGAAATATTGTTGGCCCGCTGAATTATGGGATACTTGCGAGCATCGTTGTAAAATTTGGTCGCGATTCTGCCCAGCGTATCGCCGCGCTGCACGGTGTAGGTGGTCGGCGAGCCAGCGGAAGCGCCATCGGCGTACTGGGTTAGAAATTCGGCCACAATCTGGCCAATGGGTTTTCCTTCGCCGGTGGCCCGGTTCACGGCGGTCTGAAAAGCGGCGTCATCCATATTCACTTGAACGTTATGCGTCCCCATGTTTTACTCCTTAAGGTGCGTATAAAATACGGCCACAGGTACTGCAATGAACCAGTTCCGTTTCGGCGCGCGCCTGCCGGACCCGATTTTGGGACAGAGTCATACCACAGCCCTGGCAAACCCCATTTTTTACGGCGACTATTCCCCGCCCGGCCTTTTTGGCTCGCAAAGACTCATATTCATTCAGGTCTTCTTTGGTTACGGGGCTGGCTAAGGCGGGGCGGCGCTCTTGCAGTTCTGACAACCTGGTTTCAAGCATCTGTTTGGTTTGCAGCAACTCTTGCTGACCGGCGGCCCACTCCTGTTGAAGCCGGGCCAAATTGGCCTGCGTTTGAGCCAGCGTCTCTTCGGATTCTTCGGTCAACATCATTGCTTCAAGCAAACGTTCCTCTCGTTCGCTGTGCCGGCGCTTGAGCGAGGCCACCTCATCTTGCAAATTAGCGGCTTCTTTGGCATTGAGCACTTTGCCGCCATAAAGCTTGCCTTCTTCGGCGGCAATTTTATTGGCCAGGCTCTTCACTTCCAGGTCCAGGTCTTTCATACTGGCCTGCGCTTTACGCAGATTCTGCTCGGCAGCATCAACGGCAGCCCGCGCCTTTTTCAAGGCATCGCTCTCGCCCAACTGTTGGGCAATCTCGGCCAATTGCTGGTTGGTTTTGTCTATGTCGCTGTCAAGAGATTGCAACTGATAAAGTTGAAGCGTTCGGCCCACAAGAGACCTCTTTGATGGGGTTAAACTTTAACAACAGAAGCCTAAAACATTATAACACTGTTATGGAAAGTGGTAAAGTTTTCTTTTTAACTGCCCTTCCCGTATAATCAATTCTTGATATTTGAGCAAAATTGGGTTAAATTCAAACCAATCCCAAAAGCTAAATTCAGATGACAAGGAGGCAGTATGCGAACCTATTTACATATTAATTTGAAAACAGGCACTGTTGATAAAGAGCAACTACACGGCGAAGCCGTTGCCAGGGCCGGTCGCTATTTTATTGCCAAAACCCTGCTTGAAAAAGGCGTGGCCAAAGTAGAGCCGCTTTCGCCCGAAAATCTTTTGATTTTTTCCGCCGGCCCTTTTGCCGGCACCAGCTTTTCTAACGCCAACCGCACCAGCGTTGGCTGTAAAAGCCCCTTAACCGGCGGCATTAAGGAATCTAACGGCGGCGGCACTTTTAGCTACGGCCTGGGCCAACTGCATATTGCCGGTTTGACCCTGTACGACGCCGCCGATGACTGGATTGTGATTCATTTGAAAAAGGATGGCACGATTGATTTTGATGACGCCGCCCCGTATTTAAAAAAGGGCAATTTTGAGGTTGCCGATGCCCTGTACGAGCGATACGGCAAAAAAATCGCCCTGGCCTTGTGCGGGCCGGTGGGCGAATATCGGGGGTTGCTGGCTGGCATCGCCTACAGCGATAGCGACGGGCGGCCCTCTCGCCTGTCGGCGCGGGGCGGCGTGGGCGCGGTGATGGGCAGCAAGCGAGTCAAGGCCATTGTGGTTGACCTGGATAGAATCCCCCAACTGCACGACCGCAAAAAGAGCATGACCAATATCCGCACCTACGCCCAAAAATTAACCAGCGACTCGGTGGTGATGGATTTTTATAACGCCCTGGGCACCATGGGCATGGCCGATGTGCAAAATTACATGGGCGGCCTGCCGGTGCGCAATTTCAGCGCCGGCCAGTTTGCCGACACTAATAACGGCGAAAAATTTCAGATGGGCGCAGAATTTATTGGCGACCTGAACCGCTCTCGCGGCGGCAGCCAAACTCACGCCTGCATGCCCGGCTGCGTTATCCAGTGCAGCAATGTTTACTTTGACGAAAACGGCAAAGAGGTGGTCTCGCCGGTTGAATATGAAACGCTGGGGCTGTTGGGCACCAACTGCGGCATCGGCCACCCCGACGACCTGGCCGCGCTCAACGCCATTGCCAATGATTTGGGCGTTGATACCATTGAAACCGGCGCAACCCTGGCCGTATTGATGGAAGCGGGTCTGGCCCCCTTTGGCGATGTGGAATGGATGAAATCCGCGCTGGAGGAAATTCGGCAGGGCACCGAAAATGGCCGTATCTGGGCGCAGGGCACGGCCAGGGTAGGCCAGCATTATCAGGTTAAACGAGTCCCCGTTATTAAAAAACAGGCCATCAGCGCCTACGACCCCCGCGTGGTTGAGGCCACGGGTATCACTATGATGGTCACAGCGCAGGGAGCCGACCACACCGCCGGCAACGCGCCCCGCCTCAAAACCCGCGAGATGAGCACAGACGAGTTGATGGCCGTCAGCCTGCGCGAGCAGATTTCATCGGCAGCGCAAGACTCGCTGGGACTGTGTATTTTTGGCCGCTCTGTAACCAATGTACAACTGGAATTTATTGCCAACGCCATCAACGACGCCCTCGGCACCGAATTTACCCCCGATTTCTTCTATGAGCTGGGCAAAGAAACCTTGAAGCTTGAATTTGAGTTCAACAGGCAGGCCGGCTTCGGCGCCGACGATGATGAACTACCGGACTTCTTCTACGAAGAGCCGATCCCGCCCACCAATTACGTAGCCCGCTTCCACGGCGAGGATGTCAAAGAAGTCTATGCCAAACTGGAACAGGCTTAATTGATATCGCCTTGCAAATTGGTGTTGCAGACCGGACAGGATTTTGAAGCCCCGTCCGGTCTTTTTATTTACAATCGAGACCATTCGGTAACTCAAGATTGTGACGAAAGACGAAAGACGGAGGACGAAAATAACTCATTGGTCCGGTTTGAAAGACAGTTTTCGAACGCTCTCACAATTAAATTGAAACGCCTCTGTACGGGGGTCATTTTAGTCGGGGTTTTCTAAGCGGTAGCCTTTGCCCGGCACAGTAACAATGTATTGGGGGTTTTTCCAATCCGGCTCTATTTTTTGGCGGACGCGCTTGACCAGCTCGTAAATTGCGCCGGGGCTAACGCCCTCACCCACGCCCCATACGCCGATGGCAATATCATCGTAGGTGCAAATGGCCCCAACCCGCTGGTAGAGAAATGTGACCAGCTTGCGCTGCGGCTCGCTGAGTTGCAAGGTGATTTCCTGATCGTCTACCCAAATCTGGCCGGTGTCAAAATCGCAACGCAAGCCCCTGGCCGCCGTTTGCGCTTGAGCGGCCATTTCCTGCCGGATAAAGGCTTCAAAGACGGGGCTGAATAGTTTCACCCCGGCGTTGTGGGGCATGACCAATCCTTTGGCCTCTAAAAGCTGTTTTTGGCGGGGTTGTGGCGGCTCCTGCCCCCGGCCAACCAAAGCCAGCAGCGCGGCTTGCTCGGCCTTCAATTCGCCCCACAGGCGGCGACATTCCTTGTCAATGGGTCGCTCTTTAATCAAGTCGGCGGGCGCAGCCTGCCACCGCCCGGCGGCGGTGAGCAGGGCAAAGAGTCGCTCAAGCAGGCCGGGGTGCCCGCCCGATAGCTCGATTAGCCTGGCGAGGTTGGTTTCGGACAGGCTGGCTCCCTGTTTTTGGGCCAGGTAATCGGCAAATTGACGCGCCTCGTTGGCGGCCAGGGGGCGCAACACCAGGGTGCGCAGGTGGAACAACTCTCTAAATTCATAGGTGTCGGCGTCGTCGCGAAGCTGCTCCAGGTGGTGCGAAGCGCCGGTAACGTAGCAGAGCTTTGGCCCCAGCGCGTCGGTGAGCGCCCGAAGCTGGCGAAAGGGCCAGGGCGGTAAATGTCGAAATACATCGTCAAATTCATCAAAAACCAGCACCAGGGCCAGGTCATTTTCAAGCCCCAGCCGGCGCGCGCTGCTGGCATAGATTGAGCGGACGGCCACCTCAACCGTACTGTGCAGCAGATCGCGGTGCAGGTTACGCAGGTTGTCAACCGCAGCGGGCGACACGCCGGCCCGCTCCAGCTCTTCAATGGTGCGGCGCAACAGCAGTTCATAAAATGACTGCTCGGTGCCGCCCGCTTCCAGGCAGTCGATAAAGACCACAACCGGCGGGGCAGCCCCAGGGCCGGCGCAGCGCCGCCGAACCTCCTCGGTGGGCAACGATTTTAACAAAAAGGATTTCCCCATATTGCTGGGGCCAACCACGGCGCAACATTCGCCCTGCCGCACTGCCTCGATAATGTATTCAAGCGCCTGCTGGCGCACAGGCGCGCCGGGAAAAGCTGCCGGAGAAAAAGCCATTTACAAATTATCTCGCTGAATATTAATTAAATCAATCAACAGTGAAAAGCCGGTTTCTGTTCTGCCCGCGCCGGCCCCAACCAGGGTAATCGGTCCGGCCAGGTCGCACTCGTAGGTGATGGCGTTGGTTGCGCCCATTACCCCGGCCAGCGGGTCGGACAGGGGAATCATTTCCGGCGCGACGCTGGCCAGCACCTGCTCGCCTACTTTTTTAGCCCGACCCATCAGCTTCCAGCGTTTGCCTTCGGTTTTGGCCCGTTCAATATCGGCCAGAGTCAGGTGGCTAATGCCTGCGCAGGGCACATCCGCTTTTTTGAGCGCGGCGTTCATAACCACGTTGGCTAAAATAATCACTTTGCCCAGGGCGTCGTACCCTTCCACATCGGCGGTAGGGTCGGCTTCGGCGTAGCCAAGCTGCTGGGCCTGCTTGAGCGCCTCGGCATAGCTCATGCCCTCTTCCATTTTGGTGAGGATGTAGTTGGTGGTTCCGTTGAAAATGCCGCGCACTTCGGAAATGTTGTTGCCGGCCAGGGCAGTCAGCGGCATCCGCAGGGCGGGGGTGCCGCTCATCACCGTGCCTTCAAAGGCCCAGCGCGCGCCATTTTGGGCGGCCAAGGCCGATAGCTGGCGGTAGGCCAGCGCCGTTGGCCCTTTGTTGGAAGTAACTACATTTTTGCCGTTCTCAAAAGCGGCCCGGCAGTAATCAATGGCCGGCTGGCCGGTTTCGATGTTGGTGTAGCTGACTTCAACAATTGTATCGGCGTTGCTTTGGCGGATAATTTGCAGGCTGTCCCAACCGCGAATCAGGCCGGGCGAGTCGGGATAATCTGCCAGCGTTCCCCCATTTCTTTTGGCGGCCAGCAACTGGTCGATATTCAGGCCATCGGGGTGGTACAGCGAACCGTGGGTGAGGGTGGCAACAGCGACAATCTGCAAATCCAAATTGAGCCTTTGCCGCAAGTCGTTACCTTTATTGCGTAAAATTTCGGCCAGCCCCTGGCCAACGGTTCCAAATCCAATCAAAGCGAGTTTGTGGGGCATTACAGGTTCCTCCGGGTAGGTCAGATAAGATGCTGCATGGTACTGTACCGGCCCAAAAACGGCAAACCTGGCAGCGCCGCCCGTTTAATGCTGTCAGCCCTGATATTTTACCCTCCGAAATTGACGAACAGGCATAACAGGTATTTAATAGACGATTTGTCTATCAACCCCAATGGGTAAGTAACATTAGTTTGCTCTACTATATTACCAAATTTTAGCAATTTGAGGAGTATCTAATTATTCTACTATGAAACGCCTGACTTTGCTGCAATTATGGCAGCGGGAATTTACAAATTACAGTGCCGGGAAATTTCGGCAAGATTTACTGGCCGGGCTAACCGTGGCCGCGGTGGCGCTGCCGCTGGCCCTGGCTTTTGGGGTGGCTTCGGGGGCTACGGCGGCAGCCGGGCTGGTTACGGCTGTGTTAAGCGGCCTCATTATCGGGCTGCTATCGGGCGCGCCGTATCAAATTTCTGGCCCTACCGGGGCGATGAGCGCCATTCTTATTGTTATTAGCCAACGCTATGGCCTGCAAGGGGCCTGGATTACCGGCGTCATGGCCGGGGTGATTATTCTGGTGATTGGCTTGCTGCGCTCCGGGCGATTTATTGCCTTTATTCCCGCGCCGGTAATTACGGGCTTTACCGCCGGCATTGCCGTAATTATTTTTGTAGGACAAATTGACAACTTGCTGGGCATCCAGACCCCCGGCGCGGAGTCGGCAGCCCTAAAGTTGTTGCATTATTTTAACGGCGGATTTACGGTCAATCTGCCGGCCATAACCATTGGCTTGCTGGTAGTTGGCGCAATGATTTTTTGGCCGCAGCAGTGGGGCAGGTTAATCCCCGGCTCGCTGGCCGGAATTATTCTGGCTACGTTTGTCAGCCTGGTTTCGGGCTGGGATGTTCCCCAAATTGGCGCTATTCCCCGTTCCATCATTTTAGACCAACGCCTGACTCTAACCGATGCTCCCTGGGGCGAACTATCCGGCCTGGTAGCCCCGGCGGTTTCAATTGCCGCACTGGGGGCGGTAGAGTCGCTGTTGTGCGGCGCGGTAGCCAGCAAAATGACAGGAATTCGGCTGCACGCCAACGCAGAGCTGGTGGCTCAGGGGGTCGGCAACATTGTGATTCCATTTTTTGGCGGTATTCCGGCTACGGCGGCCATTGCCCGCACCTCGGTGGGGATAAAATCGGGGGGACAAACCCGGCTGGTGTCTATTATTCACGCGCTGGCGCTGCTGGCTTCGGCGCTGCTGCTGGCGCCGGTTATCTCGCGTATTCCGCTGGCGGCGCTGGCCGGCGTGCTAATGGTAACGGCTTACCGAATGAACGAGTGGCCGGCCATTCGCTTTATGTTTGCCAAGCGCTTCAAAACGGCCATTATTACGTTTACCATTACTCTGCTGGCTACCATTACGCTAGACCTGACCCAGGCCATTTTGATAGGCGCGGCAATCACCTCGGCTGTGTTTATCAACCAACTGGCTAATTTGCAGGTCGAGATTCAACCGGTTGATGCGGACCGGATGCGCGCCCGCGGCATTCCGGTCAAGGGTTCCTGCCCGCACATTAAGGTAGCTTACCTGACCGGCCCGCTTTTTTTTGCCGCCACCAATAATTTTAACGAAGCTTTTGCTCACCTGGCCGACACCCACGTTCTCATTCTCTCGATGCGGGCCGTGCCGGCCATTGACATTTCTGGCCTGGAAGCGCTCTCAACCCTGCACGAACAAATGCGACACCAGAACAAAGTATTGATGTTCAGCGGCGTTCACCCCAACGTAATGCGTATGCTGGAGCGCAGCCAACTGACCCAAGCCATTGGCCCCGAAAATTTCTTCTGGAGCTCTGACCGCGCTATCCTGACAGCCGAACAACGGCACGCCTGCCCCATTTGCGCCAGCCAGGAAGTCTACAAACTGGAAGCCAGTTATTACCAATAATGGCCAGAAACGGGTACAATTGCAGTAAATCAGGGTTTTTAGAAAACAGATGGATTTATTGACGACTACCTACCCCCCCGCTGCCTGGCGCTTGCTGATTACCCCGCCATTGGATGGGGCTACCAACATGGCCATCGACGAGGCCATTGTTCACGCCCTGGCCGAAGGTAACGGCCTGCCCACTCTGCGCTTTTTTCAATGGCAGCCGCCCTGCCTGAGCCTGGGCTACAACCAGCACTGGAGCGAAGTGGACGAGGCCGCCATCGAACGGCTGGGCTACGAATGGACCCGCCGGCCCACCGGCGGCAAGGCCATTTTGCATACCGATGAAGCTACCTACAGCCTGATGATTCCGCAAGATGACCCGCGTATCGAAGGCGGCATTGTGGCCTCGTACCGGGTGTTGAGTTTTGGCCTGCTGCGCGGGCTGGAGAAGCTGGGCGTGCAGGCCGAGCAATCCACCAAAGAAGAGGTGCTGGCCCAGCGGCAGGCCGCGCGGGGCGGTCCGGTTTGCTTCGACACGCCTTCACGCTACGAAATCACCTGGCAGGGTCAAAAACTTATCGGCAGCGCCCAACTGCGGCGCAAAAAAATTGTGCTGCAACACGGCACCCTGCCCCTGTACGGCGATTTGAATCGGATTATCGACGTGTTGAAATTGCCCGAAGATGAGCGCCGGCAACAGCGGGAACTGCTGCCCCGGCGGGCAACCACCCTGGAAAGGGTGCTGGGCAAAGTTGTGCCGCACAATACGGTCATCGCCGCCCTGGCCCAAGGCTTTGCCGCGCAGCTAAATGTAACGCTCAAAGAGATGCCGTTATCAGCGCGCGAACAGGAACTGGCCGAGCAACTGCGGGCAGAGCAGTATGCCAACGAGAAATGGTTGAAAAGAGTCTGACAATTTTGGATTGACCAAAAACAATCGTAAATCCAAAATCTAAAATCGCAAATGGTAATTGGTATTTGCACAATAGAATTAAATATCCCCGCTTCAGCCTCGCTCAAGGATAAACGGCAGGTGATTAAAAGCCTGATGGCCCGCATGCGCAAAGAGTTTAACGTGGCCGTCTCGGAGGTAGACCGGCAAAACTCGCGGCAGACAGCCGTCATTGGGGTGGTTACGGTTAACAGCAGCCGCAATTATGCCCACAGACTGCTGACCCGCGTAGCCGCCTGGGTTGAGAACACCCGCCTGGATTGTGAGTTGGTGGATTTTGAGATTGAGTTGATTTGAGTTGGCTCTATTGGGCCTCGTTCTCGCCAACCAGTTCCCGCAGCGCTTCAATTTGCGCCCGCACGGCAAATTTGCCGGTGCCGCCCACGCTCTCGCGGCGGTCGGCGGCGCGGTTAAAGGTGAGCCGCTCATGCACGTCGCGGTCAAACAACTGGCTAAATTGCCGGTAGGCCGCCAGCGGAAATGAGTTGAGCGGCTGGTCGATGGCGATGGCTTGCCGCACAATTTGCCCTACCAGATGGTGGGCCTGGCGAAAGGGCATCCCTTTATCAACCAGATAATCGGCCAGTTCGGTAGCCAGCATGGCGCTGTCCATCGAGTCGTAAATTCTGGAAGGGTTGAGAATAAGGGTGCGGATAACGCCGGCGGCAATGGGCAGGGTCATACTGAGCGTGTCAACCGTATCAAACAGTGGCTCTTTATCCTCTTGCGAATCTTTGTTGTAGGTTGAGGGCTGCCCTTTGAGGGTGGTCAGCAGGCCGGTAAGCGAGCCGACCACCCGCCCGGTTTTACCTCGAATCAACTCCAGTGAGTCGGGGTTTTTCTTTTGGGGCATCAGGCTGGAGCCGGTGGCGTAGGCATCATCAAGAGTCATAAAGCCAAACTCGCGGCTGGTGTAGATAATCAGGTCTTCGGCCAGACGGCTGAGGTGAACCTGGGTAATGGCCGCCCAACCGAGAAACTCTAAAATATAATCACGGTCGCCCACGGCATCCATACTGTTGGCGGAGATGGCGGCAAAGCCAAGTTCCCCGGCCAAAAATTCGCGGTCAAGATGAAAAGGGTTGCCGGAGAGAGCGCCGCTGCCCAGCGGCAGTACATCAACGCGGCGGGTCAGGTCGTCCAGCCGTTCCTTGTCGCGCTGAAACATCCAGCCGTAACTAAGCAGCCAGTGAGAAAAACGGATGGGTTGGGCCTGTTGCAAATGGGTGTAGCCGGGCATCATCACGTCGATATTTTCCTGGGCTTTGGTAATGATGACTCGCTGCAACAGCTCCAGGTGGCGGCGCAACAGCGCAATTTGACGCCTGAGCCAGAGGCGGGTATCGGCGGCTACCTGGTCGTTGCGCGAGCGGCCAGTGTGCAGCTTGCCGGCCAGCTCGCCGATGAGTTCGCCCAGCCGGCGCTCAACCGCGGTATGGATGTCTTCATCGCTGGCTCTTAGCTCAAACTGGTTGCGGGCAAATTCGGCCCGAATCTCGTCCAGCCCATCCAGAATGACGTCGGCTTCTTCTGCGGTGAGGACGCCGGCGCGGGCCAAGGCTTTGGCGTAGGCCGCGCTGCCGTCCAGGTCGGCTTCCCACAGGCGCAGGTCAAAATAGATACTATCGTTGAATTGGCGCATGAGCGCGTCGGTTGCGCCGCTAAAGCGGCCTCCCCATAGTTGAGACATCCCTAATCTCGCTTAAATTTGCTGTAATCCGGCTCTTCGTGCAGGCCCCGCCGCACGCCTTCAATATCGAGCATGGCCTGAACTTTCATGGGCAGGCCAAACAGCTTGATAAAGCCTTCGGCGTCTTGCTGGTTGTATACGTCCTCTTCGCCAAAGGTGGCAAAATCTTCGCGGTAGAGGCTGTAAGGCGAGCGGCGGCCCACCAGCATCAGGCCGCCTTTGTAAAGTTTCAGGCGCACGGCGCCGGTCATGTGGCGCTGGGTAACATCAACAAAGGCGTCGAGCGCCTGGCGCAGGGGGGTAAACCACTGGCCGTTGTAAACCAGCTCGGCGTATTTAAGGGCAATTTGCTGCTTGTAGTGCAGGGTTTGCTTGTCCAGGCAAAGCTGCTCTAGGGCCTGGTGCGCCTCTAGCAGAATGGCGCCGCCGGGCGTTTCGTATACGCCGTGGCTTTTCATACCGACCAGCCGGTTTTCCACCAGGTCGACCCGCCCCACGCCGTGCCGCCCGCCAAGTTTGTTGAGCGTGGTAATGAGGCTGATTGGCCCCATAGCCGTGCCGTTGATTTTTTTGGGGATGCCTTCCTGAAAGTCAATTTCTACATATTCCGGCTCGTTGGGCGCGTCTTCGGGGTCTACCGACATCTGGTACATCTCTTTTTCCGGTTCCAGCCAGGGGTCTTCCAGAATCCCGCCTTCGTGGCTGAGGTGCCAGATATTGCGGTCACGGCTATAGATGGATTTTTCGGTGGCGGCCACGGGCACGTTAAACTCGGCGGCGTAGTCCAGCGCGTCTTGCCGGGAGCGAATTTCCCACTCGCGCCAGGGGGCAATAACCTGCAATTTAGGGTTGAGCGCCTGGTAGGTTAACTCAAAGCGAACCTGGTCGTTGCCTTTGCCGGTAGCGCCGTGCGAGACGGCGTCGGCGCCTTCAAGTTCGGCAATTTCAACCTGGCGTTTGGCAATAATGGGCCGGGCAAAGCTGGTGCCCAGCAGATACTTGCGCTCGTACACCGCGCCGGCCCGCAGGCTGGGAAAGATGAAGTCGGTGATGAACTCCTCGCGCAGGTCTTCGATGTAGCATTTGCTGGCCCCGGAGGCCAGGGCTTTTTCCTCCAGGCCGGCCAGTTCTTCTTCCTGGCCCAGGTTGGCGCACATGCAAATAACCTCGCAGCCGTAGTTGTTTTTAAGCCAGGGCACAATCACGCTGGTATCCAGCCCGCCAGAGTAGGCCAGCACCACTTTTTTCACTTTGGGTCGCCCCAAAGCTTTGGCCAACCCTGCTTTTGTTTTGGTTTGACTATTGGTTGCCACTATTTATTTTCTCCATTGTTGGGTGTAATTTTTTGGTTGAATTAAATCCGGCGGCGGAAATCATCGAGCCGGCGAATGAGCACGGCCAGGGCGCTGGTCAGGCTAATGATCTCCCGGCCGGTCACGGGTTTGATTTCTTCCTCGGGGTCGGAGGGGGCAGTCATCAGCAGGTAGGCCGCGCCGGCGCCCAGCACCGCCCCAATAATAGCCCCAACCGCAAGCCCAAGTTGTTTTTTTGAGTCTATTTCCATCTGGTTACTCCACACGTTGTTTAAGGTTATTTTGTCTGCTCATTACGACTCGCTGCGCGGCCTGTTTCAGCCGGCGCGGGTCAACCATTAAGGCTACAAATACCGCAGCGGCAATCAGCGACAGATGAACATCGGCAAAGCCGCGATGGGTAATAACGGTTTGCGGCTGAATTGCGCCGTTCCGGTAAATGCCGCGCGCGCTGACCCACTGGCCCAGGTTCAGAGGCAGGTCAGAGTTTAGCGCAAAGGGCGTGTCAAACTCTTCGATGGTGACGGGCCGGGTGGCGATAACCTCGCTAAAGCATAACTCTACGGGTTGCCCCTCGAAGCTGGCCGGCTGGGCGACAAAGGCCAGGTAGTAGGCATTTTGGTCAATCATCCGTTGCCTGAAAAATAGCGGTAAAATCAACGCTATGGCCAGCAGCAGAGCCGCCCCGCCCAACCGCTGCCGGGTAAAGCGAAAAGCCAGAGGCGACCAGTTTTCGCAGCGGGCCAGCGCCAGCCCCAGGCCAATAGCCGAGACCACCAACAGAGTTGCGGCTAAACTGCCCTCGCTGTTCCAGCCGTTGAGTGGTTTGCCAAAATAGAACGGATAGAAAGTGGTGCTGCCGCAGCCAATGAGTCCTTCCAAATCATCCAGCAAAAAATGAAACGCCGCGCCCAGCATTATCAGGCCAAACGCCTTTAAGCTGCCTCCGGTGGCTGCGGGCGCAAGCAAGGCAATGGCCCCGCCGATAAAGCCCACCAGCAGCAGGCTGTGAAACGGAATTAAATAGACAAATGTGGCCACGGCGGGCCAGTCCAGCATGTCAACCAGAATGATGGTGAAGCGGGTAGCATCTGGCAGCAGCGCGCCCAGCAGCAGATGGCGCATTTCAAACCGGCGGGCCAGGGCCGGGTTGACGCGCCAGGCAGCATCGGCGGCAAGATAGGTTGTTCCAAGGTGCGTTACCCAATCTGGCAAAATGTTATCCAAAATGGCAAATGCGCTGTAAACAGCCCTGGATTATAGTCTATCTTGCCAAAAATGAGAAGTATCAGCCGCGGCGCGGGGTGCGTCCAGAGTTTTTGGGAATTGGGGGGATACCCCTTCGACTTCGCTCCCTGGCCCGGCCAGGACGGGCAGGACGCACCCCCCGGCGCAAAAGCAAAGCGCGCGCCGGGTATCTGGCACGCGCCTCATTTCTAAACATTAACCAATGGCGAAAGGGGTTCACCCAATTATTGGTCGTTCGTCACGCCGTTCTTCTTTAAAGGGGTACAGTTTATTTGGCTGGGCGAATTGCCCGCATTACGCCTGTTTTCAAAAAGAGGTCGAAGGTGTTATTTTCCGGGAAGGGTTTGAGATGGCCGCTCTGATTGGTCCAGTAGTACACGCCGGCCAATTCGTCAATCATTGAGTTAAGCGCGGCGTCGGACAGGCCCCAATCAGTTTGTAAGTCGGCAACGCTTACCGAACCATCTCGAGACATCTGCTCGAAAGCTAAGTAGGCCATAGACGACACCAGCATGCGGTCGGGGTATGAAATCATGGCAATCACCCGCTCGGCGATGGATTGTAATTCTTGCAGAATGGGCGGCAGATCTGCGTCGGATGGCTCGCCGGGCTGTGGCTCCACCTTCATTTCGCCGGCAGCGATGGCTTTTAAAATAGCCAGCCAATCCATCGAGGTACGGTCCTTGATGCGGCGGGTCATCAGGCGGTAGAGGCCGGTCACGCCCACCTGCTGCACCAGCGAGGCGATAATCCGGTCAAAGGGCGGGTCTTCGTACAGGTCGGTGTTGATTTCCTGTAAAAAGGTGCGGTAAAGGCGCACGTGGGCCATATCGCCGGTATGGTGATAGTAAACCAGGTAAGCCAGAAAATTACAGCAGCCTTCATCAAAAAAGCGAAAATAATCGCCCTCCACATCATCGCTGCCCATGCCCAGATGGTGGACGTTCTCGTGCAGCGTGCCCATTTCGGCCACGCCCGGCATCATGTGCCGCCGCAAAAAATAGACTCCCTCGGGGTAGCCGGGGCGCGGCCCGCCCGGCACATTGGACGAAGCAAACCAGTTGGCGTTTTGCGCCGGTTCGGGGTACCGGTCAACCACAAAGAAGGGGCGTTGTCGCCAGGCCAGGCCCAGCCGATTCTGGTAATAATCCTGAACCACTTCAAAAAAAGCCTCGATGGAACCCGACACGCTAAATGTTGACAGGTCGGTATTTTCCAGAAAAGAGATGGCGCTTTCCGCTCCCCGAACCAGCAGGGTGAGAAAAGCCTTTTCCTGCCCCTGCGCTGCCTGGGCCTGACTCTGATAGGGGGCCAACTGCGCTTTGAGGCGGCGCAGCGTATCGCTGCTGTAATCGGCGTCGGTTAGCGTAAAATATTCCTGAAAAATGGAGCGCGGATAAAGCGCTACCGGTTTTGACAACAAGGCGTAGTTAAAAGCGGCCTTTTCTGAAATCATGTAATTTCTCCTATGAAAGTAAGTTCAGGGGTGCGAAAGCTTTGCTTTGGCGCTCCTTTTTTCATTATCGGTAGTATGCCGTTAGGTTCATGATGACTCCTTTGAAAACAAGCGTCACGCGTCAATTGCCGGCGATTAATCCGCCGGAACCAGCATCAGCTCTTTTTGCGGGGGAGTAAACCACTCGTAACCCTGCTCTGTGACTAAAATTTCCTCTTCAAGGCTGATGTAGCCAAATTCTGACCGGACGCCCAACTCCAGGGTAAAAACCTGCCCTGCGGTAATGCGCCCGTAGGGTTTGGTTCCATATCGCTCCCATTTGGGGTAAAAGCCGGTGCCGCCGTCGTGGGCATAGCGCCCAACCGAGTGGCCCAAAGCGTGCGGATATTCGGGGTAGCCGGCGTCAACAATGTAGTTGCGGGCCACCGCGTCAACCTCCCAACCCTGAATGCCGGGGCGGATAACATCGGCGGCGGCCTGGATAGCGCCTTTGACGACCTCGAACACCTTGACCACTTCCGGCGGCGCTTCGGTTTCGCCCGGACGCAGAAAATACCAGACCCGCTGGTGGTCTGAGCAAAAGCCCTCTGTTTTGACGCCAAAATCCATATTGAGCGTGGTTCCTGCGGCGGTTTTTTCAGTCGAGGCTCCGACATGTCCCCAGGGCGAATTTGGCCCGGCGTTTAAGCCGGGGCAGTGAACGGCATCCCAGGCGGTTTCAACGCCGCGCTCGCGGGCTTGCGCGTGAACAAATTCATAAATTTGCTGCTCGGTGAGGCCGGGCCGCAGCCAGGCCGTGGTTTTTTCAAAAATTTCCATCGAGATGGCGGCGGCTTTGCGCATCAGGTTCAGCTCTTGCGGCGTTTTGCGGCCTCGCAGGGCGTCTACAAATTCCTCGGCAGAGGTCAGGCGGTTGAGATAGGGCGTCCCCTTGAGGTACTCCTGCAAATTGAGATACATACCGTAGGTCAGGCCATCGGCGCTCACGTCGCTGCGGCTGTAGTTGAGGCCGATGCTGCGCGGGTCTAAACGGGTCAGCGTGGCGACCAGGTCGTTGCGAATGGTGGCGGTGTAGGGAATCACCTGGTCGAATAGATTTTGGCGGCGCGCGGCCTCATCATCGCCCTCGCCGGTAATGGCAATGCGCTCGCCGTTGCGGCCAAAAATGAAGGCGGCCTGCCAGACCGGGGTCAGATGGCCCAGCATTTTCAGCGCCGGGTCGGTGTGCTCGGCGGTTTCGCGGGCAAAAACCAGCCACACGTCCAGGTTGAACTCGGCCAATAGCTGCGTGGCCTGTTCAATTTTTTCTTGATAGATGTTCATATAGTTTGCCTCTAAAGTTGAATGTGGGGGTCAAGGGCGTCGCGCAGGGCGTCGCCAATAAAATTGATGCACAGGATGGTGACAAAAATCATAGCGCCGGGAAAGATAGCCAGCCAGGGGGCGGTCCACATCAGGTCCTGGGCGTTTCTTAACATATTGCCCCAACTGGGGGTTGGCGGTTGAATGCCGAGGCCCAGGTAGCTGATGGCGGTTTCGGTGAGAATGGCTTCGCCGACAATCAGCGTGGCGGAGACCACCACGGCGGCCACCGTATTGGGCAAAATGTGGCCCCACATAATGCGGATGTTGCGCGCGCCCATGCAGCGGGCGGCCAGCACAAACTCTTGCTCCTTTAATGAGAGAAACAGGGCGCGGATAATGCGGGTGATGCTCATCCAGTTGAGCAGGCCAATGGCCAGAATGATAGTTTGGATGGTAGAGCCTAAAAATACGGCCAGGGCGATAATCAGGAATACGCCGGGGATACTGAGCATGGCGTCGGTAAAGCGCATGATAGCGGCATCGACGATGCCGCCAAAGTAACCGGAGAGAGAGCCTAACACCGTACCCACCACGGTAGAAACAATCATTGCTAGCAGGCCAATGGCCAGCGAAATCCGGCCGCCAAAAATTATGCGGGCAAAGATATCGCGGCCTACCTGGTCTGTGCCAAACCAATGCTGCCAGGTAGGCGGCTCGTTGATAATCAGGGGGTTGGGGCGAAAGGCGTCATCCTCTGAGACCAGCAGCAGCGGCCCCAGCGTAACCAGGGCCATGATAAGCAGCAAAAATATGGCGGCAATAACGCCGGCTTTGTGGCGCAGAAAACGCCGCCCGGCCAATCGCCACAGGCCCGGTGGTTTTTCTTCGGTTAGCAAGAGCCGGCTGCGGTTTGAGAGCGTTGTCTGTCTGGTAGTCATAGCCTCAACTTTGCAATTTGATGCGGGGGTCGATGAAGGCGTAAGAGATATCGGCAATTAAATTGCACAGCACCACCATGATGGAAATCAAAACCAGAATCCCCATCAGCACGGGATAATCTATCCAGATGGCGTGTTCCCAATACATGCGCCCCATGCCCGGCCAGGCAAAAACCTGCTCGGTAATCAGAGCGCCGCTGAACAAAAAAGGGATATCCAGCATAACCAGCGTGAGCAGCGGAATGACGGCATTTTTGAAGGCGTGCTTCCAAACCACCACCCGATTGCCCAACCCTTTGGCTTTGGCCGTGCGAATATAATCCTGGTTGAGCACCTCCAGCACGCTGGAGCGCAAATAGCGGGTGTAACGGGCAATAGAAGCCAGAGAAAGCACCGCCACCGGCAAAATCATATGGCGAATCAGTTCAAAAAAGGAGGGTTCTCCGCGAATGGGAAACATGCCGGCGGCCGGCAGCGACGGCCAGCCAAACTCTCTGAATTTTACGGCGAAGATGATAATCAACATCAGCCCAAACCAGAAGCTGGGCATAGAGTAGCCAAAAAAGGAAAAAGCAGTGACCAGATAATCGCCAAAAGAATATTGGTGAGTGGCCGTGTACAACCCCAGAATTATGGAAACAATCAGGGTAAAAACAAAAGCTGTGACCATTAAAATGAGGGTGTTGGGCAAACGCTCGATAATCATCACCAGAACATCCTGATGGGTCAGGAATGATTGCCCCCAGTCGCCGGTGACAATATTTCGCAGCCAGTAAAGGTATTGAACGTACAGGGGGCGGTCAAAGCCGTAGGTTTTCTCCAGGCGAATCAGGTCTTCGGCGGTGATGCCCGGATTGGAGGCATAAACGGCCATCGGGTCGCCCGACATGCGGAGCAGGAAGAAGGTGATGACCGTGATGCCCAGCAAAACCGGCATTGAAATCAGCAACCGCCGCAGGATGTAACGGGCCATAAATGCTCCTTTCCCAAAGTTAAATTATTGTTCCCGATTCGTATCTGCTCAGGCATGTCATTTCGAGCGACCAGCGGGAGCGAGAAATCTCCATGCATCGTTGTTACAGACTGTTCGCCGGGAGATTTCTCGTCGCTGCGCTCCTTGAAATGACATGATGGTTGAGATACCCCGATTCAAAGACGGGTTAAATTTTTGGTAACATATTCATACGGACGAAAGACGGACGGCGAAGTGATTTTAACCCAATCATCCGCCGTCCGCCAATCTAATCTCTTACGTTTTCAAAAAACTATTCTGCCACCGACCAGCTTTCGTAGTTGTAGTGGTGCCCGCCAAAAACGGTGGGGTTGATTCCCTCAACCCGGTCGGAGATGGCGTAAACATTCAGCGTGTCGAAAAGGTAAAGCACAACGTAGGTGTCATAAATCAGTTTTTGAGCTTCTTTGATGCAAGCCAGGCGCTTGTCGGTGTCAAGCTCGGTCACGGCGCACTCAAGCGCGGCGTCAACGGCGGGGTCGGAAAAGCCCCAGGAGTTGGTGCCGGCGGGGTTGGTTTCGCAATCTTTCAGGCTGCTGGTCAGGAAGAAGTCGGACCATTCAGCCGAGAGGTCGGTGCCGGGCGGGAAGTTGGTAAAGCCCATCATATCAAATTTGCTGCGGCCAAAGATGCCGTCATCGGCGCAACTGCCGTACAGGGTGGCAGCCGGGTAATTATCAATAATCATCTCGACCCCGATATCGGCCAGGTTTTGCTGGAAGAAGACCTGCATATTATCTTGCAGCGGCACGCCGGTTGTCAGAGAATATTTGAAGCTTAAACGCTGGCCATCCTTTTCGCGAATGCCATCGGCGCCAACCACCCAGCCGGCTTCGTCGAGCAGTTGCTTGGCCATTTCCGGGTCGTAAGGCACGGGTTCGAGGTCTTCATTAAACCAGTTGGTGTTATCCAGTTCGGTAACGGCTACTTTGCCATACCCCTGCAAAATTTTGTCGACCAGGGTAAAGCGGTCCATGCCCATGCTGATGGCTTTGCGCACGTTGATATCTGAAAAAATGGGGTGGGGCTGGCTCAGGTCTTCGGGGTTGCGCAGGTTGAAGTAGAGCCGCTCGATGGCCACGCCGGGAATGGTGACAATTTCAACGCCCTCGACGCCCTCCAACTGAGGCACCTGGTCGGCGGGCAAATCGTAGCCCAAATCAACATCGCCGGTGCGAAGCAGCGCGATGAGCGTGTTGATATCCGGCACAAACTTAAAAATGATGCGCTCCAGCTTGGGCGGTATTGGCGCGTCGGGGTTGGCTACCACCGTAATGTGGTCGCCAGAAACCCACTCTTCAAATTTGAAGGGGCCGTTGCCAATGGGGTTGCGGGCAAAGTCGCTGTTGCCGGGGTCCGAGACGCCTTCGAGGGCATGCTTGGGCAAAATGGGGAAGACCAGGTTGCCCGGCACAAAGGGCGCGTAAGGCTCTTGCATCTGCACCACGGCGGTAAATTCGTCGGGGGTGTCAACCGACGCAATCTTGTTCCAGCCGGCGGTGGTTTGGGCCTTTGTATCCGGGTTCATAATAAATTCCCAGGTAAATTTAAAGTCGGCCGACGTGACCGGCTCGCCGTCATGCCATTTGAAGCCATCCTTAAATTTGAGGGTGATGGTTTTACCATCTTCAGAGATGCCGCCATTCTGTATTGTCGGGACCTCTTCCAGCAGTTCCGGTACCAGTTCATCGTTCTCATCCAGCGCCAGAGGAGCGTAGTACATGGAGTTGATTAAGTTGGTGGTGTGGTACTGGTAGAAAATCGGCCCGATTAAACCTTTAGGCTCCTGCGAGTCTCCGACAACCACCGTACCCGAAAAATTGGCGGAAGCCGGGGCTTCTTCCGCAGCGGGTTCTTCGGCGGGCGCGGCTGCTTCTTCGGTGGCCGGCTCTTCGGCTGCCGGTTCTTCGGCGGCGGGTTCTTCAGCCGCCTCGGTTTGGGTTTCCGGCTGGGCCGGTTCCGGGGTTGCTGCCGCGCCACAGGCCGCGATGAGGCCCCCAATCATAACCAGAATCAAAAGCTGCATAACAAATTGACGCATACGTAATGTTACCATAATTTAGTGTCCTTTTCCTCCTCAATTAACAACACAAGTAAATTATCTTGGCCCGGATAATTAACCGGGCAGGGTTAAAATTCTGCCTGTTTTGCGCTTTAATACCTCCTTATGTATTGTCATCAACTTTTATTACAAATATCCCCCAGACAATGTTACTGGGGAAATTAGAGAATAATCTCTCAAGCCGGCAGGCAAAAAGGGAGAATTAAAGAAGAATGGAAACAGGGGCTGATTTCATATGACTATCAAGGCATATTTTGGGAATTTCCATAAGAATTATTATAAGAAAAATTGCCGCCGTTGAGGAGAGCCAAACGGTATCAGCCTTGTTGCCCGATGGTATCAATTAACCAAAAATGGCTCAAGCAAATCGCTGTCCAACGAAACCCCGGCTCTGAATATGACGGTTGAGCGCAAATCGGGTATAATTTTTGACGATTTTGCGTTTGGAGGAATTTTGCCTTGAAGCCGCTGACCGCTGCCCAAAAGCAGCCCGCCGATATTCAGGTTGATATCAAAAACAGCCAGGTGCGCATCGCCTGGGCCGATGGCGCAACCACCGTTTATCCGTTGGAATACCTGCGAAAAATTTGCCCTTGCGCCGTGTGCAATGAACAGCGCAACAATGATGACCCGCTGCGCGTGCTGTCGCCGGACCAGGCAAGGGCCAGCGGCAAACTCGATGCCAATCATCCGGTTGAGATGGTTGGCAATTATGCCCTGCAATTTTTTTGGGACGACGGGCACCGCACCGGCATCTATACCTTTGAATATTTGCGCCGCGCCGCACCCAACCCCTAACCACCAAATTTACGTCGAGGTTTCCGGCCTTGCAACTACTTGCAAAAACCTGTCTGGTCTCACTCATCATTTTGCTGACCGCCTGTAGCGGCCCCACTCCCCCACCGGTTGAGCCTGCCGCCAGCCCTGCCGCTCAGATAGCGCCAACCAGCACCCCCTCCCCGGCTCCCCCTACAGCGACTCCTGCGCCAACCAGCACGCCCACCCCAACCCCTACCGTTACCAACACGCCCCGGCCCACTCCCACCTCTACCCCCACGCCAACCTCAACCCCCATCCCCACGCCAACCGTCACCCCCTCGCCTACGCTGCCGCCCAACCCGCTGGGCAGCGTGCTGGTGCTGGAATATCATATGATTACCGAGCCGGAAGGTCGCTGGCAGCGTGCCCCCGCTAACTTTCGGGCCGATATCGAGCGGCTGCACCGCCTGGGCTACACCCCGGCCAACATCATCGACCTGACCTTGGGCTTTCCCGATTTAGCGGCAGGCAAAAAACCGGTCATCCTCACCTTTGACGACTCCGACATCAGCCAGTTTAGATATCTGGATGACGGCAGCCTTGACCCCGACTCTGCGGTGGGAGTCCTTTACAATTTTCATCTTGACCACCCCGCAGACTGGCCGCTAAAAGGCACCTTTTACGTGCTGCAAGATGTCAACGTGCCGGAACGGATTCTGTTTGGGCAAAAAGAGGCGGCCGACAAAAAATTGCAGTGGCTGGTGGCAAACGGTTTTGAAGTAGCCAGCCACACCATTTCTCACTTTGATTTGGCCGCCGGCTCCGACGAGCAGGTGCAGTGGCAGTTAGCCGTCAGCCAGCGCCAGCTCGAGGCGCGTTTGCCCGGTTACAGTGTCCGCTCACTCTCGGCGCCGTTTGGCAACTACCCGGCCAACGAGTTGCTGCTGGCCCACGGCGTGTGGGAAGGGCAGCCGTACAGTTACGCCAGCACGGTAATGGTGGCCGGCGGGGCCAGCCCTTCGCCGCACAGCGCCCAGTTCAACCCCTACCGCATTCCCCGCGTCCAGGCCCTGCAAAACGAGCTTGATTATTGGCTGGACTATTTTGAGCAAAATCCACAATTTTACTACGTTTCAGCCGGGCCGTAATTATGTCAATCTGTCTTGCCAACTTTTTTCTTTTACTTTACAATAACCAGGTGAGTACTTATCTCAACAACAAACGGCCCGGATTTGTGAACAGACATACCTACTCGCCCTTTGGCCTGATATTGGTGGCAGCCACCGGCCTGCTGGCAATGGGCTGCAACCTTATCGAGTTTGCGCCGGCAACCTCTCCCCAACGCCCCAGGCCGGCCATTGTTTTTGTCACCGTTACCCCCCGCCCCCAAATCACCGCGCCGGAAACGCCGCCCGACCAACCCCCGGCCACCCCGGAGCCGGCGCCCTACTTTGCCGATGCCAACGAACTGGGCAAAATTATGGTGCTCGAATATCACCGCATTGGCTACCCGGAACAGCGCTACCAGCGCACGCCCCAAAATTTTCGGGCCGACCTGCTGCGCCTTCATCAAACCGGATACTACCCCGTCAATTTTATCGACCTGATTAACGGCCTGCCCCGCGTTCCACCCGGCAAAAAACCGGTCGTCCTTACCTTTGACGACTCCGACATCAGCCAGTTCAGAGTGCTGCCCGATAACACCATCGACGCCGACAGCGCCCTGGGCATTATGATGAATTTTCACAACCAGCACCCGGAAGAGTGGCCCCTGCGCGCCACCTTTTTTGTGCTGGGCAACGATACCGCCGGCCACACCGCCATCTTTGGGCAACCCAAATGGGCCAAGGCCAAAATTCAATATCTGGTCGATTTGGGTATGGAGATAGGCAGCCACACCGTCAACCACGTTGACCTCTCCGTAGCCACCGCCGAAAGAATTGAGTGGGAGCTGGCCGTCAGCAAACACGTTATCGAGCAGATGGCCCCCGGCTACACGGTGCAAACCCTGTCGGTGCCGTACGGCGGCTTTCCCTACACCCTGGATTTTCTGAAGGCGGGCAGTTGGGGCGATTTTAAATATGCCTACCTCGGTAATGCAGCCGCCTGGGGCGGGCCAACCATTTCACCCTTTGACCCCCTGTTCGACCCCTACCGCGTTTCCCGGCTGGAAGTTACAGAAACCTCCATCCAGCACTGGCTAACCTACTTTGAGCAAAACCCCCACGAATATTACACCTCCGACGGCGACCCCGCCCGATTAACCCACCCGCAAGTTGAAGTTGCCGCCGGCGATTAACGCTCTGGCGGCGGCAAGAAAATTGTAATATTTCTCCTTTATGCTGTAATCACCGGGGCTGCCCCAATCTCTAAAATTTGGGACGCGCTCCAATCGCCAAACCAGAAAGGAGAAATAATGATATGCGCTACAAAGTACCTTTATTGCTGGTTGCCTTAATGGCCTTGCTGCCGGGCGTGGTTCTGTCTGCCCCGCCGCCAGAGGCGCAGGGCCAAATTTACGTGGTTCAGGCCGACGACTGGCTGGGTACGCTGGCCGAAAAATTCTATGGCGACCCGCTGGCCTACCCCGTTCTGGTCAAAGCCACCAACGACCTGGCCACCACCGACAACCGGTTCAACCCCATTAACGACCCCAGCCGCCTGCCTGTCGGCCAAACCCTGTTTGCGCCCACCCTGCCCGCAGTGCCGCCCTCGCTGCTGGCCCAGGCCCCTTTGGAGAGAAAAGTGATGCCCAACGATGTCATTGTCAACCATTCCGGCCCCAGCCAGGAGCAACTCAGCCTTTTATCCACGTTAGAGGTGGTCGGCCAGCCGCCGGAGCTAACCAACCAGGTTTGGCTCAATTCCGACCCGCTCAAACTGGCCGAATTGCGCGGCAAAGTGGTGCTGGTTGAGTTTTGGACCTTTGGCTGAATTAACTGCAAAAATGTAATTCCCTCGTTGAGGGAATGGCACCACAAATACGCCAACGATGGCCTGGTGATTATCGGCGTTCACACCCCGGAATTTGCCTACGAGAAAGAAGTCGAAAACGTTAAAGAGGCTCTGGTGCGGCTGGATGTCCCCTACCCCGTAGCCATCGACAACGACTGGAAAACCTGGCGAGATTACAAAAAACCGTTCGGCCAACGTTTTTGGCCCACCAAATACTTTATTGACAAAGCCGGCAATGTGCGGCATATTCACATAGGCGAAGGCCGCTACCAGCAGCAAGAGGAAATCATCAAAGCCTTGCTGGCCGAAGAAATTTAGGCGGCAGTTGGTAAACAGAAAACAATGGCGCACAAACCCCGCATCCTGGTTGTAGACGACGAACCGAATATCCGCGAAGTTGTAGAGCTATATTTGCAACGCGAAGGCTTTGAGGTAGAAGTTACCGGTGATGGCGCGTCGGCCTTGCAGGCCATTGACCGCAAAACGCCCGACCTGATTGTGCTCGATTTGATGCTGCCGGTAATGGGCGGTATCCAGTTGACCCGCACCCTGCGCGACAGCCCCTACAACATTCCCATCATTATGCTCACCGCCAAAGGCGATGAAGCCGACCGCATCACCGGCCTGGAACTGGGCGCGGATGATTACGTTACCAAACCCTTTAGCCCCAAAGAGCTGGTGGCCAGGGTTAAAGCCGTGCTGCGCCGGGCCAGCACCAAACCCATGGCCGACCCGCAGGCCCAGCCGGTCATCATCGGCGATGTCAGGATAAACCCCTCTACCCGCCAGGTGTGGGTGCGCCACACTCAGGAAGTCAACCTGACGGCCAAAGAGTTTGATTTGCTCTGGTTTTTTATGAACCACCCCGGCCAGGTTTTTACCCGAGACCAACTGCTGGACCATATCTGGGGGTTTGACTTTTTTGGCGACGCCAGCACGGTTACGGTTCACGTCCGCAGGCTACGCGAAAAAATAGAGCGCCAGCCCACCAAACCGGAATATATTCTGACCGTGTGGGGCGTTGGTTATAAATTTACCGCAGACAGACAGTAATGAACGCTCTTGAAAAATCACCTCTGTTAACCAAACCCAAAAGCGATTTTAATATCAAATGGCGCGAGGTCTGGCCCTCGCTGGTGGGCCTGGGCGGCTCTTTTTTGGCGGCGCTGGGCATTGCCATCTACGTGATGGAGGTCTCCTCCGGCGACCTGCAAGAACTGGCCCGCTTCCTCATCACCTCCAGCCTGCCCTCGCTATTGATTGGCTACCTGGTATTTGTGGCCGGGCGCAAGTGGCTGCGCAGCATCCGCCAAAAGGTGCTGCTGGCCTACAGCCTGGGCGTGGTTATTGCCATTATCAACATTTTTGTCACCTCGCAGTTGATGTTTGTGTCCGAGCACGACTTTTTGCTATTGGGCCTGCTGCTAATTTTTGCCGGGTTGCTGTCGGCCTCGTTTGGCTTTTTGCTGGCTAACAGTATGACCCAATCGCTGCGGCGGCTGCAAACGGTTGCCAACCGGCTGGCTACCGGCGATTTCTCCACCCGCGTGCAGCTTAACGAAATCGACGAGCTATCCAGCGTGGCCGACGCCTTTAACCTGATGGCCGACGATTTGCAGCGAGCCTTTGCCCGCCAAAAAGAGCTGGAGAAAGCCCGCCGGGATTTGATTGCCGCCGTTAGCCACGATTTGCGCACGCCGCTCACCTCCATCCGGGCCATGATTGAGGCCCTGGCCGACGGCGTTGTCACCGACCCGCAAATGGTGCAGCGCTATTACGTCACCATCCGCTCTCAAATTGAAAATCTATCCGGGCTGATTAACGACCTGTTTGAGTTATCGCAACTGGAAACCGGCGAAGTGCGACTTCATCTGGAGCCGCTCAACCTGAACGACCTGCTCTCGGACGTGCTGGAATCGATGCAGCCCCAGGCCAAAGCCAAAGGGGTCTCGCTCAAGGGCATTTTTTGGGAAGACCTGCCCCTTATCAGGGCCGAGATGGTTAAAATTCAGCGGGTACTTTATAACCTGGTCCAAAATGCCATCCGGCACACCCCGCCAGAGGGGTCAATTTCTTTGGCAACCAAAGCGGTGCCGCAGGGTGTTCAGGTTGAGGTTGTCGATACCGGCGAAGGCATTACCCCCGAAGATTTACCCCACATCTTTGACCAGTTCTTTCGCGGCGAAAAGAGCCGCAGCCGGGAAACCGGGGGGGCCGGTTTGGGGCTGGCCATTGCCAAAAGAATCATCGAGGCCCACCACGGCCAGATTTGGGTAGATAGCCAGGTGGGCCAGGGGACGCGCTTCAGCTTTATTTTGCCAATGGCTTAATTGCAGGTTTGCTACGGAGATCTGACCAGCCACACATTCACCGTGTTGATGGCAAATACCGCGCCATCGGCCGGGCGAATGTCAAACACCTCAATCCGCCCCGGACCGTCGCGCTCAACGGTAAATTGGGCAAAGCCGTCAAACAGATTTACCTCGCCAATTTGGCCCGATGATTGCAGCAGGCCGGTGCTAATCTCTCTGCCGGCGGCATCCACAATTCGATAATTTAATCGCCCCTCAAAAGGCCGGTTGCCGGTTTTACCCCTGATTTGCACCGGCGAGGTTACGTTCCCATAGGGGTGCGGGTCGTCAATGGTAATGGCGTAGCCGGGCGGGTCGGCCAGCAGGTTCACGGCCACGCTGTCGATAGTGATGATGGTGTTATCAGCATCGCTAATTTCGGCTACTTCAACCGTGCCGGGGCCATCGCTGTTTACCTTGTAGGCGGCGGCAACGGCAAAGGTTGAAGGCTCGCCAATTCTGCCGACAACCTCGAAGGGGCCGCGCCCCACCTGATTGCCCTGGGCGTCTAATACCCGGTAAATCAGCCGCCCCTTAAAGGGGTACTGGCTGGTGGTTCCACGCAACTCCAGCGGATTGGTGAGGCTGGTATTGGGCGCGGGCGCGGTAATGTCAATAAATTGACGCGCTGCCAGCGGGTCGGTAATTTCAAAATTTTCCAAAATAGTGTTTAAAATTGCCTCTTTTTGAGAGGTTTCGGAAAAGAGGCGAATTTGATAAATCACCTTATCCTGCACCGTGGCTGCCACCACCGAACTGGTGCCGCCCTGGTCGCGGGTAAAAATTGTCCAACTGTAGTTGCCAATGGTTTGCTGGGTAAGTTGTCCGCCTAAAAAGCCGCCGGTTAAATCATCGCGGGTAACGCTCAAAAGGCGGGCCAGCCCGGTGGCCGGGTCGTTGCCGGGCGTGGTGGTAAAGCTAACCAGGCTAAAAATGCCGGCGCTCCAGCTATGTTTCAGCAGCGGGTCGCTCTCTTCAACCGGCGGCCAGTTTTGGGGAACTACGGTTTCAATCCCCAACGGTTCCAGCGCCGCCAAGCCAAAGGTAATTCCGCCAACATTAAATGTGCCCGACTCGTTGAGGCGGGGAATCCACAATTTTTGGCCCACTCGCAGAAAGTTGGCATCATCAATGGCGGCAAAGCTGTTATCCTCGTTGGCTTTGGCGTTGGTTGCCTCGATGATGGTGGGATACCTGACCGACTCGCCGTAATACTTTTCGGCAATTTTAGAAAGCCAGTCACCCGATTGCACAATATACTCCTCGCCGCGAGGCGCCTGCCGGGGCGGGGCGGCCAGGGCGGTATGAACGGTTAGCCCCAACAACGCCAGCAATAGCGCGGAGCGTATCAACTTGTTAAGCATCCTTCCTTCTCCCTTTTAATTTTTGTTTGCGCCGGCTGTTATTGCCAATTTGCAAACCTGGATTTATTACACGTTTTCCCAGAATAAATTTTATAAGTTAGCGTCAAATTTTACAAACTTTGAGCCTGGGCGGTGAGGCAAATCTGCCGGCGTTCTATTCTACTCTATTTGTCTGTGGCTTTACCGGCGTGATACAATGAGCGCAAAGAGGTAACGAATAAAATGAACAAACCTATCATCATTGGCGTGGCCGGGGGCACGGCTTCGGGTAAAACCACAGTTTCGCATAAAATTCTGGAGATTATCGGCCCGGAGCGCCTGGCTTACATCCAGCACGACTCATACTATAAAGACCTCAGCCACCTGCCGCTGGAAGAGCGTAAAGCCTTTAATTTTGACCACCCCGACTCGCTGGAAAATGCGCTGCTCATTGCTCACCTGGAGCAATTATTGCGGGGACAGCCGGTGCAGGTGCCGGTGTATGATTTTGCCCAATACATTCGCGCCAACCAGCTCCGGCCGGTCGAACCCAAACAGGTGATTATTGTGGAGGGCATTTTAATTTTTGCCGATAAAACGCTGCGGGAGATGATGGACTTTAAAATTTACGTTGACGCCCCGGCAGACTTGCGCTTTATCCGCCGGCTGAGGCGAGACATCGCCGAGCGAGGTCGCGCCGTTGACTATGTGATAAATCAATATTTAGAGACCGTTCGCCCCATGCACCTGGAGTTTGTTGAACCCAGCAAACTTTACGCCGATATATCAATCAGGTACCACGAGGTAGATATGTTAATGGGGATTATCAAGCTGGTTATCCAGCTTCACGACTAATCATAACATAAAGTTAAAAGTGTCCCGATAATCTCTCGATGAAAATTTATGGCGACTTCCCGATAATCCTGGATATATGGTATCATTAGGCACCCCGGATAGAGAGTACGGGAATCCTTTTATATCAAAGTTAGGCTACATCAGTTGTTCGGATAGAAGATATATGAATGAAGCAGTGCTCTACACGCTGGCTGGATTGGGGATGTCATTTGCCGGGTTTTCAGGCGTGGTCGTAGTCCTTCCCACCCGGCGTGGCGCTCAAACCTGGTCAACGGCCGAAACAAGGATGCTAGGGTTATTGATTGGTGATAGCTTTCTGGTGCTCTTCTTAGCGTTGCTCCCAATACCGCTGGCGCTAGCCAATTGGCCCTTGGACGCGATATGGGCTTTGTGCAGCGCCTTGCTTGGTTCCTGGTTCCTCCTCGGCGGTCTCCTGGCGTTTGCGGCTGTGGAGTTTCTGTTCTTCATTGGCCTGGTATTGCAGCAAGGCCAGGAAGAGTGATGCCGTACAACAACTCGTTGGATACGTGAGGGTTCAAGTCCCGGCCGTTCAGCTCATAGCCTCAAGCTACATTGACAAAAGAAAGGCGACTTTTCCATGTCAATACAAGGAATCTTTCAGATTGCATTGATCTTGGCTACATTTCTGTGTTCCCTGGTGGCAGGCTTCCTGTTTGCTTTTGCCATTGTGGTAATGCCGGGCATAAGAAGCTTAAATGACCGGGAGTTTATCAGAGCTTTTCAGGTGATGGATGGCATTATCCAGAACAATCAACCACTTTTTGTGTTGGTTTGGGCTGGTTCAGTGGTGGCTTTGGTAACTTCGGCTGTGTTTGGTTTTGGGCAATTGGCTGGAGTTGGGCGTCTGCTCATCATCTTCGTTGTACTTGCCTATATTCTCGGCGTCCAATTACCGACCCTTACCATTAATGTACCGCTGAATAACAAACTACAAGCTCTGGATGTCGATGCTATTAATGAGACAACGCAGAAAACGGCTCGTAAAGACTTTGAACCGCGTTGGAACCGATGGAACTCAATCAGGACGGCCATTGCGAGCCTTGTATCTGTCCTGTTAATGATTCTGCTATTCGTCCTCTGAACGGCACGGCGGTGGATGATGGTTGTTAGGCAGTTGCATTTTGTGTGATCCTCTATCAACAATACCCTACCCACAATTCACAACTCAGCCAGAAACCCCAACACTGCTTGCGTTACCTCTTCCGGGGCTTCCATATTGGCTAGGTGCCCTACCCCTGGTACAATCATTATTCGCGCCTGCGGCACCTTTTGACCTATCAACCCGGTTATCTGCCGGAAGTCCGGCATATCGTGCTCACCAACAATCGCAAATACAGGCATTCCCAACTCCGATAATCGCAGTGCTGCCGGTGGTTCCAGTCCCTGTTCAGGATTAGTGTTGACGAAGTGCCAACCCGAGTATTCCTCCACAATCTGCGCCAAGCGGGCCGCAACCGACGGCTGGTGTTGTACGGATGCAAACAAAGGATGCTTCAACCAAGAATCTTTCGCTGCCAGAACGCCCCCCTCCCGAGCGCATTGCCAGACCAAACCGTCACGCGCTGAGGCTTCATCTGACCATTGAAAGCCTCCCAACACCGTATCGATGAGTACCAAGGCACCTACCCGTGATGCATGTGTGAGCGCAAAATCGAGTATCACCGCACCACCTTTGGAAAGTCCGACCAAATAGGCTTGAGCAATATCCAGCCGATCGAGTAGAGCCTTTAAATCATCAATATGAGAATAAGGTTCCCCCGTGGGCAAGGCTGACTTGCCAAAACCGCGCAGGTCATACCGAATGACCCGGAAACGTTGAGCCACTGGCAGGAATTGGTCATCCCACATGCGTGTGTCGAGTGTAAATCCGTGAACCAAAACAACCACTTGACCCGAACCAGCCATCTCGTAATACAGCCGGGTGCTATTCACATCAACAAAGCCTTGATTTATGCTCATATCGTCATTTTACCCCCCCTTGCCGGTGCCATCGTTTGTCCCTTGCCGCCCAACGCTTGAGTCAAAGCGCCGCCCGATAGCTCGACCGGGGGGCGGCTTGGTCGGAGTACAAACACCTGCTTGATTTTACACCAACTTTGCCAGCAAAACTACCCCCAATTTTAGCCAACTTGACAGCCAACACCCCACCGATTTTAAGCCAAGGTTGGGCGGTCGCTTGCAACGACTTGTTAGCTTGCCTTCGTAGTTGTTACAGCTATTTACAACGCAAAGATGATTTTCAATGCCTCATCTATTCGTTTCATCTCTTCTGCGCTCAATTCACCTCGAAGTTTCACCAACCGCTGCCGATGGTCTATTGGACGGGTTTGCAGACAATCCGCCACTGATTTTTTATCCAACCCGTTCTGCCTGTTGGGCATTAGCTCGACATTCGTTTTAATCCGCCCTTTCTTCTCACTCCAGCCAGTGATAGGCACAACCTGAATCACTGGCACTCGTTCATTATAAACATTATTAGTCACAATCACACAAGGCCGGACTTTACCCGTTTCTGACCCTCTGGTGGGATTGAGATCAACATCAATGATCATCCCTCGTTTCAGGCTGGTCATTCGGGCCAGCCTATAACAGCGGCTTCGGTTAAGTCCTGCAATTCAACCTCTTCCTCGTAAACCTCAGCATACCACTTGGCCGACTGTTTGAGGCTTTGCAATTCAAGCTCTTCTTTCAATCGTAGTAAAGCTGCCCTGACCATCGAACTTTTGTCTTTGAACCCATAGAATTTATAGTTATTCAAAAACTCAATCAATGAAAGCGTTAAGCTAAATTTAGCTTGTTGCATAATACACCCCTTTTTTAGACCTTAAAATACGACCCAATATTTAAGGTAAATTATAGGGGCTTATATGGAAAGGTCAAAAATTTCATTGCTATTTGGAACACAACTATGGAAATTTTTTGGCAAGCTAACGCTTGAAATCACGCGATTGCGGGTAAGCAAAGATAGCCACAATCGCCAGAACGATTGTGGCCGAGGCTACTTTCAATTAAAGTCACGATTAGCAATTCGTGTGCATGGGCCTTGTTGTTAATATGACATCTGAAGCTGGGTGTT
>CAZAPG010000025.1:0-93901 GCA_964486935.1 uncultured Caldilineaceae bacterium | reverse complement strand
GGGCCAGCAAATCATCCGGCCGCACCCCGGACAGCCCCCCGCCAAATTTACCAATCGGCGTGCGCACCCCCTCGATTATTACAATGTCTCTCATTTGAATCCTCCCTCCTTAGGTTTAAGCGACCCCAACAGCCTATCACTCACTTCTGAAGCTGCTGCTCTTTTGGGATAGGTTTGTTGGGCCAATTTATAGCAGTGACATAGCGCATTTATTTAATGAACTTCTATCCGCAAAGATAAATCTGTTTCAACCTCTGCGAGTCGCCGGTTGTAAATTTGCACAATATCCTGCAAAACTCCAAAAAAGTCTTTGTTTTCCTCTGTCGCCAATTCAATGATATTCGACGCCACAAAAGCTTCAATCGAGATGATGGCTATTTCTTTGTCAATTCCTTCATCCTGAGCCAGCGCAATGGCCTTGAATTCCTGCTCGCCCGGCACGAGAAGTATTGGGAGTAATCCAACTTTAATATTCTCGGCGCACTTTTGGATAACATTCCGCGAGGGCGTGGCCGTAACGTGATAAACCAGTTGCGAGATGGTGAAGTCGCCCGCCCTTGCTGTCTGGCGGTCTCCGGCGTGGGCCGGATGATTGGGGATAGAAATATTTTTGTAACGTCTTTCCAGCTTTGCTCCGACAAGATGCTGTTCTACCACGCCCCCGGAACGTTGTTTTGCGTTTTCAACAATTAAATTAACCCACGCTGTCGGGGCTTGTCGTCTGTCAACCTCCAGTTTTAAGTTTTGTCGTCTGAGCCATTGGGATGCCCGATTTGATAAATTGTCAATTAACTCAAGCAATAATCCATCCCTCTCTGTCGCCGACAAACCCACCAATTTGTTGCCCCATTCAAATGCTTCAAAGAGCCGTTGCCCGTCTTGATGTCCCTGTCGAGTTGTGACTTCTTTAAGGTATCTGCGCGGAATCCCATAAGCCTCAAGAATATTTCCAAGACCTGAACGCGCCCCTTTAACTTCGCCGCCCGGCGAAATAACATCATCTCTTGATGCCGGACAATTTTGGCGCAAATGGTCAACAACCACAATACCTACACATACCGTATTCCTGGCTACTTTACCGCCGCGTGTGCAGGAGACAATCCATTCATTAAGAATTTGATGGCTCTCTTGCCTGATTTTTTCCCATTGGTTGCTCATTCGTTATTGAGTTCCTTGTTAATAGCCCGGAGTATCTGACGCCTTACTCTTTTTCTATCGACCTGATTTCTTAGCTCATGTTCCCAAACTCGTATCACTTGCCAACCATCTGATCTGAGTTTCTGGTTATTCAATGTGGTTAATTCTACATTACGGTTGATTTTTCGCTCCCAATATTGGCGGTTTGTTTGAGGCAACTTCCTTTGGCAATGGGGGCAACCGTGCCAAAAGCAACCATCAACAAAGATTGCTATTTTTTCGTGAGGAAAAACAACGTCTGGTTTGCCAGTAATGTCATCGGCATTTTTCCGCCATCCCTTTAATTGCATACCTGCGAGCATACCAAAAAGGCGTCTTTCCGGCGTTGTACCTTTTCCCTTTACGGCCCGCATTGTCTTGCGGCGGTCTTCGGTCTTAAGATTATCAACCATTATTCAAAGTAAGGTGAACTTGTTTTTCAACCAGGGGCTTAAGAATATACCGCGCAATCCAGCTTATAGCCGGTACACAGACGGCATCCCCAAAACCTGTTAACGCTTGTACGCCGTTAACCTTTATGGGGCAATTATCAGGAACGCCCTGCAAACGGGCATATTCTCTGGGCGTCATAGCGCGCATTTTTATCTGACCATTTCTGACTTTTATTAAAAACTGTTTGCCGCTGCCGCCAACGGCGGTGCGGAGACAACCGGACAAATCATCTGGGCGCACCTCAGCCCTTTGTTGGCCTTTTCTTCGCCTACGGAAAAATGTACGGTAAGTTGCTTCTTTATTTTGAATATGTTGGACAACTCTTCCGTAATGAGATGGTTCCATCATTTCAAGATGGCGTTTCACTTCCGAATTATCCCACCATCTTTCATCGGTGTCGTCCATTTGTTCAATAATTTCCGACAAGCCGCCGGTTCGTCGTGGGGGTGGGGCAGGGAGATCATTGTAAAACCAATTCAAATCCAAGTTAGCAAAAATACTTTTTCTGAGACGGTCTGACAATAAAGCTGGAGGACGGTCCAATATTAAAGATATTTTTTTATTATCGGATGGAAGCCTTGTTCCAACCACAAAAACTCTTAGCCGGCTTTGGGGGGTAAATCTCAGCGCATCAAGTGTAAATACGTCACAGGCATAACCAAGTTTATTAAGCGCCTGAATAGTCACCCGAAAATCTGCGCCTTTATTAGAGTATAGCCAGCCAGGAACATTCTCGATGAGAACAAGTGGCGGGGCTGACTCACCTTGAGCCTGCAAAACACTAATAAAACCCCAAAATGCGCTAGAATGTTCACCACTAATTCCATTCATATTTCCGGCCAGGGATAAATCAATACACGGAAATGAGCAGGTAGCCAAAGTGGTTTGGGGAACGCTGGCTGAATCAATCTCAAAAATATCACCTATAACGTAGTGGTCATCAGCGTCAGGGAAGAAACCCTTATACATCTCGTATTTTTTGGCCGAGATATCATTGGCCCAAAGCACCTGCCAACCGAGGGGTTCCAATCCCATTCGCATTAAACCAATGCCGGCAAAATATTCGGCTACTGTTAGATGGAAAAACGGACTGTTCATAAAAGGATTTTAATATAAATCAGAGGACACTACAAACAAGGGAATAAGGGATTTTCTGGCTCCTTTGCGCTTTGCTCTGTCTCGCAAATCCCTTAGAAACTGAAAGTATCACGTCGATAACCTGGAAGCAATCCAAACATCATTCCAACGACGCGATAAAAGCCTTAAACTTCTCCCCCACTTCGATGACGCTGGGGCAGGCTTTTTGCAAAAACTCTTCAATGGGCAACTGCTCATTAAAAACGGCCAACATTTGCCGGGTACTTTCATCAGAAAAGCCATACAGGTAGCTGGTCGACAGGCGCAACGTCAGTTCCTGCGGGTCGGCGCCAAAATCAGAGCCGGGCAGGGTGGCCATGTGTTCCTCGTCTAGCAGAAAGTTGGCTAACTCCTGGCTGGTGTGAATATTGTGTTTTTTGGCCAGGGCCTCGCGCCAGGGGGCAAAGCTGGGGTAGACGTAAAAGCCGCCGCCGGGCGCAGGGCAGGGTACGTTGAGCGATTTGAGCGCGTTATGCAGATATTGGGTAATATAGCCGTGAATGGTGGTGCAGGTTTCCATGTAGGCGTCAATTTCGGGGTCGTCGCTGTAGGCGATGACGGCGGCGTACTGCACCGGCGCGGCGGCGGTCGTCCAGATAGCGCCGGCCACGGCGGTCATATATTGGTGCAGTTCGGCCCCAAAATTGTTGGAGGGTAAAATGGCGACTCCCAACCGCCAGCCCCCCAACGAAAGATGCTTACTCAACCCGCCGGTAACAATGGTGCCTTCCGGGTAGTAGTGAGCCATAGAAATATGCGGCGTTTGGCCGTAAGTGGTCAGCGAGTAGATTTCGTCGCTGATGATGGTCAGGTTTTCGGCCTGCGCTACCTGGGCCAGCCCGGCCAGCAGGTCGGGCGGATAAACCACGCCGGTGGGGTTGCCGGGGCTGTTCAACACCAAAATGGCCGGCGATTGCCCGGCCTCTCGCGCCGCGCTAAGGCCGGCTTTCAGGTCGTCGGGCGTCAGGCAGAAATTGTTTTCCAGCCGGGTCTTCATCCAATGGACGGCCTTGCCGGTAAGCTGGGCCTGGGTGTCGTAACTAACCCAGGTGGGCGAGGGCAGCAGCACGTCGCCCTGCAGGGCGTGCATAGCGGCAAACAGCAGCGTTTTGCTGCCGCTGCCCACAATAACCTGTTTGGCTTCGGCTTTTATTTTAAATTTGCGGTTGTAGTAATCGGCTACCTGGGCGCGCAGTTTGGGCAGGCCGGCGATTGGCAAATAGGAGCGGGCCGCCGCATTTTGTTGAAATGCTGCCAAAATTTTAGGATGCACCGGAAAGCGGGCCTCGCCAAAACCCAGGTGGTAAACCCGGTGTCCCTGCTCCATCAACTCGTTAATTTTGGCATTGATGGCCATGGTGGCCGATGTTTTTATGGGGGGTTTAATGTAGTTGCTATGCGCCATTGTAATTTTCCTGAAGGCTAAAAAAATATCCACAGATCAGGCAGGTAGACAGCCAGGGCTATCGTACGCGCCGCAATCTGTGGATGGCTGAATAAGTTTTGTCAATCAGGCCCAGAAGGCTTTTTTGATATCGGCCGGGCTGTTGAACTCCTCAACGGGTCCTTGATATTTGTTGCGGCCCAGTTCCAGCACGTAAACGTAATCGGCTATTTTAAGGGCCTGTCGAATTTCCTGGTCAACCAGCAAAATGGTAATGCCAGAGTTTTTCAGCCCGACCAGCATCTGATACACACTTTCAGACAGCAATTTAGCCAGGCCGGCGGTTGGCTCATCCACCAGCATCACCGTGGGGTCGGTCATCAGGGTGCGGCCCACCTCGACCATGCGCTGTTGCCCGCCGGAAAGTTTACCGGCCAGCGATTTGCGCCGCTCTTTGAGCACCGGAAAGCGGTGGTAAATTTCTTCTAGCTTGCGCTGAATGCGGGCTTTATCTTGTCTGAAAGTGTAGGCGCCCATTTCCAGATTTTCTTCAATCGACATCCAGCGGAAGATGCCGGGGTGCTGGGGAATGTAGGCCAGCCCTTTTTTAATTAATTTGTGGGTGGCTACGCCGGTTACATTCTGGCCCTCTAGCAGCACTTGCCCCCGGTTGGGTTTTAAAAAGCCGTAAATGGCCTTGAGCAGGGTTGATTTACCCACGCCATTGGCTCCCAAAACGGCGGTTATTTTGGCTTGCTGGGCTTGCAGGTTGACTCCCTGCAAAATATTCAAATCTTTGTAGTAGCCCACGTACAGGTCGTTTATCTGGAGGGCCACGGAGACGGCATCGAAACCGGCGTCATGAGTTTGCGGGGAGACCGCCGGGGTCTGGGCGTCTATTGACACTTTATGACTCTCCTTCTGCCGAGGTGGCGGGAGGCGCGGCCACCGGCAAGGCTTCAGCCTCATCTTCCTCGCCCAGGTAGGCTTCCATCACTGCCGGGTCTTTGCGAACCTCTTTGGGTTTGCCGTCGGCGATGAGTTGTCCAAAATTAAGCACCAGCAGGCGCTGGCTCAGGGTGAAGATGGTGTCCATATCATGGCTAATGATGATAAAGGCTTTGCCCTGGGCGTTGACGGTGGTGATGTACTCGTAGATTTTTTCCATCAGGGTGGGGTGAACGCCGGCAAACGGCTCGTCGAGAATAATGATGTCCGGGTTTAGCATGAGCAGCCGGCCCAGTTCCAGCAGCTTTTGCTGCCCCCCCGACAGGCTGCGGCCATAATCTTTGGCCAGATGTTCAAAGGTTAAAAATTCCAGCACCTCCCAGGCGCGCTTTTCTATTTGTTTGCGGCTGGCGGTGGCGTGCATGGCCATGCCGGGCACCAGCAGGTTTTCCAGCACCGTCATCCGCCGGAAGGAGCGCGTTACCTGAAAGGTGCGGCCCAGGCCGGCGCGGGCCACCTTGTAGGGCGGCAGCGTGTCGATGCGCTGCCCGTTCATGTAAACCGTGCCGCTAGAGGGTTGCAGCGCGCCGTCTAAAATGTTGGTCAGCGTGGTTTTGCCGGCCCCATTAGGGCCAATCATGCCGATAAGTTCCGGCCCCCGCACCTGAAAGGAGACATCGTTTAGGGCCTGTAATCCCCCAAAGTTTTTGCTGACGCGGCGCACATTCAGCTCAATCATGCTTCCACCTCGGCTACGGCCTGTTGTCGCTTGGCGACGGTTTCTTGCTCAAAGCCGCCCCGGGTAAACCATTGAATGACGGGGTAAATCAGGCCGTTGTTCCAAAAGCGCAGGGTGAGCATGAGCAGTAATCCAAAAAAGACCAGCCGCCAGGTGGTCATATCTACCTCAACCGGGCCGATGACAAAACTGGTTCGCAGAAATTCAAGGGCAAATTCAATGATGATGGCTCCGACGGCCGCGCCTACCAGGCTTTCTAATCCGCCGATAACGGCCATAGCAATGACCAGACTCATTTGCAAAATTAGCAAAATGTTGGGCGTCACCACCCCAATAAAGTGGGCAAAGACGCCCCCGGCGGCGGCGGCAATCATACTGGTGATGACAAACACCAGCACCTTGTAGCGCACAACGTGGACTCCCAGGGCGGCGGCGGCCTCCTGGTCCTCGCGCAGGGCGCGAATGAACAGGCCAAACCGTGACGAGGCCAGCCAGTACATTAGCCCCATCGAAACTAAAAATACCAGCAGCATGGCGTAGTAGGGTGGGGTTTTATCGGCGGGGCCAAAACTAAAGCCGAACAGATGGAACCCGCCGGGAAAAAGCGGCAGCAACTCCAGCCCGTTGGGGCCATCGGTTAAATCAATTTCGGCGTTAAGGGCAATACGCACAATTTCTGAAAAGCCAATGGTGAACAGCGCCAGGTAGGTTCGCCGCAGGCGCAGCACCAGCACCCCCACCAAAAAACCAAACACGCCGCCCATAATAATGCCTGCAATAATCCCAACCAGCGGCGGCATTCTAAAAACCCCGGCGTGGGCCAGGGTATCGGCGGCGGCATCCAGGCAGTTGGGGCCGGTCACATTCAAAAAGACCAGCCAGATATTGCCCAGCCATATTTCTGAGCAGGTTTCGGTAGGCACGGTGGTGAAGCGGATAAATTTTCCAACCAGCCCGGCAGTATAGCCGCCAATAGCCATAAACGCCATATGGGCAAATGAAAATTGACCGGCATATCCGGCCAATAATGACCAGCTTGAGGCCAAAATAGCATAGAAAAAGGCAATGGTGGCAATGTGCATCATATAAGGGTTTGATTGCAAACCGACCGGGGCCACAAGCAGCAGCAAAACCCCCAGTATAGACAGTCCCCAGGCCAGTCGGGTACGGTTGTTCATAATTCTCTCCCAAAAAGACCGGTTGGTTTTAGCAGCAACACCAGGGTAAGGATGACCATACCATAGGCCGGAATGTAAGCGGCAGCCCGCTGCGGGTCGGGGATGCAGCCGGCGCCAAGGGCTTCAACCAGGCCGACAATTAGCCCGCCTACAAACGCGCCGGGCAGCGACCCCATGCCGCCAAGCACAATAATCACAAACGAGCGGCCCGACGCCTGAACGCCGACCCACGGCACCCATGAAAACACCTGCACCAGCGATGCCCCCGACAACCCGGCCAGCATGGCCCCCAGCCCAAAGGCCAGGGTATTCATATTATTGGGGTTAATGCCGGTTACGGCAGCGGCCTGCCGGTCTTCGCTAACGGCTCGCAGGGCCTTGCCTGTCCAGGTGCGGTATAAAAACCACATCAAAAAAAGCAGCAACACTACCGCAATCATGGCGGCTGTTATCCGGGTGGAGGAGATAGTAATATCAAAAATGTTAAAGGTGCTGGCCGACATGCGAATTGCGGGGTCTTCCGCGCCAGAAGGAATATTGATATCAGGGTATTCGATAAAGCGGCTCACTTTTTTAGGGCTAGAGCCAACCAGGGCCAGGGTGAAATACTGTAAGAAGAAAGCCAGCCCAAACGTAACCAAAATGGCGTACTCGCCGGGGCGTTCTACCTGCCCCGTGTTCATGGCCTGCAAAAAAATACGTTCAAAAATAGCGCCAATGGCAAAGGTGGCCAGGGCCGCCCCAGCCAGGGCCACAAACGGGTTAACCCCCGGAAACCAGATGGTAGAGATATAGTATACCACCATCCCCCCCAGCATGTAGAATTCGCCGTGGGCAAAACTAACAACGCCTAAAATGGAGAAAATAAGGGTAAGCCCCAAGGCCATCAATCCGTAGATCACGCCAATCACCAGGCCGTTAACAATTTGGGTAATCACAAAAGCGCCGTTAGTAACGCACAAATTGTCAGGGTCGGCGGCAGCAAACGACGCCGCAAAAATGAGCGCAATCAACACTGCCGGAAAGGCAATCCAGCGCCAACTGATTTTGGGAGTCAAATACCAGAGTAATATCAACAAGATGGGGCCGCCGGCCGCGCCGGCAACCGCCCCGGCAAAACCCGCTTGCGAAATTTCCAAATCTTTGCGCGAGTAAATTCGGGGCGTAACCACTGCGCCAACCGTACCCCAGCCAATTATCCACAGCAGCGCCCAAATAAAGATTGAAGGGTGTTCCATACAGCTTCCTATGTATGAAAATAGTTTGTCAGTTCATCAGTTCAGGGTTCAGAGTTCTTGCCAAAGGCAATCCTCAACTCTGAACCCCAAACCATGAGCATTTTCCCCTGTGCCGGGTACAATCTCCGGCCGGATGTTAATGCCTGGAACTTAGTTACTAAGGTCTGATCAAATCGGCGGTTTGATAGGTGTCGGGAAAGACCACCGGCGCATCAGCCGAGGATTGGCCCGGCTCCTGATATTGCACCAGAGTTACAGCCGGGTCCGGGAATTGATGCCACCACTTGGCGTCAACCCCTTCGGGAATGGGGTTGTGCGTACCATAGGGAAAGGTGATGTTACCCAAAGCGCCGGCATAGTTAATGTTTTCAAGAGCGCTGATGATGGCGTCGGGGTCGGTGGAACCGGCCTCGTTAATGGCCTGGGCCATCAGCTTTAAGGAGTCGTAAGCTTCCATAGCGTAAGATTCGGCTTCGGCCCGGCCTGTTTTGGCGGTGTATTTTTCAACAAAGGCGGTGGTTTCATCGGTATACAGAGCGCGGGGCAGGCCAATAACAGTGTAAATGCACAGGTTGCCATCCGGCACGTTAGACCAAAACGCCTCGCTGTCGCGGGCTACCTGGTTGCAAATCATGGTAACATCTTGCGGGCCAATGCCGGCTTCGGCGGCCTGCTGCTGGAAGTTGTAAGAGGTTTCGCCGGTAAGCAACACCAGAATCAGTTCCGGGTTTTCAGCCTTGATGCGTTCGACGATACCGGAGAAATCCTGAGTCCCCAAATCGGCAGAAAAGGTAACAGACTCAATGCCTAACTCATTCAGCTCTTCGGTGGTTGACTCAGCCGCCGGGATGCCGTAGCCGGTGTTCTCGGTCATAATGACAACTTTTTGCACGCCCAGCGATACCATAAACCTGACGTGTACCGAGGCCACTTCTGACGAGAGCGGCGCGACGCGGAAAACTTCGGGGTATTGCACGGCGGTGATGTCGTCGTTCCAGGTTTCTGAAAAGACAATGGGAATGTGGTTTGCGTGAGCCACTTCTTTGGCTGTCAACCCTACTGCGCTGTGGTACTCGCCAACCACGCCGACCACGCCTTCCTGGTTAATCAGCCGTTCCATGGCGGCGGTGCCGCGCTCCGGCAGGCCCTCGGTATCTACCAGCACCAGCTCAGCCGGCTGGCCCAGTACGCCGCCGGCAGCGTTAATTTCTTCCAGGGCAATTTCAAAAGCGGCCTTCATGGCCTCGCCGCCGGTTACGGAACCGGGCGCAGACAGCGGGGCCAGCGCGCCAATTTTAATAGTACCGCTGCCAAAACTTTCGGAACTGGTATCAAAATAAGCCTGGGCCTCGTCTTGGGTGGGGATGTAGAGCTTTTGGCCAACTTCAATCAGGTTAGAATCGGTAATTTTGGCGTAGCTGTCATCCTCGGCGTTTTTCTGGTTGGTGTAGTAGGTAATGGCCGGGTAAGCCAGCACATCGCCTAAAAACTTGTCTGCCAGCTTGCTCAACCAGTCATCAGCCTGAACCACATAATCTTGCCCCTGATACAGCGGCGCAGCCCCGGAAGCCGCCGGCACGGCCAACATTAAGGCAACCAACAATAAAATTGCATACTTCTTCACGATATTCGTCCTCCTTGGTTTGCTAATTACTTTTGATTCTGATAGCGGGTAATTTGCTTTTAGCTTTGGCGGGGTCATTCCTCCTTTCTGCGCTAACTGAGGCGTTAAACGCAAAGTGTGAGTTGGCCGGCTCACCAATTGCGTTACGCCAGCAAGTTTGGGGTTATACGTTGCGTTTAATGTTGTAGCCCAACGCTTTTGAAATTTGCCGGGCCGATTCGATGACTTTGGGGCCAAAAGTGTCAAGCAGGTTTTGGTGCGACACCCGATGCGACGGCACCGAAATATTGACCGTTGCAATCACCTGGCCATCATACTGGCGAATGGGGGCCGCCACGGCCCGCAGTTCGGGAAACATCTCGCCGTTGCTATCGGCAAAACCGCGCTGGCGCACCAACTCCAGATTTTGTTGTAGAGCTTCGGGCGTGGCCAGGGTGGTCTCGGTGTAGTTTACCCAGGTTGTGGCCTCTAAAACGGCGTCCAGCTTATCGGCGGGCAAAAAGGCCAGCAGCGATTTTCCGGTAGAGGTGCAGTAGGCCGGCAGCCGCGAGCCAACGGGTCGATAGACATTGAGCATATGTTTGCTGCCCACGCGGTCAATGTAGATTACCTCGTGATGGTCGAGCACGGCCAGATTCACCGTTTCCTCAATCTCTTCAACCAGTTTGCGTAAATAGGGCGCGGCTACCTGTCTCACTTCCAGGCCGTTGAGCACCACAAAACCAAGGCGCAAAACCTCCAGGGCGGGCTGGTACAGCTTGGTTTGCTCATCGCGTTGAAGATACCCTAATGACTCCAGGGTGGCCAGCAACCGAAAGGCGGTGGTTTTATTCAATTGCAGCAGTTCAGATATATCCGTCAGGCTGAGAGCGGGTCTCTCTTCGGAAAAGGCCGATAAAACAGAAAGACCACGGGCTAAACTCTCTACGTGATAAGCCGAGGTGGTAGAGGAGTCCGTCATAATAATCAGAGAAATGTTTTCCTAACGCCGATGTTATAATTTCATTCTGAGAAAATTAGTTTCTTGGAGTGAAACTATTATAGGTGTAATTTTTGATATGTCAAATGCAAAATCCGTTAAAATCCCAAAATCTCTGATTATGGCAGAAACTTTCTCTCCGGCTGGGGGTTTGAACAGGCGATAGCCCCGGCGCAAGTAGCATCTACGGGCTGTTCGTGCTAAAATCAAATTCGTTTGAAGATTGGAGCGCCGGCTCCGGCCTGTCATCGGCTCATCTTCAAGCACCCATCACTAAAAAAGAAACGAGGTAAGTTATGACTGACGTAATCAGCCCTTTTGCCACACCAGACCCCAGCCTGCCGATTAAAGAGGGCGCGCCACCGCTAACCCGGCCCACCAAAGAAGAGATCGAAGCTTTTCCCCAGGAAGCGCAAGAACTTTTAATCGCCAACTGGGCCACCCAAAAACCGCTCATCGAATCGGGCCAGTACAATTTAAATTGGCTGGAAGGGCGGCACATTCTGCTGGCCGGCGCTACCGGCCCCGGACTTGGCGGCGCGTTTGCCACCGCCGTGCTGGGCACAGGCAAGGCCGCCAGCGTAACTGTCTTGGGCCGAGATTTAAAGCGCTCGCTCAATTTTGAAACGGGCAAGGCCATGCAAGCGCAGGCCGAAGCCGCCGGTTTTGGCGACCGCTTTCACTGGCTTAACGATGGCATGGCGCTGGAGGGTAATCCACTGGAGAATATTTTAGAGGCATTAAAAACCGCCGGAGCCAACCGCGTTGTTTATTTTAATACGGTGGCGGCGGCGCTATCGGGGTTGCTGCCGGGGATGCCGCCGGTGTATGTCAAAGATGTGGATGAAAACGGCCTGTTTCAGTGGGAATTGCGCCCGCTCAGTGAGAAGGAGATTGAAATTACCAAATTTGTTATGGGCGAGATGGCCGCGCAATTTCCCAAAGTGCTGGAAGATAACGGCATTACCGTAGAGGCCAGCGTATTTGCCGACTGGCGCGGCAGCCTTGATAAAATTGGCCGCGACCCCGGCAAACGCGAGTATGGCCGCCAGGGCGCTTACTCCACCAGCCTGTTTCTGCCCAAGGATATTTTGCAAGAGGCGACGCGCGTGGCCTATGGCAGCAAAAAAATAGTGATGGACATTTTCTACCCCATGATGCGCACGCGCGCCCTGCCGCTCATACCCGGCGGCATGACAATGGCCGATGTGAGCGAAAAGCTCATGCAAAAAGAAGGCATCAGGATGGTAGGCGTGCCGGAACTGGCCGTGGCCGCCCTCGACCGGGTAGGCAAAGCCTTGACCCAAGGCTACAATAATCCCTTCCCCCGGCTAGATAGCCACGACGCCCACCTGGATGAGTGGTTTTACGAGGTGATTGCCCGCCTGAACAACGATGAAAACAGCGATTTTTACTACAAACACTGGGTCAACCAGAGTTAAAGGGACATCCCATGAGCGCGCCATCCATTCATCCACAAACCAGGCTGGGCCACGTCCACCTGATTATCACCAACATGGAGCGGTCGCTGGAATTTTACCGGCAGGCGCTGGGGTTTCAGTTGCACCGCCGCCAAAATGATACCGCCTACCTGGGGGCCGGTCAGGCCGACCTGCTGGTTTTAACCGAGCGCCCGCAGGCGCGGGCTATTACCGGCGCTACCGGGCTGTACCATTTTGCCGTGCTGGTTCCCTCGCGGTTAGAGTTGGCCCAATCACTGCGCCGCCTGGCCCAAACCGGCGCGCCGGTTCAGGGCTTTGCCGACCACTGGGTGAGCGAAGCCATTTATTTGCCCGACCCCGACGGCAACGGCATCGAGATTTATCGAGACCGGCCCCAAAGCGAATGGCCCTACCAAAACGGCCAGTTGCAAATGGCCACCGACCCGCTCGACATCGACGAAATTCTGGCCGAACTGAACGGCCATGCCGAAGATTGGCCCGGCCTGCACCCCCAAACCACCCTGGGGCACATTCATCTGCACGTAGCCAGCATCCCCCAGGCCGAAGCCTTTTACCACAATATCCTGGGCTTTGATTTGATACTTCGTTACGGCCCCAGCGCCTCGTTTCTCTCTGCCGGCGGATATCACCACCATATTGGCGTCAACACCTGGGCCGGCAAAACGCCGCCCCCACCCAACGCGGTCGGGCTGCGCTGGTTTACCATCTGCCTGCCCGATGAGTTGGAATTAAACAGCGTTGCCAGCCGCGCCCGCCAGGCCGGAGTAGAAATTGAGGAACGCGATGAAGGGTTGCTGCTGCGCGACCCGGCGCAAAATGGCCTGATTTTAACCACCCCATGATCAGGCTGACGCTTCTCTCAACCGGATACTGCACCCACCCGGAATTTATTTTGCTGCGCGGCGGCCAGCGCAAAAGCGTGCCGATTCCGGCGCTGGTTGGGTTGATTCAGCACCCCCGGCTGGGGCCAATTTTATTTGATACCGGCTACGCGCCCCGCTTCTTTACCGAAACCCGGCGCCTGCCCTACAGCCTGTACGCCAAAATAACGCCGGTTCATCTGCGCCCGGCTGAAACAGCCAAACAACAGCTTGACAACCTGGGCATTGCCGCCGCAGATGTGCGCTACATCATCATTTCCCACTTTCACGCCGACCATATTGCCGGATTGCCGGATTTTCCAAACGCCACATTTATTTATTTTGACTCGGCTTACCGGGCCGTGCGCCACCGGCGCGGCTTAAAGGCCCTGCGCGCCGGGTTTTTGCCCGGCCTGCTGCCCCCAAATTTTGAGCAGCGCTCGCGGCCGGTTGACCCGCAGGCAGCCGTCCCACTTTCCCCGGAATACAGGCCCTTTGAGCGCGGCGTTGCCCTGTTGGGCGATGAAAATTTGCTGGCCGCGCCGCTGCCCGGTCACGCTCACGGGCAAATGGGACTGTTTTTGCCCACCGAAAACCTGGGGCCGGTTCTTTTGGCCGCCGATGCCTGCTGGCACAGCCGCGCCTACCGGCAGTTGGTTTGGCCCCATCCCCTGGCCAACCTGGTTCTGGCCGACCCCCAGGCTTACCGCCAAACGCTGCGCCGGTTGCATCAACTACACCGGCACAACCCCAACATTTTGATTATCCCCTCTCACTGCCGGGAGATAGCCGCGCGTTTTGAGCTGGGCGCATTTAAACAAACGCATCCCACCCAGTCTCCAGGGGGCGCAAAATGACACCTTTCCCCATAAAAATTGCCGGTTTGGGCCACTACCTGCCCGGCCGCGTTGTCTCTAATCAAGAGATAGAAACTCGCTGCGGGTTGCCGCCCGGCTGGGTCGAAACCCGCACCGGCGTGCGCCAGCGCCGCTGGGTCAACGACGAAACCAACTCATTTATGGCGGCTCAGGCCGCCGCAGAAGCCATTGCCGCCGCCGGGCTGACACCTGACGACATCGACCTGATGATTAACGCCTCCGGCACGCAAGAGCAGGCCATTCCCGATGGCGGGCCGCTACTGCAAAAAGAGTTGGGGCTGGGCGAGTCGGGCATTCCCTGTTTTACCATTCACGCCACCTGCCTGAGCTTTTTGGTCGGGTTGAATATTGCCGGCGGGTTACTGGTCACCCGACAATATCGCCATATTCTTATCACCAGCGCCGAAATTGCCTCGTGCGGCCTCAATTTTAAGCAGCCGGAGAGCGCGGCCCTGCTGGGCGATGCCGCCGCTGCCGCCGTGCTAACGCTCGCCACAAACAGCGAGCCGTCTTGCTTTCATGCATTTCATTTTGAAACATACGGGCACGGCGCGCCGCTAACGGTCATTAACGGGGGCGGCACGCGCAAGCACCCCAACCACCCCCAAACCCTCCCGGAAGATAACCTGTTTTCTATGGAAGGGCCGCGCCTGTTAAAACTGGTTCACAAATACGGGCGCAACTTTCTTGAAAGGCTGCGGCCGGGGCTTTCTGAGGGGTTGGGCAGCATTAAGCTGGTGGTGCCGCATCAGGCCAGCATGCTGGGGCTGCGATTGCTGCGCCATTACGGCTGGCCCGATGAGCAAATTATGATTACGCTGGACAGATTTGGAAACTGCGTGGCGGCCTCGCTGCCGTTAACGCTGTACCAGGCGGCGCAGCAAGGACGCCTTAAGCGGGGCGATGAGGTTTTACTGGTTGGCAGCGGGGCCGGCCTGTCGATGGGCGGGTTGATACTGACCTTTTAGGCAGGCCGGGCGTTTGATTGGCGTTTGAAAACAACCGGCTTCGGGCAGGGTGCGCGCCCGGCAAGATGAGGCCAATTGAGGTACCCTGAAAAAATTTGGGCGTCAACCAGAGAAAAATTTCACACTGTTAACCCCGCCCGCAATTCAAAAAAACCGGAGGATTTATTCCAATGACAAAGTTGACCATTTCAATAACTCTATTGTTTACCTTGCTTTTAACAGCCGGCCTGGCAACGGCTGCGCCACAGAGTCAGGAAGCTGACGGCGAAGCCTACATTGTGCAGGCCGATGACTGGCTGAGTAAAATTGCCCAAAAGTATCTGGGCGACATGCTGGCCTACCCGGCTATTGTTGAGGCCACCAATGCCAAAGCCGCCCAGGATAACAGTTTTGCCGCCATCACCAACCCCGATATCATCGAGATAGGCCAAAAGCTGTGGATTCCGGCCCCGTCCATGACCACCCAGGTTATTGCCTACGTGCCCCCCCTCCCCGCCGAAACGCGGGACGGCTATTGCTGGGTAAATTTTCTGAACTCGCCCTTTTCCTGGAGCTGTTTTGAGGGCGAAAACGCCATCCACGAACCCTGCCTGACTGCCGCCGACGGCCAAACCATTGTCTGCAATATCGACCCTCTGAATGAGAGCCAACAGTTTGCCCTGAACCTGACCCAACCCCTGCCCGCGCCAGAACCGGCCCGGCCCGGCGCGCCCGTTTCTCAAGAGGTGTGGCTGCTTGAGTTAGAGGATGGCGTCATTTGCGGCCTGTATAGCGGCACATCAATTGGCTTTGATGACCGGCGGGTCAATTACGGCTGCCGGGATGGCACCGATATTTTGGGCGACCCGCAACCCGGCCCGGTCTGGACCGCGCAGCGGATTACGGTTGGCCGCAAAGAAACCGCCAGCGCTGACGAACTCCCATTTTTTATCGAGACCTCTGAAACGGCGCGCATTGCCAGAGCATGGCTGCCGGGCAACCCGGCAGCGGCGCAATCTGATACGGGCCGCAATTTAACTATTGATGCTCTAAAAAATGCCGCCTATCAGGGCATCTACAATGAACCGGTACTGTTAACGGCTGGCAAATTTGCAGGAGAGCCGTTTGAAGAGGGGGGGAGTTCGCGGCCAACGGTTACGCTACTGGACGAGTTTGTTGCCTTTGGGGACCTAAATGGCGATGGGGTCGCAGACGCCGCCACGCTGCTGGCCGAAAATTCCGGGGGGAGCGGCACTTTTATCTACCTGGCCGCCGTAGTTGACCAAAACGGCGCGCCGCTCAACATAGCGACTCGATTTTTGGCCGACAGGGTTCAGCCAAAATTCATCGCCATCGAATCGGGCCAGATTAGCCTGACACTGGTAACTCATAGCCCCACTGACCCCCTGTGCTGCCCCAGCCAGGAAGTCACCCAAATTTACCGGCTGCAAGGCGACACGCTGGTTGAGTTATGAACAGCAATTTATAGCGAGCCGGTCACTCCGGCCCGCCGCCGGGGTGGGTGATAACATCGTTAACTTCGGCGGCTACGGCGCTGGAGGGTTTGGCCGCCAGCAGCGCGTCGAACAGGGGGAGCTGGCCGGTGCGCGCCGCGTTTTCGGCGTATATAAACATGGCCGCCGACCACGCTTGCTGGGCGTACCCCATCGGGTGGCCGGTTTTGCCGTGCAGCCACTCGTTAAAGCCGTAATCGTCAACAATGCGCTGGCTGTTGGCCTGAGCCAGCAGGGTGAGCAGTCGCTCTGCTTCTTGCTGCCAGTTATGCCGAATGAGCGCGGCCACGTGAAAGCCGCCAATCATCGGCCAGATACCGCCGTTGTGGTACTGGTGGGGCAGGTTCAGGTTGCGGCTGCGGTAATAGTCGCGCCAATCGCTCTGGTTGGGGTAAATGGGCGGGTATATGGCCTTGGTGGGGTAAGGTTCGGCCATGCCAACCTGATGCATGTGGCGCAGAATGTGCTCGGTGCGGTGGCCGTCGGCCAGGCCGGTAAGGATGGCCAGCAGGTTGCCCAGGCTGTCGCACCAATCGCCGTATTCTCTAAAGGCCACCCAGGGCAGGTAAAAGGGGCGGCTGGAAATAGTGCCAATGTTGTGGTACAGCATAAACCACTCCAGCCGAATAGCTTTGAGCTTTTCCAGATGCTCGGCAAAGTGGTCGGCTACCCAGCAGCGGTCAATCCACATCAGCAGGTTCATACGCTCGTGAATAGCGGCGGCGTTTACTTCGGGTTGATGGCAGGGCGTGCCCGGTGGTAACTGCCTGGCCAGCTCCTGGTGGGCCAGCACGGTGGCGTAGTAAAGCACATTATCATACAGCACGTTGTACCGCACCGAGAGCAAATCCATCCAGTCGCCGGCCTCCGGCACTTCCAGCAAGCCACACTCATTCATATCCTGATATTCAAGCCAGGTGAGCGCCCGGTCGATGGTAGGCCAGTGGCGCAGCAGAAATTCGCGGTCGCCGGTAATTTGAAAATGGAGGTAGTGGCCCAAAATATACCACAAATTGCCATCCACCGCGCCGGCGTTTTCGGTGCTAACGTAGCCGGTATCGGGGTTAACGTTGAGTTGAATCAACCCGCGCGGCGATTGGTGGCGGCTCATCGTTTCCAGCGAAGCCCGCCCGGCGGCCAGCAGGCCGGCATCGCCGGCGGCAGCCGCTCCCAAAAAGGTGATGATGCTATCCCTGGCCCAAATCTGGGGATAGCCCGCGGCCAGGCTCGAGGCCCTGAAGCCGGCCGGGGTAATACAACGATGTAATATTTCCAGCGCCTGCTGGCGCATGTCGGTGATTAAAGTGGGTGCTTTGGTCATAATTTTCGCATTGCCTGTTCCGGCATGTCAAGAAAAATGTCAACCTAATCCACTTATTATCCTTGCCATTCAAGCGCATGTCAAGCGCCGCCGCCAACGGCCGCGCACTCCAAAACAGGCCAAAGGGTCGATTGTTTGCGCCCGGCAGCCGTGCTAAAATGGCAATTGACCTCCCACAAGGTACAATTAACCTATGCAGTGGTTCTCGGTACGTATCAGCGGCGTGTGGCTTTTAATATTGCAGGCGGTTCTGTTTCAAATGCTTTGGACACCGGCTGAAGCAATTGAAATTTATTTAACTTACACCATTTTAACCGGGTTGGCAGTAGTAGCCGCCGTTGGTTTTTTCTTTTTGCGACACGCCGGCTGGCTGCTGGCCATGATGACCCAAGGGGTATCGCTGCTGGTATCGCTGTTTATTTATTTTTCTGATGGCGACATTGTACCGGCCCAAATCTCTATGGCCTACGCCATTTTTATGGTGCTGTTTTTGAATTTGGTGGTCATTAAAAACGCCTTTCGCACCGATCCGGACACAGAAATTACCGAAGATAATTGATGAATTCCGTGGCTGATATTGAACTTTTACAACGTTTTGAGCCAATTGTCCATTTTACCCACGGCGAGGCTTTCTTCCCTATGGATGTGGCCCGCTACGTGCAAGCCTGCGCCCTGTGGGTCAAACGGCCCGACGCGACCGAGCCAGGGTGTGTATTATCCCGAGAGCAGCTAAACCTCGACGCCCTGGCCGAGCCGCGCACCGACACCTTTGACTCGGTCTTTTTTATGAAGTTTGCCGACCCGCTGACGGCCACAGAACTGGCCAGCTACAAGCTGCAAGCCAGCCTGAGCCGTTCTAAATTCAGGGGCGTGCGGGAAGCCTCGCGGCAGGTGCGCTCTGTTACCGATACCTTTAAAACATTTAGCCGCAACGCCGAAGAAAACCACCTTGCGCCGGAAGATTTTCTGGAAACTCACCCCAGAGAGGTATTTCACGCCGGGCGGGGTCGCCTGGCGCGGGTGGGTTATTTTTCGCGGTTTTTGCACGGGCTGTATTTGCTCTCGCTATTTGCCCGAGGCCGCGTACCGGGCGATGCCGCCGCCGCCGCCTTTATCACCTATCAAAGCATTTTGGACCAGGCCGAGGAGTATCGCTACTATGGGCGGGTAGTCAGAGAAAACGGCTGGACTATTTTGCAATACTGGTTTTTTTACGCCTTTAACGATTGGCGCTCTGGCTTTTACGGCTTTAACGACCATGAAGCCGATTGGGAGATGGTCAGCGTGTATCTCTCGCAAGCGCCCGACGGCAACCTGATGCCGGAATGGGTAGCCTACGCCGCTCACGATTTTTCCGGCGACGATTTGCGCCGCCGCTGGGATGACCCGGAGTTGGAAAAGATGGGCGAGCATCCGGTTGTTTATGTTGGGGCCGGCTCGCACGCCAGTTATTACACCGCCGGCGAGTATCTGGTTGAGCTGGAAGTGCCTTTTATCTCCCCGGTTTCTCGGCTCTTTAATCAGGTTAAAAAATTGTGGCGAGAAAGGCTATCTCAATTTTATAATGAAGAGTTGCAGCCGGGCGACAGCAAGCGGCCAACCACCTTTCGGCTGCCGTTTGTAGATTATGCCCGGGGCGATGGCCTGGCAATTGGGCCGGGGCAAACAAAAATGTGGGGCGCGCCCTGCGTTATCAGCGAACCGCCGCTGTGGGTATCGCAATACCGGGGGTTGTGGGGCATGTATGTTCAAGACCCGCTGGCCGGCGAAAACGCGCCCGCCGGCCCCATGTACAACCGCAACGGCACGGTGCGGCGGGCCTGGTACGACCCGCTGGGTTGGGCCGGGTTAGACAAAATCCCCACCACCTTTCAGGCCATGGAGCGCATACGCGAGCAGCACGACACGCTGGTTGCGCGTCAGAAAAAACTAACCCAAATCATCGACGTGAAGAGCCACCAGCTTACCGGCCTGGGCGTAGAGGCGGCTGCCCTGCAAAACCACCCGCACCTGAAAAAAATTTACGAAGGACACCGGGAAAAAATCAAGGGTTTATCTGAAGAGGTTGACGATTTACGCGCCGAGTATGCCGAAAACGAGGCCATGTTAGAAGCATTTAACCTGCATGCCCAGCAATTGTGGCAAGGCCAGCTTGGGCCGGCGCGCTCGCACATTCGGCGGGCGCCGCGCCCCATTCCCCAAACTGACCTGCAAATAGGGCGGCTGATGGAAGCCTGGGCTGCCATTAGCATTGGGCTAATTGTTATCAGTTTGGTGGCGGTAATATTTTTTGCGCCGCAAAACTGGTTTATTGGGCTGGCGGCTATTATGTCTTTATTTTTAATGATTGAAGCCGCTTTTCGGCGGCGGTTGACTCAACTGGTAACGCAACTAACTGTCGTGCTGGCCGTTATAGCGGCTATTGTTTTACTGATTGATTTTTTCCCCTACATTGCTATTGCCTGCGCGTTGGTGGCCGGGGGTTATATGACCTGGCAAAATCTGCGCGAGTTGTGGAATTAATCGCCCAGGCTGGTGCCCACCCGGCGGGCGCTGTCAATCCAGGGGTGGTCTAGCGGCACGGTTTTGCGTTTGCCAACTACCTGCTCCAGCGGCACGGCTTCGGCCCCTTCGCCGCGAGCGGCTATCATTACGCCGTAAACGCCCTGGTCGATGTATTTTACGCAGGCAGTACCCAGCCGGGTAGCCAGCAAGCGGTCTGCGGCCGAGGGCGTGCCGCCGCGCTGGACGTGCCCCAAAATTGTCACCCTTGATTCCAGCCGGGTCAATTCTTCGAGCCGGTTTGACAAGCGCAGGGTATTGCCCACGTGCCGGCCTTCCAGCTTTTTCAGTTCGGTTTTGGCTTTTTGCTTTTCTTTTTTATTTTCGGCTTTTTGCTTTTTTTCTTCGGCGGCTTTCATTACCGCCGCATCTTCTTTTGACATGGCCCCTTCGGCCACGGCCACAATGCTAAAATTTTTTCCCTCACGCCGCCGCAAACGGATAGCCATGGCTACCTTTTCAACATCATAGGGAATTTCAGGAATCAGGATGACATCGGCCCCGCCGGCCAGCCCGGCCCCCAAAGTGAGCCAGCCGGTGTTGTGTCCCATAATTTCTACTACAATGATGCGGTGATGGCTGTGGGCGGTGCTGTGCAGCCGGTCTACGGCTTCGGTGGCGATACCCAGGGCGGTATCAAAGCCAAAGGTTACATCGGTCAGGGCCACATCGTTATCAATGGTTTTTGGCAGGGTGATAATATTCATGCCCTTTTGTTGCAGCCGAAAGGCGTTTTTGTGAGTGCCGCCGCCGCCCAAACAAACCAGTACATCCAGATTATGTTTGTGGTAATTGTCCAGCATCACCTGGGTCATATCCATCATTTTGCGGCCAACCGGCATACGGTGGGGTTTATCTCGGCTGGTGCCTAAAATAGTGCCGCCTACGGTTAAAATACCCGAAAGCGCCGAGCCGTTCAGCCGCACAATTCGGTTTTCCATCAACCCCCTAAAGCCATCGCGAAAGCCAATAACGTGCATGCCGCTCTCTAATGCCGCTTTGCCAATCCCCCGAATTGCTGCGTTCAGGCCAGGGCTATCGCCGCCGGCAGTTAAAATTCCAATAGTTTTTGACATTTTCTTCGCCTCCTTGTTGTCGAACCCCGATTCTGTCCGTCTCTATGGCAACCAATAGATGACACTTGTCCCCCAAAGTTGTGACAAATGTTACTTAGCAAGCAAAAGGCGTAATTATAGAATAAAAGCAGGTTGGGTGTATTGAAATAAAACGAGCGAAAGGAAGGGAGTCAAAATGATTAACAAAATTATTTTAACCTTAGACGGCTCAAAATTGGCCGAAAAAGCCCTGCCTTACGCTGAAATACTAACCAAAAAATTTGCTGCTGAATTATTTTTAATAGGTGTTGTGCAGCCATCAACAATTGTGACCAACTATCCGGAAATTGCCAACCAGATAATTGAAGATGAAATAACGACAACCAAAGTTTATTTAAAAACCATCCAGGACCACCTTAGCAAGCGGCATCTGCGCGTTAGCACGGCGGTATTATATGCCCCCTCGGCGGCCGATGCCATTATTGCCTTTGCCTGCCAGGAGGCGGCCAATTTAATTGTTATGAGCACGCACGGACGCTCTGGCCTGAGCCGGTGGGTGCATGGGAGTGTGGCCAGTAAAGTGTTACAGCACGCGCCCTGCCCGGTTTTATTAGTTAGAGCCAGCGAAGCAGATTGCTAAGGCGTCTCTTTAGTTGAAAAACAGGAGTTATAACCATGAAACAAGAACTGGTAAAAAGTTGGATGACTAAAAACGTGATAACTATTGGCGTTGATACCACCCTGCCCGAAGCCCATAAATTAATGGCCAAACATTCCATTCGCCGGCTGCCGGTAATAGAAAATGGCCGGCTGGTAGGTATTGTAACCCGCGGCGACGTGCGCGAGGCAGAACCATCGGATGCCACCTCGTTGAGTATTTGGGAGATAAACTATTTGCTGGCCAAATTAAGAGTTGAAAAAATTATGACTCGCCAGCCCGTTACCATCTCGCCCGAGGCTACTATCGGCGAAGCGGCCAAACTAATGCTAGAGAAAAAAATCAGCGGTCTGCCGGTGGTTGATAACCAAAACCAGGTAATTGGCATTATTACCGAATCTGATATTTTCCGCATGGTGGTTCAGGCCTGGGCCGAAACATAAACAGTACCGCAGAAAGGGATTAGCCAATGGCGGCTCTTCAAAAGATTATTGCCGAACAACCTTTTTTTAAGGATTTTGACCCATCATACCTGCCATTTTTAGCCGACTGCGCCCGGCAGGTTCACTACGAGCCGGGCCATTATATTTTGCGCGAGGAAGAGCCGGCCCAAAATTTTTATTTAATTCAACAGGGTTCGGTGGCGCTGGGCACGTTTGTGGTGGGTCGAGGATTTACCACCATTCAATCTTTGGGTAAGGGCGAGCTTTTAGGCTGGTCGTGGCTAATTCCACCTTATCACTGGCATTTTAATGCCATGGTTGTGCAAAACACAACGGCGATTGAATTTGACGGCCAGCCCATTCGTCAAAAATGCCAAGAAGACCATCACTTTGGCTATGAGTTACTCAGGCGTGTAGCCTTAACCATTGGACACAGACTCCGGGCTACCCGGATGCGATTAAGCCCGTAAAAATTAATTTTTGGGGAGGTTGCACCGGAAGGTTAAACTCAGGCGCGTTCCTTTTCCAACGGCGCTATCAATTTGTAGCAGCCCGCCTATTTCAGAGGCTCGCGTGCGCATATTGGCCAGCCCCCGGTGGCCCGGTTTCACCTTTGGTTTTGACTTGAAGCCAATCCCGTCATCTTCAATAACCAGCATTACCTTTTCACCTTCTCTAAGCAGGCTGAGGTAAATTTTATTGGCTCTGGCATGGCGGGCGGCATTAGCCAGAGCTTCGTGAGCAATGTGAAAGACGTGGCTGGCCTGCATATCACTCAGGTACAAGTCAATATCCGGGCTAATTTTACTTTCAATGAGCATAAGGGTATTGACCCGCAACTCTTTAATCAACCCTTCTAACCTGGCTCTAAGCCCTCGATACTTGAGGGCCTGCGGCCGCAAGTCAAAAATATAATTACGCAGGTCTTGAATAACGCTGGCCAGGCTTTTTAAGCTCAGGTCAATTTGCTCGGCGGTTACATTATTTATAGATGAGATGTCCAGTTTAATCTGCTCCAGGGTGAGGCCAACCGCATAAATGGATTGAATAATGCCGTCGTGCAAATCGCGGGCAAAGCGTTCGCGCTCTTCAAAAATGGCCAATCGTTGCGTTTGCTCATACAGGCTGGAATTCTCGATGGCAATGGCCGCCTGCAGGGCCAGCATTTCAACCAGTTGGCGGTCGGTTTCGTTAAAATCAGAGCCATCTTCTTTATCGGTTAAATAAAGACCCCCAATTAACTCCCCTTTTGAAAAGATTGGCACGCCCAGCATCGACTGCATCGCCGGGTGATGTTCGGGAAAGCCCACCGAATCGGGGTGGCCGGCCACATCATTCACAATCATCGATTCGCCCTGATACAGCAGCAACCCCAGCAAGCCGCGGCCAATGGGCAGCGGGCCTATTTTGGCCTTTTCTTCCGGGCCAACCCCCGATGTAATAAATTGAGAAAGATGCCCCTGACCATCGTGCAGGCCCAAAGCAGCATATCTGGCTTTTATCAGCGCGCGGGCGGCATCGGCAATTTTTTGCAAAACATCTTCTCTGGAAAGCTCTGCCGATATTGCCCGCGCCGTTTCGTTAAGGGTTCGCAATTCTGTAATAAGTTTTTCGCGCTCCTGCTCTACCAGCTTGCGCTCGGTTACGTCTCGCAGCACGGCGGTAAATATTTTTTGGCTGCCAACCTCAAGTTTGGAAATGGAGGCCTCGGCCGGAAACTTCTGACCATTTTTGCGGCGGCCAAATATTTCCTGGCGTTCGCCCATCAGGCGGGCGGTATCGTTAGAGTTGGAAAAATCTTTTACATGGCTACGGTGCGCAGCCTGAAGCTGGCCGGGCAGCAAAATGTCAAGGGGTTGGCCAATTATTTCATCGGCGGCGTAGCCAAAAATTCTTTCCGCGCCTTTGTTAAACAAAATAATGCGCTGCGATTGGTCAATTGAAATAATCCCCTCGTTGGCCGTATCTAAAATGCTGGCAATTTGGGCCTGGCTTTCCCAAAAGGTAATTTTGGCCCGCTTGTAATTTGTTTCCGAGGCTTGTAAAACAGCAAGCTGGCGGCGCAATTGGGTTATTTCCTGGCGTAATTGTTCTTTGGTTTTATCGGTTTGACTCATTAGATTCTGTTTACAAATGTTTTAAGAAAGTATAGCATGGTTAAGGGCAGCCCACAATCAAATTGAATTATAATAAGCATAACACTTGCATGTAAAGCCAACGCGGGGTACAATCGACGGGTATATGTATCAACCGTTGTGGATACAATTGTGGAGGTAGGTAAGTGGTCCGCATTATGCTTGTTGACGACCACGAAGTGGTGCGGTATGGCCTAAAAAACCTGCTGGAGCGGCAGCCGGGCTGGGAAGTTGTGACCGAAGCCGGCTCGGTTGGCGAGGCCATTCGGCGCGCCGGTGAATACCAACCCGATATTGTGGTGATGGATATTCGCTTAAGCGATGGCAGCGGCATCGAAGCGTGCCGGGAAATTGTTAAAAACCATCCCCACATCAAAGTAATTATGCTGACTTCTTTTGCCGAGGATGAGCTGCTGTTTAACGCTATTTCGGCGGGGGCGGTGGGTTACGTATTAAAACAGGTGGGCAACGATGATTTGCTGCGGGCCATTGAAACCGTGGCGCGGGGCGAGGCGCTGCTTGACCCCAGCGTAACCGGCCAGGTGCTGGCCAAACTGCGCGAGGCCACCCGGGTAGAAGCCTTTGTTGATTTAACCGACCAGGAATTGAAGGTTTTGGGCCTGATAGCTCACGGCAAAACCAACAAAGAAATTGCCGCCACGCTGCACCTGGGCGAAGGTACGGTTCGCAATTATGTAAGCAGTATTTTTGGCAAGCTGGGGTTATCTAATCGGGCTGAAGCCACCGCCTACGCCGTGCGCCACAATCTTGATGATTATCTTGAAACCCTGGAATAGAATTTTTTATCTCAATCAATCTAAAAAACGCCCCGGTTAGCAGGGCGTTTTTTTATTTACAAGACAGGACAATTGTCTGTAGATGAGATGACATGTGTCACTATCAGTTCAAATTATTTGCGTTTATGCTTGTTTATATGGAGCAAGGAGTGAAAAGGGCTTGGCTTGTTGACTCATAAAAATCAGGCGGGAGGATACCTCATCTATCATAACATAGATAAAACAGCCGAGATTGACAGCAATGAGTTTAAGGTGTAATTGGCGTAGTCCTCAAAAAGTAGGAGACTCTTTGTTTATGGAGTTCAAAGCTTTGCGCGTTGTCAACTTAACACAAGAAGTGGCTAACAATCTGGAAGCGGCGCTGGGTAAATTAGCTGGCGTTGAAGAGCTAAACATCACCCTGGAAACGCAGGAATTGAACATTGTGTTTGATGAGCGTCAATTAAGCTTTCGCCTGTTAATGGATGAACTGGCCAGGGCCGGATGTCCCCTGCAAAAAATTGATGCGGCCCTGTTATTATAAATTACCTGTGCCTTTGCGCTTTTCCACATCCCTCTTGAACATCATCGTTAATTCATAGGTACCGGCTTCGAGCCGCTTTTTTATATCAAATCCCATTTTTTCAAATAATCTAATCATGCGCCAATTGTCGGCCAGCACGTCGGCGGTAAAGCCCAGCAAGCCGCGCTTTTTGGCTAAATAGGTAAGGTAAGCCAGCAGTTGGGCGCCAACCCCCTGGCCCTGATAATCATCGCTAACGGCAAAGGCTACATCGGCGGTGTGGGTCACTTCATCAATGTTGAATTGGCCGATGCCAATCACCTCTTCTTTTTCCTCATCGTGGGTGAGCAGGGCTAAAATAACAAGGTCGCGAGTGTAATCAATTACTACAAAATCTTGCAGGCGTTCGTGGGGCATACTTTTTTGCGCCCCCATAAACCGGCGGCGCAAACTTTCGTCTGAAAGAGAGTAGAAAAAGTCTTTCAACAGCGGCTCGTCGCTGATTTTTACCGGCCTTAAAAATATTTCCAGCCCGGTTTTGGTAGTGCGGTAGGTTTCCAACTCTTCGGGGTACTCGCCGGCCTTACCAGGGATAAAGGCCTGGTCTTTGTAAATTAAGTTCAACCGTTTGGCTTCTTCTACTAACCAGGGTTTAAATTTTGGGTGGGCAATGGCAATCAGTTCCATGGCCCGCTCGCGAATGTTTTTGCCGTGCAGATAGGCAATCCCGTACTCTGTTACCACATAATGGATGTCGCCCCGGTTGAGCGTAACCCCGGCCCCCTCTCTTAAAAGCGGCACAATCCGCGAGTGCTCGCCGCTTTCCGAAGTTGAAGGAAGAGTTAAAATGGTTTTGCCATCTTGGGCAAACATGGCCCCTCGCATAAAATCTGCCTGACCCCCAATGCCGCCAAAAAATAGCTGGTCAATTGATTCGGCGGTAGACTGGCCCGTTAAATCTATTTGCAGCGCTCCGTTGATAGCGATCATATTATCGTGCTTGGCAATAACTAACGGGTCGTTAGTGTAATCAACCGTTCTAAATTCTACTGTAGGGTTATCATTAAGAAACTCATAAGTTTTTTGCGACCCCATGGCAAACGTGGCTACAGTACGCCCCCGGTTGTGTGATTTTTGGGTATTATCAATAACGCCTTTTTCCATCAATTCCACAATACCATCCGATAGCAATTCGGTGTGAATGCCCAACTGCTTTTTATTATCAAGATGGGCTAACACAGCATTGGTTGTGCTGCCATAGCCCACCTGAAGGGTATCGCCATCTTGAATAAGGTTTGAAACGTGGCTGCCAATTTGCTCAATCACCTCTGTATCTACAACCCTGGGGTGAAATTCCAGAATGGGTTCATCGTAGGGAATTACAAAATCAATATCTTGCAGGTGAATAAAGCCGTCGCCGTGAATTCTGGGCATATGGGCATTTACCTGGGCAATCACCAGCTCGGCGCTTTCAACGGCGGCTTTGGAAATATCAACGCTAATGCCCAGGCTTACATAGCCGTGTTCATCGGGCAGCGAGGTTTGAATCAGGGCCACATCAAGGGGAACCAGCCGCCGGTAAAACAACTCTGGCACCTGAGAAAGAAAGATGGGCGTGTAATCGGCCAATCCTTTATTGACCGCGTCTCTGGTGCTGTCTGACACAAAAAACGAGTTGAGCCGAAAATTATCTCTAAATTTTTCGTCGGCGTAAGGGGCAACCCCCAAATTCCACACGTGAAATACTTCGGTATCAAAAAAAGCGCCGGGGTGAGACTCCAAATAATTGACCAACGCTTGCAGCAGGTATTGCGGTTGCCCGCAGCCGGTGCTGATAAAAATTTTTTCGCCCCGCTTGATACGTTTGAAAATAAAATTTTCAGCGGCAAACTTGTCCGGGTATTTCTCTTTCCAAATGCTTAATTGTTCATTCATGAGGTTTCACCTGTTGGTTATAACGTTTCAAGCACAAAGTTGTCTGTTATTTAGTATACCCCATCATCAACATTTTTTCTTTCTAAAGAACATCCGCCTCATTTTGCCGGCGCGAGGCCGCCTGTTTGCGCCTCTGAAAATGCTGATTATCACCTTATGAGTCAAATTCTTGCCCACCGGGCAAGAGTAATTGCCTGTTTCTTGCCCAGGTTAGTGATATCTTAGTCCGAAATGCAACGGCGTCAACACCGGGCAAGCGCTGGATAAGCGTGGGCAAACTGCTGACTTTATTATGTCGGGTCACTGTCAAACGGCTGAAGGAAGCCTGACAGCGCAACGTATAACGGGCAAAGCAGATTATGATGGTTTTAGCAGTCCAAAGGAGCCTGCCATGGTTGCCAGCAACGATATTGAATTGTCAGATTATTTTATTGAAACCGAACAAAGCCAGGATGATTACTTTGTGGTGTATCGGGGCCGGCGTAAGTCTGACCAATCGCCCGTACTCATTTGGGTAGTTACGCCCTTATTTGCCGCCGATGAGTTTTTTGTGCGGCGCTTGGGGCAAGTTACCCGGCAGGCAGCCCAACTGGAACACCCCAACATTGTTATCACAGAAGCGGCCCGGCAAGATGGCGGCTGGCTTTATTGGGTTCAATCTCAGGTTGATTACCCCACCCTGGCCGAAATTATCGAGCGCGACGGCCCCTTTTCGCTCCAGCGTATGCAGTTGATTGCCGCGCAAATTGCCTCGGCCCTGGATTATGCCCATCAAAAATCGGTGATGCACGGTAGCCTGTCGGCCCAACAAATTTACGTGGGGCTGGATAATCATGTACTGATTGCCAATTTTGGACTTACCCAGGCCATGTTTGGGCACAACCTGCCTAAAAATGCGGCGGCCATTACCTGCCCGGAAACGCTGGCCCCGGAACGCGCCCAGGGACAAGGCCCCAGCCGCCCCGCCGACCTGTACGCCCTGGGAATTTTGTGCTACCAAATGCTGGCCAAAAAGCCGCCTTTCACCGGCCCGGCTTCAACCGTGCTGCACGCCCAAACGCATCTTCAGCCGCGGCCATTGTATCAGGTTAGCGCCAGAGTGCCGGTAGGCATGAGCAAAGTGGTAGCCCGGATGCTCTCCAAGGGGGTAGAGTTGCGCTACAATACCGGTGCAGAATTTATTCGGGCGCTGGCAATGGCCCAGCAGCATCATCGCCCGGCAAACAGGTTTGACAACCTGGCTCCAATTGGCGGTCAGCAACCCCGCCGGGCCGTCACCCTCAAATCGTTTTTATACCTGTGCAGCGGGCTGGTTATACTCACCTTTTTGGCCGGGTTGTTTACCTGGGCCGGTTACGAATTGGGCGTCCGGCAAGCCGAGGCGCAATCGCCCACAGCCCCGCCCCTTATGGTTACAACTACTATTCCGCTGCCCACAACCCAAAAAACTCTGCCCCCGGCGGTGATTACGCCCACCCAAATTAGCCAGCCCGCCCCCACCCAAATTAACGCCTCGGTTAGCGACACGCTGCTGCCCACCCGGCTGCCCAGCCCCACGCCCCAGCCGCCGCCAATTCAATTGGTGACTTCTACCATTGTGAACCCGCCCGCAGACATCCTGCCCAGTCCAACGCCGTTGCCGCCTGCGCCGGTTTCAGCGCGAACCGCATTTGTGTTTCAAAATCCCACCGGCCACGATTTAATTGTTGATGTGACCGGCCCAACGCCTGCCTCGGCGCTGGTTCCGCCTCACCAGCAACATGAATTTGTGCTGGAGCCGGGTTTGTACCAGTACATTGTTCACACCCCCACCGGCCAGTGGCTGGAGAGTATTGTAGGCAGGTTCGACCTGGCCCCCGGCCAAACCGTGGAAAGAGATTATTACAGCCATCGGGAGTAACGCTTGCAAAGCGGAGCTTTGCCTAAAAAATAGACCCCGCCTTGTTTACCGGCAGGGTCTGTTTGGCTTAATACGGGATTGCCTTAATTGACTCCGGGTTTTGCAGAGACAAGCAAAGGGTTGCCCTTTCTACACTTGACGCGGCCAGAGACCTAAATGGTTAAATACACTTTCCAGGCCGCCGGAATTTCGCCCGAGGCCACCAGATAATCCACGCGGGGCGTTTTTGGCTCCCAGCGCAAAGACATCCCGGCTTCATGGGGCGTGCGGCCTCCCTTGCGGTTATTGCAAACCGGGCAGGCGCAAGCGGTGTTGCCCCAACTATTTTTACCGCCCCGGCTACGAGGAATCAGGTGGTCAACCGTAAAATCCCCTTTGCCTAATATCTGACTTCGCTGAACCTGGCCCGGCTGAATGCCGCAGTAGATGCAGCAGTAATTATCTCGCTGCAACACCCCCCGGCGACTCCAGCGCGCCCCCCGGCGCGGCACGTTAATATAGCGCCGCAGCCGAATGACCGTAGGGATACGAAGCTCGCTTGAAGCGCCCTGAATAGTGACGGCATCTTCAGTGGCAGCGTCAACCCGCCCGCGCAGCAACAGCGACATGGCCCGGCGCTGCGGAATGACGGCCAGAGGCTCGTAGCTTGCGTTCAACAGAAGCACTGCCATTGTGTTTGTCTCCTTGTTAAAGGGAAAAGAACCGATACTTTTTACATAAAAATTGTACTGATAATTTGCAAAACGTAAAATATTAATCCGAAGTGTAAATTAAAAAACGCGAGCAATGCGCATTGCCCGCGTTTTTACAAGGTGTCCAATCCATTGCATTTATTTCTTCTTTTTACAAAGAAAAGTTGCGGGCTGCCAAAGGGCATTTAGTTTCAAATTAGCATGAAGCCGGCCTGAACAATCAAAACCTGCTATTACCTGATGAATTGTGGGTTGATTGTCTGCCAATAAAATCATTGTGTTTAAAACCCTGTATTCTTTGGGATTTTTGGGATTTACTCAACTAACAATATCACAGCCATAATTGCTTGTCAACTCCTGTGAAAATAGCGCCGCAGGCCGGGGGGCTTGCCTGTGCCCGCCTTTTGGGTAGGGGGTGTTCCCCCTACTTTTTTCATCACCCGGTGCGGCAGCGCCGCTGCGGTCCGTCTCCCAGATTTTAAAGGTTATGGTTACAAACCTCTTGACCCTTACCTGCAATATGGTATAATGGTGGTAGTATCTTGGTAATACCAGTTACAGACCACCAATAAAAACCGAGATGCTGGAGCGCAACAATGGAAGCGGGAACAGCTACACAGGGCAGCTTCAAAAGAAAAACCTCTCGCAAGCCGGTCTACGTTCAGGTAGTCGAGCAAATTCGGGAGTCAATCAAACAGGGCGAACTGGCTCCGGGCGACCAGTTGCTGCCTGAACGAGAACTGGCCGACCACCTGGGCGTCAGCCGAACCTCGGTGCGGCAGGCGCTGGCCGTGCTTGAAGGCATGGGCGTGATTGAAATTACCCCCAGAGATGGCGCTTACGTGCGCCAGCATAGCCTTGAGGGCGCGGTCGAGTCGCTCACGCAGGTGTTGTTTCAAGAGCGCAGCCAGGTAGACCACCTGTTTGAGGTGCGCCGGATTATCGAAACCCAGGCCGCCTGCCTGGCCGTCCAACGCCGCACCGAAGCCAATTTGAAACGGCTGCGGGAATTAAACCGGCAATATGCCGCCGGATTGAACGACAGAGACCTGGCCTACCAGGCTAACATGGATTTTCATTTGGCCATTGTCGAAACCTCCAAAAATCCGCTGCTGGTTGAAATAATGGGTACTATTTTAACCGCAACGGTAGAAGTTTACGCCAACGCCCGCCAGGAAAGCCTGTCCAGCATTTCCAATCTGGCCAAATTTGTTGACGAACATGAGCAAATCATCAACGCCATTGCCCAACAAAACGAGCAACTGGCCGCCGACCTGTTGGCCAGGCACATTGACGACGCCCGCCACCGGGTAGAAATGGTCATTGAACGCGATTTACGGAAAGGAGTCTAGATATGTCATTATTTATGCCAGACCAGATTATAACCAGGCCCCAAATATCTTTTCACGTTGTTGATAAAATTTACCGGGTGCTGCGGCCCGACGGCGAAATCATCGGCCCTATCCCGGAGCTATCCCCGCAAAAGCTGATTGAATTTTATCGCTGGATGCTGCTTGGCCGCGCCTACTCCAACCAGATGGTTGCCCTGCAACGGCAGGGGCGCATGGGCACCTTTGCCCCGCACATTGGCCAGGAAGCTGTTAACGTGGGCATGGCCGCCCCGCTCAAAAAAGAAGATTGGCTGGTGGCTTCATACCGCGAAAATTTGGCCCACATGATTAAAGGCGCGCCCATGCTGGCCCTTATGAAACAGTGGGGCGGCTACATTGCCGACAATTACCCCCGCGAAATCAACGCCCCGCCCTTTCAGGTGGTGTTGAGTACCCAAACCCTGCACGCTGTTGGCGTTGCGCAGGCAATTAAGTATAATGGTAAACCTGATGTTGTGATGACCGCTGTGGGCGACGGCGCCACCTCAGAGGGCGACTTTAACGAAGCCCTCAACTTTGCCGGAGTCTTCAAAGCGCCGGTCATCTTTATTATCCAAAACAATGGCTGGGCCATCTCCACCCCCAGAGAAAAACAAACCGCCGCCGAACATATTGCCGACCGAGGCCCCGGCTTTGGCATCCCCGGCGCCATTGTAGATGGCAACGATGTGCTGGCCGTCTACCAGGTTGTGTCCGATGCCATTGCCCGCGCCCGCGCCGGCCAAGGCCCAACCCTCATCGAGGCCATAACCTACCGGCTGGGCGCGCACACTACCGCCGACGACCCCACCAAATACCGCGCCCAAACCGAAGTCGAGGAATGGTCCCGGCGAGACCCGATAATTCGTTTCCGCAAATATTTAACCAACCATAACATTCTAACCCAGGCCGATGATGAAACCCTGCAACATGAGGTTGAAACTGAAGTTCAGGCAGTTATTAAAGCCTACGAAGCTCTGCCCGACCCCACCCCACAGCAGCAATTTGAACACATTTACGCCGACATGCCGCCCCAGCTTCAGCGCCAAAAAGCGCGCCTGCTCCAGGACCTGGGTTTGGAAACCGGCGCCCGCGCCTGAAACTTACGGCAGGGGCGTCTGACTTGCTAATGAAAGGAAGGTCAAATGTCTTTAGTCGTTAACCATGTAGCCCCTGCCATCAATGAGTCCGCACACCAGATAATCAACCCCGAAGGCAAGGTCGTCGGGCCGCTGCCCGACCTGTCTGGCGAGCAGTTTATTCAATTCTACCACTGGATGGTTTTTGGACGGTTCATCTCCGACCGGATGGTGGCCTTGCAGCGCCAGGGCCGCATGGGTACCTTTGCCCAGCTAAACGGCCAGGAAGCGGCCAACGTAGGCATGGCTGCCCCCCTTCAGCCCGAAGACTGGCTGCTCGGCTCCTACCGGGAGTTTTTAGGCTACCACGTTAAAGGCGTTCCCTTCTTTGCCCAGCTCAAGCAGTGGGGCGGCGATATTGCCGACGCCCATCCCTTTGAGGCCCGCTGTATCCCCTTTCAAATCGTGCTGAGCACGCAGGTGCTGCACGCCGTTGGCATTGCCCAGGCCGCCAAATACAGTAGCCAACCCCATGTTGCTGTGGTTGGCTGCGGCGATGGGGCCACCTCCGAGGGCGATTTTAACGAAGCCCTCAACTTTGCCGGAGTCTTCAAAGCGCCGGTCATCTTTGTGGTGCAAAATAACGGCTGGGCTATCTCCACCCCCAGAGAAAAACAAACGGCTGCCGCCACCATTGCCGGGCGAGGCCCCGGCTTTGGCGTGCCCGCCTGTCTGGTAGATGGCAACGACGTGCTGGCCATGTATCAAACTGTGGCCGATGCCGCCGAGCGCGCCCGCGCCGGCCAGGGGGCAACCCTTATCGAAGCCCTGACCTATCGCATGGGGGCGCACACCACCGCCGACGACCCCACCAAATATCGCCCGGAGGAGGAGTTGGAAGAATGGGCCAGGCGCGACCCCATTACCCGTTACCGTAAATTTTTAATCGAGCACAATATGCTCACCGAGGCTCAGGAGCAGCAAATTCTCCGGGATGTTGAGGCAGAATTTGAAGACGCCCTGGCCGACTACGAGTCGCTGCCTGCCCGCCACCCAGACCAGCACTTTCAACATATCTTTGCCCAAATGACGCCCCAACTTGGGCGTCAGCAAGAACAATTATTGAAAGATTTGGGTTTGTAAGATTATGATGAAATGAAGACCTCAAAGGTTTTTGAAACCTTTGAGGTCTGGAGTAGCTTTCAAGGAGTTACAACTATGCCAAACTGGACTATGGTTCAAGCCATTAACAACACCCTGGCTTATGAAATGGAGCAAGACCCCCGCGTGCTTATTTTTGGGCAAGATGTCGGCAAAAATGGCGGCGTCTTTCGGGTAACGGACGGCCTGCAAGCGCGCTTTGGCGAAGAGCGCGTGTTCGACACCCCGCTGGCCGAATCCGGCATTATCGGCACCTCGCTGGGCATGGCCATGTACGGCCTGCGCCCCATCGTCGAGATTCAATTTGCCGCCTTCAGCTTTCTCTCCTTCAACCAAATTGCCTCGCAGGTAACGCGGCTGCGCTACCGCTCCGGCGGGGTTTTTACCGCGCCGGTAGTTATCCGCGCCCCCTTTGGCGGCGGCGTCCGCACCCCAGAAATGCACTCCGATAGCGTCGAGGCCCTTTACATGCATATTCAGGGCATCAAGGTAGTCATCCCCTCCAACCCTTACGATGCCAAAGGGCTGCTCCACGCCGCCATCGAGGACCCGGACCCGGTTATGTTTTTGGAACATATGAAGTTGTATCGCTCTTTTCGGCAAGAGGTGCCGGAAGACCGCTACACCATCCCCATTGGCAAAGCTGCGGTAGTCAAAGAGGGCAGCGATGTAAGCGTGTTTGCCTACGGGGCTATGGTCAAAGTAGCCCTGGAAGCCGCCAATCAGGTAGAGCAGGCCGCCAACGCCACCGTTGAAGTTGTTGACCTGCGCACAATTGCCCCCATGGATGAAGAGACCATCGCCGAGTCTGTCGCCAAAACCGGGCGGGCCGTCGTCGTTCACGAGGCCGCCCGCACCGGCGGCGTTGGCGCCGAGGTGATTGCCGTTATCAACGAGCACGCTCTCTACTCGCTGCTCAAACCTGTTGAGCGCGTTACCGGGCCGGATACCCCCTTCCCCGTGCCCAAGCTGGAGGATTTTTTCATCCCCACCCCCGAGCGCGTGGCCAAAGCAATCTACCGCGCGCTGGAACCGTAAGTCAGTTGATTAGTAATTGGTAAATAGTAATTGATTAACTGGAAGGCTAATTACAAATTACTGTTTACTAACCACCCCTCAAGGAGCAACTATGTACCAATTCAAACTGCCCGACGTGGGCGAAGGCATTCACGAGGCCGAAATTTTGAACTGGCTGGTCAGCGTCGGCGATACCATCAAGGCCAACCAGCCGATTGTGGAGATTCAAACCGACAAAGCCGTGGTTGAAATCCCCTCGCCGGTGGGCGGCACGGTGTCTGAAATCAGAGCCGAGCCGGGCACGCTGGCCCACGTGGGCGATGTCATCATCACCATCGCCACCGAAGACAGCCGGCAGCAGGCTGCGCCCAAGTCGTCTAACGGCAAGCAGGCTAACGCAGCCTCAAAAGCCACGGTGGGCATTGCCGGGCCGGGCCAGCGGGTGCTGGCTGCGCCGGCGGTGCGTAAAATGGCCCTGGAATTGGGCGTCAATCTGGCCGACGTGCCGGGCAGCGGCCCGGCCGGGCGCGTGCTGCCGGAAGATGTGCAACAGTACGTGGAGCAACTTAAAACTGCCCCCAAAGAGGAGCCGGCCAAAGCTGTTGCCCCGCCGCAGCCTGTCGCTGAACCTCCTGTCCCGCCGCCGGCGCGTCAACCCGGCCAGGAAATTGTCGAAGAGGAGCCGCTGCAAGGACTGCGCCGCCGCATTGCCGAGCGTATGGAACTGGCCTGGGAGATTCCCCACGTAACCAGCTTTGAAGAGGTGGAAGTCAGCCAACTGGTGGCCCTGCGCCGGGAGTTGCAACCCCAGGCCGAGGAGCGGGGCGTTCGCCTGACCTACATGCCCTTTATCATCAAAGCCGTGGTGCAGGCGCTCAAGGAAAACCCCTATCTCAACGCCTCGCTGGATATGGCCCGGCAAAAAATTCTGCATCATCGCTACTACCACATTGGCGTAGCCACCGCCGTACCCGATGGCCTGCTGGTGCCGGTTGTCAAACATGCCGACCGGCTCAACCTCATTCAGCTTGGGGCCGAGTTGAAACGGCTGGCCGACCTGGCCCAGCAGCGCAAACTGAGCGTCGAGCAGCTAACCGGCAGCACTTTTACTATTACCAATTTTGGCAGCTACGGCGGGCGCATGGGCACGCCCATCATCAACCACCCGGAAGTGGCTATTTTAGGCACGGGCCGCATCGAGGAGCGGCCCATTGTAGAAAACGGCCAGATTGTGGCCCGGCCTATTCTGCCGCTGGCCCTCAGCTACGACCACCGGCTGATTGATGGCGCCGGGGCCGGCCAGTTTCTGCGCCGCCTCACGGCCCTGCTCAACAACCCCAACCTGCTTTTGCTGGAGCTGGTCTGATGGTTGTTGGTGATATAGCGACCACTATTGAAGTTGCCATTCTGGGAGCGGGGCCGGGCGGTTATGTGGCGGCTCTGCGAGCCGCGCAGTTGGGCAAAGAGGTAGTGCTGATTGACCCCGGTCAGCCGGGCGGTACCTGCCTGCTTCAGGGCTGTATTCCCGCCAAGGCGCTGCTCAACGCCGCCGACCGGGCCTGGCAGATAGCCAATTCCGCCGAAATGGGCCTGACCGCCGGCCCGCCGCAGATTGACCTGCCGCAAATGCAAAAATGGAAAGATGGCGTGGTAGAGCGGCTTTCAAAGGGGGTCAAACTGCTGCTCGACCATCGCAAGGTGGAGTTTGTGCAAGGTTCTGCCTTTTTTCTGGACAAAAACGAACTGCGCGTTGAGGCCGAATATGGCGCCAAACGCTTTATTTTTGACCACTGCATCATCGCCGTAGGGGCCGATGCCGCGCCCCTGCCTGGCCTGCCGTTTGACGGCGAACGGGTGCTGACTCCCAGCCAGGCGCTGGGTTTGACCACTCTGCCCGACAACCTGGCCGTTATCGGCGGGGATTACATTGCGGCTGAACTGGCTACCATCTACGCCAAGCTGGGCGTGGATGTCCATTTGCTGCTGCCCGAAGGCCAACAACTTTTGAGCGAGTTCGACGCCTCGGCCGGGCGGCTGGTGCAGGCCAGATTGAAAAAGCTGGGCGTTGCCCTGCAAACCAAAGTGTCCGACCCGGCCCAAGCTGCCGGCGACGCAGCCTGCGTGGTTGTTTCCAACGGGCTGATTCCGCGCACCGGCAAACTGCATCTGGACAAAGCCGGGGTCAAACTGGATGAGTGCGGTTTTGCGCAGGTCAACGAGCGGATGCAAACCGGCAACCCGGCCATTTACGCCGTGGGCGACGTAACCGGCGGCCCGGCGCTGGCCCACCTGGCATTTAAACAAGGCAAGGTGGCTGCCGAAAGCATTGCCGGACGCCCGGCCCAATACGCGCCGCAGGCCGTTCCCCGCGTGGCCTGGACCGACCCGGCCGTGGCGGCTGTTGGCCTGACCGTGGCCCAGGCCGAAGAATTGGGCTACGAAGTTATCGCCGGCCGCTTTCCGCTGGGGGCCAATGGCCGGGCGCTGACCTTTGACGCCAGGGATGGTTTTACCCAGGTTGTAGCCGACAAAGCCCATGAGGTGCTGCTGGGCGTCACCATTGTGGGGCCGCAGGCCGACTCGCTGATTGGCGAAGCCGCGCTGGCCCTGGAAATGGGCGCCACCCTGACCGATTTGGCCGAAACGCTGCACCCTCACCCCAGCCTGAGCGAGCCGTTGATGGAAGCGGCGGAGGCGGCGCTGGGGCTGGCGGTGCATATTAAATAGCCCCGCTTTGAGGAGGCGCGATGGGCGGAAAATATTTTGAAGAGCTTGAAGTGGGCGCAATTATCAAGCACAGCCTGGGACGGACCATCACCGAGATGGACAACGTGCTGTTTTCCGCGCTGACAATGAACCCCCAACCGCTGCACGTTAACGAGGATTTTGCCGCCAAAACCGAATTTGGCCGGCGGCTGGTCAACGGCATTTTTACCCTTGGCCTGGCCGTGGGGCTAACCGTACCGGAATTGACCGAGGGCACGCTGGTCGCCAACCTCAGCTATGAGAGCGTCAAACACCCGCACCCTATGTTTCACGGCGATACCCTCTACGTGGAAACCGAAATCCTCAGCAAACGCGAGTCAAAATCAAGGCCCAACCAGGGGATTGTGCGCTTCAAACACATTGGCCATAACCAGCATGGCGTGGTGGTAATTGAGTTTGAGCGCACCATGCTGATGCTGAAGCGTGGTACGTAGAACAAGGAGACGCTTATGCCCCCAATCCGGCGCTCGGTGCTGTATATGCCCGGCGATAGCCTGCGTAAAATCAGCAAGGCCGCGCAGATGGATGTTGATAGTATTGTGATGGACCTGGAAGACAGCGTGGCTCTGAACCAAAAAGAGCAGGCCCGCCGCACCGTAAGCCAGGCATTGCAAACGCTTGATTTTGGCCGCAGCGAGCGGTTGATTCGGCTGAACGGCCTCGACACCCCTTTTTGGCAGGCCGATTTGGAGGCAACCATCAACGCCCGCGCCGACGGCTACGCGCTGCCCAAAATTGAGAGCGCGGCGCAGGTGCAGCGCGTCGGCAATTTTCTTGACCAGGCCGAACGGGAGTGCGGCTGGCCGCAAAACTCTATCCGGCTGCTGGCCATTGTGGAAACCGCCTTGGGCATTATGAACCTGAAAGAAATAGCCCAGGCCGGCCCCCGGCTGGCGGCGCTAATGTTTGGCGCGGAAGATTTGGCCGGCGATATCGGCGCGCGGCGCACCCGCGCTGGCTGGGAGGTGTTTTACGCCCGCAGCGCGGTGGTTACGGCCGCAGCCGCCTACGGCCTGCAAGCCATTGATATGGTGCTGGTCGATTTGAATGATTTGAAGCGGCTGGAAGAAGAGTGCATCGAAGCGCGCAATTTGGGTTACGAGGGCAAAATGGCCATCCACCCCCGGCAGGTAGAAATCATCAACCGCGTTTTTGCCCCCTCGCCGGAGGAGATAGCCCAGGCGCAGCGGCTGGCCGACGCGCACCGGGCGCACCAGGCCGCCGGCAGCGGCGTGTTTGCGCTGGATGGCAAAATGGTTGACATGCCGGTGGTTAAAACTGCCAGGCGAGTTTTGGACCGGGCGCGGGCCGCAGGATTACTGGACGAGTCAAAAAAGGAGCAAGGGCATGCTGGATAAAACCAAATCAATGCTGTTGACATCTGAAATGATGCAGGCCGGCGCTGAGCCGCTGCTGTTTACCGGCGGCGCGTGCAATATTCAAGGGCCAACCGGCCCCAGGCGCAACCCCGGCCGAGACCCGCTGGCTCGCTGGCTGGACAGGCAGGGCTGGCCCTATTTTGACCCCCAAATCCACCCCTCTACGCACGGGCGCGATTATATTTGGGGCATCGACGGCCCCCAGGAAAAGCGGGCGCGGGAGCAGGCCAAACTGCGCGTGTACGAGATTACGGCCACAACCATCTCGGCTGTAACCATGCTTGAAATTATGGACGACGCCCGCCGCAAGCGGGTCAGCATTGTTTGGTTTAACGGCGGCAAAACATTTGCGCCCATTGGCCTGGGCGAACTGGACGAGTTGAAGAATAATGAATCGCTGCGCCGGCGGGTGGGCGATATGGTTCACTCCCATCTGGTGGCGTATGTCAATGCGGGCCGGCAATTGCGTAACGAGATTCTCTTTATGCTGGCCGACAGCCCGCACATTGTTTTTGTTAACAGCTTTGACGAATTGACAAAGGCAATTGCTTATTTAATGAACAAATAGAGGCTAAAGCTGCTGCTCGGCCAGCCGGTGCAGCAACTTGCCGTAAGCGGTTTGCCCTTTGTAAAAACTGCTCAACCGGTAAAACTCGTTGGGGGCGTGCGCGCCTTCATCCTCAAGGCCAAAACCAAAGCCAACGGTGTAAACGCCTAAATAATCCAAAAACAGGCCGCAAATGGGGATACTGCCCCCCGTGCGAATGTAGTACGGCTCCTTACCGTACAACTCCAGATGCACGGCGCGGGCAGCCTGATTGCCGGGGTGGTCAGCCGGTATCTGGTAGGGCTTGCCAAAAATCGAGAGCGGCGTTATGTTGACCCGCGCGCCTGGGGGCGCGTGTCTTTTAACATGCGCGGCCAGCAACTCGATGATTTTTTGGGGGTGTTGATTGGCCACCAGCCGGCAGGTAATTTTGGCGCGCGCCCGGTTGGGCAGCACGGTTTTGATACCTTCGCCCTGAAAACCGCCCCACAATCCGTTAATCTCCAGCGTGGGCCGCACCCAGGCGCGTTCGCGGGTGGTGTAGCCCGGCTCGCCAAATATGTCGCTAACGCCCAGCCGGGCCAGATGACTAGCTTCGTCAAAGGGCACGCGGGCAATCTCGGCCCGCTCCGCGCCGGACAGCTCGGCCACATCGTCGTAAAAACCCTCTACCAAAATTTTGCCGTCCGGGCTGCGCATGGAATCGAGCAGCCGCACCATGGCGTGCAGCGGGTTTTGAATGGTGCCGCCGTGCATGCCGGAATGCAGGTCGGTTTTGGCCCCCTGAATATCAATTTCAACCCCGCACACGCCCTTAAGCGAGAGCAAAATAGAGGGTTCGGTTTCGCTCCACTGGCCGCCGTCGGCGCTTACAGCCAGGTTGCAGGCAAAGCGTTCTGTATGGTTGGGCATAAATTGCGGCAGTTGGGGGCTGCCAATTTCTTCCTGACCCTCAAAGCAAAATTTCAGGTTGACCGGCGCGCCGCCTCCGCCTTTCAGCAAGGCTTCAACGGCTAAAACAGGCACCAGCATATTGCCTTTGTCGTCGGATGCGCCGCGAGCGTAAACGCGCCCCTCTTTGAGGGTTGGCTCAAAGGGGGGGTGCTCCCACAGTTCCAGCGGGTCTACCGGCTGGGTGTCAAAATGGCCGTAAATCAGAACGGTTGGCTTGCCGGGCGCGTGCAGCCAGTCGCCATAAACCACGGGATGGCCGCCGGTGGGCAGAATTTCCACATGCTCAATGCCGGCGGCTTTCATTCGCTGGGCCACCCACCCGGCGGCGCGCTGCACATCGGGGGCGTGTTCCGGCAGCGCCGAAATGCTGGGGATGCGTAAAAAATCCAGCAATTCTTCCAAAAAGCGCTCTTTGTTTTGTTGCAGGTAATTTTGCCAGTTAGACATAGGGTGCAATGCTCCTGTAAAAAGATAAGTTATGTTTTAAGATTCCGGTGAGCCTTGGCAAGAGCGGATATTTACTCTCCCAATCCGCCGCTTTGCTGAATCAGTTTGGCTACCAGCGCGGTCCAGCCGGTTTGGTGGCTGGCTCCCAGGCCCGCGCCAATGTCGCCGTGAAAGTATTCGTAAAAGGGGATGTAATCGCGCCAGTGAGGGTCGGTTTGAAAATAATCTACTGCGCCAAACACAGGCCGACGCCCCCCATTAGCTTCAGCCCGCAAAAAGAGGCGCATCAGGCGGCGGGATAACTCGGCGGCTGCCTGATTGAGCGTAACCTGATTGCCAGAGTGTCGCGGCAGTTCAACCTTAAATGAGTCGCCGTAATAGTGATGGTATTTTTGCAGCGATTCGATCATCAAATAGTTAACCGGAAACCAGATGGGGCCACGCCAGTTTGAGTTGCCGCCAAACAGGCCGCTGCCCGACTCGGCGGGTTCATAACGCACGGTATGGGTTTGGCCGTTGACATGAAAGGTGTAGGGCTGCTGGCTGTGCTGTTTAGAGAGGGTCCGCAAGCCGTAATCAGATAAAAACTGCGACTCGTCGAGCATGCGGGGCAAAACACGGGCCAGCTTTTGGCGGTCAACAATAGAAAGCAAAAGCCGTTCTCCCTGGCCCGACTGGGTGAGCGAGGCGATATTTTCGACCAGTTGGGGCCGATATTTGATAAACCACTCCATGCGCCGCCGAAAGCGGGGCAATCTGTTTAGCAGGGCCGGCTCCAGCGTTTCCACGGCAAATAAGGGTACCAGCCCCACAAAAGAACGGAGCTTCAGCGGAATGTGGCGGCCATCAGGAGTGTGGAGTATGTCGTAAAAAAAGCCATCATTTTCATCCCACAAACTCCAGCCTTCGCGGCCATGCAGGTGGGTAATAGCCTGGGCAATATAAATAAAGTGCTCAAAAAATTTGGTGGCTACGTCCTCGTAGGCAATATCGGTGCGGGCCAATTCAAGGGCAATGGCCAGCATGTTGAGGCAATACATTCCCATCCAGGCGGTGCCATCGGCTTGCTCCAGGTGGCCGCCGGTCGGCAACTCGGCGCTGCGGTCGAACACGCCGATGTTGTCCATGCCCAAAAAGCCGCCCTCAAAAATATTGTTGCCGTGGGCGTCTTTGCGGTTAACCCACCAGGTAAAATTAAGCAGCAATTTGTGAAACACGCGCTCCAAAAAAACGGTGTCGGCCTGGCCGGTTACGTTACGGGTAATTTTGTAGACTCGCCAGGCGGCCCAGGCGTGCACCGGCGGGTTTACATCGCCAAAGGCCCACTCGTAGGCCGGTATCTGGCCGTTGGGGTGCATGTACCACTCGCGCAACATGAGGATGAGCTGCCGCTTGGCCCATTCGGGGTCGAGCAGGGCCAACGGTAGGGCGTGAAAGGCCAAATCCCAGGCAGCGTACCAGGGGTACTCCCACTTATCGGGCATGGAGATGACATCCAGGTTGTACAGGTGCGTCCAATTGGAATTACGGCCATGTTTGCGAGACTCCGGCGGGGGCGGCTGGGCCGGGTCGCCTTGCAGCCACAAATCAATACCGTAGTGGTAAAACTGCTTGCTCCAGAGCAGCCCGGCAAAAGCCTGCCGCTGGATACGCCGCTCATCCCGGCTCAGTTTGGGCGATTGAATAGCGGCGTAAAATTCGTCGGCTTCGGCCTGCCGCTGTTCAAAAATTTCTGTAAAGTTGTCAAAAGGGGTCTCCAGTTGAGCGGGGGCAAAGCGCGTCCACACCTCAAACGATTGGCCGGGCGCAAGGGTAGTTTGCAAATGGGCGGCTACTTTTGTGCCTGTTTGTTCGGGGTTGACCCGCTGCCGGTGGCTGTGAACCAGGGCGTCGTTGATGCTATCTTTGAGGTAGCGGTGGGCATTGGGCGCGCCAAAAAGCCGCTCCAGGTTGGTGTCGTTATTGGTAAAGAGGAAAGGAATATTTTGAGAATTTCCGGCACGCGAAACATACCACCAGCGTTCGCCCAGGTGGCGGTGTTGGCCGCGCACCGTGCCGGGGGCCATGTGCCGCAACTGGGGCCGGGGCCGGTCGTACCCCCATGACCAATCGTTTCTAAACCAGAGATGGGGCAGCAGGTGCAGCGGGGCCGGCTCTGGGCCGCGATTAATAGCGGTAAGGCGGCAGAGAATCTCCTCCTGAGAGGCTTTGGCGTACTCAATGAATATATCAAAGTAACGGTTTTGGGCAAAGGCGTCGCGCAGGGCGTCATACAATTCAAATTCAAGCTCGTGCCGCCCCCGCCGCTGGTTTTCTTCAACCAGCAGGCGATAGGGGTACTCAACTTGCGGGTATTTGTAGAGCATTTTCATATATGAGTGGGTGGGGGTGTTATCCAGGTAAAAATAATATTCTTTCACATCCTCGCCGTGGTTGCCCTGGTTGCCGGTCAAGCCAAACAGGCGCTCTTTGATAATGGGGTCGCGCTCATTCCACAGGGCGACGGCCATACAGATATTTTGAAAGCGATTGCAGACCCCGGCCAAACCATCTTCATTCCAGCGGTAGGCGCGGCTGCGGGCATGGTCGTGCGGAAAATATTCCCAGGCCTGGCCGGTGGCGCTGTAATCTTCTCGCACGGTGCCCCAGGCCCGGTCGCTAACATAAGGCCCCCACTCTTTCCAATCGGCCCGGCGCTCCCGCGAGTCGACCAAACGGTTATGCTCGGCTGTTTTTGGCATTGACATGATTTTCTCTTCTTTGAAACAACGGCGCCGGAGTGTCAAAACGCGCTTTGACGCGCCGGTTTTTCCTTCAGGCAACCGATTAGACACTATTGTAAGACACATATAAAAGAATGCCAAAAGTATCGGTGAAGCCTGTTTGCCGAAAAAGATTATTGGCCAGATTATTGTCAGAGTTCAAAATATTAATTACAATTGATTATAAAAATCGGTACATATCTACGATGAATATTTCAATAGCCGTTCAAACGGCTTTAATCTAATCAACGCTGATTGACAGGGAGTCAAAAATTATGACAACCCAGCACCACGTGTTAATTGTTGACGACAATAAAATGGCTTTGAGCGTGGCCACGCATGTATTTAAAAAAGCAGGATATCGGGTAACTGTGGCAGAAAACGGGTTGGAGGGTTTGACTCAGGCTAAAAACGTTAACCCCGATTTGATAATTTTAGATATCATGATGCCCGGTATGAGCGGCTTAGAGGTGTGCCAGCGATTACGAGCCGACCCGGCTACCTCGTGGATACCCATTATCATTTTAAGCGCCAAGCACCAGCTTAATGACAAGCTTGAGGGGTTTGAGGCCGGCGCCGACGATTACGTGGAAAAACCGGCTTCACCCAAAGAACTGTTGGCCAGGGCCAACGCGCTTTTGCTGCGAGCCAGCCGAACCAGAATACCAAAAAACGAGTTGGTGATTGTAGCGGGTGTTAAAGGCGGCGTTGGCGCTACAACCGTTGCGGTCAATTTGGCTGCGGTACTGGCTTCAACAAGCGGACACACCGTAACGTTGCTTGAACTGCGCGCCCACCGCGGTACGGTAGTCCATAATCTGGGGTTATCGCCATCGCAAGATTTGAGCGGCCTGTTAGCCCTAGAAGCAAATCAGATTAAACCTCAAGACGTAACCCACCGGCTGATACGCCACGCTTCGGGTATGGGGGTGCTGGTTGCGCCCCAACAATTTACCGATAATTTATTAACGCCGGTACACGTCAAAGTAATTATCGAAATATTGTTAAAAGAGACAGAATACCTTATTGTAGATTTACCCCTGATAGCCGATTATGCCAGCCGCGCGGCGCTGGAAAAGGCCGACCGGATATTGCTGGTTACAGAGCCAGAGCCGGTTTCTCTGGCTTGCGCCCAGGCGGATATATCTTTGCTGCGAGATTGGGGGGTTCTCAACCGCACCCATCTGGTGCTGGTCACGCGGGGGCAATCAAACACCATAATTATGCCCGCCGAAATAGAAAAGGCCGTGGGAGTTGGTGTGGCCGGGGTTATTCCGCCCGCACCCGAGGCATTTTACCTGGCCGCCAGCCTGGGAAATCCGCTGGTGCTTTCAAAACCGGAAAGTTTGGGAGCTAAAGCGCTGGTCAAACTGACCCGGCAAGTGGCTGAGGCCACTACCAATATAACCAGATAATGAAACGGCCTGTAATTTTGATAAAATTGCAAAATGGCTGGCTCTGTGATATGCTTCACCCGGCAACTTTTGCGTTTATCTGAGCTAATTACATTGGCTCAAACTCCCATCCATTGTAATTCTTCTGCCGACCCCCTGCCCTAAAGTTGTCAGGCTCAACAGGCTCTTTTCATCCAAAATTCTTCAACTTCTCGGTTTAACGTCTCTCCGTAAATTCATTGTAACCCCGGCAATCCAACGCCAGGCGGGCAAAGGGTTTCCCCTTCTCTATTTTACGGGCAGAGACTGATGAACTACCACAGTCTCAAAATTTTCAAGTTACGAGGTAAACTTAATGAAATGGTCTTTCTTTTTATTAGTAACAATGGCCGGCTTGATGGTTGGCTGCCAGCTTAACCCCACAGTTCCCGATTGGCCCGACCCCCGCATTGCCTTTATGAGCGACCGCAACGGCTCCTTTGATATTTACATTATGGAACGCGACGGCAGCAACCCGGTCAATATCACCAACTCGCCCCAGGCTAACGCCGGGTTGCCTTCCTGGTCGTCAAAAGCCCGGGCTTTTGTTTATGTTTCTGATGATAGCCCGGCCGGCCTGATTGCCTCTCGGATGGATGGCGACGGCCACAACCAGCAAATTTTAAACAACGAGCTGCCCATCGACGCCGGCCCCCCCATCTGGTCGCCCACCGGCGAGTGGGTGGCCCTTGGCAGCGCCGCCAGCGGCAACCCCGATATCTACATTATCGACGCCGCCGGCAAAACAGTGCTCAATCTGACCCAGCACCCCAGCGAGGATATCTTTGGAGCCTGGTCGCCCGACGGGCAGACCCTCTATTTTATGTCGGACCGGGATGACAGTTTGGTGATTTACCGGGTAGGCATCGAGGGCGGCGAGCCGACCCAAATTACCGAACCCGGCGTCGGCAGTGGCCGGCCAGCTTTTGCGCCCGATGGCTCACAAATGGCCTTTATGACCAACCGCGATGGCGATATTGAAATTTACGTAATGGATACCCGCAACGGCGAAATGGCCCGCCTGACTAACAGCGCCGGTTTTGATGGCTTTCCGGCTTTTTCGCCCGATGGCAGCAAAATTGCTTTTCTATCCGGGCGCGATGGCAACGCCGAAATTTACACCATGAAGCCCGACGGCAGCGAGCAAACCAACATCACCAACCTGCCGGAAAGCCAGGAGTCGATTCAGGGTGATTTTTCCTGGTCGCCCGATAGCCGGCAAATAATGTTTCACTCCAACCGCGATGGCAACGTAGAAATTTATGTGATGGATGCCGACGGCCAAAACCAGACCAACCTGACAAACAATCCGGCCACAGATTTTGCCTCCATTTGGGTGGAGTAATTGAAGAATCTATGCTTTACTGCCAGGCAATCACCACAATACGGAACACGCAATACCCTTCGGCTGCGCTCAGGGCAGGCGAAACACGTTGCGTAGTGCCGCGCAGCGTTGCGTGTTCCGTAGTTCAAAAGCTCTCATAATAATTTTTCAGGAGTTAGAGTGATGACCAACCAGAGCAACGGCATTGGTTTTGAACTTAACCAGGAACAAAAGATGATGCAGCAAATGGCCCGCGACTTTGCCGCCAGGGAAATTGCTCCGGTGGCGGCCCACCACGATAAAACCCACGAGTATCCCTGGCCGGTGGTCAAAAAGGCGCAGCAACTGGGCCTGACCGTCATCAATGTTCCCGAAGAATACGGCGGCATGGGCCTGAGCTTGCTGGAAGAGATGATTGTTAGCGAGGAGTTGGCCTGGGGCTGCTCCGGCATTTCGTTATGCATCACCATTAACACGCTGGCCGCCCTGCCGGTCATTGTTGCCGGCACCGAGGCGCAGAAGCAGGAATATCTGGGGCGGCTGGTTGACGGCAAACTGGCCGCCTACTGCGTAACCGAACCGGGCGCCGGCTCCGATGTGGCCGCCATCAAAACCGCCGCCCGGCGCGAGGGCGACCACTACGTGCTCAACGGCGTAAAAACCTTTATCACCGGCGCTACTGTGGCCGATTGGTACACCGTATTTGCCTACACCAACCCCGATGAGCCGTACAAAGGGATGACCGCTTTTATTGTTGACCGCGATACGCCCGGCCTGTCGGTGGGCCAGCCGTTTGAAAAGCTGGGCCAGTGCGCCTCTGATACGGCTGAGGTATTTTTGGAAAACGTGCGCGTGCCCGTGGAAAACAGGCTGGGCAAAGAGGGAGAAGGCTTTTTAATTGCCATGAAGGTGTTCGACCGCTCCCGGCCCGGTATCGGGGCTATGGCGGTGGGCATTGCCCGACGCGCCATGGAAGAGTCGATAAAATACGCCCGCGAGCGGGAAACGATGCGAAAGCCCATTTACCGCCACCAGGCGGTGGGCCACATGATTGCCGACATGTCGATACAGATTGACGCGGCCCGCCTGCTGGTCTGGCGCTCGGCCTGGTTAATAGACCAGGGCCAGACCAACGTGCGCGAGGCCTCTATTGCCAAGGCTTACGCCGCCGATATAGCCATGAAGGTTTGCACCGATGCGGTGCAGGTGTTTGGCGGCTACGGTTATATCCGCGAATATCCGGTTGAAAAGCTGATGCGCGATATCAAAATCTGCCAGATTTACGAAGGCACCAGCCAGATTCAGCGCAACATCATTGTGCGAGAGTTGTTCCGGTAAAGGCGCAGCTACCGGCGACGACCGCCGCCCATAGCCCGCCAGCGGTCGGCCAGGCTTTTTGATTGGGTGCTCCGCCGGATTAACGCCTCGGCTGAAGGTTTGGCCCAGGAAGGAACCGGCACATCGTAATCAAAGCCGGGCAGAGTTGTGCGCTCAATCTTGTAGCCCAGCAGATACTCAATCCGGTAAATCATCGGCTCGTCATCGGGCGTTACCAGGGTAATGGCGTCGCCATCGGCCTCGGCGCGGGCGGTGCGGCCAATCCGGTGCACGTAATCTTCGGGATGTTCCGGGGGGTCGTAATTAATTACGTGCGAGATACCCTCTACATCCAGCCCGCGAGCGGCAATATTGGTTGCCACCAAAACCTGATGCTTGCCGGACCTAAACCCCTCCAGCGCGGCAATCCGCTCCCTCTGTCTGAAATCGCCATGAATACAGGCCACCGAAATTTTGGCCTGGCTGAGTTGCCGGGTCACAATATCGGCTTCCTGTTTGGTAGCGGTAAAGACCAGCATGCTGTTGACATCCATTTTTTCCAGCAGGGCGATAAGCAGCGGCGTCTTTAAATGTTTGGGTACGGGGTACAGCGCCTGCCTGATGGCTTCGGGCGGGCGAGCCACATCTATCTGGACGATTTCCGGATTCTGTTGAAACTGGCGAGTCAGGTTCATAACCGAAGCGGACATGGTGGCCGAAAACAGCATGGTTTGGCGCTGGCGGGGCATGCGGCTGATAATTTGTTTGATATCGGGCAGAAAGCCCATATCCAGCATGCGGTCGGCCTCGTCCAGCACCAACACTTGCAACTCCCTAAAGCTGACGTTGTTGCGCCGCATATGGTCTTGCAACCGGCCCGGCGTAGCGATAATCACATCGACCCCCCGGCGCAGTTTGCCAATTTGCGGCCCCATTCTGGCTCCGCCATATATTGAGGCAATCCGCAAAGGGGTATGAGCCGCTAAATTTTGGGCCTCCTCGGCTACCTGAATAACCAGCTCTCGCGTGGGGGCTAACACCACTACGCGGGGGTTTTTTGTTTTGCTCTGGTCTCGCAGCAGGCGCTGGATGGCCGGCACCAAAAAAGCAGCCGTTTTGCCGGTGCCGGTTTGGGCGCAGCCAATAATGTCGCGCCCCTCTAATCCGGGCGGAATCGCCTGCGCCTGAATGGGAGTGGCCTCCTGGTATCCCATGGCGCTAATGGCCTTTTGCAGGGATTGACTTAAATCTAATTCTGAAAACTGCATAAAACTCCTTATTATTTACGATTAAAATTTTGGCCGGTCTACAAAAAAACCGCCCCAGTTCGTCCAACCGGGGCGGTCATCAATGCCAGGGCCGATCAACTACATCACTAATCATACCAGTTAAGCGGGCCAATGACAAATTGTTACAATCAGTTGGGTGCGTCCCAAATTTTTGGAATTTGGGGCAAATTAGGGGGGATTCGGGGGGATACCCCCCGCACCCCCTGTCTGTTCCCAAAATTTGGGACAGACCCCATTCAATTGGATAGAATATTACTCAATCAACACCTTTTCCTCGGTAAGCAGGTGGATACGAGAGGAGCAGTGGGCGATGGCATCGTTTTTAGCGGCCTCTCCTTCGGGCGTTGAAAAGGCGGCCACGCGGGCAGCGTCGTCATCAAACCACATTTCCGAAACGGCGTCGGCGGGAGCGTTCGGGTCGTCACTCAGCGCCACGCTCATGCGGTAGTGGCGCATACCGGGCAGCTTTTTGCCCAGCGGCGGATGCTCCACCAGCGCCCACTGGCGAAATTCTTCCAGGCTCATCCCTTCTTTTCGTTTGAGAAGTGAAATGACTTTGAGCATTGATTGTCTCCCTGATATGTTGATTTATGTTTAGGTTAGTGGTCCAGATAATTGATATTGGGTAGCGCACGGCGTAACGCGCTTCGCGCCACAACCAAAAGATCAAAACACCAAGTTTACAGAGGCCACACAAAGAGCGCAAAGAAAAAAACTCTGCGAACTCTGCGTCTACTTTGTGCCCTCTGTGTTAAAAATTTTTAAAGAGCGAGGCGCCCCCATCGAATCTGAGAATGCTCACTTCTCCTTCTTCCCTCCGTCACCCCTCACCCTTGGCCTCAAGCGCCGCCAGAATCTTCTCCGGGGTTACGGGCAGATCGGTGATGCGCACGCCAATGGCGTTATAAATGGCGTTGACAATGGCCGGAATAGGCGAGTTGGCGGTCATTTCGCCCACGCCTTTGACCCCATACGGCCCGTTTGCCGAGGGATATTCCAGCACCACACTTTCAATTTCGGGCAGGTCGGCGGGGCCAGGCATTATGTACTCACCAAAGCTGGTCGGGCTGTGGTCAATGGCCGGGTAGTAGGGGGCGGTGGTCTCGTACAGGGCGTGCGACATGCCCATCCACGAGCCGCCGGTGATTTGCCCCCGCACCAGGGCCGGGTTGACCTGCCGGCCTACCTCGTAGGCGCTTTTCAGGCTCAACACGGTCACTTCGCCGGTTTCGGTATCCACCTCAACTTCAGCCACGGTGCAGGCGTGGGCCTCGGTGGAGTCCGGGTCCATCGCGCCGGTTTCGGGGTCAACCTCGCTCTTGGGCTTCATGTAGATGCCCCGCCCGGAGATGGTTTTGCCATGCTTGAAATGAGCGGCCAGGGCCACATTCAGCACATTGATGGAGCGGTCGGGCACGCCTTTAACCCGAATATTGCCCTGCCCGTCGGTTTCCAAATCCTCCGCGCTGACCTCCATCTCCTCGGCGGCCACTTCCAGCATTACTTTGCGGGCTTCTTCGGCGGCCATCATCACGGCGTTGCCCACCCGGTGGGTGGCCCGGCTGGCAAAAGTGCCCATGCAATGGGGGCCGGTGTCGGTGTCGCCCGTGTCGATGAGAATATTTTCGACCGGCACGCCCAGTGTTTCGGCGGCAATCTGGGGAATGACGGTTTTGAGGCCCTGCCCCAAATCGGTGCTGGCCAGGCTGATAGCAAACGAGCCGGTGGTGGTAGCGTGAATCAACGCTTGCGAGGGGTCGCCCCCCAAATTCATGCCGGTGGGGTAGTTGACGGCGGCAATGCCGGCGCCTCTTACTTTAGCCATGATTTTTTCCTCCGTTTCTGTCCCAGGAGTTCATCACCTTCAACTGGTCGGGCAGCTTGTGGCCGGCCAGTTCGGCGGCGGCTTGCATAGTTTCAATCAACGTGGCATCTTCAACCACTTTGCGGTGCGGTTTGATATCGCCGTTGCGGTAGGCGTTGATAAAGCGGATTTCCCACGGGTCCAGGCCCACGGCGGCGGCAATCTTGTCCATCTGCACCTCGATGGCAAACGAGGCCGGCGTTACGCCAAAGCCGCGCATGGCGCTGCCCACCTGCCGGTTGGTGTAAACGCAGTACACGTCAATCGACACGTTGGGGATGCTGTACGGTCCGGCCACGTTGGCCGCGTGTTTGGTGCAGGCGTAGGGCGTGTGGCGGCTGTACGCGCCGGAGTCGGCGTAGGTGGTCACTTTGCGGGCAATGATGCGGCCATCTTTCATTACCCCGTCTTTGAAGTACATGCGCCAGGCTCCGCGCGTCGAAGAGACCTGCATCTCTTCGGAGCGGCTGTATTTGTATTTTACGGGGCGACCCGTTTTCATGGCCGCCAGCGTGGCAATCGGCTCGGTGATGACATCCACTTTGCCGCCAAAGCCGCCGCCGACGGTGCCGCCCACAAAGCGCAGCTTGTTAAAGGGAATTTGCAGAATGAGGGCGGTGTTATCCAGGCTAAAGTAGAGGGCCTGGGTGTTGGTGTAAACCGTAAAGCGGCCATCCGGCTCCGGTTTGGCGATGCAAGCCGTGGTTTCGGTGGGGGCGTGCTCGATGGGGCTGGTCTGGTAGCGCTCTTCGACAATGAAATCGGCCTGTTCAAAGGCTTTGTCCACATCGCCGTAGCGCACCCGGCGGCACTCGTGCCCCTCGTAAACAAAGTAGTTGGCGCCCCAGTGAGTCACAATGGGCGCGCCGGGTTTGAGCGCCTCTTCCACATCGAACACGGCGGGCAGTTCTTCCAAATCCAGCTTAACTTTGGCGGCGGCCTCCTGCGCGGCCTCTTCGGTTTCGGCCACAATGGCAGCAATTTGCTCGCCTTTGTAGCGCGCGCGCTCTTCGGCCAGCACCGGCTCATCGTCCGGCTCCACGCCGATGAGGCAGAGGATGGTGTAAATATTTTTGGGGACATCCTTGTAAGTGAGCGCCCGCACAAAGCCGGGCACTTTTTCCGCCTCGGAAAAGTCAATGCCTTTGATGCGAGCGTGCGCCACCGGGCTACGGACCATTTTCAGGTGCAGCATATTGGGGAAATTGATATCATCAACATACTGGGTGCGGCCGGTGACGTGGCCCAGGCCATCGCGGCGAGAGATAGATTGTCCCACGGTGTGCAGATAATCTTTGGTCATAATCTCACGCTCCTTTGCCGTTCATTTGTTGGGTGGCCTCTTGAATGGCCCGGATAATCGGCTCGTAGCCGGTGCAGCGGCAAATGTTGCCGCTGAGGGCCTCCACAATTTGCTCGCGGCTGGGGTGGGGGGTTTGGTCCAGCAGCGCCTTGGCGGTCAAAATCATGCCGGGGGTGCAGTAGCCACACTGCAAGGCAAAATTGCTTAAAAATGACTCTTGCAGCGGGTGCAGTCCTTCCAGCGGGGTCAGTCCTTCAATGGTGGTGACATTCTGCCCGGCGATATCCTCCACCGGCAGCAGGCAGGATAACATTGACTGGCCGTTGACCAGCACGGTGCAACTGCCGCAGCCGCCCTGTTTGCAGCCAATTTTGGTAGCGGTTTGGCCCAACTGCTCCCGCAGCAGCGTTTGCAGGGTGGTCAGCGGTTTAACCATCACTTCCACTTCACGTCCGTTGAGATTAAAGCTGATAATTTTTGAACTCATGATGCCCCTCCGGCAATTTGGTTGAGCGCGCGGCGCACGTAGACGGCGGTCATTTTGCGCCGGTACGACTCGCTGGCGACGGGGTCGGTGAAGGGATCGCACTCCTGGGCGGCAGCGGCGGCGGCAGCAGCAATCGACTCGTCATCGAGCGCCGCGCCGGTCAGGGCCGCTTCGGCCTGCGCGGCCCGGAAGGGGTGCGGCCCCACCCCGTTGAGCGCAAGGCGCGCCTCTGTCACCCGCTTGCCCTCCAGCGTCAGATGGGCGGCCACGGTGACAATCGCGGGAGTGTTGGCGTGCTTGCGCCCATATTTGAGATAAGCGATTTTGCCCGCCGGGTTCGATATTTGAATTTCGGCCAGTAACTCATTGGGCTGGAGCGCGTTGGTCATAAAGCCGGTGTAAAACTGGCTCAGGGGCAGCAGCCGTTCGCCGCCGGGGCCAACCAGCTTTAGCTGCGCGTCAAGCGCCAGTAGAGCCACGGCTACATCGCCGGCCGGGGGCGGGGCAAATACGTTGCCGCCAACGGTCGCCATATTTCTAATTGACCAGCCGGCGGCGTTGCGGGCAGCCTGCTGCAACATGGCGTTTTCCTGCTGGCCGGCAAGCTGGGCCAGGGGGGTGGTCGCGCCAATGGCCAGCGCGCCGTTGGAGCGGTTCAGGTAATTCAACCCGGCCTGGCGCAGCCCCATCACCTTTTCGGGAAAGGAGATGCCATCGTTAATCAGCGGCATGGCAATGGTGCCGCCGGCCATCACCAGCAGCGAGGGGCCGTGTTCGGCCAACAACTCAACAGCTTCGTTGGGTGACTGTGGTAAAAAGTACTCTTTTACAGCCACATTTATACCTCCTTGTTATAAATAGTTTTTAGTTATCAGTTCAGGGTTCAGAGTTCAGGGTTTGGAACTAAAAAACTCTGAACTCTGAACTGAAAAAACATGAACCCTGAACTTAATCTTCTAACAGCGCAAAGAAGCGGGCGGGTGAGCCTTCCGCGCCCCTGATTTTGATGAACGGGCCAAAAAATTGAAAACGTTGGTGGGTGGGCAGTTTGGAGAAGTTGGTAAGTTGTTGCATTAAAATAGCGCCGTTTTCCAGGATAATTTTGTGGATGATGAACTCTTCCGAGGTGAAATCGGGCAGGCGGGCGCAGTACTCGCTAAAGCAGTCAAAACCAACAGCCTTGGCGCCTCTGTCAATTAGCCACTGCGCGGCCTGGGGCGAGCAGTAGGGAGATTCCATGTAGTAGGTGGGGAAGTTGCCCCAGTGCTTCTCGGTCCAATCGGTGCGAACCAGCACAATATCGCCCGGCTTTATTTCCGGGGCGTGCTGCTCCAGGTCGGCCACGGAAATTTCGTGGTTGGCCTTGGCAAAACTCAAATCGACCACTAGGGCCGGGCCAAACACCCGCTCCAGCGAGACATCGGCGGCGGTTTCGCCGTTTTCCTGCACGTGCAGGGTAAAATCCACATGCGAGCCGGTGTGCAGCAGCATCTCTACCTTGCTGGCCTGCCAGAAACCGGGGCCGCGATGGTAGCTGGTCATTTTGAACTGCAAATTGACCGAAGGGGGGCTGAGGGTGTCCTGGCCAATGGGTACGGATAAATCAACAATGCGGGTCATTTTCCCTCCAAAAATCAAGAATCAACCGGTTCGGTTTGCAACTGTTCATTGAGCCGGGCCAGGCCCTGGCCGATTAGCGTTTTGGCCAGACCTGCGGTAAATCGCTCATTGAGCCGGGCCAGCGGGCCGGTTATTAACCCCTGGCCTTCGTACTCGATGATGGTTCGGTTGCCTACCTGGTTTAGCCTGAACGAGGCCGAGCCGCTAATAGCGCCGGGCGACCCGTTAACCTGGCCTTCAAACCGGCAGAAGTTTGGTTCGTCAAACTCAACCAGTTTGACATAGGTTTGATACGCGCCCACAATGGCCGGCAGCTTCATTTGAATTTGCCCGCGATACTCGGTGGCAGTAATTTGCTCGATATGCTGGCAGCCGGGGATAACGTTGAGCAACGAGACCGGATTGTGAATGTGCGTCCACACCTGCGCCTGTGGGGCATCAAACGTGTAGCTGCCGGTAATTTTCATTATTTACACGCCCGGTTTTTAGTTGGCATCAATGAGCGTTTTAAATTTCTGTTCAACATTATTCAGATGCTGAAGCATCGCCTGCTGCGCGGCCTGGGCATCACGAGTTTCGAGCGCGGTTACAATCTGCTGATGGTCTTTGTGTGACTGCTCGCGCAAGCCGGGTATCTCGTTAGTGCGGCTGCGGCTGGCCAGATTAAGCTGGCTAATCGAGTCATACATGCTGCTTAAAACAGAATTTCTGGCAATATCGGTGATTTTTTTGTGCAGGGCCAGGTCGGCCTTGAGAAAGGCATCGGGGTTATCAACGGCCTCTTTTGAGGCAGCCAGACACAATTTTAACGCTTCAATATCTTCAGCGGTAACGCGCTGGGCGGCCATGCCGGCAATACCGGCTTCTAATATTTTGCGGGCCTCAAACAGTTCGGTTACGGCGGAGTCTTTAACGGAAAAAATAAGAGAAAGCCGTTCGGCCAATAATTCGGGGTCAAGAGAGCTGACATAGGTGCCGGAACCTTGCCTGATTTCCAGCACGTTCATCATAGAGAGCGCGCGCAAGGCTTCTCGCAGGGATGAGCGGCTGACTTGCATCATTGCCGCCAGTTCTCGTTCGGGGGGCAATTTGTCGCCGGGTTTGAGGTGCTTTTCTTTGAGCAGAGATAAGAGTCTGGTTGCAATTTGCTCGGAGATTGAGTCTTTAACAACGGTGCCAAATTTTGAGTTCATCGCCTAGCCGATTAATAATACAGGCATATTGGTATGACCATTATGCCTATTATAGTACCGGCAGCGGGGGTTGTCAATAAAACCTCGCCGCAACGCGCTATCAAGCCAGGCCCAAGACCGTATTTGATACGCCGGTTGAGTATTAATCCTGGCTCAATCTGGTTACGTTAGCATATAATTGTTGCATATTTGACACTTCGGCCTAACGACATAAAATTACTTCATAGACAATAATAGTTCTAAATCATGCTCAACTTTAAAGCTCTCAAAGATAAAACAATCACGCTAAACGAACTGGTTGCCGATTTAACGCCTGATGACCTGCGCCACCTGACCAATGAAATGATAGAAACGATGCAAAACCTCATTTCAAACTGCACCGACGCGGATGTAACCTTTGAATCCGACGACCCGGCTGCCTATGACTCCTTTGCTGAAAATCCCGATGAGATTAATTTAGCGTGGACCTTGGGCCACGTCGTAGTACACACAACTGCCTCGGCCGAAGAGTCAGCCGCGCTGGCCGCCGAGTTGGCGCGAGGGGTAGAATTTCATGGACGCTCCCGGTACGAAGTACCGTGGCGCAATATCACCACCATCGAGCAGTGCCGCCGGCGTTTAAATGAGAGCCGCCGCATGCGGCTGGCCAGTTTGGATATGTGGCCCCAGCAACCTCATTTAGATAACACCTACAAATCATCCGCCGGCCAAATTAACGCCGTTGGCCGCTTTGTGCTGGGGCTTAAACATGATTACGACCATCTGGAACAGATTGCTAATATTGTTGACCAGGCCAGGTTGGCGCGTTACCGCAACAAGAGATAAGTTTTCTCTATTTTAGCGTTGAAGTGGCCTGATTTCCTAACAAATTAATAAAGCAATGTGGTTACAGACAGAAAGGATAGGATTATGGCAGATAGTGGGTACAAAAGCATTAGTAGAATTGATGCCACCACCTCAAAAACCCACGGCTGGTACGTGCGCGTTTACTACAAGGGAGTGATGCACTCTAAATTTTTTAGCGACTCTCGCTACGGCAGTTCAGAACAGGCGCTAGAGGAAGCGGTTCAATACCGCGATGAACTGGAAAAACGCATTGGCAAACCTCGCACCGACAGGCCCGTAGTTAGAGTCAGCCCCAGAAACCAAACCGGGGTAGTTGGCGTGCGGCGTCGGCGCAAGGCCCCCGGCAAAAAAGGCAAAAATCATTACGACGTGTACGAAGTTACCTGGAGTCCCGAACCGGGCAAAATGAAGCGAACCTCGGTTTCTATTGCCAAATACGGGGAAGAGGAAGCCTTTAAGCGGGCCTGCGAAATTAGAAAGCGAAAAGAAAGAGAAATGTACGCCTACGAAAACGGAGAGGAAAAAAGCAGCGGTTAAATTCAACTGCCTTCCATATAATAACCACAAGTAGCGAGGCTTTTTGTTGGCCTCGCTTTTTTTTGTTATCTGGCAACAAAAATCAACCCTGAATCTCTGGTCAATCCACCTTTTGGTGAATGACAAGCCACCCTATCATTAGTTAAAATCTAGATAACAAACAACACCCCGCCAGAGATTAATGGAGGTTGATATGTCGGCATCATCTCAAACTAAACCGGGAAAATGGTATGAAATTTGCTTTTTAGGACACCTTGAACGCAGCCGGGTGAGTGATTTAGATGAATTAACTGTAACCCATCGGCCCAACGGCGAAACCGTGCTTTGTGGGCTAATTCCAGACCAGGCCGCCCTGTATGGTATTTTGAACCGGCTGCAAAATTTAGGCGTGCCGCTACTCTCGGTTAACCAGATAAAAGATAAAGCAGACGCCCGCAAATTATAAAATTTCATTGTTTTTGGCCCCAGGTTATAGTATACTTGATAATAGTTTCTCCGGTAAAGCGGTTATAAGTACAGGCATATCTACAGGGTAAATTACCCCCTTGCTGCCCAATATAAACTTGCCCAAAAAGCCAACCAGACATGTTTAATTTTGGACGCGATATCTGCAATTACCTGCCCTCCGCCGAAAAACGGGAATGGCTGGTAACCAACGGTATTGGCGGCTTTGCCAGCGGCACTGTTGCCGGAGTGCTTACCCGGCGTTACCACGGTCTGCTCATTGCCGCGCTGACGCCCCCCCTGGGGCGCACCCTGTTGCTTACCAAACTAGATACAACCGCAACCTATTGTAACCAGATTTACCCCTTATTTGTTAATCGTTGGGCCGATAAAACTATTGAGCCAACCGGTTTTTATCACCTGGAGCGCTTTCACCTGGAAGGCGCCACCCCGGTGTGGACCTTTGCCTGCGCCGACGCCCTGCTAGAAAAACGCATCTGGATGCAACCCGAAGCCAACACAACCTATATTTGTTACACCCATAAACGCGGCATCGCCCCCCTGACCCTAACCATAAAAGCCCTCATTAACTATCGCGATTATCACGCCACCACCCACGCCGATAACTGGCGCATGCAAATTGCCCCCGTTACCAACGGGCTGCAAATAAACGCCTTCGACAGCGCAACCCCTTTCTACCTGTTCAGCCAGCCAGCTTCAATTACCCCCCAGCACGATTGGTATCGAGGATTTTACCTGAATGTAGAAGCCTATCGCGGCCTGGATGCAGTTGAGGACCACCTGCTGGCCGGCCTGCTTGAGTCGACCCTCTCCCCTGGCCAGTCATTAACCATTGTTGCCAGCACCCACTCCGGCCCCACCCTCAACGGCCAAACGGCCTACGCCGAAAGGCAAAATTACGAACAGCAACTCCTGCGGCGAGTCAAAGCAAACAGGCTTACCTGGCCTGGCTGCCCCCGCAATGAGTCAACCTGCACCCGACACCTCATTTTAGCCGCCGACCAGTTTATTGTGCGCCGCGAGCGGCCAGATAACCCCAACAGCTACACTATTATCGCCGGATACCCCTGGTTTAGCGATTGGGGCCGCGATACCATGATTGCCCTCCCCGGCCTGACCCTGAGTACGGGGCGTCCTCACATTGCCAAAAATATTTTAAAAACGTACACCGGCCTGATGAGTGCGGGAGTACTGCCCAACCGCTTTCCCGATACCGGCGACGCGCCGGAATACAACTCGGTAGATGCCGCCCTATGGTATTTTTATGCCGTTTATCACTACCTGCGTTATACTAAAGACAAATCATTTGCCGATGAGATATTCCCCACTCTGGTTGAAATCATTGACCATTACCGGCAGGGAACGCGCTACAACATTAAAGTTGACCCTAAAGATGGCCTGCTATACGCCGGCGAACCCGGAATACAACTAACCTGGATGGACGCCAAGGTAGGTGATTGGGTAGTTACCCCCCGCATTGGCAAACCGGTAGAAGTAAACGCCCTGTGGCACAACGCCCTGCGGGTGATGGCCATGCTGGCCAAACAACTTCAAAAAAACCACGTAGTCATCAACCAGTACAAAAAACAGGCCGATGTTGTGGCCGAAAACTTTCGCCGGCGCTTTTGGTATTCACCCGGCAGCTACCTGTGTGATGTTATTGACGGCCCCGGCGGCGACCCCGATTACGAAGGTAAACGATACGACCGCCGGCTGCGCCCAAATCAAATTTTTGCCGTTTCCCTTCCTTTCAAACTGCTAACCAATGAGCAGGCCAAAGCCGTGGTTGATGTTTGCGCCCAACACCTGCTGACCCCTTACGGCCTGCGCAGTCTGGCCCCCAACGAGCCATCTTACAGCGGTCGATACGGCGGCAACCCGTACCAACGTGATGCAGCCTATCATCAGGGCACGGTCTGGCCCTGGCTGATGGGGCCATTTGTGCGGGCCTACTTGCGAGTGTATCAAAACCCGGCCGTTGCCCACTCTTACTTGCAGCCTCTTATAGAGCATTTAGCCAGCCATTGCGTTGGCAGCGTTAGCGAAATTTTTGATGGCGATCCGCCCTTTACCCCCAGAGGGTGCTTTGCCCAGGCCTGGAGCGTGGCCGAGCTTATCTATACCTGGCAAAGAGTAGCCAGCGCCGCCAAAAAACAAGCGGCCATTGCTGAAAATACAAAGGCAGCCCCGGCCAACTGATGAGTAGCCACCCGGACAAGTTGTCAGCCACAATAAAAACCCGCCACAATCGGCGGGCTGGTTGACGTTTATTCACTTCGCGTTTACCATGTCTACCTGGTATTTTCTCAAAAAGCAGGGGCAATGAAAACCTCAAAGGTTTCAAAAACCTTTGAGGTCTGGAGTAGCTGTAAAAAAACAGGTTTGCAAGGTTGGATAATGATTAAAACTCTTACCGCAATGCGCTACATTACCCCGCTCCGAGAGGGCGGCTCGCTGCCGGCCATCATCGAGGCCGATGACGGCAATATGTATGTAATGAAATTTGTAGGCGCCGGCCAGGGACCCAAAGCCCTCATCGCCGAGCTAATAGCCGGAGAAATTGGCCGCGTGCTGGGGTTGTCGGTGCCGGAAATTGTTTTTTTAAAGCTTGACCCCAAACTGGCCCGCTCTGAACCACACCAGGAAATTCAGGATTTATTGCAGGCCAGCGCCGGGCGGCTTAACCTGGGGCTGCGCTACCTGCCCAACGCCTTTGCCTACAACATGCTGCTAAAACCGCCGCCCAGCCCGCAACTGGCCTCGAACATTGTGTGGTTTGATGCCTACATTACCAATGTTGACCGCACGCCGCGCAATGTAAATTTGCTCATCTGGCAGGATGAGTTGTGGCTGATTGACCACGGAGCCTCGCTCTACTTTCATCACGATTGGAATGATTACCTGGAGCGCAGCCAGAGACCTTTTACGCTCATTAAAGACCACACCCTGCTTAAATTTGCCAGCCAACTGCCCCAGGCCAACAAAAACATGCGCGCCCGGCTATTGCCCCAACATATTCGCCATATTGTCAGCCTGACCCCCAATGAGTGGCTAAACGGCGAGGCCGCCTTTGCTACCCAGGCCGAACACCGCCAGGCGTATGTTACCTACCTGCTCAAGCGGCTGGAATCATCATCTGTTTTTGTTGAGGAAGCTATCAATGCCCGCGCCAGACTCGTTTGATTATGCCATCGTGCGGGTGGTGCCGCGCGTAGAGCGAGAGGAATTTATTAACGTGGGGGTTATTCTGTTTTGCCGCACGCAACGTTTTTTGGGGGCAGGCATCAAGCTAAATGAGGAACGTTTAAAAGCGCTGGCCCCGCACCTGGATATCGACGAGGTGCGGGCGCATCTTGACTTAATTCCGCGCATCTGCCAGGGGGATGACAGCCCTATTGGTCAACTGAGCCAGGCCGAGCGCTTTCACTGGCTGATAACGCCGCGCAGCACCGTTATTCAGGTTTCGCCGGTTCACACCGGCCTGTGCGCCAACCCGGCCCAGGCGCTGGCCCATCTGCTGCAAACAATGGTGCAAGGCGATTAATTGTACTGAACGCGCTGGCCCAGCAACCACCCCAGAATAATTTCAACAAAAAAAATCAGCGCCATAAAAAACAGGTCAACCGCAATAGTCAGCGTAAAGGCCGATAACAGAAACGTGAGAACTGATAGTCCAAATTCCTGCAGGCCGGGGGAAACGGTGGGGTTCAGCCCAAAACCGACAGCCAGAATAAAGGCCAACCCCAGGTAGATAAGCACGGTGCGCCAGGATTCCCGGTCTGAGGCGCTGGGCAGCATGGCGTTAGCCGTGGCAAAAATCAAATAAAGCCATAGCCAAACATCGGGGACGGTTAGCGTTTTATTAATTGCGGCGGCAATCAGGGCCAAATCGCCCGTTAGCAGCGCCTCGCCTACGCGGCCAAGCTCCAGCCGGCCGTAGCCAATTAGCGCCACAGCCAGGCTGCCAAAAATCAGAGGCGCCAGGCCAATTAAAGCATGGCGAAACGGGTCGGCCACATCTACCTGCACCGCGCCCATCTGCAGTTGCCCCCCCTTTTTCTGTTTGGGCCACACCGAAAAGCGTCCCGTTTGCACGCCCAGCGCCCTGGCGGTAATCCAGTGGCTCAACTCGTGCAGTAGCGTACCCGGCAAAAAGAGTACCCAAAACACCCACATCGAGGCGGTAAAACTGCGGGTCAATAAAAAAGCCACCCCCTGCACGTGGGAGCTAATCCACCGATTGAGAGGGTGTAGCAACAAAAAGGTAATAATTAACCAAAATAGTATTGCCCAACCGGTCATGAGGCTTTGATATACAGGTTTTGGGTAATTTTACTGCGCGGCTTCAATCAACGGCAAGAAGTTTTCAAGTTTCAGGCTGGCCCCGCCAACCAACGCGCCGTCAATATCGGGTTGAGCCATAAAGCCGGCGATGTTATCGGGTTTTACGCTGCCGCCGTACTGCACCCGAATTTGCTGGGCTACTTCCTCGCTGTAAATTTCGGCCAGCGCCCCCCGAATACTCAGCCCAATAATGCGATTGGCCGTGGACGGGTCGGCATTTTTGCCGGTGCCGATGGCCCAAATTGGCTCGTAGGCCACAATTATGTTGGCGGCGTCGGCAGCCGGCAGGCCGGCAAAGGCAGCTTTTACCTGCCCCCCCACAAACGAGGCGGTTTCGCCGGCCTCGTTTTGCTCTAAATTTTCACCAACGCAAACAATGGGGGTCAACCCATGCGCCAGAGCGGCCTTTATTTTTTTGTTGACGCCCTCGTCGGTTTCGCCAAAAAATTGGCGGCGTTCCGAATGGCCGATGATAACATAGCCGCACAGCTCTTTGAGCATCAGGGGGGAGACTTCGCCGGTAAAAGCGCCCTGCTCCTCCCAGTAGATATTTTGCGCGCCCAGGCCAACATTGCTGTTAGCCAGCACCTCTTTTACCGCCGAAAGGGCCGTAAATGGGGGGCATAAAACCACCTCTACGCCTTTGATACCGGCTACAGCATCGCGCACTTCCTGGGCCAGCTTTTTGGCTTCGGCAACGGTTTTGTGCATTTTCCAGTTGCCGGCAATTATTGGGGTTCTCATTTTAGAAAATTTCTCCTCTGAAAATAAAATTACGCAGAGCTACGCGGAGACCTCACAATGCCACACAGAGAAATATTAAAAAACTTTGTGTCGCTCTGTGTCACCTTTGCGTTCTCTGTGTTCCTGATTTTCATTCTCGGCGCTGTCCCGCAGGAACTGTCACACTCCTCTGAAAATAAAAGTACGCAGAGTTACCCAGAGACCTCACAGAGCCACACAGAGAAATATCAAAATAACTTTGTGTCGCTCTGTGTCATCTTTGCGTTCTCTGTGTTCCTGATTTTCATTCTCGGCGCTGTCCCGCAGGAACTGTCACACTCCCTTGAAAATAGTTACTCGATTTCCATAACGGTTCGCTTTGGGGCAACCCTTTACGACATCCCCTCAAACCAGGCCGTCAACTCTTCCAGGGCAAACCTGGCCGAAGCCCACTCTTCTTTAAACAGGTGCCTTTCTATCATCCGAAACACATCGTTTCTGTTGATGGTGGCGGCTCCGGCCCCTTCACGAGTAGCGGCCAGCCCTCCCAGGGCGTTGCCCAGCGCAGCCGAGGCTTCCCAACTGAGACCCACCAAACGGCCCAATACCAGGCCGGCATTGAAGCTATCGCCGGCGCCGGTGGTATCTTTGGCAGAAATGCTAAAAGGCGGCAGTTGAACCCGTTTGCTGCCGACTGCCAGCAAGCAGCCCTGGCTGCCTCGCTTGGTAACAATAGCGTTAGCCCCCTGGCCGTTTAGTAACGTATTTAAACTTTCCTCCAGAGAGTGCCCCTGCCCAAGCAGCGTCACTTCGGTTTCGTTGGGGATGATGACATCCAGCCGGGGCAGCACCTCCATAATTTGCGGGCGAGCGCGCAGGGCCGGTTCTGTGCCAATATCTAAACTTACGCGGGTGTAGGGTGAATTTTGGGCCAAATCTAAAACGGTCAGAATTGTTTCATATTGGTGATGGGCCAAAAATGAGTAGCTAGACAGATGAATCCAGCGGCAATTGGTAAAATAAGCGGGGTCTATGGCTTTGGCCTGGGTAAAAGAGTTGGCCCCGCGGGCGCCAAACATGGTGCGCTCGCCGTCTTCGGTAACGGCAATAAAAATCAGGCCCGTGCTTATCTTGGGGTCAATTTGAATATGGCTGCAATCTATGCCTGCTTCTTTCAAATCGCCCAAAACTCTATCGGCCAAAGAGTCTGCCCCTACCCGGCCAATAAAACCAACATCCATATCCATTTTGGCCAGAGCAACGGCTGTATTTACCGCAGAGCCGCCGGTATGCATTCTAACAGAGCTGGCTATGGCCTCGTTGCCCGGCAAAGGGTAAGCAGGAATTGTGAAGCTCACATCCATATTGATGTCGCCCATCACAATAATATCGGGCATAAATTTAAACTCCAGTAGAAGTTGTAAAACCCTGTTTAAATATCCTGAACATCTGGAGCAGTGGGCAAAACAACCACAAATTTACTACCTTTCCCCACCACGCTTTCTACCCAAATTCGCCCTTTGTGAACTTCAACCATCCCTTTGGCAATAGATAACCCCAGCCCCATTCCCTGATATTTGCGGGTTAATGGGGGTTCTACCTGATAAAATTGGTCAAAAATGCGGTCATACTCGGCTTTGGGAATACCAATACCGGTGTCGATTACGTTTATCCAGTATTTATGCTCTTTTAGTTCAACGTTAATATGAATACGCCCGCCCTCTGAAGTGAACTTTATGGCGTTGTTCACCAGGTTGGCAATAATCAGGTAAATTTTCTGGCGGTCGGCGTCAATATTTAAGGGGGTATCATTGGGAATAAATCGGGTGGTTAAAACAATCTGTTTGCTGGCAATAATTTCTGAAAACTCTTTGGTGATATCCAAAATTAGCTGTTTGAGCGAGAAAATAGCGCGTTCCAGTTGAATTTCTTCGGCCTGAATATGGCGCAGGTTGACCATATCATCAATTAGCGAGCGAAGTTTGATGGCGCTATTTAGCACAATATCGAGCTGCTGGCTGGCCTCGCCTTGCACGTTATCTTTAATAAAGGTGGCGTACCCCAAAATTACCGCCAGGGGGGTTCTCAACTCGTGCGAAGCAATGCTTACAAAATCATTTTTAATTTGGTCAACTTCTGCTAAATCACGGTAGGCGTGTTGAAGCTCGTCCATCAGGCGGGCATTTTCTATGGCAATAGCCGCCTGAGACCCCAGCGTGGTGGCAATTTGCACATCATCTTCGTTAAAGCCTTCTTCGGATATTTTGTTGATAACCTCCAGCACGCCAATCACTTCATCGCGCACAGATAGCGGCACGCCCAAAATAGAGCGCGTATCAAAATCCATCGTTTCGCCGTGCCAGTGAGGGTCATTTTTTACGTCTCTAATCAGCAAAGGCCGCCTTTTGCGAATGACAAACCCGCCGATGCTATTTTCAAGGGGTACGGTTATTTTTTTCAGGTCCTGCGTCACGCCCCCGGTAGCCTCGGCAAAGCGCAGTTCGCCGGTGTGTTTGTCAATCAACATGATTGAACAGGCTTCGGTGGCAGTCAGTTCGGTAGCGGCCTGCACAATTATTTGCAGCAGCGGTTCAAGGCTCAGGGTAGAGTTGAGCATTTGGCTCACTTTGACAATCCGCTCCAGGTAACTAATGCGATGCTCCATACTGTTGATTTTTTGCTTGAGCGCGATAATTTGGTTGTTTTCCTCGCCGGCGTCTGCATCGACAACATCATCGGCTTCCAGGTCAAACGCATCCAAATCATCCAGAAATGCAGATGACGAGAAATCATCATCAGTTTCAACCGCATCCGAAGTTAAATTTTGCTGCTCGTTAGACTCCTGCTCCCCGTCCGGGTTATCAAGATATCTCAACATATCAGGCTCACCTTTTTATCAAGCTTGTCTGCAACAGAAATTTACCAAATAATCAAATGTGTAATTGAATTATACAAAAGCCAAAACAGTTTGTCTATGATTTTGGATTGGGTAATTTTAGCTAAAGGTTATGCTGCTGTTTGAGTCAGACAATTTTCGACGGCAATTTGTTCATCTATACCCATCTGACCTGTTTGCCAACCTGCGTAGAGCAAAAATTCATGATTACCGGCCGGGCCGGTAATGGGCGAAGGGATTAGCCCCAATACGGTTAAATTATTTTGCCGGGCGCAGGTCATTACCTGCTCCAGAACCTGGCGATGCACCTGCGGGTCGCGCACCACCCCGCCTTTGCCCACCTGAGTTTTGCCGGCTTCAAATTGAGGTTTTACCAGGGCAATCACGATTGCGGGCATTGCCAACCACTTGATTACCGCCGGAAAAATTAAACTGAGTGAAATAAACGAGGCGTCGATAGTGACCAGGTTGACCGGCTCCGGCAGCGACTCAAGATGGCGGGCATTGGTGCGCTCCATTACAATTACGCGTTCATCCTGGCGTAGTTTCCAGGCCAGTTGCCCGTAGCCCACGTCGATGGCATATACACGGGCCGCGCCGCGCTGGAGTAGCACATCGGTAAAGCCGCCGGTTGACGCGCCCACATCGGCGCAAACTGCGCCGGCGGGGTTAATTGCAAATGTATCTAGCGCGGCTGCTAATTTTAAGCCGCCCCGGCTAACATAAGCCGGCTCATCTTTAATTTCAACAGAAGCTTCGGTAGAAATTTGCGTGCCGGCCTTGGTAATAACCTGTCCATTTACGCAAACTTTGCCGGCCATAATCAGGGCCTGGGCTTTGCTTTTGCTTTCAGAAAGGCCCCGTTGGGCTAATAAGGTATCCAGTCTAACTTTTTCCATAAACGCACCAATCAAGCTTATCACAATTGCTAACAATGCACAATTTATATGCCAAACGATGCTATCCACTTGCTTTTGCCAAACCCATCTGTGTTGGGTATCATACCGGTCTGTTGTTTGGAAGCTACTCCAGACCTCAAAGGTTTTTGAAACCTTTGAGGTCTTCATTGGGCCAGAAACAGCATGTTTCTCAGGAGTTACTGTCAGTATTAAAAAGAGGAGCCGTCACGAGCGTTAGTACGCCACCGAAGTTTTTCACTCCGCAACGACTCTACCAACTTTATTTACATAGGAGTTGCGCGTTTGATAGCAGGTCTTATAAAAACAATGCGGCCAAAACAGTGGACCAAGAATGGTTTTATTTTTGCCGCCTTGGTGTTTGATGTCAAATTATTTCAAACGGAACCGTTACTAAAAACGGCGCTGGGGTTTGCGCTGTTATGCGTTATTTCAGGTACCGTTTATCTGGTTAACGATTTGGTGGATGTAGAAAAAGACAGAGCGCATCCTATTAAGAAAAATCGCCCCATTCCCGCCGGCCAGGTGCCGTTTAAGGCCGCCGTGATGGCTACGGTGATTTTACCACTTCTTGCTTTGCCGTTGGGTTTTCTGTTAAACCCTGTTTTTGGGGTGATTATTGCCGGCTATCTGGCGCTACAAATTGCCTACTCTTTTTTGTTAAAGCATATTGTAATTGTAGATATTTTAACCATTGCGGCCGGGTTTGTAATGCGGGTAGCAGCCGGCGTGCCGCTGGTTGAAGCCGAACGATTTTCGCCGTGGCTGTATGTGTTTACAATATTGCTGGCTCTGTTTTTGGGGCTGGGCAAACGCCGGCAGGAGCTGGTGCTGCTTAAGGGCCGGGCAAATCAAACGCGCTCAATTTTGAGCGAGTATAACATCCCCTTTGTAGATGCGATGATGCCAATTGTCACCACAGGCACAGTGATTACTTACTCTTTTTACACCTTTTCCGCGCCCAACCTGCCCGACAATCACTTGATGATGCTAACTATTCCATTTGTTATTTTTGGCATCTTTCGTTACCTGTATGTTATCCATGTGCAGGGCAACGGCGGCGCGCCCGATGAAGTTTTGTTAACGGATAGACCCCTCCAAACGGCCATATTTTTGTTTGGCGTGGCTGTAGTAATTATTTTGTACAGTTCAAACGGCGTTTTATAAAATAAAAGAGACACCCAAACAGGTTTGGGTATCTCTCAAAAGCTGTCCATTCTAAAAAGTAATTAGTAATTACTGCTGTCCAAATTACTAATTATATATCAACAGGCAAATTGGCTTTTACCGCTTGGTGTACTGCGGAGCTTTGCGCGCGCGCTTGAGGCCGGGTTTTTTGCGCTCTTTGGCGCGTGGGTCTCGGGTGAGCAGGCCGTACTGGCGCAATTTTTTGCGATACTCAGGGTCGGCTTTAAGCAGGGCGCGGGCAATGCCCAACTGTACCGCGCCTGCCTGTCCGGTAACACCTCCGCCATTTACCTTCACCGTCACTTCAAATCGACCTTCGGTGCCGGTAACTTTAAGGGGTTTACTTACCTCTACCTGGTCAACATCGCGGGTAAAATATTCGTGTAAGGGCTTGTCGTTAACAAAAAAGCCGCCGCCGGCGCTACCGGTATGCAGTCGTACCCGCGCAGTTGCTTCTTTTCTTCGCCCCAAACCTTCGTAATAGTGAATTTCTGCCATAATTAACGCTTCCTCAAGTCACAAATTTTTGGTTACTTAAAATGCCAATTCTTTTGGCTGTTGAGCCTGATGGGGATGATTGGGGCCGGCATATATTTTGAGTTTTTTGAACATCCGTCGCCCTAATTTGTTTTTGGGTAACATCCCTCTAACCGCCTGCTCAAGCACGCGATCAGGAAATTTTTGCAGTTGGTCGCGCAGCATTACTTCTTTCAACCCACCCGGATACCCGGAATGGCGGTAGTACATTTTCTGGGTCATTTTTTGACCCGTAACGTGTATCTTATCGGCATTTACAATAATCACATAATCGCCACAATCTGTATGGGGGGTGTAGGTGGGTTTGTGTTTGCCTCGCAGAACGGTAGCAATTTGTGAGGCCAGGCGGCCCAAGGTTTGCCCCTGGGCGTCAACCACGTACCAATCACGCTGCAGCTCTTCTTCTTGAATGCTTTTGGTTACTTTCACAGCTATAACTCTCCTCTGTCAAACAGTTAGCGGCTAATCATTTTCTGGATAAGCCACGTTCACCAGGCACAGGCCGTGGGCCGGCGCCGGCGGTGCTGATTGTGTTAAATCTTTTGCTTCTAAAATTTCTTTGACCTGTTCAACTCTTAATCGATTTAGGCCGACCTGTACCAGCGTTTCAACCACTGTTCTGACCATTCGGTACAGAAAGGCGTTGGCCGTAATGGTAAAAATCAGCTGGTCATTGGCTATGGTTGACCACTCGGCCCGCATTACTTCTCTGATGGCGTTATTGCCCTGGGGCGGTTTGCCAAACGAGGCAAAATTATGCCAGCCAATCAGGTATTGCGCCGCGCTGTTCATGGCCTCAAGATTCAACGGGTCAGGTATGTGGTAAGCATATCTGCGGGTTAAAACATTGGGCCAGGGCCGGTTGTCAACTTTGTATTGGTAAGTTCGGCTCAACGCAGAAAACCTGGGATGAAATGCCGGCGACACGGTTTGCAGACTGTTAATGACAATATCTGCCGGTAAAGTTGCGTTGAGCGCCCGTTGCAAAGCGGTAATAGTGTGTCGCCAAATAAGGTTAAAGGCAATTACCTGGCCGGTAGCGTGAACGCCGGCATCGGTTCGGCCTGCGCCGTCAATCCGTACCGGGGTTTGAGTAACCCGTTCAAGCGATTTCTCAATTTCGCCCTGAACCGTGCGGCCTTTGGCCTGAATTTGGTAGCCTAAAAAATCGGTTCCATCGTAGCCCACCACGGCCCGGTAGCGTTTTTGGGAAATCACCGGCCACAACCGTACTCAATCAGGCCTGGTCTACCAATTCTATCATGGCCATTTGGGCCGCATCGCCCCGGCGGGGGCCAAGTTTGTAAATGCGGGTGTAGCCGCCCTTGCGAGCCTCCAGGCTGGGGCCAATTTCGTCAAACAGTTTTTGCAGCACGGCCGGGTCGGTAATTTCGCGGGCAGCCTGCCGGCGAGCGTGCAAGTTGCCCTGGCGAGCCAGCGTTACCAGCTTTTCGGCAATAGGCTGAATAGCTTTGGCTTTGGCTGCGGTGGTTTTTATGCGGTTATGCCGAAACAGTTCGGTGGTCAGGTTTTTGAACAGGGCTTTTCTTTGGCCCATAGAGCGATTTAAACGCCGCCCCATCACATTGTGTCGCATGATAATTTCTCCTCAGAAAATAGCGCCGCAGGCCGGGGAACTTGGGGAGTGCCCCCCCATTTTCACGTATCGGGTAGAGGCATCCTTGTGTCTGACGCCCCGGCATCAGGGCGGCTCCTCAGAACCAGGCAGTCGATGAAATTACTCGGTCAGCTCCGGCAGCACAACTTCCGACAGGTCTGCGCCATCTTCAATCAGGTCAAGATAGCCTTTTTCTTGCAGCCGTTCCATCAATTCATCCAACGATTTTTGGCCAAAGTTGCGGATTGCCAGGATTTCATCCTGTCCTTTTTTGAGTTTTTCCAGAATTTCACCCACCTGAGTGATGCCGGCCCGTTTCAGACAGTTGTAGGCTCTAACGGTAAGCTCAAGGTCTTCGATAGGCATTTCGTATACTTTATTGGGAATGCCGCCCTCATCTTCGGGTTCGGCGGTCATTTCCACGGCGGTAACGCCGCCGGCAATCAGGTTGAAGTGTTGCACCAAAACTTTAGCCGCCTCGCTCAAGGCATCGTGCGGTGAAATGGTGCCATCGGTAGTTATGTCCATTCTCAGGCGGTCATAGTCGGTGGCCTGCCCAATCCGCGCTCGCTCTACCACAAAGTTGGCTTTGCGAATGGGGCTAAATATAGCGTCTACCGGAATTTCGCCAATGGGCAGTTTACCCCGTTCTTCTGCCGGAGAGTATCCGCGCCCCATTTGGGCTACCAGTTCCATATCAAGCTCGGCTTGAGCGGAGTCGGCGGTTAGCAGGTATAATTCAGGGTTGATAATATCCACATGCGGCGGCACTTCAAGGTCGCCGGCAGTCACTACCCCTTCGCCTTTTATTTCTACGCGCAGGCGGGCCGACTCGTTTTGGTGCATTTTGAGCCGGAGTTGTTTGACATTCAAGATAAGGGCCGTCATGTCTTCGCGCACGTTGGGGATATCGGAAAATTCATGATGCACCCCGGTAACGCGAATAGAGGTAACAGCGGCTCCGCTTAACGATGATAATAAAACTCGCCGCAGGGCATTGCCCAGCGTAATACCATACCCGCTTTCTAAGGGACCAATTACAAACCGCCCAAAACTACGGGAGCTGGCTTCAGTTTCTATTTTGGGTAAAACCAGATTAAATTCAGACAATGGAACACCCTCCAAATTTCCAACTATTTATTACTTTCTCTTTAATACGAGCTTCTGATTATTGAATGGTGTAAAACAGCAGAGGGTGTAAACCTAGCGGCTGTAGAATTCAACAATCAATTGCTCATCGAGGGTGGCATCAATTTGTTCGCGTGTTGGTGTGCCCACGACACGCCCCGCCAGCTCTTTTACGTTTAGTTCAAGCCAATCGGGTACGCGTCCCTCATCTAAAATTTTGGCAAGCTCTTTAAAGTAGGCGCTTTGCTTGCTGTTATCGCGAACTACAATACTATCGCCCGGACTCACCAAAAATGATGGGACATTGGTTTTTCGTCCATTGACATCAAAGTGGCCATGCGAGATAAGCTGCCGGGCCTGCGCCCGAGACGAAGCCAGGCCCAGGCGATAGATAACGTTATCCAGACGGCTTTCCAAAATGGTCAACAGGTTTTGGCCGGTTAGCCCTTTTTGGTGCTGGGCCTGCCGAAAGTAGCGCCGAAACTGTCGTTCAAAAACGCCGTACAGCCGGCGAGCCTTTTGCTTGGCTCGTAGCTGCATTCTGTAATCAGATTCTTTGCGCCGGAATTGAGCCTGCCGGCCATGCAAGCCGGGCGGGTAAGAGCGCCGCTCAAATGAGCATTTTGGTGAGAAACAGCGGTCTCCTTTCAGAAACAGCTTTTCCCCTTCGCGCCGACATAGTTTACAAACCGAGTCAGTATATCGTGCCAACTTGTCCTCCTGAGTTTATTCAATAAAAATTATGAAAAGAGGTTTACAGGCTTGGCTTACCCTTCTTCCCTCTTGGAAAAACCTTGTTTGTAATTGATGCCCCAAACTTTTATTAAACGCGCCGCTTTTTGGGCGGGCGACACCCATTGTGGGGAATGGGTGTTTTATCGGTGATAGAACGCAGGGTCATATCGGCGGCCTGCAACGAGCGAATGGCCGCTTCTCGGCCAGGGCCAGGCCCTTTAACAAATACGTCAAGCTCGCGCACGCCATGCTCCTGGGCGGTTCTGGCCGCGTTTTGCGCCGCCAACTGGGCCGCATAGGGCGTACTCTTACGAGACCCTTTGAATCCGCTGGTACCCGCACTGGCCCAAGAAATCACGTTGCCTTGCTGGTCGGTAATAGAAATAATGGTATTGTTAAATGTGGCGTAAATATACGCCCGACCGTAAGGGACGTTTTTCTTTTCTTTTTTACCGGTAGTTCGTACTCTTCGGCCTTTTTGCTTTGCCATAACTCCTCCGAGATCAGGTGTTGTAAATAATTATTACTTGCGGGCAGCTCGCTTTTTACCGGCCACAGTGCGGCGGGTACCACGTTTGGTTCGGGCGTTGGTTCGGGTTCGCTGTCCGCGCACGGGCAAATTACGCCGATGCCGCAGGCCGCGATAGCAGCCAATTTCCTGCAAACGTTTAATATTAAGCCCAACCTCGCGCCGCAAATCACCCTCTACCACGTAATCGCGGTCAATAGTTTCGCGCAGTCTGACGACTTCATCTTCAGACAGGTCTTTTACGCGGGTATCTGGGTTGATACTTGTTTTTTGCAAAATCTCGTGGCTGGTAGTCAAACCAACCCCGTAAATATAGGTTAGCCCAATTTCAACACGTTTATCTCTGGGTAAATCAACCCCGGCAATACGAGCCATACTCTACTCTCCTTATCCTTGACGCTGTTTGTGTCGCGGATTTGTGCAAATAACGCGGATAACTCCACGACGTTTGATAATTTTGCAGTTATCGCATCGACGTTTTACAGAGGGTTTTACTTTCATGATAATTTCTCCTATAAAAGGAATTTAGCAATTTGCGTTAATTTCCGGCCAAACTCCAACCGCTTACTTTATCACATCCTCTTTAAAGCAGGGTTAAAATATCGGGTTCGCCATCGGTTATGGCAAATGAGTGTTCAAAATGGGCCGATAGTTTACCATCGGCGGTAACAACTGTCCACTCGTCATCCAGCAATTTGGTTTCCCAGGTGCCAACATTTACCATCGGTTCCAGGGCAATGGTCATACCTTTTTTCAGGCGCGCCCCTTTGCCTCGTTCGCCATAGTTGGGCACTTGCGGGTCTTCGTGCATATTTTGACCCACGCCGTGCCCGGTATATTGCCGAACCACGTTGTAGCCGCGCGCTTCAACAAATTCCTGAATGGCCGCCGAGATATCTTCAACCCGGTTGCCTGGCCGCGCCTGGGCAATACCCACGTAAAGCGCCTGCTCGGTAATTTCCAGCAGGCGTTGGGCCTGTCCAGAAATTTGACCAACAGGAATGGTTATTGCCGCATCGCCCACCCAGCCCTGGTAATAAGCCCCGCAATCTACGCTCAAAATGTCGCCCTCTTGCAGCACCTTGTCGTAGCTGGGGATGCCATGAACCAGTTCATGGTTAACGCAAGCCGTGATAGTAGCCGGAAAAGGCGCCCCGCCTTTTTGATGATTTGGATAACCCTTAAACACCGGCGTGGCCTGGTAACGCTTTAGCACCTCTTCGGCCAGGTCATTCAACTGACCGGTGGTTACGCCGGCGCGGGTGTGCCGGCGAATCTCTTCAAGCGCCCTGGCTACAATTTTTCCTGCCCGACGCATCAGTTCTATCTCCTGTTTGGATTTGAGAACGGTACGTCGCTTTTTGGTTAAAAACATAATTAATTGATAAAGCCCTCGTAATTACGCATGAGCAATTGGGCTTCAAGCTGCTTCATTGTATCTAACACCACGCCGACCACAATCAACAGGCCGGTACTGGTAATGAGCAGCGCCTGCGTTTGCGAGCCGCTCTGGCTAACGCCGGGGATGATGTTGACAATCCAGGGCAAAATTGCCACGCCGCCCAGCATGAGCGCGCCCACCAGCGTAATCCGCTGGAGAACTGTGTTAAGAAAGGTTTCCGTCCGTTTGCCGGGCCGAATACCGGGAATAAATCCGCCCTGCCGCTGCAAGTTTTCAGACAGATTCTGCTGTTTGAAAATTACATCGGTATAGAAGTAGGTAAAACCAACCACCAGCGCAAAGTACAGAATCCAGTAAGGCCACGATTGCGGGCTGGGGCTAAACCAGTTGACCACCCCGGTTGCCAGGTTGGCAATGAACGGGCTTTCGCTAAACTGAAAAGAGGCCGCCACTGCGCTGGGAAAAATCATAATAGATTGGGCAAAAATCAGCGGAATCATGCCGGCGCTGTTCACTTTTAAAGGAATGTGCGAGCTTTGGCCGCCATACACCTTGGTACCGCGCACCCGCTTGCCATACTGCACGGGGATGCGTCGCTGCCCTTCTTGCACAAAAGCAATCACCGCAATGGTCAATACCGTAATGACGGCAAAAATAACCAGGTTGCCCCACTCTTGCCGGCTGATAAAGTTGGCTATCTGGCTGGGCATTTGGGCAACAATACCGCCAAAGATAATAATGGACACGCCATTGCCAACACCTTGTTCGGTAATTAGCTCGCCCATCCACACCGCCACCATGGTTCCGGCGGTCATGGTAATTAAAATAGCTATGGTCGTAAGCGGATTGATGCCAAAGCCAAAATCGGCAAGAATACCCGGCACAGAACTCCGAATGAAAATAACCTGCCCGTAAGCCTGTAACAGAGCCAGCGGCACCGTGAGCCAGTGGGTATACATGTTGATTTTATTACGGCCCTGCTCACCCTCTTTAGAAAGTTCCTGTAACTGTGGCACCAGGGGGGTCAAAAGTTGCATGATAATCGAGGCCGTAATATACGGATATACCCCCATAGCCATTACCGAGAAGTTAGCCAGCGCCCCGCCCGATAGCAGGTTGAGAAACACCACAATGGTGCTATCGGCAGTGCCGGCTTCTAAAAATTGTCGCAGAGCCTCGGCATCAACGCCCGGCACGGGTATGTGAGACCCGGCTCGATAGGCGATAAGAATCAACAGGGTAAAGACAATTTTACGCCGTAAATCGGGCAGAGCCAGCGAGTTTCTAATTGCTTCAACCATTAAAATTTACCTTTATTTCCGGGCAACCCCCGGCATAGTTATTATTATTGAAGCGGTAAAACTTCAACGCTCCCACCGGCAGCCTCAATTTTTTCTTTGGCGCTTTGTGAAAACCGGTGGGCTTTAACGGTTAAGGCCGAGGTAATCTCGCCCTGACCCAAAATAGCCACAGCCTTATCTGAACGTTTGATAATACCGGCCTCAACCAGCGCTTCGGGGGTTACTTCCTGACCGGCGTCACCAAATACTGCTTGCAAACGCTCAACATTAACCGGTTTATACTCTACCCGGTGAATATTGGTGAAACCCCGCCTAAAGGGCAAGCGCCGCACTAACGGCAACTGGCCGCCCTCAAAATAGGGACCTTTCCCCCCCCCAGAGCGAGCATTTTGGCCTTTCATCCCGCGCCCGCTGGTTTTGCCATGGCCAGAGGCCATGCCCCGGCCAACTCGTTTTTTATTCTTTTTGCTACCCGGAGCGGGTCTTAAATCATGTAACTTCATTCGAGTCTTCTCCAAAATCTCTGCGACGACTAATCTTCAACCTTAACCAGATGAGACACTTTGTCAATCATCCCTCTGATAACGGGGGTGTCGGTGTGCTCTACGGTTTGGCCTAATCGGCGCAGGCCCAGGGCGCGCACCGTTTTTTTCTGGCGCTCAGAGTAACCAATGGCGCTCTTTATCCAGGTTACTTTGAGGGTTTTTGATGCTTGTTTTTTAGCCATTAGCGTTTCTCCCGTTGAACCCAGAATGGTTGAACCCGACTCATCGGTATGCCCCGTTTTTGGGCAACCTCTACCGGGTCTTGCAGTTCATTGAGAGCTTTCACGGTGGCTTTAGCCACATTCAAAATATTGGCGCTGCCTTTGCTCTTGGTTAAAATATCACGAATACCGGCAGCTTCAACCACAGCGCGCACGCCGCCGCCGGCAATAACTCCGGTGCCGGGCGCAGCCGGCTTTAAAAACACTTCGGCGGCGCTAAAGCGAGTAGTGATTTCATGCGGAATAGTCGTGCCGGTCATCGGCACTTTTCGCATACTGCGGCGAGCCTGGTCGGAGCCTTTGCGGATGGCTTCCGGCACCTCGCGGGCTTTACCAACACCCACGCCCACGCTGCCTTTGTTATCGCCAACTACTACAACCGCTCTAAAGCTAAACCGACGACCACCTTTAACTACCTTGGCCGTTCTGGCAATATGCACTACCCGCTCATCAAGTTCTTCTACTGCATCCTCAAATTCACGCTTTGCCATAAAATACTCCTATCGTGATTTTCATTCTCGCAAGCGCTAAAATTTCAGCCCGGCTTCGCGAGAGCCATCGGCCAGGGCTTTAACGCGCCCATGATATTTGTAGCCACCCCGGTCAAACACTACCTGGGTAATGCCTGCTTCCATGGCGCGTTGGGCCACGGTTTTGCCAACTATGGCCGCCTGTTCTACTCTGGATTTGCCCTCTACTTCTTTGGGCAACTTGTGAGCAAGTTCCAGGCTGGAAGCAGCAGCCACGGTTACGCCCTGCGAGTCATCAATTACCTGGGCGTAAATATGGTTTAGACTTCTAAACACATTCAAACGCGGGCGCTCGCTGGTACCCGTAACATGTTTACGTACCCGGGCGTGGCGACGTTTTCTAGCAACGTATGTAGGGTTAGTTTTAGCCATCGTACACTTCCTGATTTAGGTCTATTTAGCCTTGCCGGCCTTACCGGCTTTGCGGCGAATCTGTTCGCCTTCGTAACGAATACCCTTGCCCTTGTAGGGTTCCGGCGGGCGAGTCCGGCGGATACGGGCGGCAATCTCGCCCACCGTTTCTTTATCAACGCCAGAAATAACCAGCTCGCGGCCGGCGCGGTCGGTTACTTCAAAGCTGACTCCTTCGGGCGGCTCAATGACCACCGGGTGAGAGTATCCAACGCTTAAAACAAGGTTTTTACCCTCCACAGCGGCCCGATAACCAACCCCTTCGATAACCAGTTTACGGCTGAAACCGCTGCTAACGCCCACAACCATATTGTTGAGCAAAGCGCGGGTCAGGCCATGTTTGGCCCGGTGAAGCCGGTGGTCGCTGTTGCGGCTGGCAACAATTTGGCCGTCTTCTTGTTTAATGGCAATTTCTGGCGGGAAATCGCGGCTCAATTGGCCTTTAGGCCCTTTAACGGTTACTGAGTTCTTTTTGATGTCTACCGTAACCCCTTGGGGGATGGACACGGGTAGTTTTCCAATTCTCGACATCATGCCTCCTTAAATAACCGGGGCAATACCCCGGCGGCTAAATTACCAGACGTAACAAAGCACTTCGCCGCCGATACCTTCCTGGCGAGCCTGGCTACCCGACATCACCCCTTTTGAGGTAGAGAGGATAACAATGCCTAACCCGCTTCTAACCCAGGGGATGTCGCTTTTACCCGCGTACATTCGCCGGCCAGGTTTGCTGACTCGCTGCAACCCGGTAATTACGGGCTGGGGGCGGCGCTCGCGGGTATACTTAAGGTGTAGCAACAAAGAAGGGGTTATTTTGCCGGGCAACACTTCGTAATCCTGAATAAAACCTTCTTCTTTTAGAATTTTGGCAATAGCTTCTCGAATTTTAGAACTGGGCATGGCTGCCTGAGGGTGTCGGGCAATGCCAGCATTTCTAATACGAGTCAACATATCGGCGATAGGATCTGTTACGCTCATCAAACCTCCTCTTTAGTACAATGTTGGTTAAGTGGTTAGCGGATACGCCCCTAATTTTGGGGCAGGCCCGTGGTTAGTTACCAGCTCGATTTAATAACGCCGGGAATTTTTCCTTCGTTAGCCAGCTTGCGAAAGCAAATTCTGCACAGGCCAAAACGGCGCATGTAAGCTCTGGGGCGTCCGCACTGGCTGCACCGATTACGCACCCGGACATCAAACTTTCTGCGTTGTTCCCGGTAGGTCATGCACTTTTTCGCCATATCTTATCTCCTGTTTCTAAAAGGCATCCCCAGCAAAGTTAGCAAACGGTGGCCTTCGTCGTCGTTTTGGGCGGTGGTTACTATGCTAATTTCCATACCCCGCACCTTGTCAATTTTATCATACTCAATTTCCGGCCACACCAGTTGCTCGGCCAGGCCCAGGGTGTAATTGCCGCGCCCATCAAAGCTATCGGGCGATACGCCCCGAAAGTCGCGCTGGCGGGCCAGCGAGATATTGAGCAATCTGTCAAGAAAATCCCACATGCGGCTGCCGCGCAGCGTAACTTTAACCCCAATTGGGTTGCCTTCGCGCAATCTAAAGGTGGCAATAGACTTTCTGGAGCGAGTAATTACAGGGCGCTGGCCGGTAATAATCATAATGTCTCCGGTGGTTTTTTCCAGCGCTTTGGCATTTTGCAGGGCTTCGCCCAAACCAACATTCACCACCACTTTGGAAATTTTAGGCACCTGGTGAACGTTTGAGTAGCCAAAGTCCTTCATCATTGCCGGAACAATTTCTTCTTTGTATCTATCTTTTAACCGAGGCATGGTCTATCCTTACCAAAAAGACTATTCTATAGTGGCGTTACAACGCTTGCAGTAACGCTTCTTTTTTTCATCTTCCAAGCGAAAGCCAACCCGAACTGCTTCGCTGCAACTGGGGCACACCAGCATTACGTTTGAGATATGGACAGGCATTTCCAAATCAATAATGCCGGTTTGGGTTCGGGTTTGGCTAACGGGTCGCTGGTGCTTTTTGCGAATATTGACCCCTTTTATCACTACTTTGTCCTGGTTGGGGTCGCGGCCTACGCGCTCGTTCAGGCGGTTTATTTTCCACCCGTTAATCACGCGGTCTACCTGACCGCGCGCGCCAATTTCGTTGCCGCTAATTACCTGAACTGTATCACCCTTTTTTATTTTTTGCATTTGGCAATTACCTCTAACGTGGTAGGGCAGGTTGCTAACTTATTTATAAATTAAATTATTGACAAGTTAGCAACCTGTCCTACAGAGTTCATTAAAGCACTTCTGGAGCCAGAGAGACTATTCTCATAAAACCTTTTTCGCGCAGTTCTCTGGCTACGGGGCCAAAAATACGGGTGCCGCGCGGGTTTCTGGCTTCGTTATCTAAAATTACGGCGGCGTTTTCATCAAACCTGATGTAAGAGCCATCGGTGCGGCTAATCTCTTTGGTTGTCCGCACCACCACCGCTTTTACCACATCGCCCTTTTTAACCGAGCTGTGCGGAGCGGCCTGTTTAACGGTGGCTACAATCACATCGCCAACGCGGGCATAGCGACGTCTGGAACCACCCACCACCTGAATGCACAAAACCTCTTTGGCCCCGCTATTATCTGCCACCTTTAAGCGGCTCTCTTGCTGTATCATGGCTGGTTACTCCACTGGTACGTAGTTTTACTCTTCGGAACTTTCTTCGATGAAGATGGCCGGGCTTTCCAGAATTTCAACCAGCGCCCATCGTTTTTCTTTACTTTTGGGCATCGACTCGATTATCTTCACCGTGTCGCCGGTTTTGGCGCTGTTGTTCTCATCGTGAGCCTTGTACTTGTTATGAAAGCGCATAACCTTGCCATAGCGCGTGTGGCGTTTTAATCGCTCAACCTGAACAACAATTGTTTTATCCATCTTGTCGCTGGTAACGCGACCAATCATAATTTTGCGTCGCTCTCTAGCCATTACTTGCTCCTCTGTAAATAGGAGTCCAGAGCTTGCTCTGCCAAACCAAGGTTTGGACTCCATTTTCATTCTCGCTGCTGCCGAAGGCAAAGGGGCTGTCACACTCTCTGGTTATTGTGTTTGAGCCAACCGGCGCTCTCTTAAAACGGTTTTAAGGCGAGCGATATCTTTTTTGAGCGCAGTGAACCGGTTGGTATCTCTGACCTGCCCAATTGAATATTGAAACCGCAGATTGAACAACTCTTCGTGAATCTCTTCCAGCTTGGTGTTAATCTCGGCATCGGTCATATTTCTAACTTCAAATGCGTTCATGCTTAATACTCCTATCCTGCCCGGCGCACAAATTGGGTTTTAATGGGCAGTTTGTGCGCGGCCAGCCGCATAGCTTCTTTGGCAGCTTCTTCTGACACGCCGGCAATTTCAAACAGAACGCGGCCCGGCTTGATGACCGCCACCCAATGGTCCACAGAACCTTTACCGCTACCCATACGGGTTTCGGCGGGTTTAGCTGTAACCGGTTTATCCGGGAAAATACGAATCCAAACCTTACCACCCCGGCGCACGTAGCGCACAATAGCCCGGCGAGCCGCCTCAATCTGGCGGCTGGTCATCCAGCACGGTTCAACCGCCTGCAAACCATATTCGCCAAAAGATACATCAGAACCGCGAGTGGCCCGGCCTCTCATGCGGCCTCGCATTTGTTTTCTATATTTGACACGCTTAGGCATTAACATAATACAAACCTCGTCTCTTAACCGCCGTTCTACGGTAGGGTTGTTTATCAGGCAACAGGTAATTCAAATACCGGTTGGCAAAATTAAGGCGAAACGTAGGCCCCCATGGGCTGCGCTTCTTCTTTGGGTTTTGGCAATATTTCGCCTTTGTATACCCAAACTTTAATACCAATTTTACTGAATGTAGTTAGCGCCTCTACGTTGGCGTAATCAATATCGGCGCGCAGAGTGTGTCGCGGTACCTGGCCTTCGCGCTGAGTTTCACGCCGGGCCATATCTGCTCCGCTCAACCGGCCGGCGCAAGTAATCATAATTCCCTCGGCCCCGGCCTTGATAGCCCGCCGCACCGCCTGTTTCATAGCCCGTTTGTGAGAAATACGGCGCTCAAGCTGTAAGGCAATGCTTTCGCCAATCAGGTGGGCATTCAGGTCGGGGTTTTCAACCTCAATCACGTCGATATGAACTTTTTTATCGGTTAAGTCTTCTAGCTGCTTGCGCAACTGATTTACCGCCGCCCCTTTTCGGCCAATAACCACCCCCGGCTTAGAGGTATGAATTTTTACCGATACCTGCTTGGCCGCCGGTAAACGTTCAATTTCAATATCGGCAATTGAACCGCGCTCGTGAATGTCGCGCACCAACTGGCGAATAGCCAGGTCCTCTTCCAGCAAATCGCGGTATTCCTGGCCTTCGGCGTACCAGCGGGCGCGATGGTCTTTAATGACCCCTAATCTAAACCCTAATGGATGAACTTTGCGACCCAAATCCCTACTCCTTCTGCGCTAATTAAAGGTGATTAAGCAAAAACCGCTTCTGGTCTCAGCGTACAAACTATGCCTCTGCGGCGTGTTGATACGCGCTTTCGTCTTCTTCTAAAATAACCGTAATATGAGACATGCGCTTTTTAATGGGCTTAAACCGTCCCCGCGCGCCGTACCTTGCCCGGCGAAGGCGGGGACCTTCGTCAACCCGAATCTCGGCAATCACCATATCTTCCGGGTCGAGCGCGTAATTCTCTTCGGCGTTGGCCAGCGCGCTTTTAACGGTTTTATATACCGGAACCGCCGCCGCCTGAGGCAGCAGATTTAGCACTTCCAGCGCTTCTTCGGCCCGCATCCCTCTGATACCGTTAACAACGCGGCGCACTTTCAGCGGAGCCATCAAAACATATTTGGTTACTGCTTTCACTTGAAAATCGGCCATAGTTAAATTACCTTTTTACCAAAATTTTAAAACCCTAGCGAACTTTCTTCTCTTTAGCCACGTGCCCTCTAAAATAGCGAGTCGGCACAAATTCACCCAACCGGTGGCCCACCATGTTTTCGGTAATGTAAATGGGTACATGGCGACGCCCATCGTGAATGGCAATGGTGTGTCCCACCATTTGCGGAAAGATGGTGCTGGCCCGAGACCAGGTGCGGATAACCCGCTTTTCTCCGGCCGCATTCATGGCTTCTATTTTTTTAAGCAGTTTAGGCTGAACAAAAGGGCCTTTTTTCAAAGATCGTGTCATGGATTAATGTCTCCTTATCCCGCCTGGCTTATCTTCGCTTTTTACGTCTGCGGCGAACAATATATTTGTCGGTCATTTTATTCCGACGGGTTTTAGCGCCCAAAGTAGGTTTACCCCAGGGGGTTTTTGGCCCCGGCATACCAATAGGCGCTGCCCCTTCGCCGCCGCCGTGCGGGTGGCTATTGGGGTCCATGGCCGAGCCGCGCACCGAAGGCCGAATGCCCAACCAGCGTTTGCGGCCGGCTTTACCCAGCGACAGGTTGGCGTGTTCGGCATTGCCAATTTGTCCAATAGTTGCCAGGCAGTTTTGGTTAATGTAACGCACTTCGCCGCTGGGCAAACGCACCTGGGCATAAGTTCCCTCTTTAGCCAGCAACTGCGCCGAGGTGCCGGCTGCGCGGGCCAGTTGTCCGCCTTTGCCGGGCTGAAGCTCAATGTTGTGCAACTGCGTACCCAAAGGAATGCGATAAATTGGCAGCGCATTGCCGGTTCTAATTTCGGCGTCGGGGCCAGACATCAGCCGGTCGCCAACTTGCAGCCCATCGGGGGCTAAAATGTAGCGCTTTTCGCCATCGGCGTAGGTTAGCAGGGCAATCCGGGCCGTGCGGTTGGGGTCGTACTCAATAGTGGAAACCAGGGCCGGCACGCTGTGCTTGTCGCGCTTAAAATCAATAATTCTGTAGCGCCGCTTGTGTCCACCCCCGCGATGCCGCACGGTAATGCGTCCCTGATTGTTGCGCCCGGCGCTCTTTTTTAGCGGGGCCAGCAGGCTTTTTTCGGGCGCAACAGATGTAATTTCTTCAAAGGTTGACACCGACATATTGCGGCGTCCGGGTGAGGTTGGTTTGTAAACTTTTACAGGCATAATTTTTCCCTACTTTTTCTGAATTACCAGAAACCAGGCTTAGACTCCTTCAAACGCCTCAATTCTCTGACCGGGCGGCAGGGTAACGATGGCCTTTTTGGTGGCCGATTTGCGTTGAACGCGCTTGCGTCCCCAGCGGCCAAATTTGGCCGGATGGTTGATTACCCTTACCTTGACCACATCAACATCAAATATATAAGCGACTGCCTCGGCAATTTCTACCTTGTTAGCCCGTCGGTCTACCAAAAAGGTGTACTGCCCGTAGGCAGAAGCAATGTTGCTCTTTTCGGTAATAACGGGGCGAATGATGACTTGGTACGGATTCATTTCCATGAGAATTTCTCCTCTCAGCCCCTATTACCCTAAAAAGCCTTCGATAATGGGCAGGGAACCTTTGAGCATAATCAGGTAATCGTGGCCCAGCAGGTCACGAACATTCAGATAGCTGGCCCGTAGCGTTTTAACGGCATCCAGGTTCCGAACGCTTTTTTCAAGGTTTTCGTCGCGTTCGGGCAATAAAATAACCGCGCTGCCGTTGATTTCAAGATTGGTCAAGACATCCAAAATCTCGGCGGTTTTTGGCGCGTCCAGCAATAGCTGGTCCAGCACCACAATTTCGTTGGCGGCGGCTTTGGCCGATAGCGCCGAACACAGGGCCAACCGGCGCATTTTTCGGGGCATTTTTTGGGTATAATCGCGGGGTTGGGGTTTGTGGACCTGCCCGCCGCCGACAAAAATGTTGGCTTTACGGTCGCCGTGCCGGGCGCGCCCAGTGCCTTTTTGCCGGTACCACTTGGCGGTTGTTCCCCTAACTTCGCCGCGCGTTTTGGTTTTGTGAGTTCCCAAACGGGCATTGGCTTGCTGGCGCACAAGCGCCTGATGCATCACGGCCTTGTTTGGCTCGATACCAAACACTTCATCCTTCAGGTCCAACTCTTCTACTTTTTTACCTTCGGTATTTTTAACATCAACTTTCATGGTTCAAACCTCAAGTATGCATTAGCCCTTTGCGGCTTCGCTGATGATGATTAGGCCGTTTTTAGCGCCAGGCACAGCGCCCTTTATCCCCAAAATATTCTTTTCGGGATCAACCAGGGCTATTCTTAAATTTTGCACGGTGACGCGCTCGCCGCCCATTCGACCGGCCATTCGTACCCCTTTGAATACCCGGCCAGGGGTAGAGCCGGCCCCTACCGAGCCAGGGGCGCGCCACCGGTCGGATTGGCCGTGCGTTTTGGGGCCTCCCCTGAAATGGTGGCGTTTTACAACGCCGGCAAAGCCTTTGCCTTTACTGGTTCCGGTTACGTCTACCTTATCCCCAACTTTAAAGATGGACACATCAATAGCTTGCCCTTCTTCATATTCATTGGGGTCAGACACATGAAACTCGCGCAGGTATTTTACTGCCGGCGCGCCGGATTTTTTCAGATGGCCGGCAATGGGTTTTTTCAGTTTATTCTCACGCGCCTCGCCAAAACCCACTTGAATGGCGTTGTAACCATCTTTTTCTGCTGTCTTTTTTTGAGTTATGTAGCATGGCCCAGCTTCAATAATGGTAATGGGCACCACAGTCCCATCTTCATCAAATATCTGAGTCATTCCCAATTTTTTACCCAGTAATCCCTTCATCATACCCTTAGAAGCAGGAACTGGCAGGTGCGCTTTTAGCACACCTCATCATCCCTCACTTCTTTCCCCTTTCATAAAATCTTAAAACTTAAATGGTGGGTGTAATAGAAGTCTGTCAAAATTATTTAATTTCGACATCCACGCCGGCCGGCAGGTTGAGCCGAACCAGGGCATCAATAGTTTTAGATTTTGGATCAACTACGTCGATCAACCGTTTATGGGTGCGAATCTCAAACTGCTCGCGAGAGTCCTTGTCAATAAACGGCGACCGGATAACGGTAAATTTTTCAACTTTGGTGGGGAGCGGAACCGGCCCTACCACCACTGCACCCGTGCGTTCAGCCGTGTCGACAATTTGTCGCACCGACTGGTCCAACACCCGATGATCGTAAGCTTTTAAGCGAATTCTGATTCTATGCTTGGCCATGTCTGCTCCGTTTGGCAATCAAATTATTCGATAATTTTGGTGATGACACCGGCGCCAACTGTCCGCCCACCTTCTCGGATCGCAAACTTCGACCCCTCTTCCAACGCCACCGGCACAATCAACTTCACCCCCAACTCCACATTGTCCCCAGGCATCACCATCTCTACTCCTTCCGGCAACTGCACTTCCCCCGTCACATCCATCGTCCGAATGTAAAACTGCGGCCGATACCCTTTGAAAAACGGCGTGTGCCGCCCCCCCTCCTCTTTCTTCAACACATACACCTGACACCGAAAGGTCGTGTGCGGCGTGATGCTCTTCGGCTTGGCTAACACCTGCCCCCGCTCAATCTCGTCCCGGTCGATCCCCCGCAACAACACCCCAATATTGTCCCCAGCGACCCCTTCGTCCAGTATCTTGCGGAACATCTCCACTCCCGTGCATACCACTTTCCGCGTCTCTTTCAACCCCACGATCTCAATCTCTTCGTTCACCCGCACCTTGCCTCGCTCCACCCGACCCGTCGCTACCGTCCCCCGCCCTTTGATGCTGAACACATCTTCCACCGGCATCAGAAACGGTTTGTCTACCTCCCGCTCCGGCGTCGGAATATAGCTGTCTACCGCCTCCATCAACGCTAAGATCGGTTGGTACGCCTCATGGCTCAAATCTTTCGGCGCTTCCAACGCCGCCAACGCGCTCCCCCGAATGATCGGTATCTCATCCCCAGGAAAGTCGTAGCTGCTCAACAACTCCCGCAACTCCAACTCCACCAACTCTAACAACTCCTCGTCATCCATCATATCCACTTTGTTCAAGAACACTACCATCGCCGGCACTTCCACCTGCCGCGCTAACAAAATGTGTTCCCGCGTCTGCGGCATCGGCCCATCCGGCGCGCTCACCACCAAAATCGCCCCATCCATCTGCGCCGCCCCGGTGATCATGTTCTTGATGTAATCCGCGTGCCCCGGACAATCCACGTGGGCGTAGTGCCGCTTCTCCGTTTGGTACTCCACGTGGGCAATCGCAATCGTGATCCCCCGCGCTTTCTCTTCCGGCGCGTTGTCTATCTGGTCGAATGCCCGAAAGTCCGCCATCCCTTTCATACTCAATGTTTTGGTGATTGCCGCCGTCAGCGTCGTTTTGCCATGGTCTACGTGTCCTATCGTCCCCACGTTCACATGTGGTTTATCTCTTACAAATTGCTCTTTGGCCATGATAATCTCCTTGTGTCGTCGAAAATATATTTCTACTTAGAGGGGGTTGTCATTCCCTCTACATGGTTCTAAATCTTCAACAATTAAGACAAACTTTGTAATTATATTGAATGTGATAAATTTCGCAAATTACTTATTTTATTTGGGTGCGTCCCAAATTTTAGGAATTTAGGGACACTTTCGGCAGGGGGGATGCCCCCCCGCGCGTTCCGCTCTATTCCCAAAATTTGGGGTAGACCCATTTTATTTGGGCAGCAGCTTTTCGCGCAGGCTGTCAGATACCGGTTCGTAATGGTCAAATTCCATGGTAAAGGTGGCCCGGCCCTGGGTAGAGGAGCGCAAATCGGTAGCGTAGCCAAACATTTCCGAAAGCGGAACCATCGACTTGATAGCCGTCACGCCGCCGCTTCTGGGTTCCATCCCCTCGATGCTGCCACGCCGGGAGGAGAGGTCGCCCATCACATCGCCGGTAAATTCTTCGGGCGTGGTTACTTCTACCTTCATTACCGGCTCCAGCAAAACGGGGGCGCCTTTTTGCATGGCCTCTTTAAAGCCGATAGAGCCGGCAATTTTAAAGGCCATTTCAGATGAGTCAACCTCGTGGTACGAGCCGTCAACCAGGGTTACTTTTACATCAACCACCGGGTAGCCGGCCACAACGCCGGTAGAGAGAGCTTCTTTTACCCCGGCTTCAACCGCCGGAATGTACTCTCTGGGAATAGCGCCGCCGACAATTTTATTTTCAAATTCAAAGCCTTTGCCTTTTTCCAAAGGCTCAACTTCTAAATGCACATCGCCAAACTGGCCGCGGCCGCCGGATTGTCGCACAAAGCGCCCCTGGGCTTTAGCCGGGCGGGTGATGGTTTCCCGAAAGGCCACCTGCGGGCGTCCAACATTGGCCTCTACTTTGAACTCTCGCTTCATGCGGTCAACCAGCACCTCAAGGTGAAGCTCGCCCATTCCGGCAATTTGGGTTTGACCGGTATTTTCATCGGTTCTAACCTGAAAAGTGGGGTCTTCTTCGGCCAATTTTTGCAGGGCGGTAGAGAGTTTGTCTTCGTCGGCCTTGGTTTTGGGTTCAATGGCCAGGTTAATTACCGGTTCGGGGAATTTGATGGACTCCATAATTACCAGATGGCCGGGGTCGCAAAGGGTTTCGCCGGTAAAGGTGTTTTTAAGCCCCACCACGGCAGCAATATCGCCGGCATAAACTTCTTTAATTTCCTCGCGGCTATTGGCGTGCATTTGCAGCAAGCGCCCTACCCGCTCTTTTTTATCGCGGCTGGTGTTATACACATTTGAACCGGCCGGAATTGAACCGGAGTAAACCCGCATATAAGCCAGCCGGCCTACAAAGGGGTCTGTGACAATTTTAAATACCAGGGCCACAAAGGGGTCTGACTCATCAGCAAAAACAGTCACTTCTTTTTTGGTATGAGGGTTGGCGCCAATTTTAGGGGGCACATCTTTGGGCGAGGGCAAATAATTAACCACGGCATCCAGTAACCGCTGTACGCCCTTATTCTTTAAGGCCGACCCGCACAGAACCGGCACAATATCGCCGGAAAGAGTGGCGACCCGTAACGCCCGCATCAGTTCATCCGGGGTAATTTCCTCACCTTCAAGATATTTTTCAGTGAGGGTGTCGTCAGACTCGGCCACTTTTTCTACCAGTTGCTCGTGCATTGCCTGGGCTTCGTTTAGCAAATCTGCGGGAACCGGTTTGGCTTCGGATTTGGTTCCCAGGTCGTCCAGGTAGTAAACCGCTTCCATTTTAATCAGGTCAATGACGCCCCTGAAGTCGCTTTCGGCGCCAATGGGCATTTGAATGGGCACAGGGTTGGCCCCCAACCGGTCAACAATCATGCTCACGGTGCGATTGAAGTCGGCGCCGGTGCGGTCCATTTTGTTCACAAAACAAATTCGGGGCACGCCAAAACGGTCGGCCTGCCGCCAAACTGTTTCAGATTGCGGTTCAACGCCGGCAACGGCATCAAATACTACCACGCCGCCATCCAGTACCCGCAGCGAGCGTTGAACTTCGGCGGTGAAGTCGATGTGGCCGGGCGTGTCGATAATATTAATTTGATGATTGTTCCAGATACAGGTTGTGGCGGCGGCGGTAATGGTGATACCCCGTTCCTGCTCCTGTTCCATCCAGTCCATCGTTGCTGCGCCATCGTGTACTTCGCCAATGCGGTGAATTTTTTGGGTATAGAACAGGATACGTTCTGTAACTGTTGTTTTCCCGGCGTCGATATGGGCAATAATGCCAATATTCCGGGTTTTTTCTAAAGAGTATTTGCGGGCCATAACTTATTACTCACACTAATTAAAACATCTATAATTTCTAACTTTGTTGTTTTTAAGCACATAAAAATCCAAAACTCTTGTCAAATAAAGGCGTGTAAGAGTTTTGGACTTTTCTTTGTTTACTGCATCAACCGGTAGAGGCAGAAACAGCCAAAAACTTACTACTTACCAGGCTAAATTGTGCTGCTCAAGCGGATAATGGTTATTTACCAGCGATAGTGAGCAAAGGCGCGGTTTGCTTCGGCCATGCGGTGGGTATCTTCCCGTTTTTTAACGGTAGCCCCTTGATTGTTAGCGGCATCCATAAATTCTGCGGCCAGCTTTTCGGCCATTGATTTGCCGGAACGCGCCCGGCTACTTTGCACCAACCAGCGAATGGCCAGACTCCGGCGGCGTTCCGGGCGTACCTCAAGCGGAATCTGGTAAGTGGCGCCACCCACCCGGCGCGGTCGCACTTCAATCAAAGGGGTAGAGTTTTTTATAGCTTGCTCAAAAACATCTATCCCCGGTTTTTTGGCGCGCTGTTCAACAATGCTCAACGCATCGTAAAAAATTCTGGCTGCTACCGTTTTTTTACCGCTCTTCATCAACTTGTTAATGAAGGCGGCTACTAACTGGTTGTTATATTTAGGATCGGGTTCGATATATCGTTTTGGAGCGCGGTTTCTTCTAGCCATACGTTTTTAATCCATTACTCTTAGTTTTTTGGTCAGACGCTTAATCTAACTAATTAGCCTCTTGGCCGCTTGGTTCCATATTTAGAGCGGCCTCGCCGTTTGGCGTCCACGCCGGTGGAGTCTAAAGCGCCCCGCACAATGTGGTAGCGTACGCCTGGCAGGTCTTTAACCCGACCTCCTCGAACCAGCACTACAGAGTGCTCCTGCAAACTGTGGCCTTCGCCGGGAATGTAGGCAGTTACCTCGATGTTATTGCTTAATCTCACGCGGGCAATTTTACGCAGCGCGGAATTGGGCTTTTTGGGCGTCATGGTACGAACCTGGGTGCAAACACCCCGCTTTTGCGGAGAGCCATCGCTGGGCAGCATTCGCCCTTTTAGCGCATTATAGGTATAACGTAGCGCCGGGGCCTTGGTTTTTGATTTTTTTGCTTTTCGCCCTTTACGTACTAATTGATTAATTGTTGGCAAGGATGTACCCCTTTTCTAACTAATAATCTTCTATTTACAATAACTGAGCAAGAGCTTCAGGCAGTACACGAGGCCACCAAAAAGCAAAACAATTTGGTGGCCTCGCAATTTATCAAGCTGTATTCGGTGGGCCGAGATGCTACTTGTCTAAGCGCTTATCTCGTGAATAAGGTGTTAAACCCACGCACGAACCGGTACTATAACATGGGCGAATTTCTTTGTCAAATCCCTTTAATATTTTTGGGCGACAAAATGCTTCCCCCACCTATCTATCGGGCGCCACCGGGAATACCGAGGCCAAGGCCAAGTTTGGGCAGCCGTTCACGCTGCTCTTCTTTGCCAAAGGTCATTTTTTCTTCGGAGTCAGAAATTACTTCAACCGACAACCCCAGCGATTGCAGTTCTTTGACCAGCACCCGGAAGCTTTCCGGCAAGCCGGGGTCTTGAATCGGCTCGCCTTTAACAATGGCTTCGTAGGTTTTTACCCGGCCAACTACATCGTCGCTTTTTACGGTGAGCATTTCCTGCAAGGTGTGGGCGGCCCCGTAGGCTTCAAGCGCCCAAACTTCCATCTCGCCAAAGCGCTGGCCGCCAAACTGGGCTTTACCACCCAACGGCTGTTGCGTAACCAGGCTGTACGGCCCGGTAGAGCGAGCGTGAACTTTATCTTCTACCAGGTGGGCCAGTTTGAGCATGTTAATGATGCCTACGGTCACGGGCTGGTCAAACGGTTCGCCGGTTTTGCCATCGTAAAGCACCGACTTGCCGGTAGTTGGCATAGGCAGGCGCAGTTCTTGAGACACCTTGAGAGCGTATTTGTCAACTTCTTCATCCGACAATTTGTCTACATTATCAATTTCTGCCAGGGTCAAGGAGCCGCGCCCATCGGCCACCTGCTCAACCCGTTGTAGCATAGCTTTTAACCACTCCCGCAGGCAAACCAGGCGCACGGCTTCGCGAGCTTTTAGCCCAACCTCACGGGGCCGGCGCTGCCCTTCAAATGAGAGCAAGAAGTCAGGGTCGTAATCTTTTTCTCTGAGCCACTCGTGCAGAGCCGCCCGGCGGGCATAGGTCTCGTCGGTAGCCAGCCGCTCCTCATCGTAGCCTTGTCCATCCAGCCATTCAATCAGGTACATTGCCCGGGCTTCGCGTTCATCTTCAAGCGCTTCTTCCTCATACTCTTCTTCAACAGCTTTGGCCCAGGCCTTATCAGTAACTTCTTGCCAAACGTGGTCTAACAACCAGGCGCGAGCCAGTTCGGCGGCAATTTCATCTTCTTCTGCGCCATCAAACACAGAGCTGATGGCCCGAAAGCCCAGCCGGTGGGCGGCCCAGCCCAGGTGCGTTTCTAGAATCTGGCCAATATTCATTCGGGCCGGCACGCCTAAGGGGTTGAGGATAATTTGAATGGGCGTACCATCCTCAAGATAGGGCATATCTTCAATAGGCACTACTTTAGAGATAACCCCTTTATTGCCGTGTCGACCGGCCATTTTGTCGCCTTCGGTAATTTTGCGGCGCTGCGCCACCATTACCCGCACCATGCGGTCAACGCCGGTGGGCAAATCGCGGTGTTCCTCGCGAGAAAATTCCTTCACATCTACCACGATACCTTTTTCACCCGGCGGCAGGCGCAGGCTCGAGTCTTTTACCTCGCGGGCCTTTTCGCCAAAAATAGCGCGCAGCAGCTTTTCTTCGGGGGTTAGTTCGGTTTCGCCTTTGGGCGTGATTTTGCCCACCAAAATATCCGACGGCCCCACTTCGGCGCCAACGCGGATAACGCCGGTTTCATCCAGGTCTTTCAGCGCATCTTCGCCCACGTTGGGAATGTCGCGAGTAATTTCTTCGGGGCCAAGTTTGGTATCGCGGGCTTCTACCTCGTGCTTTTCAATGTGAATGGAGGTGAATTTGTCCAGCCTGACCAGTTCCTCGCTAATCAAAATGGCGTCTTCGTAGTTGCCGCCTTCCCAGCTAATAAAGGCGCACAGCACGTTTTGGCCCAGCGCCAACTCGCCGGTATCGGTTGAACTGGAGTCGGCCAGCACATCTCCCCTTTTAACCAGGTCGCCTTTGAATACAATGGGGCGCTGGTCAATACAGGTTGACTGGTTGGAACGGTTGAATTTGCGCAGCACGTACTCCCGTTGAGTACTGTCGTTTTCTCGCACCACAATCCGGCTGCCGGTAACGCTCGCCACCTCTCCATCTTCTTCGGCTACAGTCACCTGCCCGGAGTCAACCGCGGCTTTATGCTCCATACCGGTGCCAACCAGCGGCGCTTCGGGTCTAATCAATGGCACGGCTTGTCGCTGCATGTTAGACCCCATCAGAGCGCGGTTGGCGTCGTCGTGCTCTAAAAATGGAATGAGCGCGGCGCTGATACCAACAATTTGCTTGGGCGACACGTCCATATAATCTACTTTGTCGACGCTTTCAAACAGAAAAGTCTGGTTGTGGCGCACGCTGACGCGGTCTCGGGCAAATTCCCAATGCTCATTCAGGCGGGCATTGGCCTGAGCCACAATGTAGTTATCTTCATCATCCGCCGAAAGATATTCGATTTGCTCGGTAACTTTGGCCTTGATTGGGACGGGGCCTTCCAACCTCAATTCAGAAATTTTAATGGCGGTATCTTCGTCAATTCGGGTATCGGCAGGCACCACCACTTCTCCGGTTTTGGGATGTTTTACATCTTCGCGGGTCATGGCGCCAATCAATTGGTCCACATCTTTGGGGTCAACCTTGTTGACAACCCGCCGATATGGCGTTTCAATAAAGCCGTATTCATTAACCCGGCTAAAAGCCGCCAGACGGCCAATTAGCCCAATATTGGGGCCTTCAGGGGTTTCAATGGGGCAAATACGGCCGTAGTGGCTATGGTGTACGTCGCGCACGTCAAAACCGGCGCGTTCCCGCCGCAGGCCGCCAGGCCCCAGGGCGCTGAGGGTGCGTTTGTGGGTTAGCTCGGCCAGCGGGTTGGTTTGGTCCATAAACTGGCTAAGCTGGCTGCCGCCAAAAAACTCGCGGGTGGCGGCTACCACCGGCCTGATGTTAACCAGAGACATCGGCGAAAGCTGCTCGGGGTCTCGGATGGACATGCGCTCGCGGACCACCCGCTCCATGCGCAGCAAGCCAACCCGCAACTGGTTTTGAATTAATTCGCCCACGGTTTTTACGCGGCGATTGCCCAGATGGTCAATATCATCGGGCCGAATTTTGCCGTTGTTGATATTAATCATGCGGGCGACAACTTTAACCAGGTCCTCTTTGGTTAGTGTGCGATGTTCAATGGGAATATCCAGCCCCAGACGGCGATTCATTTTATACCGGCCCACTTTGCTCAAATCATAGCGGCGCGGCGAGAAAAGTAACGATTGCAAAAAGCTAACGGCGTTATCAATGGTAGGGGGGTCGCCGGGGCGCAGCTTTTTGTAAAACTCCAGCAGCGCCTCATTAACGTTTTTGGTAGGGTCTTTGTCGATGCTGGCCGAGATAAATTGGCGCTCGGGGTCGTCGTCAACATCTTCAAGCAGGCTCAACATATGTTCATCGGTACCCAACCCCATTTCAATGCAAATGCTGGGGTCCTTCATCGCGGCCTTGAGGGTTTCATCATCAAGGCCAACAATTTGAATAGCGCGCAGCAAAATGGTAACGGGCAGCTTGCGCTTGCGGTCCACCTTCACCGAAATCAAATCTCGTTTGGAGGTTTCAAATTCCAGCCAGGCCCCCCGGTTGGGAATGAGTTTGGCAAAAGCCAGCTCGCGGCCCGTGGCCCGATCTTCTTCAACGGTAAAGTACACCCCCGGCGAGCGAATAAGCTGCGACACAACCACCCGTTCGGCGCCGTTAATAACAAAGGTGCCGTTTTTGGTCATCAGCGGAAAATCGCCCATAAAAACTTCCTGCACCTGAATTTCGCCGGTTTCTTTGTTAACCAAACGCACCTGCACCCACATGGGGCTGGCAAAGGTAATGTCTCGCTCGCGGCACTCTTTTTCTGAGTATTTGGGTTCATCAAAGCGATAATCTAAAAAGTATAGTTCCAGGTTTTTGTTAAAACTGACAATTGGAGATATTTCATCAAAAAGCTCGCGGAGACCTTCTTTTTTAAACTGCTCAAACGACTCGAGCTGCACCTCAATTAATTTGGGCAGTTCCAGAATGTCAGGGATTCGAGCATAACTTTTTTTGCGCGCAGTTTGATTAATCATTGGAATAGTCTATCTCCTTAAAAAATTAATAACCAGATCAATACAACCAAAAGATGTGCTTAACTGCTAAAATTTGTTGCCAGACCACTTTCCTGCGGATATAATCATTGAAGCAATAGGCGCGGTTGAGTAAATGTGGCTCGTGTCGTAAAAGTCAACCAGATGGGCTGCTGACGCAAACAACTAATACCCTTGT
>CAZAPG010000024.1:0-94281 GCA_964486935.1 uncultured Caldilineaceae bacterium | reverse complement strand
CGGTCATATCGGTTGGGTATTGTTGTTTGCTCACACATCAACTTTTACCATAACTTGGCCGATAGCCGCTACTTTTAAAACAACTTCTTAAACAATGATGAATTTTCTGAATAATAACAGCAGGATTTTAGTTTACAAATTGAATGACCCCCCGCTTGCCGTTGGTGAGCCACCGGGGGTCTTGCTCATTTAAAGCCTGTATCTGTTCCGGCGCAAGCCCGGCAGCCACTTCCGACTTAAACGTGCGCAAGGCCACCAGGGGAGCCGGCAAATAGCTGACGATATCGGCAAAGGGGGTAGCGTAAGGCCAGTGGCGGTCTCCCAGCAAGCGGCGATAGTTGGCGTCGCCTTTGCTGATAAGCAGGCTGGAGCGGCCAAGCTCCCGCCTGACGCCGGGCGGCATTTCCCAAAAACTGAGCGGGGATGTCCAAAAGAGGTCATGCTGCAATTGCAGGCGGCTGGCTGCCAGATGAGCTTGCAGCCGGTGGTCAAACTCGCCAACTGCCGAGTGCGGGCTGTTAGCCAAAAAGTTGATGGTCTGCGTGATATCTTTGTCAATGGCATCTGAAACGAAAGTAGGGTGGAATTTTACATGTAGCACAACAACTGCGGCCAAATGGCTATTGAGCAAAAAATCGGCCAGGGCCAGGTCGCAAACCAGTTCAAAACCGGCGTTGTCAACAATAAAATCAACCCCTGGCGACTCATCAGCCAGGCCGGCCAGATATTCGACCACAACTCTGGTGTGGTTGACCACAATATGGCTGCGCGACGCTTCCGGGTTGGAATGTTTTGGTTGCCCATCGTGGCCGGCGGGCCACAGACTCAAATCGGCCTGATTGCCCCACAGATTGATGGTCAGCAGCGTCGCCAGGTTGGCCGCCATTTTATCCGGCTGTTTGGCCCAGGCGGTCAGGTTGGCGCTGAGGCCGGCAATTTCGGCCTGATGGGTTTCCAACCCCTGCTGTTTTTGATGAGCGTACGGGTCAACCTGATAACCCTCGCCCGCTTCAAAGTAACCGGTTGCCTCCAGAATGCGCCGGTAGAAATAGGTTTCGGCCAGAAACCAGGGTATTTGCAGCCAGTTATCGCCAAGGTGGGGGTCAATGTATTGCGCCCAGCCAGCCATATCCGGCGCGTTGGAATTATTCAGGTGTTTTATGGGGGTCAAAGGGATTTCTTGAATCAGGGTTTCTAATTTCTGGACAACCCTTTGCGGAAAACTATTTTCGGAGATAACCCGGCGAGCAATATCGGGCAGTCGTTTCAGCACCGTGTTTTGGGCAAATGAGCCGGGATCGCTGCCCCGCAACGGTTGGGGAATGGGGAGTTTGGGAGCGGTCATCGGGCGGGTTATTCCATCAGCTTCAACAACTGCTCATACGCCTCATCCCAGGCAATGTTTTCTTGAGGCTGGTAGGTTTCAACCGCAAACGAGCGACGCGCAATTTGCCGGCCCTCATCCAGCGAGCCAATCTCGCCCACGGCCAGCATTTGCATTAAAATATTGCCGATGGCCGTAGCCTCGATGGGGCCGGTGATAACCGGGCGGCCGGTGGCGTTGGCCGTAAACTGGTTGAGCAGCCGGTTTTGGGTGCCGCCGCCCACAATATGCACGGTGCTGATAGGCCGCTCAGTCAACTCCTCCAACCGGCTAATCACCCAGCGGTATTTCAGGGCCAGGCTTTCCAGCGCGCAGCGCACCAGGGCGCCCTTGCTTTGGGGCGGCATTTGCCCGCTGCGGCGGCAAAAATCAACAATGCGGGCCGGCATATCGCCGGGAGCCAGAAACAACGGGTCATCCGGGTCAATCAAGGCGGCAAAGGGCGCGGCTTCTTCGGCCAGCCGGGTCAGATGGTCGTAAGATAGCTCCTGGCCCTGTTGCGCCCAGGTGCGGCGGCTCTCCTGCACCAGCCACAGCCCGCCCAGGTTTTTGAGCAGCCGGATACTGTTTTGCACGCCGCCTTCGTTGGTAAAGTTGTAGGCCAGGCACTTGTCGTTAATAACGGGCGCGGCAATCTCTGCGCCCACCAGCGACCAGGTGCCGGAGCTGATGTAGGCAAAGCTGTTTTTTACGGACTCATCAACCGGCACAGCAGCGACCGCGCTGGCGGTATCGTGGCAGCCGGGCGCAATCACCGGAATATTTTCGTTAACGCCAATTTCATGGGCCAGCGCGGGCAGCAGCGGGCCAAGCTCTGTACCGGGCTGAATGATATTTTGAAAAATGTGGGTCGGGATGCCCAGCTTTTGCAGCAAATCGGTTGACCACTCATTCTGCTGCATATTGTAACACTGGCTGGTGCTGGCAATGGTATACTCGCAGGCTTTCTGGCCGGTGAACCAGTAGTTGAACAGGTCGGGCATCATCAGCAGGCTATCGGCCATTTCCAGGGCGGGGTCGTGCTGTTGGGCCATGGCAAACAGTTGAAACAGGGTGTTCAACTGCATAAATTGCAGGCCGGTTTGGGCAAAAATTTCGGCGCGAGGCACAATCTGGCACGCCCTGTCAATCATCCCGTCGGTGCGGCTGTCGCGGTAGTGATAGGGGTTGCCGATGAGCCGTCCCTGCCGGTCGAGCAGACCGTAATCGACGCCCCACGTATCCAGCCCGATGGCGGCAATAGCCAGCCCATTTTCCCGAACCGCTTTGGCCAGCCCGTTTTTCATCTCGGCAAAAAGCAGCAGCACATTCCAGTACAGGCTGCCATGCACGCGGGTTGGCCCATTGGGAAAACGGTGAATTTCTTCGAGCGCCAGCTTTTCTCCATCAAAGCGTCCCACCACCGCCCGGCCACTCTCCGCGCCCAGGTCAAAAGCCAAAAAGTTTTTAGTGTGACTCATCCCGACAATCCTCTGCGCTAATTATCATTCCCCCGCACCCGATACAACATCTCGCCGGCCTTGGGCACAAACAAAATACCCTCGTTCTCCCGCTCTCGCCAGTCATCAAAATTAATGCTGTCGGGGTCGGCGTAGCCCAGGTTCATCTGCCGGCAGCGCTCTTTGGAAATGCCGGTCGCCAGCGTCACCTCAATGCGCGGCGATTCAACGCCGGTGGCGGCATCGTACTCGCCAATGCCGCGCAGGTGGGTGCTGTGGGCCAGCACGCCGCCGGGGTAATCTTTGAACTTGTCCCACTGCTTCAAAAAATAGTCGCGCACGTGGTAGCCAATCTGGTTCAGATATTTGCCGTGGGTGTAACTGAACTCGTCAATATGCGGGGCGTAAATAATCACCTCGCCGCCGGCGGCAATGGCCGGTTCGGTTTTGTACATGCCCTTGGCCGCCGTCCAGATGTCATCGTACATTTGGGGCATCACCGATAGCACCCGCTCAAAAGGTCGGTCAACCCATTGGATATGAATCTGGCTCGACAGCTCGGCGGCGGCCTGATATGCCTCTTCGGGCGGGCCGATGTACAGCCCGGCCAAATCCTGCCCTTTGACCACCAGACTGCAACACAGCTTGGGCAGGTCAATAAACGAGGCCGCTTTATCAATCATGCGGCGCACCGGGGTGTATTTGGCGCCGATGACCTCGTAGCTGGTAATGACCGCGCCCAGCCAGTGCGAAAAATTTATCACCTCATCCCCGCCGATGCCGGGGAAAAAGTATTTGTTGCCCCCGGAAAAACCGACCACCTCGTGCGGGTAGGTGGGGCCGCAGATGATAAGCTGGTCGTAATCAAAAACAAGCCTGTTGAGCCGCACGTCCACCGCCTGATTCAGCAACCCGCCGGTAATTTCCTCAACTTCGCCGGCCGTAATCTGGCCCAGGTTGATGAAGGTTTCCGGCGCGTCCCAGCGATGGTTGAAGATGTTCACCCCGGCGTATTTGCCGGCGCGCTCCGCCGGGGTAATGCCGACCAGTTTATTGAGGGCTTCTTCGCTCATGAGCGGGTGGGTGCCCAGCGCCACCAGATAATCCAGCGCGGCGACATCCTGGCCCAGAATGTCGAAAAACAGCCGGAACATGTGGGGGATAGGCGCGGTGCGGGTGCTATCGGGGATGATGACCAGCACCCGCCTGCCCGACAAATCGGCCTGGGCTAACCCATCCAATAAAATATTCCGAATCTCGGTTTCGGCGAGATGTTTGTCCACATATCCATTACCGGTTAACATTTTACCCTCACATAAAATAGTGGATTTTCATTTTTTAACGCAAAGGACACAAAGAAGGCGCGAAGAACGCCAAGAATCCTGGTGAACTTTGTGGAATCTTCGTGTCCTTTGTGTTTTTTAGTATTTCCCAATAAGCGCCCCCAGTTCCTGATGCAAGCGCACGTCTGAACTTTGAGTCTCTCACATTTTGGCTCACGAAACATGAACGACGATTATGCCCTAACGTGGACAAGCCACAACCAAACAGGAACATAGAGCAACGCAGAGGAGATACAGAGCGACACAGAGTTCCTTTTTATTTTCTCTGCGAATCTCTGTGATTTCTCTGCGAATCTCTGCGTAACTTTTTGCTCATTGCGCAAGAATTTTATTGTTTAGGTACTAACCATACAACGGGCCATAATTGGCGCAGGCGCGATAATCGGCGCCCTGCAAATCCATAGCGCCAAAGGCGGTCCAGGCGCTGGGGCGAAAGATGCGCTCCTCGGCCACGTTGTGCATGTACACCGGAACGCGCAGCATCGAGGCCAGGGTAATCAGCTCTGCGCCAATGTGGCCGTAGCTAATAGCGCCGTGGTTGGCCCCCCAATTATACATCACCGTGTAAACATCTCTAAATGGGCCGCTGCCGGTTACGTTGGGCACAAACCAGGTGGTGGGCCAGGTGGGGTTGGTGCGCTCATCCAGCACGCTATGAACCTCATCGGGCAATTCCACGGTATAGCCTTCGGCAATTTGCAGGGCCGGGCCAAGGCCGTCAATCAGGTTGAGGCGACACATTGTTACCGGCATCCCGCCGCGCGTGCGGTAGCGGGTCGACCAGCCGCCCCCCCGAAAGTAGCCCAAATCCGAGGCGTGCCAGGTGGTAGCCTCCAGACATTGGCCCACCTCTTCGGGCGTAATTTCCCAGTAAGGTTTCATCACCGGCTGGCCGTTGCGACTTTGCTGGCCGGCGCCATCGAGCGCCGCCGGGCCAGAGTTAATCAGGTGCAAAAAACCCCCTTCGGCTCGACCCGTGAGCGTGTGGCCGGTCACGCGCTTGACCGCCTCTGGACTCCAGTAGGTGCGCACGTCGGCAAAAATTTGGGCCGTGCCGCTCAACAGATGTCCAAACAGCATCGAAACCGCGTTTAGCGAGTCGTTCTCTGTGGCAAACATATAGGGTTGGCGGATGCCATTCCAGTCAAACGAAGAACAGAGAATGGCCTCCATAAAATCGCCGTTGGGCAGATGGTCGGTCCACTGGCGCTGGCCCTGAAAGCCGCCGGCAATGGCGTTGCGCCCGTGCGCCTCCTCGCCAAAGCCCAGCTCGGCCAGCTTGGGGTTGCCCACCATCAAATCGCGGGCAATCAGGGCCATCTTCACCGACATCTCCCAATCCTGGTCTTTTTGCTGGCGGCTGCGCTGTTTGCCCGACGGGTTGTAATCTTTGCCTTCGGGGCAGTTCTCTCTGGTCCAGGCCAGGGCGCGCTGGTACTCTTCCTTATCATAAATTTCTTCGTGAATGCGGCGCACAAACTCAACCATATCAATGGTTTCGACCCGCATATCCAGGTATTTTTCAAACAAGGGCTGGGTAACAATAGAACCGGCAATCCCCATCGACACGCCGCCCATGGCGCAGTACGACTTGCCGCGCATAGTAGCCGCAGCCAGACCGGCGCGGGTAAATTGCAAAATTCGCGCCTGCACGTCTGCCGGCACCGATGTGTCGCCCGCATCCTGCACGTCGCGCCCGTAAATGCTAAAGGCCGGCAGCCCCTTTTGATTGTGCCCGGCCAGCACCGCCGCCAGATAGACCGCGCCGGGCCGCTCGGTGCCGTTAAAGCCCCATACCGCCTTGGGCGTAAGCGGGTCCATGTCCATCGTTTCGGAGCCGTAGCACCAGCAGGGCGTAACCGTGAGCGACACGCCGACGCCCTCTTTTTTGAATTTTTCCGCCGCCTGGGCCGCCTCGGCCACCCCGCCGATAGTGCTATCGGCGATAACGCACTCGACCGGCAGACCGTTGGCGTGGCGTAAATTCTGGCTAATCAGGTTAGCCACGGATTTGGCCATGGCCATTGTTTGCGCTTCCAACGACTCGCGCACCCCGCCCAGCCGGCCATCAATGGTGGGGCGAATGCCCACTTTGGGCATGTCGCCAATCAGCCGGTTGTGGGGTTCGGTGACTTTCAGGTTACTTACATTTGCCATTTTTGGTTCTCCTTTGAAAATAGACCCCCTCCCTACCCTTTCAGGGCACAGGCAATCCTTCCCCTGGCATGGGGACGCGAAGCGGTTGCCGAAGGCGGCAGGTGGGGGTGGGTTGGATTTTCATTCTCGTTGTCGCCAAAGGCGTGAGGGACTGTCGGACTCCTATGTAGATACAGTTATTGTGGTTATGCCCGCCGCAGTTCCCGCAGCACTTTCATGACGTTGTTTTCGCCTCGCCCAAAATAATCGTACAGGCGGCGATATTCGGCGTAGAGGGTGTTGTAGGGGGCAACATTAGCGGCGATGGGCCGGTAAACTTTGGCCGGCGGCGGGGCCATCTTTTGGGCCGCCTCAGCCAGCGAGTCGTACCCCCCACCAGCCGAGCCGGCGGCCACCGCCCCCAGCATGGCCGCGCCCAGCGCCGACGCCTGCTCCGAACCGGCCAGGGCCAGCTCGCGGTTGTTGATATCGGCGTAAAGCTGCATGAGAAAGCTGTTTTTGGCCAGACCGCCGCCGGCCACAATCGAGTTTACCGCCACGCCCTGCCCGGTAAAGGTTTCGATAATCATGCGGGTGCCAAAAGCGGTAGCTTCGATAAGGGCGCGGTAAATATCTTCGGCGCGGGCGCCCAGTGTGGCCCCAAGCAGCAGCCCGCTTAGGTCGGCGTCCATCAGGGTCGAGCGATTGCCGTTCCACCAGTCCAGCGCCAGCAGGCCGTGCTGGCCGGGCCGTTGGGCCGCCGCCTTTTCAGTCAACACATCGTGCAAAGAGAGGCCGCGCCGGGCGGCTTCATTGTGGTAAACGGGCGGCACGCCATGCTCTACCAGCCAGGCAAAAATATCGCCCGCGCCGGCCTGGCCGGCCTCGTAGCCAAACAGGCCCGGCACAATGCCATCTTCCACCACCCCGGCAATGCCTTCGACCGGTTTTTCCTCGGCGGCCATCAGCATATGGCAGGTAGAGGTCCCCATAATCATAAACATGACGCCGGGGCCGGTTACGCCGCCACCGGGAACCGCAGCGTGAGCGTCGATGATGGGCGCGGCCACGGGGGTGCCGCCGGCCAGCCCCAGCCGGTTGGCCCAGGCCGAGGTCAGCCCGCCCACTTTTGTGCCGGGGGCCACCACCGGAGCGGTTACTTTATCGGCGTAAAGCCCGGCCAGTTGGGGATTAAGCGCGGCCAGAAAATCGGCGCGGGGGTGGCCGTCGGCTTTGTGCCAGTAGCCTTTGTAGCCGGCCCCGCAGGCGTTGCGGGCCAGTTGGCCGGTAAGCTGCCAGACAACCCAATCTGCGCCTTCAACAATGTGGGCGGCTTTTTGGTAAATATCGGGCGCTTCTTCCAGCAGTTGCAACGCTTTGGGAATGAGCCACTCCGACGAGGTTTTGCCGCCGTAGCGAGGCAGCCACGTCTCGTTGCGTTCGGCGGCCAGTTGGTTGACCCGGTCGGCCTGGGGTTGGGCGGCGTGGTGTTTCCAGAGTTTGACCCAGGCGTGGGGCCGGCGGCGGTATTCGTCGAGGGTGTGCAACGGCACGCCATCGGCGGTGGTGGGCAAAACGGTGCAGGCGGTAAAATCAATACCAAGGCCAAGCACCTGATTATGGGGCACGCCGCTCTGGGCCAGCACTTTTTGCACAGTCGTTGTCAGAGTGGTCAGCCAGTCTGACGCATTTTGCAAGGCCCAATCGGGCGGCAGAGGCGTGTCGCTGCCGGGCAGTTTTTCATCAATCACGCCGTCGGGGTAGGCTTCAACGGCGGTGGCGACAATTTCACCGGTGGCGACATCAACCAGCACGGCCCGGGCCGATTCGGTGCCAAAATCGAGGCCAAGGGTGTATTTGCTCATAGTTTAATCCTAATCTCCAAGTATTTGCTCTATGTTAGCCGCCATTTCGCTGGCCTCTGCCGGGGAGAGGTAGCCAACCTCCAGATGGCAGCGCCATACGCCGCCCGGCTCAATGATTTTGAGGTTGCCTTTGGCCTTTTCGGCGCTGTAGCCTTCCGGCTCGGCGGTGGCGGGCAAAATGATGCCCAGGCAGTCCTGGTCGGCGGTGCGGCTAATCCAGCGAACGCCGTGGTCCAACTCTTCCGGGCGATGGCTGATCAGGTCGGCGGAGCCATCCGGGTGAAGCTGCATGCTGTGCGCCCAACCTGCCGCGTCGGTCCGGTAGTCGATAAAAAAGACCACTTCCGGGTCAAAGGCCAGGCCGGGGCTGAGGGTGTTGTGCTTTTGGGGACTCGCTTCCAGCTCGGCCAGAAATTCTTTGTATCCTTGCGGCGGTCGAATGTGAGCCGGGATACTGCTGCGCACGCGCGCGTGCTGGGGGTCGCACGGGGCAGAATAGATGAGCCGGCCGTTGTCTACGGGTCTAAAATTGACATGCGCCAGATACATCAATTCCATAGGGGAGCGTTTGAGGTTTTGGATGGTCATTGAAACCGGCATCGTGCTGGAGCCGGCATACAGTTTAACCAGCGGCGTGGCCAGGTAGTTGTGATTAAAAGCCACGGTAAATTGAAAAGTGCCGGTCACGGCCATGTAGTCGCCCTGCTCATCGTGGCCGATGAGCAGGCGGGCGCTCTGGTAGGGCGCGTTGGGCAACTCACCGTGCAGGGGGTGGGCATCGTCCGGGCCGGGAACGCCCATAGCCGTGGCCCCGCAATGGAGCAGAAAAGCCCCATAGGTGTTCAGGTAGGTGGTGGTGGGGTAGGGTTGGCTAAACATGGACTTCATGGTGAGGGGCCGTCCGTGAAATTCGGCGTGCCAGATTTGCTGCCCCTGAAAGGGTAGCGCAATAATTTGGCCTGCCTGATTTTTTAGTCGCAAAGCGGACACGCCGCTGCTATACACAAATGTTGAGGCCGTCAGCCCCCGGTATTCGGCTAACACTTTTTCGGCCTCGGAGAAAAACCCGGTCTGCAAATGAATTTCTGTTTGCCAGGGCATAGTATTTTCCTCTGTCAGTAAGCAGTAATTGGTAATCGGGCCAGCTTTTATAACCCAAAACCCGCTATTGCGTGGCTATTTCAACCGCCTCTTGCACGCCCACGCGGGCAAAGGCCACATCCCGGCGGAGCTGGTGGACACCTTTGATGTAGCGCATAGAGCCGGATAGCGCCCGGATGACGATGCTGTGGGTGGTGACGCCGCCTTCGCGGTCAAAATGAATGCCTTCTAAAAAGGGGCCGTCGGTGATGCCGGTGGCGGCAAAAAAGGCGTCGTCACATTTTATCAGGTCATCCAGGGTGAGCACCTGGCCCAGCTTGATATTCATAGCCGCCTTTATTTTTTTGCGCTCGGCTTTGCTCTGGGGAGCCAGCATGGCCTGCATTCCGCCCCCCAACGCTTTGACGGCGGCAGCGGCAATAACGCCTTCGGGCGTGCCGCCAATACCCATCAACACGTCGATGCCGGTGCCGGGGATGGCGGCCATCAACGCGCCCACCACGTCGCCATCGGTGTAAAGGGCAATGCGCGCCCCGGCCTGGCGAACTTCGGCAATCAAATCTTTGTGGCGGGGTTTGTCCAGAAGAAACACGGTCAACTCGCTGGTGGGCCGTCCCAATGCGCCGGCAATGCGGTACAGATTTTCGGTGGCCGATAGCGTAATGTCGATGGCCTGCCGGGCGGCCTTTTCTACCACAATTTTGTTGACGTACAACGAGGGGCCGGGATTCCACATGCCGCCGCGCTCGGCAATGGCGATAACGGCAATGGCATTGGGCCGGCCCAGGGCCAGCAGGGTGGTCCCTTCGATGGGGTCAACCGCCACATCCACTTCGGGCGGACGCCCGCTGCCTACCCGCTCGCCGTTGTAGAGCATGGGGGCATTATCTTTTTCACCTTCGCCAATAACTACCACGCCATCCATTTCGATGGTTTCCAGCACAGAGCGCATGGCATCTACGGCGGCTTTGTCACCGGCCTCCTTTTTGCCCAGGCCCATGTAGCGGGCGGCAGACAGGGCGGCAGCTTCGGTAACACGAACTAAATCCATGGCCAGATTTCGGTCAGGTTTGCCGGACATTCGTTTCCCAATTCCTCCATTTTTAATTTTTTAGGTTGAGCAGTATTTTGGTAAAGCTGCCGGGGTCTGCATCCCAACTGGCAAAAGCAGCGGCAGCCTGGTTAAACGGATATTTGGCTGTGACCAACTCCAAAAAAGGCTGCTCTTGCTGTTCCAGCATTTTGATAACAGCCGGGAAGACCCGTAACGCATTGCGCGACCCCATAATATCCAGCTCTTTGCGGACAATATCGGCGGTATCAAAGCAGGCTTCTTTTTTGGCGTAACCAATGTACACCACCCTGCCCGCAAATGCAACCAACCGCAGCGCCAAACGGTAAGTTTCCGGCAAACCGACCGCTTCAATGGCCACGCTCACGCCTTCGTTATTTGTCAGTTCATTAATTACTCCTGTCACATCTTGTTGGGTAGAATTAATGCCGTACTGCGCCCCAAACTTTTTGGCGGTCGCCAGTTTGGCCTCATCAATATCTGTGGCAATAACGGCGGCCCCCTTGCGCGCGGCGGCGGCAATAGCCCCCATACCGATAGCCCCGCAGCCAATCACCAATACCGTGTCCATCTCGGTAACGCGCCCGCGATTGGCGGCGTGGTAGCCTACGCTGAGCGGCTCGACCAGCGCCAGCTCCTCTAGCGAGAGGCGGCGGCTGGTAAACACCTTGCTGTAATGAATGGCAAATTGACCGGTCATGGCCCCATCGCGCTGCACCCCCAGAGTCTGGTTGTATTGGCAGCAGTTGGGCCGACCCACCCGGCAGGCCGGGCAAACGCCACATTCGGAATAGGGCGAGAGCATGACTTTATCCCCCAGGCCAATCGAGTCGGGGACCTGCCCCCCTTTGGCCATGATAACGCCGCTCACTTCGTGGCCGGGAATGCGGGGGTACGTTACCAGCGGCATCAACCCGCGATAGGTGTTGAGGTCGGTGCCGCACAGGCCCACGTAATGGATGTCAACCAGCACCTCGGCCGGCCCCGGTTGGGGCGGGGGAATGTCGATAATTTCGATGGTTCGGGGCGCGGCAAAAGAGATGGCCTTCATCGGTTAATCCAATCCGTAAAACCTTTGCGCGGTTTGGCCCCAAACGGCGGCCTGCTCGGCGGCGGATAAGCGGCGGGTGTAATCGGCCAGCAGGCTGACCACCTGGGCGTAGCTGCCGGCCAGCGCGCAAACGGGCCAGTCGGAGCCAAACATGAGCCGCTGCGGGCCAAAGGCTTCAAAAACCACGTCCAGATAGGGCCAAAAATCGGCGGGCTGCCACTGCTGCCAGTTGGCCTCGGTGACCATGCCGGAAACCTTGCAGTAAACGTTGGGGAACTCGGCCAGCCGCCGAATATCCGCCTCCCAGGGCGTCAGGATATTATTTTTGATGAGAGGTTTGGCGATATGGTCCAGCACAAAGGGCTGCCGGGGAAATTTGTCGACAAGCCGGCAGGCGACCGGCAAATGTTTGGGGTAGATTAAAATATCGTAGGTTAAATCAAACTCGGCCAGCAAACCGATGCCGCGCACAAAGTCGCTGCCCAGCATAAACCGGTCATCCGGCTCATCCTGCACCACGTGGCGTACGCCCTTGAATTTGGGGCGCCGGCTGAATTTTTGCAGTTGCTCCGCCAGGTTGGGGCTGCGCAGCTCTACCCAGCCGACCACGCCTTTAATGAGCGGTGATTGGCCGGCCAACTCCAGTAGCCAGCCGGTTTCGGCCAGGGTTTGGCGAGCCTGCACCGCCACCGTTCCCTCGATGCCGGCGGCATCGAGCAGCGGGGCCAAATTTGCGGGCAGAAAATCTTTTTTGAGCACGGCCATCTGGCTGTCAATCCAGCCGTACTCCTGGGACGAATAGCGCCAGAAGTGCTGGTGCGCGTCGATTTTCATGATTGTTTCTCCACAGCGCCGGGGTCAAAATTCTCCGGGCGGCCCTCTTGCCAGGGGATGTTAGCCACGGGTTTGATGATGGCCTGCACCTGAGCCAGCAAATCAGGGTCGGGGGCAACTCCCACGGCTTTGAGATTCATCTCCACCTGCTGCGGGCTGCTCATGCCAACCAGGGTGGCGGCGACGCCCTGATATTGCAGGGCAAATTGCAGGGCCAGCGCGGCAATGTTGACGCCGCGCCGGCGGCAGGCGCCGGCTGCCTGCCGGGCCGCTTTGACGACTTTTTTGGGAGCCGGATGCCAGGCCGGCGGGCCGGCCTCGGTCAGAAGCCCCATACACAACGGCGAGGCGTTAATCAGGCCAATGCCTTTTTGTTGGGCCAACGGCGTTAGCACGCTATCCAGGCCGGTATCCAGCAGGTTGTAGCGGCAGTAGGAGAGAATGGTATCAACCTCTGCCTGCTCTGCCACCTGCCTGAGCAGGTGCAGCGGGTAGCCGGTGATGCCCACAAAGCGAATTTTGCCCGACTCTTTTAATCTGCGCATGGCCGGTATGGTTTCGTTGATGATTTGCTGGCAGCGGCCAAACTCAATATCGTGAATCTGGAACAGGTCAATATAATCGGTTTGCAGCCGGCGCAGGCTTTCATCCACCGATTTGAAGACGCGCGCGGCGGAAAAGTCGAACCCGGTTTCCGCCTCCTGGCCGTATCGCCCCATTTTGGTTGCCAAAATCACTTTATCCCGATAACCCACCAGCGCTTCGCCCAGCCGGGTTTCGGCCAGGGTGCGGCCGTAGTAGGGGGCCACGTCAAAATAGTTGATGCCCCGTTCGATGGCGCAATGAACGGCGCGTTCACCTTGCTCCGGGTCAATTGCGCCAAACTCGTGGCCCAACGGCGAGGCTCCAAAACCGATGGCAGACACCTTCAACCCGGTACGGCCCAACGTCCGATGAATTATTTGTGACATTTTGATTATTCGCTAATAGTGTCGGGTAATTTGCTGATTATCCCTTGACTGCGCCAACCAACAAGCCACGGGCGATAAAACGCTCCAGAACAATGGCCATAATAATGACCGGCAGAATCATAATTAGAATCAAGACCGACATGTACCACCACTGCGGCCCGCGAGTGGCGTTTTGGGCAGCGATGAGAATGGGTAATGTTTGCGAGTCTCCGGCGGAGAGAAACAGGGCCAGCAGATACTCGTTCCAGGCAAAAACCAGCACAAACAGAAAAGTAGCCACCAGGCCGGGCACCGATAGCGGCAGCACAATAGACCAAAAGATGCGGTAGCGAGATGCCCCGTCGATGGCGGCGCACTCTTCCAGTTCAATGGGGATGGTTTGGAAGTAGTCGCGCATGAGCCAGATGACAATGGGCAGGTTAACGGCCAGGTAGGTAACAACTAACGCGGTCCAGGTGTCGAGCAGATTCAACCGTTGGAACAGAACATAAATTGGTATGACAACGGCCACCGGCGGCAACATGCGTTGAGAAATCATCCAAAAGGCGATATCATTGTTGCCCAGCGCCCGTTTAAAGCGGCGGCCTATGGTCATCAGCACAATTACAAAAATGGCCAGGGCGGCTACTAAAGCTATAATCCAGTTGACGCCCAAGAAGATAGCCAGGACAGCCAATAACAGGCAGATGATAAAGGAGGCGATGGCCCCCAGACTGGGCCGGTATTCAAACCGAACCAGGGCGTAGGCCGCGGCGGTTCCCAGCAGTAAGGATAAGAGGGCGCTCACCGGGGCAACCACAGCCGTGTTCAGATAGGTTCGGAGCGTATCGTTGCTTAAATCACCCACCAAAATATATTCCCAGGCATGCATTGAAGGTTCGTAATCAATTGTAGGGATATAAAAAGGCCCCATGTTTACGTCGATGGGCAGCTTGAATGATGTGGCTATTAACCAGTAGATGGGAAACAAGGCCACAAAGGTCCAGATAGCCAGCAAAAGATAAGATACCGCCATACCAAACGGGGAGGGCCTGTAAATTGATTTACGTTTGAAAAAATCTGTTGACCAGCTCATAATGCCTTCACCACCCGATTCCGAATCAGATTAACATAAACCAGGCCAAAGAAGGTCACTAAAAATAGCAGGATGTAGGAAATAGCTGCCGAGCCTCCCAAGTCTAGCGCGCGCCAGGTAAAGAATGCCTGCAACGTAAGCGACTCGGTAGCTGTGCCTGGGCCGCCGTTGGTTAACACATTGGGCAGGTCGATGATTTTGAAAGCTTCAATCATACGTATCAGAACAACCGTGAGGCTCACCGGTAAAATCTCTGGCAGGGTGATGTAGCGGAAAATTTGCCAGCGGCTGGCCCCGTCAACAATGGCTGCCTCAAATGGCTCAACCGATTGTCCTTCGAGCGCGGCCAGCAAAACAATGAAGATAAAGGGAGTCCATTGCCAGATATCGCCAATCATTACGGCAATACGCGCTCCCCAGGGGTCTGTAACCCAGGAGTAAAGGCCCAGACCCATCGCCTGCCAAATTGGCTGAAAAGGGCCTTTGTCGGTATCGGTAAGCATGCGGAACATGTAGGCCACGCCCACCGGAGTAATCATCATCGGCAGCAAGAAAACCACCCGAAAAAAACGACGGCCCGGCAGACTTTGGGTTAATAACATGGCCAGCCCTAAGCCCAAGAAGTATTGGATAGCGATTCCCATAAATACGTAAATCATGGTGACGGTGACGGTACCGGGGCGACCATCTGGCCCCAGGGTATGAATCAACATCCAGGCCAGGGCGGCCAGGATCACCGCCATGATTGACCGAAAGAATAAACCCGGCCAACTGAATTCTGCGCCGCGAATATATCTAACCAAATACAGGGCCAGCAGTAAGGCGACAACCCCAAACAGAAACCAGGTAATGGGCGAGGGGTCAACAAACTTGCCCAAAAAATGGGTCTGCTCGCTCCCGACCAGTAGTTTGCGATAGTTGGCCAACCCCAAATATCTATATTCAAATCCTCCTCTAACAAACTGAATACGCCCCAGCGACAAACCAACCGATACAATCAGAGGAAAGATAGATAAAACGAGCACCACCAAAACCGCCGGCATCACAAAAGCAGAGCGCGCCCAGCGCTCGCTTTGGGTAGCCATAGCGTGTATTTGCGAAGGGATAAAAGAGGCTTTGGGGTGCTCATCTTCCAGGATATTGGTTTCAAAATCAAATTTTGATCTGGTTCCCTTTGCGCTTTTTTCCTGCATCAAGACCTCCTCTCTCTAAAAATCTCGGAGGTCTGTAGAGACCGGGTGCGTCCCAGGTTTTAGGAAATCGGGACAAACTTGGGGGGATACCCCCCGCGCCCCCCTGCGCTTTCCCAAATTTTGGGGCGCACCTGTAGAGACCTCCGAGATTTCTTTACAACATTTTACTGCGCGCCAATGGTGCTGAGATAAGCGTCAAGCTGATCCTCCCGACCCAATTCGTCGGTAATTTCTTCCCAACCGTCGTAGATTTGTTGCATCGTTTCTTCGGCGGTTAATTCACCGGCCAGAAATTGGCTCAGGGCTGTATCGAGCACGACCTGCTGGTAGCGTTGGTTCTGCGGAATCCGCAGGTCTAGCACCATGTTGGGGCTGTTGAGGCTGTCTTCGATAGCGCCCAGATAATCGCTGGCGGCCTGGGGACTCATTCCGGCTTCTACCCAAACCTGCCGGTTGAGGAACTGCGAGGTGCGGTACGGGTTGTAGCCGGTTCGACCAATGGTCACATCCACATTGGATTGCGCCGGCTGAGTCATATAGGAGAAGAAGGCGTAAGTGGCATCTTTAACTTCATCCTCTACGGCAGCGTTGATGCCGCCCGACCAGCCGCCAAAGGCCGCAAACGGGGCATGGTTCACCCCGTCAACGGCGTAGGGGCAGGTCTCCTCATCGCACGGAACCAGTTGGCCGGTTTCGCGGTCGAGCACTTCGGTGGAGCCGGGCAAAATCATGGCGCCAAACTTGTCTTGCACTACCGAGGTATCGGGGTCGATCGCCAGCGTCCCAATATCGCCCCAGTCTAGCGAGAGGGCGCAACGACCGGAGGTGAAGAGGCTGCGGGTGTCGCCCACATCCAGGTTCAACTCATCGGGCGGGCCGTACTGGGTGGTTTCTTTGTAGATGTCTAACGCTTTGGCAAAGGCTTCATTATTGACCAGCGGTTCAAACGTTTCCGTGTCAAAGAACACCCCTTGAGATGTGCCCTGGCTTTGAATGAGCGAAGCGCCAACGGTATAAATAAACCAGTAAGCCTGAGCGCCCCGTTTCTTGGAGATGCAGGAGCCGTAGTCGGGGTCGCCGTCGTCGTTCAGGTCCTGGCCGTGAAACTCTGCAGCCCTGGCCAGATACTCATCCCAGGTTTGGGGAGGGCTGTCCATCAGGTCGGTGCGGTAGTAGCCAATATGAAAGTCGCCATCCAGCGGGATGGTATAAATTTTTCCCCCGAAACTGGCGCTAAAATCACGGAAGAAGGGGGCGATATCGTCCCATTCAACAGCCTCATCGGCGTTGATTCTGGGGGTCAGGTCTTCCAGGTAGCCGGGCACAACGTAGTCTACCATCCACTGCGGAGCAAAAACAAAGGCATCAAAGCTGTTAGTGCCGGTGGCCATGTCGGTTAAAATCTTTTGGTACAGCTCGTTGAAGGGTACGGTTGACACGTTGATTTTAGCCCCGGTCAGCTCGGTAAAATCCGGGCCTCGGCGCTGGAGCGGCTCGGCAATTTGGGGGCCGGTGAAGGTTAAAATATTCACTTCAACGCCCTCAAACGGCTTGGCGGGGGCTTCGGCTTCTTTTTCTACTTCTACCGTGACAACCTTTTCAACCTCAACTTCTTTAACCACCTCTACCGTTTCCACAACGGTTACGGTTTCGCCTTGCACCTCTTTTTCAACCACTACAGTTTCAACTACTGTAATGGTTTCTGGCGTGGGCGCCGGGCCACATTGAGCCGCAATCAGCCCTAAAACAACAAATACAGCCAGTAATGTAAAAACTCTTCCATTGAAGGACATTTTCTTCAAACCTCCCGTTTTGAAAATAAATTTAGGTTCGACAAAAGTTAACACTGGACCACTACAAATGGATGGTTACAAAACTTTGAAAATATCTTCACCTCCTTTCAGAAAATATTGGTTGCTGGTAAAAAATGATAGTAGTTTTAGCACATTTAAACCTTCCTACCGAGCCGGGTCAGTTGATCAAGCGGTTTAGGACGGATTTCATCCAAAAGATAGCAATTAATTTTCAACCGTCAGTCCTGCCCGTTGGCAGGACTCTCTAATCACCAACTCAACAGGGAGAGGGGCCAGCGGCGTAATATCCTGGCCTCTAATCAGCCGCATCAGAAACCGGGCGGCTGTCTGACCTAACTCGTAGGTTGGTTGACGAACAACTGTTAGAGGGGGGTGAAAAAGTGGCGCCCAGTCGTGGTCGTCAAAACTAACCAGAGATATATCCTGGGGGCAGCGCAGGTTTCTTTGTCTGAGAGCGTGCAAGGCGCCGAGGGTCATTTGATTGTTGGTAACAAAAATAGCGGTGGGGCGGTTTGGTAAATCGAGCAGATGGTGAAAAGCATGAAAAGCGGTGGGGGTCATTTGCAGGTTGGTCACAAATTTGGGGGGAGAGGAAAGGGAGGCATCAACTTGATGAAGATAATAATGGGGTTCGGTAGAGACGATCAGGGAATCATCAAGCCCTATGCCGGCCTCTTGTAAAGCGCGTTTATAACCTTCAACCCGCATAACCTGGGTTGAGATTGTCTCCAGGCCCATCAACACCCCAATACGGCGATGTCCCAATTCTATTAAATACCGGGTGGCCTGGTAAGCGCCCTCTTCGTTGTCAACGCCTATCAACGGCGCTTCAATATCTGGGGTAGAGCGGTCAAGCAATACAATTGGGGTATTAAAGGCAGCCAGCCGAATGAGCCGCTCTGAACGAGTACCGGTTGGGGCAATAATCAGCCCGTCAATCTGGCGCGCTGCCAGCAGCCGCAGGTATTCATCTTCCCGTTCGGGGTCTTCATCGGTATTGCAGAAAATAGTGTGGTAGCCGTGCTGATTGATTTCATCTTCAACCCCGCGCGCTACTGCCGTAAAAAAGGGGTTAGTAATATCAGAAATTATCAAGCCAATTGTTTGGGTAGAGTTGGTAGCCAAACCACGGGCAATGGTGCTGGGTTGATAGTTTAGGGCGTCAATTGCCTCTAAAACTTTTTGGCGGGTTTCATCCGTTACAAAACGAGTCTGGTTAATTACATGCGAAACTGTTGCCGTAGAAACACCCGCGCGTTTTGCCACATCTTTAATACGAACTCTGGTCATTGAGTTACCGCACCGCTATGCTTTTTATCAAAGAGGATAATGAATGTTGAATTGGGTGAGGAGGAAATTGCAGATAATTACGTAACCGGTTACGTAACCGGTTAACTCAAGATTAACACAAAAACCCCTGAATGTCAAGGGGTTTTTGTGCTCAATTTCTTTTTGATTTTTGAGGGGTTAAATTATTGTCTCACCACTCTATCAAACATTTGCCGGTACGAGTCTAAGCAAGAATTGCCGGCGCACTCAGCCGGCTGCACGCTAACCACTCGATAATTCTGCTGCTCGTCCAGCTCAATTTTGGGCAAGGCCAGGCCCGATACCTGCTGGCCGGAGGGCAGCACAAAAGTGGGGCTGCCGTTCACTTTTAACGTTTCCCAACCGGCTCTGGACTCCTGCAACACCAACTGTTTGGCCACCCCACCGTCAAAATCATCCACAAAGCGAGTCATATCCAGCCCCACCCCTTCGGCCAATTCAAGCAAAACGTGACGCATGGAGATACAACGGCTCTGGGCAAAAAGGGCCAGGCGAATAGCCCAATCGAGTTCAGCGGCAATATCCACCCCCTGCCGTTGGGCGCACTTGACCGCCTCAAACGCCGGCCACATTGTTACCGGCCACTCACTGGCGGGCCGAGACCAGGGCTGGTAGGGAATGGCCGGCTCCTCTGCCATGAGAATGGGCAGTTCCGCATCTAACACCGGTTTGGGCGTGGGCTGCCGGTTGACATACTCCAGCGACAGGCATTTGTGATTGATGACAATTTGGCCCCGGTATTCAGCGCGCAACTGGCGCAGCCGGTACACGGTTATATAAGCAAAAGGACAATGAAGGTCTGAGTACAGGTTAATTTGTACGGGTTGCCGGGACATTATTATCAACCTCCTGAAAAAACGCCCGTAGATTATTTAGCGCATCTCTTGCCCGCCGGTCACATTGATGGCCTGGCCGGTCATGTAATTGGCCTGGTCGGAGGCCAAAAAAACCACCACATTGCAAACATCCTGGTAGGTACAGCCGCGCTTCATCGGCACCTGGTCAATATATTTTTGGCGAACTTCCTCCGGGGTAATGCCCAGCCGTTGGGCATACTGGTCATACAATGAATCGACCCACAGCGGCGAGTCGAGCAGATTGCCGGGGCAAACCGCATTGACCCGCACGCCATACTCGGCCAGTTCCAGCGCCAGGCTTTGGGTGAGGCCGATACCGCCAAATTTGCTGGCCGCATAAGCCGAATTTTTGTAGCTGCCCTTTTTGCCCGATTTGGAGTTAATCTGAATAATCGACCCGCTTTGCCGGCGCTTCATCACGCGCGCCACGTGCTTGGCGGTTAAAAAATAACCTGCCAGATTGACTTCAATCACGGCGCGCCATTTATCGGCGGGGAATTCGGTTATCTCGCCGGCAATTAAAATACCGGCGTTGGCCACGGCAATGTCCAGCCGGCCAAATTTAGCCTCGGTTTGCTCAACCATTGCCGCTACCTGCGCCTCGTCGGTAACATTTACTTTTACGGCCAGGGTTTGGCGGTCTGTTGAGCCGGCAATATTAGTGGCCGTGTTCGCCGCCGCTTCCTCGTTCAAATCGGCCACAACCACGTGACAGCCTTCATCGGCCAACCGCTGGCAAATAGCCTGACCCAACCCCTGCCCGCCGCCCGTAACCAGGGCAACGCGGTTTTGTAGTAGCTTTGACATTGATTTCTCCGGCGATGTGAAATTTGCTACGGCAGCATCAACTCTAAAAATTCCCGCTCTGCTTCAACTGTCCATTCGCGGCCGTCTTTGAGTTTGGCGTAAACGGTAGGCAGCTTCTCTTTGAGCGCGGCCAGAGGGGTCAGCGGGAAATTTTTAATTTGGGGGTAAATAACCACCTTGCCGGCAAACAGGGCATCGCGCACGGCTTTCAAGCCATCGCTAAACGCATCCAGCGAGCCAATCGCCTTGACCGAGCGGTTGGGCGATAACTGGCCGGCTTCGGTTTGGCGCAGCATCTGGCGCAGGTCGTCGATGGTGGAGGCGGTGTGGCCAATAAAGCGGATATTTTTTTGGTACACCAGGCTCAAATCCAGCGAGACCATGGTGCCGCGCTTCAATCCGGCAAACACATTCATCACCCCGCCGGGGGCCAGATAGGCCGACGCCTCGGTGATGGCGGCAGTAGACGGAGCCAGCACCATAATATCATCAAAGCCGCTTCCGGCAATTTGGGCCAAACGTTCCGCGTAATCTGCGTCGGCCAGGCTCAGGCAAATAAAGTTGACGCCTTTAGCGCGGGCTTCGGGGCCAAACGTCTCGTCTAACTCTTGCAGCCGGTGGGGGGTGCGGGCCGAGCACAGAATTGTCGCCGGGCCATTTTCCAGGCGAATAGCCCGCTGGGCGTGCATTTGCCCCATCGGGCCGCCGGCGCCCACAAACCAGGCTTTGCCGCCCGGCTTCAGTTCCGGGTTGATAGGGTGGCCGCTGTAAGCCTGGGCAATATCCGGGCCGGGGCCGCCCACGTAGGTCCAGCGGTTGTAGTGGATGCGGCCAATATCTATCTGCGCCGGGCGAGAGAGCGCCTCGTTTGCCAGCAGGGCCACAATGCCAAAATCGGCCAGGCGGGGGCTGGCGGCTTCAATAATATCCGGCGTGGGGCCAAGAATGATTATGTCATCAAACTGGGGCAGGCCAGCCTGGGGGTCATTGAGCGTTTCCCGGGGAATTTCAACCAGTTCTATATGCAGCCGCGCCGCCCGCTCTTTGAGCTGGCCGGCAAACGGCTCTGGCACGTTGGTCAGGGCGACGCGGGCCGGATGGCTGCTTTCATCAAATCCGGCGCTGAGGGTGTAATCGGCCCTGGCCCGGGGAGTCCCAATAAACCAGGCAGCGCCGCCCGGTTTCAGGCCGGTGCGATATTCAAGCTGGTAGGCGGCAATCACGCAGGCCCACGGCTCGGCCAGGGCGCTTTCGGCGTAGCCGGTATTGGGCTGCACGCGAATCAGGTAGTTGCCGGCATCGCCGTTGAGGATGCGCCGGTCGATAATGCCATATTGCGACATACCGCCTTGAATCATGTAGCCGTAGGCATAGTTAACGCCGCCCGACCAGATATCGGCCTGCACAATAAAGCGGTCGCCCACTTTGTACTGGTCGCGCAAATTGTCGCCCACGCCCACCACCGTCAGCGAGATTTCGTGGCCCAGCACCACCGGCTCTTTTTTCATATCGCGGAGAATGCGGGGGTGCTGCTGACCGGCGTTGATTACTTTGATATCGGAAAAGCAGATGCCGCAGGCATCGTGCCGCACCAGCAATTCATCGGGGCCGTATTCGGGAACACCGGCGTCTACCGGTTGACCATCACGCCCCAGGTTTTTAAACCCGGCCCCATACAGCGGCCACAGGCGGTTAGTTTGGGGCCGAATTTCCACTTTGCGGTAACGAGTCAATTTATCCGTCATAGTTGCAATTTCTCCGGGGTTCGGGTTTCAGGTTTTTTAACTTGAAACCTGAAACTTATATTCACCCTTCATCGCTGATGGCGGCCAGAATATCGGCTGGCGACACGTCGGGCGGCAACTGTTTGAGTTGGGCCAGCCCGGCTGCGCCCGGCTCGACGCGCCGCCCCAGTTCGGCGTAAAAAGCGTTGCGTTTGCGGCGGGTGGGCAGGTGCATATTGGCCCAGTCGCTCTGATAGCCCAACCCCAGGGCGCGCTGGGCCACAGTATGACCGTAAATAAAAAATGCGCCATCCATAAACGCCCGCCGAACGGGGGCCAGTTCCGGCGCGTCAAAATCATCAACCAGCTTTTGGCCGTAGGCGTTCATCTCGGTGCCGATGTTCAGGGGCAGGTCTAGGTTTTGGGCCAGTTCAACCACCTCGTACAGTTTTTGCAATTTTAGCTGCCTGGTTGGGGGGTCGGCAATATTCCAGTTGCGGTCGGGGATGATGTTGAGGGCCACTACGCCCTTGCCGATGAGTAATTCCAGCAGCTCTTCGATGGCCTGCTCACCGGGGCTGAGGCCGTCGAGCCAGGCGGCGCAGGGCAGGGCGCCACAGGCCAGAATTAACCGGTGAAATTCGCCAACCGTCGGAAAGGTATCGGGGCCGGGCTGCACGTAACCCACGCCGCCCCGCTTCATCAATTTGGCCCGCACCGCGTTTTGAAATTTGGGGCCATCTGGCAGCAAGGCCGACACCTGCTCCAGGCTCATATCCAGCCGGTCGGCCCAGAATTTGGCCGGGTTGGGCACGGTGCGCCCGGCGGCCAGCGCGTAGGCGGCCAGCATATGGCGCTCGGTGGCGTTGCCGGCGGGGGTGAGGGGCAGCACATCCTGCCGGTAATCAAGGCTAACGGGGTGAAGATGGTCGTTAACCCGCGCCAGCATATCCTGGTTGCGTTCGGCGGCGCGGCGGCGCATGTCGGCCAGAATGGGCTGAACCGGCTCCGGGGCGCGGCCGCCGGTAAACCCGATGCCCATGTGGTAGTACACCCCCGGCTCGCCGGGCGAGTTAATCTCGCGGTTGGAAAATTCCGGCAAGAACACGCGGGTCTCGATGCCGGCGCTGCCGCGCAGTTGCACGGTATCGCAGGCGGTTAAAAATTCATCCACGCCGTCCAGCACGTCAAAGTCAACAATGCCCATCAGTTTGAAGCCGCGCCGTTTAGCCAGCCAGGCCAGCGAACTGGGGGAGTGACCATAACCGTTAAATGAAAAAAAGGTGTGGGCGTGCATATTGGCGATGTTGGCCGGCGGAGGCAGTTCGATATTGCCCTGCTGCGCCAGCGAAACCAGCGCCTGGAGCGCGTGAGAACGTACAGTGGGGTCAAAATCGTTTAACTTTTCTTCGAGGTTTGCAATTGCGCTCATTGGCGTCCGCAATTTTAAGGCGTTATTCAATGCAAGCAGGGTTATCTTACGCGCAAGCTAACAGACTTGCAAAAATAAGCAGCGGATTGTGTAGAGCAACCCGGCCAAAGAGGCAGGCCAAAACAAAAAAGGTGAGCAATATGGAAAAATGAGCAAAAAATGAACATTCTTTGACCTGTAAAATGAGCATCCCCCCGGGTTAAAGTATGGTTCAATAAAAATTTCATAACTCAAGGAGCATAAAACTATGTCAAAAAACTTGGACGCGCTAAACAGCGCTCGGGAAAAATTCAACCAGGGGGATATTGAAGGCTATCTTACCACGTTGTACGCGCCTGATGTCGTCGCTCACTTTTTACCGCCCGGCCTGCCCGGAGGTTATGAGGGGTTGCGTATGTTTTATAGCGGCTTTCTGGCCAGTTTCCCGGATGCCCGGCTGGAATTTGATGAAATCATCAGTGAAAACGACCGGCTTGCCGTGCGCTACCATTTAAATATGACTCATACCGGCGACTTTAACGGCATCCCGGCCACAGGCAAACAAGCTACAATCAACGGCACTACCATCATGCGCTTTAGCCAGGGCAAAGTAGTCGAGCGCTGGTCTGAGAGCGATTTTTTGGGATTACTGCAACAGCTTGGGGTCATCCCCGCGCCGAATTGACTGTTTGAGACAGCTTCATAAAAAAGACCCCTCCTGATGTTTTGGGCTGCTCAAGCTCATCCTATCAGGAGGGGTCTTTATTTATTTCAATAGCACCGATAATCGTGGCGTGGCCATGTCCGGCAATTCTGCGGCTCGGGCCAGGAAGGGCAAGGTATTGGTAAGATACGTTATAACCAAGTAAGCTCACTTACCGCTGAGTTTTCACCACTTTAAGAGGGAAACGCCCAAAATTCTAACAATAATCTAACGATATTTCTAGTTCCTTCTAATTGGTTTGGTTTACACTAAAGCTCGTAAATGTTTGTGAGGCGACATTAATATTCGTAAAAGTTAATGGATGCAACATTTGTCAGGTTGATTTATGGAGCTTAGAACCTATCTCAATATCTTGTGGCGACGCAAGTGGATTGTTGTTATCCCGACAATGATAACAATGGTTTTAGGGGTTATCAGCACATTTATGATAACCCCAATGTACGAAGCATCAGCAACGATAAGGGTGTTAACGGCTAAAGGCGGCTCAGGTGATTATATTGAGTACGACATTATTTATGCTGACCGTCTGATGAACACTTATATCAAAATTGCTACCAGCAGGCCTGTACTTGAAGAATTGATGGAACAGCTTGAACTCAAAGAAGCCCCTCTAATCAATGTGGAGGTTATTCCCAACAGTGAATTAATACAAATTTCGGTGGAAGATTCTAACCCTTCTATAGTCGCTGCCGTTGCTAATACTGTTACAGAAATTCTTATTGCTCAAAGCCGCCAGGATAGGCGGGTTCGAGCTAATACGCTTTCTGTTATTGAACCTGCGGTAACTCCAGAAAACCCCTCAAATTCAAACAAATTTTTTAATATTGCTTTAGGAATAATGGTAGGAGTAGCCGGAGGAGTAGGGTTAGCCTTTTTGTTTGAAAATCTGGATACCACCCTGTATAGCACAAAACAAATTACCAAAATTACAAAATTAGTTATTTTAGGCAATATTCCAGATGTAAAAAAGGAAAAAAAAGTTACTTTTATGAACGGCCACACGCCACAAGGCGAAGCCTTCCGCCACCTGCGAACCAACATCTTTGTACCTAATCAGGAAATATTATGGCACTCTTTGCTTGTAACCAGCGCCGAGCCGGGTGAGGGTAAATCAACCATCACAGCCAATCTGGCTTTAACTACGGCTCAATCTGGCCGCAACGTATTAGTTATAGATAGCGATTTACGGTTGCCAACCTTACACCAGATATTTGGCCTCTCTAACCAGGTAGGGTTGAGCAATGTTCTTAAACAAGAAGTGCCTTTGGCCGAGGCTATTCAACCCAGTGATATTCCCGGTGTGCAGGTATTGACCAGCGGGTTGCCCACAACCAAACCGGCCGAATTGCTGGGGTCTCCTCAGATGGCAGCCCTAATTGAGCAGGCTAAACAACAATTTGATTTTGTTTTGCTAGATACCCCGGCCCTTTTGGCGGTAGCCGATGCGGCCATTCTGGCTCCGGTAGTTGATGGCGTAATTGTAGTCATCAAGTTGTCTGCCACCCGTCAAGAAGCTGTAACGGCGGCCTGCGAGCAATTGGCTACCGTTAAAGCCACCCCGGTTGGTATTGTTGTTAATAGAGCCAAACAAAATGATGCCTATACATATTACCAGCCAAACGCCTCTTCCTTAAATATAAAATAAAATTGCTGCCGAAAATAGAGGTATACGATGAGACAAACCAATACCTGGCAATGGGTTGATCAAACAATTACCATTAACCAAAGCCGCAACGAAAATATCTATTATTACTGCAAACGGGTAATGGACCTGGTTTTGGCGGTTATTTTGCTGGTTTTGCTGGCGCCGGTAATGGTCTTAATTACTATTTTGATTAAGTTGGACTCATCTGGCCCAATTTTTTTTGTGCAAGAGCGAGTGGGCGCCAAACGGCGTTCTGGTAATGGGCAGACAGTTTGGGAAATTCACACGTTTGCCTGTTATAAATTTCGCTCCATGGTTAAAAATGCAGACCCTTCGCTTCATCAAGCCCATATAAAAGCCTACGTGGAAGGGCGTGTCGATACCCTTGCTGGCGATGAGGCCAAATTTAAACTAAAAGATGACCCCAGAATTACCCGGATTGGCAAGCTGTTACGCAAAACCAGCCTGGATGAACTCCCGCAACTGTTTAACGTTCTTAAAGGCGAAATGAGTTTAGTAGGGCCGCGTCCGGTACCTACCTATGAGGTGGCCGAATATCTCCCCTGGCACTACGAGCGTTTAACAACACTACCCGGATTAACCGGCCCCTGGCAAATACACGGACGAGGTGAAGTAACATTTGATGAAATGATTCAAATGGATATTGAATACGTTCGCAATGCGTCTTTGTGGTTAGATATAAAAACACTGTTTCTTACTATTCCGGCGGTACTATCGGGGCGCGGAGCAGCATAACATTACCATAAAGGGTAGAGGTGATACGATGTCTGAGCAATTAGGTATGGCAATTATTGGCTGCGGTTATTGGGGAATTAATTATGTTCGGTTGTTTAGCGAGTTACCAGAATCTCGAGTAGTAATTGCCTGCGACCCGCGGGTAGAGCGTTTGCAGGAAATAGGGAAACGTTTTCCGGGAGTCGCCCTAACTACAAATCTTGATGACGTGTTACGGCTAGAAACCGTTGACGCCGTAGCCGTTTGCACCGGGGCTGTAACGCATTACGATATTACCCGTAAGTGTTTGGAGGCCGGCAAACATATACTGGTTGAAAAACCAATGACCACCAAAGAGGAAGATGCCGGCAAATTAATTGCGCTGGCTAATTCTCAAAAGTTAACCCTGATGGTAGGGCACACTTTTCTCTATAACCCCGGCGTTAGAAAGGTTAAGCAATATATTGAGCAAACCGAAATAGGGCAAGTTTATTATTTGTATGCCAAGCGCACCAACCTTGGCCCCATTCGCCACGATGTTAACGCCCTGTGGGACCTGGCTCCACATGATATCTCAATTTTTAATTACCTGCTCGATGATATGCCAGAATGGGTGAGCGCGGTTGGCGCCAAAGTTCTGCGTAACGCCCGCGAAGATGTCGGCTTTGTAACGCTTGGATACAAAAATGGGGTTATCGGCCATATTCATGTTAGCTGGGCAGACCCCAACAAGGTTAGAGAAACTGTAGTAGTGGGCAGCAGCAAACGCATTGTTTTTAACGATTTGAACCCGGTAGAACAGGTACGGGTTTTTGAAAAAGGTATTATCCCGCACACCGCCGAACCTTCGACCAGTTATGGGGAATATCATTTTAGTATCCGCGATGGCGATATTATTAGCCCCAGAATTGAAATTAGCGAACCTTTAAAGAATCAGGGCAAGCACTTTCTGGATTGCGTGACTCGCGGCCAACAGCCTTTAAGCGATGGACAGGCCGGCCTGGAGGTTGTTCAGGTTATGCAAGCCATTGACCGTTCTGTGACTCAAAATGGAGCGCCCATATCCCTGAAATCCAACAGCACACCCACATCTATTCACCATAACGGCGCCTATACAAGGATAGCATAAAAATGAAACCGGCAATCTCTCACATTCCCTTTGTAGATTTGGCAGCGCAGTACAAAACTATTCAGCCCCAGGTTGATAACGCCATAGCCAGAGTGGTTGCAAACACCAACTTTATTTTAGGCAACGAAATTGATTTGCTTGAGCAAGAATTTGCGGCCTATTGTCAGGCCCGGTATGCTGTGGGCCTCGACTCCGGCACGTCGGCTTTGGAGTTGATTATGCGGGCTTATGGCATTGGCCCCGGCGATGAGGTAATTACAGTTGCCAACTCATTTATTGTGACCGCTTTTGCCATCTCCTATACCGGGGCCAGGCCGGTATTGGTAGATATTGACCCGCAGACCTATACCATTGATGTATCAAAAATTGAGACGGCTATTACTCCCAAAACAAAAGCCATTATTCCGGTACATCTCTATGGTCAACCGGCCGATATGGACCCCATTTTAGATATTGCCCGCCAACACAATTTAATTGTGATAGAAGATGCTTGCCAGGCCCACGGAGCCAGATACAAAGGCAAGCGGGTTGGCTCGCTGGGGCATGCGGCGGCTTTTAGTTTTTATCCGGCAAAAAATTTAGGGGCATTTGGCGATGGCGGGATGGTAGTTACCAACCACAGCGAAATTGCTCAGGCGGTGCGGATGCTGCGTAATTATGGGCAATCAGAAAAGTACCATCATATATTACAGGGGTACAATCGCCGGCTGGATACCCTTCAGGCGGCGGTATTGCGAGTCAAACTAGAGTATCTGGATAGCTGGAATGAAACTCGCCGGCAGCATGCCCGTTTATACCGCCAGCTTCTGGCCGATAGCCCGCTGGCGCTTCCGGCAGAAGCTGATTATGCCGAGCCGGTTTATCACCTGTACGTGGTGCGTACCGCAGATAGAGCCGGGTTAATGGCCCAGCTGCAAGAGCAAGGGATTTCTGCCGGCATACATTATCCGGTTCCTATTCATTTGCAGCCGGCTTATCAAGAGCTAGGCTACCAACCGGGCGATTTCCCCGTTTCAGAAAGTTACGCCAAAGAAATTCTATCGCTGCCTATGTATGCTGAACTGACGCCTGCTCAGATAGAGCGTGTAACGGAAGCGATTATTAATTCCGTGATTATTCATAATGATGAACCTGTAGCTGTCTGATATACGAGTTGAGCCACAAAAATTTCGTTTGTACTCGTTTGAATGAATAAATGCTGAATGTGATACCCCAAAATTTAACGCAATTATTCAAACCCTCAGATCAGCGTTTTCAGTTGGTTATAGCAAGTGGCGTTGGTTTGTTGTTGGGGCTTGCCTCATTTCTGGTTTCGCCGTTGCTGGTTTTTGGCGGACTGGCGGGTATTTTATTGATATTAGCTGTCCTTAAGCGGCCCGAGTTAGCCCTTTTAGGGATGCTGATTATTTCATCGACAATTCTGGGCGAAGAAAATGTCCCGGTCATCCACTTAGGAGTTAGCATATACATATCAGACATTATCTTATTTGGACTGCTAGGGCTAATTGCTTTACGTTGGATAGTAGAGCCAGATTTCAAACTCGTCCGCACGCCACTCGATGGGCCATTATTGGGTTTTTATGGTTTGGCGCTCTTATCAACTTTTATTGGAGTTTTTCAGTCAATGCTGACTATAAAAGATATTATAGATGAGGTCCGTTACACGGCTTATTATTTAAGCTTTTTTGTGGTGACTAATCTTGTTCGGGAAAAGCGGCAGCATATTTTGTTACTGCGCGGCATTTTTTTTCTGGCGACATTGACCGGCGTTGCTATGATAGCGCAGTTTGTAGTGGGCGACTCAATCCATATTTTGCCTGGCAGGGTTGAAGATTTAACAACAGAGGGACGGAATTTTAGTGATGTAACCAGAATACTGCCGCCTGGAGTATCATTGGTGATAGTAACATTTGCTGCGCTCACTGCTATTCAAGTAGTCAATAAATTTAAACTGGGTGCTGTTTGGAAATTCTTTCAATGGGGTGTAGTTGGGGTAGGGGTCATACTAACCTTTACTCGTAGTTACTGGGTAGCTACAAGTTTGATGATATTGCTGCTGAGTTACATTACCAGAGACCAGGATAGACAGAGGTTTATTAAATGGGGTCTCGTTGTTCTTTTTTTGATAATGATAACTGGGGTTGTCTCATTAAGCAACCCGAATTCAGAAATTGCCGAATTGGTAACTGCGTCTTTTAGTCGGGTTGGATCGCTTTTTAGTGACGAAACATACGATGATAAAGCCGGAACGAGTACCCTACGCTGGCGAGATTTTGAGTATAAATATGCCGTTCCGCAGATTATCTCGCATCCATTGCTGGGGTTGGGGTTGGGGGCAAAATATCGACCATTTGTACCAGATATTGATTTTGAGGGCGGATATGACGGGCGCAAATTTATTCACAATGGTCATCTATGGATTATGTTAAGATCAGGTATTTTGGGATACCTGTGTATATTGTGGCTTTCAGTTGCCTTTGTAAGGCGCGGCTTAAAGTACTGGCGGCATATTCCAGAATTAGAGATTAGAGGGAGCGTACTGGGATTCACTTTGCTTTATTTGGGGCTTTTGGTTGCCGCTATTACTTCGCCCACATTTTCGGAATGGTCCTGGATGCCTGTGTTGGGAATAATGATGGCTATGAATGAGATGACATTTAGAAGAGTTGAATCTGCCAACCTGATACAATACAAGAGGACCAAAGACTAAACAATGAGTGATACCAATAATAGGGTTATCAGGGGAATTATGTCTATGGGGACAAGTACCCTGGTTAGAATAGTGTTCGGTTTTTTGAGCATATCCATTGCGGCTCGAATTATCCCTCAGGAGGATTTTGGCGTCTATTTTTTACTTTTGGCTATTGTTTACTTTTTAGAAATGATTACTGATGCGGGATTACGGCTTTCGGCCGCTAAATTTATTGCCAGCGCTCCCAACGATGACGAACGCCAGGCAATTGTAAACAATCTACTAACCTTTAGAATACTGACATTGCTGGTAATATCGTTTTTAGCTTATATAAGTAAGCCCTTTATTCTATCCTTCTATCCTTCAGATTTATTAGATTCGCTGTTTATCTATGTTCCAATTGTATTCTGTGTACAACTCACAGAAAGTACCCTGACTTACATGATGCAGGGGTTTCATCTCTATAAACAGATGGCCTTTTTGCAGGTGGCTACAAGCGCGTTAAATCTTTTATTGATGATTATATTCCTTTTAGTTTTAAATTGGGGGGTTGAAGGGTTTGTTCTGGCTTACATAACTTCGCTTCTGGTAGTAGCTTTAGTGCGGGTTTGGGCAATTCCTACCCCAAAAAGGCTTGCGTTTGAACCAAAATTAATTCGACGAATTATAAAATTTGGGTTGCCATTACAGGGAAATGATATTCTAACATTCATGTTTAACCGAGTAGATGTATTTCTACTAGGAGCGCTTATGGGGCCACTTCAGATTGCCTACCTGGAAATAGCGGGCAAAATCCCTCACAACTTCGGGCGTCTTTACCAGGCGCTACAATCCGTCTATTTTCCGAATATGGCCGAGTTATTTGCTCAAGATAGAAGGCTGGAAGCAGAAGTTATAATGAATAATTTTCTGCGTATTGCCGCATTTGTCACAATGTTTTTAACTATGGTCTTTATACTTTTTCAAGATGCAATAATTGTACTGGTATTTTCCGATAAATATTTAATTAGCGGTCCAGCAATGAGCTTACTTATGATAATGGTTAGCGTTAGTGTTGCCAGTACAATACTCGATACTTCGCTTATTGCAATTGATCGGCCCGTATATCTACTTGTCATTAATTCTGTAACTGCGGTGGTGAGTGTTGTAGCAAACATTGTGCTGATTCCCCGGTTTGGATTTATGGGCGCTGTTTATGCCAGTTTAATTGCCACATGTGCCTCCTACCCGGTCTCACTCTGGGGGGTGTATCGTGAAAAGATAAGAGTCAATCCCTTTGAATACCTTAAACCTGCATTTATTTTGGGGATTTGTTCAATAATTTATATATGGGTTGATTGGGATACGCTATTTTTTAAAGGATTACTTTTGTTTCTGTTCCTGATTTTATCTTTTGGATTTTCTATAATTACCAATCGTGACATACAGGCTCTTTATATCGGCCTTAGAATATCAACACAGCGGACACCTGCTGAAGGATGAGAGGCAAACAATTGAGATTGTTTAAGGGTTTGGTACTAGGTATAGCAGTTTACTTGGTCGTAAATCGAGTTTTCCAAAGGGTTAGAGGTTTAGGCACAAGACGTTATCCTAAATTTATCTACAGCAATGTGAAAGTTGAAGAATTGGGCATTCCAGTTTTTACATACCATTCAATTGCTGGGCCAAACACGCCAGACTCAATTACACCGACTGAATTTGAACGTCATATGCGTTATCTGGCCGATAATGGGTATCATACCTTAACTGCTGATGAATTATATGATTATTTGGTAAATGGTAGCCCGGTTCCCTCAAAATCTGTATTGATTACCTTTGACGATGGTCGGGCAACACTCTGGACCGTAGCTTATCCAATCCTAAAAAAATACGGGCTTAAAGCAACAACATTTATTGTGCCGGCAACCATGACGGAGTCGGGCGTTCGATCAACCCTGGCAGATTATGAAGCAGGGTATTCCGTATCTCAAACCCAAATTATAAATGCCGACCTGAGCGATACACCGACCATTACCTGGGATGAAGCAAAAATAATGTTTACCAGCGGATTGATAGATTTCCAATCTCATACGCTTGACCATACCTTAATTTATTTTACTTCTGATATTGTAGATTTTATAAACCCTGATTTTGAGTTTGGATATGGCAATTTTTGCGTTCCTATAACTCGCTATAATGGCGCTGATTGTGTAAGCCGTAAACCAAGGCTGGGTACTCCAGTATACCGCTATCAGCCACGTATGGGTGCAGCAAAAAGATTCTTTGATGATGAGTCATTGCGAAGTGCCTGCGCTAATTATGTTGAACAGCGAGGGGGAGAGAGTTTTTTTGCTCAAAAAGATTGGCGACTTAGGCTATTCCGTTTTGTCGAGGCGTATCGTCAGAACAATTCTTTACAAGAAACCTTTGAAACAACCGAAGAACAGATACAGGCAATTCATTATAGTCTGGCGCAATCAAAGCAAATAATTGAGGGCTATTTACCCGGTCATAATGTGCGTCATTTATGCTACCCCTGGCATCGCTATAGTGCTTTGGCCACTTATCTGGCCCGAGAGGCTGGTTATGTGACTAATTTTATTGACATTAACCATCAAAAACCCTCCCCGGCCTGGAATGATCCTTATGTTGTTCAGAGATTATTACCTGTCAATGAATATGGAGATGATCCTTATCAAATTACCCGAATCGATGCCGGGTATAATACGATTCTGAGTTTGCCAGGCCGTGAACGGCTTACATATACGCAACGCCTGGGTTCCCAACTGTTCAGGCTTCCAAAATTGTTTAGAGGATAATTTATGAGAATACTGGTGCTAACCGATCATTACCCTCCATACTATGAAGGAGGATATGAACTACACTGTCATCAAGTAACCGAAGAACTGAGAGCACGAAATCATGATGTTTCTGTTTTGACAACAACATTCGGGGTGTCAAACCAGAAAACTGAGGGGCATGTTTATCGTTACTTGCATTTTCTAAAAACCCCTTATAAAGGACAGCTCGATCGTCGAACCAGACAATTAAAACGGTTTTTGCGGGGCCGGCAGAACTACCAAATAACCCACCGTCTGGTTAAAGAGATTGCCCTGGATGTAGCTTATATTTGGAATGTTGAGGCTGCCTCAATTCTGCCTATATTAGCTATACAGGATTTGGGTATACCCGTTGTCTTTCGTGTTGAAAGTCATTGGTTGTTTCATCTATGGAAAGAATATATAGCCGACTCAAGTCGTTTACGACGATGGTATAGATCAGGTTTACTGGGCTTTAGGCGATTTGACGAACTTAAATTTGAGTTGATTATGTTGCCTAGTAAAACTCTTCAACAGGACCATGAAAAGGCAGGGTTTAATGCTGCAAATATGCATATCATCCCTAACGGTATTCCGGGGGCGTGGATTGAGGAGCAGCCACCTGGGCATAAGCCACACAAAAATGGAACAATCCGACTGCTTTATGCTGGCCGTTTGGAAGCTGTCAAAGGGCCTGATATAGCTATTAAAGCAATTGCCCACCTTGTAAAGAATTCAGACGGTTGCAATGTAAAGTTGGACATGATAGGAAATGGACAGCCGGAATACATAAATTTACTCAAACAGTTGGTTAAGTCCAACGGTCTCGAGCAAATAGTCACATTTTCTGATGCCGTGCCACGAGATGAACTTGTTCGTCGATATGCTGAATATGATGGACTCTTGTTCCCAACCCCTCGTTGGGAAGGTCAGCCATTTACTATTATTGAAGCAATGGCTAAAGGTTTACCGGTTATTGCCAGTAACATTGGTGGCCCCAGAGATATTATTGATAATGGTCAAACTGGTTTTTTGGTAACACCCGAGCACCCCATAGAAATGGCAATGGCAATCGAGAAGTTAATTAAAACACCGCAATTAAAGGATAAGATTAGTTCAGCAGCTGTTCAGGCTATTCGTCAAAATCATATATTTGAAAGATTAGTAGATAGACATGAGGAATTGCTTAAAAAAGCGGCAGCATAATATGGGTTTGATGAAATTAAAAATAAGATGAGAATACTATTTATTACCGATCAGCCGCCATATCCACCTGCTTCTGGAAATTTGCTGCGAACCTATAATCTGTGTCAAAGAATTGCTCAACACAATGAGTTATGGCTGGCAATGCCTTTAAAGAGTAATCAGCAAGCTGAACAAGTAGCGCAGATGCAAAGAATATGTCATAAGGTAATAACGGCAACTAAAAAACGAAGCAGTCCTTTGCAACATTTGCCCGGCCTGGTGCGTTATGCTTTGGCAGGCAAGCCGTTAGAATATAAATTTGAGCATTCTGACGAACTTGTCCAGAAGATTCAACATGTTACTGCCACGGTAGATTTTGATATTATCCACATTGAACCCTCATATGTAGGGTTATACCTGGAGGCTATTTCCCCAAATACTCAATGCAAAAAGTTTTTGACCTTTCATAATATTGAGTCAAGTCTGTTTAAAAGATTATCTCAGGTTGAACGCGAACCGATAGCAAAATTACGGACAAGATTACATAGTTTATTGCTCAAACGTTGGGAAGCTAATTATACAAAACAATATGATCATTGTATTACCGTATCAGAATTAGATCGCCAATTATTATTGGCTGCCAACCCTAACCTACAAATTACGGTATCACCAAACGGTGTTGACACTAAACAATATCGCCTATTGCCGCCAAGCAATAAAACGCCAAGCCTGGTATTTGTTGGTTCAATGAATTATTCGGCCTGCGTTGATGCTATGTTGTATTTTTGTCGGGAAATTTTACCACTCATCCGCCGCCAGATTAAGGATATAGAGGTGTGGATTGTTGGACGCGACCCGGTACCCGAAATAAAAGCTATGGAAGGTAATGGGGTACACGTTACGGGATGGATAGATGATGTACAGCCATACTACAGCCAGAGTACTATTTGTATAGTCCCTTTAAGGGCTGGTGGGGGGACTCGATTGAAAATTTTAGAGGCTATGGCTTTGGGACGACCCGTTGTTTCAACCTCGATTGGCTGCGAAGGGTTAGATGTGGTGGATGGTGAACACATTTTTATTGCAGATACCCCACAAGCTTTTGCAACAAAAACTATACGCCTGCTTGAAGAAACCGCACTAAGAGAGAAAATGATTTGCCAGGCCAGGCAACTGGTGGAAGACCGGTATGATTGGGATTCTATTACCCAAAGCTTACTTCAGCTTTATGGGGCCATTATAAATAATGTTGACTCAAAGTTTTTACCGGAACGATTAATAGCCCATCAAAAAGAAGCGGAGATATATGAGTGCCAGAGATGATTCTCAGCCAGATAGTCGGCCACACTTGGTATGGATATATGTTGGTTCGTTAGCCAATACACTCGATGCAGCCACATGGTTAGAATCAACCCGTGAGCTGAAACAACTGGGCTGGCGGGTTACGCTGGTTGGAACAGGGCCAGCCGGTTGGCAGTCTATACGCGGAGTGAAAGTGTTCTGCATTTCCAGGTCGGATGTATACCTGTTGCGACAACTTATATACCATCTAAAATGTTTATGGTTTATTCTTAAACAATGGAACTCAATTGATGTTTTACTTTTTCACCAGATGTCTGCTGTTTGGTTTTTACCTTTGCGGCTTATACGCAACCTAAAGAGTAAATCGCGGCCTTTGCTGGTAATGGACACTCGCACCATACATATGGAACCCCTGAATAAAGAAGGTTGGAAAGCTCGTTTGCGTCGCGCCTTTAATAATTTTATGAACCGGATGGCTAACCGTTGGGCAGATGGGCAAACCGCTATTACGCATCATATGGCGCGGGCAGTTAATATTCCAACTGCACAGTTGTGGGGGGTGTGGCCATCCGGGGTAAGAGTAGAACAATTCATTAACGCTCACCACGCTCGACGTTGGCCTGAAAATAATGAGCCGGTTCGGCTTGTATATATTGGCTCTTTGCATTATGAAAGAAATCTGATGGCCTTATGCCGGGCTGTAGCGCAAGCCAATACCGAGGGTTTATGCTTTAACCTGACCCTTATAGGCGAGGGAACAGAACGAGAAGACCTGGAAAAATTTGCCGCACAAACAGCCGGTCAAATTTGTGTTTTGCCCCCTGTATCACACGAGCAGGTTTGGAAAATCCTGGCCGATTCTCATATTGGCACGCTTCCCTTCCCAGACGAAGAGAAATTCAGGGTGAGTAGTCCTATAAAACTATTTGAATATATGGCTGCGGGGCTTCCCATTATGGCCACTCATATTGTCTGTCACACAGATGTAATTGGGGATGGCGCTTATGCTTTTTGGGCCAAGGATGGTAGCAGCCAGGAGTTACTGGCCACGTTACGCCTTATCTGGCACAGGCGGGAATCGTTGAGCCACATGGGGGCGCAATTGACTCTTACTGCTCAGGCCTGGACCTGGCGTGAATCTGCTAAAAAGTTAAAGGCGGCTCTTGAATATGGGCTTGAAACATCAATCAGGTGCACATCTGTTTCTTTGAAAGAGAGTTGCTCAAAGTGAATGGTAAACAAACCGAAACCGGTTATTTTTTATTTTCGTTAGACACAGAGTTAGCCTGGGGGCATTTTGATTGTTTTCAACCGCATATGTTTTCTGGTGACGGACGCAAAGAGCGAGAATCGGTTGAAAAAATACTTGATGTTTTAGATGAGTTTAATATTATTGGTACCTGGGCATTTGTTGGTCACTTATTCTTTGACCAATGCGAGGCGTGCGAGGTGTGCCCTATATTGGATTGGCAGGGTAAGTATCCAACCTTTGAGAAAATTTACAAAACCAATCAGCCTTTGTGGTATGGGGCAGATGTATTAGAAAGCGTTTTGAGCCGCAAAATTTCTCATGAAATTGCCTTTCACGGTTATACTCATAAAACATTTGATGAAAGCAGTATGACCAGAGAAGAAGCAGCAACGGAAATTCAAGAATGGTTGCGAATGTCAAAACGAAAAAATATTGTCCCGCAAAGCGTTATTTTTCCAAGAAACAAAATTGGACATTTAGACCTATTTAAACAATCTGGCTTTATATGTTATCGAGGAGAGGAATTAATGCCCTCGATGTACTCACTGCCATTAATTGGACGGGTATTTCGGCGAGGTTATTACTATTTGTCTGCTCTGGCTACACCACCGGTCTATAAATATCAACCTGGCGCTTCGGGTTTAGTTAATTTCCCCTCATCCCGCTGGCTTTTTGGATTTAACAGAAATGTAGAGCGGGTGCTGGATGCGCTCAATTTGCATAAGTTCAGAATTGACAAAATGATACGTGGCGTCAAAAAAGCAGCGCTAGAAAATAAAATAATTCATATTTGGGCTCATCCTTATGAGTTCAAAAACGAAAAAGATATTGAAAAATTGCGTTATTTGCTTAAGCACGTATCCGAGCAGGTTAGCGCAGAACGAATGCAATCAGTGGGAATGGCAGAATTGGCTCAAAAAGTTACCAGCCAACACCAATACGTAGTTACTGCTTGAAAACGCCGAAACCTGAATACAGCACACAAAATTGCAGGTGCAGGCATTTTAAAATTCAACATCTCATTTCGTTAAAATCCACAAAATTCTTTAAAAGAAAAGGAGCCAAGAAGGTTCATGCGTGTCGGCGTAATTGCAAATATGACCTCCGGTTTGGAGCACTTTGTCTATCGGGAATTACTCTTTTTTACCGCACAAGGGCTGTCTATTAGCTTATTTCCTACCAAGTGTAACCCTGGTTTATATAATGCCCTGCCCGAATGGAAACTGCATCGTTGGAATCTGCTATCTGTAACAGTATGGCAAATTTATTATCTGTTTCGATTCCCAATCAAGTATTTGCGTTTACTATGGGAGGCTATCACCGTAGGCGCATTACTGGATTTTGTCTTTGGCTGGTACTTTGCCAAAAGCATGGAAGATGTGGATGTTATTTATGCAACCTTTGGCGACCATAAATTTTTTGTGGGCTATTTTTGCAAAAAAATTACCGGTAAACCATTAGTAGTTACAATTCATGCTTACGAGCTTTATGTTAATCCAAATGTGCGGCTATTTTTACGCGCATTGGATAGTTGTGACCAAATTATTACAGTGTCAGAACATAATCGGGAATTCCTCGAAACAAATTATCATGTTGATCCGGCCAGAGTCAAAATTGTCCGATACAGCATTGATCTTGAAGAATATCGACCTGCAAAGAAGTTTGTTGTGTTGATTGTTGCCTATTTCACAGACCGTAAAGGGCACGATGTGCTGTTTAAAGCTGTGAAAAAATTGCAGCGAGATGATATTGAAATATGGGTGGTAGGAGGTGCAGCGGGGCGCAAAGGTTTGGTTGATGTTAGAGCGCTGGCTGCCAAATTGGAAATTGAGTCGCAGGTGGCGTTTTTTGGAATGTTGAGCGGTAATGCCCTAAAAGCTGCTTACCGTACCTGCGATGTATTTTGCCTGCCTTGTCGCAAAGATAGCGCCGGAGCTTCCGAAGGTTTCCCTAATGTATTAATTGAGGCCATGGCTATTGGGAAGCCCGTAATTTCTACGCGCCATGTAGAAATCCCGCGCATCATCCCCCATATTCTGGTTGATGAGAATGATGTAGACGGTTTGGCGGAAGCTATTGAGCAAGTTTACCAATCGGCAACTCTGCGTACAGAACTGGGAGCACAGAATCGCAAGATAGCTGAAACAGTTTTTTCCCCTGGTAATGCCGGGCAAACCGTATCATTTTTTCGTAATCTGATGCGCCATAATTAATACGGCCGTTCTTTCACACACCGGGTTAAGCTTTTTAACCAGCAACCCCTACCTGGAGCAGATAAATAATGTCAAGAGTATGTATGATTGTTCACCAATATTACCATCTTGATGGCCGTGTTAAACAATATGCCGAATCATTAGCGAAAGCCGGCATGCAAGTTGATGTTATCTGTTTACGTGACCAAAATCAACCCAAAACTGACTCGACTGATAACATCAGGATAATCTCAATTCCTTTGGGACGGAGCTACAAAAACCGGGGAAGCTATCTATTTGAATACGGTTTGGCGCTCATGCTTTTTACTATCCAACTGACAATTTTGCACATTAAAAACCAATATCAGGCTATTCATGTACATAATATGCCTGATTTCTTAATTTTTGCCGCGCTTTTCCCCAGAATTTCTGGAGCCAAACTTATTCTGGATATTCACGACCCAACGCCAGAGTTTTATATGTCCAAGTATAAAACCGACCAGAATAATCTGGCGGTGCGCCTAATGCGTATCCAGGAAAGATTATCGGCAAAGTTAGCGCACGCAATTATTACCGCCAATCCTAACTTTAAGGTTAACCTGATTAAACGTGGTATTGCAGCGCACAAAATCACAATAATCAATAATGTGGCAGATGCCAGAATATTTAATCGCAATAAATACCGGCAGAAAATTCATAAAAATAATGAATATTTTACCCTGATTTATCCTGGTACAATTGCTCCCAGATACGGTTTGGATGTGGCAATTAAAGCTTTACCCTTACTGATAAAAGACTTGCCACAGCTACGTTTACAAATTATTGGTTCTCAGGTAGGATATGCAACAGAGTTGGCAGATTTAGCACAGCAACTTGATGTTGCAGCATTTGTTCAATTTATGCCCGTTATGCCTATTAATAAAATACCCCAACAAATAACCAAAGCCAACATTGGCCTTTATCCAGCCTTGCCAGACCCTCATATGAGTATTGCCACCCCTACCAAAGTGCTGGAGTACGCAATGATGGGAATTCCAATTATTGCATCACGGCTTAAAGTTTTAGAGGATTTATTTAATGACCGTTCTATTATGTTTTTTGAGCCAGGCAACGCAAATCAACTTGCCCAATGTATTTTAGAACTTTACAATAACCCTGCCCGACGTAATGAATTAGTCCGAAACGCGGACCATAGTTTTGTCCATATTCATTCTTGGGAGAAGGAACAAAATAAATATTTTAAGTTAATCAACCGGCTATTAGCTTTAAAGGATCCACTTATTATTTTGGAAGGTAACGAAGGTGCAACTAACAAAACAGTTTGACCTGGTGTTACTATACTTATGAAATTAATAAAAATTTCGCTAAAGAATACAAAGTTAAAACTTTTTTGCCGGCTGTTTGTATTGCTTGTTATGTGGATTAGTGTTAGTTCTGGTAGCTCGGAGATTGTTCTTACAGCTGCAGAAAATCACCCAAGACTTTTTTTGAATCCTGATGATGTTGCCTTATTACAAATAAAAGCGACAACTACTCATCAAGAAATATGGACCCCCATTAAAGAATATGTTGATCTCCAGTTGGGGACTTCTCCCCCGTCTACCCCCCCACTCGACGGCGACCTTGAAACTTATAGAGATTATGGTAATCAATTGATACCATTGGCTTTTGCTTGCATTGTTACAGCAAAAACTAATTACTGTGATTTGGCTAAAACCTATCTTTTAACCTACGCAACCTGGAATCAGTGGGGGGAGTATAATGAGCGTGACCTTGGGCATGCCCACATGTTAATTGGTAATGCCATCGCTTACGATTGGCTTTATAATGAACTAACCCCAACTGAACGAGTATTAGTTCGAACCAGTTTAGCCGGGTGGACTCATAAGATGTATGAAGCCAGTTCCGGAATTTACCAAGACGAGTGGAATAATTGGTGGCGAAAATCATATCTACAAAACCACTTCTGGATTACAAATAACGCTCTGGGGGTGGCAGGTCTGGCGCTTTTAGGCGAGGATGATCGCGCCCAGATGTGGATTGACCAGGCCAACAGTCAGCTATCCATAGGTAAAGACATATTAAATGGCATTAACGATGGCAGTTGGCATGAAGGTGCTGGGTACCAAAATTATATGCTTACCTTATCTTTGCCATTTATGGTTAATCTCAGAAAAATTCAGGGAACAGATATTTTTCCCCATAGCTATTTGCGTAATTATGCAAACTTTCAAGTCTATAATTATCTTCCCGGTACGGCTCAATTGATTATGGCCTATGGAGGCTTTGAGTGGGATTGGTTCAACGCCCATTTGGTCCGTAATGTGCTTCGTTTTACGGCTAATGAATATAATCATGGGCATTCGGAATGGCTGGTTCAACAACTCGTTGCTACTCAAGGCAGAACCAAACATATCTCTTCGGTACCCTGGTATGTTTTTGAATTTCTCTACTATAATCCCGCTGTTTCCTCTACCCTACCTACAAACCTTAAAACAGCCCAAATTTTTCCTGATTTGGAGGGCGTTATCTGGCGAACCGGCTGGAACAATGAAGACCTTGTTTTCGGTTTAAAGACAGGCCCCTATGGAGGACGATTTGCCTTTGATACTTTTACCCAGGGGGTCCCCCCCTGGGAACCTCCTTGCGCCACAACAGGTTGCTCTTTAAATACAGGTCATAATCATGAAGATACCAATGGATTTTATATGTTCCAGGCCGGGCATTGGCTTGCCCCAGAGAGAGAAGGCGTGGGGAGGAATGCTACCCGCTTCCATAATACTATTCTTATCGACAATAAAAATCAGTATCGACCTCCTGATAACCGGTTTGGAGAATACCCCGAAGATTATATAGGCAGCGATGGCTTTCTGGAAGCAACTGCCAACACCCTCAACTTTAACTACGTGGCCGCCGATGCCACCCGTCGTTACAAAAACATCGCCGGTATAGAAGATATTACCCGCCATGTACTGTTTGTGCGCCCCAATTATTTTATTATGCTGGATAATCTGGCCGCCAACGCGCCGCATCAATATGAGTGGGTTTCTCATTTTGGACAGAGCGTTTCTATTGAGGGTAACTGGGTGCGAGGCAATGCTAACAGCAATCAGGTTTTAGGGGTCGGCGTTGTTAGCCCCCCGTCATTTCAAACCACCACCGGCAACGATGGCTACCCCTACGTGCGTATTCGCCCCGCTTCAGATGTAGCCAACACCCAGTTGATTCATCTCTTGTACCCCACCACCAACAGCCAGTGGCATACCAGACCTGCTGTATCAGTTACCGCCAATACCGGCGAAACTGTTGTGCTCAATGTGCAACTGAACGATGGCAGCAATCGCCGCGATGATGTGATTTTAACCTATAATGACCCCCCCATATCATCGGCCGCTATCAGCGTCCCGTATGATTTTAACGGCAATGTGGCCGTAGTCAGTAAAGGCCCTGGCGGCACGTTGCAGAGATTATTTGTATTTGGAGCCGCCTCAATTAAAGACCAAACTACAGATACGATGCTGGTAAGCAATCTCAACCCGGAGCAGCCATTTGAAGCCATCTATAGCGGGCAAACAGTTGCTGTAAGTGGCAGTATCTCAACCGAGATTGTATTATATGCGCCCCAGGTAGAGATTTTAACGGTCAATGGTATCCCAATGATGTATACCCGCTCTGGAGATTTTATTACCATAAGTATCAGACCAATCTACCTGCCTATTATTATAAAAGATGGCTGATAGGCAGAATAAAATTACATTTAGCTCAAAATCCATCATGCCGTGTAAAACGCAATACTTTTGTTCGACTCCATTGTAAACATAAGATTCAATCCTGGGATTACTACTGGTCTTATTTTACTGGCAAAGAATATCAATTACCTTTGCCAATTTTAGGATAACGGATCTGGAGGTCTTTTATGTCCAATACAAATGGAAAAATCAGCCAATCCTTTAAAATTGATCTGCGCAGGGAGACAACCGTAGGACGTTATCTCTCCGTACATGAGGAGGCTTTTGTCAACCGTTACCTGAACGATATGTGTACGGGCCTGATCCTTGATATAGCCTGTGGGAGTGGACATTGGACCTTACCCCTGCATGATGCCGGCCTTCAGGCCATAGGTGTTGATCTTGACTCTAATGCGCTCAATGCCCTGCAGCAAAAATCTAAAACTGTACCGGTTAGCCTGGCCAATGCAGAGCGCTTGCCGTTTGATGACAATATTTTTGATTGTATCCTCGCCATTCAATGCTTTGAATTTATAACCTGCTCGGCCTATTTTCAGGAGTGCAGCCGGGTACTTCGCCATAACGGGCTGCTGATATTTGATTTCCTAAATCGCATTAGCTACAAATGGATGTTAAAACAACTTACAAACCGTATAGATTATTTGCAAAATCCTTCAGCCAATCTAAGTTACAAGGAAGTTTTTGAGGCAATGACCAATTATGGATTTCAGGTTATAGGCACCAGAGGTTACAATTGGCAGCCTTTTACCAGAGATAGCGACAGCCCCGCTGTAAGTATTGCGGCTACGGTTGAAGATATATTTCAATTAGAACGACTATACCAGATTAGCCCCAAAATTTTGGTGGCAGCCAGAAAAACCGACCTATGTTAAAACTTGCCAACATCAACCCCCAAACCGACCCGCTGTGGCAGCAACTGGTCCAAAGCCGGTCCAGTGATGTCTTTCACGCGCCCCAATGGATGCGAATTTTAACCGATACCTACGGTTTTGATGTCAATGCCTATCTGTTGCTTGATGATAACGGCCAGCCCGTAGGCGGTTTACCTTTTTGTGGCCTGGAAGATATCAAAAACAAACGGATCGTTACCTTACCTTTTTCTGATTATTGCGACCCACTGGTCAGCAATGTTGACCAGTGGCGCGCCTTGACTGAACAAATTGAGGCCCAAAACTGCTCGTTTATCCTTCGCTGCCTGCACAACAATGTTCCCCTGGCCGATAGCCGCTTTCAACAGGTCAACAAAGCCAAATGGCACGGTCTTGATTTGCAACCGGATATTGATACACTCTGGAATAATTTGCACAGTTCCGCCCGCCGGGCCATCAGAAAGGCCGAGCGAGAGGGGGTAGTGGTCCGCGCAGCCCAACAAAAAGAAGAACTGCGCGCTTTTTTTGAACTGCACCTTAACGTGCGTAAATACAAGTACCAGATGGTTGCCCAACCTTATCGTTTTTTTGAAGCTATCTGGCATCACTTTATCGAGCCACAGCAGGGGTTTTTGTTAACAGCTTTTCATCAGAAGCAAATGATTGGCGGCGTTTTGTACCTGGTTTGGAAAGATGGACTTTATTACAAATTTAACGCTTCTACTTCGGCCCAACTCCCCGTCCGGCCCAATGATTTACTGGTTTGGGAAGGCATAAAACTGGGCAAATCCCTGGGCTGCACTCACCTGGATTTTGGCCTCAGCGATTGGGACCAGGACGGGCTGGTGCGCTACAAACGCAAATTTGCCACAAATGAAAAGACTATTTCTTTTTTGCACTACGCCCCCAACGGCGGCCCCTCTTATCAGGAGCAGCAGTTTCGTGCTCTATTGCCCCAACTCACCGCCTTATTTACCGATGAGTCTGTCCCTGATAGCATCACCGAGCAAGCCGGTGAAGTACTCTACCGCTTTTTCACCTGAACGACCATTCAGCCCGTCCACTTCACCAAATTCTAATTAATTTTTAACGAAATTTACATTCCGTTCTAAGGCTATAACGTTAAACTGTCAATGTCGACATTCTATTTTGGTAACTATTCAACAACCAAACCCTAAAGGTTTTAGCCCAAAATTTATAGGGACAATGGGCCTGTTTTGCCAAAAAGAGCCAATTTTTCAACTAACTTCACCAATCCTTTAGGGTTTTAGTCGCTCTGCTGAATAGTTACCCATTTTGTTCAATTAAGTTTTGACACAATTTGATTCCACCAACGGAAATCTAAAAAGGAGCGCCCGATGATTACGCACCCGCATGCCGGTCTGGCAGAGCATGAACTGTTCTGGCGTCATCACCTGTCAGGTGATTTGCCAATACTGGAATTGCCGCTTGATTACCCTCGACCCGCCATACTCTCTCTAAAAAGGCTAACCCAATCCATTGAGCTTGACGCCCAACTGTATCGTCAGTTTGGACAATTTTGTACCGATAAACAAGTCACCCCTTTTGCGGTCCTGCTGGCTGCATTCAAAATACTCCTGCATCGCTACACCGGCCAGAATGATCTGATTGTTGGCTCGTTAGCTGTGGCCAATGATATGCCATCTGTCAACCCCATCGCGCTGCGTACCCATTTAACCGACGACCCCACAACCGGCGAATTATTCAACCGCATAACTAACACCATTACCCAGGCTGCCGCCCGCCGCAATTATGCCTTTGACAAACTGGTTGAATATCTCAATCGTGGAGGCAGCGCGGTCCATCACCCCATCTTTCATTTGATGCTCATCCCCTGCCAGGCGTCGTTTGAACTTGCCGACATTCCCCTCAACGCTGACCACCTGGCCGCTGCCTGTGAGCACACCCAACACTGCGATTTAATTTTGTTGACCTCCGAGCAGCGCGGAACCTTGCAACTTACCTGCCAATATACCGCCGCCTTGTTTGAGCCTGAAACTATCCGCCGCATGCTGGGCCATTTTCAAACGCTGCTACAGGCGCTAATCGCTGGCGATGCCGCCCACCAAATTTCCCACCTCCCCCTGCTTACCCAGGCCGAACAGCGCCAACTGCTGGTTGAGTGGAACAACACCCACGCCAACCTGCCCGCCAACACCTGCGCTCACCAGCTTTTTGAAGCCCAGGTTGACCGCACTCCCAACCATGTGGCCGTAATTTATGAGGACACCCAACTAACCTACCGACAGTTAAACCGGCAGGCCAATCGCCTGGCCCGCACGCTGGTAGCGCAAGGCGTTGGCCCCAATGGGGTGGTCGCCCTGCTCGATATTCGGGGCATTAACCTGCTGACTGCTATTTTAGCCGTTCACAAAGCCGGCGGGGCCTATCTACCGCTTGACCCCCAACACCCGCCGCAGCGAATTGCCCAGGTGTTGGCTCAAAGCCGGTCTCCGCTGGTGCTGGTCGCCCAACAATTTGAGCCATTAGTGCAACAGGCACTGGCCGGTATGCCAGCCTCACAGCAGCCCCACACCCTGCAATTAGAAGAATTGCTGCAACGTGAGCAACCTGCTGAAAATCTGCCGCCCCGCAGCGCGCCTAACAACCTGGCCTATATTATCTTCACCTCCGGCTCAACCGGCCAGCCCAAAGGGGCAATGGTAGAGCACCAGGGCATGCTCAACCACCTGTACGCCAAAATCAACGACTTGCAGCTTACCCAGGCCGACTCCGTGGCCCAAACCGCCTCGCAATGTTTTGATATTTCCGTATGGCAGTTTCTGGCTCAACTGATGATTGGCGGGCGCATCCACATTTACAGCGATGAAATAACCCACGACCCCGCCAAACTGCTGCAAAAAATCAGCGGCGATCAAATCACCATTTTTGAAACCGTGCCCTCTATGATGCGGGCCATACTAGATGACGTGGCTGCGCGAGGCGCGGCCGGTTACAACCTGTCGGCCTTGCGCTGGCTCATACCCACCGGCGAAGCGCTGCCGCCCGACGTGGCCCGGCGCTGGTTTGACTATTACCCTAACATTCCCCTGCTTAACGCCTACGGCCCCACCGAATGCTCTGATGATGTAACCCACCACCCCATTCGTCAGGCGCCGCCGCCAGAAATGGTCAATATGCCCATTGGCAAGCCGGTTGGCAACATGCGGATGTACGTACTGGACCGTCACCTGCAACCGGTTCCTGTTGGCGTGGCCGGCGAGTTGCATGTGGGGGGTATCGGCGTGGGCCGGGGCTACATTAATGATCCTCAGCGCACCGCCGAAGTTTTTATTGCCGACCCGTTTAGTCTGCAGCCCCAGGCTCGCCTCTACAAAACCGGCGACATGGCGCGCTACCTGCCCGATGGCAACCTTGAGTACCTGGGCCGGATTGACCACCAGGTTAAAATCCGCGGGTTCAGGATAGAGTTGGGCGAAATTGAAGTGGCGCTCAACCAGCACCCCGGCGTGAGCCAGGCGGTAGTGATGGCCCGCGAGGATATTCCCGGTAAAAAGCGGTTGGTAGCCTATTGGGTTGCCAACGCGCAGGCTATCCCCACCAACAGCCAGCTTCGCGCCTACCTGAAACAACACCTGCCCGATTACATGACGCCGGCCGTGTGGGTGCTGCTACCGGCCCTGCCGCTTAACAGCAATGGCAAAGTTGATAAACGCGCCTTGCCCGACCCCACCGGCAAACGGCCCGAACTGGACCAGCCTTATGTCTCGCCCCAAACCGAACTGGAGCGTTTTATTGCCGGCATCTGGGGCGAGCTGTTGCGGCTGGATCGGGTTGGGGTATACGACCGCTTTTTTGAACTGGGCGGCAGTTCCATTCAGGCCGTGCAATTTATTGCCCGGCTGGATCAGGAACTGGGCGAGTCGGTGCGGCTAGTGGGTCTATTTGAAGCCCCCTCCATTGCCGAATTTATCAGCTACCTGCAAACGCGCCACGCGCCGGCGTTGGCAAAGCGGTTTGGCAATGCCGCCGCGGTAGCCGCCCCAAATAATGACGCATCCAATACCCCTGCCGAAATCCGGCAAGAATCTCGAGAGCAGCTTAACGATCTGCGGGCGCAGCGCCGGGCGCGGCGGCAGCATCACCAGCAAATTGTGTGAGGATGGGAATGTCGGTTGAATACCGGGGCGATGAAATCGCAATTGTTGGCATGTCGGGGCGCTTCCCCGGCGCAAAAAATGTAGACGAGTTCTGGCAAAATTTACGCGATGGCGTCGAGTCCATTGTAAAAACTACCCCCGAGGATTTGCAGGCGGCCGGGCTTGACCCTTCGCTGTTGAACGAGCCTGATTTTGTAAATGTTGCCGCTGCTTTAGACGAAGCCGACGGTTTTGACGCCGCTTTTTTTGGCTATCATCCCAAAGAGGCCGAAATGATGGACCCGCAGCATCGGGTGCTGCTGGAGTGCGCCTGGAACGCCCTGGAAGATGCCGGGTACGACTCTGAGCGTCACCCCGGCCTGATTGGCGTGTTTGCCGGCCTGGCCCAAAACACCTACCTGCTCAACAATATTCTCCCCCACCCCCACCTGCTCAAAGAGGCCACCGGTTACTTCACCGAAATTGGCAACGAGAAAGATTTCCCCACCGCCCGCATCTCTTACAAACTGAACCTGACCGGGCCGTCTGTGGCGGTGCAGACGGCCTGCTCCTCCTCCGGGGTAGCCATTCACCTGGCCTGCCAAAGCCTGCTCAACGGCGAGTGCGATTTGGCCCTGGTCGGCGGCTGCCGGGTGCTGGCCCCTACCAAAGCCGGCTACCATTATGTGGATGGCGGCCCGCTTTCGCAAGATGGTCACATCCGGGCGTTTGACGCCAACGCCAAAGGGATGGTGCGCGGCAGCGGCGTGGCCTTTATTGCGCTCAAGCGGCTCGAAGCAGCTCTGGCCGATGGCGACACCATTCACGCTATTATTCGGGGGTCGGCCATTAATAACGACGGCGCGGCGCGGGTTGGCTTTACCGCCCCCAGCGTTAAGGGGCAGGCCGCCGTCATAGCCGAGGCGCTGGCCGTAGCCGGCGTCTCCGCCGAAACCATCAGTTATGTTGAAGCCCACGGAACCGGCACCAACGTTGGCGACCCGATTGAAATTGCCGGGTTAACCAAAGCCTTTCGCCAAACCACCGCCAAAAAAAATTACTGCGCGGTGGGGTCGGTAAAAACCAACGTGGGCCATCTGGATGCCGGGGCCGGAGTGGCCGGAGTCATCAAAACAGTATTGGCGCTTAGGCACCGGCTAATTCCGCCCAGCCTTAATTTTGAAAACCCCAACCCCCAAATTGATTTTGCCGGCACTCCATTTTACGTTAACGCCAGGCTGGCCGAGTGGCCGGCAGGTGACACGCCCCGCCGCGCCGGGGTCAGCTCATTTGGGCTGGGTGGGGCCAATGCCCATATTGTGCTGGAAGAAGCGCCGCCGCCTGAGCCATCTGGCGCAGCCCGCTCCGCCCAGCTTGTGTTGCTCTCGGCCAAAACCGGGACGGCCCTTGAGGCCGCCACATCTAACCTGATCCATCATCTGCGCCGGCACCCCGATACAAACCTGGCCGATGCCGCCTATACGCTAACCGTGGGGCGGCGGCACTTTCAGCACCGGCGCATACTTGTTTGCCAGAGCGTTACGGATACCATCAGCGCCCTTGAAGGTCCCGACCGGCAGCGGGTTATCAGCCAGAATTGTGGCGATACCCAGCGCCCGGTAATTTTTATGTTTCCCGGCGGCGGGGCGCAGTACCCCTATATGGCGCAAGGGCTTTACCGGGAAGAGCCGGTTTTTCGTCAGGCCGTAGATGAGTGCGCCGAAATTTTACACCCCCTGCTGGGGCTGGATATCAAGGCGTTGATTTACCCCGACTCCCAGCCGGCTGCTCCTCAACTGGAACGTCCCCTTTATGCCTTGCCCGCCCTGTTTACCATTGAGTATGCGCTGGCCCGGTTGTGGCAAGGCTGGGGCGTGCAGCCCACCGCCTTAATTGGCCACAGTATGGGTGAATATACCGCCGCCTGTCTGGCCGGCGTTTTTTCTCTGGCCGATGGCCTGAAACTGGTTACAGAGCGGGGCCGGTTGTTTGAAACCCTGCCGCCCGGCGCAATGCTCGGCGCGCCTCTGTCGGAGGCCGAGGCGCGAGAATTGTTAAATGATGACCTGTCGATTGCGGCCATTAACAAACCTAACGCCTGCGTTATCTCCGGTACGGTCGCCGCCATCGAGCAGGCGCAGCAAACGCTGGCCCAACGGCAGATTGAGTCGACCCGTATTCATATTGCGGTTGCGGCCCACTCGCAGCTTGTGGAGCCAATACTGGCCGAATTTGCCCGGTTTCTGGAGTCTATCCGCTTTAACCCGCCGGCCCTGCCTTACGTGTCAAACGTAACCGGCGCGTGGATAACCCCGGAACAGGCCACCGACCCGGCTTACTGGGTACGGCATTTACGGCAAACCGTCCGCTTCTCGGATGGGTTGCAAACCCTGCTGCAAGATTCTAACTGCATTTTTCTGGAAACGGGGCCGGGGCAAACGCTCACTATGTTTGCCCGGCAGCACCCCGCCCGCAGCGCCCAAATGGAGGTGGTTGCCTCGCTGCGCCACCCGCAGCAGCAAACCCCGGATGTGGCCTTTTTGCTCAATAGTTTGGGGCGGCTTTGGCTGGCGGGCGCTGCCATTAACTGGGCCGAGTATTACGCCGACCAGCGCCGCCATCGTGTTCCGCTGCCCGGCTACCCCTTTGAAAGAAAACGTTACTGGATTGACCCGCCAAAAGAGACCGCCGCTTTGGCGGCGGCAACCAACCAGAGAGAGGGAATAAATATGGATAGTGAATCAAACAGCCAGCCTGCCACAACGTTGGCTGCGCTGCCTGCTGCCAACGGCACGCAGGCCGGTACAGGTCGTGCCGGGCGGATATTGGTTAACTTGAGAAAATTAATGTACGACCTGTCGGGTATTGAATTTACGCCCGACGACGACCACAAAACTTTTCTGGAAATGGGCCTGGACTCGCTTTTTTTAACCCAGGTTTGCAAACGTGTTGAAAACGAGTTCAATGTCCAGTTAAAATTCCGCCAGCTTATCAGAGAATATCCCACACTGGGCAGCCTGACCCAACTTTTGGATGACACCCTGCCCCCGCAGGCGCTGCCGGCAGAAACGCCGCCTGCCGCTGCCGCGCCCCAGCCCGCCGCTCTGCCTGCGCCAGCGCCGCAGCAGCCGGCAATGCCTGTGCTGCCGCCGGTTGCCGCCCAACCCGGCACGCTGGAACATCTGGTGGCGCAGCAGTTGCAACTGATGGCCCGGCAGCTTGAGCTTTTGGGACAGGGCAGCGGGTCAACCTTGCCGCCGCAGCCGCAAGGTACGGCTCAACCCTGGGCCGGCAGCCAGACAACTAAACCGGCCAATAGCGCGAACGGCCTGGATAGCGGCGACACATTTTTAAAAACCGCAAAAAAAACCTTTGGGGCAGCGGCAAAAATAGAAACCGGCCCCCGCGACGACCTGACGCCCCGCCAACGCGATTTTTTGGATGATTTTGTGCGGCGCTACTCGGAGCGCACCCAGGCGTCAAAAGCGTTTACCCAGCAGCACCGGGCGCGGCTGGCCGACCCCCGCGCCGTAACCGGTTTTAACCCGGTCTTAAAAGAGTTAGTTTATCCCCTTATTGTGAACCGTTCATCCGGCTCCAAATTATGGGATGTGGACGGCAACGAATATGTGGATGCCACCTGCGGTTTCGGCTCAAATCTTTTGGGCCACTCCCCGGCCTTTATTGTTGAGGCGCTCAACGCCCAGTTAAATCAGGGTTACGAGATTGGCCCCACCCCCGCGCTGGCCGGCCAGGTGGCCGACCTGTTGTGCGAGTTGACCGGCCATGAGCGCGCGGTTTTTTGCAACACCGGTTCAGAAGCCACAATGGGCGCAATGAGGCTGGCCCGCACCGTGACCGGCCGCGACAAAATTGCCATGTTTACCAACTCATACCACGGTAACTATAACGAGGTGCTGGTGCGGGGCACCAAAAGCCTAAAAACGCTGCCGGCTTCTGCCGGAATCCCGCGCGCGACTGTAGAGGAAATATTGGTGCTGGAATACGACTCGCCGGAGTCGCTGGAGGTATTGCGGGCGCGAGCCAACGAACTGGCAGCCATCATGGTCGAGCCGGTACAGGGCCATGATATGAATTTGCAGCCCCGCGACTTTTTGCGCCAACTCCGGCAATTGACCGAACAGGCCGGCATCGCCCTGATTTTTGATGAAGTTGTCACCGGCTTTCGGGCGCATCTGGGCGGAGCGCAGGCGTACTTTGGCGTGCAGGCCGATATTGCCACCTACGGCAAAATCATCGGCGGGGGGATGCCAATGGGGGCCATTGCCGGCCGGCGCCAGTTTATGGACGCGCTCGATGGCGGCTACTGGCAGTTTGGCGATGACTCGATGCCGGAGGTGGGCGTCACCTATTTTGCCGGAACCTTTGTGCGCCACCCCTTTGCCCTGGCCACGGCTAAAGCCACGCTAGAGTATCTCAAGCAGCAAGGACCGCAGTTGCAGCAAACCCTGAACCAGCGCACCGCCGATTGCGTGGCCCAAATGCGCGACTATGCCCACCAGGCGCAGGCGCCCATAAAAATTTCCCATTTCAGCTCCTCGTTTGACATCACCTTTACCGATGATGTGCCCTACGGCGGGCTGTTGTATCCGCTGCTGCGCTATCACGGAGTCCACATTTTTGAAAACCGCAAGTGGTTTTTAACCACGGCCCACAGCGATGAAGATTTGGCGCTGGTTGTCAGTGCCTTTAAACAGAGCGTAGCTCAAATGCAAAGCGCCGAATTTTTGCCCGGCGTCCCCCAAACAGATTTGCGGCCAACCGGGCCGGTGGTTCGTTCAAATCAGCCGCCGACGCCCGGCGCTAAATTAGGGCGAGACCCCAAAGGCAACCCGGCCTGGTATGTACCCGATCCGGCCCGTCCCGGAAAATATCTTATGGTAGGTCATTAATAATGAACAAATCAGTCACTCAACCCGAATCTAACCTGACCCTGACCCCCGTTGATTTTGACCCTTTTGCCGAAGGCGAATTATTAATCACCGCGCCCTCAACCGAGGCGCAAAAAGAAATCTGGGCGTCGGCCCAAATGAGCCGGGCGGCTAACTGCGCCTTTAACCTGGCCTTTGCCATCCGGCTGCGCGGCCCACTAAATGTTGACGCCCTGCGCTGCGCCATTCAGCAATTGGCGCAGCGGCATCAAGCCCTGCGGGCTACTTTTACCCCCGACGGCGAAACGCTCTGCATTGCCGACTCGCTGGCCGTAGAGATACCTCTGGTTGACCTGTCGAACCTGAGCCAGCCGGAACAGCAGGCCCGCTGGCAGAAAATTCTGGCCGATGAGGCATCGAAGCCATTTAACCTGGAACACGCTCCCCTGTTTCGGGTACAGCTTGTCAAGATGAATGATGCAGAACACATTGCCGCCTTTACCATCCATCACATCATCGGCGATGGTTGGTCGCAGGGGGTGCTGCAAAAAGAACTGGGCGTGCTGTACTCGGCTATTTGCAAGGGTGTGCCGGCCGACCTGCCCCCGGCTCCCCAATTTAGTGATTACGCCATTGCGCAGATGCAACAAAACAACCAGACTCGCGCCGCCGAAGCGTTCTGGCTGAAGCAATTTACCGGTAATATCCCCGCGCTAGACCTGCCGCTTGACCATCCACGCCCGCCCGTAAGAACCTACAACGGCGGCTGCGCGCAGGGGCTGCTTGATTCCCGGCTGGTTTCTCACCTTAAACAGATTGGGGCCAAAACCGGCTCTACACTGTTTACCACCGTGCTGGCCGGATACAAGGTGTTTTTGCACCACTTGAGCGGTCAGAATGACCTGGTCGTGGGCCTGTCGGTAGCCGGCCAATCGGCCACAGGACAAACCGGACTGGTGGGCCACTGTGTTAATCTGCTGCCGTTGCGCAGCCATATTTCTGCCGGGCAAAATTTTAGCGATTATCTGGACGCCCTGAGCGGCCAGGTGCTCGATGCGTTTGACCATCAAAATTACACTTTTGGCAGCCTGCTTAAAAAACTGCCCATTGCCAGAGACGCCAGCCGGGTGCCGCTGGTGCAGGTGACATTCAGTTTAGATCGCTCCTCGCCCAGGTTTGAGTTTGACGGCCTTGAGGCAGATTTGCTGGATACGCCCCGCAACTTTGAAACGTTTGAGATATTTCTGGAGACCGCCGAAACCGGGCGCGGCCTGGAAATGAACTTTAAGTACAACGCCGACCTGTTTGACGAGTTGACCATGCGCCGCCGGGTAGAAGAATTCAAAACCCTGCTGCAAGGCATTGCCGATAACCCCGACCAACCTGTTGGCCGGCTGCCCCTGTTGCCCCCAAAAGAGTGGCAGCAGGTTGTTGTGGGCTGGAACGACACCCGGCGCGATTATCCCCGCCATTTGTGTATCCATCACCTGTTTGAGGCGCAGGCGACTCAAACCCCCGATGCAGTGGCGGTTACGTTTGAGGGTGAGCAGTTAACTTACGGCCAACTGAACCGGCAGGCTAACCGGTTGGCCCGCCATTTGCGTTCAATCGGAGCCGGACCGGATAGGCCGGTGGGTATTTTTATGGAGCGTTCGCCGGAGATGGTGGTTGGCGTGCTGGGCATCTTAAAAGCCGGCAGCGGTTATTTGCCGCTGGACCCCGATTTTCCCAAAGAGCGCATTGCCTTTATGCTGGAAGACGCGCAGGTTCCGGTACTGCTCACTCAGGCCAGCCTGCTGGAGCAACTGCCGCCGCAAACGGTCAGGCTTGTTTGCATCGATTCTGACGGGCCGGTTATTGCGGCGTGCAGTTCAGATAACCCCGGCGTAGATGTCAAACCGGAACACCTGGCCTACATTATTTACACCTCCGGCTCAACCGGCAACCCCAAAGGGGTACAGGTGACCCACCAAACGGTGGTTAATTTTTTAACCAGCATGCGCCACGAGCCGGGCCTAACCGCAGAAGATGTGCTGCTGTCTGTCACCACCCTCTCGTTTGATATTGCCGGGCTGGAGTTGTTTTTGCCGCTGGCCGTTGGGGCCAAAATTGTGCTGGCCGGCCGAGAAACAATCTCAAATGGAGAGCAGTTGCTCGGTCTGCTCACCAGCTCGCGCGCAACCGTATTGCAGGCCACGCCGGCTACCTGGCGGCTGTTGATTGCCGCCGGCTGGCAGGGGTCCGGCCAATTGAAGGTGCTGTGCGGCGGCGAGGCCATGCCGCCCGATTTGGCCCGCGAACTGGTCAATCGCTCGCCCGAGGTGTGGAATATGTACGGCCCCACGGAAACCACCATCTGGTCCACCTGCTACCGCCTGACCAACCCGGACGGGCCGGTATTAATTGGGCGACCCATTGCCAACACGCAAATTTATATTTTGGATGACAACCTGCAGCCGGTTCCTATTGGCGTGCCGGGCGAGTTGTATATTGGCGGCGAGGGCGTGGCGCGCGGCTACCTGCGCCGGCCCGAACTGACCGAGTCGCGCTTTGTGCCCGACCCGTTCAGCAGCCGGCCCAACGCCAAAATGTATAAAACCGGCGATGTAGCCCGCTACCGGGCCGACGGCAATCTTGAATTTCTGGGGCGGCGCGATAATCAGGTTAAACTGCGCGGGGTGCGGATTGAACTGGGCGAAATTGAGTCTTTGCTGGCCCAGCATCCGGCCGTACAGCAGGCGGTTGTCGACCTGAAAGAAGACCCGGTAGGCGACAAATCGTTGGTGGGGTACATTGTGCTCAACGACCGGCAAATTCGATCTGATATTAGCGCGGCCTACAGCGCCAACTGGCAGAAAAAGTGGGAAATTTTATATCAGGCCGGGCTGGATGGTTTGACTGATGAAGACGGCTCTACCGGACAGGTTTTGAAGGACCGGGATATTCTCAAAGCCTGGACCAACCGTGATGATGAAGACGAAGCTTTGCAGGAGTGGATTGACCAGACGGTCAACCGGATTATGGCCCTTAAACCCAACCGGGTGCTGGAAATTGGCTGCGGCACCGGCCAGTTTGTGCGAGAAATCGCACCGCACTGCTCCTACTACTTTGCCACCGATTACACCGAAATGGCTATTCAAGAGGTGAAAAAGCTGTTGCAGTCGCCGCAGTACCGTTTTCCGCCGGTAAATGTTGCAGTACGCCCCGCCGATAATTTTGAAGGCTTAGAACCGGCCTCGTTTGATACGGTTATTCTCAGCTCGGTTATCCAGTATTTTCCCGATATTGATTACCTGCGGCGCGTAATTGAAGGAGCTGTTGCCCTGCTCAAACCCGGCGGCTGTGTTTATATTGGCGACGTGCAAAGCTATGCCCTGCTGCAAACCTTTCACGTTTCCGACCAGATTGAGCGCTCGCCGGCGTTGATGACAAAAACCACGCTCAAACAAATTGTCGCCAACCGGCTGATGAATGAAGATGAGTTAATGGTTGACCCTGATTTTTTCTATGCGCTCAGGCAACAAAATCCGGCCATTGGCCGGGTTGAGATGCAACTTCGACGAGGCCGCATTTGGAATGAAACAACCCGCTTTCACTACGATGTGTTTATCTACGTTGAGCCAAAAACTGCCCCACTGACGCCGCAGTGGCATCACTGGCAGCAAAAGAATCTCTCGCTGGCAGACGTGCGCCAATTTCTGGCCGACTCGCAACCCGATTTGTACTGTGTTACCGGTATCCCCAACGCCCGCATCCAAAAAGAGATAGCCATTGCCAACCAGCTAGAAGCCCCTGACGGCCCTCAAACGGTGGCGGAAATTTTGGAAAAGGGTCAAATTTTTTCCGCAGGCGTTGACCCCGAAGATTTGTGGGCGCTGGAAAATGAGTTGCCGTACCAGGCAGAAATTCGCTGGGCCGGCTCCGGCAAAGATGGCTATATCGAGGCTGTCTTTAAGCGCATCCGGCCGGGTGGCGCAGTTGCAACTGTAGAGATTGCACCATCAGCCACAGAGGCAAATCTCAACCTGCCCTGGACTCATTACGCCAACAGCCCTATGCTTACCAACTCGGCTAATGAACTCATCCCCCAATTGCGCGCTTTTCTCAAAGAAAAGCTGCCCGACTACATGCTGCCGACCAATTTTATGGCGCTTGACCACCTGCCGCTGACCCCTAACGGTAAAATAGACCGGCGGGCGCTGCCAACCCCCGACCAGGCCCGGCCCGAACAGGCGCAAAGTTATGTGTCGCCCCGCACGCCAATAGAAGAGCAGGTTGCCCAAATTTGGGCGCAGGTGCTGGGGTTGGAGCGGGTTGGCGTTAACGACAACTTCTTTGAGTTGGGGGGCCACTCGCTGCGAGCCATTCAGGTAATCGCCCGGCTGCGCGAGTCGTTCCAGCTAGAAATTCCGCTGGACAGCATTTTTGACGTACCAACCGTAGCCGCTCTCACCCAACGAATTGAAGCGCTGCTTTACGTGCAAAAAGGGCTGGCGGCGCAGGCAGAAACAGATGGCGAAGAGTACGAGGAATTTGAAATATGAGCACGGCTGAATTTTTGGCTCAATTGCGCCGCGCCGGCGTTGAGCTTAGGCTGGAGGGGGAGCGGCTGCTTTGCAGCGCGCCCAAAGGCGCGCTCACCCCTCAAATTCAGGCCGACCTCAAAACGCGCAAAGCAGAAATTTTAAAGTTCCTCGAACAGGGGCAAACCAGGGGCGGCAGCTCGCTTTTTCAGCCGCCTCTAAAACCCGTGGCCCGGCAAAAAGAAATGCCGCTTTCTCCATTGCAGCAGGTTTTGTGGTTTGCCCAACAGCTTGACCCTGAAACGCCCGCCTACAATGCCTACTCGGCGCTTCGTTTGCAGGGACTGCTCGACCCGGGCGCTCTGGAACGGAGTGTGTCCAAAATTCTGGAACGCCACGAAATTTTAAGAACTATATTTGTTACGGTAGATGACCAGCCCCGGCAAAAAATTTTGCCCGCCCAACCATTCACGCTTTGGGTAACAGATTTGCAGGAATATGCCGCTGCCGAACAAGAAACCCAGGTTCAACAATTAGCCAAACAAGAATCGCAATATCCGTTTGATTTATCACGCGGCCCGTTATTTAGGGCCAGGCTGCTCCAACTGGGGCCGGAGGATTATATTTTTCTGTTTACCATTCACCACATCATCTCCGATGCCTGGTCGCTGGGGGTATTTTTTCAGGAGCTTGGTGCGCTTTATCAAGCGTTTCTGGCCGGCCGGCCCAACCCGCTGCCTCCGCTCGCTATTCAATACGCCGATTACGCGCATTGGCAGCAAACCCGGCTGAATGATGTTTTAGACGCCCAGCTTGATTACTGGCGGCAGCAGTTTAACAGCCCGACGCCGGCGCTGCAACTGCCCGGCAACAAAACCAGATTATCACTCCAGACTCGCCGGGGCGCGTTGCGCAAATTCAAATTGTCTCCGGCTTTAACCGAGGCTCTGAAAAAAATGAGCCGCCAGCAAAATGTGACGCTGTTTATGCTGTTACTGGCTGCCTTCAAAACGCTGCTCAATCGCTACACGGGCCAGAAAGATATACTGGTTTGCACGCCGGTAGCCGGACGCAACCGGGTAGAAATAGAAGAATTAATTGGCTATTTCAACAACATTTTGCCGCTGCGCAGCGACCTGTCGGGCGACCCCACCCTTGAGACGTTACTGAGCAGGGTTCGGCAGGCAGTTTTGGAAGCCTACGCCCATCAGGAAGTCCCCTTCCCGGTTATAGCGCAATTACCCAACCTCACCCGCGTGCCGCTGTCTCGGGCTATGTTTATCTTGCAAGATTATTTGGGCCGTTCGCTGGAGTTGGAAGGCATTACCGTAAACGAAATGCAGCTTGATAACGAAACAGCGGATTTTGACCTAACCCTGATTATGGAAGAGACAAATGCCCAACTGGTTGGCCTCATTCGATATAAAACCGACCTGTTTGACGCCGAGGCCATCGCTCAAATGGCCGATAATCTGACGGCGCTGCTGGAGCATTTTGTGAATTGCCCCGAACAAAAATTATCGGCGCTGCCCCTTTTTAAACGCAACGCGCTGGCGCGTAGTTTGGCCCCGGCCAACAATGGTTTCCACCCCCCTTCAAGCGCCATAACCGCAGCCTCAGCCGGTTCTCATGATGACCTGGAGCTTCGGCTTATCAAAATCTGGGAACAGGTTCTGGGTATTCGCCCCATTGGGCCTGGAGACAATTTTTTTGAGTTGGGGGGACACTCGCTGCTGGCCGCGCAGCTATTTGCCAAAATTGAGCAGCAGTTTGTGGGTCAAAAATTGCCGCTGGCCCTGCTTTTGCAAGCGCCAACCGTTGAGCAACTGGCCCGCGCGCTGCGCACTCGGGGCTGGACATCATCCTGGTCTTCGCTGGTGCCCATTCAGCCGCATGGAACAAAACCGCCGCTTTTCTTTGTTCACGCCCACGGGGGGAATGTCCTGGGCTATCGCGACCTGTCCCGGCAACTGGATGCCAACCAACCATTTTATGGGCTTCAGGCCCCCAAAATGGATACGGCAAAGGTTGACATTTATCAAATACCCGATATGGCGGCTCATTACATTAAAGAAATACAATCCCTGCAACCCGAAGGGCCGTATTTTTTGGGCGGTTACTGTTTGGGCGGCATTATTGCCCTGGAAATGGCCCGGCAACTTCAAACCCAAAATCAAAAAGTTGCTTTGGTGGCTATGGTGCAAAGTGATGGGCCGGAGTACCCTCAATATTTATCAGAAGCCACGGCGCTACGCCGGGCTGTTTACAAAATTATAGACCGGGCCGATTTGGAAATCAGTAATTTTCTGGAAGTCGAACTCAATTATAAACCGGCCTACATTCAGGAGCGGGTGGGCAGAATTATCAGGCAGATCCAGGCGCAGCTTGAAAAGTTTCTAACTATTGGCCTGGCGGGTTTTGGGCTAAAGCTGCCTCATTCTAAAGCGTATCTCTTTGACCAGGTTGCCCAGGCGCATCAAAAAGCTTACGCGGCTTATCAGCCGCAACCCTATCAGGGTTCTGTGGTTCTGTTTGCCGCTCAAAAACAGCCTTTGGGGATTTATTCTGACCCTACACTGGGCTGGGGAAAATTAATTGGCGATAATCTGGAAGTTTGCGCCGTACCCGGTCATCATTTAGGGATGCTTTCGCTGCCGCGAGTTCAAATTGTGGCCAAATATTTGCAGGCATCTATTGATAGAAAACTGGGCCTGGGTTGACTCTCAAAGCAACCGAGAAAAATTTCAAGGTTGCCGGATGACTCGATTTATCTTCGGGTTGGCAAAGGGTCTTTTAGGGCCTGTATCATTGCTTCAAAGTTTCTATTTGCCAGACGGGGATGGGTCAGATCAAGTAGTTCAAGTATATTTAAACGTTCACCGATCTGGTGCGGCTCAAAGTGCGCAATTTTAACCGGAAGGACGCGATAACTGCCTTCATCGAGCCATGCGGTTTGCCCCAATATATTCTCAAATTCGGCGGTGTTATCAGCCAGGTAATTTGCAGAAAGAACTAATAGAACCCGCCTGGACTGCGTTACTGCTTGCTCAATATTTACAAGGCGCGGTACCCCCGGCTTCCCTAAACCGGAAATGGCTACCTGCAACTTTTCGGCTTCCAAACGAGGCATTAAGGTTTCCCATACCCAGGTGGCGTCTGGCTCCTTGTCTACATAGCTGATATAAACATCGTAAATAAAATCCCTTTTTTCTTGAACCGGAATTTTTTGCTCGACTTCCGGGGCAACCGGTGTTACGTTTACGGAACGAGCTTTGTTACCGCTAATAATGCCGGCAATATCCTCGGCAATGGATGCCAGGTCTTCATCCAGATGGCGGCCGCCATCGCCCCAAACGGGCCGGCTGTATTTTGGCTGAACCAATTTGGCCAGCCATTTTACCTGTTTCCAGGCGCAGGCGCGGGCAATAATTGGGAAAACTGTTAAACCCTCGTTTTCCCGGCGGTTGAGTAACGCCGGAATCTGCTGCCCCAAAATAAAATTAGAATTTAGAAAATTAGCCGTCACCAGCAACACAGCTACCCTGGCCTGATTGATGGCAGCTTGAATCTCTTGCTCCCAATCACTACCTGCCCCAATGCGGTCATCGTTCCAGACATCAATCAAACCATCGCGCTCTAAAACCCCCAAATGGGAAAGCAGTTTGTTCTTTTCGGCCTCATCATCGCGGTGATAACTAATAAACACCAGTGGTTGACTCATTTTTAACCTCTAACAACCATACCAGGAACGCAAAAAGCCCGAAAACCAACCCCCGCCGCCCCAGCCGCCACAGCGGCTGCGCCAGCCATAACCGGGTGGCCCAATGGCGCCATCATCATTAAGCACCATCAACAGGTGATATCCCTCTCCCGCTGGCGCGGGATGGAGGGCAAATGCGGGGAACTCGTATCTGTGTTGGGCAGACTCAACGGTTTGGTGATAATCAATATCACTCACAATCAATGGAATAAATGTGCCATCCCTACTTTCCAACTCTGCCCACAGAAAGTTTACCTTCACCTGCTGGTAATTGCCGGCCAGATTGCTCACCGGTTTACTGCCGGTGGTGGGTAACTGGCCAAACATCTGGGTAATGGTTTGGGTAAAGCCTAACTGTAAATCGAGCAACGGCTGGGGATCGCCAATCACCACCAAAATATAAGCATCCGTCTGATCTCGGCTGGGGCGGGCCAGCCAAAAAATTGGGCCGGGCGTGCGGGTCGTGCTGGAAATCCAAACTGTTTCGGGCCGGGCCACCGTTTCAATTGCATCGCCGGATGGTAGTGGATAGGATAATCGTTTTCCGGCAAAGCCGTTTTTGCCCAGGGTCCAGGTGGCGGCAGTCGCCTCAGCATCCCGTTTGAATTCATAGCCAACGTCTAATTTGAGGCTGGATTGAAAAACGGGGGCAACCACAATTGAGCTGTTTATGAACGGTTCGGGTAGAGCGTAAGGCAAGCATAAAACCTGCCCCACATAGATGTGATGGACATTCCAAATGCCATTTAACCGGGCCAGTTGCCACATGTTCACGCCGGCTCTGGCCGCAATACCACTTAAAGTATCGCCGGGCCGCACTACGTAAGTAGCCGGGCAATAAGTTACGGCTGCCTGCGCTCCCGGCAGGGTTATCCAGGCTCCAAGCAGCACTCCAAAAACCAGGGTTGCGACGATTATTATTCGTTTTAACATTTATTCTACCTCTCCTTCGAAAATGAAATTGAGAAGCGGAGGGCTTGGGGCGACCGAAGGAAGGTTCCCTCCAAAAAAAATCCCATTTTCGTCATCGGTGGCGTGTTAACACTCGCGACGGCTCCTGTGAGAATAACCCTCACTCCCAACCCCTTCCCCAATTTGGGTGAGGGCTAGAAAATCTGGATATTAGCTTTTGTTATATTTTGATAAGGCTGATAACGTTATTGGAAACAACGACCTCGAGCCTGTAGCTTATCGTATCAGTATTTTTCAATTTAAGAATAATCTGGCCTGCTTTTGGCGAAGCGGACAAGTCATATTTGTTAAGATTTTGGTCCGGCTGCCGGTTGAATTCAATGGGGTTACGGGGCAATCCGGGTTGGGCAATTTTTAGTAAAGTTATCTGGCGGGGCATACTGATGAGCAGGTTGTTTTGGCTTTGCAGGGCCACGGTTAACAAACCTGTCTCATCCGGGGCCAACTCGATATCATCCGGCGCAACAGGATAAACCCGCTTCCAGATTGTTCCATTACGCTGCCAGATGCCGTGGGCCAGGGTTCCAAGCAGCAATCTACCATTAGCAGTCGCAAACAGGCTGATGATTCTGGCTGTTGTGGACGGGAAACCTTGATAGCCAACATCTGTAAAATTTACCCCATCCTGACTCTTGAATAGCTGGGCCGGAGTGGCACAATAAACTGTATTACCTTTGGCAGTTACAGCTAATACTACGGTTGCAGGGATAGCGGCTATGGCATTGTCTGTAAAGTTGTTATTATCATCCCACACAATACGCCGCAAGCCATTTAACGTGCCGGCATAGATACTGGTTTGGTTTCGAGTGGCAAGGGCGGTAAAGCGCGGTCCAAAATTGATAAGCCCCCACTGCGGGGTTTCGGCAGTAGCTGCCGCTGCCACAGTAGTACTAAAACCGCCAAAACCGCCAAAACCTCCGCCGGCAACGCCCGTACCCGATGATGCGGTTGCAATAGATGCAGCCGGCTGAAAAAGTGTGTCCAGATCAATTTTGTAAAGTTTCTCAGCGGTGTAAGCCTGAACAAATTTTTGGGTTGCGGTTTGGCCCTGGGCCAACCCTAAAATAATGGCGCCCTCTAACCCGCCGGGGCGCCACCCATCCTCAGTTGTATAAACATAAACACCCTGGTTGGCGCCAACCACCAAACGACCATCCTCTAAGGCCAGCAAACTTTGCAGGGTAATGTTGAGGGGCAGTTGTTTTGACAGGTCAGGCCCCGAGACTAACTGCCAGCCGGCGCTGCCCTGACCGGCAACAGCTTTTTGGTATACCCCGTTTTGCTGGGTAGCCGCATAAAAGTTATTGTTACTGGCGGCAACGGCGGTTATCTGATTCAAGATGATTGCGCCGGATGCGTCTGGCTGCCAACTGCTCCCGCCATCCGTAGAGACAATAATTCCGGTATCGCCGGCAGCTATAATTGTATTCCCAATTTGGGCAAAACCGTGAATACTGTGGCCGGCTACAATATTGCGCCTGGCCCAAATTGGCAGGGTTCCGTTGCTTAACTTGAGATTGTTAGTCAACCGGATATCAGCATCAAACAATGCCTCGGCTGCCAGCTCAAAGTTTACAATGTGGCCGTGCAAATAAAAGTACGATTGAACAATCAGCCAGTCGGCATGTTCGGGTTCTACCAGTTCCCGTAACTCCCACAAAGCCCTGGCCCAAATCATGCCCGCATCGTAAGCCCGATAGTGACCGGCATCGGTAGTTGAGAATTCGCCACGCGGATAGACGTTAGGGGCGGGTAAAAAATCGGCCCCTTCTTCAAATTTGTCGCGCACTGGCGCCCAGCGATCACCCCAATCCCGGTAGGCGGCGCTGGCCCAGGGTTGGTCAACCTCGCTGGCTTGCTGCCTGGCAATAATAGAACGGGGCAGATACATTGCATAGCCTTCGTGCAGGGCGCGGCCAAAAGGGTTACGCTCAAGGTCTGCCAGGGTACCCCAGGGGTCTGGGTTGAGAAGCCATAAAAACAGATGGGTAAATTCGTGCAGGGCTACTTCCGGGTCGCGGGCGGCATTATGAATCGGTTTGCCGTCAACGGTGGCCATATCTTCCCAAAAGGTTAGCTTGAGTTCATCATCGCCATAACTAAAACCCATCACTTTATTGTTGTTAAAACTGACCAGCTTAACCTGTAGCGTTCTATTGGCAAAGGCAGCGGGCGGTACGTGGCAAATGTCGATTAAATATTTAAAGAGATGCAAGGCTTGGGCGGCAATGGTAGTTTGCTCAGAACGATTACTGTTAAGGAAATTTTCTATCTGGGGCCAGTGCCGCTTTAACGTTTCCACATATTTGACATCCTGATTATCGGCATCTTTGTAGGTGAGGTTTAACAAGCCGGCAATATTACCCGTTGGCGTATTGTTTTTGGTTTCACGAGAGGTTTGGTAGAAGGTTGCAGGCAGGGTTAACAGAGCCTGCCAGGGTTGCCCCACCTGCCCGCTTTTCATATCGACCTCTACAAACCAGGGTTCCTGGCCCGGCGATTGCGCCCGAAATCGACTGATCAGATAATAAGCTCCGCTAAAAGGCAAAATTGCGTAATCGCTCTCGCCAGCAAATTTGGTGGGGGCGACGGTGATGAATTCAACCGGGAAGGGGATTTCCAATTTGTCCCCTGCAAAAATTGTGCCCTTTGGGTCAGTAATTTGATTGACTGCTTTTATTACATTGACCAGATTGGCAATGAATGTCTGGTAATGCCTTTTGCGCCATTTATCAACCCCCAATTTATATGCGCTAAACCACTCAGCCGGGTACATTGTCTCGGCAATACCCCACAACCCTCGTTTTCCATCGTCTGCGGTAACGGTATGGATACGCCTCAATTTTTCAGCAACGGCCTCAAGCGCCTGCCGCCCGGCTTCCTCCAGAGTGAGGCGCGGGGATAGCGGCTCTTCCTCGGGTTGAAGGTCAGACGCAAAGGGATAATCTGCCGGAATGGGAAGGTAGCTGTTGGTCACGGCAATGCGCTCATCTTTGAGCGCCGCGTGGACGCGCACGCTGCCGCCCAGCACCGGATAACTGCGGCCATTCTTGTTATAAACCTGATGCCAGGTGAAATGGAGTGGCTGTAACCTGTCCGGTTTTTCTAACCCGGTCGCCGGCCTCTCCAGGCCGATGACCGGCCCCGGAACAAGTTCTGCCTCTAATTTTTTATGATCTTCCGGTTGAAGACCAAAAACGGCTTCAATTTGAGTAGGCGTGAGCAATTCTAAAATAGGGGGAGAAAGAGGTGTTGTCTCAGGTTTTTCGTTCGGGGCGGGCGAAAGTGGGGGTAAAAATTCGGGCGCAGATGGCACAGGCGAAGGTACGGGCGGGGGTCCGGGTCCAATCCAGGGCAAATCGGGAGAGATTGCAGGAGGAGGCGGTTCGGGGACGCGTGAAGGCGGCAGCCACGTCCGCAACAAGGAGGGCAAGCCGGTTTGCCCCGCGTAGAACGGATTTTCCTGGCGCGAAGGATAAACCTTTCCTGTCTCTTTTGCGTTTTCTCTATCTTCCTCAATCAGCCTTTCCAGAGCTTCTTGTGATACCTGTTGCTGATATGGCTGATATATTTGTTGTTGGAGCGGCAAGGTGGGGGAGATGGCTTTGACCTCAACGGATGACTCGTCACCTAAAGAAACAATCGAAACCGCTCTGGGCAGGCCCTCGTCCATGCGCTGCCAGCTTTGCCCCTGATCCTGAGAGCGAAACACGCCATTCTCAGCCGTGCCGGCATATAATATACCGGTTGTGGTATCCAGTCTTAGGGCCGTTAGCTGATTATGGTTGCGGGTTACATGGCTTGCAGACCACATCGCCAAAGCGGTTTGGTTGGTGCTAATCCACCAGACCCGGTTATCATGGGATGCGGCGGCATACAAAACGCCGCGCTGCCAGTCAACAGCCAGAAAATGGATGCCATTGATGTCGCCCGGCAAATTTCCCCTAATCTCCTGCCATTCACCCCCCGGCTTGTACCTGAATACCAGATTTGGGCTGGACGTACCGGCATATATAACCCCGCCTTGCGGGTCCCAGGCCAGGGTATATATTTCCAGCCTTGAGGTTTCTTCAACCGGCTGCCAGACCGGGTTGTTAACCCTTGCCCTGTTCCGAAACAAACCCCGAGTGGTGCCGGCAAACAAGAGCTTCCGCGCTGTAACCAGAGCCAGGCTGTGAATAAAGGGTTTTGGTTGGGGCCAGCTTCCAGCCGGCTGCCACGTCTCGCCCTTATCACCAGAGCGATACACCTCAGACCTGTCATAAGGAACGGTATAGAGTGCGTTAGTTGTTGAGTCAAGCAGCAAAGACCAGATATCCGGTTTGTCTGTTGGCGCTGTCCAGCTTTGCCCCCCGTCAGCAGACCAAAACACCCCTTCCGAGGTGGCGGCATACAAAATGCTATTATCGGGCGCAACAGCCAAAACGCGCCCGTTGGCCAACGGCGGCTGGCCGATCTTAACCCACTGCTGTTGAGGGTTGTCGAAACGAAATTTCTCCTCGCCGGTGGCGGCATATAAAGTCATGTCACGTTCCTGATATGGGTCCATAAATCAGGGCCACAGCAACTTCCACCATGGCCCCTGCTGATACTGATACACGTAGTCGGCAGCCAGCAAATAAGGCGGCTGGCCCGGCGCAACCGGGGCAAATCGAGTAAAGCATGCCGGGGGAATATAACAACGCCTGATATCGGCCAAATCTTCAGGCCGGTTAAGGCCCACCGTACCGCGCCATACCTGACCACTTTCCGTAACCAGATACCATTCATAATCCCCGGTTGCGCGCTGCTGCACAAATACATCCTGCGCCGGGCGTGTTCCGTGCCAAAGGGGGGTGGTCTGGTCTGCCCACCAGCCAGCATCGGTGCAAGAGTTGCCACGCGGACAAAAGTCTAAGAGCTGCCAGTTGCCCAGCTCATCATTACGGCGCTCCATCTGGGTATCCTGAACCAGGGCCAAAAAACGATGATGCCCTGCCGACACATCCCACAATCCGTGGAATATGTAACGGCCGGTTGAATCAAATACCAGCCGGCAATTTTGCCCGCCATCAAAACTCGCCCACAACCCCTGGCTATCGCTACCGATAACCACAATTTCCTGATTTACCCACACAGAGATAGCAATAAGCGTGGGGGGCAGGCCATTGCAACCTTCGTGATTAGCCAGCCACCGGTCATTTCGATAAACCAGCAATCCATTTTCCTGCCCGGCTACCCATAAAAGCGGCGGGCCGCCATTACGGCTGATGACCCGCAAGCTGTGCGGGTTGAGCGAATAGTCGCTTCTAATAATATATGAAAAGTTGGGAAAACGCCGGTCAAATCGCGCTCCATTATCAGAACTGACCAGAATGCCGGAATGACTGGTCAGCGCATACACCCTATCGTCCAGCGAGGCAAATGATAAAATGGCCGACCAACTGGCGCCGCGGTCAAAATTTTCAATGCACAGCAAGTCGTCATCAACATCGCTTTCTTGCCAGGCGTTACTGTTTTCTTCCCGATACCAGAGGCCCTTGGGCGGAGTACAGCCGGGATTAGGGTTTCGGCTACCCGCCAATAAGGTAGAGCCGGTATTGTGCAGGGTAATTGCGCCTTCGGCATTTAGATTTTCCCGGACCCACACCTGGCGCTGATGAAAAGGAGGAATTTTCAAAAGCGTAAAAATAACCACCCACAGGGCCAACAGGGCCACCGTCCCCACCAACACCCGCCAGCGGTAGCGACGAAGCCAACGCTTCCACCCTCTCCAGTTGCGCACCCCCTCTTGTTCTCGCCAGGGTACGGGCGCAGGCAGAACATTAACCAGGTCACGGGCCAGTTTACCGGCCTCCCGGTTCCATTTGTGTTCATCTGTAAAGTCGGCCGGTTCACGAAAACTGATTGGTTCAGGGGGCGTACAAGGTTTTAGGAGTAAGGGTATGAGTTTACGTTTGCGCGCGGCAAGGTCTGCGCCCATCACCAGCAAGGCTTCAAATTCGTTCCACTCGTCATCCAACCATTCCGGGGTGAGCACCACAATAGTACGGCGGCTACTATTGACTGCGCGTTCAACATTTTCAATCTTGGGGGCGCCCAAAATACGGGTGTCATATCGAGTGGCAACCTGGAGACCTGCATTTGTCAATTGAGGCAGTAACCAATCCAATACCCAATCTTCATCGGCCTGATTGTAGCTTACAAATACGTCATACGGGTACTGACTCTGTCCGGTCATCAGGTTTCCCGGTGTGGAGTTGTCATGATGCAATCTCTTATCAGCATCGTCAATTACCTTACTCTATCTCCATGTTATGCTGTTTGGTCAGTTGGTCAAATGTTGAAAAAATTTCGTTGAGCAAAATCATCAAAGCCACCGGGGTAAACGCGCCACCAACCCGCTACTCGCTCTACATCACCTTGAGCACCGCTTTAGGTTTCAAGCGCAAAACAATAATATCCAACTCGGCCCAATCAGCGATATCCTTTTCAGCCTGTTCCGGCGTTTCGTAGCGATAGGTCAATTTTCTAACCCAGACATCCTCCGGGTCGGCCTCAATGATGAACTCACCCTTAATCAAATAACCGCCGCCATCGCCGGAGTCGCCGCCAATGCTGATAGCCCCTTTGGGATTAACCAGAATGTGACCCACCTTGCGCGTGTTCCGAACGCTGATAACGACAATATCATCCCCATCGAGCGCAAACCAGACCGGCACGGTGTGAGGATAGCCATCGGCGTCGATAGTGCTCATCCGGGCCAGAAGTGGTTTTTGCAAAAATTCACGAATTGCCCTGGTAATCATAGTTTCCTTTATTTAAACTGAAACGATAAATTGCTGAGACAATGTTGCCGGCCTATTCGACGTAAAAATAAAACTGGCCGTTAAAAACGGCCAGCAAGTTGTTTATGCTACTTGTATTTTGAACGTTACCGTTCCACCAGCGCTACTTTTTTGTTATACCAGTTCAAAAAGGCCGAAATAGAGAGGCTGAGGGTAAGGTACGAGGCCATAAATATGATAATAACCTGCACGGCAAAGCCAGACTGGTTCATCACCGTGTTGCCAACAGAAACAAGGTCTGGATAGGCAATGGCTACCGCCAGGCTGGAGTTTTTAGTCAGGTTGAGGTACTGGCTGGTCATTGGGGGGATAATGACTCGCATCGCCTGGGGTAATACAATTAAACGCAGCCGCTGCCCCTCGTTTAAGCCCAAAGCGCGGGCGGCTTCGGTTTGGCCTTTTGATACGGCTAAAATCCCGGCCCTCACAATTTCGGCGGCGTATGCGCCGGTGTATATCACCAGGCCAATCAAAAGCGCGGCAAATTCGGGCGATAATTTAATGCCTCCCTGAATATTGAAACCGGCCTGGGCCGGCAAATTAACTACCAAAGGAGGCATAGTTACCGGAACCAGTTCGTGAGTATTGGGGCTTTCTAAAATAGTCCGTTCCGCTGCCAGCGCGGCCTGGTCGCCGGCCAGCAAATCGCAATTGCCATCGGCATAATCACCCGCCGCCCTGCGAGTTGTGTTTGCGCTATTAACCCTAACCGGAATGTTTAAACGGCGTAACTGGCTGGCGGCATATACCTCGCCGGGGCTGTCTCTAAGGGCGCAAACCGTAATCTGGGCATCGTTCAAAATACCTAATTGGGATTGAATTAATTCAGACTCCTGGGCGCTGACGCTGCCGGTTGCCAGCCGGGCCTCTAGTTCTTGTTTGTAAGCAGCCACACCTTCGGCGCTCTTTAAGCTATCAAGCGTAGCGCGTTCTGCCCCCAACTCTTGCAAAGCACCGGTATCAACCTTAAGCAGGTAAATCGGTTCAAAATCCCCAAATTCTTGTATATTTCTGGAAGTTGCCACCATAATGGCCTGGTCACTGATAAAGGCGCTGGTGACAAACCAACCAACAATTACCGTTGCCAAAAAAGCGATAATAGCCGTGCCGGTTTTATTTTTAGGCTGACCGGTTCTTTCCTCTGCGCGGCTCTGAATCGTCCATAATACCATCACCAAAATAACAGCCAGCACAATAAATGCCAGCCAAATGGGAAAACCAATGGTTGGCGTTAACCCCGGCAGCGTAATGCCCCGCTGGTTCAGGTAAACAGGCAGGCTAAAGGGTTGAACGCTGTTTGCCACGGAGGGTAATTTCAGAATGACGGCAAAGTATAAAAAGAAGAGCAACACTAACACAGGAATGTTGCGAAGAGTTTCTACATAAACGGTGGCAATTTTGCTGATGAGCCAGTTATTAGATAGCCGGGCGATACCAATTATGATGCCCAAAATGGTAGTAAGAATGACGCCCAGCAGCGATACCCGAATAGTATTAACGACGCCTACCCACAGGGCGCGGCCAAAGGAGTCGGTGGCAGAATATTCAATACCTTCGGCAATATCAAACGAGGCGGTGGAATTTAAAAATTCAAAGCCAATTTGCAAACCCTGAATTCTGGCGTTTTGTATAAAGTTGGTTATAAGCCAGCCAACGCCCATTAGAACCAGGGCCGTAACTATAATTTGTCCTATAACCGCTAAAACCCTTACATCGCGCCAAAAGGGAATGGCCGCTTCTTTTTGAACATCGGGTGAGGTTGTTGCCATCGTTCACCTCGTTTTTGAGCGCAAGTAGCAGATAGTGAACCGGCTATTATAAACCGGCGCTATCTGCTACTTGCTATATATAGGCTACTTTGCTGTTTTTAGCGGAAGGGCGGAGAATAAATCAGTCCACCATCGGTCCATTGAGCGTTGACCCCGCGCTCAAGGTTGAACACGGTATCGGGGCCAAGGTGTCGGTCGTAAATTTCACCAAAGTTACCCACCTGACTGATTACATCAACCATAAAATCATTGTCAAGGCCAAGGGCCGTTCCCAGGTCGCCTTCAACGCCCAGCAGGTTACGCACAACCGGGTCTTCGCTGGTGGCGGCCATTTCTTCAACATTTGCCGAGGTAATGCCCAGCTCTTCGGCCTGGAAGGTGCCAAACGTTACCCATTTTACAATGTCAAACCACTGGTCATCGCCGTGGCGAACCAGCGGGCCTAACGGCTCTTTAGACATCGTTTCATTCAGAATTACGTGAGCATCCGGTTCGGCCAGCAGAATTTGCTGCGAAACCAGACCAGATTTGTCGGTGGTAAAGCCGTCGCAGCGGCCTTCGTCGTAAGCGGCCAGCGTTGAGGGCGCGTCGGCCAAAACCACGGGTTCATAATTGACGCCCAGCGCGCGCATTACGTCGGCCAGATTCTTTTCGGTAGTAGTGCCTTGTTGAACGCAAACGGTTGCCCCGTCAAGGTCTTCCAGCGAAGTAATGCCGGAATCTTTGCGAACCATCATCCCCTGCCCATCGTAAAAAGTGGTGGGGGCAAAGTTAAAGCCCAGCGAGGTATCGCGGCTAATGGTCCAGGTGGTGTTGCGGATAAGCACATCAACTTCACCGGCTTGCAGCACCGGGAAGCGTTCCTGGGCGGTGGTGGGGCGCACTTCAACCGCATTGGCATCGCCTAACACTGCGGCGGCAATAGCCCGGCAAAAATCAATATCAAAACCGGTAAACTCGTTGGTGTCGGGGTCGAGATACCCAAAGCCAGGCACGTTGGCGTTACCGCCGCACAACAGGGTGCCGCGCTCGCGGACAATCTCCAGCGTGTTGCCGCCTGTTTGGGCAGCCGGAGCCGCTGTTTCTTCGGTGGTGGCAGCCGGTTCTTCGGTAGCTGCCATCGCTTCTTCAGTGGCTTCCATCGCTTCTTCGGTGGCTTCGGCTACCTCGGCCTCGACCTCAACGGTGACGATTTTTTCAACTTCTTTTTCAACTTCTACGGTTACAACTTTTTCAACTTCAACCGTCACAATTTTTTCAACAACCTGCCCCCCGCCACAAGCGGTGATAAACAGGCTCAAGGCCAACATAGCGACAATTGATAATAGAAAATGTTTTGATTTCATTACCTTTGCTTCTCCTCTTTTATTATTTTGTAATACACATTGAACATTTGGCGACACGCAAGCGCGTCAGGATGGATGAGAGTTTTTCAACTATCTTTTGGGCCGCATCACCTCCTTGTGATAATGGATTTTTAGATAGGCGGGAAACCACAACTACCAATATTCGAATAGAATCGGGGGATTTGGGTAACGATAGCTAACGTTGTGCCGATTATAGCAGTAAATGAAAAGTATGTAAAGTTGAAAGTTTGCTTGTGCCCAGGCAGGTTTAGCTGCCTTACAAACCAAACCGGATGATGATCACTGCCAGGATCAGCGGATACCCGGTTATCTGCGATAGTTTTTTATATTGCACTACTCTTTGGGCTGACAGGTGGGCGGAACCGGGTTTCAGGTGGTTCAGGTCAAGCATCACCACAGAAAGTAGCATCAACAGCGCCGGTATCAGGGCATAAATCAATAAAGGCGCCAAAAATTGGGCAGCCAGAGCGCCCATCAGCTGCGGGGCAAAATAGGCAATCACCACCAGGGTAAGAACGTGCGCCAACTGGTCCAGCAAAAATCCGGGCGTCAGGGTTGCGTGTTGAATATATAACTTTAGCCAATCGACCGCGGCGTGCGCCAGCCACAACACCGCCAGAACCGGCCAAAACTTTAGCGGATTTTGAATTAAGGCGGCAGTCACCAAACTATGAATGGCTGCGTGTAACAGAATACCCCACCCGTGCTTTACCTTCATACGGAATATCCAATCGGTTTGGAGGGGGAAGTCGGCAATGAGATGAGCCAGAAGTAGGGTGAGAAATAAGTTCATTTGGTTTTACAGTCCATTATCGGGTAGATTTGGTGATGATAGGCAGATAAATTGAGGACGGAAACGTACCGCCAGCCGGCAACAAAAGGGGCGACGAGGGCGACGGAGTTATTGGCCCGGCCGCCGAACCGGCAGATTTGGAAATTAAGGGAAGATAGATGATTTCCCCACCATCGGCGGGCGATGGCAGCGCAAAGCCCCCGGCATCCTGCAAAATGGCGCCCACGCCCTGCCCGTCGGCAATGCCGGCGTTGGTTGGGTTGCTCAGGTTAACAAAAAAGGTTTCGGTTGATTCAGGGGCAACATCTCCATTGACCGTAATGCTAATGGTTTGCAGGGTAATGCCCGGCGTAAAGGTGATGGTCCCGCCGGCGGCCACGTAATCGCTATCGGCGGTGGTGGCGGTATCATCGGCGGTGGCGTAATCAACCGTCACGGTTTGGGTGGCGGCGCTGGATAGCGTAACGTTGAACACGGCATTGGTAGTACCGCTGTTGCCTTCGGTCACGCTCGTATCGTTGATGACCAGGCCGGGGATGTACTCCACGGCCAGCCTGGGTGGAGGACTGATGCCATGTTCTTTACTGGCAAACTCGGCTGTAAAGCTGGGGGGCGCGCCGGGATATTCGGAGCGGAGAATAAGTCCATAGTTGGAAGCTGAATTATTTATCCAGAACTGGGCCAGCGAAGTAACATTAATTACGCGCAAACCAAGCGTATCAGGCACAAAGTTGGCTATACCGGTAGGCTCATAATCACCGCCAGAGGTACTCCAGGGATTATTCCAGGTCACGGTCGACTCAGCCCAACTTGTAATGACTTGATGAACATAAATGGTATGGACACTATTTGTGCCGAACTCCTGATTTAAGAGCAATGTAGCGCATGAAACAAAACTGCCAGATGGTATAGAACTGAGATCGAACTGGATTAGCCCCCGTTTTACCTGCGAGGAACTTTCGGTTCGCACCAATAGGGTGACATTTGGGCCAAAATTATTATTCTGAGCCGCTCCCGCTCCATCAATATATGTATCTCCCGTCGTGGTGAGGGTAGTTACCGGCGAGCTACAAGGTGTTGTATTGTCATCATCAATAATGGTGCCCAGGCCCGTACCATCGGCCAGGGTGGCATTGGTGGGGTTCTTCAGGTTAACAAAAAAGGTTTCGGCAATTTCATCGGTAGTATCGCCTAAAACAGGGATGTTGATATTTTGGCTGGTTGTTTCCGGCGCAAAAGTGATGACGCCGCTCTGGGTCACGTAATCGCTGCCGTTAATCGCGCTGTTATCGGCGGTGGCGTAATTAACCGTCACCGTCAGGTTAGATGCGGCGGACAGGGTGACGGTAAAGACCGCATTGACCGTTCCGGCATTGCCCTCGGTTACAGAGGCATCATTAATCGACAGGCTGGGCAGGCTGGCAGTAATGGCCGCGCTGGCCTGGTCGTCTTCGCCGGCAGCGCCGTTGCCCGGCGTCGAGTCGGGGTCAATCGCGTCGGTTTGATCAATCTGAACGGTGTTTGTAATAACACCACTGGCGGCAACTGTAGCCACTATAGTCAACGTAACCGTACCGCCGCTGGTAATGGTATTCACGCGCCACCGGCCAGAATTGTTATCATAGACACCTTGAGAGGGGGCGCCAGATACAAAACCCAATTCTGCCGGCAACAGGTCAATGAGTTCAGTATCTTCCGCATCATTTGGCCCGGCGTTGCTAATGGTGATGGTAAAGGTAATCGGATCGCCGACGAGCGGCGCGGGGTTATCAACTGTTTTGCTCACCGACAGGTCCGCTACCTGAGCGCTAACGGTGGTTGTAACCACAGCCGTGTTGGCCGAGAGGTCCGGGTCGGGCGTAGCGCCGGATACGCTGGCCGTATTGGTCAACACGCCGCTAAAGTTGCTATCGACATTTACGGCCACAACAATATTTTGCAACCCGCCACTTGTAATTGTCTCCAAATTCCAGCCTATATTTTGCCCGCTCTGGCTGCTGGTTGGCGGGCTGGCGCTGTTAAGGGTGACACTCAGGGGCAGGGTGTCGGTAACAACCACATTTTGGGCGCTATCAGGGCCGCTGTTGGTAATACTCAACGTGTAGGTTAAGGTCTGGCCGGCCACAACCGGGTCGGGCGAGTCGCTCTTGCCGATAGACAAATTGGCCTGGGCCACCGTATCGACCACCGAGTCGCTGATGGGCGTCGTTTGCAAATCGCTGGTGGTTGAGGCGGTGTTGGTTAAAACGGTAATAGTTGGCGTCAGCGGGTTGTCCACCTGCACCCGGAGGGTGACGGTCATCACATCGCCGGGCAGCAGGGTAAAACCGCTGGCCAGCGTTGGCAAAGGACCGCCCACCACCGTGGTAAAGCCTTGCGAATATTGAATTTGCACATTATCGGCAAAAAAGTAGCTGGAGGTCAACCCACTCCCGCCCAGGAAACGAAGCTGGGTGTTGGCCGCAATTTGCGCCGAAATGTTGAAGGTTTGCGGCAGTTGCCCGCTATCGCTGCTGTTAAGGGCATAATTTTGCAGGTTGGTCCAGCTTCCGCCGCCGTTGTTTGACACATCCAGGGCAACGCTGCCGCCCGAAAGCAGCAATTGCTGCCGCCGGTAGCTGAAGCTGAGCATGGCCGCGTTGGCCCCGGCCAGGTTGGCCTGGCGGCGCAGGCCAAAGCCGTTCAGCAGCACATTTAGCCCGCCCAGCCGCATGCAGTTACTGGCCGCACAGTTGGCGCCAGAAACCACCTGCGCCCGGCCCAAATTGGGGCCATCGCCCTCGCCAATTTCTTGCCAGGCCGCGGCCCAGTTATCGGCGCCGCTATTGCCGGCGTAAGAAATCGCGTTAAATTCATCGCGCACGGTTTTAATAATGGGGGCCACAATCACCGTGCTGCCCGGCACATAGCTGACTCCCGGCGGCAGTGTGTCGGAAATGGTCACGTTGGTCTCTACCGCGCTGCCGATATTTTCAACGGTAATAGTGTAGGTAAATATCTGACCGGGATTGACCGGCCCGCCGGCGCTGGAAGATTTGGTAATGTCCAGCACCCCCACCGCCGTATTTTCGCTGGTCGAGTTGTCGGCCAGGTCGGGGTCGGGCGTGGCGCTGGTAATTGTGGCATTATTGACCAGCACGGCGGTGGCGTTGGGGTTAACCGTAACCTGTAGGGTGATGGTGGCGCTGCGGCCTGCCGTCAACTTACCCAGGCTGCAAGTTACCGGGCTGCTCCCGGCGCAACTGCCCTGAGTTGTGCCGGATGAAACCAGGCTGACGCTTAGCGGCAGCGTATCGCTGACGCTCACGTTGGCCGCATCCGACGGCCCGTTATTAATTGCCACCAGCGTGTAGTTAAAAGTGCCACCCGGCACCACCGGGTCATTTGAGTCGCGTTTAATGATGCCCAAATTTGCCGCCTGGTTAACCGTGGTTGTTTGCGCGGCTGTGTTGTTCACCTCGTTTGAGTCAAAGGTGCTGCTGCTCACCACCGCCGTGTTGGTTACAACATTGGCCGCCCCGGGGTCAACCACAAGGCTGATAGTAATCTGGCTCGACGCGCCGCTGGCTAACGCCCCCACCAAACAGCTCACCACGCCGCCGGCCTCGCTACAGCCGGCAGAAGCCGAGCCGAAGGTTACGCCCCCCGGCAGCGTATCGGTTACAACCACACTGCCGGCATCGGAGGGGCCATTGTTGGTGATGCTCAGGGTGTAGGTCAGGCTTTGACCCGCGGTAATCGGGTCGGTGCTGTCAACCTTGCTAATCTGTAAATCGGCGGTAGTGCTAACTGTGGTTGTGATGGTATCGCTGTTGTTGCTGCCGTCCGGGTCAGCCTGGTTACCCCCCACGGTTACGCTGTTGCTCACTGAACCGGTTGTGCCGCTGTTGACCGTCACCACAATTGTTCGCTGGACACTGGCTCCCGCTGCCAGCATGCCGAGGTTGCACGTTACCACCCCGGCAACATTTGCACAGCCCGCCGCCGAGGCGAAGGTCACGCCCGCCGGCAAGGTATCGGTGTTGGTTACACCCGTTGCATCGCTTGGCCCGGCGTTGGTGATGCTCAGGGTGTAGGTCAGGCTTTGCCCGGCCGCCACCGGGTCGGGACTGTCAACTTTTGTAATTCGCAAATCGGCTTCGCCGGTGACCAGCGTTATTTCGGTGCTGCTATTTGGCCCGGGGCCGGGGTCGGGCGTAGTACCGGTTACAATAGCCGTATTGGTCAACATTCCGCTAAAGGCGCTATCAACCGTTACAGAAATGATGAGGCTCTGCACCCCGTTCTGGGCCAGCGCCCCCAGATTCCAGCCCAGGTTCTGTCCGCTTTGAGTATCCGCTAATGGGCTTGCGCCTACAAGGGTAACACTCAACGGCAGCGTGTCAGTGACCACCACATTTTGGGCCACCGACGGCCCGTTGTTGGTAATTGTCAGGGTATAGGTGAGAATCTGTCCGGCTGCCAGCAAATCCGGCGTATCATCCTTGCTAATGGTCAAATCGGCGCTGCTGTTGATAGTGGTCGTAATCGTATCACTGTTGTTGCCCGGCGCAGGGTCAGTCTCGTTGCCCCCCACGGTCACGCCGTTGCTCAGGTTGGCCGTCGTGCCGCTATCAACCGTCACCACAATTGTCCGTTGGACACTCGTCCCGGCGCTCATGGCCCCGATATTGCAACTCACTACTCCGGCAACCTCGGTGCAGCCCGCCGTCGAAGAGAAGCTGACGCCCGCCGGGAGCGTGTCGGTAATGGTTACACCCGTTGCATCGCTTGGCCCGGCGTTGGTGATGCTCAGGGTGTAGGTCAGCACTTGCCCGGCCACCACCGGGTCGGGCGTGTCTACTTTGCTGATATGCAGGTCGGCCACTTTGTTGATTGTGGTGGTTTCGATGGCGGTGTTGTTACCGGGCGCAGGGTCGAGGTGGGCGCCGGTGACAATAGCCGAATTGGTGATAACTGTTCCGTCTCCAACAGCAGGGTTCGGGGTAACAACAATTGTATACTGAGTAGTGCCGCCGGCAGACAGATTGCCAACGTTGCAAGATACGGTTCCGGCTAAAAGCGCACAGCCGGCGCTGGCCGAGTTAAAGGTAACGCTGACCGGTAACGTGTCGGTAACTACCACACCGGCGGCATCGCTGGGGCCGTTGTTGGAGATGGTCAGGGTGTAGGTTAGAACAGCGCCCGCGGGCGTCGGGTCTGCCATATCGGTTTTGACCACGGCCAAATCGGCTGCGGCCTTGACCACAGTGGTTTCGGTTGCGCTATTATTGGCGGCATTAGAGTCGGCTTCGGCTGCGGAAACGCCGGCGGTGCTGGTCAGTAAACCGGCGGTTGACGCATCTACCTTAACCACAATGGAAACTGTGGCCCCGGCGCCGCTAACCAGCGCGCCCAGATTACAAGCCAGGGTTCCGGTTCCGCTACAACCCGGCCCCTGGCTGGGGGTAGCAGACACCAAACTGACACCCGGTGGGAGGGTGTCAGTAACGGTGACGTTTGTGGCAGAGTTGGGACCGTTGTTGGTAATATTGATGGTGTAGGTTAAATTGTTACCGGCTATGACCGGGTCTGGAGAGTCGCTTAACGCGACTCCCAGGTCAGCGGCCGGCGGCGGAGGCGGTGGCGGTGGGGGTGGGGGTGGGGGCGATGGACCTCCGCCGCCCGTGTTGTTGTCATCGTCACCGCCGCCACTGTCGCCTCCGCCGTTATTGGCGGTTGGGGTAGGGGTAGGCGTTGGCAACAGCGCTGGAGTTGGAACCTCTGTAACCGGTGTTGGCGTAGCGGGTGGCAATGTGGGCGCAACGGTGGGCGTGGGAAGGGGGAGGGTGGGTGCGGGTAACGGAGGCGACGGGATTGGCGTAGTTGTTGAAGGGCTGGCCTCGGTTTTGGGCGTGGGTTTTAGGCCGGCGGGGGTTGGGGTGGGCGTGTTGAGGTTGACTGCTACGGCCTGGGGTAAATCGCCCCCGCAATTTATAACCAGCCGGGGGCCAACCGGCAACCCTTGATTGTTGCCCGGCTGCTGATTAATGCTCTCCCGGCTGTAATAGACAATGTTAAAATCCGAAGTGGCGGCTTGCGGTTCAATGAGAAGGCCGTGGTTTGCCACCTGACCGGATAGCCAGGCTCTGACAATTTGGCTGACATCCCACACGTGGATACCTTGAGAGGTTAGCCTGTTGACCGGATACTGAATATGGGGCGCCGGCTGATTGGCCCAATTGGTATCAAGCTCGCCAAAGGGGGTCGTAAGGTTAAAAAAGTCCAACGAGTTGGGTGGGATGAGGTCACTGGTTTGCTCGACATCCATCTCCAGGCGCGCGCTGATTATGAGGGTATTGGGTAAAATAGTACTTTCAAGGGGAAAACGTATCAGCAATCGTTTGACATGTTGGCCGCTGCGCCCAATTTGCAGGATAGTTTCGGTGCCGTGGGCGGCGGTGGGGTCTGCCGAGTCAACCCAGGTATCCTGGTCGGCATAAACAAACTGAAGACCCCGGCAACTTTGAAATGAAGGCGTTACCGTAGGGATGGGGGTTAACAGCACATTTTGCAGGGCGGTTTGGCGGGCGGCCAGGTCTGTGGCTGCCGGGTTGCGGTCATAAATGGCATCCCAAATAATATCCAGCCGCACCGGGGGAACGGGAGTCTGGTTGGGTTTGGCGGCGTAGTCGGCCTCAAGCTGTGAATGGAGATTAACCGGAATAAACTCGCGCTCAATTAAACGTTTGTTGTTTTGGGTAAAAAGGAGCAACAGCAAACAGGCCATACCCAACAGCGGCAGCGCAATAAATATAATGGTCCAGCGCCGATTTTTGTTCTGATTTTCCCCGCCGGTGGGGGCGCGAGTGCGCACAATCAACTCCTCAGGCAGCAACTTTGGCGGCGCGCAAGCGATAAACCAGGAGTTGCTCTACCTTGCCTTTAATGTTATGCGCCCCCAGCGTCTCTAACTCAAATTGGTGACGATAATCGCGCAGGGCAAACAGGGTGTGCTGGCTAATTACGGCGCTATTGCCCGCGCCAAATTGCCGGGTCAGGTTTTCTAACCGGGCAGTAGCATTGACGGTATCGCCAATAATGGTGTATTGCAGGCGTCCGGTACTGCCCAAAGCCCCGGCAATAACCGGGCCGGTGTTGATGCCTATGCCGGTTTCAAGCGGGGGGGCGCCGCGTTTCTGCCGGCGCGCATTGAGTTCATCAACAGCTTGAATGATGGCCAGGGCGGTGTGGCAAGCCTGATAAGCACTTTCCTGGGGCGATAGGGGGCGAGGTAAAATGCCAAAAAAAGCCAAAACCGCATCGCCTTCAAATTTGCTAATGACGCCGCCGTTATTGGTTATGATGGGCACCAACTGTTCAAAATATTCATTGAGCCAGTTCATAACTGTAGATGGAGTTTCTGACTCGGCCAGCCGGGTAAAACCACGAATATCGCTCATCAGTACGGTGGCAACCGTTTCCTGTCCCTCAAATTTAACCTTGCCCGAAGCAAAACCCTGGCGTAGCTGCTCGCGCACTTCTGGCGAAACGGTGCGGCCCAGCAGGTCGCGGTACAAATTGCCTTCGCGCAAACCGGCCACCATCTCGTTAAATGAATGGGCTAAAACCGCTACTTCATCATCGCCTCTGGTATCAACCTGAATGTCTAAATTGCCCTGGGCTACTTTGGATGAAGCCTCGACAACCCGCAATAGCGGAACGGTAATTCTGTTGGCCAGAAAAACCCCTAACCCGATAATTAAAACAAAAGCAACAGCCGTTAAGCCAAATATTTGCAGGCGGGTAATTTGGCCCGGACGAGCCAGAAAGGTCTCGGCCAGCGATACGCCAATAATGCCAACATCGTTGTTGATACGGGCGGCAGATGCCGGACTTGAGAATTCTCTAACCTCCCAGGGGCCTACAATCTCGCTGTAGTTGATGCTGGCAACCTGAAGCGGGCGGATGAGCGTTTGTTCGTCTTGTTGTGCCAATACCTGAGATACATCTTTGGGGGTCAGGGAGAGTTGGGCTTGATCAAATAGTGAAAGGCTAGAAACAAGCGGCTGCCCGTTGAAGTTGTAAATAGTGATGTGGGCCAAGGTATCTTGCCTAACCTGGCGAACAATGGTGGATAATGATTTGCCGACCAGAATTACCCCGGTCTGGTTGCCCTGGTCATCTACAATCGGGCCAGACACATATAAATAATCGCCCCACAGGGCGCGAGCCAGCCCGGCAAATTTATCGCGGCCATGGTCTACCTGTTGCTGTTGCACGGCCTGCACAAAATTCCATTGGCTAAACACCGACTCGCCGCGGGTGGCGTCGTAATCTTCCAGGTTGCCAGTGGCGCGATGTCGCAGGGATAGCACGCTGGCGCCCTGGGTGTCTAAAATTTCTATGGCTTCTTCTTGATAATTAACGGCCAGAGGCAAAGCCATTTCACGTAGCCGCTCGGCATCTTGCGCGGCAACGGCAGCGGGTAGCCCCTGGGTATGCGAGAGCAGCCGTAAAGTTTCAAGCAGGCGCTCTTCTTCCCTAACCATCCAGTCATTTGTTAATTTTCCGGCTTCAATTAACTGGTTAGTAAATCGCTCCTCTAATGTATCCAGAATAATTTGGCTGACCACATAGGCTGCTGCCAACGCCAGGAGCAGGGCTAATATGGTGTAAGGCAGGGTAATTTTGACACGCACCGGCACCCGTACTTTGGGTAAATCTGTTTTGGGCAGGCCCTGGGCAGCGCTGTTTTGTTGTTTTTGAAGGGCTTGCAGGGCTTCTTCTAACCCGGCGCGGGTGAAGGGTGGTAGTAAAAAGGTGCGGGCGCCATAATCTCTTTTGACCTGAGCTTCTTGTTTGGGGTCGGGGTAGCTGATGGTAAATAAAAGTTTGGCGTTAGGGAGTTGTTGTTGAATATAGGGCACCAGATGGTTCCAGCCGTTATTAATCTGGTGTATATCAACCACAATCAAATCGAGGTTATGTTGCTGCAACAAAGTACGGGCTTCATCTGGAGTGGCGGCGTGCCAAACTCTGTCTTCTCTCTCGGTAAAGTAGTTGGCCAGTTGTAGGTTCAATTTTGGGTCGGATTGCGCTAAAAGCACTTGCAGAGACATGTTTTTATCCCTATCAAAATTTATACGGTTTGAGAAAATGCCCACCCTGCATCTTTTCAGAGGGAGGAGTTTTACCCGGTTCTCTCCCTGTTGGGGAAGTTGCCTGCACCTTTAAAGGTAGAGGGGCAAATATTTCAACAGCTCGCTTAACCTGCTCGGCACGCTGCTAACTTAATGACATTGGGTGGCAACTTGGGTTAAAAATAACGCCCCGAAATTATTGGGGCGTTATTAAATTGTGGTTGTTGATCAAGGTAAAATAGTATTGCAAGTCGAAAGTTTTTAAAGAGCAATTGACTTTACCTGTCAGGGCCTTAAAAAACCCCGGTTGCCTAACTTAAACTATCACAAATTTCACTTTATTGTAAGTGATAAAAGTCACAAGATTTAGCGATAAGGTTGGGCCACAAAGTACTGTTTTGCTTGCCCTAAAGTCACAGAACGGGTGGGGCAAATCAAAACAGTTCAACACTACTTGAGTGGCGGTTGATATTATTATGAAGCAGCCACATCAAAACCAAATAAAAATTGGTCAGAAAATTCTTAGAAAAAACAATTATTTTGATAATATCAACCCAGAATTGCAACATATTGCCGGTTGAGAGCCAACCATTGTGGAGACATTCTTCAAAGTAGAGAAAGCGGGGGTAAAGGCAATTAACGCGCCAACCGCTTCAAACGGGCCGCTAATACGCCACGTGTTACCGGTTTAACCATATAATCATCGGCGCCTTCGTCTAAAGCGCGGATAACATCTTGAGAGTCGACCACGGCGGACAAAATTAAAATGGGGATAGGGCTAAAGCTGCGAATTTCTCGGCACACCTGCCAACCATTCATCCCAGGCATCATCAGATCTAGCAAAATTACATCAGGCTGAATGTCACGGACGGCGTTTATACCTTCCCGCCCAGAATTTCTGACATGCACTTCAAACCCTTCTGCTTTAAGCAGGTCTGTTAGCATATCAGTAATCACAAGATCATCATCAATTACAAGAACTTTGGTTGCCATGCGAATAACCAGACAAGATTTGCCCAGGGTTTCAAATTTCTACAACAAAAATGGAACCGCCGGCGGGGTTGTCATCTATAAAGATACGCCCTCCGTGAGCTTCAACGGCCATTTTGCAGAACGCAAGCCCAACGCCAATTTGGGGGTTGCTATATTGATTAGAATTGATAACCTCAAACTTGTCAAAAATTCGCTTCCGATGTTCCGGGGCAATGCCGGGGCCTTCATCTGCCACCGCAATTCTAATTTTAGGGCCAGGGTTAGGGTATTCTACTGTAATTGTAACTGTAGTTTGCGGCGGAGAAAATTTTAGCGCATTTGATATCAGGTTGTCTAATACCCGTTGGATTAAGCTGGCGTCGAGTTGTATTTCTGTAGTGGGGGTAGGAAGATTAGTTACGATGTGAATTTTCTTTAATCGCGCTGTAGGATGATGATTTTCCTGGGCCTGGGCTATAAGGCGGTTAATATCAATGGTTATTGGATTTATGGTTAAGCGTCCGGTGGTTTCTGTTTTTGCCACCATCAGCATATTATCCAAAAATGAAGCCAGGCGTTGCGCCTGAACAAAAATTTTATTGACATCCTCCAAATCTTCGGCGTTGAGCGAATTCTTGGTTTGCAACAAGCCGCTAAACCCCAAAATAGCCGAGAGCGGCGTTCTCATGTCGTGCACGATCATGTTGGTCAATTCTTCTCGCATTTGCACAGCCGCTTCAAGCTCATCGTATTGTTTTTTAATTCGCAGCATTGAACGCACCCGCGCCCGCAGTTCAAGGTCGCTCACCGGTTTATGAACAAAATCATCGGCGCCGGCCTCAATTCCCTGAAAAAGGTCTTCTTTGCCGCCCAGCGCAGTCACCATAATAATGGGGATATGTCGCCAGCGGTCATCTGTTTTAATGCGGCGGCAAGCGGTAAATCCATCCATTTCCGGCATCATCACATCAAGCAAAATAACATCCGGGATGCGACTCTCCAGGTAAGCCAGGGTTTCTATCCCGTTTGAGGCAAAATCCAGATGATAGCCTTCGGGGTACAAAAAGCCTTCAAGCACATCACGGGCTAATGGCTCATCATCAACAATCAGTATTTTGCTTTTAGTCTCCATGCCGGTGTCCTTTGTATGAAAGAGAGCAAGCGGTATGCGGTTTTTGGGTTGCCATCTTTATCAAAGTTAGTTAAATTTCTATACTATATTCAAAACAGTTGGTTGACTCGTCACAACAGTTCTCCGCCAATGGTTCAGCTTGAACCCGGGGTTAAAAAGGTCTCTATGGTCTTTATTAACCCAATTGGGCTAACCGGTTTGGTTAAGTATTCATTAGCGCCGGCTTGCAGACATCGCTCTTTATCGCCGGGCATTGCCAAAGCGGTCAGGGCAATAATGGGCACCAAGGCCAACTTATCGTATGCTCTAAGGCGACGCGTAGCCTCCAACCCATCCAGTTCCGGCATCTGGATGTCCATTAAAATCAAATCCGGCGTTTCTTCTTTGGCCCGGTCAATAGCTTCAATGCCGGTGCGGGCTACCACTATTTCATAGCCCTGAGCCTGCAAAAATTCCAGCAGCATATTAATGTTGTCTTCGCTATCGTCGGCCAACAAAATTACGGGCCGCCGACTGCCGGCGCGTAGCCTATGCGGCAAACGTTGGGGCCTGTCAGCTTCTACCTGCTCTAATTCTGCGCCGGAGGGGATATTGGGGCCGGAATAAGGGAGCGCAATTTTAAATCGACTCCCCTGCCCCACCTGGCTTTCTACCGAGACCCCGCCGCCGTGCATTTTGGTCATCCGGGAAACCAGAGATAACCCCAGCCCGGTTCCGGCATATTGTCGAGCCAGGCTGCTATCCAATTGAACAAACGGTTGAAACAAGCGGGTCATATCTTCTTGAGAAATCCCGATACCGGTATCCCAAACCGTAAAATGGATTGCCTGTTGCGCCTCATCGTCTTCAACTTCCAGGCCCACACTGCCACCTTCGGGCGTAAATTTAATGGCGTTGCTCAACAAGTTTACCAAAATTTGTTTGAGCCGGCGCTCATCGGCCCGCAAAATTTTGTTGTTAGTGCTAAATGACGACTTCAATTGAAGCTTCTTTTTATGGGCCAACTGTTTTACAAGCCGCAAGCTGGCCTCGCAAACCGATTGAATAGCCACCGGCCTGATTTCCAGCTCCATTTTACCGGCCTCTATTTTAGACAAGTCCAAAATATCATTTATGAGCGAAAGCAGGTGCCGCCCACTCTCCTCAATATTTTTGGTATATTTAAGTTGCCGCTCATTGAGCGAGCCAAACGCCCCGGCCTGAAGAATTTCAGATGAACCAAGGATGGCATTTAAGGGCGTCCGCAGTTCGTGGCTCATACCGGCCAAAAATTCATCTTTCAAGCGCGAAGCCCGGGCTAACTCGGCGTTAACTCGACTCAACTCGGCGGTTCGCTCTTTGACGCGCTGGGCCAGCAAAGCCCTTTCTTCTTCCAAAGCCGCTTCGGCCTGTTGTCTTTCTTTAATTTCTTGCCGGGCTTGTTCAAACAGGCGGGCATTCTCAATGGCGCTGCCGGCCTGGCTGGCCAGCAACTTGGCCATAGAAATTTCGTGATACGAGAAAGTGCGTTCAAACCGGCTATCTTCCAATTCTACCAACCCCAGCACCTGCCGCTGAAAGATCATTGGCAGCATTACCAACGTTTTAATATTGGCTGTTTTCATATAAGCCAACTCTGATGGGTCGATATTAGCCTGGCTGATTGTCATTTGCTCAGGAATTTGTTCTTCTAATACCGCTCGCGTAACCGGATATTCTGTCAGATGATAGGGTGTGGCCTCTGATTGGGCATCCCACCAGCCCTGGGGGTTGTATTTTGCAATTTTAACCACCGTGTTGTCTGTTTCATTCCACTCGGATATGGTACAGCTTTCAACTTCTAATAATTTGGTCATTTCCAAAGCAACAGTATCCAGCACGTAACGTAAATCAAGCCGGGAAGTGATGGCCACCCCGGCCGATTGCAATATGGTCAACTCACGATTACGCCGGGTAAATTCGGCTTCTGCATTTTTGCGCTGGGTAATGTCATAACCCACCCGAATGATGCAATTATCGAGACCGCGCGTGTCTTGCCACAAAAACCAGTACAAATTCCCCTGTTTATCTAAAACCCGGCATTCATAGGGTGAGGAAAAGAAATCAGGCGCATCATTTGGGCCGTTCTGATGATTTTCCCCAACCAGCTCCAACCAGCTTTTGGGGGTCGCTTCATCCCATTGATAACCCAATATTTTGTAAACCGATGAACTGGTAAAGACTATCTCGCCATTTTGGTTGAGCACCAATATCAGGCTGTCGATGGTTGAGATAATCTGGTCAGCCAGAGGGCGTTTATTTTCTGTTTCAGCCCGCTCTTTGGATTCGGCCCTGTCGCCGGTATCGCTGCCTTCTTTTGATCCGCCAGGGATGTTAGCGGCCGGCTGGGTTAAATCAACACCGCTGCCTTGGGGGCGGGCCTGAAACTCTTCAAGCAGTTGGATATGGTATTTTTTCAAAGTGCGAAATGTTATCCAGGCAGTTCCGGCCCCCAGCAATAGTAAAATACCGCCAAAATAAAGCCGGCCCAGCGCACCTTCAAACGAATTAAAAAAATATCCGGCGCCCACGCCAATAATCAAAAGCCCCGGCGGCCATATCAGGCCCAGGAGGATGCCAAATTGCCACTTTAAATTTTGCGCATCTTTTGATGGCGTAAATTTTGAATCAACTGACGTCTGATTTGAGCGACTCATCACGCCTCAAGCTGACCCTTCAAACCATTATTAAAAAATTGTACTCGACTTTTCTGTATTTTTCTATAATCAGATGATACTATTTAATTGAATTTAGATAAAAATGAGAAAGGCGGCTTGTGATTTGCACAAACCGCCCATTGGGCCGTCAGCACCAACGATTTGTTGGGCAGGGCCTGGTGGCAGCCCCCCCGTTATTCCTTTAACGCAGGCTTTCACTTGCTCACAACCCCGGCGCCCAGAATCGGATCAGGGCTTGGGTTTCGAGCGGAACAGTGTAATAGAGCACTATGAATGCCCCGGCCAGGAGGATAATGCCAAAAATCGCAGTTCCCACGGAGCGCCGCAAAACGCCACGAATGGTCTGAAAAAGCCCCAGCGACATCAACAAACCGCCAAGCGCCGACCACCACAACAGCGCTCCCTTTGACAACTCACTATCCAGTAGCCAGAGATAGGCCGACATGGCTGCGGCAAATATAACAAAAGCATTGAGACATCCCCAGCCACCAATGTCGTAGGGGTCTGCGGCGTTTGGCCCTGGAAGTTCCGGGAATTCCGGGCTTTCCAAGGCCCCGGTGTCTGCTTTGCCTTCGACAGATAGACCGCGTAGCTGAAGCAAATCGACAATCGCAAAGAGTCGCCCCAACTGATCCCGCACACGCCCGGCATCCCGTGCAAAATTGGTCTTCTGCCGATGTGACATCTCAAAATAGTCACCCTTGTGGTCGATCAGCATCACCAGACGATCTGCGTGGAAGCTGGCAAAAAGCTGTCGCGCTTCGAACTGGGCCGAGACCGCAGCTAGCCGCTCAAGCAAGCCGGCATCCGCAAGCGTGGCCCCTGGGGCGTCGCTGGTCGCAAAGACCTCGAAACCCGAACCAGCGCCCACCTCGTCCAGAGCTTCGTCAAGGCGAAACCGACCGTTCATATTACTGCCCCGATTGCGGATTAGGGTGACACCGGGGTATTCCTGCCCAAGCTCAAAGATGATCATCAGACCTTTGAAGGCAGTCCTGCTGGAACTGCTGCTACTATGCCCGGACCTGTACTCGTATTGGAGCCTGACTTCGGCCAGCTTGAGCGGCACGCCGCCATAGCTGCCCTCAATCTGGTCCTCACAATAGCTTTTGCTGAAATTCGGAAGCACCTTCCAATCTTGGTACCGGCCGGGAACGAGGTCGGGTTCGGACCGGTAGCGCAAGTCGCCAAAAAACGGAACGATGCGGGAAAGCACCTGCTCCTGGAGCCGCAACTCATGTGCTCCAGCCGGCAACCAGACCCACATCCCCAGCCCAACTCCGGTCGCCAAGCCAAAAAAGCCCACGAAGGGCCAAAACTCTCCAATGGGGTGAGCCAAATAACCGACTCCACCCACAGCCGCCAGCCAAGCAACCAGCGCGGCGACGATACGCCGGTTGCGTTCCTTCACTGCTTCCCGCCGCAGGGATTCGAACCGCTGTTCCAACGGTTCGAGATGTTGGGCGTAGTAGCGCCGAAATTTCTTATCCTCGTCGACCAGTGACGATCTTCCCTGATTCATTGAATCCTCTTTCTGTTCAGATACGGCCGAGGGCATCCACGATCGGTTGCCCGGATGCGGTCACACCACCAGGGCCATAGACCCCACCCGGATTGACGATGACGACCGGCAAGCCTTGTTGAGCGTATTCCTGAGCCGCCAACTCTGCCCGATACTTGGCTTCTTCGTAGGCTGTACAAAAAATCCTCGGTGCGGGGTGGTCTCGTTTCCAACCTGTCCGCGCGCTTCCCCAATTGTAAAGGTCGTGCTGGTGTAGACGATTTTGCTCACCCCACAATTGCCCGCGGCGATCATCGCGTTACGGGTGCCTTCTACCTCGGTTCGCATCAGATGTTGCTTGTCTGGAGTCCAGAAGGCATAGATGGCCGCCGTATGATACAGGGTGTCGCAGCCATCCAACGCCGCCTCAAGAGAGCTTTGATCAAGGATATCGCCCTGAGTAATCTCCACGCCCAGTTCGATCAGATGATTGGTCTTGCTGTTGTTACGCGCCAACACGCGTACCTGTTCGCCTCGGTCGCGTAGAGCGCGTACCACTGCACCCCCCACGTAGCCAGTTCCACCCGTCACAAGGATAGTCATATTGGGTTTCTCCTTTTTCTAACTATGCTCTCTGTCTTCTAACGGTCATATCTGGCTGCTCGCCACAGTGAAGCGGAGCCGAGTTGGCGGTAACAGATGGTAGAACGGCGATGTGACAGCTTATAGCATCTGGACTGTGTGCGTTTTCGCCGCCAGTAATCAGGCCATAGGTTGTAGTTTTTCATTCCTTGTTGCCGCCGAAGGCAAAGGGACTGTCGCACTCCTGTAGAAAAAAGCAAGATCACTGAATTAGACAAGCCGCCGAAACATTGCCATTTGTTTGTGGGAGGTGTACCTGCGGCCAAAGCCCGGTAGTTCTTCTGTGTCCGTTAAACTTCTGCATTTTCGACGTGGTTGATAAAGTTCATAATCACTGCCTGGAATTTGTCAGGTTCCTCCCACATGCCGCAGTACGCGCTTTGATCAAGGATGACTTGCTCAGAATCAACAATCCCTTCCTTTAAGATTGCCATTTGTGCCGGGGTCGCTTCGTCATACAGACCAGACAGGATTAGGGTCGGAAGGCGAATCTGGGAAAGGCGCGGCCTGATATCCCAGTCCTTCAAAAGTCCTGCGGCGAAAAACTCGCTCGAACCCCAGAGTGTTTCATAGATTTCCTTGTTCATCCCCGCCAGCATTCTGAAGATACCAACAGGCATAGGTTGGAGCCGACAGACATGCCGCAGAACGAATTGGATGCCCAGTATTTCATACACCATATTTTGTATCCTTGGAAATTTACAAAACCCCCAGTAATCATTTCTCGGATCTCCATTCCAAAGGGCCTAAGGCTTCTGTTCAGGGGCAGCACTATGGCCTGATACACAACAAAGCAATCTCAAAATACCACATTTCTACAATTGACGTCAATTTGGTTAGCAAATATGACCGCAATTCGAATCTCCTTAACAGGCGACACCAGCAACAATAAAAACCTTGAATCTGCTGCCCCCTGCAATGGGTTTGTTGGGCACAAGCCATCAATCCAACTGCAATTTCCAGAAAGTAACGGATATTGATCAGGGATTCAGCATAATCCTGATGATCGGATAAGTCAATCCATTCTTCTTTAATGGTGCGCACCAGGCTCGGTCATACTGATCTGAACCCCGACGAGCTTCATTAAGTTGGTCAGCCAGTTGTTAGTCGATTTGGGCATCATCAAATCCCATTCCCAACCTCATATCTCAGATGACAATCCCTTTTCTGAGTTCAAAACCTTCTCACAAAATGCACAAGTGATAATTGAACTAATTTTTAGGGGTTTCAGAATTTGTCTTTCATCCAAAACGCTATCTAACAAGTCGTTGCAAGCGACCGCCCAGCCTTGGCTCAAGTTCGATGGGGTGTTGTCTGTCAAGCTGGTAAAAATTGGGGGTGGTTTGGCTGGCAAAATTGGTTTATAATCAAGCAAGTGTTTGTACTCCAGCCAGGCCGTCCTCTGGTCGAGCCATCGGGCGGCGCTTGAACTTTTTTGTTGGGCGGCTGTGTTCGTTATCGCGGAGGTCAACTTGCCAGACTGGTATCGCCTGTTCTGCAACGCGCTCATTAACGGCTTGATATTGTCGCTCCTCCTCACGATTCTCGTGGTCATAGGCGGGGCAATCGCTCTCGATATGTTCGTTGACAACTATCCACCCGACATCCAACAGAAGTACGGCCCGATGTCGCTTCGGGCGGCCCGCCTCCGCTCGTACTTTGCAACTTTGTTCTTCATCACTGTCCTCGTCGTCCCACTCGTCGGTCTCTTCCGTTTGCAACGCGAAATTGAATCCATCGGCTTCTTGCAGGCTTTTGCCTACGTTGGGGTCACGGTGCTTGTGTTCAACCTATTTGACCTGCTCATTCTTGACTGGCTTCTTTTCTGCACCCTTCAGCCCCGTTCCATAGTTCTTCCCGGGACGGAAGGGATGGCGGGCTACCGTGACTATCGCTTTCACTTTATCGGATTTCTCAAGGGCTTGGGCTTCTCGGTCATGGGGGGGCTGCTCGTAGCGATTCTCTGGACGGTTATCCAATGGCTCGCCTGATCAGGTTAGGCACCTGATATTGCCGAAATAAAGGGTTAGTTATGGGAAGGGCGAAGATGCCGATGGCGCATCGACCATTTTTCACACAACCAAGCCGCCCAACGGGGGGCTACAGGACCCCGCGAATGAAAATGAAGGTGAACAAATTGAATGCATCAAGCGGTGAACAATCGGTTAACTACTGCCGTCAGAAGTGGCGGCTTCCGAACTAAGAAAGAGACTTCAGCGAAATTATGGAATTGGTTATTCGTGAAGCTACACCATTCGATTATGAAAACCTATGCGAGCTTTTTGACGAGGCCGATAAGTTACATCGTGACCAGTTATCGGAAATATTTCAAGCACCGAAAGGCCCTGTCCGCGACAAAGAGTTCTTTCTCGGCTTGCTTGCCGACCAGACTGTTGAGGTATTCGTTGTCGAACAAGATGGAAAAGTGCTGGGGTTGGTTCAGGTGGCCGTCAAAGACGCTCCGCCAATGTCTATCTTTGTGCCACGCTGTTACGTGGTTGTCGACACGCTTGTGGTGAAAGAAGGTTTCCGGCAACAGGGTATTGGGCAGAAATTGATGGACAAGGTTCATCATTGGGCTATATCGAAAGGGGCAAGTGACGTTGAGTTGAATGTTTATGAGTTTAATCAACAGGCGATAGCTTTTTATCGGCAACTTGGCTACGAAACGATTAGCCGTAAAATGAGTAAATCGCTAAAAACCTGCTTGCCATCGAATGTATCTGAATGACAGGTAGTTTGCTGACAGGTAAGCAAAGAGGGGAAATTGGATGAATGAAGTGGACAGGTAGCTGAGGCAAAGGGCATCGCGCCTTCCTTTAACTGAAGCTGGTTTCGTTGGCAATGTTGAGCAAAAGCGAGGTTGACTTTGCCAACAACCACGGCGCCATGCCACCGTTAAGCGGTATGGGTTTTGGGTTTGAAGCTGTCGGTTTTGCCGAGTTGGGAAAAAACAGCTTTGCAAAGCACCAGGCCAAACTAACAAATTGTTGGTGCCGAATTGCTAATCTTGGCTTTAATTAAAGGTCGGTTGGACCGCAACCGTTTTGGGGGTTGGAGGTCACTTTGCTGGCCCGCAATCGTGTGATGGGCGGCGTTGGGCGGCTGGGTATGAAAGTCCCAATCTAAATTCGGGTTTTGGCAGTCCGTCGAGAAGATGGAAACCGCTCATCCTGATTGACAGATAGTTTAAGGCAATATCAGCCCATATTTTTCTGCAAAGTGTACCCAGCAATAAAAATGTGGCTGACTACCGAAACTATTTTTTTTTGATATAATCAAGATAAGATGAAAGACCTTGTTGGCAAAACTCTGGGCAAATATCGCATTGTTGGCAAATTGGGCAGCGGCGGTATGGCCGAAGTCTACAAAACCTACCAGCCTGGCCTCAATCGCTATGTGGCAATCAAAGTGATGCGCAGCCACCTGAGCGCCAATAGAGAATTTATCGCCCGTTTTCAACGCGAGGCGCTGGCTACCGGCAAATTGACCCATCCCAACATTGTGCAGGCGCTTGATTTTGACCAGGACCATGGCGTTTACTTTATGGTGATGCAGTTTGTGAACGGCCCGACCCTGCGCGACGAATTTAGGATACGACAGCGGCAAGGAAGCAACTTCTTGTTGGATGAAATTGCCCGCATATACCTGGCCTTGTGCGGAGCCATTGATTACGCTCACAGCCGGGGGATGATCCATCGAGATTTGAAGCCGGGCAACGTCATGATTAATGGAGAGGGCCAGGTGTTGCTGACCGATTTTGGAATTGCCCGGCTGTTGGGAGGAACACAATTTACCGCCACCGGCGCAATGACCGGCACGCCGGCCTACATGTCCCCGGAGCAGGGACGCGGGGCGCAGATAGACGAGCGCAGCGACATCTACACCATGGGCGTCATTTTGTACGAGCTAGTGACCGGCGCCGTGCCGTTTGAAGCAGACACACCCATTGCTACGGTGATGAAACACATCACCGAGCCATTACCCATGCCGCGAAAAATCAACCCAAACTTGCCGGAGGCCGTGGAACAAGTCATTGTTAAAGCCATGCAAAAAGAGCCGGATGACCGCTACCCAACGGCAGGCACACTGGCTGAAGCCTTGCGCGAAGCGGTGGGGTTATCGCCCGGCGACACCTTGCGGCAACATCCGCTTTTGGTGCAGGCTTCCGGCCCTATCATTGCCAATGAACTTGACCCCAATAGCGGAACTTTCACCGCCATCAGAACCGCAGATTTGACAGACAATGAAGCGACATTGGCCGGCAGGCCAACAGCGACACAACCGGCCATGACCCAGCCGGCAAAACAGAGGTTATCCCCGATAGTTGCTGGCGCGATAGGGGTTGTAATATTAGCGATTATTGGCGGCCTTATTGGCTTTTTTGCTTTACGTGGCGGCGCGCCGGAAAGCGAGACGACGCCGCAGGTTGTTGTTCAAGTGGACACGGCGGCAACTGTGGCCGCAGAAACCACCCAAACCGCCGAGGCTTTGGCCGCGCTTGGCTCGTCGGCCGCTACCGCAACCGCACTTTGGCTGGGGCAGGACAGTGACCGGGACGGCATGAGTAATGAAGATGAGATAGCCCTGGGAACTTTGCCCGACAACCGCGACACCGACCAGGATGATATTGACGATACCGAGGAGGTCAATAATTATAAAACTGACCCGCTCAAATCCGACTCCGACAGCGACGGTCTAAAGGATGGCCTTGAAGTGAACCAGGGTTTAAATCCTCTTTCGGACGATACGGATGGCGACGGCTTGCCCGATGCTAGCGACCCCGACCCGGCCCACACGCCTACCCCAACTCCCACCGATACACCCTTGCCCACCGACACACCCACACCCACTAACACCCCCCTGCCTACCGATACGCCCACCGCCGCGCCGACGCAGCCTAACACGCCAACGCCGGCTCCCACGCCAACAACACCGCCTCCTACTCCCACCCCGTTAAGCGCAACAGATAAACGTGTAGCCGACCTGTTGGCTAATACAACGATGGGCAGCGATAAAGCCGGTTTGATTGTAGTCAATTGTACGGCTGATAATATGGAATGGTATGTAGAGAATCCTCGCAGCGAAAGCCGGTTGGTGGCTCAAATTCCGGCCAAAAAGGATGGCGTCTGTGGCGTAAGTCATGCCGAAGGCTTTTTTAAGGCCATCAACAATTACGATTTTGGCTTTCACGCCCCCTGGATGGGCAATAAAGCCCGGCGTTATATTTTCGCCAACTTCCCGGCCACCGAAATAGGGGTCATCTACTTTGGCGAAGACGGCGAGGCCGAACTGCGCGGCATGGAGGCCCAAATTCAGTTTTGTTCGTGGTGTTAACAATGACAAAGTTCGTCGGGTTATAATAAAGTTTGCCAAAAGTCGCATAGCTTTAGATCTGTTTGGTCATTCATCACGCTTACTATCGGCGGTGGGGGAACGTAAATTCTGCCAAAAATGTTAGCTCGACTTTGTACAAAACTTGAAAGAAGGAGGAGGGTAGTTTAAGCTGTGTCC
>CAZAPG010000023.1:0-101010 GCA_964486935.1 uncultured Caldilineaceae bacterium | reverse complement strand
GAACCCCTCTACTTCCTAATCGACTATTTGACTTTTATCACAGTTGCTCTGAACGCAGCGGAGCGGAGTGAAGAATCTCCGGGTTGTCAACCTTTTCAGGCCGCATACCAGGAGATTCTTCGGCCCTCGGCCTCAGAATGACACGCTCGGTCCTCTTATTTGAAAAGTATTGCTCCTTATATAGTTGCTCACGAACAGTTAGTGTTGTCATAATATCTACCTTCTTTATTTCTATTTACGTTTAAATATGAACCAAATATGACAACGAGTCAATACGGGGGTAAACCTAACTGAAACCTGAAGCCCGAAACCCTGCCCCCTCAATCCACCTGATCCGCGCCCAGGTGCGAGCCGGTGGCCTGGTACCCCTCCGGCTTTTTGACCAGAAACGGCCCCATCACCAACTGGTCAATATCCGAGGCGGCAAAGGTGTTAATGGCCTCGCGGGGGGTGGTCACAATTGGCTCGCCGCGCAGGTTGTAAGAGGTGTTGAGCAGCACCGGCACGCCGGTGGCTTCGCCAAATTTTTTAATGAGATGGTAGTAGCCGGAGTTCCACTCCTCGCGCACGCTTTGCAGCCGGCCGGTGCCGTTGTGGCAAACCGCCTGGATCTTGTCCCACTTGTCCTGGGGGATGTCAGAGACCATCAGCATGTAGCGCGGCGGGTATTGCTTGTCAAGATTGGGCGTGGTGAAATACTCATGCGCCCGCTCCTCGATAATGACCGGCGCAAAGGGACGGAACGGCTCGCGGAACTTGATTTTGGTGTTGACAATCTCCTTCATTTCGTCCCGGCGCGGGTCGGCAATGATAGAGCGATGCCCAAGGGCGCGCGGCCCCCACTCAAAGCGTCCCCGGTACCAGCCGATGACTTTGCTTTGCAGCAGCGTATCAACCGCCTGGTCCAGCAGTTTGTCATCGTTGTCAAACTCCTCATACTCAAAACCGGCGGCTTTGATAGCCGCGACCATCTGGCTTTCGGGGTATTGCGCGCCCCAGTAGGCGTGCTCCATTGTGAATTTTCGCGGATGACCAAACACAACGTGGTAGGCGTACAGCGCCGCGCCAATAGCTCCGCCGGCGTCGCCGGCAGCGGGCTGAATAAATACATTTTCAAATGGACTCTCGCGCATAATGCGGCCATTGGCCACGCTGTTCAGCGCCACCCCGCCGGCCATTACCAGGTTTTTAGAGCCGGTCTGCCGGTGGGCGTAATCAGCCATTTTCAGCATAATCTCTTCGGTAACTCGCTGGATGCTGGCGGCAATGTCGGCGTACTTTTGATTTTGAGCCGCTACGCCATCATTCCAATCGGGGTGGTCTTTAGCCGGGTGGGTGGTTTCGGTAAAAAATTCCGACTCCGGCTTGCGGCGCGGGCCAAACAGGTCGATAAATTTTTGGCTGTAGGTGCTATGGGTTGAGTGATGAAAGCTGAAATAATCCATATTCAAGGTGATGCCGCCGCCCTCATCCACCTTAACCACTTTGTAAACCTCATCCATATATTTGGGCTGGCCGTAGGGGGCCATACCCATTACCTTGTACTCGCCATTGTTGACCCGGAAGCCAAGGTAAGCGGTAAAGGCGGAGTAGAGCAACCCCAGCGAATGGGGGAAGCGAAGTTCGCGGGTTAAGTCAATATGGTTTTTACCGCTGCCGTTCCAGTTGGCCGTGGCATGGCCCATCGAGGCGGTGGTCCACTCGCCTACGCCGTCGATGGTAACGACGGCGGCATCCTCATACGGCGAGCAGAACAGGGCGCTGGCCGCATGGGAGAGGTGGTGCTCCACAAACAGAATTTTGCTGGGCGGCACGCCAATGCCGGTTTGCAGCTTGCTTTTAATCCACAATTTTTCATCAAACCATGTCACCATCGACTCGCGAAAGACGCCCCAGGATTTGGGAAAGGTGCTGAGCGTGGTTTGCAGAATTCGTTCAAACTTTATCAGCGGTTTTTCGTAAAAAACCACGTAATCCAGATCCTGAGCGGTAAGGTTGGCGTAATTCAAGCAAAAATTAATGGCGTGCGCGGGAAAGCTACTATCATGCTTTTTACGGGTAAATCGTTCTTCTTCGGCGGCTGCTACCAATTGACCATCTACCAGCAAGGCCGCCGCCGCATCGTGATAGTAGCATGAAATACCTAAAATATTCATTGCTACAGTTACCTCATCAAATTTTGATCAGGCCAAGTATACTCTAATCTAATTGACACGCAACTATGAGCGCGTTCTGGAAATTGAGTGGCGGCTTAAGTCAAAACGGAATACGCGCCACGTAATGTATTGCGTATTCCGTAAAATAGGGTCATTTGATAACAAATTGTTTTGGGTGGGGGGATTTTTTACGGCTTGTAGCCATTCTCTTCTACAAAAATTACTTTACTGCCTTGTGGGGCGAAATGAAAGGGGACATGCCGCAGTTCCGGCAGCGCCCGGCAGATATCGGCGTGTCTTTGGGGGTCGGCATAAAATAATAAAAAGCCGCCGCCGCCCGCGCCCAGCAATTTGCCGCCAATAGCGCCGGCAGCGCGGCCTCGCTGGTACCATTCGTCAATATGGTTGTTGCTGATGTTGGCCGCCAGCTTTCGTTTTTCCAGCCAGCCAGCGTGCAGAATTTCTCCAAAGGCATCCACGTCGTTTCGGGTCAGGGCCTCGTGGAGCTGGTCGGCCAGTTGCACCATATGCCGCAAAGAAGCCTGTTTATCGGCATCAGAGCGGGTGGCCCTGGCCTGCTCAACCAAAATGTCATCGGCTTTGCGGGTCAGGCCGGTGTAAAGCAGCAGCAGCCGCTCTTGAAGCTGCTGCGTGGTGCGAGGCGAGCAGATGATAGGGTCGGTAAATACGGTTCCATCCGGGTTGAATTGGGTATATTTTAGCCCGCCGTAGGCCGCGCTGTATTGATCTTGTTTGCCAATGGGTTTACCGCAGCGGTCAATCTCGATGTAACAGGCTTCGCGGGCCAGCCGTTCGGCCCCGGCCATATGGCCGCAGTGGGCGTAGAGCGCGTTGAGCAGGCCCACGGTATAGCTGCTGGAAGAGCCTAACCCCGTACCCTGCGAGGGAATATCGGAGATGGAGGTGATTTCAATGCTCTGTTCAATCCCAAGCAGGCGCAGCGACTCGCGAATGAGTTCGTGCTGTAAATCAGCTACCGTATCTACAATTTCGGTAACAGAGTAGCTGGCTCTGATTTTGTGGTCAAATTTGGGGTTTACGGTAATGTAAATGTATTTGTCGATGGCGGTGTTAACCACAGCGCCCCGCTCTTGTTCGTAAAAAGCGGGCAAATCGCTGCCGCCGCCGGCAAAACTGATTCGTAGCGGGGTTCTGGTGATAATCATTTGCTGGTCCCAATTTTTGTATCAACAATTTTTTATGGGTAGCAGGGTAGCAAATATCATTTTTCCTGTAATCTTGCTACCTTGCCACCCTGTCCTTAACTCCGAATAAAGGAGAGCGTTTGCAACCCGGCATCCACGGCGCTTTTGAAGCCGGCCCAGGTGTTAAGCCCTTTCAAAATGGTGATGATTGGGCCAGGGCGCAGCGCCCATTCGCGGGTGGCCCGCTTTTGCCAGTATTCCAGGCGCTCGGCGGTCAGGCCAATTTCGCTGTAATCCAGCACGGTTGAGCCGTCCATATCGACCATTTCCCAGTTGGTGCCGGGCCGGAACCAGCCGTTTTCCACCACCTCGTAAAAGAAGGGCGTGCCGGGGTAGGGCGCGGCAATGTGAAAGATAGCCACATTCAGCGGCAGGGTTTTGGAAAAGGCGATGGTTTGTTGAATGGTCTCTTCGGTTTCGCCGGGCAGGCCGATAATGAAGTAGCCAAAGTTTTTGATGCCGGCTTTTCTGGCCCATTTGAGCGCCTGTTCGGCTTTGGCCGGGTTGGCCCCTTTTCGGGCGCGCTTTAACACCTCTTCGGAGCCGGACTCGATGCCCCAGGAAATCATATGGCAGCCGGCCTGGCCCATCAGTTGCAGCATCTCTTCGTCTACGTAGTCAACCCGGCTGTTGCACATCCACTGCATGTCGATTTTTTCTTCGATCATAGCCTTGCAGATGCTGATAACCTGGTCTCGATTGACGGTAAACAGGTCGGCGTACATCATCACATTGTTGATGCCCAATTTTTTCAGCGACCGAAGCTCGGCCATAATGTTTTCAGCCGAGCGCAGCCGCACCGAGTAGTTGTAGCTGACGTGCTTGATGCAGTATTTACAACCGGCGGGACAACCCCGGCTGGGCACAACAAATGAATACGGCCCTTTAATCAGCGGCATGCGATAATGGTCAAGCGGCAGCATATCGTGGCGGGGCAGCGGCAGGTCATTAAGGTCGGGGATAAACGGGCGGTCCGGGTTCAGTTTAATCTGGCCGGCGCAGCGCCAGGCCAGGCCCTTAATCGGGCTGAAATCACCCCGCGCCACCAGCTCGGCTGAAATGGGCCGGCGGGCGGGGTCGGTTTTTTGCATCAGGGCTTCCATTTCCGGGTTTTCCCCGGTTTGACCTTCCAGGGCGTCAACCAGTTCCCGCAGAGTCATTTCCGGCTCGCCGCGCACCACAAAATCGAGCGCGGGGTAAGCCACCATGGTGTTCATAGTGTTGGGCGTTACGTGCGTGCCAAAGGCAATAGTTTTGGCGCCCTTGCTTTTGGCTAAAAACACGCCGTACATATCGTTGGTGAGCGTGGGCGCGGTAACTTGGGTAAGGTAGTATTTGGGCCGCTTTTTATCCAAAAGCTGTTCAAATTCGTGCCAGGTCATGCGGGTGGCGTTGGCGTCAACAATTTCCACTTTGTAATCTGGTTGCAAACAGGCCGCAAAGGTGGCCAGTTCCATTTGAGGCCAGACCATATTCTCGCGGGAACGGCGGCCCACCCGGTGCTGAGAGCGAATCCAGATGCCGCCATCCGGGGTGGGCGGGTTGACCAGCAGAACATCTACGGTGTCCGGCCCCCGTTCGGCCAGTGTTGGCTCTTTCATTAAGGCGCTGATATCGGGAAATTCAGCCGGACGCAATTTTTTAATGGAGCGCGTCCCAAGGTTTATCCAATTTGTAGACATAAATGTCCTCCCCTCTAATACAAATCCAGTTCTGGTTATTTACTATAGTTTTTAGGGTTCGTAGAGTTTTGTGAGTTTATAGAGTTTGTGTGGTTAAGTATCTAACTCTATAAACCCTATAAACTCTTATTAGCTAATAGCCGGCGCTGTCACTTCTGCAACTCTGGCTTCTTTTTGCTTAACAGCCAGCGACAGCACTTCGCCCAAATCTTCTTCGGCCTGGGCATCGCGCTTGCTTAACTCGGCCAAAACAACGGTAAGCAACCACGAGACAAACAGTTGCAGCCCGGTGAGCACCATAATTGCGCTCACCGCCGGAGCAAACCAGGGCGCGGCGCTGGCCGGCGAGGTCCAGCTTTGCCACACGGCCAGGCCGTAAATTACCACGCCGCTAACGGCTGCCACAATGCCCATCCAGCCAAAGTGAGATTCCAGCGGCGCCGAGAAGATGGGTCGCCCCAGCAACCCCTGCCGAATCTGACGCTTGTGAAACAGAGAAACAATATAATTAAATGTAGCGCCGATGGCAAAAACGTTAACTCCGGCTGAAGCCAGCACCAGGCCGGCAAACAGATAAGCAAACAGCCCATCGGGTTTGGCGATTGCGCCAAATGCCAGGGCCGCCAGCGCCACAATCAAACCCAGGGCTACCAGCGCCATGCCAACCAGGCCCAGTATCCTAACCGGATTGTAAGTGAGCGCGGTCATCAAAATGGTGTTCAAAAAGCGAAGGCCATCATGCACCACGCTCAGTTTAGAGCGCCCCACCCGCTCGGAGTAGGGGATAGGCACTTCAACCACGTTGATGTGTTCGTGCATGGCGCGGGTGCTCATTACCGGCGTAAAGTTGAGGCCGTCTGGCAAGGGGTACAGGTGAGAGAGAATATCGCTGCGCAAAACCCGCTGGCCGCTGGCGCTGTCGGTTACTTTGCGGTTGCTGATAATGCTCACCAGCGTGGCAAAAATGGTGTTGCCAATCCGTCTAACCAGGGGCATTTCGCTATCGGCCCCGGCCATGCGCGAGCCGATGACCAAATCAGCGCCCTCTTCCAAAATTGGCTTGCACAGGCGGGGGAAGTGCTCCGGCGGGTAGGTGCCATCGGCATCCAAAAAAGCCAGCAGATTGCCTTTGGCCGCCCGAAAGCCGGTTTTAATGGCCGCGCCATAATTGCGGTTCACCTTGTGCCGAATTAAGACCACCTGGGGATAGCCGGCCACAATCTCGGCGGTTCTATCTTTTGAGGCGTCGTCAACCACAATTAATTCCAAATTCTGTACGCCGACGTCAGCCAGCGATTCTTTAATTGACAAGACTCGTTCGATGATGTCGGCAATACCATCTTCTTCATTATATGCGGGAATTACCACGGAAAGCATATTAGACATTGATAAATCTCCTTAAATAAGTGCTGTTTACCTGCGAAATTCTTCAAGTTCTCCAAAAAATACGCCTGCATCCAGGCGATGATTGTTGCCCGCTTCGCGGCGATCTTTGATACGTTTGGCCGGGATACCCACGGCAATGCTGTACGGCGGAATGTCGCCGGCAACAACTGCGCCGGCCCCAATAATACTGCCGCGCCCAATAGTTACGCCATCTACCACGGTGACGCCCGCCCCCAGCCACACATCATCCTCAATGGTAACTCCCTGGGCGGTAATGCCCTGCTCGCGGATAGGCCGGTTGGGGTCGGCATACACGTGGTTTACAGCCACAATTTTCACCATCGGGCCGGTGTACACATCGTTACCGATGGTCACGCCGCCCTGCCCGCGAATAACGTTGTACTCGCCCAAAAAGCAGTTTTTGCCAATAGTGATGCCGGATTGGGGCAAATTGCGAAAGTTGAAAACATGCAGCATAGTGTGGTGCATAATAAACGTGCCCTCGCCAATAGAAATGCCGTTGGGCAGGGCGTGCAGATAAACCCCACTATCCAGATAAACGCCCCGGCCAAGCGTAATATTTTTGGCGTGAGCCAGGCGCACCCCGTTTTCAATAGCCACCCGGCCGTTAAGATTCATAATAAGCCGGTACGCCAGCCCGCGTAGGCCCACGCCAATTATGGTGGGCATCCAGCCAAAAGTTGTCAGCACAAGCTGTTCTAAAATGTAGCGGGGAAAGCTGGCGGCCTGTCCGGCCAGATAGTAACGTAATTCTGCAAACATTGGCCTTATTTTTCCGGGGCAACCCGCACCCAGGCGGAGTTAGCCATAATATTGGGCGAGGCGATCCCCCCCCTGCGCTCTTGAGGCAGGCCAAGTTCCGCCTTAATAATTTGGGCAACAGCGCCGGCCAGGTTGCGGGTAATGGTAAACTGCCCGCTAACTGCGCGAAAAGAGGGGACAAGCTGCTGAAATCCGCGGCCGGTTAGCACTAAAAAAGCCCGACACCCAACCTGCCGGGCAGCCATCAAATCGGTGGCGGCATCGCCTACAAAATATGAACTGGTCAAATCAAGACGCATTTCCTGGGCGGCTTGCAGCAACATACCGGGTTTTGGTTTGCGGCAGTCGCAATTATCTTCGGGGCGATGGGGACAGTAGAGAATCCGGTCAATCCGCCCGCCGGCGGCGGTAACTTCGGCCAGCATTCGCCGGTGAATTTCTTCAACCATCCCGGCCGAGGCCATCCCTCTATTCACTATCGCCTGATTTGTCACCACAATGATGGGCAAATCCAGCTTGCTCAATGCGGTCAGGCTTTGTTTAGCCCCTGGTAAAAATTCAAATTCCGGCCAGCTTTTTACGTGGTCGGTTCTATTTTCACAAATCACGCCATCCCTATCCAGAAATATGGCCCGCATCCAGATGACTCCAAATAAATAATAATACTCAAATTATGATAATGCGAGTGTAACAATTTTTAATGATAAAGCCGTTGGAATATAGTAGGAAAAAAGTTAGAATCTTAACGATTTACGATTAGATTTACCCAACGCCTTTTAGGTATTAAGTTTTGCGCAACAAACAACAATTGATAGCTCTCCAAGAGATAAAAAATCCCCCGATATCGCTCATCGGGGGATGAATGGGGGTGCGTCCAAAATTTTCCCAGCGCCGCACAGCTTTGCTGGGCAGGTGTGGAAAGCGCAAGGGGGAATTGGGGGGATACCCCCCCACACCCCCCATCCTCCTAAAATGCCGGACACACCCGATGAATGGGGCTATTAAATGATGGCAAAATTTATGAGTTCAACAATGCCTTTTCAGGCGTTGCAATGGGCGCAATTTCATAGGGGATGGGCGCGTACTGCTGCCGCAGCTCATCGCGGATAGCGGCGCAAATGCTGTGTTCTAAAATCAGGTGAACATCCTCTTGCTGCTCGATGCGCGGGCTGGGAACCTTGATGCAGATGTCAACCATCTCTTGCAGCCGCCCGCCTTTATCGCCGGTAAAACCAATGGTCAGGGCGCCGTGCTGCCGAGCCACAGCCATAGCGTTAACCACATTGCCGGAGTTGCCGCTGCAACTGATGCCAATGACCACATCGCCCGGCTCGATGAGCGGGGTAAGTTGGGCGGCAAACACGTTATCATACGCGGTGTCGTTGGCCCAGGCAGTCATCATGGCCATATTATCGGTAAGGGCAATCACCTTAAAGTGAGGCGCACCCATCACCTGGGTATTTTTGGCCAGGTCGCAGGCAAAGTGCGAGGCCGTTGAGGCGCTGCCGCCGTTGCCGCAAATAAAAACTTTATGGCCGGAGTGAGCGCACTCCAGCAGCACGGCGATAACCTGGTCAATTAGCTCTGCGGGCAGATTGGCTACCGCTTTCTGCAACTGCATTAAATAGGTTTGAACGTGGGTATTTAATTTCATTATAAAACCTCTTCCTTGAAAATAAAATTACACGGAGTTACACAGAGCCATCACGGAGAGACGCAGAGAAATATTATAGAAAACTTTGTGTCGCTCTGTGTTATCTTTGCGTTCTCTGTGTTCCTGATTTTCATTCTCGGCGCTGCGCCGTAGGCTCGGTCACACTTCCTTGAAAATAAAATTGGTGGGGTTTTTATGCCGGAGACAATATTTGAGCGGCCAGCCGATTGGCTTCGGCGTATTTTTCCGGCAGGCCAATGTCGATGAGCGCGCCCTCAAGCGCATACCCAACTACTTTGGCATTTTTGCGCAGCAAATCGGGAAAAACATCGTGGCCAAAATCATACATCCGGTTGGCCGGTATCCAGTCGATTACGTCCGGTTCGAGGACGTAAATGCCAGCATTGGCTAAATCCGAGAAGACTTCATGGCGCGGCGGTTTTTCAACAAACCGGGCAATGGTTTGGTCGGCGGCGAGTTCAACAATACCCCGGTTCCAGGGGTCGGGCACGTGGTACAGCCCCATAGTAGCCAGCGCGCCGCTGCGCCTGTGCAGGTCAATCATTGGCCGTAAATCAACGCGGGTGAAGATGTCGCCATAGTAAACCAGAAAGGTTTCGGTGAAAAAGCTTTGCAGCCGCTTGACGCCGCCCGCCGAACCCAGCAGTTGCTCTTCTATAGAGTAACGCAGGCTGACTCCCCATTGGCTGCCATCGCCAAAATAGCCGGTTACGGCCTGGGGCAGATGGTGCAAATTAATGGCCAGGTCATCAACGCCACAATCACGCAGGTAGGTGAGGGTGTGCTCTAAAAGGGGGCGGCCGGCTATGGGCAGCATCGGTTTGGGCATGTGGTTGGTGAGGGGGCGCAGCCGACGCCCTTCACCGGCGGCCAAAATCATGCCCCTCATTTAGTAGGCCCCGCGTTTTTTGAGCACGGCCGGCACGGTGAGCCACAGCAGGTACAGGTCAAACCAAATGCTGTAATTGCGGATATAGTGCATATCCAGGCGAACGCGCTCGTCGTAGCCTACATCGCTGCGGCCGCTAACCTGCCACAGGCCGGTCATACCGGGTTTAACCGTACCCAGATTCATGCCCCATTTGCCGTAGCGTTCGCGCTCCGGGGCGGTAATCATGCGGGGGCCAACCAGGCTCATTTGGCCTAACAAAACGTTGAAAAGCTGGGGCAGTTCATCGAGGCTTTTATCGCGCAATATTTGGCCAACGCGGGTCACGCGAGGGTCGTCTTTGAGTTTGTAGTTGGCCTGAAACTGCCGGCGCAATTTGGGGTCGCGCGATAGCCGTTCATCGGCATCAATGCACATACTGCGGAATTTGAAGGCATCAAAGGGTTTGCCGCCCACGCCAATTACCCGGCGGCGGTAGAAGATGGGGCCGGGGGAGTCGATTTTAATGGCAATGGCAATCAGAAGCATCAGGGGCAAAAAGAGGATGATGGCCGTGATTGCGCCCACAATATCCAGAACGCGCTTAAACACCAGGTCTCCGCCGGTTAGCCGAACCTTGTTGACGCTTAACAGCGGCACGTTGCCAAATTCTTGCACTTCGAGGCCGGTGGTAATAATTTCATACAGCCCCGACGACAGCCGAACCGGAACATCGTAAGAGTCGAGCGCCTGAAAGAGGTCTAGCAAATGGCTGCGCGAGATGGCGGTAGAAGCAATGATAACTTCTTGAATATTGTATTTTTCTACCAGTTTTACCACACTATCCACCGCTCCCAATACCGGCAACCCAATGGAGGTTTCGTTGTAAGGGCCAAATTTGTCATCGGCAAAACCGGCAATTTTGATACCCGCTTTGGCGTTGCCTTTGAGTTGCTGGGCAATGGCCAGCCCCTCTTCGTTGGCCCCGACAATGAGCACGCGGGTCATCAGGTGGCCCTGCCGGCGCAGGTAGTGGATGGCGCGTCTAAAGGCGAACCGGCCCAAACTTACGCTAATGCAGGTGAGCACCCAGGATAATACCAGCCAGGCGCGGGCAATTAATACATCTGGCTCAAAAAAGGTAAAGATAATGATGAGCATTGCCCCCAGCGTACAGGCATTGAAAATTTGGGTGTACTCGCGCATGCCGCTGAATATGTTTTTGAAGTCGTACAGGCCAAAGAGAAAAAAAACAAAAACCCATAATGGCGCAAAATATAAGGCTAAATTCTGGTAGAGGTTAAGCGGGCTGGTTTCGGGTTGAAAAAACCAGGGAATACCAACTTCAAAACGCAGCATAAAGGCCAGGCGAAATCCTAAAAATACCATCAATAAATCGGCAATAACAAGCGCGGCAGCAAGAGGAATTCGCTTGGTTAAACGCGGGTTGATGAGCGCTCCCAATGGGCGGTTCAACTGGTTGGTTCTGACTTGCATCATCATCTCCTTACCCCCAAGGACAGCAGTTATAGGCGGTGAGTAAACAGGTAATAATCAAATAAATTCTGCTCAATTAAAGCATACTCAGTGTATCAAGTCTTAATAATAAAAAGGTATAAACTTTGTTATAAAATGGTTAGAAATGAGCGCGTCAGCGTGTGGCTGAAATAATGCCTCTGCCTGCCGGTTTGCCGGAAACCCCTGGAAGTAACGTTTGAGCCACTGATATTCGCGGTTTGGAGGATGTGGAATAAGCTGACACAAAAAGGGAGCCAATAGCTCCCCTGGTAACTGGCTGCCTATTTTGTAAGTTCAAATAGTTATTGTTATAGAGCAATTCAAGTTGAGGCCATCGAGGCCCGATAAAGGGGCAGCGATGGTTTGTGGCCATTTTTTGCCGGAGGCTGAGACGCGGCCTCTGATTTGGACCGGCGCAGCCGATAACCAATACCCCACTCGGCCAGCAGGTAATAAGGCTCTTTGGGGTCATCTTCAATTTTCTGGCGCAGGTAATGAATGTATAGTTTTAATGACCCCAGACTGACCTCTTTTTCGGTGCCCCACACCTCTCTAATCAAATCCTCGTGAGTGACAACTCGCCCCACTCTGCGCAACAAGATAGAGAGCAGGCGAAACTCGGTGCGGGTTAGCTTGACCGGGTTGCCTTGCACTTCTACCCGGCGACTATCCAAATCAATCAGCAGTTTGCCGTCGTTATAAGATGGGGGTTTGACCGGCATGGGCTGGCCATTGCGCCGCATCAGCGTGCGAACTTTAGCCAACAAAACCGGAACTTCGACCGGCCTGGGCAGGTAATCGTCAGCGCCCAGCTCCAGGGCTTTAACTACGTAGCGGTCATTGTTGCCGGGGCCAAGCGTCAAAATAGATTGAATGCCCAACTCTTGCAGGCGCAGGCAGGCTTCAAAACCATCTAGTTTGGGTAAAACCAAATTAAGAATCACCAGGTCTAAAAATTGCTTGCGGACAACATTTAACCCTGCCTGTCCGCTTTGAGCCGTGAATACGTGGTATCCTTCGTTTTGCAGGGCGTTTGAAAGTGTATGAAGCGCTTGTTCGTCGTCGTCGATAATCAGAATTCTTGTCATTGGCTCGTCTCCAATACAGGCATTGAAAAGCTAAATTTTGAGCCTTGGCCGGCCATATTTTCGGCCCAAATTCGGCCATTTTGTAGTTCAACAAATTGTTTGGTTGTATACAGCCCCAATTGATAGGTTGAGGGCATCTTACCTTTATCGTCGTCAATGGGGTAAAACTGCCAAAAAGTTTTACTGAGCAATTTGACCGGAATTGGCGTACCATTGTCGATGACCGAAACAATAACCTCAGAACTTTGATGTTTGGCCTCAACCGTAATTTCTCCGCCTTCGGGGCATCGCCTGGCGGCGCTAAGCAACAGGTTTAGCAAAATCAATTCGGTTTTTGTTGGGTCTACCAACACCCTGGGCAAAGGGCCATCGGGCGCAAATTTAAATGTATGATGCGGTTGCTCATACTGAACCAGACTCACCATTCGCTCGATTAAAGGTAACAAGGCAACCGGCTCGGTAAAGGCGTGGACTCCTTCGGTTTCCAAACGCAATATTTTGAGCAGCTCGTTGACAAAGTTTCGCAACCGCTGGTTCTGCTTGCGCATTCTCGACAGCATAACTTGCTGCTCGTTGGGGTCCAGTTTAACTGTCATCAGCAGTTCTATAGAGGTTTGGATAATACTCAAAGGCGTCCGCAACAGGTGCGAGGCCATATCGGCAAATTCAAACCGCATATAGGTGTTGCCTGCATTTGGAACAATCTTCCAGAAAGCACAGGCTGCGCCTACGGCCTGGTGTTCAACCACAACCGGCGATATTCGTCCGCCCACCAAAATAGATTGATTAGCTTTGGTAGTTAGCCAGATTCCTTTTTCAAACAAAGCAGGCTGCCGGGTTTCAATGGCTTGCCTCAGCAGTTTGCCCAGTTCGCAGGGAAAATCGTTGCCGGCAGGTATTAAATCGCACACATGGCGCCCAATCACCTCAGCCGGTGTCCAGCCAACTAACTCGCCGGCAGCTTTATTTTGAGCTATCAGGCGAAGGTCAGCATTTACCATCCAAACAGCATCATTTACCACGTCTAATAACCCAAGCAGATATTCTTCACTCAACTCAGGTGGCTGGGGCGATGAGACTGTGTTGGGCCTGGCAATGAGCATGCTTTTAATAGACATACCCACCTCATTTTCAAGTAATGTTATGGTGCAGGATTGGGCAATAAAAAATGGGGCCATTTTAAGCCCTGTAAACCTGTGATGTCAGTTTAACAATACTTAATGATAAAGCTGTGTGAAAATTGTAGGAAAAAAGTTAGAAATAGCGTGGGGAAGCGCAAATTACGCTATTGAGAGGTATTTTTTGAGGCGACAGCTAGACCCTAAAGGTCTTAAAAGACCTTTAGGGTCTTTACGGCTATTAACCATAAATGTTAGCCAAACCGATAACCAACGCCCCATTCGTTAAAGATAAGCGTTGGATTTGAGGGGTCTTTCTCCAGTTTGCGGCGCAGATAACTGATGTACAGGCGCAGGTAGTCAATCTCGCCAATGTATTCCGGCCCCCAAACCTGGGTTAGCAAAAAATCGTGCGGCAGCACCCGGCCTTTGTGCCGGGCCATCACCGATAGCAGCCGAAACTCGGTAGGGCTGAGGTCAACGCGCTCGTTATCGAGGGTTACTTCGTGCTTGTCAAAATCAATCACCAGGTTATCCTGGGTGATGATTGGTTTCTGTTTGCCGCTGCTAACATTGGCTCGATTAGCCCGCCGCATCACTGCCCGAATCCGCGCGCCCAATTCTTCGGCGGTAACGGTTTTTACAATGTAATCATCGGCCCCCAGGTCTAACCCTTTAATCACATTTTCCTGCGAGTCGATAGCTGTAAGCATGATAATGGGTACATCGCACATCTCTTTGAAGCGCTGGCACGTTTCCCAGCCATCCATATCGGGCATCATCACATCCAGCAAAATTACGTCGGGTTGAACGGTGTAGGCTTTTTTCAAACCTTCTACGCCTGTGTGCGCCATTTCCACCCCAAAGCCCATATCGGTGAGAATGAGTTGAAAAGTTTTGCACAAAAGCTCGTCATCATCTACCAGCAAAATCTTTGTACTCATGATCAACTTTCCATATTACATAATGGCCTGAATAAATAGTTAAAGATATTTTACAACAAACCCCTACGACGCATAACCGTGGGGATGTTTTTGAAACCAGCGCCAGGCATCGCCAATGATTGTTTCAAGGTCAGAGTGCTTTGGCTGCCAGCCCAACTCGCGCCTGATAGCCTCGGAAGAGGCAATGAGGGTGGCCGGGTCGCCGGGGCGTCGAGCGCCAACTTCGGTGGGAATGGGGTGGCCTGTAATTTGGCGAGCCGTATTGATGACTTCGTTGATGCTGTAGCCCTTGCCATTTCCCAAATTGTAAGTGCGGCTAGGCCCATCTTGCAAGGCTTTTAGAGCTAAAATATGAGCCTGAGCCAAATCTAACACGTGAATATAATCGCGAATGCAGGTGCCATCGGGGGTGGGGTAGTCGTTGCCAAAGATAACAAACTTTTGTCTTTGGCCCAGGGCTACCTGCAAGATGAGTGGAATAATATGGGTTTCGGGGTCGTGGTCTTCGCCCCGTTCCGGCGTGGCCCCGGCCGCATTGAAGTAGCGCAACGCCGCATATTTTAGCCCTTTGGTTTTATCCAGCCAGTAGAGCATTCGCTCCAAAATAAATTTCGACTCGCCGTAGGGGCTGCCGGGCACAATGCGCTCTTTTTCAGAAATGGGCATCTGTTCCGGGTCATCAAACAAATTAGCCGTAGAGGAGAGAATGAACCGCTTGACGCCGGCTCCGGTAGCTGCCCGCAGCAGGTTAAGCCCGTTGGTAATGTTGTCGCCCAAATACATAAACGGGTGCGCCACCGATTCGCCCACCAGCGTATACGAGGCAAAATGCATAATGGCCTCAATCTGGTGGTCGGCAAAGGTTTTGTTCAGGGCGCCGGCATCGGCCAAATCGCCAACAATTAATTTGGCGTTAGGATGAACTGCTTCTTTGTGGCCCTGATAAAGATTATCGTAAACAATTACCGACTCGCCGGCTTCGGCCAACTGTTCAACTACAATGCTGCCAATGTAACCTGCGCCGCCGGTTACTAAAATGCTCATGAGGTTTTAGACCTTTCTCAAGATGGAATCAGGTTGGGGTTTTGCCAGAACACGCTAAAGATTATAGCCACAAATCAGCTTTATGAAAAGTTTGTTTTTTAAATTGGGTGCGTCCCAAATTTTAGGAATTTGGGGCAAACCGGGGGGGATTCGGGGGGATACCCCCCGCGCCCCCTGTCTGTTCCCAAAATTTGGGAAGACCCTTTAAATTGACCAGATTTGCAACACGTCGATGCCCGGCCAGCGCCCCTGGCCATAATCGCCCCAGGCAATTAGTTTGGTGGGGGTAATTTCTATAACGGTGTCGTAATCGGGGTCGGTGCTGATGTTCCAGTTATATTTTGACTCAAACAGCGGTTGTAATCTGCTTTGCAGGGCGGGCGCCGGCGTGGCCCATCCCTCGATAATTACCGGGCTTACCGGGTCGGGGTGGGTAATGACCACATTGGGATTTTCCAAAATATTCACGGTTTTGACTGCGGTTGATTGCGCCACTACATAGGCCCGGCCCCGGTACCAAACGTGCCAAATAGGCGCGCTGTGGGCGCGGCCATCTGGCCGCACGCTGCTCAACCAACTGCACTCGGCCTGGGCAAAACGCTTAACCAGGGCCAGCAGGGTTTCATCAATGTTAGACTCATCGACTGCAAAATCCTCTGCTTCCAGGCCATCATTGTGGGCGCGTTTAAACCAATCGCCGCCGGTAATTTTGCGCCGGCCAATCACCATTCCTGGCGGCGCCCAGTAAATCCAGGCTTCTACCGGGCTGGTTTCGGTTTGAACCGTTACCTTATCGCGCTGAAAAAAAGTGGGATGACCCTCGATGCGGTCCATAATGGGCAGCGCCGCCGGCTCAACCGTCAGCAAATCTCCCACAATAAGGCCGCTACCCGGCCGGGCAGCCGGATAAGTGCCCAGGGTGTACAGGTCGGCCTTTGATACCCGCGCCGGCGCAACATGGCGAATATGGGAGACAATATTGGGGTAGTAACGGCTGTCATCGGGGGGGGTATTGGGCTGTGGCGGGCGCAGGGTGCCGTAAACAAAAACTTGCTCAGTGTCAACCATGTTGTCTCCGGGCCAGCGTGCTGGGGCTACTTGAACCTGACCAGCTTGATTATGTAAGAATTTATCGGCAATTTCAATGAAACTAAAGTACCTGTTTGCGACGCGGCAACCCACAAACCACAATGTTCATTCCAGAGGGTTGCTCTCTCGACCATTCATTTTGGCAAAATCTTCGTCGCTGACGAGCGTTACCACCTTGAACGCTTCGGCGTAGGTCATTTCTTTGCCCTGGGCGGTTTCGGCCGACCACTCTTTGAGGCGCGGTTCCGGGTCCCAGTCGCCCATCTGGCTGGCATGTTTTCTGAGAGCCTCTATTTTCAAGTCAAGGGTATCGGTAATGTTGACAAAATAGTCGCCTTCGCCAAAGCTGATGATGTATACTTTACGCACTTTGTGAGCGGTCAACCCCTCTTGGGCCAGTTCTTCAAACAGGTTGGGCTGGCCCGCCGCCGGAAAAACCGCATCCAGCGCGGCTCCGGCTGCCGCCCGGTGGTCGGGGTGGTTAATGTAGTCTGACCTGGCCAAAACCACGGTGGGGTCGCCGCAAATGACCACTTCGGGTTTAAAGCGCCTGATTTCGCGCACCAGCCGCTTGCGCAGCGCCATAGTATTTTCCAGCATACCGTCCGGCTCTCGCAAAAAGATAACGTCTTTAACGCCCACTACCTGGGCAGCAGCTAATTGTTCGGCTTCTCTAATTTTGGCTGCTTTTTCTTTGGTCATGCCCGGTTCGGCAATGCCCACATCGCCGCTGGTGCAGAGCACATACACCACTTCGGCTCCATCTTTAACCCACCGGGCAACCGTGCCGGCGCAGCTAAATTCAATATCGTCGGGGTGGGCAACAATGACCATTGCTTTTTTGGGAACGTAATATCCATTATTCATAAATGCCTCCTTCTATTATAAACAAAAATACAGTAAAATGAGAATTAGCTCAACTGAGGAGTCGCCCCGTGGCGTTTTTTCAAAACAACTGGAATGTGGCAATTGTTACCGGCGCGGTTATTATAATTTTGGTTGCAGCCACGCTGGGCTACTGGCTCCTCAACCGGCTCAGGCCGGCGCATAATCTACCAAAAATTGGGTTGCGGCTTCAATTTGCGTGGATTATGACCGGCGTGTTTGCCCTGGCTGTTGTGTTTAGCCGCAATTACCTGCTGCTGTTTATTGCCTTTATCTCTTTTTTGGCTTTTAAGGAATTTCTGTCTATTACCCCCACTCGCCGGGCCGACCGCAGAGTGTTGTTTTTTGCCTACCTGGCTATCCCTATTCAATTTTACTTTATCTGGCAAGGCTGGTTTGCGGCATTTGTGGCGTTTTTGCCGCTCTACCTGTTTTTGTTTTTGGTTTTATTAATGGTCGTTGTAGGCGAGTCTCAGGGCTTTTTAAAGGCATACAGCACCTTGAATTGGGGGATGTTGATGACCATTTATAGTTTGGGTTATCTGGCCTACTTGTTGGCGCTGCCGTTGCCGGTAAATCCCGTGGCCGGAGGCGCGGGTCTTTTTCTTTTTCTGATAATTCTTACCCAACTTAGCGATGTAGCTCAATTTGTGTTTGGCCGTATTTTCAACCGGCCCTGGCTCAGGCTTAAAGTAAGCACCACCCGCACCTGGGCCAGCCTGGCCGGCAGCACAGGCACGTCGGCGCTGCTGGGCTGGCTAACCGCACCACTGCTCACGCCTTTTACCCCGGCGCAGGCGGTGGGGGTGGGGGCAATCATTGCCATTACCAGCTTTGTTGGCTACGTTACGCTGGCCGCCATCAAACAAGACCTGCACTTAAAAGACCGCGGCACCATGACCCCCGGCCATGGCGGTATGCTCAATCGCATCGATTCGATTATTTTTACCGCGCCGCTGTATTTTTACCTGATTTATTATCTGCGCTATCAGGGGGGGTAAGCATGAAACTTTTGCAGATTATGTTTTTTGCGCTGTTTGTTCGCCCTCTGATTATGATTATTATTGGCCTGAATGTTCAGGGGCGAGATTACCTGCCGCTAAAAGGCCCGGCCATTGTAGCGGCCAACCACAACAGCCACCTCGACACGCTGGTTCTGCTTTCGTTGTGGCCCCTGGCCCAATTGCACCAGGTTAGACCCGTAGCGGCGGCGGATTATTTTTTAAGCAACAAACTGCTGGCCTGGTTCAGCCTGAATATTATGCGCATTATCCCCATCGACCGCCGCCGCATCCACAAAAACAGCAACCCCCTGGCCCAAATGTCGGAGGCGCTGCAAAGCGGCCAGATTTTGGTGTTATATCCCGAAGGTTCTCGCGGCGCGCCGGAGGAGATGGGTCAATTTAAAAGCGGCGTTTCGCGTTTGGTTGAGCGCCACCCCGAAATCCCCATCATCCCTGTTTTTATGCGCAATTTGGGCAAAGCCCTGCCCAGGGGCGAGTTTCTGCTGGTGCCCTTTTTTTCAGACGTATTAATTGGCAATCCCTTACAATGGCGCGGCTCGGTAGAGGCCACCATGCAGGCTTATGAGTCGACCATGCGCCAACTGGCCGAGCAGGCCGAACTGCCGGCCTGGGAGTAACCTGTACCGGTTATTGGCTCAACAGATGGGTGGCAATTTTATCGGCCTGGCGGCTGGTCGACTCATCCAGGCGATACATTCTCACGCCTTGCTGGTCAAAATATTGCAGCATTTTCTCTCGACCTGCCGTGACCAACGCCTCTCTGCGCCGGTCGCTCATATCAAACTCGATGATACCGTAACCCTGGGCCGGGAGTCGCACCACAAGCTGTTCAAAGGAATCGATGACCATTTTATCGTTTGCCTGGAGCGCGGTGTTAAGCAGCCGCCCAATGCGCCGCACCGTGCGCAGCTCTTTAATATCAAGCGAGGGGTTTCCTATATTAACCGGGGCGTTTTCAACCGGCAGGGTTTCGTCAATTAACAGGCCCAGCACTCCTTCGCTTTGCTTGGGGCCCATCACATTGGTCACGTGGGGCTGGTTTGAAATGAATAACTCCAGCGGAAAGTTGGACAGCAAGCCCCCGTCAACAACGAGATGGCCGGTAATATCTCTGTTGCGGTAGCGGCCCCAGCCGGCCTGCCACTCCACTTCGGGCCACAGCAGTGGAATGCTCATCGACATGCGAACAGCCCAGACCAGCGGGCAATTAGGGGCGGTAAGGTGGTTCAGCACCAGCATTTGCTCGCCCACCGTATCGGAGGCCACCACCGATAGTTCGGCGCCGGTGGCCGCAAAAAATTCGGCCAGGGTCATCTGGCTAAAGCGGCGCGGCTGCCCCCGGTAAACGCCGCTGTCTAGCTTTTGGGCCATCCATTCAATAAATTTGTGGGCCGAAAACCAGCCGCCCAACTCTACAAACGAGAACAGGCTGCGATAGCCGGATTGCAGCATCAGGGCGTTAATCAGCCAGTTGTCTACCGCTCGCTCCACACTCTCCGGCACCAGCGGGATGTTGACTCGCTGTAAAAAGGTGTAGGTGACGCTGTTTTCAATGTATTTTCTGTCAAAGCCGGTGGGCGTGCTCAAGAAGCTCAAAAACACCGATTTGCCGCTTTCCTTTTCGTTCAAAACCTCCAGCATTTCCTGGGCCGAGTAACCGGCCGCCAACAGCGCCGCCGTAATTGCCCCCGCCGAGGTTCCCAGCAGACGACCATAAGTGTGTCCTTTCGCTTCAAATGCCTGCATGGCCCCCACAAAAACCATACCCTTGGCCCCGCCTCCTTCAAAAACAAGGTCGTATTTCATTGGACGCCTCCCTTGAAAATAACAGATTGTCTAGACCTTTGAGGTTTTGAAAACCTCAAAGGTCTGCTCCCTTGTAAATAGACTTCGTTGGTGTCACTGCGAGCGTGAGCGAAGCAGTCTCCACCTGGCAGTGAAGAGATTGCTTCGTCGCAAAAACCGCTCCTCGCAATGACATTTTCATTCTTCGTTGCCGCCGCAGGCATAGGGACTGTCCAACTCCCCAAAGATTCTAACCGAATTCATAGAAGATACTAATATCTCTCACAGCATTTACCAGTATACTATCAAGTGTGTAATACATTATCAAATTGCAAGGGGGCAACGTGATGGGGAAGATTAATTTTTTAATCAAAACAGGTTTTAAACCATTCATCTATTTTTATACCGAATGGCGCGAACTGAATAATTTTCTCAGCGCCTGTTCACGTTACGAGCGCCACTTTCAGTTTGACATTTAACACCAGCCAAACCGGCGCTTACAGCCAGCCCCGATGATAAAATCGGGGCTTTTATTTGCTGTTTCCCCCCGCAACAACGCACAAAACCCCCGCGGTACTTTTTTCTAGTTGCGCTAATTGCAAAGTTGTGCCACTATTTAAACAATCTCCAAACTCAATTCTATTTTATAACAAAGAGGTTAAGAATGAGTCGAAAATATTTTAAAGTTGGCACATTTAATTTACTCAATCTGGCCTTACCAGAAGAGCGGTATTACAATCGCCAGTATCGCCGGGAAGATTATGAAAAAAAGGTTAGCTGGCTTGCCTATCAACTTAAGCGAATGAACGCCGATATTGTTGGTTTTCAGGAAATTTTTCACATTGCTGCGTTGAATAATGTATTAGAGGCCAGCGGAATTTACGAAAAAGCCAGCATTAGCGTGGGCGAAAGAAGCGGCGACGGGCCGGCAGTGGGGTTGGTTTCCCGTTTCCCAATTTTAGAGCACGATATCATCCCCGAGTTTCCTCCAAAAGCCCAACTGGAAATTGACGGCGTAGCCGTACCTATTTCTAACTTTTCGCGGCCGGTGTTAAAAGTCAAAATGCGACTCAGCGATGAGCTGGACGTGATGGTATTTGTTGTTCACCTCAAATCCAAACGCCCCAAAGTGCCCGATGAGGTAAATCCGCACGACCCCCGCGAGCAAGCTCTGGGACATGCCCGCTCGCTGATGATTAGGGCCGCCGAAGCCACCGCGCTGCGCCACCTGCTGCTGGATGAACTAGAAAACACCAACCTGCCCGTAATTGTTATGGGCGATTTTAACGATGACGGCCAGGCCGTTACCAGCGAAATTATGGTCGGTACGGAACCGTGGCGCAACCTGCCTATGGAAGTGAAGCGGCAGTTGTGGGATGTTCACCTGTACAACGTTAAAGACATTCAGGCCCGGCAAAGCTATCGCGATGTTTACTACACCCACCTGCACAACGGCCATTACGACAGCCTTGACCATATTTTAGTAAGCCAGGAATTTGTGCGCCAAAACCCCCAACGGTTAGGCTATGTAGAATATGTAAAGGTTTTTAATGACCACCTGATTGATGAAACCTTAAGCGATGACCGGATTCCATTTTGGGAGTCTGACCACGGGCAGGTGGTCGCCACCATTCAGCTTGAGCACGGTATCCCCGGCGTGTGGTAACACGGGTTATCTTTTGGTTGACTCTGCGAGCGCTGTTGATTACAAAGGGCCGGGGCTTTCCCGGCCTTACCGCTTTTACGGCGAGGGGGCAATCCCCATCAAAATCACCAGCCGCTCGCTGCCCCTGTTTTCAACTCCATGCGGCGCGCCGGCCCTGGCCCAAACCACATGGCCCGGCCCGGCTTTGGTTACTTGTTGGTTAACGGTAAAATGGCCGGCGCCTTCAAGCACAAAATAAAATTTGTCCTGGTCCGCATGTGAATGAACTGCCTGCACCTGTCCCGGTTCCAGGCAGTTTAAACCTATCATCAGATAATCACCGCTAAAAAGGGTGGTTTTGTAAAATTTGTCCTCTCGAAAGCCTACATATTGGCCGTAGTGTTTAATATTTTCAGACATTCTTCTTTTGCTCCTGAGTACAACTTTTCCGCAGTATACTATGATTTTATGCCAAAAACAACGATGCGCCGGGCAACATCACCCTTGCCGGGCCGCCAGCAACGCCTGGGCCAGCCGCTGCGCCCCAGCCTCAATATCGTTGAGGGTAAAGGCGGCATAGCCCAGCATCAGGCCGGGCCGGGGCAGCGGCTCCAAGGCATAATGCGAGAGTGAGGGCGCTTCAACCTGGTAGCGGGTAAACTGTTGGCTAATCGCCTGGGGGTCAACCTTTTCTGACAACCAGCCAACCAGATGCAGTCCCGCCTCGGCCGGTTCTACCTTGAGCAGGCCAGACAGGTGGTTTTCGGCGGCCTCAACCAAAATTGCCTGACGTTCGGCGTAAAGGTTGCGCATTTGCCTGATGTGACGGGCAAAATGTCCCTCGTTGATAAAGCCGGCCAGCACCGCCTGAGTTACTAGCGGCGGGCAGCGGTTGGACAGCGCCGCTGCCGCCACAAACGCATCTACCAGTTGCGGCGGCGCTACCAGATACCCCAACCGCAGCCCCGGAGCCAGCACCTTGCTAAAAGTGCCGATATAAATTACCCGGCCCGCTGTATCAAGCCCTTGCAGCGCGGCCAGCGGGCGTCCGGTGTAGCGAAACTCGCTGTCGTAATCATCCTCCAGAATCCAGGCTTTAGCCTGCCCCGCCCATTGTAACAGAGCCAACCGGCGGCTAAGGCTCATGGTTACGCCCAACGGGTACTGGTGCGAAGGCGAAATGTAGACCATCCGCGCCGTGGGGCAGCGCGCAACTCCGGCCTCAATATTTAAACCTTCCGCATCAACCGGCACGGGAACAAGACGCGCTCCGGCTCCGCGCAGCGCGCCTCGCGCCCCCAAATAGCCGGGGTTTTCTATCCAAACCGCGTCGCCGGGGTCCAACAACAAGCGCGCCGCCAAATCAATGGCCTGCTGCGCGCCGCCAACTACAATAACCTGTTCAACCTCGCAGCGCACGCCCCGCGCTACCTTTAAATAGGCGGCAATCGCCCGACGCAGCGGCTGGTAGCCGGCGGTTTGGCCATAACTTAACGCATCGCCAGATATTTTGCGCCACTGCTTCACCATCAATTTTTCCCATAGTTTAAATGGAAACCGGTCAAGCGCGGGCAACCCTGGCCGAAAAGGACGAAGGCGGGATTGCCCCCACAGCGATAGCGCAGGGGTGCTTGTAATCGCCGCGCCTCGGGTAGATAAAACAGAAGCGCCATCACTTTTTGGGGGGAAGGTTGGGGTCAACCCGGTTTCCAGAAACGTATCTGGCCCAACCTGAAGCGTCTCTTCAGGCAAAACGTGGGCTACAAAAGTGCCTGCCCCTACCTTACTTTCAAGATACCCTTCGGCCGTTAATTGGTCAAAGGCGTTAACCACCGTATTGCGCGACACGTCCAGTTCAACCGCCAGGGCGCGAGTTGGCGGCAGGCGCGTGCCCGCGGCAAGTTGCCCGCTTAAAATAGCCTGGCGCAGCCGCTCATACAATTGGCGATACAGCGGCGTTGCCGAATCCGGCTCCAGCACAATACCCGCCAGCGTAATAAACGACGATGATTTGGCCATAAATTGGTCCCCTCACTTTCCGCAAAAATGGCTCTTGTATTCAGTCCACTTTGCCGGTAAGATTACCATAGTTGCCGGATTAACGCTAACAAGAATGAAAGCCCGGAGTGTCAAAGTGTACTTTGACATTCCACCAATTTTATTTTCAAGGGAGTAAAAATGCCCAAAGATTACACAACATTGCCTTACAACCACGTGCGCCGCCAGGATAGGGCCATCACCGATGACGCCTGGATTTGCGCGCTGCTGCACCGCGCTCCGTTTGGAACGCTGGCCACGGTCAACAATGGACAACCATTTATCAACAGCAATTTGTTTGTGTACGACCAGGCTAAACAGGTCATCTATATGCACACTGCCCGCGTTGGCCGCACCCAGGCCAATGTTGAGTCTTGCCAGCAGGTATGCTTCAGCGTTAGCGAGATGGGTCGCTTATTGCCGGCTGATGTTGCTCTGGAATTTAGCGTTGAATATTCCGGCGTGACAATATTTGGCATCGCCACCATTATTAGCAACAGGGCCGAGGCCGAATACGGGCTGCAACTGCTGCTGGATAAATACTTTCCCCATCTGCGCCCTGGCCAGCACTATCGCCCCATTACCCCGGAAGAACTCGACCGGACCGCCGTTTACCGCATCGAGATTGAGCAGTGGAGCGGCAAACAAAAAAAGGTAGACGATGATTTCCCCGGCGCTTTTTTTTATGGCGCACCCCCCGCGAACTAGGGCCCAAGAGTCGTTTCATCAGGGCCGGCGACCCGGCCCGCCATATAGCCCCGCAAGGTCAGGCAGGTCAAGAGAGCCTTCTCAATGCAAATAGCTTAGGATTTACACAGTTCGCAACCCAAGTGTATCAAGAGGTGCAGTCGCTCCAAAACGCATCCTGAGTAGGCGTTAGCCGTATCGAAGGGTGCGTTTGTCGTTCAACTGCGTAACTTCTATAGCTATTGCTACAACCTGCCTGAAACTACCGCCCCCTTACCGCCCAACTTGACAGGACACCCCCAAAGGATAATACTTGTGCCAGCGTAAAATAAAAAGGAGATGTGTATTTATGAAACTTACAATCATGTTGGAAGGTCAGGATGGTCTCAACTGGACGCGCTGGCAAAGGCTGGCCCAGGCCGCCGAAACGTTGGGCTATGCCGGCCTGTATCGCTCCGACCATTACACCAACGCCCGCCCGCCAGATAAAGACTCGCTGGAGTTGTGGGTCTCGTTGACCTGGCTGGCCGGCCACACCCAACGGCTAGAGTTTGGCCCGCTGGTTTCGCCGGTTTCTTTTCGACACCCTACCATGACCGCCCGTATGGCTGCCGCCGTGGATGATTTATCGGGGGGCCGGCTGCGGTTGGGTCTGGGGGCCGGCTGGCAACAGCGCGAGCACCAAAACTACGGCTGGGATTTGCTGGACGTGCCGCAGCGCTTCAAACGTTTTGAGGAAGGGCTGGACATTATTACCCAACTGCTCAGCAGCGACGAGCCGGTTGACTATCAGGGCGAATATTATCAGCTTAACGAGGCTGTTTTGCTGCCCCGGCCTCAACAACCGGGCGGCCCGCCCATTATCATCGGCGGCAACGGGCCTAAACGCACCCTGCCGCTGGCGGCCCGCTATGCCGATGAGTGGAACAGCGTCTACCTGTCGCCCCAAAAATTTGCCAATCTTAACGCGCAGCTTGATGAACTGCTGCAAGCCCGGGGCCGCTCGCCTGCCCAGGTGCGCCGCAGCCTTATGGCTAACGTGGTTTTTGGTCGAAATGAGGCCGACCTGAGCCGCAAACTCCAGGGCCGCTCCGCCGACGACCTGCGGGCCGAAAACCGCATTGTCGGCACACCCGCCCAGGTGGTTGACCAGTTAGGCCGGCTGGCCGAAGCCGGCGTGCAGTGCCTTATGATGCAGTGGCTTGACCAGGATGATATTGATGGCCTGGAAGGATTGGCCCAAACCGTACTGCCGCAATTTCAGTAACCAGGTGACACGGAAAATGGATTTTTCTTTTCAAGGTAAATGCGTGCTTATTACCGGCGCGTCGCGGGGAATTGGCCGGGCCACAGCGCTGGCCTTTGCCCGGGCCGGCGCGCAAGTGGCGGTCCACTATCATCAGCAGCAGGAAAAAGCCCAGGCCGTAATAGACTCTCTGCCGGGGCAGGGGCATCTGCTGGCGCAGGCCAATCTGGCCGAAGCCGGGGCCGTGGAACAAATGGTCAATGCCGCGCTGGCCGGCTTTGGCCGCATCGACGTGCTGGTTAACAACGCCGCCGCCAACCAGCCCCATCCGCTGGATAACACCGATTATCACGCCTGGCAGGTCGCCTGGCAGCAGGTCATTAACACCAATCTAATCGGCGCGGCCAACGTAAGTTACTGCGTGGCCCGCCATATGATTGAGCGCCGCAGCGGGCGGATTGTGAATGTGAGCTCGCGTGGCGCATTTCGGGGCGAGCCGAACAACCCGGCCTACGGAGCCAGTAAAGCCGGGCTGAATGCGCTCAGCCAATCGCTGGCCGTGCATCTGGCCCCCCATAATATCTTTGTTACTGCGGTTGCGCCCGGTTTTGTAGAGACCGAACGGGTGCGAGAAATTATCCAGAAAACCGGCGCGCGCCAACAAAGCCCGTTGGGGCGGGTTGCCAAACCAGAAGAAGTTGCCCGCGCGATTTTGTTTTTGGCCTCCGCCGGGGCCGAATTTTTAACCGGCTCTATTGTAGATATTAACGGGGCCAGCTACCTGCGATAATCTATGGGTAAATATTTGTTCAACCCAAAAATAAAGCTGGTGTTGTGGTTTGTTTTTGCTGCGGGGTTGGGGCTAACCGGGCTGTGGCTTATGCATCCGGCCCGGCCGGTTACTGCCACCGAACCCACCCCCACCCCTCCCTCCATTTCCACGCCGCGTCCGGGCACAGATTTTTTGTGCGAACTGCTTTCCGGCGCAAATTGCGCCATCATGAACGCTCTCGATGTGGCCATCAGCAGCGCCCGCACCTGGACCAACCCGGCGATGGGCGCGCAAAACGTGCCCACCCACACCCTGGTGGCGCTCACCTTTGAGCAGGATATGGACCCCCGCACCCTCACCCCCAAAACATTTTACCTGCTCCAGGGGGCCACCCGCCTGGCCGGGCGGCTACAGTACATTGCAACGGGCAAAATGGCTATCTTCCATCCCGACACGCCGCTGCGCCCCGGTACTACCTACACCGCTACCGTAACTACCGGCCTGCGCGATACCAGCGGCCACCCCCTGCCCGCAGATAAAGTATGGTCCTTTACCACCGCGCCGGCCGCAGACGGCCTTGGAGCCGCCGGCGCTTCGCTGCCGGGCAGCGGCATGAACATTTACTTTGGCGACCTGCATGGCCATACCGGCTACTCCGATGGCTGGGGCGTCCCAAATGATGCCTTTACAATGGCCCGCGCCAGTGGCCTGGACTTTTACGGACTCACCGAGCACGCCTTTATGATGGATGCCGCCGAGTGGCAGGATATTTTGCATCAGGCCAATCTTGCCACGGTTAACGGCCAGTTTGTGGCCCTGCCCGGTTTTGAGTATACCAACCCTCGCGGCCACATTAACGTGTTTGGCAGCGATACTTACATTACCGCTACCGACCCCAATTACGACACCTTTGCCGAGTTTTATGACTGGCTGGTGGCCCACCCCACGGCGATAGGCCAGTTTAACCACCCCAGCGATTGGGAAAACACCAACTTTAACGATTTCCAGTTTTACCCCGCCGCCGACCAAAAAATGGTGCTGCAAGAACTACGTACCGCCGACCAGTTTTTTTTAAGCCTCAACTCCGGCTGGCATTTGGGCACGCTAAAAAATAGAGACACCCACATTGCCAACTGGGGCTGTTGCCCGCTTATGGGCCTGGTGGCAACCGCCCTTACCCCGGAGGCCATTTTAGAGGCCCTGGCGAACCGCCGCACATTTTTTGTTTCGCCGGATGACTCGAATCTGGCAGTTACCATGCGGGCCAACGGCGCGTGGATGGGGTCGGCTATTCCCAACAGCGGCTCGATTAATTTCAACATTACCGTGTACGACCCCAACCCAACCGGCAAACCGCTGCGAATGTTGCTATACGATAACGGCATCCCCATAGCCAGCACCACAATTCCCAATAGCGTCTGGTCTACCTGGAGCCCCTCAGTTGCCGCCAAACAGAACCATTACTATTATGCCGGGGTTTATCAAGATGGCTGGCACTACCTGGCCTACAGCAGCCCCATTTGGGTTGAAAAGCCGCCCGTAGCGCGGGCCGGCGAGCCGCAATTTGCCGCGCCCGGCACTACGGTGGTTCTCGACGGGTCGCAAAGCGCAGACCCCGATGGCGACGCGCTGGCTTATAAATGGACTCAAACAGGCGGGGCAGCCGTCAACCTGAGCGGAGGCAATTCGGCCCGCTCCGCCTTTACCGCCCCGGCTACGTTGGGCAACCTCGATTTCAAGCTGACAGTAGTAGATACCGGCGGTATGAGCCACGCCGATACAACCCGCGTGACCATTACCAACAAACCCATTCTGTTGATTTCCAAAAGCGGCCCGGCCGCCGCCAACCCCGGCGAACCGATTACCTACACCCTCACCGTAACCAACACGGGCCTGACCGATGCCGTGGGGCTGATCATCACCGATGTGGTGCCGGCGGGCGCTACCTACATTAGCGGCGGCACATTGCTGCCCGGCAGCGTAGTCTCGTGGAATGTACCCGCCTTGCCCGCCAACGGCGGAACCGTGCAGGTAAGTTTTGTGGTAGAAACTACGGGCGGCATTGTTAACCGGCACTATGGGGCCTCTTGCGCCGATTGCATCTCCGCAACGGGAAAGTTGGCAATAATCACCAATCCTACCATAATTTATTTACCAACTATTCAAAAAAACAAGTAACCTATTTTACTCAAACTGTGGAGCTACTTCATGCAAACCGTTCTGCCTGTATTAATTATTGGACTCATCGGCGGCATTGCCGTGGGATTTCAACCTCCGCTGGCCAGCTTAATGAGCCAGCGGCTGGGAATAATGGAAAGCGTATTTATTGTGCATTTGGGCGGCGCAATTGCCGCCGGCATTCCGCTGCTGATGATGAGCGGCGGCAACCTGGCCGCCTGGCGCAATGTGCCCTGGTACGCTTTGGTTGCCGGTATTTTTGGATTGGTCGTGTTGAGCGCCGTCAGCTATACTATCCCCCGGCTGGGCGTAGCCACCACCATTATCCTGATAGTGGCCGGCCAGATGACAATCGGGATGATGCTGGACCATTTTGGCCTGTTGGGGGCGGCGGTGCGGCCAATTGATGTATCTAAAGTATTGGGAGTAGCCGCGCTGTTTTTGGGAGTCTGGCTTATGGTGCGGTGACAATAAAAAAGAAGGTTGGATGATGCGCGTTATTGGTTTTACTCTGTTGTTTGTTTTTATCTTAACCCTGGCGCTGGCCTGCGCCCCGGCTCAACAGGCCAGCAACGCCACAGCCACGGCTGCGGCAGCCACTATTAGCTATCTGGAAACTCAACTGACGCCGGTAAGCGGCGGGCCAAAAGTGGCCATTACCGCCCCCCTGGCCGGGCAGCGATTTGAATGGGGCCAGAGAATAGAAGTGCAGATTGAAGCGGTTGACTCGCAAGGTATCAGCCAGGTTGATTTACTGGCCGATAACCGGGTGGTCAGCAGCAGCCCGTTGGTGCCGCAGCCCGGCTCGGTGCTGGTCTCAAAAATAAACTGGCAGCCCGACGCGCCGGGCAGTTATGCGCTGCACGTGCGGGCCTATAACCCGGCCGGCGCTGTGGGCGAGTCGGACAAAATTGTTATTCAGGTGGGGTCTACCCCTACGGCAACGGCAACCAGCACGCCCACGCCCACCTTTACCCCCACCCCGCAGCGCACCCCCACCACCCGGCTGGGCGACTCGCTGCCCTCGCCTGAGCCAACCCAGACGCCCACTCCGGCGGGAACCCCCACGCCCGACTACCCCTATCTGGTGGTCCAGATTACCGGCGGGCTAAATATACGCCGGGGTCCGGGAACCCAGTATGAAACCCTGGGGGTGCTGCCTCCCGGCCAAATGGCAGAAATTATTGGTCAAAATAACAGCGGGGCCGGCCCGTGGTGGCAAATTTGGTTTCCGCCAGGCCCAAATGGGGTGGGCTGGGTGTCGGCCAACCCCACTTATGCAACCAGCTTTAACGCCCAAAATGTGCCGATTGTAGCCGCGCCAACAATTGCCGCCCCACCCACGCCCACAAACACCCCCACCTCACCGGCTCCGCCCCCGGCTCAACAAACCGATATTACCTTTGGCGCCGACCGCACCCAAATTAAGTCTGGCGAATGTGTGACCATTTACTGGAATGCGGTTAATGTTAAAGAGGTTTACTATCGCAACCAGGGGGTGCCGGGCAATAACCAGGGGCGCACCGAATGTCCCAGCTTTACCGAAATTTACGAGCTGCGGGTGGTGCGGCTGGATGGGCAGGTTGAGACGCGCACCATCAGAATTGAGGTGGAGGGCAGCGGCTACAGAACATCTGAGATTGATTTGGGCAAGGGCATAGATTTTGATGAGGATGGCAAAGTATCGGACAAAGGGGACGATTTCAAGTGGGTCAAAGATGGCGACGACTACAAAATACAAAAGTGGGATGACGATGGCGACCTGCGGCTGGTGCCCATTGGCCCGGTAGAGCTGGATATTGTCTCCGAGGCCGATTGCCACTATGCGCTAAATAATATTAATGATAGAGACTCGATGAGGCCCTTCCCCGGCCTGGCCGCCTGCTTTAGAACCGACGAGGGGCGCATCGGCAAAATGCGCTTTGATGATGTTGATAACGACGCCGACATCCAGTGGGCCTTGTGGAAATAGTCGCCCAAATCCCGCCCCCGGCAAATTGTTGAAGCGCCTCTTCAATGATATACTGAGGGCCGCAAAGGAGCCGAAATGACAACGAGTCTGCCCAAAAAATACCAAACTGTAGCCAGAGCCATTATCCCCTACACCCCCAATACCGAAGCGGCCGGGCAAATGGTGTTGATTAGCGTTGACCCGCCCCTGCCCTGTTTTTTGTGCAACCGGCCGGCTAAAGATGCCCTGGTTGCCCCGGCCCCTGAGCGTTTTCCCGGCGGCGGTACCGCCTGGCTCACCTTTCCTATTTGCGCCGATTGCGAAGAGCGACAAATAAAAAGCCAGGCCGCGGGGCAAAAATGAAAATCGCCGCCTTCCCCAAATGCTATCTCGATGACATTTCCATGCACCGCACCATGTCGGTGTTTAACTGGATTGAGATGGCCCGGCAGCTGGAGGCCGAAGGGCTGGAAATGTACGAAGGCTTCTTTACCAGCCTCGATAACGCCTACATCGACCGGGTGGGCGAGGCCATTCACAACGCCGGTTTTGCCATGCCTATGCTCTGCTGCTCGCCCGATTTTACCAACCCCAACCCCGATGGCCGCCGCCGCGCCCTGGAGCGCGAAATCGAGATGATTCGCATCACCCGCCGGCTGGGCGGCCCCGGCGCAGCCTGCCGGGTGCTGACCGGCCAGCGTTACCCGCAGGTTAGCCTGGCCCAGGGGCTGGAATGGGTGGTTGAAGCGTTTGAGCAGTTGTTTCCGGTGGCCCGCGAGTATAACGTGATACTGGCCCTGGAAAACCACTACAAAGACGGCCAGTGGAACTACCCGGAGTTTGCCCAAAAGCAAGAAATCTTTTTGCAGGTTCTTGATGCCGTTTCCGAGCGAGATTGTTTTGGGGTGCAGTACGACCCCTCCAACGCCATTGTGGCCGGAGACGACCCCATCGACCTGCTGCGCCGGGTAGTTGACCGGGTGGTGACGATGCACGCCAGCGACCGCTATTTAGCCGAAGGCGCTACCCTGGACGAACTGCGCCAGAGCGACGGCACGCTGGGCTACTCGCCCAATTTGCGCCACGGCGTTACCGGCCAGGGCTTAAATGATTACGATACCATCTTTTCCATTCTGTCTGCCGCCGGCTTTGATGGTTGGGTTAGCATTGAAGACGGCATGAACGGCATGGCCGAAATGCAGGAGTCGCTTAGATTTTTGCGGATGATGCGAGAGAAGTATTTTGATAAAGCGTAAAATGGGGCCGGCGCAGTACGTGGCGCGTAGTACGTAGTACGTGGAAAATCGCTACGCGCTACGTACCACGTTTCAATCAGCGAGAAAAGGGAACATTTCCATGCAAGCTCTGGTAAAATTTGGTTATAATGACGGCGATGTGGAAATTCGGGATATCCCGGAGCCGCAACCCGGCCCTGATGAGGTTTTGCTACAGGTAAAAGCCGCCGGCGTGTGCGGCAGCGACGTGCATATGTGGCGTAACCACCAAAGCTGGAAAGTCAAACTACCCCTGGTGTTGGGCCACGAATTTAGCGGCGTGGTGGTACAGGTGGGCGAGCGGGTAGCCGGCTTCAACCCCGGCGACCGCGTGGCCTGCGAGACAGCGGCTTCGGTGTGTGGCCGGTGCGTTTACTGCCTGAGCAGCAATTACAACATGTGCCCCCACCGGCTGGGGTATGGCGCGCTGGCCGATGGCGCGTTTACCCGCTACGTGGCGGCTCGTCCCCAAATTTTGCATCACATTCCCGACAATGTGCCCTTTGAACACGCTGCCCTCACCGAACCCATCTGCGTGGCCTACAATGCGCTGGTTGAAAAAACGCTCATTAACCCCGGCGATACGGTTGTTATCCAGGGGCCGGGGCCAATTGGCATTATGGCCTTGCAGGTGGCCCGGCTGCGCGGAGCCGGAACCCTGATTGTAATTGGCGCCGAAATCGACTCCCGGCGGCTGGCCGTGGCCGCCGAGTTAGGCGCGCATTATACCCTGACTCTGCCCAAAGATGACCCGGTTAAACTGGCGCGTTCGCTGGGCGATGGTTTTGGCGCGGATTTGGTGGTTGACTGCACGGGCGTCAGCCAGGCGCTCAGGCAATCGCTGGAGCTGGTGCGGCCCAACGGGCGCATCACCAAAATTGGCTGGGGGCCGCAGCCGCTGGATTTTAATCTGGACCCGCTGGTGGGCAAAGCCGTAACCCTGCAAGGCTCTTTTAGCCACACCTACCCCACCTGGGAGCGAGCGCTGCAACTTCTCTCTACCGGGCAGGTAAATTTGCAGCCGGTTATCGGCGGGCTGTATCCGCTGCGCCGTTGGGAAGAGGCGTTCCGGGCCATGGAGTCGGGCAAAAATGTCAAATCGGTGCTGGTGCTGGATGAGGAATAGGCATCGGCTGCAAGTTTGAGGGATGGCTATGAAACATAGCGCGGAGTACGTGGCGCGTGGAATAATACGCATTACGCCAATAGTTAACCCGCAATTCTTTTTTTGGAGTTTTTACCCGTGAATCCTCTCGTGCAAGTTTCAATTGATGTAACCACAATGGCAGAGGCGCTGGCTTTGGCGCGGGGCGCGGCGCGGGCCGGGGTAGACTGGCTGGAAGTTGGCACGCCGCTGCTGCTGGCCGAAGGACTCCATGCGGTGCGCGCCTTTCGGCAAGAATTTCCCGACAAGCCCATTGTGGCCGATTTAAAAACAATGGACGGGGCCGGCCTGGAAGCCGAGATGATGTTCAAAGCCGGGGCCAATATGGTGGTGGTGATGGGCCAGGCCCACGACGCCAGCATTATCGAACAGGTGAAAATGGCCAAAAAGTATGGCGGCCAGGTAATGTGCGATGTGATGCTCTGCCCTAACAAGCCGGGCCGCGCCCGCCAGGCGCAGGAGCTGGGAGTCGATTATATTATTGTCCACACCGGCTTTGACGAGCGCAATATGATTCCCGGCCTCAGCCCGCTGGATGACCTGCCGGACGTGCTGGCCGCGGTGGATATTCCGGTGCAGGCCGTGGGCGGCCTGACCATTGACCAGGCCATTCAAACCCTGGAGATGGGAGCGCAAATTGTGGTGTTTGGCGCGCCGCTGGTTATCAGCGGCGCCGAGTTCAAAGCCGCCGACCCCAATTTTGAACCGATTATTCGAGACATCGTGCAGCGGGTCAAACGGGCTAACGTAGGCGGATAAGAAAGTTGTTCATTTGATATTTGCAGGCGGCAGTAAACCATTATTCTTAAAGGGGAGAAAATTTAATGAGCGCAACAGCCGAACAATACGTGCAAGCCATGAGGCGTAGTTTTCAAGCCAGCAAGGCCGGCGGATTACAGGTGACTTACCAATTAAACGTAACCGGCGGCGGCGGTGGAACCTGGGGGATTGCCATTAATAACGGGCAGTGTAATATCAGCGCCGGCGCGCCCGCCCGCCCCGATGTAACCATCTCCATGAACGGGCAGGATTACATAAAATTGGCCAACGGCCAGCTCAATGTAACCGCCGCCGTGCAACAGGGACGGGTGCAGGTAGGCGGCAATACCCACCTGGCCTTAAAATTTACCGAACTTTTTCCGCCCTGGGCCTCGCTGGTGGGAACGTCTGAGCCGCAGCCGGCCCCTGCGCCCAAACCGGCTACCGCGCCATTGCCGCAGCCAGTTCAACCCTCTCCCTCAAAACCGGTGGCCCCACCCAAGCCCTCGCCCGCCCCTGCCGAGCCAAAACTGGCCGACTATGTAGCGGCCATGCCCAACGGCCTGCGGGCCGATAGAGCCAGAGGGTTGAAAATTGCCTATCAGTTTCAGCTTAGCGGCAGCGGCGGCGGCACCTGGACGGTGACGGTAGCCAACGGCCAGGCCACGGTTGCCCCCGGGCCGGGTTCGGCCAACATAACCATTGGTATGACCGGCGACGATTTTGTGCGTTTATCGCGGGGCAACCTGAATACCGTGCAGGCTTACCAGCAGGGCCGGGTACAAATTAGCGGCGATTTGAACCTGGCCGCCAAACTGACCGATATTTTTGCGCCCTGGGCCGGCGCCGTTGGGGCCGCGCCGGCTCCAACTCCCCCACTCGCCCCGGCGCCCTCACCGAGTCCGGCCCCTGCCCCGGCACCCTCTCCGGCTCCGGCGCCCGGTTCAGTTTACCCGCAGTTGATGAATGGCAGCTTTGACGAGTACCAGCCGTTTGTGTACGAGGGCGAGGCCAAAGTTTGGAAAGAGCCGCAATTTCCAGAGGAGTATGGCAAATACTGGAATCTGCAAATTCACGATGAGGGCAAAGGCCGCCCGCATTTGATGAACAGCGGCGTGTTTGGCCCCTTTACCCAAAAATATTTTGGCGGCGGCGGTCGAGATTACCATATTCACGGGCGTCACTCGCAGGTGATTACCAGCCGCTATTCATTCAAGTTAACCCTTTCGCAAACAGTGGCTGCCCAGCCAGGTCGAGAATACAGTTTTGGCGGCAGCATTGTCTCCTTTTACAAAGGCACCGCCGGCGAGCGGGCCGACGGCAAAATCTTTAAATCCATTGGCATCGACCCGACCGGCGGGCGCGATTACAACAGCCCTAACGTGGTTTGGAGCGACCGCGACGGCAAAGACAATGAGTGGCGCTATCCCTCCATAAAAGCCAGGGCGCAGGCCAGCGCCATCACCGTCTATATTCTGCTGGAAAATGTGGAAAAAGATGTGGGCAGCACGGAGTTGAATATTATTCACCTGGACAATTTCAAGCTTGAGTAGGCAGGAGCCGGACAGTTCCAGGGGGCGACAGTGAGGCCGAAAACCCAGAGTGTCAAAGTGCGCTTTGATACTCCGCCACCGTTATTTTCAGGAGTAAAAATATGAACTATCGTTTTTTAGGCAAAACCGGTATGAAGGTCAGCGAGCTTTGTTTGGGCGCGATGACCTTTGGCCGCGAAACGACGGAAGAAGTTAGCCGCCAGATGATGGACCGCTTTGCCGAAGCGGGCGGCAATTTTATCGACACCGCCGACGTGTACAGCCAGGGCGTTTCTGAAGAGATTGTGGGGCGCTGGCTCAAGGGCAAAAAGCGAGATGACTGGGTGCTTGCCACCAAAGTTCGCTTTCCGATGGGCGAAGGCCCCAATGATGTCGGCCTGAGCCGCAAGCACATTTTGGCCGGGGTAGAGAGCAGTTTGCGCCGGTTGGGCACAGATTATATTGACCTGTATCAGGTGCATGCCTGGGATAACGCCACCCCGTTGGAAGAAACGCTGGGCACCCTTAACCAACTGGTGCAGAGTGGCAAAGTGCGTTACATTGGAGCCAGCAACTACGCCGGCTGGCAGTTGCAAAAAGCCATTGACCTGAGCCAACAGATGGGCTGGGAGCCATTTGTCTGCTTGCAGCCATTGTACAACCTGCTTGACCGCGAAATCGAGCTGGAATTGATTCCGGTTTGCCAAAACGAAGGCGTGGGCATTATCCCCTGGAGTCCGCTGCGGGGCGGCTGGTTGAGCGGCAGATATCGGCGGGGGATGGCCGGGCCGCCAGCAGGCAGCCGCGTCGAGGAGGCCGGAAAGCAGAATTGGGGCGAGGCGTGGAACAAGTACAACAACGAGCACACCTGGACGGTTATCGACACTCTGTTTGCGGTAGCCGAAGAAGCGGGCAAAACGCCGGCGCAGGTTGCCCTCAACTGGGTACTGCATCGCCCCGGCGTAACTGCGCCCATCATCGGCGCGCGCGCAATGGCGCACCTGGAGTCGAATCTGGGCGCAGCCGGTTGGTCGCTGAGCGAGTCGCAAATGGCCCGGCTCACCCAGGCCAGCGATAAACCCCTGCCCTATCCTCACGATACTCTGGCCAACGCCAGACGGTAACCACTAGTTTTTTCATTGGCAAAACGCAGGGGGTTTATCAATGAAGGACACCCAACCGCGGGCAGATGTTCAGGCCGCGCTCGAAATCCCCAAACTGGGTCATGCCGAGGCCGGCCAACAGGCAGCCGCCGAGCTTGCGCGGACGTTGGCGCTGTTGGAGCGTTTAGCGGATGAAGATTGGCAGCAGCCTACCGCCTGCACCCTGTGGAATGTACGGGACATGGTCGCCCATTTAGCCGGAGCCTGCGCCGGCCATGCCATTTGGTCCGAATTTAAGCGGCAGTATCTCCAAAATCCATATATGCGCCAGGCCAAAGTAAAAGTAGATGCCGTAAACCGCCAGCAGATTGAGGACCGGGCCGGGGCAACGCCCCCGGAATTAATCGCCGAGTTACGGGCCGTTGGGCCAAAGGCAATTCGCACCCGCCAGCGGCTGCCCTGGTGGCTGCGAGTCATCCCGGTACCTTTTGGGCCGCCTCTGGGCGCGGTCCCCATTGAATATTTGACCGACCTGATTTATATCCGCGATATGTGGATGCACCGCCTGGATATTTGCCGGGCCACCGGGCGAGACATGGCTCTTACCCCGGAACACGACGGCCGGATTGTGGCGCTGGTTATCCGAGATGTTTGCCACAAGCTGCGCGGTCAGCTTGAAGGGAAAAACATCATCCTGGAGTTGACCGGACCCGCCGGCGGCGCGTATTGTTTTGGTCAGACAATAACGCCCGACGCCATCATTCAAATGGATGCGCTTGAGTTCAACTGGCTGGCTTCCGGGCGAATGGGAGTTGAGCAGGCGGCTTCAAAAACTTCAATTCAGGGCGATATGGCGCTGGCCACCTGGTTCCTGGCCCGGGTCGAAGTTCCCTATTAAAGCTACAGATAGAGAGAAGCAAACTGCTCCTCGGTGGGTTCCGCTCAGCAATACCACGGTTCGGTCAGGTAGGGCACAAAGCCGGAAGTGGGCGGCAGGTCGGGAAAGGGGACATTGCCCGCCGCGTCGCCAACATCGGCAAAGGCGCGCTGCCAGATGCGGCGGAATACCTGGCGCCGGGGGATGCCCTGGGCGGCGCAGCTTTGTACAAGATATTCCAAATCGGCTTGCAGCGCGTCAACCTGCGGGTCGGGGTTGCGCCAAAAATAAGATAGTTTGGCCTCGTCCAGCGGGCCGATGATTTGCCGCACCTCCGGCAGTTCTAACAATTTTGACCCCGGCGGAATCAACAGCCGGATGGCGCATTGAATGGGCGATACCTGGTCGACCAGTTCCAGCCGAACCAACTCGCGCAAGAAGTGGCGGTAGCCTGCCAGGGTCGTCCACGGGGTGAAGGCCACAAACGTGGGTGTCAGCAGCAAATCCATTTCTCGACACAATTTGAGCGCGGCTTCAAAATCTGCCCGCGTGTGCTGCTTGTCGAAAATTTCCAGAATTCGGCCGTCAAACGACTCAACCGCGCTGGTCACAAACAGGCAGCCGGTCTGTTTGAGGGTTGGCAGGTGGTTGGCCTGCTTGAGCAGGTGCTCCACTTTGATGGTCACATCGTAGGTTAAATCGGGGAATTCCCGGTGCAGCGCCCGCACCAGCGGAATGGCGTGGCCCGGCCCGTTGAAAAAATCGGGGTCGCCAAAGGTGATGTGCTGCGCCCCGGCCCCCACCTGCTGGCGGATGTCGGCCAGCACGATTTCCCGTTGGACAATTCGAAAGCGCCCCTGGTAAACCGGCACAATCGGACAGTGGCGACAGGTATGCTTGCAGCCCCGGCTGGCCTCGGTGTAGCCTGCCAGGCGAGGCGGCCCATTTTCGGTTATCAACCGGGCGTATTGGTTCAGTTTGGGCAACAAACTTCGGTCGGGCCGTAAAAAATCTTGCCGCGCCAGCGAGATAACCCCATCCTCGCCTTTCCCATTCCTTGCAAGATTATTTTCTAAACCTTCACGCTTCTTGGAGTCCAAAACTATAGTTTTGGACTCCAGTTTGGACTGTTCTTGATCCAATCGCCGGGCCAACTCGACCAACCCGCTTTCAAACTCGCCGCCCAGCACGGTGTTGACTCCTAACCGGCGCAAATAATCGGCGCTGACGGGCGCGTACAGGCCGTAAGCGCAAAGATGCGTCTGCGGGTTGAGCCGCCGCACCTGCTCGATGACCGGGACGGCCATGCGCGTGCCCATATGCATCGGCACGTAAAAGCCAACCAGGTGCGCCTGCCCGATGGCCTCCGCATCCAGCGAGTCAATTGATAAATCAAGGCAGCGCACCGTAGCCCCGGCCTTGCCCAGCCAGGCCGCCGGCGAAGCGAGTCCGAACGGTTGCCGGCCCATTTCATAGGTTGAGATCAGCACAACGTTAAGTTTCATTCAACACCATTGGTTTATAGCACAGTACCAAACCGGCACTAAATATGATTGCGCCCAATATAGCCGGAGCCAGATGGACAAGATCATTATACCCAACAATGGGGTGAATGCCTATTGCCGTGGCAAAGCCAACCACGCCTGACGCTAACAGAACCTCCCACAAACTGCGCGAGGGGGTAGCGCACCAGACCGCAAAAAATACGGTTACGCCGGTGGTCAATACCGCCCCGCCAAAACCGGCCCGGTCGTGGGCAATCAGCGGGATCAGGCGGGGATTGATGAGATCAAAATCAGGAGACCGGAGACCCATAAACGTTAAATCCTGAGGCACAAAAACAGCCGTCATCCCAACGGTCAAAATTGTTAAGCCGCCGCCGATCATCCCCGCAGCCGTCCCCAGCAGCAACAGGCGCCCCAGGCCAAACGAGGTGTGCCAGTTCAGCGGCAGGGCCGGCTTAAACAGCGAGCGAAGTTCAATTGAGCCGGGAAACAGCGCAGTAGTTTTGGCCAGCCCGCCGAGAAAGCACGGTAGCAGCAGCAGCGTGGCGACTCCGTGCCAGGTATCCAGATAACCGTAACCCAGATAGGCCAGAAAACTGGCAAACCCCAATAAGCCGCTCAGCGCAAACAGCCACCAGGCCCACGGTTGAGCCTGACCCAGCGGAAATTCAGCCAGCCAGATATAAAGCAGGCCAATGGCAATGAGCGCGCCGCCAAAGGCCACCCGGTCGTGAATCATAAAGGCCAGAATGCGGCAATCGCTAAAAACGCATAATTGGCCGGCTGTCATTTCCAGATACTGGGCATCGTGCGGCAAAAACTGCCCGGTTGCCCCCAAAAACAGAGCAAAACCGCCCGACAGAACCAGGCTCAGGCCGGTAAAAGCCAGCAAGGGACGCCCATCTTTAATCAGCCCCTGAAGAAACCCTTGCCGATAATCAACAACCGATTCAACTCCGCTTTCTTCCATTTTATCCGCTCCATAAATGCAACGCTGTCCGGTTTGTCAGGCCGACTCTTCAATTGCGCGGGCCACCGCTGCCATCTCATCCAGAAACGCGCGCAATTGTTCTGGCGAGATGCCGGTATCCGGGTGGTCGTGAACCAGAATGACGGAGACATCGGGCCATATTTCCGGCGCTAACATTCCTGGAGGCACGGTTGCCCGGTCGCGCAGGCTCAGGTTTCGGGTTCCCTTGTTAAAGCGGAATGAAAGCCCGCTCATGCCGGTGGGATACCCTTTTTGCACAAAATCAAACATCGCCGCCTGGGCCGTGCCGGCTAACCGGCCAACGCTTTCAAGGGTAAATGCCTCTTCAAAATTTTGTGGGTTTTTCGAAGCCCCTTTGATTCCCCGGTAAATGGTTGCGCCCATCGGTTCGGAAACCAGGACCTCCATGATAATTTGCAGATAAAATCTGACACCAATGCGGCTGCGCTCTTGGGCATAATAGCGATAGGTTGAGCCGACCGGTTTAATGGCAAAGCGGCGGCCCTGGTGTTCTCCTCCGTACCAGATGGCCGGCTGTTTGGTTGACTGGTTCAGGGGTTGCAGACCCATAGCCTGGGCTAACCGCCGCCCCGCCACCCGAGACCGAAAGGTGTGCTGAAGCCGCCAGAACGCGCCCCCCAGCGCCGGCACCACCGCCACACTACACAGACCGGCCAGAAAAAGGATGCCAAATGTATCGCGCAATGATTCATTCCCCAGGCTCTCGAGGCCAAACAGAACAGCCGCAATGCAAACCGGACAGACACAGGCAATTACCACAAAAACAAGGAGGCTAATGACGACATTTTTGGCATTCACAAAAATTTATCTCTTCCGGGCAATTTGCTTGAGGGCTGCCAGCCGCTCCACAATGTTAAACAGGTAAGTAAAATCAGCCCGAATGGTTTCAACTATTTTGGGGTTGGTCGGGTCGGTCCACCAATCACCATAATCAAGCAAACTCCGCCCGCCCTTTTTTGTGGTCAGGATAATACGTTCCTCATTCCAGGCGATGGCGTCGACTTTTGCTTCCTGTTCGACGTATTCTACCAGATTGAGCAGGCGGCGCTGAATGGCGTCATCCAAGAAGCGCGGATTTCCTGACCACAGCATCAGTGGGCCGACATAAAAGTGCTCTTCATCCTTAACGCCGGCCTCCTCATGGCCCCGGCGGATACCGTAGACGAGTTCTCCCTGGCGATTCAGTACAATCGGCTCAGTCAGCGGCGTTTGAAAATCAACGGCGAAAACTCGACCATTGAATACGCCTCTGGTGTAGGTGTTGGGTCTCCCTCCCCGGCCTGAGGTTAAGCTACATTCTATTATCTGGAACGGTAGCCCGGCCTGCTCTCCGCTCAAATTCAGGGGTTGTACAGAACGGGTGTAGTCTCCTACAATTTGATTAAGGCCAGGCTGCTTAAAATTGAACCCGGCCGGCCCGTCCAACCTGCCATGTAGGTTCAGGCCAAGATGGGCGCAGATTTTTTCCAGTATTTTGCGCTTGCGGCCCTGGTGCAATTTTATATTTGGCCCGCCGGTAAGCCACAAATAGATTAAATAAAGAAAGCCCAGAATCACAAATTCTTGAAAATCTAAATCTTGCCAAAAATACCAGATAATCCCGCCTAAAATGGTCAACCCCAGTGCCTGTAATATCACCCAGCGGATTCGGGCGCGCCTTGTTTTACCGGCTTGCTGCTCCAGCCAGGGTAGTAGCTCTTGCCGGTAGACGCTCTCCACGCCGGCAAGTCGCGGATGGGGGGTGTGGAGCCTGTTATTCATACCCTCTCCTTTCTTTTAACTTGTTGTTTCCGCGCTGCCAGCCATAGCTGCGGCCACGCGGGCGCAAGAGCGCACCGCATTTTTTAGCAACTCAGGGCTGTGTCCGGTTTTGGCTTTGGTCCACAAGACAACGTTGTTCAAGATATGTACCGGCGGGTCCGCAGCCATGAGCGCCTCTTGCGCCGGGGGTGGCAGAACTTCGTCCATGGCTGTATCCTCCGGTATAAATATTTCATATTTCTGGTCAAAGGCCGGATTACCGGTCTCTCGCGCCGGCCATGCTATGGTTTCGCCTATCTTTTGGTGACGCGCGCGCACCTGCACCTGTGGCTGCTGCGGCAACTGCGCCCGCACCCGCGTCCAGGGGCGTTTGCCGGTCGAACTGCCATACGATCTTGAGTATTCCTGGAACATCACATCAACGGCTACGTCCATCCCGTCAACCTGGCCGCGCAGATTGGGATAGATGCCTTTGGGGTTGTGGTTGACCAGCCCAAAGGTTTCTTCCAGCTGCCGAATCGTCGCCTGAGTAGTTTGCAGCCGGCGCCGGCCCATAAAATAAGCCGCAGCCAGGATAATGAGCAGCGCCAGGCACACAGCCACGGTCGCTGCCACCGGAATCAACGTCGATACTGCGTCAGTCATAATCATTCCTTCCCTAACACGGATGAGTCGCCTTCGGCCAGGCAGAAAGATGGAAAATGACGAACATTAATCAGCTTTTATCAGGAGAACCGGAAGGCGGATCAGATTGCTTTTCTCTGAATGGAATCATAATCAGTATCGTTGTAACATCTGTGGGGAGAAAAACATTTGCACATAGTATTGTGGAGAATCCGGGATATGTCAAACGAGCTTTCGACCCAACGCCTGCGCCACCCGCCGGGTTTCATCGACCAGTTGTGACAATGCTGCGAGCGGCAGCGACTGCTCGCCATCTGACAGGGCGGCGGCGGGGTTGGGATGAATTTCGACCAGCAGGCCATCAGCGCCGGCAGCTACGGCGGCGCGCGCGGCAGGCAGCACCAGATCGGCCCGCCCGGTGGCGTGGCTGGGGTCGGCCATAACGGGGTAGGGCGATAACCGCTTGGCCAGCGCAATGGCCCCGGTATCCAGCACATTGCGGGTAGCCGGGTCAAAGCTGCGGATGCCCCGTTCGCACAAAATAATATTTTGATTGCCACGGCTGGCAATGTGCTCGGCGGCCAGCAGCCACTCCTGCACGGTGCTCATAAAGCCGCGTTTTAAAACCACGGGTTTGTCGGTTTCTCCTGCGGCCCACAGCAGCGGGAAATGTTGCATATTGCGGCTGCCAATCTGAATGATATCGGCGTATTGAGCCACCAGAGGTAGGTGTTCCGCGCCCAAAGCTTCGGTAATAATCAGCAGGCCAAACTCGTCGGCCACGGCGCGCAAAATTTTGAGACCCTCCGGCCCCAACCCCTGAAAGCTGTGCGGCGAGGTGCGCGGCTTAAACGCGCCGCCGCGCAACACTCGCCCGCCCACTTTACAGATTGCTTCGGCTGTGGCCCGCGTTTGCTCATAACTCTCCACGCTGCACGGCCCGGCCATCAGCACCACCTCAGGGCCGCCGATGCTCACTCCCGGCCCAATTTCAACCGGATGAGTTTTTTCTTCTGTGACAAATTCTGTTTGGGCTAACATGTTCTTGACCTTACGCTTAACTTAGCAACTCTCTAACCTGCTCCCGCTGCACTTTGCCCGAACCTGTGCGGGGCAGCGCGTCGACAAAACGGATGAAGCGAGGCTGCTTGTACCCGGCCAATCGCTCCCGGCAAAAGGCCAGCAGCGCCGACTCGCTAATCGCCCTGTTGCCGTTGACCACCACCGCCGCCGCCACCTGCTGGCCCCACTCTTGGTTGGGCAGGCCGACGACACAGGCGTCAATTACGCCGGGAAATTGAGCCAACACCTGCTCTACCTCTACCGGGTAAACATTTTCGCCGCCGCTGACAATCAAGTCGGCCCGGCGCTGGACCACCCACAGGTCGCCGTCGGCATCCAGATAACCCATATCGCCGGTGCGTAGCTGGCCGTTGGGCAGGGTTTTCTGCGTGGCCTCCGGTTGCCGGTAATAGCCCTGCATCACCGTTGGCCCGCCGACCACAATCTCGCCAATTTCGCCCGGCGGCAACTGTCGGCCATCGTCGTCTAAAATCGACACCTGGGAAAACATTAATGGCCTGCCAACGCTGCCCGGTTTGAGCCGGACTTCTCCGGGGGAAGCAGTAGCCACCTGCGAGGCCGCCTCGGTGAGACCGTAGGTGGTCGCCAGCGGCAAACTTAGGGTCAGCGATTGCTCCAGTAGCGGGGCCGGAGCCGCCGCGCCGCCCAGCAAAATGCAGCGCAGTTGTGGATTGGCCAGACTGGCCGGGTGACTCTCCAACAGCCGGTGCAGCATAGTCGGTACCAGCGATACCAGCGTGACTTCCTGCGTGTCGAGCGCCTGAGCCACCGCCGCCGGGTCAAACCCCGGTTGCAACACCACCGTTGTTCCGTACAGGCAGCAGCGCAAAATAATGGCAATACCGCCCACGTGATACAGCGGCATACAGGCCAGCCAGCGGTCCTCCGGCGCTGTGCCCAGCCGGTAGGCCGAGGCCGTGGCGCTGTAGAAGTGGTTGGCAAAAGTCAACATTGCCCCTTTGGGGCGACCCGTTGTGCCGGAGGTGAAGACAATGCCCTGCGTGGCGGATAAATCCAGCGGGCGACCCTGTTGAAATGGCTGCGGGTTGGCGGTTAAGCGGGTTGCAGGTTGCAGATTGCAGGTTGGCAGGTTTAATTTGGCTGCCTGTGTTTCTGTCTCAGCCGTGCAGACCACCAGGCGGCAATCGGCCTGCTCAACCTGCCAGCGCAGTTCCCCGGCGGTCAGGCGGGTGTTGAGGGGAACCAGCACCGCGCCCAGCCGGGCCAGCGCGTGAATCAGGCCGACATACTCGGCCCGGTTGGGCATGAGCGTGGCCACGCGCTGCCCGGCTTCCACGCCGGCGGCGACCAGTTGAGCCGCCAGCCCGGCGGTCAACTCGTTCAGTTCGCGGTATGTCCACGCCCGCTCCCCAAAAATCAGGGCTATTTTTTGCGGCGATATCGCCGCCCGGTGAGCCAGCCAGTCGAGCATGTCAATCGTAAATCCAAAATCTAAAATCGTAAATTGTTATGGCCGCCAGGGGTATTCGTTGTAGCGCGGCTTGCGCTTCTCTAAAAAGGCGTTGCGCCCTTCCTGCCCTTCTTCTGACATGTAAAAGAGCATGGTGGCGTGTCCGGCCAGCTCCTGCAGGCCAATCTGGCCGTCGCAGTCGGCGTTGAAGCCGGCCTTCAGGCAGCGAATGGCAATGGGGCTGTGCTGCAAAATTTCCTGCGCCCATTTGACGCCTTCGGCCTCCAGTTCTTCCACCGGCACTACGGTATTGACCAGCCCCATTTTTTCGGCCTCTTCGGCGCTGTACTGGCGGCACAGATACCAGATTTCCCGCGCTTTCTTTTGACCGACAATGCGGGCCAGGTAGCTGGAGCCGAGGCCGCCGTCGAAGCTGCCCACTTTTGGGCCGGTCTGCCCAAAAATGGCGTTGTCGGCGGCAATGGTCAAATCGCAAATGACGTGCAGCACGTGCCCCCCGCCAATGGCGTAGCCGGCCACCAGGGCAATCACCGGCTTGGGCATCGAGCGGATGATGCGCTGCAATTGCAACACGTTTAGCCGGGCCATGCCCTGCTCATCCACATAGCCGGCATCGCCGCGCACGCGCTGGTCGCCGCCGGAGCAGAAGGCGTATTTGCCATCTTTGGCCGGGCCGTTGCCGGTAAACAAAATTACGCCCACGTCGGGGTCCATCCAGGCGTGGTTAAAGGCGTCAATTAGCTCATCAACCGTTTTAGGCCGAAAGGCGTTGCGCACCTCTGGCCGGTTAAAGGCAATCCGGGCCATCCGGTCGGCTTTGTGGTAGGTAATGTCTTGGTATTGTTTGACTTCTTGCCAGTTGGTCATGGTAATGCTCCTCTCTCTTTTTTGACTTGATTACAGAGTGCGTATTGCGCAAAAACCACTCGCGGAACACGCAATACGTCTCCCTTTCACGTCCCCAGATGCTTTGCCACCGCGCTGACAATCTCTCGCCGCACCCTTTCATGCAGCAGCGAGTCGGTTTGCGCTTCGATGACGTGCGACGTGTCGCTGTTGAGGGCGGTTTTCAAGGCATCCCTAAATTCAGGCCGCGTCTGGGCCGGCAGATAGGCCGCGCCAAACATGCGCGCCGCCGGTTCAAAATTCAATCCGTGGGGAGTCACAAACAAATCGGTAAAGGGCGGCTCGAAGTTGGCAATAGGCAGCCGATGAAAGATGCCGCCGCCGTTGTTGTTAATGAGCACAATGGTGGCTTTAACCCCGCACCGTTGCAGGGCCAGCAGGCCGTTCAAATCGTGATAAAAGGCCAAATCGCCGGTCACGAGTACCAGCGGCAAATTGGTGGCGGCTGCCGCGCCCAACGCGCTGGAGATAGTGCCGTCGATGCCGCTGGCCCCGCGATTGGCAAAGACGCGCAGGTTGGCCGAATTGGGCCGCCCAAACTGGTCCAGATGGCGCACCGGCAGGCTGCTGGCGACATACAACAGCGCCGGGTTGGGCAGCAACTCCAGCACATCGGCCAGCAGCGCGCCTTCAAAATGGGTTTCCCGGCTAAGATGGTCAATGGTCTGCCAGGTTTGAGCCTCGGCCTGCCGGAGGGTTGATTGCCACGACTCGTCGCGGGGAGCCAATTCGAGGCGGTTGAGCCGGTCGGTTAGCAGTTGGCAGATAAGTTCAGGGTCGGCCCACAATAAATCGCTGATGGTGTAGGCGTCATCGTGCCAGGCGCTGCTGCCGTTGATGGCGATGCGGCGCGTGTGGGGCGGCAGCGCGGCCAGATAGTCGCCCAGCGCCTTGGAGGTTGGGGTCACGCCAAAATGCAAAATCAGGTCGGGCGGCTGCCGGCGGGCCGTAAATTCGGGCCGCAAAAAGGTTTCGTAGCCGCCCAGAATGAGCGCCTTGGTGGTGGCCAGGTGCGGCCCAAAGCGCGCGCCGGAGAGCGCGTCGGCCAGAATGGGGTAGCCAGAGACCTGGGCCAGCGCCGTTACCGCCGCCGGAAACTCTCCGCCGGGGCAGCGTGGCCCGCACACAATCAGGCCTCGCGGCGCGGTTTGAATGGCTACCGCCAGCATGTCAAGCTGCTCCGGCGTGGGGGTCAGGCGGCCCCGGCTGATGCGGGTAAAGGGCGCGCCATCGGGCCGACCGCCATAAGACAGCGTGTCTGCCGGTTGCTCCGGCACGTCGCCGGGCACGGGGGTGGGTTCCAGCGGCTTGCGGAAGGGAAAGTTCAGGTGAACCGGGCCGGGGGTTGACCCCTGGGCCACGGCCACGGCGCGGCCGGCCAGCGCCCGCAAATAGCGCAGCGTGGCGGCGGGCGGGTTGGCCTGAGGCGGGGCGACATCCACAAACCAGCGCACCTGGTCGCCGTACATTTTTAGCTGGTCGATGGTTTGGTTTGCGCCGCTATCGCGCAGTTCGTGGGGGCGGTCGGTGGTGAGCACCAGCAGCGGCAGGTGCGACTGGTTGGCCTCGATGATGGCCGGGTAAAAGTTGGCCGTGGCCGTGCCAGAAGTGCAAACCAGGGCCACGGGCGCGCCGCCGGCCAGGGCCAGCCCCAGCGCAAAAAAAGCCGCGCTGCGCTCATCCAGCAATGAATAAACCTTGATACCGGGATGCCCGGCAAAGGCCAGCGTTAAGGGCGTAGAGCGCGAGCCGGGCGCAATGCAGGCCGCTCGCACGCCGGCGCGGGCCAGCTCGTCAACAAAAATGTTGGCCCACAGGAGGTTGCGATTGGGGGCGTTCATTTTGACTCTGTTTCTACCGCGCCGAGCGCGTCCATCAGCGGCCTGAATTTTAGCTGTGTTTCGCGCCACTCCCGTTCCGGCTCAGAGTCGGCCACAATGCCGGCCCCGGCAAAGAGCATACTCTCGCGGCCTACGCTTACCGCCGAACGAATGGCGACGGCAAAGGCGCCGTTGTGTTGGTGGTCTAGCCAGCCGATGGGCGAGCCGTACCAGCCGCGCTCAATCGGTTCTGACTGGTTGATGATGTCAAGCGCGGTGCGGCGGGGGCGCCCGCCCAGGGCCGGGGTGGGGTGCAGCGCTTCAACAACCGAGAGCAAATTGTGATGGCCGGTCAGCGTGCCTTCGATGGGGGTTTGAATGTGCTGAATGTTGCTGAGTTTGCACAGGCCGGGCTGCGGCTCGATGCGCAGGCGGCTGACCAGCGGGCGCAAATTCTCTTCGATGGCTTCGACCACCAGGGCGTGCTCGTGGCGCTCTTTGGGGGTCGAAAGCAGTTTTTGGCCCAGCGCGTCATCTTCTGCGGGCGACTCGCCCCGCCGGATGGAGCCGGCCAGGGCCACGGTGCGCAGCGAGTTGCCGCTGACCTGGGCCAGCAATTCTGGGGTGGCCCCAAAAAAGGCGTGGCCGGGGATGGGTTCAAATAAAAAGCGGTAGCAATTGGGGTAGGCCTGTTTGAGTTGCTGCAAAGCGTGGGCCGGGTCAACTGGCCGCTGCAAGCTCATTTGGCGAGCGCGGGCCAGCACCACTTTTTCCAGTTCGCCGCGCCGGATGCGGGCCGTGGTTTCGGTGATGAGCCGCTGCCAGGTTTGCGCCTGGGTCAGCTCGTTGATGTTGACCACCGGATTGGGGGCAACGGGTTGCTCCTGGTTGACCTGCCGCACGGCGGAGCGCAAGGCTTCAATCTCATCATCAAGCAGCCGTTGCAGGCTCAACGGGTCGTCTTGGGGGTTGAGCAAATGATTAACCGTTAGCCAGCTTTGCCCGTGCAGATTTGCTAATTGGTAACGAGGCAAAATAAAGCAGGCCGCCGGAAAGGCCGACCAGAAGCCCCGGGAGCGGTGGTTGGCCCCAAAAGCAAAGCCGCCAAACAGGCGCGGGCCGGCCTCGGTGGGGGTGTTGGGGTTGAGCAAAATAATGTTTTCAAACAGGCGTTCGGCTTCTTGCCGGATGGTTTGGAAGCGTTTAGCCCCGGCGGCGGTGAGACGGGCGGCGATGCCGCAACCGGCAAAGCTCAACGGAAGCTGGTCGCTTTCCCAAAAAAAGCGGGGGCTGTTGGCGACGTGTCGCACAAAATTAATGAGCGACGCGCCGGCCCAGGGGACGGTGTAGCTAACCAGGGTGGTGGGTTGGTTTTGTAATGCCGGCTGGCGGCGAGATAATGGTTTGAAGGTAGATAGAGTCATCTCTAACATTTAGGGTTCCTTTGTTAATTGTTTAACTGGTGGATGCGCTGCTCTGGGACGCCGATGCTGCGCAGCAAAATAACGCGCAAAGTTGGCACCACTCGCTCCGGTTCCGGCTGGCCGGTGTAGACCCAGCGGATGACGACATCATTGATAGCGCCCATCCAGGCGTAGGCTACTATCTCGGTATCGGTTGGCGGAATTTCGCCAACGCTAATGGCCTGGTCCAGGTGAGTTTGAATGAGCCGGGCAAAACGCTGGTGAATTTCCAGCCGCTTTTCTTCAAATACAGCGCCCAGCCCCACGGCCTGAATCAGCAAAATTTTAGCCAACCCGCGGTAGTGGCCAAAGGTTTGCAGGCAAACTTCCAGGGCCACGCTGACGCGCCGGACCCGGTCTTCTTCTTGCATAATGGCTTCAACCAGGCGCTTTTCCAGCAGGTCGGCAAACTGGTCGACCAGGGCCAGAAAGATTTGCTGTTTGCCCGGAAAGTGAAAATAAACCGAGCCTTTTGAGGTATTTGACGCACCAACTATATCATCCACGCGGGTTTCGTGGTACCCTTTGGTAGAAAAAACCCTAATGGCGGCGTCTAAAATTTTATCGCGGGTAGCTTTGGCTTTATCTGATAAATCTTCGGTAGACATTTTCTTTTTCCACAATAAACCGACCGGTCAGTCTATTGTGAAATATAACACAAAACTTGGGGGTTGTCAAGAAAAACGCAAAAACCCCTCATCTTTGCGCTTGTGTTTTGTGGTTTGGTAAGGTAGAATTATTAAGGTATTTGCGCCATTGACCATAAATTGTATACTCCCCTGGCCGATGGTATAATTTTTGGTTAGCCATTACTCTATCTTACAGTCACTTTAGAAATTGGATAACGAACTCGATGATGAAAAGCGTAAAAGTTCTTGTGATAGATGACGACCCGATGACCTGCAACCTGGTAGAGACGATTTTACAAATGGAAAATTATCAAACGTCTTCGGCTCATCACATTGATAATCAGGGGATTATTGCCGCCTTAAATAGAGAGAACCCGGATATTATTGTGCTGGATTTTCATTTAGGCCCCCAGGAAACCCTGGAATACGTGGTTGATATTCGGGCTAATGAGCAGTGGCAAAATTTACCCATTCTGATGACTTCGGCCATTGACCGCAGCCGCGATAGCCTGCAGGCCGGGGCCAATGATTTTATCCTAAAACCCTTTAACTGGCAGGAGATGACCCAACGCATCAATAAAATTAGAGACGATATCATTTTTCAGGAGGTCTAGTTTAACACATTAAACCAACTATAAAATCTAAAAAGGATTACAACCGTGGCCCGAAAACGACGAACCAAACGCGATAACGCCCAATGGTATCGCGTTGATTTACACCTACACACGCCTGGGTCAAATGATTACCTGGAACCAAAAGTAAGTTATTTGGACATTTTACAAAAAGCCGAACGTTGCGGGCTTGATATTATTGCTTTTACAGACCACAACACCGTTGCAGGTATCAAAGGGCTAAGAAAAGAAGTTGAAGAGTTGGAGCTATTAGCAGAGCTGAATCGCATCCGCCCTGATGAGAGACAAAGGCTCGAAGAATTCCGACGCTTATTAAAAAAAATTCTTCTTTTGCCCGGCTTCGAGTTAACCGCCACTCTGGGGTTTCATATTTTAGGCATTTTTCCGCCACAAACAACCCTGAGAGAACTTGAGCATATTTTATTAAACCTGCGCGTTCCCCCCACCAAGCTCGATGTTGGGGCAACCGAGGTAGGCGCTACCGTAGATGTGCTGACCGCCTACCGAATTATTAACGAGTCGGGCGGATTAGTGATTGCCGCGCATGCCAACTCATCGCACGGCGTGGCCATGCAGGGGTTCAATTTTGGGGGACAAACCAAAATAGCCTATACTCAAGACCCCAACCTGCACGCGCTGGAAGTAACCGACCTGGAAAGCAAACGACGGCGGACCACCGCCAAGTTCTTTAACGGCTCCAAACCAGAATACCCCCGCCGCATGCACTGCATTCAGGGGTCTGATGCCCATCGCATTAACCGGGACCCCGAAGATAAGAACCGGCTGGGGATTGGCGACCGGGTGACAGAGGTAAATTTACCCGACCCCAGCTTTGAAGCCCTCAAAGAGCTGTTTCTTGGCAACGACTTTTCCCGCACGCGCCCTTACCGGCCCGCCCAGGCCCCATTTGACCACGTGCAAGAGGCTCGCAAACAGGGCACCAATATTGTGCAATCTTTCCATGAAACAATGACCCGCCGAGGAGGGCATCTGCACGCCATTTTGTGCGATATTTGCGCCTTTGCCAACACCAACGGCGGCACAATATTTGTGGGCCTTTCTGATAACCCCAAAGATTTGGTCAAGGGCATCAGCAAGCCAAAATCAGAAATCAACACCATCCGCAACGAGGTTGAAAAAAAGATTACTCCGCCTTTTGAGGTGGAAATTGACGAGCAGGAGACCCAAGGCAAAAAAGTATTACAAATTTCCGTATCGGTGGGCGATGACCCCCCTTACGCTATCGACGATAACCGCATTTATGTGCGCGATGAAACCGATACCAATCTGGCCGTGCGCGATGAAATTGTGGCGCTGGTTAAACGCAACCTCCGCGCCAAAGGCGAATTTAACGAGGTTGCCGAAGAAGCCGCCCAGCCAACCAGTCAAAGCAGCCTGCCTGTTCAAGATGGTCTCTGCTCGGAGCCAAAAACCGGCGTAGAAATTGTACTGGTTGAAAACCGCAAAGGGGTTAATTACTACAGTTTGCGAGACCTGCGCAACGGTGATATTGTTCACAACGTTACCCGCAAATCGGCCAGAAAGTTGTGGCAATACGCGCTCACCGAGCACGAAACCAACGCCGTAGATGCGAAAAAAGTTGACTGGTATGGCAACGTTGGTATTTGGAAAAAGTATAAACGGGCCGGACAAATGCGGTACGATTTGGTGCAACGCGATGCCAAAAATAAACTTTATGTCTATTACGGCGTAACCGAAGATGGTCTGCACGGCCCCTGGCAAAAAATGTTTGATAGCCTTGAGGACAATGTTAACGGGGCATAGTTAGTATGAGCAAGCAAGGCAGAGTTGGCATTTTAATTATCAGCGATAGAGGCGCAGCCGGCATTTACCAGGATAAAAGCGCCCCCATCATCCAGGAACTGGTCTCAAACAAACTGAATGCCATAATTGAACAAACAGCCGTTATCCCCGACGAGCAGGATATCATCAAAAATACCCTGCTGCAATGGGTCGAACAGCACCAACTGGATTTGATTTTAACCAGCGGCGGTACCGGCTTTGCCCCACGCGATGTTACCCCGGAAGCCACCCGCCAGGTAATTCAAAAAGAAGCGCCGGGGCTGGTTTTTGCCATGTTGCGCGATAGTTTAGCCGTAACCCCCCACGCCATGTTATCAAGAATGGTGGCCGGTATTCGAGCTAATACGCTCATTATTAACCTGCCGGGCAGCCCCAAAGCCGTCCGCGAGAACCTGGAAACCATTTTGCCCGCCCTACCTCACGCTTTAGAACTGTTACGCAACGACCCGGCTGCCGAAAAAAGCCATCAATCTCCTCGCTAATTTGCTTCACGCCAAAATATCACTATCACTATTTAAAAGGAAAATAGATACTATGGCCATTAAAGACCAAATTAACAACGACCTGAAAGAAGCAATGAAAAGCGGCGATAAGCTACGCACCGAAACGCTACGCAGCCTAAAATCGGCCATAAAATATGCCGAAATTGAAACCGGCAGCAACCTTGACGATAACGCCATTCTGGGAGTTGTGGCCAAACAGGCCAAACAGCGCCGAGACTCTATGGCCGAGTTTGAAAAAGCCAGCCGCAGCGACCTGGTTGAAAAAGAAGCGGCAGAGCTGACTATTTTAGAACATTACCTGCCGGCTCAGCTATCCGAAGCCGAAATCAGGGCCAGGGCGCAGGCTATTATTGCCCAACTGGGCGTTACCGATATCAAAGGCATGGGCCAGGTGATGAAACAACTAATGGCCGACCTGCAAGGCCAGGCCGATGGCAAGGTCGTCAATCAAATTGTCAGGCAACTTTTGAGTTAATGTTTTTCCAAACAGTCAAGTGGCGTTTGTGTTGCCATAACCCGGGATCAAGAGCGTATGGCTAGTTCAGTAGAAAACCACAGGCAAATATCGGGCCGGCAAATTTTAAGGGCCGTGCTGGTGGCTTTAATTTTTGCCGCCGCCGGAACCCTCATTTTAGCTTACCAGTTTTTGCCAACCGATGTAATTGATTTACAACTGGGCGAGGTTGCCCCTAAAGATATTTTGGCCCCCAGCCAAATTATCTATACCAGCCAGGTTGAAACCGAAGCCGCCCGCGAACGGGCCAAAAATTCGGTGCAAACCATTTACAGCCCGCCCAACACCCAGGTGGCCCGCCAGCAAGTTACCCGCTTGCGAAAAATTTTTGACTACATGGAAACCGTACGGGCCGACCCATACGCCTCGCTGGCCCAAAAGTTTGAGTGGATCGACGCCATCCCCGACCTGAACCTGCCCGATACCGTGATTGACCAGATTCTAATTATGAACGACCAGGACTGGGCCAAAACCCGGCAAGAAGCGCTCGCCGTTTTAAATGAGGCCATGCGCTCGGAAATTAGAGAATCTCAGGTGCTGGCCACCCGCCGGGAACTGCCCACTAAAGTATCTCTGGACACCCCGGAACAACAATCAAACGTGATTGTGGCCGTTACCGAAGACCTGATAAAACCCAACACCTTCCCCGACGAAGCCCGCACCCAGGCCGAACGGGATGCCGCCGTTGAAGCCGTAGAGCCGGTATTAGTGACTATCGAAGCCAATGAGATGATTGTTCCCGGCGGGCAAGTCGTTGGTTCCAGAGAGCTTGAGGCGCTCAAAGCCGCCGGTTTTGAGGAGACAAAATTTAGCTGGATTGATGACCTGCTAATCCCGCTCATTCTTATTTTGCTAACCACGGTTATTATTGCGGTCTATCTTATTCAGTACGCGCCCAAAGTACTCAACGATACTAAACGCCTGCTGCTGCTAACCCTGCTTTTGCTAATATTTATTACCGTGGCTAAATTTATGGTAGCCGATAACGTGATTATTGGCCCCCTCTACCCCATTGCCGCCTTTGCCATGATGGTGGCCATCCTCATCGACGCCCACCTGGCCTTTATTCTCACCACTATTCTGGCCTTTTTGGCCGGCTACGTTACCGGCAATGGCAATGCCGCCACAACCATCTACCTGATTTTAAGCGGCTGGGCCGGAACGCTGGCCCTGGGGCGCGGCCAGCGCGTTAACGCCCTGATTTGGGCCAGCGTATACGTGGCCGTAGTCAATGCCACTATTATTCTGGTTTTTAATTTATCACCCGCCACCGGCAACACCACCAGCCTGGGTCTTTTGATTCTGGTAGGTATTCTCAATGGCATATTTTCTGCCGGGCTGGCCTTTTTTGGACTCTTTGCCATCGGCCATTTGTTTGATATCACCACCTCCATTCAACTCATGGACCTGGCCCGCCCCACCCAGCCGCTGCTGCGGCAATTGCTGCTCAAAGCCCCAGGCACCTATCACCACAGCCTGATGGTTAGCAACCTGGCTGAACAGGCCGCCGAACGCATTGGCGCCGACGCTCAACTGGTGCGGGTTATGGCCTACTACCACGATATTGGCAAAATGCAGCGGCCCTACTTTTTTATAGAAAACCAGCCCGAAGGCATGTCAAACGTGCATGAAAAGCTCGACCCGCAGGTGAGCGCCCAAATCATTATCAGCCACGTTACCGACGGCCTGGACCTGGCCCGCAAATACCGGCTGCCTCGCGCCATTAGAGACGGCATTGCCCAACATCATGGCATCGGGCTGGTTCGCTTTTTCTACTACCAGGCCGCAGAAGCGGCCAAAGAAAAAGGCGAAGATACAGTGGACGAGTCGAAATTCCGTTACCCCGGTCCCAAACCCCAAACCAAAGAAAACGGCATCCTGATGCTGGCCGACGTATCAGAAACCACCGTTCGGGCGCTTAAGCCCAGTTCTGCCGAAGAAATTGACGAAATTGTGCGTAAAAGCGTGGCCCATCACCTGGAAAACGGCCAGCTAGATGAGTGCGATTTGACCATTGCCGACCTGAAAGAAATCCGCACCGCCTTTGTTGATATTCTGCAAGGCGTTCACCATCCGCGCATCAAATACCCGGAGCAGTTAGAAACCGAGGCAACCAAACAGCAAGATGAAGAGGCTCAACAAGCCAAAACCCCGGAAAAATCCGACAAAAAATCTTCGCCTGCCACCTCGCCCCAGCCGCTTAACCCCATCAACCCCTCATCAAGGCCGGCGCGCCTGGTGCAGCGCGAGTAAAGTGACCCGCCTGTTATGGACATTATCCTGCAAATCGACGAACCATTCCGCGCCGGGCTAAACGCCGCCGCGCTGGAAAATGCTGTTAAAACAACCCTGCAACAGGTTAAGGTCCACCCGCCCGGCAGCGTAAGCATTGTAGTTACCAATAATCAGACCGTTCAACAACTCAACCGGCAATACCGGGGCATCGACGCCCCCACCGATGTGCTCTCTTTTGAAAACAACATCGACCCCGATTTTCCAGAGGTTGACCCTGCCGCCGGCAACCATTTGGGCGATATCATCATCGCCTATCCCGTTGCCGGCCGGCAAGCCGAGGCCGCCGGGCACACCGCGCCAGAAGAAACTATATTGCTTACCGTTCACGGCCTGTTGCACCTGCTTGGCTTTGACCACGATACGCCGGGCGGCAAAACAGAAATGTGGGCGGTTCAGCAGCAAATCTTAACCAGTTTGGGCCTGGGCCATATTCAACCCACCGAAAGCTGACAGGCAGCAAGCCGTGCAAAAAATTAACCGCATTCAAAGCTTTCAATACGCCTTTGAAGGCATCTGGCATACGCTAAAAACGCAGCGCAACGCCCAAATACACGTAGCCATTGCCCTGGTTATTTTTGCGGTGGGGCTGGCCCTGCGCCTCTCCCTTACCGAATGGGCCATTATTGCGCTGACAACCGGCTTTGTCATTTCCACCGAAATGCTCAACACCGCCACCGAATCGGCCATGGATTACGTTAATGCCGACTTTCACCCCCATATTAAAATTGTCAAAGATGTTGCCGCCGGCGCGGTGCTGGTGGCGGCGCTCACCGCTGTGGTAGTGGGGCTACTTATTTTTGGCCCGCGTTTGCTCCCGGTTCTGGCGGGCTGATATCAACAGCTACACCCGCCCCTTCAATTTGCCAAAGCCCGCAGAGTTTGTACAATAGCCAATATATCTATCCAGACCCGTAGCTCAATTGGCAGAGCAACTGACTCTTAATCAGTGGGTTGAGGGTTCGAGTCCCTCCGGGTCTATTTTTTATTTAACCAGCCCAAAACCTTTCCCTTGTTGCCCAACAGAATAATCCAACGTCATCCCCCGGCTTCATATACCTCCCAAATGAGTGACTAAAAACCAATTGGAGAAAGGAAAACGATATCTCTATGTCAGTCATCATTTCACCGGAACGCCCCGACTCGGCGGATGCCGTCGCTCTGATTACCGAACTTGAAGCTCAACTGGAGCCATACTATCCCCGCAAAAGCCGCCACGGGTACAGTGTGGAAAAGCTGATTGCGGAAAAGGTGGCCTTTTTTCTGACGCGCTCCAACGGCGCTCCGGCCGGCTGTGGCGGAGTCAAACTATTTGGCACAGATTACGGCGAGATTAAGCGAATGTATGTGCGCCCCTCGTTTCGCGGTTTAGGGCTAGGCCGGCTGATGGTGGAACATTTGGCCAACTATGCTCACGAACAGGGGGTTGGCTTGCTGCGGCTGGAAACCGGCATCCATCAAAATGCGGCAATCAGCCTGTATGAACGGATGGGGTTTGAGCAAATTGGCCCCTTTGGAGAGTACCAGGACGATCCTCTCAGCCGATTTTATGAGAAGCGTCTTTTTTGATGGGAACCACGCAGATAACAACAGGGGCAGAGGCGCTTGTTTCTGGTTAGCTACTCCAGACCTCAAAGGTTTCAAAAACCTTTGAGGTCTTCATTGGGCCAGAAACAACGTGTTTCTTAGAAGATGGGGTGGCAAACGCAGGGCAGCGCCAGGCTGACACCCGGCAAGTTACTGCAATAGAAAGCGCGATACCTCTTTTACAAACAACTCAGGAGCAGTATCCATAGCTATATGCTGCTGACCGGGAAGGGTTACAATCTGGCTGCCGGGCAGCGCCGAATCAATCAGCTCAACTGCCTGCCGGGCAAATTGTGGGCTATCGCCGCCAAGCAGCAACATGGTTGGCGTCTGAAGGCCGGCAAATTTCTCGGCATTGAATTTGTAAGTCCGATCAATTGCCAGCTCTCTGGGAACCGTTGGCGCCAGTTGAACCCGCACCTTCCACACCGGTAACTGGCGATAAGCCGCCAACTCGCGCTCAGGCATTTTCACTACCTCTCGAAAGAACAGTTCCAGAGCAGCTTCCGAATCGCCGCTGTCAATCAGCGCCTGCATCCGGTTGGGAACGCCTGGCGGTATTGGGGGCGCAACACCGGGGATAGGCGGCTCATAAAGAACAAGCCGCTGGACCTTATCGGTCAGCAAAGAAGCCTCCAGGCTACAGAGCGCCCCATAGGAGTGGCCGAGCACAAATGCAGGTTCGCCAATAGCCTCCGCCACCGCGGCTACATCTTCTGCTTCGCGCATAAGGTCATAATCAGGGGCGTCGCCGCTTCCACCTCGGCCACGCCGGTCCATGGCGTAAACGGTGAAGTGTTGCTCAAAATGCGGCAAGATAGGCGTCCAACGACTGTGGTCTGCGGTTGCGCCATGCACCAGGAGCAGCGGCTGCCCCGCACCGCTTTGCCGGAAACCGATAGGGGTGCCATCGTTTGAGGTAATTTGTTCCATTGTAGATTCCTCCTGTTTTTGATAACCAAAAAGGCCGACCCGGCGGCTTACGCCGGGTTTTCTGTCCTAATTATAACACATTTGATTCGCCTGAAAATCACGGCGGCGGAGGGTCAAGATGCACTAATTCGTTCCTTCTGGCTGAGGCCACTCCAGGGATTAAATTTTTTCAAGAGCCAACCATTCAAAATTCAGCCGATGACAGGCCGGTGTTTTGAGCTTGGCTGGGGTGCTTTTTAATTTTAAAGGATGTGTTTTATAATTGGTCTGTGCCTACGCCGATTTTAGCGACCAAACTTAATATCCCCCACCTCGGCCTACAGTTGTCCGCTGCTCCCGCATGATTGAGCGGTCAAACACCGGCCTGGATTAGGAGACAAAATATGACCGAGAAACTGGGTCGATACGAAATCCTGGAAAAAATTGGCCAGGGCGGCTTTGCCGTTGTCTACCGCGCCCGCGACACCCAACTGGACAGGCTGGTGGCCTTAAAAGAACTGAAACCCATGCTGCTAACCGATCCGGACGCGGTCAAGAACTTTCACCAGGAGGCCAGAAATATTGCTCGCCTGGATCATCCTCACGTGGTTACCATCTACGATGTGTATGAGACACAGCAGCGCCAGTTTATTGTGATGCAATTGGTGGATGGCCCCAGCCTGGCACAACTGCTTGCCACGCAGGGGCCTCTCTTGTGGTCAGAAGCAGTTGAGGTTATTACCGCGCTGGCCGTGGGATTGGATTATGCTCACAGCCGGGACATTCTGCATCGAGATTTGAAACCGGCTAATATTTTGCTAAACTCAAACCACAGGCCAATGTTAAGCGACTTTGGCCTGGCCAAGCTAATTGGCAACGCCGCCACCAGTATTACCGCGAGTGGGGGAGTGGTCGGAACGCCCAACTATATTGCCCCGGAGGTTTGGGAAGGCCAGGGCACCACTCGCCAGTCCGACATCTATGCGCTGGGCTGCATCCTGTACGAGATGCTGGTTGGCGAAAAGCTCTTTGCGGGCGACACGCCGCCGGCGGTGATGATGGCTCACTTCAGGCAAATAAGCTTACCCCAAACCTGGCCAGAAGGCGTGCCGCCCGGCATGGCCGATGTGTTAGCCATCGCCCTGGCCCAAAAAGCCGCCAACAGGTACGCCACCGCCGCTGAAATGGCCGGGGCGCTGGCCGGATTGACCGCGAGCAAATTGACCACGCCCTCGCCCGAGCCTGCCCCGCCGGTGACAAGGCCGGTACCCGCTTCAATTTTGACCACTAAACTTTATCCTCCCCCAACCCGGCCCGAATTTGTGCGCCGCCCGCGCTTGATTGAACATTTAAACGATGGCCTGCAACGCAAATTAACCCTTATCTCTGCCCCCGCCGGCTTTGGTAAAACCACTCTGGTCAGCAACTGGATTTACGATTTGCCGGCAAAGATGGCAAGCCAGGAAAAAATCGTCAATAAAGTGGCCTGGCTTTCGCTGGATGAAGGGGATAACGACCCCATCCGCTTTCTAACCTACCTTGTGGCTGCTTTACAGACAATTGCGCCGGCGATTGGCGCGGGAGTGCTGGGTGCGCTGCAATCCCCTCAACCTCCATCAACCGAGTCGATTCTGACGGCGCTGCTTAATGAAATCAATACCATCCCCAACAACCTCTCAACACCCCCTGCGATTGCGGAACAGGATTTTGTTCTGGTTCTTGACGATTATCATCTTATCGAAGCCAAACCGGTTGACCAGGCCCTCACCTTTCTGCTTGATCACTTACCTGCCCGGATGCATCTGGTTATCACCACCCGTGAGGACCCAAATCTACCCCTGGCCCGCTACCGCGCTCGGGGCCAATTGGTAGAACTGCGCGTTGCCGACTTGCGGTTTACCCCGTCCGAAGCCGCTGCATTTCTTAACCAGGCGATGGGCCTGACCCTCTCGGCGGAAGATATTGCCGCCCTGGAAAACCGCACCGAAGGCTGGATTGCCGGCCTGCAATTGGCCGCGCTTTCCATCCGCGGCCAGCAAAATATTGCCGGTTTCATTAAATCTTTTGCCGGCAGCCACCGTTTTATAATGGATTATCTGGTTGAAGAAGTTCTGCACCAGCAGCCCCAAAACGTTCAGACGTTCTTGCTATGCACCTCAATTCTGGACCGGCTGTGCGGCCCCCTGTGTGACGCCGTTTTGGGCAGAGAAGAACCACAGCAATCTGCCCCTCACTCCTCCGCTTCTTTGGGCATTGACTCCTCGGCTTCCGGGCAAGATACCCTGGAATACCTTGAACAGGCCAACTTGTTTGTCATCCCCCTTGATAATCAACGCCACTGGTATCGCTATCACCACCTTTTTGCCGACGTTTTGCGCGCCTACCTATTAAAAGCGCAACCCAATCAGGTCTCTGTCTTTCATTTGCGGGCAAGCCGCTGGTACGAGCAAAACAACTTGCCGGCCGAGGCAATCCGTCACGCCCTTGCCGCCGAGGATTTTGACCGCGCCGCAGACCTTATTGAACTGCTGGGGCCGGCCAAGGATCAGGTTTTCCAATCCCCCACCTGGCTAAACTGGGTGCAAGCCCTCCCTGATACGCTGCTTAAGAACCGGCCGGTGCTTAAGGTTGAGTATGCCTGGACCTTGTTGGGCATGGGCAAGTTGGAAGCCGCTGAGGCTCACCTTAAGGACGTTGAATGTTTGCTGAACGCGGCGGCAAACAAGCCTGAGCCACCGGTTAAGATGGTTGTTATGGATAAGGAGGAATATCAGTTTTTACCCGCAAGCATAGCCGCCGCCCGCACCTATCACGCCCAGGCCCTGGGTGATATACCCAGCACCATAAAGTATGCCCAACAAGCCCTTGACCTTTACCCTGAGGATGATTACAACCGGCGCGGAGCGCCGGCAGCCCTGCTGGGTATTGCCCAGTGGGCCAGCGGAGATTTGGAGGCGGCCGGCCATACCCTTACCGAGGTTATGGCCGGCTTTCAGATGGCCGGCAACATAGTTTTTGCGCTTAGTGGCACGTATGGCCTGGCTGACATCAGGATGACCCAGGGCCGTCTCCGCGAGGCAATTACTGTTTACCGGCAGTCGCTGCAACTTGCCAAAAAACAGGGCCAGCCGGCCCCACAGGGAACGGCGGATTTGTATTTGGGGCTGGGCGAGTTGCACCATGAGCAGGGCAAGGCGGATGTCGCCAGACAATATCTGCAAAAAAGTGAGGATTTGGGCGAACAGGCTGCTTTGCCGGATTGGCCCTTTAGAGCGCATCTGGTTCAGGCCCGCATCAAACAGTCTCAAGGAGACCTGGACGGCGCCGTTCATCTGCTTGACCAGGCGGAACGTTTGTACTATAGAAGCCCTGTGCCTGTGGTTCGCCCGGTGGCAGCCCGGCGGGCGCGGGTGTGGATTAAGCAGGGTAAGCTGGTTGAAGCCCTGGCCTGGGCGCGCGAGCAGAAGCTAACCGTAGAGGATGATCTCACTTTTCTGCGCGAGTTTGAACACATCACCCTGGCCAGAGTCCTTGTTTGGCATTACAAAAGCAATCAAGTGGCCGGCTCCATTCAACAAGCAATGAGCTTGCTGGCGCGCCTCCTGGTTGCAGCAAAAGATGGCGGCAGGATTGGGAGCGTGATTGAAATTTTAATGGTGCAAGCACTTGCGCATAAAGCTCAGGGCGACCTCCCGGCAGCGCTTGAAGCGTTGGAGCAAGCCCTGATGTTGGCCCAGCCGGAAGGCTACGTTCAACTATTTGTTGATGAGGGCCAACCAATGGCCGAACTGTTATCTCAAGCGGCGGCTCATGGGCTTATGCCGGAGTATACCGGTACGTTGCTGGCTGCATTCCCCAATTTTGGATTGGCATCTCTATCCAAAATCCAAAATCTGAAATCCGAAATCATTGAACCATTGAGCGACCGCGAGTTAGAAGTCCTCCAGCTCATTGCCCAAGGCCTTTCTAACCATGAAATTGGGGAACGCCTCTTCCTGGCGCTGAGTACGGTTAAAGGTCACAATCGGACTATCTTTGGCAAACTCCAGGTCAAAAGACGCACCGAGGCTGTTGCCCGCGCCCGCGAATTAGGATTGTTATAACTCCTTAACCCGACAAAACCGGACACAGATTGTCGGGCAGAGATGCTTAACTTCTGCTATTCTATTGATAAAAGGAAGTCAGAACGTGGATTCGCTGGAGAGTATGAACCAGGCCCTGGCCTACATTGAAGAAAATCTTGCCGGTGAGATTGACTTTAAACAGGTTGAACGGCTGGCGCTATGCTCGGAGTATCATTTTAGAAGAATGTTCTCTTTTCTGGCCGGGGTGACCCTCTCGGAATATATCCGGCGCAGACGCCTGACGCTGGCAGCTTTTGAACTGGTTCATGGGGAGGCGCGGGTCATTGATACAGCCCTCAAATATGGCTACAACTCGCCCGACTCGTTTACAAGAGCCTTTTACGGTTTGCATGGCGTAACCCCGGCGGAAGCTAAAAACAGCGGGCAACCGCTTAAAGCGTATCCCAAAATGACCTTTCAATTATCAATTAAAGGAGGTACTGAAATGAACTATCGCCTTGAAGAAAAAGCGGAATTTAGTATTGTCGGGATTATGAAGCGGGTTCCATTGATTTACGAGGGTATGAATCCGGAAATTGTTGCAATGTGGAAAAGCCTTGATGATGACACAATCAACACGCTGAAGGCGCTTTCTAACGTTGAACCACTGGGCCTGATCCAGGCGTCCACAAACTTTTCCGAGGGCAGATTGGATGGGGGTGAGCTTGATCACTACATTGGCGTGGCCACCACCAAAGAACACCCGGAAAATTTGACCCGGCTTGCCGTGCCTGCCTCAACCTGGGCCGTGTTTGAGTCGGTTGGGCCATTTCCGGAAACGCTGCAAAATACCTGGGGCAGAATCTATTCGGAATGGTTTCCTTCATCAAGCTATCAGCAGGCAGCAGGCCCGGAAATTTTGTGGAACGAGAATATGGACATCAATTCTCCAACCTTTAAAAGTGAAATATGGATTCCGGTTTCTAAGCGGCACTAAAAAAGCCGCTCCATCGGCTCTAAAACAGGCAGACGGCAGCCAACCGTCTGCCTGTTTTATTTTTCGAACATACCTTCAAACAATACTTTAGTATCTATACGGCAATACCTTGTAACCCTTATACTGGTTGTAGATTAAGCAAGTGACCAGACGGTTGTAACCGGTCACGCCAGGGACAGGACAATGTCAAACCAATTTAACCCAACAACAGATGAACCAATGATTTATCAAATCAGGATTAAAGGCCATCTGGGTAGTGACTGGGCTGACTGGTTCGAGGGTTTGACCATCACGCGTAAAGTCAACGGCGAGACGCTGTTAACCGGCCCGGTGGCTGATCAGGCCGCGCTGTATGGTTTGCTCAGAAAAGTGCGCGATTTGGGCCTGATTTTGCTCTCGGTCAACCCTGTTGAATCGGGTCAGGCAGACGAGCCGGCCGTGGAACGTGAAAAATAATTATCAACCAGCAGCGAAAGGATATAAAAATGAAGGCAGCAATATATACAAAATATGGTTCCCCCGATGTTCTTAAACTCAAAGAGGTGGAGAAACCGACGCCCCAGGATAATGAGGTACTCATTAAAATCCACGCAACAACGGTAACAGCGGTGGACTCCATTTTTAGAAGGGGCAACCAAATTGCGGCCCGCTTGTTTACCGGGCCTCTAAAGCCAAAAATGGCGACACTTGGCAGCGAGTTGGCCGGAGAAATTGTGGCCATTGGCAAAGATGTTACCCAATTTAAAGTCGGCGACCAAATTTTTGGAACGACCGCCGACTTTGGGGCGCACGCCGAGTATATCTGTTTGCCGGAAGATGCGGCGCTTATTAAAAAGCCGGAAAATATGACGTATAAAGAGGCCGCCGCTTTGTGCGATATAACCGCATTGCCTTTTTTAAGAGATGGGGGCAATATTAAGCCGGGACAAAAAATTTTGATCAACGGCGCTTCTGGCGGTATAGGAACCGTGGCGGTACAATTGGCCAGGCGACTTGGGGCCGAGGTAACCGGGGTCTGCAGCAGCGCCAATGTGGAATTGGTAAAATCTTTGGGGGCCGATGAGGTTATTGATTATGCCAGGGCGGATTTTACCCAAAATGGCAAAACCTACGACATTATTTTTGACACGGTAGGCAAAAGTTCTTTCTCGCACAGTAAGAGAGTGTTAAAAGCAGGGGGTGTTTATCTAACCCCTGTAATTAGCCTGCCTCTTCTTTTGCAAATGTTGTGGACATCAATAATCGGCAGCAAAAAGGCAAAAATTGTGTTTGCCGGTTTACGCCCGGCCAGCGAGCAGATTAAAGACCTGACCTTTCTTAGAGAACTTTTTGAGGCCGGCCAGTTAAAAGCGGTCATTGACAAAACTTATCCTCTGGAACAAATTGCCGAGGCCCACCGGCAGGTCGACAAGGGGCATAAACGGGGCAGTCTTGTTATTACCGTGGAACATGCGTAACAAAACCAAACAAACCGGGAGGAATTAAAATGACAAACCGTAGCGCTAAAACATCGCCACTTACTTATGCAAGAATCGTAGGAGTCCTGTATCTGGTTATCTTTATCCTTGGCCCCTTTGCCTTCTTTCTGGGCAGGACCAGCGTCGTTGTGTCCGGCGACCCCGCCGCGACGGTTGACAACCTGATGGCCTCGGAGGCAATGTTCCGTCTTGGCATGGTGGCCGAAACGGTCATCATTTTGATTGAGATTGTGGTAAGCGCCATTCTCTACGTGCTGCTCAGGCCGGTGAGCCGGCCGCTTTCCCTGGCCTCGGCGCTGGCCCGGTTTGCCCAGTCGGTCTTGCAGGCTGTCAACCTGTTTACCGCCGCCCCCGCCCTGCTGCTGCTGGGTGGCGCTGGCTATCTGACAGTCTTCGAACCGGCTCAGTTGAATGCGCTCGTGCTGCTATTTCTTGATATTAATGCGTTTATGATTCTTGTTTGGGGCTTGCTCTTTGGCTTTCATCTTTTATTGCTTGGATATTTGGTCTACAGGTCGGGCTTTTGGCCCAGAATTTTGGGCATACTGTTGATGCTTGCCTCTTTGGGCTATCTGGCGCAAAGTTACGGGCATTTTCTTGCGCCCCAGTATGACAACCTGCTGGCTACAGTTGTGATAGCGGTGGCGGTTCCGGGAGAATTGGCATTTACCGTGTGGCTTCTGTGGAAGGGCGTAAATGTTGAACGATGGGTAGAACGTTCCCTTGGCGACGCTGACCGACCTGCAGGGGCTGCGCGATAAAGACCGGGCAAAAGGTTTTGACAACCACTTCAACCCGCTATAATAAGATTACACCCGGCAACGGTCGATGAGTGTCGCCAAAGACTGGTTGGCCAGTGTGAGCCTGCCGCCGGTGCAGGCCGTTCAGATTGATGATGTCTATTTTGTTCGAGAAAGTAGAATGTTTTTTAACCAAGAAACGAGATTAAAAATGAACTATGTAAAACTTGGAAATACCGGCTTGGATGTATCACCGATTTGTCTTGGCTGTATGAGTTTTGGCGCCGCAGAGGGATGGTTGCATAATCAATGGGCGCTTAATGAGGAGGATAGCCGCTCGATCATCAAAAGGGCATTGGATTTAGGTATTAATTTTTTTGATACGGCCAATGTGTATGCGTATGGCACAAGCGAGGAAATTCTTGGACGTGCCCTAAAGGATTACGCCAATCGCGATGAAGTGGTGATTGCCACCAAGGTACACGGCAAAATGCGTGAAGGGCCAAACGGTTCTGGCCTTTCCCGCAAAGCCATTATAAGTGAAATAGATAAAAGCCTGACGCGCCTGGGCACGGGTTATGTGGATCTCTACATTATCCATCGCTGGGATTACAACACGCCCATCGAAGAAACGATGGCGGCTTTGCACGATGTGGTCAAAGCCGGTAAGGCTAGATATATCGGCGCTTCGGCTATGTACGCATGGCAGTTCCAGAAGGCGCTTTATGTAGCCGAAAAGAACGGCTGGACACGGTTTGTATCCATGCAGAATCACCTGAACCTCCTCTACCGTGAAGAGGAACGGGAGATGATGCCGCTGTGCCGGGAAGAAAAAATCGCCGTGACCCCTTACAGCCCGCTGGCCTCGGGCCGGTTGGCTCGGGCCTGGTCGGAGACAACAAAGCGATTAGAAACTGACCAAATTGCTAAGGGCAAGTATGATGCTACGGCTGAGGCGGATAAACTGGTTGTTGAGCGCGTGGCTGAAATTGCCGAAAAACACGGCGTGCCTCGCGCTCACATCGCCCTGGCCTGGCTGTTGCACACAGCCCCTGTCGTTGCGCCGGTGATTGGGGCCACCAAAATGTCTCATCTGGAAAGCGCGGTTGAATCCCTGACCGTTACCTTAACGTCGGAAGAAATGGCCTTTCTGGAAGAACCTTATGCGCCCCATCCAGTTGTGGGGCCTAATTAATTTATGACCAAAACCAGTTCCAACATCCAGGGTATCGGCTTCCTTGTACCGGGTATGTTAATCTGTTCGCTTCAAGATATCGCGGTTAAATAGATTGGCAACGATTATTCTGTCTTGGAAATTGTCATCTTAATTACGCTGTATAAGTTGCCGGCGTTACGAGCCAAATAAATCCCACAATCTGGCGCTTTTGCCGAGTATGTCTCTATGTCGCTGACATAGGCCTGGTGTGGGCCGGTCAGGCGGGCTTCAGCCAGCCGGTTATCACAGCGCCAATATCCGGCCAGGTAGTGCGACAACGACGATAGCGCCGTTTGGCCAGCAAATCATGCGACTATAACAGTCGAACCCAACTATCCCGTCCGACCTGCAACGCTTGTTAAAGATAGAACGCGCGAAAATTCTGGCGTTTAAAGTATCTAACGGTATTTTGGTTCGGGGGCGGGTTTGTTATTGAGAATCGACTCAAGCCGGGCCATAATGTCATCGTCCAACCTGGCAACAATATCAAGAGCTTTCAGGTTGGCTGTTACATGAGCCGGTTTGGAAGCGCCGGTAATTACGGCACTAACGTTTGGATTCTTGAGGCACCAGGCCAGCGCCAGTTGGGCCATGGCACAACCCAACTCCTCGGCAATCGGTGTCATCTGCTTTACTTTCTCGATGTTCACCTGTGCGGCTTCCCCGTGAAATTGGTCGCGCAGAATCCACTCGTACTGTTTCATGGTGGCCCTGGTTCCCGGCGGCACTCCATCGTTATATTTGCCGGTCAACAGCCCCCCGGCCAGCGGGCTGAAAATGGTTGTCCCCAGCCCAATTTCCCGATACAACCGGCTGTATTCTTGCTCAACCCGGCTGCGATGAAACATGTTGTATTGCGGCTGTTCCATCTGCGGCGGAATCAGGTGCTCGCGCCGGGCAATAGCATAGGCTTCCATAATCTCCAGGGCGCTCCATTCGCAAGTCCCCCAGTAAAAAGCCATGCCCTGGTCGATCAGATAGGTCATCGCCCGCACAGTTTCCTCGATGGGGGTATGGCGGTCGGGGCGGTGACAGTAGAGCAAATCTACATACTCCAGTTGTAAGCGAGCCAGCGAAGCCCTGGCTCCCTCGATGACGTGCTTGCGCGACAACCCTCGCTCGTTTGGTTTGGCTCCGCCCCAAAATAATTTGGTTGAAATCACCAGGTCGGAGCGTTTCCAGCCGGCTTTCCTGATAATATTGCCCAGAACTTTTTCTGATTTACCCTGGCCATAATTTTCAGCCGTATCAAAAAAATTTACCCCTGCTTCATAAGCAAGTTGCAGGCATTCGTAAGCGGTCTCCTCATCCATCTGGTCGGAGGTGGTAATCCAGGTGCCTAATGACAGCGCAGAAACTTGCAGCCCGGAACGGCCTAAATAGCGATATTCCATCTTTACTCTCCTGTAACCGGCATAGGTCGATTGCAGATGTCCAGGGCAATCAAGGCATAGAGTTGGGCCGCTCGCACAATATCTTCGGTTTTGATAAAATATGACCATCCTTCGGAGGATAGCCCCAGCGGCGGGCCGTAGGTTATGGCCGGAATGCCAATTTCATTGAAAACATTGAGGTCGCGCCACATGCTGCTCACCGGCGGGTCCGGTTCGGCCGGCGGCTGCGAGAAAAAGTGTTGGTGGGCGGTCACAATCGCCTCTTGCAGGGTGTCGATATTCTGCCCTTCATAGCCCCGGCGAAATAGATAAGGTTCAATATTGGCCGTCAGTCCCAAATTGCCAATCAGGCTATCCAGTTCTCGTAGCGGAGTTAAAGGTTCAACCCTTGGCGGCAGGCGAATATCCAGATATAAAGCGCAGACCCCGGCTGTTTCAATGGGTTTGTAGGGCAACCCGCCGCGAATAGCCCCCACCGAAGCCTTGGGCACAACCATTCCGGTAGGCGAGCGATAGGTAAAGCGCCGTTCGTAAGCGGCAGCCCAGCTTTCTATAGCCTCAATTAGCCGGGCGGCCTGAACAATGGCATTTGGATGGGCCGCAACCGAATCCGGACGGCTAAGAAAAGGGGTGTACACGGCGGTTCCATGCACGGTAATTTTTACCAGCAGACAGCCACACTCCACCGCCGTGTAAGTCCAATTGGTACACTCGGCTACCAGGGCATGATCGGCGACAATGCCGTGCGTTACCGCATAGCGCGTGCCAATGCCTTTGCCCTCGTATTGCGGCCCCTGATACTCGTCAATAGGCGCCCGGCCAATCTCGCCGGCCACGCCGGTAAAAATCAAATCTCCCTTTAGCAAGACCCCGGTTTGTTTGAAGGCTTTGAGGGCCATCAACGTGGCAGCCATAGGGGCTTTATCATTAACCACGCCCTGACCATAAATGCGGTCATCTTCGCGCCAGGCCGACATATCGGCTCTGGTCAGGCGCCCGGCAGTCCACACATCCATTGGGTCGCCGTAAGCCGTATCAAAATGGCTGTTGAGTATGAGCGACTGACCCCCACCCGCGCCCGGCAAAATACCAATGGCATTATAGCGACCCGGCAGCACCTCCTGCTTTAACGCCGAGATTTCATTCCGGGCCAGCCAGTCTAACACGTAGCCGGCAATCTCGGCCTCGCTGCCGGGCGGGCTGTTAATCTGGCCCAGAGTCAAAGTCAGCTCTATCAATTCATCCGCATCAATAGCGGCCAGCAATTTGTCAATTTGGGGTTGCTCTGTCACCACGTTACCCTCTTGTTTGAAGCTGTTTGATCGACTCCGCAAACAGTTTGAATGACCGGGTGCGTTCGGGGCCAATCGGCATAAAATTGATGCCGGTAATATCAAAATCCGCCAGGCGCGCAATTTTGGTCTGGGCTTCGGCAGGTGTGCCGCCGATGGTGAACAGATCGACCATTTTATCGGCAACCAGCGCCGCCGCATCTTTAGCCAGATGAAATTCACCGCCGCTATAAGCCTGTTGAACCCGCTTGATAATGTTAGGGTCCAGGTCGGCCAACTCACAGTAAACCGGCGCTGTTTGGGCAAACCAGGCCGCCATGGATCGGGAGCTGGCCCGGGCGCGCTCCCGGTCGGGGGAGATCATGCCACAGGCCATCACCCATACCTCAATATCGTCCATAGAGCGGCCGGCCCGCTGCGCGCCTTCGGCGACACATTGCAAAGCATACTCAATGGCCTCTGGAAAGACGCCAACCTGCACAATGACCCCGTCGGCCAGTTCACCGGCCAGGGCCAGCATACGCGGCCCACTGCAAGCCATGTAGACAGGCACTTGCTGGCGTTCTTTATAATGAATCTCGGCATCGACCAGCTTGAAGGTTGTGCCATTGTAGTTTAGTTTATCGCCGGCCATCAACCGGCGCGCCACGGTAATCATCTCGCGCATCACCGCCAGACGGGCCGGCGAAAAACCAAGTTCAGAGGTTGGACGGTCGCCCGCTCCCACACCCAACATCGCCCGCCCGCCCGATATTTCATCAAGGGTGGCAATTGCATTTACGGTGATACCGGGATGGCGCGTAAACGGGTGCGTCACCCCGGTGCCGATGATGAGCTGTTCGCTATTGAGGGCGGCCAGGGTGAGGTAGGCGTATACGTAGCGGGCGTGCATGGATGAGTCGGTTATCCACAAATGCGAATACCCGGCAGTTTCCGAATCTCGGACTTGTTGCTGAAAGGCTTCGGGCGGTTCCACACCCTGAAGCGTGAGACCGAGTTTTAAATTAATTAACGTATCTGGCATATGGTTAATCTACCCTTTAGAAGCTATTGATATTAGGGGCCACCGTTGCCCTGCTGGGGCCGGGTACAGCCTCACACTCCCATCTCTTTGGCGATGAGCGTCAACAAAATCTCGCTGGTGCCGGCCCCGTAAAGCAAAAAACGCGCGTCACGATAGTAGCGTTGAGCATCATATTCCATGGCGTAACCGTAGCTGCCAAAAATGCGAGTGGCTTCGTCGGCCAGTTTGTTGGCCATTTCGGTTGCCAGCAGCTTGGCCATTGCGCCCAGTTTTGCGTCGGGCTGGCTACTACGCTCAACCTCCCACGCGGCCCGGTACACCAGCAGGCGCGCGGCCTCCAGCTGCGTACCCATTGCCGCCAGTTTGTGGGCAATGGCCTGAAATTTGCCAATCGGCCGGCTAAACTGGCTGCGCTCCTGAGCATATTTAATCGACGCATCCAGCGCCGCCTGGCCCAGCCCAAGGCCCAGCGCGCCGGTCATCGCCCGAATTTCGGCCAGGGCGCGGCGCAAATATTGAAAACCTGCCCCCTGCGCGCCAAGCAGGTTTTCGGCCGGAACAAAGACATTATCCAGAATAACCTCTGAGGTGGCCGACCCGCGCGTGCCCAGCTTGTCAATTTTGCGGCCTACCGCAAAACCGGGCATATCCTTTTCTACCAGAAACAGGTCGATACCTTTGGTGCGCTGGCTTGGGTCTGTTTTGGCGGCCACAATAAAAAAGTCGGCCACGGTAGCCGAGGTAATCCACATTTTGCGGCCGTTAATCAGCCAGCCTTCGCCATCGGGACGAGCCTGGGTGGTAATGCCGCCAATGTCCGAGCCGGCGTCCGGTTCGGTAATGGCAATGGTGCCAATTTTATCGCCCCGCAGCGCCGCAACCAGCAGCCGCTGTTTCTGCTCCTCATTGCCCAGGTGATAAAGAATATCGGTGCCGTTAAGGCACTGCATCCCCACAATTGAGGCCAAAGCCAGGCTGCCACGGGCCAACTCCTCGATCATCAGAATAAAGGTCAACGGGTCGGCGGCCATCCCCCCAATCTCTTCGGGGTAACGCAGGGAAAAATAACCAAGCTGGCCACAACGCCTGAAAAGCGCCCATGGAAACTCATCCTGCTCATCTATCTGACGCGCAGCCGGGGTCACCTCGCGTTCAACAAAATCACGCACCGATTTACGAAAAAGAGCTTGTTCCTCGGATAAGGCAAAATCCATTTGTTGCCATCACTTCAATTTCAAAAAAACAGACTTTTCTTGCATATATTTGTAAATACCCGTGCCTCCCATGCCGCTTTGCTTATGGCCTTCGGTGGGCGAGTCGAGCATAGCCGGGCTAAAATAGCTATTGAGATAAATCTGCCCGGCTCGCATCTGGCCGGCGGTCCGTATCGCCCGGTCGATATCGCGAGTCCAGATTCCGGCGGCCAGGCCATAGGTTACACCGTTGGCTATCTGTACCGCCTCATCTTCGGTTTTAAAGGGCAAAACGCTCACCACCGGGCCAAAAATTTCTTCCTGGGCAATGCACATCTCAGGCGTCACGCCCACAAAGATGGTCGGTTCAATATAATTCCCCTTGTCAAGGGGCGGCCTTGTAACTTTGCGCCCGCCCAGAATAATACGGGCGCCTTCCTGCTGCCCCAAAGCAATGTAGTTAAGTACCTTTTGCTCGTGAGCCGGGGTAATAACCGGCCCAATATCGGTATCATCGGCCATAGTATCGCCAACTTTCAGTTGGCTAACTTTATCGACCAGCATTTCCAGAAACTCTTTGTAGATGCGTTGCTGGAGTAATAACCGCGAGCCGGAAACGCAGATTTGCCCCTGGTCGGCAAACGCCCCGTAGATGGTCCACTGCACAGCTTCCTCAAGGTCGGCGTCGTCAAAGATAATGTTGGGGTTTTTGCCGCCAAGTTCCAGAGCCACCTTTTTGACGGTCTCGGCGGCCCGACGCATCACTTTTTTGCCGGTGGCGGTGCCGCCTGTCAGCGATACCATATCAACGTCTGGATGTTCCACCAGCCGCGCCCCAAGTTCGCGGCTGCGCCCGGCCACCACATTGACCACCCCCGGCGGAAAATCGGCCTCAACAAATAGTCTGGCCAGTTCCAGGTTGCTCAGGCTGCCGTTCTCGGAGGGCTTTATGATTACGGTGTTACCCGCCGCCAGAATCGCCGAGACTTTGTGGCAGGCCATCATCAGTGGACCGTTCCAGGGTAAGATTTCGCCCACCACGCCCATGGGTTCCCACACGCGGTAATTAAAATAATTGCCGGCGGGCACCGGCCGTATTTCGCCGCCAATTTCGCGGGCTTTGGCCGCATGGAATTCAAAGCCATCAATCGCCTGCGGAAGAGCGTAATCCAGCGTGCGGAACAGCGTTTTGCCCACATCGGCTGCTTCCAAAAAAGCAAACTTCTCTTTGTTGGCCTCAAGCAAATCGGCCATCCGGCGCAAATATCGGCCTCGCTCCTTGCCGGTCATCGCCGGCCAGGGGCCGTGATCAAAGGACCGCCGGGCTGCCGCTACTGCCCGGTCAATATCCTCAACCGTTCCGTCGCAGGCTGTGGCAATAGTTTGATTGGTTGCGGGGTTGATAATATCGAACACATCCCCGCCGGAGCCGCCGGCAAATTGCCCGTCGATGAGTAGCCGGTAGGGTTCGGGTCGAATCCAATCCCAATTTACCCGGCTCATGGCAAACTCCGGACCCGCTGCAACCCCGCCAGAATCTGCTCCCGATCCAGCGTGAGCGCCATCAACCCTACCTCAGCTTCGTAGGTGTCCGCATCAACCTGCGCTTTGATTTCATCTTCAAGAATGTGAAATACCGGGAGTCCCAACGAGACTCCGGCCAATGGACCGGCCCAGGTAGGATCGCCTTTGCTAACAGTTTCGGCGGTAATTTCCGCGCTGTCGGCATCGGGCTGACCCAGCACAACCACCAGATTATCGCCGCCATATTCTGCGGCGGCGCGCATAATCAGCGATTGGTCCTCCAGGTCCATGGCGCCTGCGGCCGTTCAGACATAGCACTGAGTCAGGGTAAGGACCACTTCGGCCCCGGCAGATTTTAGACATTCCGCAATTGCCGTCCCTGGAATCCCATCTCGTTCCCCTAAGGCAACCGCTTTTTTTCCTTTAATATCCATAAATACACTCCTAAATTAGTTCTTGTCAAGCAATAGTTCAATCGCCTCGACCAGGGTTTCTTGGGTAACGTTATTCCCGGATACACGCGATACTTCCTGGCCGTTTTCAAAGAAGAGGTAGGCCGGCAGGCCAACCACTTTGTAATCCCTACACAATCTCCAGTTCAGGCGAGTATTGGCGTTGACCTTGACGACCTTTAAAAGGTCGGCATATTGCTTGGCCAATGCCTCTACGGCGGGCATCAGCGCCAGACATGGCTGACAACGAGGCCCCCAAAAATCAACCATTACCGGTTTCTGTGCCTGTAATACTTCTGCCTCAAATGTATCGCCGGTTACGTCGAGTAGAGCCATTTTATTCGCCTCCATGATTACGTTCAATAACAAATGACATGCCGTCTGAGAGGTTGGTCATGCGCCCTAAAAACAGGCTGCCTTTGGCCACAAACATACTGCGCTCCATTTCGCCGGACAGCAGGCGCTGCCGGGCATGGCCCAAAAATGGAACTGCGGCGGCAATGTGGCCCTGGGTGGGCGAAAAGCCCGGCATACCGCGCTCGGCCACAAAAGCGTTCATCTGCTCCTTTTCCAACTCCTTGCGCATCACCGCCAGCGCGGCCAACGTGCGAAAGTTGGTTAACGGCACGTTGCCGCTGCCGGCCGGCTCGGTGATTTCGGGGTTGTGCAGCTCCAGGGAATATTTGTCAATGTCCAGAAGTTTGTAACCCAGTTTTTGCAGCGGCTCAACAATTAGCGCCTGCATCATTGCCGGCGGCGAGGCGCTAACCGACACGCGATGCAGCCCGACCGCATCTGTGCGCACAACAGGATTCTGGCCATCGTTGGGGCCAATGACAATGGCTACCGCGCCCAACACGTCCTCCAGAATGGGCATATTGTGCTTGAGATGACCACGAAATTTCATGCCCAGTTTAGCCAACGAACCGCCTCCAACCACTACCACGTTACGGAATACGCCCGCCTGAATCAAACTGCCGCCGACAACCGTGGCGTGGATAGGCGCAGCGCAAAAGGCTTTTACGTCGGAGCCGGATGAGGCGCTGAAACCGGCAAACTCGGCCATAGCCTTGCTCATGGCCCCGGCGCCGCGCTGGTACCGGTCGCCCACGCCCTCTTCGCCGCAGCCCAGCACATAATCGACTTCTTGCGGATTGACTCCATGCTCCTTGTTGAGCAGGTGACGCATGGCCCAGGCCCCGGAAGCTTTGCAGGCCAGGTTTTCCAGCAGTACGTTAGCCGTCAGGGTATCGTCTTCTTCGTGAGCGTTGCGCATGGCCCCAACCAGCCGCATATCGTCGCCGTAGATTGGCAGCGCCCCATCGGCCACCATTGCCTCAATCTGCTCCGGCGGCAAACCCTGCTCCAAAAGCTCAAGTTCGTCCGGCTGCACCAGCGGGTGTCTGCTCAGGCGCTCGCGCGCTTCCAGCGAAAAATCGTGCTCCAGGCGAAACAAGCCAAATGTATCGGCTATTCGCATCAGGCCGTAAAATTCGACCTCGGGGACGATTTCGCCAAAGGGGCCAAAACGGTCGCCGGGCAACAGGTGGGTGTGCCAGGGTTGGGCTGCCTCGGCAAGCGCTTCTGGCCGCCGATTACCGATATAAACTTGATGCGGGCCGTAGTCACGGGCGGCCTCAAAATTACGCAGCGCCTCTTCAATGTGTCCCAGCACCGCCGGGTCTTTAGCGCCTTCACGCAGGGGTTTAGAGCCGTAGCGCACTAAATGAGGCACATGGGCCAATACGTAGGTAACAGCTTTAATGATGGGAAAACTCATTAACCAAGCCACTCCTCTAATATTTGCGCCGAATGTTCGCCCAGGGCCGGAGCAGAGCGACTGACGGCGACCGGCATACCCGAAAAACGCAGCGGAGAATTGACCACCCGCTGACGTCCGGCTGCGGGGTCATCAACTTCCACAATCATATTTCTGGCGACTACCTGCGGGTCGGCAGCAACTTCAGCCACATTCTGAATGGGGGCGCAGGGAATTTCGGCGGCCAGCAGTAGTTCAACCCAGGCCGCTGTTGGTTTGCGTTTGAAGGTTGCCGACAACTCCTGGATTAGCGCCGCAAGATTTTCGCGCCGGTTGATATTGGACGTGAAGCGGTGGTCGGCGGCCAGCTCCTCACGCTCAATCACCCGGCATAGCCGAACCCACTGCTCCTCTGTTCCGGCGGCCACAACCACGTGGCCATTGGCGGTGGGGAAGGCCTGAAAGGGCACAATCAGGGGATGGCGCGAACCGAGCGGCCCCGGCACATCGCCGGTGGCAAAATAGCGGCTGAATGCATTCTCAAGCAGGGCAATTTGCGCGTCGAGCATACCCAACTCAAGATACTGGCCTTGCCCGCTCCGGCGACGCGCTTCCAAAGCGGCCAGTATTCCCACCGCCAGAAATAGCCCCGCCCCCAAATCGCCAATAGAGTAGCCAACGCGCACCGGCTCACCCCCCGGATGGCCGGTGATACTCATTGTCCCGGCCAGCGCCTGGATGATAGCGTCAAAGGCTGGCTGCCGGGCGCGAGGGCCGGTCTGCCCAAAGCCGGAGCAAGAGGCATAAATAAGCCGGGGGTTATGGGCCGCCAGGGTATCGTAATCCAACCCCCACCGAGACATGGTGCCCGGCACAAAATTCTCAACCAGCACATCGGCCTGCCCGGCCAGCCGGGCGGCGGTCTGCTGCCCCTGTTCAGACTTCAAATCGAGTACCAGGCTGCGCTTGCCGCGATTGATGCTGAGAAAATAGGCGCTCAACTCGCCGATGAATGGCCCGGCTTTGCGGCTGGGGTCGCCTCGACCCGGCGCTTCTACTTTAACGACATCGGCCCCAAGGTCGCTCAAAATCATGGTGGCAAAGGGGCCAGACAGAAACCAGGTAAAGTCGAGGACTCGCAAACCGTTTAGGGGTCCGGTCATGCCACCCCCATAATGCTGTGGCCGTATTCATCGAGCCGCAGGGTTTGGCCCGGCTGGATTAACATTGTTGTATCCACGGCCTCAACAATGGCCGGGCCGGTAATTTTATGCCCGGCTCGCAGTTTTTCGCGGCTATAAACCGGCGTATCTTGATAACCGCCCCTAAAATAGACGCTGCGATTTTGTTTGAGTGCCGCTGCCGGGTTGGAGTCGCCAGGTATCTGGCGCACCCAGGCCGGTTGAGAGATATGCCCCAGACCGCGTACCTGGTAGGTTCTGGCCTCGATGCCGGCTTGCCGGTAGGCCGCACCCTCGCCATATTTGCGATTATAGATTTCTTCAAAAGTGGCGTGAATTTGCTTCAAGTCGTCGTTATTGAGTGTCTTGACGGGAACCGGCACGCGCACCTCGTGAATCTGCCCGCGATAGCGCATATCAATATAGCGCAGCATCGTCACAGCCCCATTCTCCACGCCGCCCAGGCGCAGGCCGTCTCGCACTTCGCGCTCAAGCTCGTCGTAAATCTTTGTTAATCGAGCGACATCAAAAGGCTCAATCATCGGGTCGGACGTTTGCCGCAGGTAAACCAGATCCGAAACGGCAATACCCCAGGCCGAAAACTCGGAGGCGTGAGCCGGGATGATAATCTGCCTGACTCCGACATCGCCGGCGTAAGCCCCCACATGCAGCGGGCCGGCTCCGCCAAAAGCCAGCAAAACAAAATCGGCCGGGTCGTAGCCGCGCCGAATGGTGACTTTACGCACCAGGTCGGCCATTTGGGCATCCAAAATATCAACAATACCCAGGGCAGCTTCCTCAACGGTAAGGCCCAGCGGCCTGGCAATTTTTTCTTCAATAGCCTGGCGGGCCAGTTCGGGGTAAAGCTGGCGGACGCCACCCAGGAAATAATCGGGGTTCAAGCGATTGAGCACAACGTTGGCGTCGGTCACTGTTGGTTCGGTTCCGCCGGCTCCGTAACAGACCGGGCCGGGGTCGGCTCCGGCGCTGTGCGGCCCTACCTTAAGCAAGCCGGTCACCGGTTCCAGCCAGGCAATGCTGCCGCCGCCGGCCCCGATGGAAGCAATATCGATGCTGGGCAGCACGGTATGATACTGGGCAAAAACGGGGGTCAATGAAAATTGCGGTTCGCCATCCACAACCAGACCGACATCGAAACTCGTCCCGCCAACATCGGTGGTGATAAGATTCCGGTGCCCAAGAATTTGACCCAGCGTAACCGCGCCTATCACGCCGCCCGCCGGCCCCGAGTTTAACAACGCAGCGGCCCGGGCCTGCGCTTCTTCCACCGGCGCAACCCCACCGGAGGATTGCATAATAACCGGCGCGTGCCGGTATCCGGCTGCCTTTAACCGCTCGCCCAGGGCTGCCAGATAGCGGCCGGTTGCCCGGCCAATGTAGCTGTTTATGGCCGTTGTGGCAGTGCGCTCGTACTCTTTGATAACCGGCGCCAGCTCGTGCGACAGGCTCACCAGCATCTCCGGGTGCATCTCGTGGATAATTTCCCGGACACGCCGCTCGTGGGCCGGGTGCATAAACGACCATAATAGCGAAACAGCCATCGCCTGGCAGCCGGCGGCAACCAACTCGCTGACAGCCCGGCGCACATCTTCTTCGTTAAGCGGGATGATAACTTTTCCAATATAATCCACGCGCTCACGAACGCCCTTTATCAAGGGCCGGGGGATAATGGGGTCGGCTTTATCCAACCGGGCCAGATGCGTGATTTCGGCTTCGCTGCGGCCGGCCACTTTTTGAATGGTGCGGCCAATGATAATGGCATCTTCGTGGCCGGCGGTTGTAATCAGGCCGGTTTTGGAGCCGGAGCGGGTAAGCAGGGCGTTGGTAGCCACAGTGGTGCCGTGGGCAAAGAGCACGGCCTGCGCCAGTAACTCTTCAAGCGAAAGGCCCAGCGCCTCGGCTGCCCGCGTCACCGAATTAAGCACGCCACGCGCAAAATCATCGGGCGTAGAGGCGGCTTTTGCGGCTGTCACCCGTCCTTCGGAGTCTACTACAATGGTATCGGTAAAGGTTCCGCCGCTGTCAACGGCAATTACGTAGTTCATGGTTGGGTCGATCACCTTAAATTCGCGCCAATGTTATAATTTGTCAATGTAACCTTTCCTCCATCAAAGCTTCGATGTCTGCCGGAGTAACCCGGCGCCAGCCGCTTTCACGAATGGCGGCAGGCTCGATATGAGGCGCTGCTTCCCCCGCAGCCGCCATTCGGGCTATTAGGCGCTCTCGTAGTATGGCGGCAATTTCCTGGTGGGAGCGATGCCCTATCAGGTTCGCCAATTCATACGGGTCGGCCTGTAAATCGTAGAGATATGTCTCCTCATAGGTATCGGCCCCCGACTCATTGCCATCTTTTTCAGGGGCAACCACCCCGTATTTCCAGCGCCGGGTACGGATGGCGCGTCCAACCTGTGACTCGCTAATCTGAATAAATACCTCTTTAGGCCAATCCTGGCGCTTTCCATTGAGCAAAGGCAAGATAGAACGCCCATGCAGGCCGTCAGGCACGTCCAACCCTGCTGCGTCCAGAAGCGTTGGCATCAGGTCAACAATACTCACAAGCTCTCTAATTTGGAAACCCCCATCAAATCCCGGCCCCCTGAACGCAGTCGGCACCCGAATCGAACTCTCGTGGCCGGAGCGTTTGTACTCATCGTTGCGCGTTTTAAAGTGACAGCCATGATCAGAGGTGAACAACACAATTGTGTTATCATCCAGATGCAGACTTTTGAGCGCATCCAGCAAGCGCCCCAAGGCTTCGTCAAGCCTCTTTACCATACCGTAGTAACCCCCAAGATGCTGATGGCTCGAGCCGCCTAACGCAGCCAGGTCGGGGGGTATCCACCTGCCGGTGTAACGCTCGCGATACCCATCTGGCGGAGGGTAGTCATCAACGTGGTTCTGTTGATGGGGTTCCAGATAGGAGACAAATAAGAAGAAGGGCTGGTCTTTATTTGTATCAATGTACCGGATAGCTGCATCCGTGATTGCATCAACCCGATATCCCGGCAATTTTACAGGCTGGTTGTCGTTATTAAAGAGGACCGTATCATACGGATATGATACCGCCTCCAGCACGTTGGCTGCTAACCAGTAGTCGTAGCCGCCTCGCCTTGATTGGTGAACCGGTTCGATTCCTTGCGCCAGGTGCCATTTGCCAATGTAGCCGGTTTGATAGTTGGCCTGACGAAAATGATGGCCCAGTGTCATCACATCGGCCGGCAACGGTATGTTGTTGCGATAGCAACCGGTTGTTGTGGCATAAAGACCGGTTTGCAGGCAGGCGCGCGATGGGCCGCAGACCGGTTGACAGGTGAATGAATTAAAGATGTGTGTCCCCTGTTGGGCCATATGCTCAAAGTTGGGCATCAGCTCAAGCGGGTTTCCATGCAGGCCACATGTATCCCAACGCTGTTGGTCGGTAAAAAAAACCACAACGTTCGGACGCTTGATACGGTTCACGTCTATAACTTCTCCCTTCCACGGATGGGCTTTTGCTTTAAGCGCAAATGCCCTGTTTTAGTCCGGTCAGCATCCCAGGAACCGCGCAATTTCCACAAACCCGGATTTACCTTTTATTCTGTAAAAAGGCGCTATACGGCCTGGCCAACTTCCGCCGTTCGGCGCGGATGGCCTGGCGTTGTTGGGTTGTGGCGGCTTCGTCCACTTGCAGCGGGTGGCCACTGACAACGACGCCGTAGGTTTTTACCGCCCACTCCGGCGTAACCAGGCCGTTGATGACGTCGCGCAGCACCAGCGCCGGGTCGCGGTCGATAGGGTCGCCGTAACCGCCGCCGCCCATGCCAATACAATGATAAACATCACCCCGGCGCTGCGACGTGGGAGTAATGCCGGTAGCAACCTCAAGTTGACCCTCTACTTCAGCCAGATTTTGCGGGATATCGCCTTGCGCCAATAGCGCCTCGATGTTGGTCTGCCGCTTGAGCACAAACTGGTTGGTGCATGAGGGCAGGCCGCCGGCAATACCGGCCGAACCTGGCTGCTCCACGCCAATGGCGTGCATAATCTTGGTGGGAATCATCTCAATGTTGTGCGGTATATACATCATGCTGATGGTCGCTCCGCCCCGATATTTGCCCGGCCCGCCGGTATCGGCCTGCTGGCGGCGATACATGTAGAGTACCGGGTAGTTAAATTCGTAATCTTCGATATTGGCAATAATCGAAGAAGGCGAGTCGAGAAAGCCGCCGGTGTCGATGCCGTCTTTGTAAGCCCGCGCTCCGGAGCCGCCGGCCATAGCATCAAGCACGGTGCCGCCAAAGTAGTTGCCGCGCTGGTCGGCGCCAAACAACTCTTCCACAAATAGCCCGCCCATCCAGGTGGCCATCATGTGGTCCAGATATTTTTCCGACGCAGCCAGCAGCTTGGCCAAACAGACGCTGGAGCTAATGGTGGCCATATAGCTTCCGGTGGTGGTAGCCTTGGATACCCCGGCCGGCCACTCCGCGTGAACCACGGTTCCCGGTTTGGAGACAATCTCGACGGCGCGCTCTAACCCGGCCGGACACCAGGGGATGTCGTAGCACAGATAGGGCAAAATGGCCGAAATCGTTGCGCCCTCCAGGGCGGGCCGGCAGCAGTTGATGAGGGCCGGCGCCTGGGGCGCGGACTCGGTAAAATCAAAAATTAAACGGTCATCTTCTTTGGTCATGGCCGCCACTACCGGGTAAACTTCGCCGTCGGCGTCGATATAACCCCGGTGGCGAAAGGTTCCGTCGGGCAAGTCGCGCAGCCGCGCCCTAAATTGCTGCTCGGTGGTGTCGATAACGGCGGCAACGGCGGCTTTGTAGGTATCCAGGCCATAGCGGTCAATCAGAGCTTGCAGCCGTTCGGTAGCCACGTTGCAAGCGGCAATCATCGCCTTTAAATCTAACGCGGCCAGGTTTTGCAGCCGGGAATGGCGCAGATAGAGCCACTCCAGGTCCTTTCGCACCCGGCCTTTTTCAACAAACTTTATCGGCGGAACCAGAGGCTGCTCGCCGTAGATGGATGTTGCGCCCACCTGCACCTGCCCTTCTACCGGGCCGCCCAAATCAATCTGATGACAGGTTCCGCCGGTCCAGGCCACCAGCTCGCCATGGTAAAAGATAGGGGCCACAATGACCACATCCATCTGATGGCAGGCGCCCACGTAGGGGTCGTTAGACATCCAGATATCGCCGGGGGCAATGCCGGGGTTGTCGGCGTAATCTTTGACAATAGATTTGACAGTTGCGGCCAGCGACATAGCGTGAATGGAAATGTAGACGCCAATTGAAAAGGCGTCGCCTGCCGGCGTCATCAGGGCGGTGTTCATGTCGTGAGCCTCGTTAGCCACCGGCGAGCCGGAAACCAGGCGCAGGGTCATGGCGGCCTCATCGTTGATGGCGGCCAGGCGCGAGCGAAAAATCTCGAGCGTGATGGGATCAATGGTTGGTTGGGTCATCGTTGTATCTCTTCCAAAACCTCAGCGGTAGTTACCACGTCGGCAAAAGATTGGGCCAGCGTATCGAGCGTGGCCTGGTGTTCTTCGGGGGTTATGGCCGACGTGCCATCGCTCACAAAGAGCACCTTGAAATCGAGCATCATCCCATCGCGGGCGGTTGACTCGCAGCAGATGTTGCTCCGGGTGCCGCACAAAATAATGGTGTCGCGCTTTAAACTGCGCAGCAGGCGCTCCAGGGTAGACGAACCCGGAATAAAGCACGAGTAGCGAATTTTGCTAACAATGTAATCTGTAGGTTCAACCCGCATTTCAGAATAAATAGCCGAACCGGGATTCGACTCTTCCAATTGGCTGGCGGCCATTTTACCCCGCTCAGGCGTAATAAAGTAATCAAAAAACATACGCCAGTCGGCCCCGCCGGCCGGATGGTAGGAACGAATCCAAATCACCGGAATATCGGCGGCGCGACATGCCGCGGCCAGCCGGTTGATGTTATCGGCGGTGTCGCGGGACGGGGCAATTTCCAAGGCCCCGCCGGGCTGGCAAAACACATTTTGCATGTCTACCACAACCAAAGCCATTGTAGACGGGTCTAAATCGGTAAAAACGCGCATCCGCCCACGGCGCTGGAGAATTCTTTGCCTGATATGTTCAGAAACGGTTGTCGGCTGCATTATCACACCTTTAATTCAATATCCCATAAGATAGGCTCGCCCGCAAGCGCAACCTCGGTGCTAAGCAAGGCCACACAGTTGGGGCAATAAAACTGGCGAAACACAAACTTGTCGCCGTGCAAGTGGTGCGGATTAACATGGGGGCCTGCGTCTTGCACCGGGCCTTGGTACATTAAGGTATGCAGTCGATGATTTTCGGTGGCTGCGCAAAGGTTGTGGCCGCAGCGAGCGCAGCGAATGACTTTGCCGCCATCATCGGTTTCAACAATTTTGAGGAATTCATTTAACATCGCCATTGAGAGTTGTACTCCTCCATGTTACTTGGATTGGGGTTAATGATTATTCGTTCGGTCTATATCAAATTCCAGGTGTTGCGGCAATCCTGATGAGTCCAATATATCCGGGTCTTCCAGCCGCAGCCGATCCTCGGATTTAAGCAGATGGTCGTGGGTGGCGCGAGCGGCGGCGTCGGGGTCGTGCTTGGCAATTGCCTCCATCACGGCGGTATGCTCGGCCAACGTGCCCTCGCGCTCTTCGGGAGTAATGTGCAAGTCGGCAGTGAATTGATAAATCAACTCGCGGAGGGCCGTCATCAGGGTGTGCAACACCCGGTTCTGCCCGGCGGCCACCAGCGCCAGGTGAAAATTGGCGTTTTCTGTCCAAAAAGTATCATCATCTTGCAAGCGCGCACGCATGTTCTCAATCGACTGGCGCAACGCGGCGATGTCTTCGGGAGACGCATGGAGAGCAGCCACGCGAGCGCAGGCCGGCTCGATGGCCCGGCGGGCTTCCAGCAATTCGGCCAGCGTTACGCGATCATATTGAAAGAGAGTCGTCAGCGAACGGGTTACGGTTATAATATCGGGCCGGCAGACTCGCGGACCACCGCCGGGGCCGGGTCGGGTACTGATTAAGCCCTCCGCCTCTAACAGACGCAACGCCTCGCGAACCGTTGGCCGGCTCACATTGAGTTGAGCGGCCATCTCGGTTTCGGTGGGCAGACGCGTGCCTTCGGGGTATCTGCCGGAAATAATCTCATGTTTTATTTGGGCAACCAGTACATCGGCTGCTCGCGGTAATTTAATTCCGTCTAAACGTATCCGTTGTAATCCTGTTTCAACCACTTAACTACCTCACTCAACTAATCAACAAACTTTACATTATATCTTTGACCAACTGCGCCAATGCTCGTTTGACATACAGGCTCACCATCTGTTTGCGGTAAGAGTGGGTGTAGTCGGCCAAATGTAACGGCCTGGCCTGGCGCATAATGGCCCCGGAGAGTGACTCGATAACATCCGGGGTCAATTTCTCGCCAACCAGGGTTTGGGCCTCTTCCATATCTAATGGACTGGATGTCACGGCTCCCAGCACAATTCGGGCGGATTCGCACTTGCCGTCGGAGGAGAGATGCAGGGCGGCAGCCACCCCCAGGGCCGGAAAGTCGAACGTGCCGCGCCGCCGCAGTTTCAAATAAGTGGCGCGGACGCCGTTGGCCGGGGGGATTATGATTTCGGCCAAAATCTCATCCGGCGATTTGGCCAAATAGTCAATGCCATCGTCCCGGTATAATTCTGCCAGGGGAAGCACCCGCTCCCCACGCGGCCCGATTAATCTAATCTGGCTATTTAGGGCAATCAGCAAGGGCGGCAGGTCGGCGGAAGTAATGGCCCAGCAGCGCGAACCACCCGGCGCGACCCGGCAAATATCGCTTTCGGCTTTCATGCACGAGCCAATGGCCTGTCGCCAGAAAAAGGTTTGATTGAGGAAGTGACAGCGCGTATCCAGGCATAGATTACCGCCGATGGTTCCCATATTGCGCAGCAAGGGGGTAGAAATAGTTAGAATTGCCCCGGCTATGGCCGGATAATGCGCTTGAATAAGCGGGTGCTTGTGCAGGCGGGTCAGCGTAGTTCCGGCCCCAATACTTACTCCGCCGTTGTGATTTTGGCGCACAAAATCCAACTCGCGCACCGTCTGCAAGCCCACCACCACCCCAGGATTAACCTGACGGCGTTTCATATTGGGGTATAAATCGGTACCGCCGGCAACCAGCCGGGCCGCCGGGCCGGCCTCGGACAACATCTGCACAGCCTGCTCCAGCGTCTCCGGCGTCAAATATTGAAATGAGGGTAAACGCATCATGGCGACTCGCCTCCATACTCGCGCGCGGCCGGACGCTCCGGCTCCGGGAAGGCATAATCTGGCAGGGTAATTGCCGCCGCGCGCGCCGTGGCTTTGCCGTGGAGCGCAGCGTAAACCTTATGCGCGTGGAGCGGAATGTCGTCAAACCGCACTCCCGTGGCCTGATACACGGCATTGGAAATGGCCGGAACGATAGGATTTTCCGGGCCTTCGCCGGCCTCTTTGGCGCCATACGGGCCTTCGGCGTCGATTGACTCGACAATGATTGCTTGAATATCGGGCGTCTCCAGGGAGGTTGGCAACTGATACTCCAACATCGACGGGGCCAGGTGCAGGCCGCGTTTGTCAAAAACCTGCGCCTCCATCAAAGCTTCGCCAATGCCCATATAGGCGCAGCCCTGAATCTGGCCCTCGACCAGGGCCGGATTCAAGGCCCGGCCGCAGTCGTGAGCCACCCACATTTTATCTACGCTGATGGCTCCGCTCTCAAGGTCGCACGAAACTTCGGCAATGCAGACGCTGTAGCTATAGGCGGGCGAAGTACCGATAACAGCCCCTCGATAATTACCGCCCAGGCGCGGCGGAGAGTAGCTTCCGGTAGCGCCTAACGTGCCGAACCTGGCCTCGGCCCTCACTACAACATCAACGTAGGCGATTGAGTTGGCCGTATCGTTGATATCGTAAATTCGATAATCGTCAATGGCCAGGTCATCAGCCGGCACTTCCAGAACGTCGGCGGCAACCTTAAAGAGCTTGTCCCGCAACTGCCCAATCGCTTGCAGAACGGCGTTGCCGGTCATAAATGTTACCCGGCTGGAATAGCTGCCCAGGTCAATGGGCGTCAGGCCGGTGTCGCCCGCCACCACCCGCACATCTTCGGGGTAGAGTCCTAACTCTTCGGCCACAATTGCGGCCAGCAAATGGTATGACCCCTGTCCAATTTCGGCGCTGCCGCAAAACACGGTTACTCCACCACCGCGGTCTAACTGCACATAGGCCCCGGCATGGGGCAAATGGGGGTGCCACATTGTGCTGCCGGTTCCACTTAAGTAGGCGCTTACAGCCAGCCCCAATCCTTTGCCGGGCGGCAATTTGTCTCGCCGTTGGTACCATTCCGAGGCCTCGGCTGCTTTTTGTAGACACTCGCGCAAACCGCAACTTGTCACCCGCAGAGAATTTATAGTGGTTGAGTCTGGCTCGATTAAGTTGCGCATCCGCAAATCAAGCGGGTCCATTCCCAACTCTTCGGCAATTTTATCCAGTTGAATTTCCCAGCCAAAACGGGGCTGGGGAGCGCCGTGTCCGCGTTTGGGGCCACAGGGCGGTTTGTTGGTAAAAACGCGAATCCCCTCGTATTTGTAGTTTGGCAGCTTGTAGGTGAGCGGCAACAGAGAGCCGGCGTAGTATGTTGTGGCAATGCCAAAGCTGCTAAACGCGCCGCCATCCAGAAACATTCGTACCGCCAGGCCGGTCAAAGAGCCGTCCTTGTTGATGCCGGTCTTAAACCACATTTTGGCCGGATGACGCCCCCGGTGAGTATAGTAGACTTCTTCTCGGGTTAATGAGATTTTTACCGGACGCCCGGTGCGGCGCGAAAGTTCGGCCACACAGAACTCAAAGCCAAAGGGTTCGCTCTTGCCGCCAAAGCCGCCGCCCACGGCCGGCACAATAACCCGAACGTGACTACTGGGCAGCCCCAAGACGTTGCTCATGCCTCGATGCAGATAGTGAGGCACCTGGGTGCCCGACCAGACCGTTAATTTTTCATCTTCATCAAAATGAGCTACCGTGGCGTGCTGTTCCAGAGCCACATGATTGCTGCCCTCGTAGAAAAAGGTATCTTCCCGAACGTAATCGGCTCTGGCAAAGGCGGCCTCCACATCGCCAAACTCCAGGGCTACGGTTTTGTGCGCGTTGGGCTGGCGCGTCCACTCATGAATCGAACCGGTTCCGGGAGCCAGAGCCTGTTCAATGGTTAAAATGGGGTCTAAAGGCTCGTAATCAACCTTAATCAACTCGCAAGCCCGTTCGGCTGTGGCCTCGTCGATGGCTGCTACAGCGGCCACCGGCTCGCCAATATAGCGCACCCGGTCGATGGCCATGGCAGTTTCGTCTTCATTTTTAGGCAGCACGCCAAAGGGCCGGGGCAAATCGCGCCCGGTAATAACGGCCAGCACACCTGGCAGCCGCAGCGCCGGCTCAACATCAATGGAGCGAATGAGTGCGTGCGGGTAAATACTGCGCAGAAGCCGGGCATAGGCCATACGCGGCAGAAAAATATCGTCGGTATATTTGGCAGCGCCGGTTGTTTTGGCTATCGCATCAATTTTGCGGCGCGAGTGGCCAATTATCCTGAACTCGCTCATGAGGTCTCCGTCTTATGTTCGTGTAATCGCTTTGTAGCCAACTCAATAGCATCCACAATCTGAACATACCCGGTGCAACGACAGATATTGCCGGCGATTGCCTCGCGAATTTCCTCACGCGAGGGCCTGGGTTTCTCGTCGAGCAGTACTTTGGCTGTGAGCACCATCCCCGGGGTACAATAACCACATTGGGCCGCCCCTGATTCAGCAATGGCTATTTGCAGCGGATGGGGTTTGCCGTTTTGGCCTACGCCCTCAATTGTTAGAATCTGGCGTCCCTGTACGGCTGCTGTCAAGGTAAGGCAAGAGAGAAGCGGTTCGCCATCAACTATTACGGCACAGGCGCTACACTCACCCAATTCGCAGCCGTGCTTGGTGCCCGTCAGGTTCAGCCGCTCGCGCAAGGTTTCCAGCAGCGTTTCATGCGGCGGGCAAACCGTTTGAAGCACTTCACCGTTGACATGTAATGTCACAAGTTTGTTCATTGATTGATCCAAGTCCACAATCCTCCCTAATATGCCTGTTCAAAAATGCGGGTGGCTTGATCTGCCAACTGTTAAATTGGAAATTCAGCTTCGATAAACCGGGTTTCAAACTGGTCCGCGCGGCTTTTTAAGAACATCGCAAAGCTTCCAAATGGGTCGCATACAACCTGATACGAGGAAGGCACAAAAATGGTTGTGGTAACTTGCTCGATAATGGCCGGACCCGTCACGCGGTTGCCGTAATTCAACTCATCACCGTTATATACCGGTACAAGTTCAAAGTTTCGCTTGTCTGGCGAATAAACGTGGCGCTGACCCCGCATGGCGCGCTCGGCGTCAGGCGATTGACGTTGCTGGCGCGGCAAGCGCGGTTTTTCTGTTTCGCCAATGGCTGTTAATCGGATTGAAACCAGTTCCAGTGGCGTTTCCGGCACCGAATAGCCATATAGCTGGTCGTGACGTGCCTGAAAACGGTCAATAATTGCGTGCCGGTCAAAGGTCTCGATTTCTGATGTTAACAGTGGAATATTGACCTCGTGAAACTGGCCCACGGAACGCAAGTCGAGCGAAAAGTGCAGGTGTTGTCGCTCCGGCTCAACATGTTCGGCGCTTAGCGTTTTGTAAGCTTCGGCGGCCATAGTTGTACACAGATCGCGCAACACGTGTTCATCAAGCGCATTCAGCGCCGTTGGAAAGGTGCGCACGTAATTGTGCTTCAGGTCCGACAGCAACATCCCCGCCGCGCAAAAAATTGACGAGGCCCGGGGGATTAGCAACAGCGGTATCTCAAGTTCTTGGGCAATTACCGCCGCATGGATGGGGCCGGCCCCGCCGGCTACCACCAGCGGAAAATCGCGCGGATCGTAACCACGCTGTATAGAAATTGCGCGAATCCCATCGGCCATGTTGTTGTTAATTACCGCATACATTCCGGCAGCAGCCTCTTCAATGCTCATTCCCAATGGTTGGGCGACATGTTGGGCAATAGCGGTTCGCGCCAGGCCGGGATAGAGATTTAGCTTGCCGCCCAGAAAGAAGTCGGGGGTGAGATAGCCCAGAACCAGGTCGGCGTCGGTGCTGGTGGGCCGGGCGCCGCCACGCCCATAACAGGCGGGGCCGGGCATCGCGCCCGCACTTTGCGGCCCCATGCGCAAGAACCCTCCGGAGTCGATCCAGCCGATGCTCCCTCCGCCCGCGCCAATAGTGTGGATATCTAGCATGGGCAGGGCCAGCAAGTGGCCGTTAATCCGGCCATCTGTAACTACGTGCGGCTGCCGGTCAACAATCAGGGCGGCGTCAAAACTGGTCCCACCCATATCAACGGTGATGCAATCCGAGTAACCGTGCGGCTCGACAAAGCTTAAGCCGGCCACAGGACCGGCAGCCGGGCCGGAGAGCAGGGTATTGGCCGCCATGCGCATGGTAACATCGGGCGCGGCCACGCCGCCGTTTGACTGCATAATAAGTAACACGCCGGCAAACCCCATCTCAAACAGCCGAGCCGTTAATCGTTCTAAATATCGCTGCACCAATGGCCCCACAAAAGCGTTCAAAACGGTGGTGCTGGTGCGGTCGTAGAAACGAATTTGCGGCAATAGTTCTGAGGATACAGACAGATAAACTTCTGGGAATTCGCGTTGCAACATTTGGGCCGCCTGCTGCTCGTGAGACGCATTAGCGTGGGCATGCATAAAACAGATAGCCACGGCATCGACGCCGGCTTCTTTAAAGTTCTCAATTACATTTGAAACGTCCGTCTCATCCAGAGCCAGCCTAACCTGGCCGCGATAGTCTATGCGTTCGCGTACTGTTTGCCGCAGATAGCGCGGAACCAATGGTTCGGGGGCCGTATAGCGGTTGTTATACTGGGCCTCGCGAATACCCCGCCGCATTTGCAGGGCATCACGAAAGCCGCGAGTTGTGAGCAGGCCGGTCGAAACCCCATTACCGGTCAGGACGGCATTGGTAGCTACTGTTGTACCATGCACAATCACATCAACGGTCTGCACAAAATCGGGCAGCGACATACCACGCTCAGTAGCCATCTCCGCTAAACCGTTAAGCAAGCCCACCGCCGGGTCGTCGGGCGTAGTGGACGTTTTATACACGGCGACGTTACCGTTTGAGTCAAGTAACAGGAAGTCGGTAAAGGTTCCACCAACATCAATGCCAATGCGATATCTCATAAGTGCCCGTTGCGCCAAGCTTTATCCCCATCAATCATTACGCCGTATTCCGATTTGGCTTTTTCTATCGAGAGCAGGCCATCGCGCACTTCGGCCTGAATCTTGTCGATGGGCCTGGTCTTGGGGTCGCCATACCCGCCCCCGCCGCCGGCCCATTGCCTCAGAATTGTTCCCCGGGGGATGTCGTCAATTTTATCCTTGGCTCTTGGAACCACCACCCGGCCATCAGGATATTCCAGTTCAAGGCGGTTAATTGTGCCCGGCCGGCCATCATAAAGGCCAAAAGCGCGCGCCTCTTCGTTAATACCGTCGCCGTATATAACAGCCACGTTGTCGTCGCCATCCAATTCCATTTCGGTGACGACCCCCAAGCCGCCCCGCCAGGCGCCGGCGCCGGCTGAGTCTGGCCAGTATTCGTGCTGTCGCAGAAAATTAGGCGTCTGAAGTTCAAGCATTTCGTAATCCTGAGCCAGGATACCACCGGCACAATTGATCAAGCCAATGTGGTCGTAACCGTCTACGCCGTGAGTAGCGCCGGAACCTCCTTTTTGCGATAAAAAGAGAATATCCACAAATCGTCGCTGATTGCGCCAATCCCAGCCAACAATGTTGCAGGCCAACATCCGGTTCCAGCCGGCCGTTACCCGGTTGGGCAGCGCCTGGGCCAACGCCTTAAAGAGGGCATCAGAGTGAGGGCCGGTCAGGCTGTTGCCAAATGTGGTAGCTGCCGGAAAGGTTGGATTTAAAAAACAACCTGCGGGTACGTAAACTTTGATGGGGCGCATCAGTCCGGCATTATGGGGAATATCCGGGTCGACCAGCATTAAAAAGGTCAGCAACAGACCTGAGATGGTTGTGCTCAGTGGCGCATTTACAAATCCGGGGGTTTGTGGGTCGGTGCCGGTATAATCAAAGCTAATCTCATCGCCGCGCTTGGTTACCTCAACCACAATCTTCATGCGGCTCTCGGCCCGGATTGCGTCATAAAAGACCGTGCTTTCTCCCCGGTAGACGCCATCGGGGATAGCAGAGATTTCGCTACGCATTTGGGCTTCGGTGGCATTATAAAGCGCGTTAATATGGGTGTCGATGCAGGCGCGTCCATATCTGGCAAACAGTTCCTGTACCCTTCTGGCTCCAACCGTGCAGCTTCCAATCTCGGCTCGAATATCCTCTTGCACAATCGACAGGCGAATGTTGGCAAAAATAAAGTCCCAAACATCGCGGCGCAACACGCCATGCTCGTAAAGCTTAACCGGTGGAATGCGCAGCCCTTCTTGCCATACCTCGCGGGCTTGCGGATTGTAGCCGCCGGCCACCGCGCCGCCCACGTCGGCCTGGTGGCCTTTGCTGGCAACCCAGGCTACCAACTGCTCTTCAAAAAATACAGGTTTGAAGACGGCAACATCAGCCAATTGGTTGCCGCCAGAAAAAACATCGTTGTGCAAAATAACATCGCCAGGATAAATTTCATCGTCAAAGTATTCAATAATCTGCTTGCAGACCGGCTGTAAGGCAAAGGCAAGAACCGGAATATACTCTGTTTGCTCCAGCATATTACCGTTAGCGTCGTATAAACCGGTCACAAAATCGCGGGCTTCGCTCAAAATTGGCGAGCGCGAGGTGCGCAGCAAGGTTAGCCCCATCTCTTCGGTTATCGATTTAAAGCGTCGCCGCAGCACAGACAGCAAAATTGAATCGACTGGCATACTCATATTATTTCGATTTCCATCCGCTAACTCGTTCAACTTCTAGCCAGCGTTTCACTTGCGCTTCGTTACGCAAACGGGCGGGATCATATTTGCCCCAGTGAATAATCTCTTCCAGGGGGCGATGAGCAGGTACGGCAGGTTGGCGGGAGGGATACCCAATTGGACAACAGAAAACAACCTCAAGGATGTCGGGAATATTGAGGAGCTGGCGCAAAACGTGTTCCATATCGGGGTCTACGCTAATCCAAACGATGCCAAGGCCCAGAGCGGTGGCGGCCAGGTGCAGGTTCTCCAGGGTAGCGCCAAAAGTGGCATAGTAGGCGTGCAGAGGGTCGGCTACGGCAATATCACCCTCCTGAGCAGAGGGGTAAGCCCGTTGCATACGGGGGTCGCCGCACACCACAATCAGGGCGTTACCGTCAACAAGCATATCTTTACTGGGCGTAACGTATTTAGTCTGGGCCTTGGCCCGCAGCATCATACGGCGTTTACGGCGTTCGCGCAGAGCCTGGTCAATTTTTTGCAAGATGGCTCGCTCGGTGACAATGATATACTCGCATGGTTGTGAGTTGGCCCCGGTGGGCGCCCAGCGCGCAGCCTCAATAACCCGTTTGATATCCTCTGGACTAACGGGCCGTTCGGGGTCGTACAGCCGCACCGTTCTGCGTTTTTTAATAAGTTCAAGCAGTGTTTCGTAGTCGTTAATCTGAGCGTTCACCGTTGCCCCCTGGAAGACGGGCTAACTTCATCAACTTATAGCGAGGGGATTAACTGCCCGCCGCTAACACAATAAACTCACAAAACCCCATCACCGCTATTTATAAATTGACTCGACAAATTGCGGGTCCCATATTCTGTCAACGTCAAGTGGCTTCTCGATTGCGCCAAAGGAAACCATCACATCCATCATAGTCTGCCACTCTTCGTCGCTGGCGTAGCCAAGCCCCACCTCTTTTGTGGTGTCTGACTGGACATACTGAATTTCGGTTTGCCAGATAAATTCGTTGTGGCCACGATCCGCGTCTGCCCCGGCATATTTCATAATGATATCTGTTACTTCGTCTTTATTGGCCGGATCAAGCGCGTAATCAAGCCCTTTCATAGTGGCGCGAACAAAATTGCGGACCATTTCAGGATCATTTTTGACAAAATCCTGGTGGGTAACATAGGTTTGGCCCAGAAAGTGAACGTCATAATCTTCGGGTTTGAAAACACGAACTTTGTAACCCTGGCGGGTCAGAATGTCTGGCTCGTTGGATTTAAAGACCTGGAGAGCATCCACTCGACCTTCGCCATAATCGGGCAGCAGCACGCGAGGGTCAAAGCCCACCTGCACCAGCTTGACATTGTCAATCGTCAAATCGGCATCAACCAGCATGGCCAGCAGCCAGGGAGGTTCTTCGCCACCTTTGTAGCCTACTAGTTTGCCCTCCAAATCACTTATATCGTCGATGCCGCTATCTTCCAGAACCATTAAAGCATGATCGCCTTCGTGCCCAAAAACAGCCACGCTCACAAAAGGTTGGTCTGGCGAAGAAGTAATCCGTTTGACAAAGCTTTCACCGGGGTCGGTGGTAAACTGAATGTCTTTTCCGGCCAGCCGCTGCCATTGTTCGCCACTACCGGGCGAAGAGTGGTCGATTGTTACGTCAAGACCATTTTCCTCAAAAAAGCCTTTTTCTTTAGCAATATAGGCAGCAACAAAGCTGATATTGCCCTGTGGCAGATAACCGGCCTGGAACGTGATCTTTTGAAGTTCTTTTGGTTCTTCGGCGGCAGGCTGCTGGGCCGCCGGCGCCGCCGCACCACAAGCTGAAAGGAGAAATACCGATACTAAAGAAATCAATAAAGCATACCCCAAATAAACCGGCCTGGTTTTCACTATCATCCTCCTCTTTATACATAATACACAATAACTGATTAGTCATTGACAACATGCCACAAACCTGAGCAAAATGTTACATAGACCCCTCCTTATCAGAAAAGCCTGGGCCATTATCAGCCGGCTAATGTTGACTCGTGCCAATATAACAGCATCCTTTCAAGCCAGCTAACAATGGCTGTAAGTAAAATTCCCATTAAGGCCAGCACAACGATGCCGGCAAAAACGGCCGTTTGGTCTAAAAGAGAGGCTTTGAGAAAGATTACGCGCCCCAATCCTGAACCGGCGCCAGACCACTCGGCTACTACAGCGCCGATTACCGCCAGAGTCACCGATGTTTTAAAGGCCGATAGCACATAAGGCAAGGAATGTGGCACGCGCAGACGGGTTAGAATCTCCCATTCCGAGGCAGCAACGCTTTGAAAAAACTCCAGCGAAGTTGGGTTTACAGAGCGCAGCCCAATAATAGTATTGACGAGGATAGGGAAAAAGCAGAGTAACGCGGCCATAATGATTTTAGGGTAGATAGTGTAACCAAACCAAACAATCAATAGGGGTGCAATTACAATTAGCGGGGTAGCTTTGATAATAATGGCCAACGGAAAAATGCTGCGTTCAAGCGCGCGTGAACGCGCCATAACAACTGCGGCAATGATGGCCATTACGGCTCCAATTACAAAGCCGGCCAGCGCCTCGCCAAAGGTTAGCAACCCGTTTTCGATAAAGAAATAACCCGGCTCTGCCAGCAAACGGGCAACAATGGCCGAGGGTTTTGGCAAAATAATGGCCGGCACCTCACGGATTGTCACATAGAGTTGCCAACCAACTACAAGTAACACAAAACAAATGGTGGGCGGCAGCACGGTTTCGGCTATCACCCGGAGCTGAATCCGCCGACGCCGCGCCTCGGCCGAAGCTGGAGTTTTTAGCAGTTCAGTAGCTTGTTCCATAATTTTATTCCTCTCGTAATAGCCGGGTGAGATGATCGTCATAATCCAAAAATTCTGGCGTCCGCTCTATTTCTTCAGTTCGCGGACGGGGCAGGTCAATTTCTACCGTACCACATAAACGTCCCGGTTGAGGCGACAGGACGGCAACTACATCTGATAAAACAATTGCCTCGGCAATACTGTGGGTTACAAAAACAACCGTCTTTTGGGCGCGTTCCCAAATTCTTAACAACTCATAGCGCATGGCCTGTCTCGTAATGGCATCGAGCGCGCCAAAAGGTTCATCCATTAATAGTAGTTTGGGATCAAAAGCCAGAGCGCGAGCGATAGCCACCCGCTGTTGCATACCTCCCGAAAGTTGATAAGGGTAGGCGTCGGCAAAATTGGCCAGCCCCACCAAATCAAGAAGCTCCTGGGTTGTGTGCTGCCGGGGCCGGTTGGCCTTGCGGTTGAGTTCCAGCGGCATCTCAATATTGCCTACCACCGTTTTCCAGGGCAGCAGACCGGCCTGTTGAAATACAAACCCTATCTCTTTGGCTTGCTGGGAGTCTTGTGGCCCGGTTCCATTGCCGATAGAGACGGAGCCACTGGTTGGCTCAATCAGCCCCCCGATTATTCGCAACAGTGTTGATTTTCCACAACCGCTGGGGCCTAAAACGGAAAAAAATTGCCCCTCCTGGATCCGCAAGTTAAGATTCTGTAAAGCCCTAACCTGGCGCTCACCCCTACCGGTTGTAAATACCTTTCCAAGATTTTGAACAACAATATGATCTCGGGCTGCCACAACAAATCTCCTCAGACTTCAAAAATGGTTTGTTGTTCAAGAGGCGTCGTTAAAGCCTTGAGCGACACTTCGAGAACCCGCTCACGCCAGGCGCGTTCGTGTTCAGGGGCCTTGGTGGGGTCGCCGGTGGGGTGGGGGATGCGTCCTGCTTTAACAATACGATTAGCCCCTACCGACAGAGCTACAGATGTCATGGACGTAATCACAACGGCCGGCAGTCCGGCTCGCTCAATTTCTTTAACCAGCGTTGCGCCGCAACGCGTCCCGGTACCTCAGGTGGCAGTTAATATGATTCCTTCGATACCCTCGGCCTTCATTTTTTGAGCCATTGATTGGCCAATTTCGGTGGCGTTAGCTATGGCCATGCCGCAGCCAACCGTTGAAAAGAAATGGTCGTAAAGTTTTTTGAAGGCTTTTTTTCGTTCAAGCGCCCGCATGCCGTCCAAAGGAATCATGCGATTGGGGTCGGTGTCGGCAAAACGGGCATCATATCCACCATGGGCCGACTCGTACTGGCCGGGGGTCATACTCTCCATGCCAACAAGAGAATATTGGGACCAGCGTGTAGCCCGTACCGCTTCGATGCGATCGGGGTTGCCAACAGGCACGGTTCCGCCTTCTGTACCGATGACAAGTGTAGCCTGGGCCAGGTTAGCAATGGGGGGGGCCGGCGGCACCTGGTCGTAGGTTGGCAGGCGCAGTTCGGTTTCAAAAGGCTCATTGCGTACCCGCTTAAGAACCATTTTTAGGGCGCGATAGGCAGCGGTATTAGCTACAAAAATGTTGCGTCGCCGCCCGCGCGGCAAGTAGTTCTCTTCGGCAGGCGTGCCTAAAGCCTCCCCACGGGCCAATTTTAGGGCGAGCGAAGCCATCGGGGGAACAGCCTGACGCATAGTAGCTGCGGTGTTGCCGGTCGGTACAATATAAATATAGGGAGCGTAAACTTCGGCAGCCGGGTTTTCCGGCAGCACGCCGGTAATAGCCGGAATACCCAAACGCGCCTGAACCACCTGGCATAATTTGCCGCAGGCCATACCATAACGGCCAGAGTCAAAAGCCGGGCCGGCAATCAACACATCTGGCTTATCTTCAATAATCAGGTCAACCAGGTCGTCGGCTGTCTGGTCGGGCTGATTGCTAAAATAGTCGTCACCGCAAACAATCGTCGCCACAATTTCGGCCTGGTCGCCAAAGGCAGCCTGAAAAGCCCGCCCCGGACCGACCGGCCCATCCCGGCGTTCCGGCGGGGTAAGGGCATGCTCTTCGCCCCCCATCCCGGCAAAGAATTGATTGATGTAATGAACTACTCTGATTTTTTTAGTCATTTTCAATCGCTTTTTGTAAAAGATTTGCCACACTTTCGCCCGTGCTTACGGCGGTTTCTTGCGACGGGAAGAGTCCGACCGAGTCGCCGGCCATGTATAGTCCATCCCCCCAATCGAGAGGAAGCGGCGCTTGGCCGGGTTTGGGAGCCGCCGAGGCCGGTTGAATAGTATATTCAATTAACTTGTCGACGCGTCCATCTTGAAAAAGTTGGGCAATGGTTGCTATTGAGTTTTCGCCGCGATAAGTCAACACATTGGCGTAGTGTTTCCCATTGCCGGCAGCCTGAACTTCGCCGCCATAAATTATGGTCCCCGCGGGTCCAACCGAAACGTGCAATTGTAAATCTACATTCTGTTTGGGTAAGCCTGCTACTAACATGCCCGTACCCTGCCCATACTCAACCTGACCGGCCCGGGGTTGCATTTCGGGGAGCAATTTGGCAGCTACGTTGGCCGGAACCGCAACCACCAGATTTTGGGCCTGTAACCGGTGTAATTGATCTTCTTGAGAGTAGACAACAGTAAAACCATCGGATTTGCGGGTTATGTTCAATACGGTGGCTTTGGCTTTGATAACCTGTTTCAAGCGGGCTGCCATGGCCTCGGCAACTTGCCCAAAACCTCCAACCAGCGTGGCCGGACGGCTAAGGTTGAAACCAAGTAGAAAAATTCCAAAGGCCGCCGATACCTCCTCCGGCGCTCGGAAACAATAATGAATTAACGGCTGCACAAATTTGTGTTGCAAACTCTGGCTAAAGCCAAAGCTGCGCGCCCATTCCGCCACCGACATCTGATGCAGCGCCATAAATTCGGCTTCATTTTCCGGCGCGGTCACCCGCCGCATAAAGAAGTAAAAACGCAATAACTGGGCTACCTCAAGGGTAGAATAGACACCCTGTCCAATTAATCCTTTCACGGTATCCCACATGAGCGACAGATTGTCTGCCCGCACGTTTTTATGCTGGTAGCCAAAAAGCATCCGGCGACGCGGAATAATCCGTATATGGCCGGTCAAACCAAGATCGGCCAGCAGGGCAGTATAACGTTGGTAATGTTCGGGTTGAAAGGTGACGGCGCCCAGGTTAATGATTGTATCATCTATTTTTAAGCTGCGGATGCGGCCACCCGGCCGGGCTTCCCGCTCAAGAAGCACCAGTTTGCCTGGCTCAAGGTTGCGCTGTCCCCCTGCGGTTAGCCGAAAGGCGCAGCTTAAACCGGCCAGCCCTGCCCCAATTATAGCAACTCTGGTTTGGGCCTCGTGTTCAATCTGGCCCGTTGACACCCCAGCGGGTAGCAATTGGTCAAATGAGAATGGCTCGCCCAGAGTTAGCATTGGTGAGCGGCTCAAATTACCACTTGAGCCGACATTCCTTTCTCTGCGTTAGTAGGCCTGGGCCATCATTCGCCCAACACCAAGTTGATTGGCCACGCAATACAGGTAGTCGTAGCTTAAATTGCGGCCTGCTGTAGCCGGGCCGCCGGTATCCAAAAAACTATCGCCGCCCAAAACATGGGGCATGGCCGGCAGGTCAAGCATTTTATCAACGCTGCCAGTGCTCACAATAGCCTGAGCTTCGGAAACGCTGTGAACCAGCGGAAAGTCCTGGCCTTCGGGGCCGCCCAGTTCATAACTGATTACTGTTGTTTTTATGCCCAGCCGCTCACATTCTTGCAGGGCCAGCATCATATCAATGGCCGAATTGCCGCCGCCTTCGCCGGTGAGGATGGCGCCGTCAGCCCGCAAAAAACTGGCCAGTTTGGCCGCGTAATTACCAGCGCGCTGTTTTTCGGCCTGGGTGTAGTTGTGGCCGCGATACAAAACAACCCCGGCAAAGGTCAATGACTTACCATGCTCGGCGTACAACTCCTGAATAACCGGGTTATTGCAATGCAGGTAGGTGGGGTTCTTAAAACAGCCGTAAACATAGTTACCGCTCACCAAGGCCCCATCCATCGCCTCGTTAGGGTGAATAAGGGTGGGAACCATATCTTGAATGGCCTTGCCGTACAGATACGTATCTGAGAAGATGCCCTGAGATTGGGCCTGGTAAAGATAAGCGATGCGCGGGAGCGATGGGTCAGTTTTGGTTAGCTCAAAGGTTTGCAGGTCGTCCGGCGAGATATCTTTGGTTATTTGGGCCAGATATTCGGCAGCTTGCAGGCTGGCCAGGCGCAGCGCGTGGTCAAATTCAGCGTTGTCAAAGCCAGGGGCGGCGTGAAAGGTGACGACCAGATTGGCCGTTTCTGAGAAGGGAGAATATTGCGATGCCGGCCCGCTCATATCTACAATTGCCTCGCGTGGCTGGAGCAATCCGGTGACCGGATTGGGTGGCCGGGCCGTAGTCATCAGCGCCATACCTCGCAAGCAATGGGTACGGCCAGAGCCAACGGTGTCGGGCGGGCCAAGCAAACCGGGGAATATACGCCCGTGCCCGGCCACTTTGCAGCGTGGTTCAATTGTATCAAGGATATGCACAATACGGGTCTCATCGCCGGGCTGGGCCAGATCCAGGTCCACCCTGTCGATGGCAGCCTGATTAGAGAGAATCGCGGCTAACTCATCGTGATTAATGAATAATGTCTTGTTTTTTAATTGAGTCTGGCCGGCGAATTCTAATGATTCAACCTGATAGATAGCCAATTCAAGGTGCATGGGCAAATCCTGGGGATTTTGTAGGATAAAAACCAGCCGTACTATACAATAGCCTGGTCTATTTGTCAAACAAATTAAATTATTTTATCTATTTGTATACCAATCTCTTATATTTCAAAAGTAGCGATAACCGGATAATGGTCCGACGCCCGGTCAACCGCCTGTCCGTGACGAACGACGGCACATTGTTGAAGGCCGGGTTTTAAGACCGGGTTCACAAAGATGTAATCAAGCCGGGCGTGAGGGTCGGGTGTCGGTAAGGTGAAGCCAGGCTCATCAGGGTGAAGCAGTCGAAAGCAGTCTGTAAAACCGGCCGCCAAGACCCGGGCAATAGCATAGTGAAACACTCTACCCCCTTGTAGCCAAAGCGTCCATTTGAGCCAGCGGGGAATAGAGTCTACCCAAACCACACAATCATCAGGGGCAATGGCGTTGAAATCACCGGCAATTAAACAAGGCGCCTCGGCATATGATTCTATTCTGCGCAGAAGCATTTTTACCTCAAGGGCGCGCCACCATTCCCGGTAGAAAGCTACAAATGGGGCCAGGTGTACGCCGAACAACCGAAGTGGAGTGGCCGAGTCAAGCTCAACTGCGGCCTCTAAAATGGCGCAGCGAATGCCGAAAGGATGGTAACTTTGTGGCGAGATAATAGGCAACCGGCTCAAAAGGGCCAGATGCCGGATGTTATTGCCCCTGGCAAAGAAATAGTCCATTTCCAGGGCTGCCGCTAAATTTTGGACCAGACGCTCTTCGGTTACTTCTTGCAGGAACACAATATCCGGGTAGTTTTCTTCCAGAACTTGCCGGATGAGCGGTTCACGGTCCTCGCCGCCATCTAAAACGTTGTAAGTCATTATTTTGATTAACATCAGGTATCTCCAGTTCTTCGCCGGTCATTTTGGCATCCTCCAATAAAGCAGGGCTATTACCCAAATTCCAAATCAAACAAGGCGCCACTTTGCTCGGCCACAGAGCGGAGCGCGCTCAAGATGCCCGGAGCCAGGGGGATACCAATCTGGGACCGCTCTTTTTCTGTTTCAAACTCTATCTCGCCCGGAATGTAGATGCGGTCCTGGCCGGGCGCTTTGCGCGACGCTTTGAGTTCGGTAATCAAACTATCCATGCGGGCTTTCATCTGGTCTATAGGCATAAAGCTGTCTACTTTAATGACCATAAACCAATGCCCCACGTTGGCCGGCCCTTCCGGTTTAGCGCCAACATCTTTGCCAAAGTTTGACCCGGATAGCACCCCGCTCAGAATATCGACCAGCATGGCCAGGCCGTATCCTTTATAGCTGGCCAATTCGGCAAAGCTGCCCAAAGGGAGCAGCGCGCCGTCAAAATTAACCCGGACGGCCTCGATGAACTCGTCCGGGTTTTGAATGGGTTGGCCGGCGGCGTTAATGGCGATGCCTTCCGGTAGTTGTTGATTTTTATGTTTGGCCATCATTACTTTGCCATACGGCCAGGTGCTGGTCGCCATATCCAGCACAAAAGGGTACTGGCTGCCAGACGGCACAGCAACGGCAATGGGGTTGGTGCCCAACATAGGTTCAACGCCAAAGGTGGGCGCTATCAACCGCGAAGCGTTGGTCATAGCCACGCCAATCATATCTTTGGACAAGGCTCGCATGGCATAATAACCGGTCATGCCAAGATGATTGCTGTTATGTACCGTTACGCAGGCCAAGCCATTAGTCCAGGCAAGTTCCAAACATTTGTCTGTGGCCGTAAGGGCCGCATAGGGTCCCAAAGCATTGCCACCATTGATAATGGCATAAGACGGCCCCTCGGCTTCAATTAGTGGCGAGCCGTTTTTTAGCACAGCGCCTTTCACCAGATTATTGACATACCAACCCAACAGGGCAACGCCATGCGAATCCACTCCCCGCAAGTTGGCCGAGACCATCACCTCGGCAACGGCTGTGGCTTGAGCTGTAGGCACATCCAGATTTTCTAAAACACGGGTAACAAAGGTTCTTAAATGGGCGGCGCTAACGCGAACAGGCTGGGCGTAAGTTGGGGCGGGCATAGTTGCTCCTATTTTCTGTATAATCTGTGGTTAGTTAG
>CAZAPG010000022.1:0-102544 GCA_964486935.1 uncultured Caldilineaceae bacterium | reverse complement strand
CCTGAATTTCAATTCGGGGCGAACGCCGGGTGCGAAAGATATGGGTAATAGATAGTACTATACCCACTACGTGCCGTTTATCCAAAAGTTTTATAACTGTCAAAGTAGCCGGGGTAATTGGTTTGTCGCTATTAGTAGTCGAGCCAATGAGTTGGTTTCTTACCACACGGCCAACAATCTCGTAACGCTCACCGTAACGGTTTCTAAACGGCCACCGGTTAAACTATACCTGGCTCTTTGAATTTTGGAATGTGGCCTTGAGTGTTGCCTCGCCGCCAAAATAAATCTCAAAGGCAACGCCAAACCAACGCCGGGGCGTCAGGCGAAACGTTGGCGGGGCGTAGTAGAGAGGTCAAGCGCAAAATAAAAAGCCGGCCTAAAATAGCAAGGTTTCTCGATTGACAATTTTTAACACGGGTTGGCAAGCTATAACAGCCGGCCCCAGACGGAGACGAATTAACCAATGAAGACATTTTACCTTTTTCTGATTTTAATAATTATGACCCTTGCCAGCTCGGCCTGCGGCGCGCAGCCATCCCAGCCGCCGGCAGAGACCGCTGCCCCGCAAACAGCGGCCAGCCCTACCGCGATGGCAGAGCAGCAAAACACTACCGCAGACACTCTGCTCCTGTGGGAAGGTTCGGCTCTGTTTGCCGAGAACCCAACAGAATGTCATCGCCTGCAAATAACCGCAGATAACCAGATTTTGCTTGGCCCCTGCAATGGCGAGCAAAAAGCCGTTCAGTTTCTGGCCAATCACAACCAGGAATGGCCGGAGATTCTGGCCCGCTTTGCCCCGTTTCAGTTAGAGACGCTCACGGAGCGTATTATCTTTAACGGGCGGGGCCAGGTTAGCGGCCCGGCCTGGCAACGCGCCATCACCGCCTGGGCGCAATTGGCCCACGCCGAACTGGCCAGTGGCCGCGTGAGCGCCGCCGGACATACTGTGCTGGCCTGGAATTTGGGCGAGCAGCCCGGCCAGGCCAATCAGTGCCGCATGTTGCTGGTGCTGGTTCACGGCTACGCCACAGCCGGGCTAACCCCCTGCGAAGGCGGTCAAATGCAGGCGCTGGCCAACAACTGGCTTGACACTGCCGATTGGGAGCAGTTTGATGCCTGGCTTTACAACCGGGCGCCGCTGTATCAGGATAACAACTATCTGGACGGGCGCGGCTCCGCCGAAATGAACGACGCCGAAGTTGCTGCGCTGGCCGGGTGGGTCGAAGCCGTCTACGCCAAACTTACCCAAACCGGCAGCATCGACGCCCCACCAACGGAGATAGCAGCCAATCCCCCGCCGGCAGTGTGTCTCACGCCCAACAGCGACCAGCAACTGCTGCTCGATGAAACCAACGGCTATTGCCTGCTCTATCCGGCGCGCTACACCCTGGCGCAGACCACGCCAAACGCAACGGAAATCGTCATCGATTCGGTCATGAATCATATTGACCCGCGAGCATCTATTGGCGTTGAGCCGGCCAACGGGCGCAGCCTGGCGGCAGTTGTGGCCCAACTGGAGGCCGATTACGCGCCGCCGGGCTTTAACATCGAGCGCAGCTCCATAACCGTAGCCGGGGTAGAGGCGGTGGTGCTGGACAACCTGCCCGGCCAGGATTTAAACCGGCGCGTGGCGTTTATTCAAAATGAGCGACTTTACAGCCTGTTCTTTGCCCCAATTGGCGAGCCGGGCAGCAACACCCGGCAACAGGCCGAGAGCCTCTATCAGCAGGTGGTAGACTCCTTCCGTTTTCTGGAGCCAACCCGCCCGACGCCGACTCCAACGCCAATGCCAACGGCAACGCCCCAACCCCAGCCGGCGGAAGTAACGGTGCTGCCCACCCAGGTGCAATATGTTATGGCGCTGGTTGACCTCAACATCCGCAGCGGGCCGGGCACAACCTATCCGGTTATCGGCAGCATCTTTGGCGGGCAAATCGCCCTGGTCACCGGCATCACAGCCGATAACCAGTGGTGGCGGGTTATCTGCCCCAATGATACTGTGGGCAACTGCTTTGTGAGCGCCAGCCCCAACCTGACTCAACCAACCACCGCGCCGGGCCACACCCCGCCCCCTACCCCGGTACAGGAGACGGGCAAGGCGGTTATAGAAGCTATCGACATTCAAATTCTCGAATCATTTCCGGTGCAGGTGCAGGCCGCAGTGAGCGGCTATCTGCCCGATGTCTGCACTTCGATTGCGCGGGTCAATCTGACGCGCCAGGATTTTACCTTTCGCGTGCAAATAGTCACCAGCCGCCAGCCCAATACCGGCTGCGCCTTACAAATAACGCCCTTTACCCAGGTTGTTCCGCTGGAGATGAGGGGCCTGCCGGCGGGCCAGTATCAGGTGGTGGGCAACAACGTTGTGGCCGCCTTTAGCTGGGATGGCGGGGGCGAGCCGGTCAACAACGCGCCGGAATGGATTTACTTTGCGCCGGGGGCGACATCGGCTCAGGTTTACGGCTACACCATGGCCATTGCGCCCAAACGCTACCTGTTGCGGGCGCAGGGCGGCCAGGTAATGCGCGTCAACCTGGATACGGCCAGCGTTCATACCTACATTACCGTGCTGACTCCCTACGGCGAAAATATGGCCGGGGCAGATGGTCCCATTCACAATTGGTCGGGAACGCTGCCGGCCAGCGGCGATTACATGATTGAGGTGATTAACAGCGGCGCCGGTTCCGCAGATTTTGGGCTGACAGTAACCATTGAGTAAGCGATTATGGCCAGGTGAGTTGATAAAAACCAAAACGGCGATAAACAAATATACCGGCGTCGCAGATTCAACAATAGCGATAAAACTACTGGTTTTGTCGCTATTATTTTTTTGCGGGTCAGTTATCAAGTTGGTCAGTCGGGCGGGTCTGTGTATAATTTGCCTGTGAAAATCATCATCGCTGTCGGGTCAACCAATCCCATAAAAATAGCGGCAGCCACGGCCGTGTTGAGCCGGGCATTTGCCGGCGCGCAATTTGCGCCGGTTGAGGTTGCCAGCGGCGTGCCTGAGCAACCCTGGGGCGACGAGCAGACCCGGCAAGGCGCTTTTAACAGAGCCAGCCGGGCGCTGGAGCAAACCGGCGGCAATTTTGGGTTGGGGTTGGAAGGCGGCGTGGTAGAAACATCGGTGGGGTTGATGACCTGCGCCTGGTGCGCTATGGTAAACAGGAACGGCCTGGCAGGTTACGGCGGAGGCGTACGCATGCTGCTGCCCCCCCAGGTTGCCCGGATTGTGCGTCAAAATGGCGAACTTGGCCCGGCCATGGATGCGCTGGTCAATCAGCCCAACACCAAACAAAAAGAGGGCGCGGTGGGTATTCTTACCAACGGCCTCTCCAGCCGGCAAACAGCCTACGAGCAACTGGTGGCCATGGCCGCCGCGCCATTTGTAACCGGGTATTACGGATGATTTATTTTGGACAATTTGCGGGCTAACAAATTGCCGGATATCAGCAAACGGGAGACATGCTCAACTTGGATAAGGTAATCATCATCACCGGGAGCAGCCGGGGGATTGGCGCAGCCACCGCCCGCCTGGCGGCTGAACGTGGATATGCTGTTTGTGTAAACTATTTGGGCAACGAACAGGCAGCCGGAGCTGTTGTTCAAGAGATTAACTCCAATGGCGGCCAGGCTATTGCCATCAGGGCTGATGTTAGCCGGGAGAAAGAAGTCGCCTACCTGTTTGAAACAACCGACAGGCAATTGGGGGCTGTCTCGGCCCTGGTAAACAATGCCGGCATTCTTGAAACGCAGATGCGCGTTGACCAAATGGATGCCGCACGACTCAACCGAATATTTATGACGAACATTACAAGTTATTTTTTGTGCGCCAAAGAAGCGGTGCGGCGGATGTCTACCAAATATGGGGGCCGGGGCGGCGCCATTGTAAATGTATCATCCGCGGCCTCCCGGCTGGGTTCCGCAGGTGAATATGTAGATTATGCCGCCTCGAAAGGGGCTATTGACACCCTGACCATCGGGTTATCGAAAGAAGTGGCGGCAGAGGGTGTCCGGGTCAATGCCGTCAGGCCGGCCTTCATCTACACCGATATTCACGCCAGCGGCGGCGAGCCTGGCCGCGTTGACCGAATAAAGGAAGCCATCCCCATGAAGCGGGGAGGACAGCCCATAGAAGTGGCGCGCGCAATTATGTGGCTTCTGTCGGATGAAGCTTCGTATACCACCGGTACATTCATTGACCTGGCCGGGGGCAAATAATGGCCGACACCCCTGCCCCCGAAAACTTAAACCCTGAACGTCAACAAAAAGCCAGGGAATATGCCCGGATTGGGCGGCGCATTTTTGTGGCCGAATTGATTTTGGGCGCAACTTACGTATTGCTTTGGATGTTGACCGGTCTCTCGCCCTGGCTGCGCGACCAGGTTCACCTCATCACCCGGATGACCTGGCTGAGCGTCCCGCTGTTCGCCCTCGGCTTTGGGCTGCCATACGCCATTTTAACCGCGCCTCTAAGCTACTACAGCGGTTTTGTGCTGCCCCACAAATATGAGCAATCTACCCAAAGCCTCAAAGCCTGGCTGGTAGACCAGCTTAAAGGCTTACTGATTGCCTCGGTATTGGGGTTAATTATTTTAGAAATTGTTTACGGATTGATGGAATTTGCCCCCGCAACCTGGTGGCTGTGGATGGGGCTGGTGATGCTGGTATTTACGGTAGTGTTGAGTAATCTGGCCCCGGTGCTGATATTTCCCCTTTTCTTTAAATACCATCCGCTGGAAGACGAAGCATTAACCCGGCGGCTAACCCGGCTGGCCGAACGGGCCGGAGCGCAGGTTAAGGGCGTCTACGTGTTTGATATGAGCAGCAAAACCGTGGCTGCCAACGCCGCCCTTATGGGGTTGGGCAATACTCGCCGCATTGTGCTGGGCGATACTTTGATCAACCACTTCAACCCCGATGAAATTGAAACCGTGCTGGCCCACGAGTTGGGCCACCACGTGCATCACGACCTGTCTATTGGTATTCTCGTACAGTCAGTCCTGACTTTGGTGGGTTTCTGGGTTGCCGATAGAGTGATGCTATGGGGCATTGGAGCTTTTGATTACACCGGCCTGTCCGACCCGGCCACGCTGCCGCTGCTAATGATTGCTCTGGCCGTGTTTGGCTTAATTACCATGCCGCTGGGCAACGCCTGGTCCCGCTGGCGAGAGGTCAAGGCCGACACCTACGCCCTGCGAACGACCGGCAATCCCCAGGCATTTATCAACGCTATGACCCGTCTGGCCAACCAAAATCTGGCCGATGCCGAGCCGCCGGCCTGGGTGGAGTTTTTGCTGCACAGCCATCCGTCTATTGGCAAACGGGTGGCTATGGCCCAAAGCTTCACCTTGGAACACCAAAATTGATTCGCCAACAGTACCGTTAAGTCCAGAGCCACCGACCCCGGTCATAGGGTCACTGACCGTTGCCAGCTAACTAACTATATCACCAAAGAGAGCGCCGCTGATAGGCGGCGGCAGGTCTTTATCCTAATCCGCTTAGCCCTTCGAGCAGGCAACAGGTCCTGTCTGGCCCATTTTGATATAGTCCGTGCAGTATGGTACCAACCAGTTCCGTAGCCTGGTTTGGGGTTAGCCATTCACCAATTTCCCCATTTGATACTTTCATCATTACCACCTCCATTTCATACTTGTTGCTGAATCCTACCGGTGGGTCGGTCAACAACCGCATCATACTATCGTTGAGCCAAAGGGTGTCGGTATGTGTAATTCTCGACTTTCCTTTTGCTGCCACCGCTTGTTGATCAGTGTCGTAATAGGCGCCCTGAGCAATCCAGAAACCTTCCTTAAGTAAGTATGATTCACCATATCCTTTCTTTCCCTTCAGTTTACACTATTGTAATTTCTCCTCGTTCACAAATATTCTAAATATTTTTCTACAACCTCTTAACACTAACCCCTAACTCCGAGAATACAGGTTGGCAGCGTTGCCAATGCCGAAAAACCCCGCGCCAACAATGGCAGAGCGAGACACAGCTTCCCCCACCAGTTTAGGAGTTGATGGTCGGCCGGTAGTCAACTGCTGCTTCATAGCAAACGTCATCAAGCTGATCAGATTGACCAACTCGCTGCCTCTAACAACCCACAACTGGACCGGCTGAACCAGCGGAATTTCTGTTATAGGTTTCGCGTTTGGATGTGGCTGACCCAAAGCATAATGCTTCAGATGATCGACGATAACCCTGGCGTCTGCGCCCACGCCCCGCAAGGTGGCCGACGCCACAGAACGCTGTCTCGGTAAGCCGACGTAGTATAATCCCGGCACAGTTGTACTCACTCCTTTCCGGTGCAGCACGTGGCCGGCGTTATCGAGCGCGTCCAGCCCGGCTAAATAGGGTAGATTCGGTTGATAGCCGGTGGCAAAAATCACCGTATCTACGGCTTCGTGACGGCCATCAGGCCAGATCACGCCGGTTGCGGTGAAACGCTCAAATAGTGGTTTCCAGTTAGGTCTGCCGGCTGCCATTGCCGCCCGATAGCTTCCGCGATCAAATACCGGGGCGGTCCTGTCGCCCAACCATTGAGTGCGATCAAGGCCGGTTAAGTTTAGCCAAAAATGAATATCCTGTCCAAGCAACTGCTGCGGTAGATAATGAATCGGGTGGCGGGAGGCCAGCGTCACGCGGGCCTCCTCAGCCAGCTCTATCCCAATTTGTACAGCGGCATTGCCCCCACCAACAACCACCACGCGCTGCCCTCGAAATGGCTCCGGGCGGCGGTAATCGGCCGAGTGCAATCGTTGACCCCGGAATTCAGCCTGTCCGGGAATATAGGGCAGGTTGGGTTGGCCAAAAAAGCCGGTCGCGGCGATAACGGTTCGGGTCTGATAGCGACCCTGGCTGGTAGTCAGGTGGAAAATCTGGCCGGTGCGCTCAACGTTGCTCACCCGGGCGCGGGTCACGACCGGTAGCCTGAAATGTGCCGCATAGCTGCGAAGATAAGCCACAGCCTCGTCTCGATGGGGATAGCGATTGGGATTGCCGGGAAAAGGCAGGCCCGGCAGCGATGAATAGCGGGCCGGCGAATTGAGCAACAAACTGTCGTAGAAGCAGGGCCAGGAACCGCCCAGCTTGTCGCTGGCTTCCAGAATCAGAAAACGAAGTCCAGCCTGTTGCAGATGATAGCCGGCAGACAGCCCGGCCTGTCCCGCACCGATAACGATTGCATCGTAAATTGTGTTCATTTTAATCCTCTCTTTCTCACCTATCGCGCTAACCTGACAGGATTTGATCAAAGCCCTTACTTTCACCCGGCTCGTTTCACCGTAACTGCCGCCAATTGCTCCAGTTCCTTGATAAAGACCGGACGCATAAGCCGGGTTACGAACCACCGTTCTAGGGTCCCCAACACGCCGGTACGCCCATCCATCTCCGTGGCTATCGTCACATAGGCGTGCTGTCCCTCCGCACGCGGTTCTGCCGTAAAGGTGGTGACATACCCGGTGTCATTCGTTTCCACCAGAACACGCCCTGGCTCAGGCTCAGTAGCAACAGCCCGGAACGTTTGAAGCTGACCCAGCACGCGCATCTCAACCCGAATGACCGTTCCCTCCCCTATGCCCCCCTGTTCAACCGCAAGGGAAACGAATGGTGGTTTGGGGAGAATTTTGGGATGACCGTGGTGATAGTCGGCGATGATGGTATAAAGCTCCTGTGCCGGGGCCTGAATGAGAGCCGAGGCAGAAAATTGATGTGTTGTCATTGGTATACTCCTAAATTGTGTGCTACTTAATATCGGTGAGGCTGACCGGGCACGTAGAAGTTGATAACTTGTCTACTTTTACGTGTCCCGGTCGAGTTTCATATCTGGACGTTACCTATGCCGCGTAAACCTGCATCTCAACCTGGCCGGTGTTCCAATCTACTGTACCTCGGCCCCAGCCCTGAACATTGTTGATCCAGGCATACTTGGGTGAGAAGGCGGTGAACTCTAAATTGAGGCGCAACTGGGCAATCCGCGACTCGTCGTCAGGGTCAGGAGCGACGAGGAGTCCATCTTCGTGAACGGCAATCTTCTCGCCATCGTCCGTGGTTATCTGGGCTTGCATATCAAGTTGAAAACGGCCATCGGCTCTAACGGTTAAGTGATCTACTCCGGCAATGGTGCCCTTGATTTTGTCGCCAGCAAGCGTGCCCTCAAAGGCTATATCAAAGCGAGCGCCTTCCGGCGGCAAAATTGCCTGCCCGGTGGTCAGCTTTTCCCAACTGAGGCCATACTCGGTCAGGCCGGTCAGATGAATGTCTTCGCTGAAAAGAAGTTCGCTAACGGGCATTGCCACTTGCTTTTTAACAGCAACTGCTTCCTGAGTAAGTTGATCGTTGTTATACATTTTTGTTCTCCTGTTTCTATGATTTAATAATTTTGATTTATCTCACAGGCTCTCGCCCTTAGTTACAACGGGGAGAGCCTGGCGGATACAACCTATTGAACGGTAATTTCCTGACTCATCCCCAGCATAAAGTGGGGGTTGCCACTATCATGGTCCGGGGCAAAGCAGATGAGCGCATACCGGCCCGGTTCAAGATCAACGGTGAAGTAACTGTGCGCACCGGGTTCAATCACGCTGATACCGCCCATTGCCTGCCAGTCGATAGCATCTGCCGGCGCATCCGGGGCCAGTGAGGCCAGCAAATCGTTAGGGCTTTTACCGGGGGCCAACCGGGCCAGAAAGACTTCGTGGGGTTGGTCGCCTTTGTTATTAACGCGGATGGTCTGTTTTCCGGCTGCCAACGGCTTCGACAGGCTATAGTTGAAGTCGAGCATATCCATTGTCACGTCGGCCACGGGTTCCGACGCTGACGCCCCTTCAGCCGGGGTGACGGTCAAAGCCTGTACCATCCCGTAGTGAACGTGAGGCGTGCCGGTTTTGTCGGGAACCGTGTCTATCAGGGCATACTGGCCGGGGTCCAGCTTGACAATGGCCTGACTGCTTTGGCCGGGTACGGGCGGGTTGGGGCCGCCATACAGGCTGGCCCAGTGGGGCCGCACCGGGTCCTCTTGCAAGGCGGCGACCAGACCATCAACCGTTTTGCCCTCATCAAGCTTGACCAGTTGGATATGGTAGAAATCTGGCCCTTCATTCACCAGCCGAAGTTGAGTCCAGCCGGCGGGAATAGAGTCAGGGCCGCTAAAGTTGTTATCACGGGCAGTGAAGACAACCTCGTTGATTTGGGCAGCTTTTGCCCCCTGGCAGGCGCTGGCCAGCACGGCCAGCACGGGAATAAGTAAAGTAATGATGATGGAAGCTTTTTTGTGAAACATCTTTTTCTCCTTTTTTATAATACGCAGCGTGCAAATCTGTTTTTACTGCGTTACCGGTTCGGCCATTGCGGCTGTATCAACCACCCGCGAATCAGCCGGCAGCCAAACCTCGTCAAAGGTAGCCACAATGTTGGGGCTGCCAAAGAAACCGAGTACTTTGGCCGTTTCCTGGCCCACATTGCGCAGGTTGTGCGGAACCATCATTGGCACTACGGCCATTTCGCCCTGCGAGAGCTGTCCCTTTTCCTCACCCACGCTCACTTCAACGGTGCCGCCCAAAATTAGCAGCACTTCCTCGGCGCTGTCCGTATGTTGGCCCAGTTGGTTGCCCGGGTCCAGCTCAAAATAGACCGCGCAGGAAGTTTCGGTTCCCATCGCGCCGAGGAGCGGAAAGTTTGAGCGGCAATGCTGGTTGGGCGTATCTTTGCCCTGATTTTCAAACAGTTCCATCCTATTCAGATTGACCTTAATCAATTTAATCTCCTTTCTTGGCATATTGTCTGCCGGTAATGATGTTGTAGATGCTTGCAGTTTATCGGAAGGGCGTCCCGCTTTCGTCGCCAAAGCGCGTCCCGTTTTGCGTCCCCCTGAAATTTAGTTGTGAATTTCAGGGTTCTTTAGTATTATCGGCCTTATGGCGACATTAAAACTGTTTCTGTTTGGCCCACCCCGCCTTGAGCAGAATAATCAACCCCTAACGATGAGCCGCCGCAAGGTTACGGCGCTGCTCATTTATTTGGCAGTAACTCGTCAGCCTCACAGCCGCGATGCGCTGGCCACGTTGTTTTGGCCCGGCAGCGATCAACGCGCGGCTCGCGCCAACCTGAGGCGTACATTGTACCGGCTCAATCAGGTGGTGGGTGATGACCTATTGACCATTTCGCCCGACACCATCGGCCTCAATCCCCAGGCTGACCTCTGGCTGGATGTCGATATGTTCCAAATGCATGTTAATGCCTGTCTGCCCGCTCAACATCCGGCAGAAGAACTGGAGGCCGCCTGTCTATCACGGTTGGCCGAGGCAGCGTCGCTTTACCGCGATGATTTTATGGCCGGATTCACCTTAACCGACAGCCCCGATTTTGACGAGTGGCAATTCTTTCAAACCGAAAGTCTGCGCCAAATGCTGGCCGATGTTTTGGAGCAGCTTGTCATCACCCACAAAAATCGGGCCGAATTTGAGCAGGTCATTCCGTACGCCCGGCGCTGGCTCTCGCTCGACCCCCTGCACGAACCGGTTCATCGCCATTTGATGCAGCTTTATGCCGGGTCCGGCCAGCAGGCTGCCGCCCTGCGCCAATATCAGGAGTGTGTTCGTCTGCTTGATGAGGAATTTGGCGTTCCGCCCGAACCGGAGACAACGGCCCTGTTTGAATCTATCAAAACCAGGCGAGGAGATTCGTCTGCCGCAATTCCCGCGCAACCTGGCTATGCCGTTGCACAGGCCGGTCGATATATCCCGGCCACGCCGCATAATCTGCCGCCGCAACCCACCCCGTTTATAGGCCGTCATGCAGAACTGGACGCTTTGGCCCAACTTCTGGTTAAGCCCGGCGCCCGCTTAATTACAATTGTCGGGGCCGGAGGGATGGGCAAAACGCGCCTGGCCCTGGCCGCAGCCGAGCGGATACTGAATCGCAAACAGACCGGTCCCTCAACCGCGTCGCCCTACCATTTTTCCGATGGCTTCTTTTTTGTTCCGCTGGCTCCCTTAAACCGTACCGACCAAATTGTTCCTGCGCTGGCCCAGACGTTATCGTTTCAATTAGAATCGAACGGCCGGCGTTCGGCGCAACAGCAGATATTAGACTACCTGCGACACAAGCGGTTGCTGCTTATTTTTGATAACTTTGAGCATCTACTCGATGGGGTGGGGGTTGTGGTTGACATCTTGCAAAGCGCGCCAAGTGTGCGGATATTGACCACCTCCAGAGAACGGCTGAAGCTGCATGAGGAGCATGTTTTTTCAATTCAGGGGTTGGATTATGCCGATGACGCCGCTGAACAGCCGTCCGCGCTGCACGAAGCAGCGGAGTTTTTTTTGCAGAGCCTGAGCCGCACAACGGCTGATTTTTCCGTAACTCATTCAGAGTGGCCGGCGCTTTTTGAGATTTGCCGTTTGGTTGAAGGGATGCCTCTGGCCCTGGAGCTGGCGGCCTCGTGGGTGGATGTGCTCCCTCTGACCGAGATTGCGGCTGAAATCCAACGCAATCTCGATTTTTTGGAAACCGAGATCCGTAACATCCCGCAGCGACATCGCAGTATGCGGGCCGTCTTTGACACCTCCTGGCAGCAGATGGATGAAGCTGAACGGAACCTCTTTGCCCAACTGACTATCTTTCGTGCTGGCTTTACCCGAACAGCGACCCGAGAAGTAACGGGGGCATCCGTGCAGATGCTGGTCAAACTGACCGAAAAATCGCTGTTGCAATATGACCGGGCGCGAGATCGCTATTTTACGCATGAACTGTTGCGCCAATATGGGTTTGAGAAGCTGACGGCCAATCCCACCCTTGAAGCAACGATCTGGAAAGATTACAGCGCCTATTACTGTGGCTGGTTAGGTCAGATTAAAGATGACCTCAGAGGTCCTGACCAACGCCGCCTCATGAGCAGACTGATCGAGGAAAACGCAAATATTTTGGCAGCCTGGGAGTGGGCCGCCAGTCAAGGTCGATTAGAGTTATTAGACTCGGCCCTGGACACCCTGGGCCTGTTCTTTGAAGTGCAGGGACGGGTTCAGGATGGCGAATCGTTATTTGGAACTACGGTTAAATTGCTTAAACAAAGTGCGCCCTCCATTCAATCAGGCCCGCAAACTATCACGGTTTTCATCCAAGCCATGCTCTGGCAAGCCGTTTTTGCCCAGTTATTGGGCAATAGCCGGCAGGCTGAGCAGCTTGTGGAGGGAAGTTCGCACCTCTTTGAAAATAGCGATCTGGATATAGATGATAATCCGGCGCAAACAATCCGGGCTGCTATTTTGCTACGGCAGGGGTTGCTTGCCTTAAATAGCGACAATTTAAAGGCCAAACAATGTCTTGAACAAAGCTTATCTCTTTTTTGCGCTCTGGGCGCAGAGTGGGAAATGGCTTTTGTGCTTAACGCGCTAAGTGAACTCTACCAGGCGTTAGGACATTACGATCAGGCCATCGAAACAGCCCAGGAAAGTCTGTCGATCCGGCAGGAACGGGGCGATCAACGCGGTGTTGCTCGCTCGCTGGCCCGCCTAAGCCTCTTTGCGCGGCATCAAGGCCAAACGGAGGCTGCCATCGACTTTGCCCGCAAGAGCCACGCTACTTACGAGGCGCTGGGGCATCAAGCCGACATTGCCGACAGCCTGCATAATTTGGGAATGACGTTGACCTATATTGGTGAGTTTGCCGAGGCCCTGGCTGCACTGGAAGAAAGCATCGCCCTTTATAATAAGCTCGGCAATCGACTTAACCTGCCGATTGCCTATGCCAGGGCGGCCGTCAATGCGCTGTCGTTGGGGGCGTATGGCAAAGTTCGCCCCTATACTGAGAAAGCCATTAGCATTGGGCGCGAGGTTAACGATCAAAGCGCGGTGGCCCTGGCCCAAACGTTTACCGGCTGGCTGTTTCTGGTGGAAGAGTCGTATGAAAAGGCCAGAGAGCGGCTAGAGGAAAGTCTCTCTATTTTCCAAAGCATTGGGCGCGAGGCTGAAATGGGTATGGCGGTGGGACTGCTGGGTGGGGCCTATCGTGGCCTGGGCAACCGGCCACAGGCGCAGCGCCGGCTGTATCAGGCGTTGCAAAGCGCGGCTGCTTATCAAAATTTTCTGCCTTTAACGTCGAGCCTGCCCCTGGTGGCCTTAATGCTGATGGAGCAAGCCGAAACCTTACCGGATGAAAGCCGAAAGCCGTGCCAACAACGGGCGCTTTCTTTGTATGCTTTGGGCAATCGTTATCCGCCCATCGGCCAGGCTCGCGAAGTTGATGACAGTGCCGGTCGGTATTTGCGCCCCCTGCTGGCCGGTCTGCCTCAAGAATTTGTTGAAGAAGCAATGAATAAGGGCCAAAAGCTCGATTTGTGGCCTGCCATTGCCGAGCTTTTGGCCGTATTACCTGATTTGGGCTGGGAAACCGCCGGTTAATTGCCCCCGCTCAACAGTCGAATCCAATGTTTGGCAGTTAGGTGGGACTTGGACTTGCGGGCATACTTCACCGCACCAACAGCGCCAACCGTTACTATTGATAAAACAGTTGCAGTTACAAACAGTTTGTGATTTGTAGACATTTTTAAATTCCTTTCTTTGTTATTGATTTGACTATTCAGGTATCCGGCACTTTAGTTTTAAGGATGCGGTCTGTTGGAAATATAATGGCATTTTCCCCACTGTTAAGTGTCACCCACCTTTTTCTAGTTAATGGATACATTAATCTTAGATTGCATTCCTACATTTCAGCCTGTCCACGTCTTAAGGATAAGCTGTTGCTTTTGGCCTTGCCTTGCTGAGGTAGAGGGATAAGCTTGGGCGTGGTGTGCTGGTATTCTCGATAGGTATCCCCAAAGCGACGCACCAGGTCACGCTCTTCAAAATAGAGACCGATTAGAATATAGGTGGTCATCCCGACAGCGAAGATGAGGTGCCCGACCGTCATGTGCGGCGCAGCCCAGAAGGCGATCATCACCCCCAACTGCATGGGGTGGCGAACAATCTTGTACAGAAACGGTGTTCTGAAATTGAGCGGGGTTGCCGGTTGGCCGCGCAAGTAGGCATACACTTGCTGCAGGCCGGTCAACTCAAAATGGTTGATTAACAGCGTCGAGATAAAGGCAATCAGCCAGCCCAGCCAGAACAGCCCCCAAATCAAGGTGCTGCCAACCGAATTTTCAACCTGCCAGACGGTCTGGGTGATAGGTCGCCACTGCCAGATGAGCAGCAGGGCCATTAGACCGGATTGAAGCATGTAGGTGCTGCGTTCGGCAGCGGGTGGGATGATTTTGGTCCACCATTGTTTGAATGAGCGGCGGGCCATCAGGCTGTGCGGCAGGCCAAACAGCACCATCAAACCCACGTTGATGAACAGGGCTGCCATCACCGGGCTTTCAGGCCCTTCGTACACGTAAAGTGGGCCGATATCGCCGGGGCCGGGATGAGCAACGGTGCAGCCATCGGCTGGCGGCAGGCCGGTATTGCCCATCACCGGTATGTCTAGCTTGAGTGGCGGAGTGGGCAGAATTGGCGTGTTACTCACGTCGCCCTGCACCGTAACCATCGCGCCAGATATCCACCCCACCGGGCCGGGACCATCGCCGGGGCCGGGCACTGCCCACCAGGTACCTGCGTTGTTACGCCCCAAAATGGGGGCTGTTGTGCCTGCGGATAAAACGTGGCTTACCGGATAAGCCAGGCCGGGGCCGAGGCGGACGTTGGTCACAGCGTTAGTAATCACTACCGGATTCTGGTTGACCGGCGTCGGAGCATTGTCCGAAATGGTTGTTTCTGTGGCAACCGGCGTCCATGTGGCTGGAACGGCTGTTGCTGTTGGCGATGGTGTAAGAGTTGGCGGAATAGTCGTGTTCACCGGCACAAACACAACCGTCGATGGTGATGAAATGGGTGTTGCTTCCCTGTCTACGGATACACAGGCCGGTAAAGCGAGAAGCGTTAGCAAGAATAACGTTGGAAAAGGAAGTTTTTGTTTCATAGTGAGTACTTCTCACGGAGAAAGATCAACCAGAACAGCTATACTGTCAACGGACATAGTTTTAATTTTTTTGGACGCAGATTTTCGCAGATTAACGCAGATACCTGTGCCCTTTGGGTAGATATAAAAAATCAGCATGTATCAGCGTTAATCTGCGTCCCATTCAAATAACAAAATTAACATCAGCGTGTAATTTAGGCCGCCGCCGGATGGTATTGCATCGCCGGCACGCGTCGTAATTTGGGTAAGGCGTCGTTGGTTATTGTGGTGGTTGGCCAACGACGATCTCCTTGAACAGCCATACGCCACGGATCGACCACCACTTGACTGAGCCGCGTTTGAAACTCTTGGGCCAGTCCGGTCAGCGTTTTCGTTTGGGCACATTTCTGCAAGCAGTGTTCCAGCGCCTGACAGCCCAGTAGGGCAGCCGTCATCCCTTGCGAATAAACCGGATTGAGCGTGTAAACCGCATCGCCACACACTAAAAAACCTTCCAGGAAGCGAGGAAGCCGGTCAAAGTGCCGAACCCGGTTTTCGGTGTGCCGATAGCCGTACGCTTTGGTCAGCGGTTCAGCCGCTGCAATAGCATTAAACAGGTGTGGCGTCGGCAGGTTGCGCGCAAAATCCATGAAGTCATTGGTCCCGGTTGGAGGATAATCACCGGCCATTCCGACCAGTGATACATACCAACGGTTACCTTCAATTGGCAGAAGCATACCGCCCCGCGTACCGGAGGGCGGCGTTGGCCGGATGTACAGGGTTTTCCAAGGCTCAGAAAAATTGGCCGGACGTTGATAAATGCGGCTGGCATATCCGGTATGGGCATCCACGCAAGATTCGTGTGGCGGCGAGTAGCCAGCATCCACCAGCCACCGTGGAGCCGGTGAGGTGCGCCCGCTGGCGTCAACCACCAGATCGGCCTTTACCATTTCTTCAGTTGAGAAAAATCTTTGCCGGCGGCGCAATCTGACCCCCGTCACGCGCTGCCTGTGTGTATCAACACCCAAGCCGATAACCTCTCGCTCTTGCAAAAAATTAATCTGCGGGTGAGACGCAAGCCGCCGGTAGAGCAGGTTTTCCAGAAGTGGCCGGCTGAATGTCAGCGCCATGATTGCGTTGTGATGACGCAACTGATGCCAATGACCGGCCAGGTAAAGGCCGATTTGGCTACTGTTGTCGATGGCTTCAGCGCCGTGGGTTATCAGATCGTTCCTCAGCCCGGGAAAGAATTCTTCAAATATTTGCTGCCCTCGCAGCGGCAGCGAGTGAGCATGCCGGGCCTGCGGCGCGCCGGATCGAAATTGGGGTGTTTCAGGCAATCGATCTCGCTCCACAACCGTGACCCGCGCAAAGGTATCGGCCAACACACGAGCGGTGGTCAGTCCGGTAATGCTGCCGCCAATAACCACCGCGTGATCAAATTGCTTTTGCCGTTTATCTAATTTCATTTGAGTGCTCCTGGCGTTTTATCAGGTAGTTTATCAAACTGGCGAGTAGATGTAACCTGCCAAAAGTAAGAGAGATAGGTTGGGGTAGGGTTGGGTAAAGGTTGGGTTTGTACCTTGCCTTAAACGCTTGATTGGGGCGGTGGTTTGTAGTGCCCCAATTGAACCAGGCCACTTAAATTGTCACACTCGACCCAAGCCTCAACAATTCGATTTGCCTTCAGCCGGTAGATGGCGATGTAACTGGCTGACATGATTTTTCCCGATGACTGATATGGTCCCAGCGCTCCTTTTTGCGTTCCTCTGAACTTATGCCGCACCGCTACCTTGTCGCCCTCAGCAATCATATCTTCTATTGTTTCGTGGGCATCGGGGAAAACCTGGTATTCATTGCGCAAAAAGCTCACCAAATCGCTCCGGCTTTGCACCCCAGGTTGGCCGCCTGCCTCGCTATGACGGACGAAGTTAGAGGCAATCAACTTATCAAGCGCCCGCCAATTTTGGGCATTGACGGCTTCCACAAAGGCCCGAACTGTCAATTTATTCCTTTCACTATTGTCTCTCTGAATTTAAAAACATTTCCATCACCCGGCTTCCGGTTGCGGTTCTATATCGAGCGGGTCGAGAAAAAGATAACAACTTCTTTTCCTTGAGTAATCTAATGTACTTGTCTTTCTAATCAGCCATTGACGATAATAAAACCGGGAGTATTAAAGTGCGCTTTGATACTTTGCCCCCGTTATTTTCATAGAGCAAAGGTTATCAGAGTAGCCCGCCCGATTTGAGCCAGGTTAAAAACTCGGCCAGCGTGCCTTTTTTGGTGCAATAAGAGGATTGAGGGTTATTTTGAGCGGCATCGGCCACCCACCAGGTTTTGAGGCCCAATTGATGCGCCGGGATAATATCATTCTTGGGGTCGTCGCCCACCATCCAGGTGAATTCGGGCAGGCTGTCAAGTCTTTCCAAAATCTCTTGATAATAACGGGGGTTGGGCTTGCTAAAGTGGCTATTCTCCATAGTTGTAACCAACGTGTAGGCCAAGTGGTCAATGCCGGCCCAGGCCAACCGCTGCTCGATGGCTGTAGCCGGAAATAGCGGGTTGGTAGCAATAACCACCTTCAACCCCTTATTTAGCAAATATTGAACCACCTCTCTGGCTTCGGGTCGGCGCGCGGTGTATTGCCGCAAGTGGGGGTAATCTTCTTTGTAAAAAAGCAGGAGCGCCTGTTGGATATCCTCAGCCGGCACGCCAACACGCCGGACAAAATCGGCCATAAAGGCCTCCATATTAGAGACCTGCGGATTTTGGTTGGCCTGCAACACCTGCACCGAGGCGTGCATCATCTGGCGTAAATCGCGCCCAACCATAAAATGGCTCAACCGTTGTTCAAGCGCGGCAAAATAGGCCGGCAAAAACCTGCTCATCGGGTTGCCCAACAGGGTGTCGTCCAAATCGAGCAAAACAGTGGTAACGGTCAACAAATTAGCTCCTATATTTTATCCCTCTAGCCGCACACGGGCAGCCTGAGCCAGAGCCTCGGCCCAGGCCCGGTAATCATCCACCTGAAAAGCCAGCTTATCCGGCTGCCCATCCTGAGAAAAACGCACCACCACAAATGGCGTTTTTTGGCTGCGCTTGCCCATAAACGCCGGCTGAATTGTCACCTTTTTAATTTGCCGGTAGTTGATAATCCACACCCCCGGCGGCGTCGAGCGAGTTACCCGCAGGTCATCGGCGGTCAGGGCCACAAAACCAATGCCGCGCACCATTCGATGAATGCCCATCGACTCCAGCCCGCCAAACTGGCAGCCCTTGGGGCCGCGCACAAATTCAACGCCCTCGGCAGCCCACTTACCTACCGTTTCGGCTTTGTGGCGATTCCAGCGGCGGGTTGCGTTAGAGGAAACAAAGCGCAGCGCAATTACAATTATAACCACGGCAATGGTACTGCCGATGACAAAAACAAAGGGGTCGAACGCCATTTACACCATCATTCCTAATGTAGTTGGCCGCAATTATACTTGGCTAAAAGGAGGTTTCAAAATAGAATTGTCGCCTATCAAAGCCATATGATATAATGAGTGTTGATGAATCAAGCAGGTGGCAGGTAGCAAGTGGCAAGTGGCAAAAACATATCCGCCTGTTGCCCGCTGATTTCTGACTACTGACTTACCAACACAGGAGTAACCATTGGCGCGAAAACGTGGAACTCTCTCGACCAAAATACCCTCTACCGAACTGGCGCACGCGCTCAACAAAGCCGCCTCGCTCATGCGCGTCCAAAAAAAGCTGGTGCTAACCGCCGAGATGCTGTTATGGGCCTTTGTCGACACGCCCAATTGCGAGGCGCACCGGCTGCTGCGCAGCTTTAGCCAGGAGCGCCAATTCAACTGGACTGATTTTGCCGAAGATGTTGAGCGGCTGGCCCGTAACCGCCTGGCCAACGATGTCAACTTTGATTTTGTGGCCGACAACCGCGAGCGCGTCTCGTTGAGCGATGAGATACTGACCATACTGGACGAGGGCCTGACCCTGGCCAACAGCCGCAACGAGGCCTGGTGCGGCACCACCCACGCCCTGGCCATTATGGCCGATACCAAAGTGGGCACCTACCGGCTGCTCAACAAACTGGGCATCACCCGCCGCACCGTCATCGAGGCAATGGGCAACCCCTCGCTCACCAGTGGCGCTACCGCCGTAGACCAGGTAGTGCTGGCCCAAAAAGGACAGCTAACGCCGGTCTATCCCCGCGACGAGCTGCTGCGTAATTTAATGAATCTGCTCTCGATGACCCGCAGCCGGCACGTTATTTTAACCGGCGAGCCAGGCGTGGGCAAAGAGTCGCTGGTGCTGGCCCTGGCCAAACTAATCGCCGAAGGCAAAGGGCCAAACAGCCTTAAAGCCGTGGTGCAAATGAACGAGCACGCCCTGCTGGATGACGCCTACTCGGCGCTGCAAGCCGGGTTGCGCATGGCTCAGGGCGGCATCCTGTTTATCCCCGATATTATCCGCTTTTTTGGCGGGCCGCGCCGCTACCCCGATTTTCCCGATAAAGCCGGCAACGAGTTGCAAAAAGCCCTGCTGGGTAACGATGTGGCCATCATCGGCACCGCCACCGAAAAGGATTACAGCAACTATTTAAACAAAAACAACACCCTGGTTGAATATACCCAGCGCTTTCCCGTGCCGCCGGCCACCGTGCCGGAAACGGTGGAAATTTTACACGCGCTGCGCCCCGGCTTTCAAACCGATTATGACCTGACCATCACCGTGCAGAGTTTGGAAGAAGCGGCCCGGCTGGCGGGTCGCTATTATACCGCCGAACCGCTGCCCGGCGCGGCGGTGCATCTGCTGCACCGGGCCTGCGCCATGTTCCGGGTCAACCTTGAATCTGAAGAAGGCCAGCTTGTCAAGCGTGATGGTCAACTTGATGTTGACGACGTTATGAAAGCCGCCAGCCTGCTCACCGGCATCCCCATCTCTAACATGGGGGCCGACGAGCGCGAACGCTACCTGCACATGGCCGAACACCTGCACCGGCGCATTATTGGGCAAGAAGAGGCGGTGCAGGCGTTGAGCCGGGCGGTCAAAATGGCGCGGGTTGGGCTAAAAGACCCCAAACGGCCCATCGGCTCGTTTCTGTTTTTGGGGCCAACCGGCGTGGGCAAAAGCGAACTGGCCAAAGCCCTGGCTGAATTTATGTTTGGCACCGAAAATGCGCTCATTGTGCTGGATATGAGCGAATATATGGACGCCTCATCCGTCAACCGGCTCATTGGCTCGCCGCCCGGCTATGTGGGCCACGAGGCCGGCGGCCAGCTAACCGATAATGTAAAAAAGCGACCCTACAGCGTGGTGCTGTTCGACGAAGTGGAAAAAGCCAATGTCAAAGTGTTCGACACCCTGCTGCAAGTGCTGGATGAAGGACGCCTGACCAGCGGTCAGGGCGAAACCGTTAGCTTTAGCGAGTGCGTTATTTTAATGACCAGCAACATCGGCAGTTTTCACCTGGCTAACCCAGAACTAGAGGCCGACGCCGCCCGCCAAATGGCCGAAGATGAGGTGAAAACCCACTTTCGGCCCGAATTTCTCAACCGGTTAGACAGCATTATCTTTTTCCACCCGCTCAACGATGACCATCTGCGCGATATTCTCACCCTGCTGCTACGCAAAGAAGAAAAACTCATGGCCGCGCGAGACTTACAGCTTGAAATTTCTGAGGCGGCCAAAGCCTGGCTGCTTGAGCAAAACGACCACCCGGAATGGGGCGCCCGCCCGCTGCGGCGCATCATTCAAAAACACGTTCGCGAGCCAATGGCCGATTTTTTGCTGCAAGAAGACCCGCCGCCCGGCACAACCGTGAAGGTGCAAAAACAGGGCAAAGGCGTTAAGTTTGTTAAAGTGCTGCCAAAATAAACTCCACCCAAGGAGTCAGCCCGTGGAGCCATTGAACATCGATGCTGAAGCCAGAGCCTACATCCAGAGTGAGTCGGAATTTAATCACGCGCGGGTGCAGGCCTTTTTGCAAATGTTTATGGGCTTGCTGCGCGGGCGCAACATGCACCTGCTCTCATTTAACGAGGTAGCTCAAAAGCTGCGGCTCAAAGAGTCGGTTTACCGGGGGTTACAGGATATTCCCGTAGACCACATTGTGGGCAGCACCGGCCGCTACGAGGATTTTACCCGTCACTTTTTACCCCGCACCAGCGACAAGCGCGATAAGGAACGCTGGCGACAAATTTACACCCGGGCTGTCACCGGCAAAGGCTTTCCGCCGATTGATGTTTACAAAATTGACCAGGTTTACTTTGTTAAAGATGGCAATCATCGCGTGTCGGTTGCCAGAGATTTAGGCTGGGACACCATTCAGGCCAATGTTACCGAACTGCCTTCGCCCATCTCGCTGGAGCCGGATGTTGACCAGGACGACCTGGTGCTAAAAGAAGAGTGCGCCTATTTTTTAGAGCAAACGCGAATTGATAAAACCCGGCCCAAATCAAAATACCACATCGACTTTACCGAGCCGGGCGGCTACCAGCGGCTGCTCAGGCACATCGAACTGCACCGCTATTTAATGCAGCAAGATAAAAAGCAAATTATCTCGCTGCCCCAGGCCGCCGCCGACTGGTATGATAACGTTTACCTGCCCATTGTTGATGCGGTGCGGCAAATGGACGTAATTAAATATTTTCCGGGCCGCTCAGAGTCCGACCTGTACGAGTGGCTCATTCGGCATCAGGCCGAGCTGCGCGAGCGGCACAACCTTGAAAAAATTCAACTGCCGGATACTATTCAGGAGTTTCTACAAACGGTGGAGGAGTCAACCAAATCAGCCTCATGACATCCCAGTGGAAAAATATTGCTTTTTGGATTGGAGCTATTCTGGTAATGGTGGTTGCCACCCTGGTATACCAGCCCGCCGCCGCCAAAACCGGCTCGCTGCTGGTGTGGACTCGCAACCGCATTTATGCCATGGATATCGACACCCTTACCCTGGAGCGGGTTGGGCCGGCCACGGCCCGGCAGTTGATTGCCCCTTCGCCGGGCTGTTTTGGACAGGCAGACTCGCCTTGCTGGGTGCTGGTGAGCGACCAGTTATATCGCGTGGATTTGAGCGTTTCCGGCGACCACACCTTACAGGCCCGGCTGCCCGTGGGCCAGGACTTTACCTGGAATGATGACGCCCCGGCCAGTTGGTCGCCCGATGGTCATCATCTGGCCTACAGTGTGTTCAATCAGCAAAATAACCAGGCCCAACTGCGAGTCTACGATGCCGGCGCCGGCGCAATTCAATACCAGGATGACAATATCGACGCATCCGTGCCGGTAGCCTGGAGCAACGGCTGCGCCAGCGATTTTACCGCTTCGGGCTGCCAGATTGCTTACAAAAAAATGGCGGCCCATCTGGAGGGCGATTTTTTGCCCGCGCTCATCGGCTACACGCCCGCTACCCAAAACAGCCAAAAATGGCCGCTATCTACAGAACCCATTTTTGAACTGCGCTGGTCTCTGGAGGGAGAGTTGCTGTACAGCCGGCCCAAACGGTTTTTTAGATATGCCAAAGACCACACGCCGGCCTATCACCTGCCCCCCGGAGGGCAACTGGCCAACCTGTCGCCAAATGCGCAGTATATGGTTTATTACCAGCCCTTTAAATTAGAAGAATGCCGGGAGGGGGATGAGTGTTTGCATTTGGGGGTCTGGCTGGCGCCGGCCAGTGGCATTGGCCAGGAGCGACGTATCATTTACAGCCTTGATATTTCAAACTCAACCGAACTGGCCGGCGGGCTTAATTTCATTCCGGTTTGGACTGCCGACAGCAGCGCGTTTATATTTTTTCAGGCCGGGCAACTCATTCATTATGACCTGGAAAAGGAAGAGGCCACTATCTGGTACAAACCGGTGCCGGGAAAACTTAAAAGCCTGCCGGTTTTCTCGCCTAACGAAGAAGCGGTGGCTTTTGTAGACGACCAGGGACAAGGCCACTCCGGGTACCGGCTGGTGGTGGTCAACCCCAGGCTGCAACCGGTAGAGCACATCATCGAAACCGATAGCGGTTTCAAAATTCTGGCCTGGCTGCCCAATTAAAAAGGGCCGGATGCAGCTCACCCAGCCCTTTAGTTTACCCCGCAACCTCATAATAGCCGCAAGGTTAGTTGACACGTTGATATCTGCGCGTCACTCCTGGTTAAATTTGGTCAAAGCCTCTTCCTCGTCCCAGGTTTCATCCAACTCATGGGCCACAGCTTTGGCAACTTCAGCCGCCGAGCCTTCACGCTCTTGCTCCTTACCCCATTTAAACATAGAGGTGTAGGCCGCCGCGCTGCTGTGTCCGGCCTGCGACGAAGCGCGCTCCACGGCCTCCTGAAAACGGGCCGGAAGATTTTCTCTCACCGTGCCGTTTACATCAGTGGCTTTTACTCCCAGTGGAATGTGCTCCCAGTACAAAATTTGATATCGTGCCACTTGTAGTACCTCCTCCCAGGCATTACCAAATACCTGGGTAAAGTAACAAAGATTCCTTAAATAAAATCTTAAACTATTATATCTAATTGCTTATACTTTACAAAAACCTGCAAAGTTTGTCTTTAGCGATAAGGTACTATTATTGTTAAAAAACAGAGTTTCAGACGCGCCCGGCCGGGGCCGTGCCATTGACGAGGGTCATCAACTGGCATATAATGCATCACTTTCATTGCACGCAAGGAGTCGCCATGCCGCACATAAACTTAAAAACCCCTATTCCCGGCCCCAAAAGCCAGGAACTGCTGGCTCGACGGTCGGCAGCCGTTAGTTCTGCATTGTACCAGTCGGTGCCCATCGCCGTGGCCCGCGCCTCCGGCTCGCTCATCGAGGATGTGGACGGCAATGTTTTGCTCGACCTGGTGGGCGGCATCGGCACGCTGGCCGTGGGCCATGCCCCTGCCTCCGTCACCGAGGCCATCAAAAGCCAGGCGGAAAAGTACCTCCACATTTGCGCTATTGTGGGTAATTACGAACCGTACGTGGCCGTGTGCGAGCAACTCAACGCCATCACGCCCGGCGACTTCCCCAAAAAGACGCTGCTGGCCAACGGCGGGGCCGAAGCTGTGGAAAATGCGGTGAAGCTGGCCCGGGCCTACACCAAAAAATCGGCCATTATTGCCTTTGAGGGCGCGTACCACGGCCGCACCAACCTGACCATGTCGCTGACCAGCAAATACAACCTGTTCAAAAAGGGATTTGGCCCCTTTGCCCCGGAGATTTACCGGCTGCCCCTGCCCAATCTGTACCGCCACCCGGCGGGGATGACGCCCGAAACCTATCTGGATTGGTGCATCTGGAACCTTGACAACGCCCTGATTGCCCACGTTGACCCCGGCGCCATTGCCGCCTTCATCATCGAACCGATTGTGGGCGAGGGCGGCTTCATTCCCGTGCCGACCCCCTTCCTGCAAAAAATCCGCGATATCTGCGACCGCCACAACATTGTGATGATTGCCGACGAGATTCAATGTGGCTTTGGCCGCAGCGGCAAGCTGTTTGCCATCGAGCACAGCGGCGTGGCGCCCGATTTAATTATTACCGCCAAATCGCTGGCCGCCGGCACGCCGCTCAGCGCCGTTACCGGGCGGGCCGAAATTTTAGACGCGCCCCATCTGGGCGGGGTGGGCAGCACCTACGGCGGCAATCCGCTGGCCTGCGTGGCCGCGCTGGAGGCCATCAAACTGATCAACCGCCCGGAAACGCTGGCGGCCGCTCGCCGGGTTGAAGAGTCCGTGCGCCAGACGTTTGAGCCGTTAAAGGCAGAGATTCCCGTGTTGGGCGATGTGCGCGGGCGCGGGGCGATGATGGTGCTGGAATTTGTGAAAGACCCTCATACCAAAGAACCGTGGCCGGAATTTGTTCTGAGCGCCGTGGAAAAGTGCGCCAGACGGGGCGTTATTTTGCTGCGGGCCGGGCTGTACAGCAACTGTATCCGCCTGCTGCCCCAGCTTGACATCCCCGCCGACCAGTTGCAGGAGGGGCTGGAAATTATCTCGGCCTCTATTGTGGACACTTACGAAGAGATGCGGTAAGCTCACAGGGCATGTTGCCTCCGTTTTTCAAATTCATTGACTTGCTCCGGCGGCCACTTTATAATGGGTCGCAAATAGAAACGGAGACGAGGCATGTCAGAAAAACTCACCATAGTCAACAGTACCCTGGAGATGGTTGAGCAGCTTGAGGCCATTCAGCGGGCCAGTTTTCCTACCCTGGCCGAAGATGAAATTATCACCGCCATACATTACGCCACTCATATTGAACGCTTTCCCGAAGGGCAGTTTACTGTGCTTAACAAGTTGGGCCGGCCTGTTGCCTGCTCTACCGATTTTCGCACCACGGTAGATTTTGACAACTTTGAGCATCGCTATATTGATGCCGTAGACCACAACTGGCTGGGCAACCATAACCCCAACGGCGACTGGCTGTACGGCGCCGATATCGGCGTGCTGCCGGAGTACCGGCGGCGCGGCATTGGCCGGATGCTGTACGAAGCCCGGCGCGGGTTGATTCGACGCTTGAATTTAAAGGGACACGTGGCCGGCGGTATGCTCAAAGGGTACGGCAAGCATAAAAATAAAATGCCGGTTGAGGAGTATGTAGAAAAAGTCAAGGCCGGAGAACTGTTTGACCCGACCTTGAGCGTCCAGTTAAAGGTAGGCTTTAAGGTTCATGGTATTATCCAGAACTACGTGGATGACCCCAGTTGCGATAACAAGGCGGCCTTCATTGTGTGGCGCAATCCCGATTATCGGGAAGCGTGAGGCGTGGTGCGTGTCCGGTAAAATAAAATGGATGACGCCATACGCAACAGGAATTTCTGCTTAATTATCGCGCCAAAACTCTTCTCCAGTAGCCTTACCCAACCTTTACAAAATCGACTGCCCCAGCAGCGAGGCGACCAGTTCCATCGCAATTTTGGCGGTCTGGTTGCGGTTGTCGAGAATGGGATTAATCTCCACCACATCCACCGAGCCGACGCAGGCGCAATCGGCGATGATTTCCATCAACAGGTGCGCCTCGCGGTAGGTAAGGCCGCCGGGAACGGGCGTGCCCACACCGGGCGCGGCGGCGGGGTCCAGGCTGTCCATATCTAAACTGACGTGTATCTGCGAGAACTGTTCCAGCCGCTCCAGCGCCTCTCTGGCTACGGTGGCAATCCCCCGCTCGTCAATCTCGCGCATGGTGTAAACAACCACGCCGCTCTGTTTTATCAAATCCCGCTCCTGCGGGTCCAAATCCCGAATACCAATTAAAATCACTTGCGAAGCGTTTAATTTTGGGCCGGGCCGGCCCAAATCGACCAGCTCCGGCGCGCCCAGGCCCATCAACGCGGCCAGGGGCATGCCGTGCAAATTGCCGCTGGGCGAAGTCTCCGGCGTGTTAAAATCGCCGTGGGCGTCAATCCACAGCACACCGCGCGGCTCGCTGTGGGTAACTCCGCCAATTGTGCCAACAGCAATCGAGTGGTCGCCGCCGATAAAAATGGGTAAACTTCCGGCGGTAACGGCCTGATGCCCGATATCGTAAATCAACTCGCAAACACTCACTACCGAAGGCAGGTAAGTGATGCCGCCTTCGGGGGGCAGCGTATCCCGAACCGGCGTTTCAATATTGCCGCCATCCTCAATAGTCCAACCCAGGCGACGCAGGCGCTGGTTTAGGCCGGCGTAGCGCAACGCGCCCGGCCCCATATCAACCCCCCGCCGCGATTGGCCCAAATCCATCGGCACGCCGATAACTTTCACTGTGTGGGTCATAATCACCTCCGGCATCATTATACGTGCGTTTCTAAAGCCGCCCAAAACCGAAACGCGTTCCGGCAATCTTTTTGTTGACAACCATTCCAATCAATATTATAATACGACCAGGTATTTCGGAACAGTGTTGCACAATACGCAACACTGTTCGCAACAAACTTGTTTGCCACTGCAAACCAATCAACCATGATAACAACCGCAAAGAAAGTCACTCAAGACTCCGCCATTCAGTCTGTGCAACGGGCGGCGGCAATTTTGCGCTGCTTCACCCAAACCGATGCGGATTTGGGCGTAACCGAAATCAGCAAACAGCTTGATTTGCACAAAAGCACCGTTTCCCGGCTGCTCTCTACCCTGCAACACGAGGGTTTTGTTGACCAGAATTCGGCCACGGGCAAATACCATTTAGGCTTGGGGCTGGTAACGCTGGCCGGCATTGTGCTGGAGCGGCTTGACCTGCGAGAGGTCGCCTCGCCCTTTTTAACCGCCCTGGCCGAGCAAACCCAGGAAACGGTCAACATTGTGGTTTTGGATGGCCGGGAGTGCATGAATATCGGCGGGGCGGCCAGCCCGCGCCCCATTCAGTATATTGGCCGGATGGGCCGGCGCACCCCGGTTCACTGCACCGCCGCCGGCAAAGTGTTGCTGGCTCATCTGACGCCCGGCGAGCGGGAAAAAATTTTAACCGGCCCGCTGCCGCGCTACACCGACAACACGCCGATTGACCTTCAGGCGCTGGAACTGGCCCTGGTGCAGATCAGGGTGCAGGGCTATGCCATTTCGCACGAAGAGCATCAACCGGATTTAAGCGCCATCGCCGCGCCCGTGTGCGACCACACCGCCCGGGTTTGCGCCGCCGTGGTCGTCTCCGGCCCTACCTATCGCGTTGGGCCGGGCCAGATTGAGTCGTTTATTGAGCCGCTGCTGGAAACCACGCGAAAAATCTCAAGCCAACTGGGGTGTCCTGTCCCCGTTTTTTGAGGTTTTTCCGCTGCCCCCGGCGATAGCGGCGGTTGTTTTGACTTCGCTAATTCGGGAGCCAGACTCCCGCATCCTTTATAAAAATTAAAACAATACGAGGAGGTATACCAATGAGTACTGTTCCTGACTCAGTCAAATATGTAATTGTAGGGGCCGGCATCCACGGGATGAGCGCGGCCTGGCACCTGGCTATGGAGCTGGAAGCCAGGGGGCGGGGCAGCGGCAAAGATATTGTCGTGCTGGATAAAACCGGCCCCGGCGCGGGCGCGTCGGGCATTGCCTGCGGCTGCGTGCGCAATTTTTATATGACCGAACCGCTCCACGCCATTCTGCGCCACAGCGTTGATGTGTGGATGCATGACCCGGTGGCCTTTGGTTTTCAGCAGGTGGGGTACATCTCGGTGGGCGAGGAAAACCAGATTCCCGATTACGAGCGCATCCACAAAAGCCAGAACTCGGTTGATTACTATTCTGACATGTACGTGGGCGATGACGCGCGCAAGTTTTTGAAATCCATCTGGCCCGACTTCAAAACCGACAGGGTTGATGTGGCCATCCACGAGAGAGTAAGCGGCTATGCCGGCACGCACCAGGCAATGCGGGGGCTGGCTCAAAAATGCGCCGACCACAACGTGCGCATTATCAGCGGCGTGGAGGTGACCGGCTACGACACGCAGGGCGGGCAGGTGAAAGCCGTTCACACTAACCAGGGCAACATCAAATGTGATGTGGTTATCTGGGGATTGGGTGCGTGGACACCCAAACACTGGCAGATGCTCGACCAGCCGATGAGCCTCGATTGCCGCTACGCCGACGGCACGGTTGTGGCCAAAGATATGTGGACCTACTGGCGGCTGCTGGAAGGCGAAGTTTACTACGACCGCCCCTACGTAACCCCCGACGGCCAGAATCCGCCGGTGCTGCATGTTGAATTGATGAACACGCCGGTGATTGATGAAGCCACCGGCAAAGAGCTGGCCGACCACACCTACGTGTACTTTAAAAACGGCAACGAGCGCATGGACCGGGCCGGCATTCAGGGCGGCACCATTCCCGTTAAACTTGGCTCAAAGGCCACGGTTGACCCCTACGGCCACGCCAACGACGAGTACCAGGCCGAGCCGGAATTTGCCGATTACCTGTGCGCGGCTATGGCCCAAACCATGTCTCGTTTTGAAGGCTGCCGCCCCAACTTCCGCGAGCGGCGCAACGGCGGCATCGGCGCGTTTACGCCCGATAACGTGCCCATCATCGACTGGGTGCTGCCCAATGTCTACATGATTGCCGATAGCAACCACGGCTTCAAAATGACCGGCGTGGGCAAGCTGGTCGCCAAAAAATTAATGGGTGAAGACCCTGCCGAGCTGAAACCCTTTACCCTGGACCGCTACGCCGAAGGACGCACCTTTGGCAATTCAAACAGCCATTCGCCGTGGGTTTAGGCGACCATCAAAATTATTGACGACGACGTTATACTTTGGCCGGTCATTTGTCGTTTGCAGATGGCGACTGACAAATGGCAAATGACCGTTAAAGATTTTTGTAGCGATGCAAATTTGCCGCACAAACAACGTAGCGCGTTTAGGCCGGTTTGATGATGACAACCATCTATTTTGCCTCTTTTTTAGGCGACAACGCCTTTGAATTTTACCGGCAGGTGGTGGCTTACCTGGGCGAGACCACCGGCCTGCCCACTGAAATGGTATCGGGCCTGCCGCCCGACGAGCAGGAGCGGCGGGTCAACAGCGGCGAAATTCAGGCGGTGTTTACCTGCGGCCTGCCCTACGTGCGCAAGGCCGACCGGCAGCCGCCGCTGCTCGGCCTGCTGGCTGCGCCGGTGATGGCCGGCCCGCGCTATGATAACAAACCCGTTTACTTTTCCGACGTGATTGTGCGGGCCGACTCACCGTACGTCTCGTTTGACGACCTGCGGGGCGCGACCTTTGCCTACAACGAGATTTACTCGCTGTCCGGCTACAGGCTGCTCTGTTATCACCTGCTGCGGCGGGGAGAGATGGGCCACTTTTTTGGCCGGACGGTGCGCTCCGGCAGCCACGCCGGGTCGATGGATTGGGTGGAACAGGGGCGCGCCCACGCCGCCGCCATCGACAGCGTAGTGCTGGCAATGGAACTGGCCCAACGCCCGGAACGGGCCAAAGCTTTCCGGGTGGTGGAGACGGTTGGCCCAGCCCCTATGCCGCCGGTCGCGGCCTCGCCCACACTGGCCCCGGATATCCGCCACCGGCTGGCGGCGGCGCTGCTGGCGATGGATACCACGCCCCGGGGCCAGGCCATTTTGCGTTACGGCGGCATGAGCCGCTTTGCCCCGGTCGTCGATGCCGATTACAACCTGATTCGTAACATGATAACCGCTTTGCAGGAGGCCGAAGTCCACGAACTTAGGTAACAGCCCCGGCAGACGTGTGACAATAGCAAGAGGTGAACGTTTAAATGTCGAATAAGCCTGTCCAACTCACTTCCACCGAGGTGGTACCCGGTCGACCTTTCACCATTCCCGAGGGGAGTGTGGCAGACCTGGCCACCCTGCAATATATGGCCCAAACGCTGTGCCGAATTATGATGCAGTCCAAAGCCTTTCCCGACCAGCCCCGGCCATTAATTCTGTTTCTGGAAGAAGTGGGCGGACGCTTTCACCGCGTTGTGCTCTCCAGACCGGAGCGGCTGCTCACGCCCAGCGATTTGACCGTGGTGGGTTTTTGCGGCCAAAAACGGCCGGGCGTCGACAGAGGCCCGGTTGACACTATTGACGAAGAGCTGATTTCGGAACTGCCCCGCCACACCGACCTGCTCAGTTACAGTACGCTGCAACTTGAAAGTGGCAACTCCTGCAATCTGGTGCTGTTCAGCCGGCCCGAGGGCGTGTCCCATTGGGCCGGCAGCGCCAAACACGCCCAGGCCATCCGGCTGTCGCCTCAATACTACACGGTTGTCCGGCTCCACAACGCCATTCTGCCCGGCGGCTTAATGTCAGACAACCGGCTGGTTTTAATCCGCACCCGCTATTTCGATTTTCAGGAAGAGCCGCCCTGGCAGGCCGTCCGCGAGATCAATCCCCCACCTGTCAATATTGGGCAGAGCGTTCAGCAACCGGTGGCGTAACCAGCCCCATCAATTCTCACAGGAGTCCACAAATGTCCAGCATAGAAATACTATTCCTCTCCAAAGAAGATATTGACGCGCTTGAGCTTGGCCTGCAAGAAATTATGGACGCCATCGAAGCCGGCCTGAAGGCCCACGGCCAGCAGAAAGTGATTATGCCCTCCAAAGACCACCTGCCCCTGGCCTACCCGGAAAAGCTGTTTAACATCCTCAAGGGTTACGTGGAGCCGGTTAACGTGGCCGGCGTAAAAGTAATTGGCGATTTTCAGAAAAACTACGAATACGGGCTGCCCTCGGAGCTGGCGCTGATTACCCTCTACCGCCCCGAAACCGGCGCGCCTTTTGCCATCGTCGATGGCACGCTCATCACCTGGATGCGCACCGGCGCGGTGACGGCAGTAGGGGCCAAATATCTGGTCAGCGACAAACCGCGCGTGCTGGGCCACATTGGCGCGCGCGGCACGGCCTGGTACAACGTGGCCATGCTGGACCTGCTGTTTGATTTTGAGGAAATCCGCGTTACCAGCAAGCGGCCTGAATCGCGCCAGCGGTTTGCCGCTGAAATGTCGGAACGGCTCAACAAGCCGGTCATTGTGTGCGACACCACCGAGGCAACCGTCCGCGAAGCCGATATCATCATCGACGCCTCGCGGCTGCTGGAGCACGAGGTGCTGGTAAAAGACGAGTGGGTCAAACCCGGCGCGCTGATTCAGCCTTACGGCGCGGTGCTATCGGTTGAGCCAACGCTGCCCTTTTCTGTGGATAAAATGGTGGTGGATGACTGGAACCAGTGCCAGAAATCGCAGTACGGCCAGTTTGCCGCCATGATTCAGGCCGGTCAGTTGCGCGACGAGCACATCTACGGCGAAATCGGCCAGGTTGTGGCCGGACTCAAACCCGGCCGCGAGTCGCCGGAAGAACGGATACTGTTTTGGCACAAAGGCTTTGCCATCAGCGATATTATGCTGGGCCATCTGGCCTACCAAAAGGCCGTGGAAAAAGGCATCGGCGCCCGCCTCAGCTACTACCGCGACCCCCGCGACATGTAAAGTCAATTTGCAATTTTGGATTTTGATTTACCATTTTCCCGTTGTACAATTTGAACCGCAAATGCCTTGCCATTAAACATCAGGAGTCCAAAGCGCAATTTAGACTCCTGATTGGCTATTTATTATGGAAGGAAACAACATGACCAAGCAACGACAACGGAGTCGGCGCGATAGCGACCGGCGGGAGCGGCGCGAGCGCGCCCAGCCCAACGTGGCGCCGCCCGGCCTGCCCGGCGGCTGGTACAAGCCCCTCAAGGATGATGACGTCCGGCGCATCCACGAGGCTTCGCTGGCGGTGCTGGAACGCACCGGCATCGAGGTGATGCCTTCGGAATGCCGCGAGATTTTTCGACAGGCCGGCGCCAGGGTGGACGACGCCCACAATCGCGTCTTTATTCCCCGCGAAATGGTGGAAGAGGCGCTGGCGCTGGCCCCCAATGAGGTGACGTTGTGCGGGCGCGACCCCCGCCACGATTTGATGTTGGGCGGCCCGCGGGTCTACATGGGCACCGGCGGGGCGGCAGTCAAGGTGCTGGATTTGGAAACCCAACGCGCGCGCGAGTCGACCCTGGCCGACGTGGCCCAAATTGGCCACCTGGTTGACGCGCTGGACAACATCCACTTCTATTTGCGGGCCTGCGTGGCGCGAGACATCCCCATTGAACTGCTGGACATCAACACCTACTACGCCGCCATTACCAACACCACCAAACACGTTACCGTTAATTGCTTTAGCGTCAACTCACTGCGCGACATCATTGACATGGCCGCGCTGATTGCCGGCGGGCGGGAGGCCCTACGGCAGCGGCCTATTGTTTCGATTACCGCCTGCTGGACGGTTAGCCCGCTGCGTTACGCGCCGGAAACCGTGGAAGTGCTGACTGAATGTGTGCGGCAAGATATTCCCGTGTTTCTCTCATCCGCGCCGCAAGCCGGAGCGACCAGCCCGGCGGCCCTGGCCGGCACGCTGGTGCAGATTAACGCCGAAGAGTTATCGGGTGTTGTCTACACGCAGTTAGTCAAACCCGGCGCGCCCATTGTCCTCGGTTATGTCCCCTCCGTGGCCGACCTGCGCACCGGCAATTTTGTAGGCGGCGCGCCAGAATTTGGCATTATGCACGCGGCCTCGGCGCAGTTGGGCCAATTTTACAATTTGCCGGTCTACAACTCCTCCGGCCTGGCCGACTCAAAAATACCCGATATTCAGGCCGGCTATGAGAAGGGCATCACCAGCCTGGCGGCGGCGCTGGCCGGGTCAAACTATATTCACCACTCCGCCGGCTTTTTGGAATCTATGTTGACCGTGGCCTACGAGCAATACGTGATTGATGACGACATAAACGGGGCCATTATGCGGGCCGTGCGCGGCATCGAGGTGAATGACGACGCCCTCTCGCTGGATTTGATTGACGAGGTTTGCCGGCCCGGCGGCGAGGGTCACTACCTGGGTACGCAGCAAAGTTTAACGCTGATGAACACCGAATATTATTATCCCCACACCGGCGACCGCCAGCGCCGCGATGATTGGGAAGCCAATGGCAGCCTGGATATGCGCGAGCGCGCCCGCCGCAAAGCCAGAGAGATTCTGCAAAGCCACCGGCCGCAGCGCATTGCCCCGGAAATTGACGACGCCATCCGCGCGCGCTTCAAGATTTTACTGCCGCCGAAGCTGGCGGGCCGTTGAGAATAAAAATCACGTTCCATGCACCACGTAACGTGAAACGCAGAACGTGGCCCAAAGCGCCCCGTTATCATAACCGACCACCTATTTTCAAGGAGCAAACTATTAATGAACGCCTTTGAGATTTTTGAATTAATTGCCGACCAGCAGCAATCGGGCAAAAATTACGTTGAGTTCTTGCGAGTGCCAGCCTTGAGTGTAGGGCTATATGCCCTGCCCGCCGGCGGGGTTGATTCCCAGCAGCCTCACAACGAAGATGAAGTATACTACGTTATCAACGGCAAAGGTTCTATTTTGGTAGCCGGCGAAAACAGAGAGGTCAAGCCGGGCAGCGTAATTTTTGTAGCCGCCGGGGTTGAGCACCGCTTTCACTCTATTACCGAAGATTTGAAGATACTGGTCTTTTTTGCCCCGGCAGAGGGAAGCCAAACCGAAAGCGCAGCAGCGTAGCCGTGCTCTTTGTCTTGTGAGTCACTTCAGCAATGAACGGATATCTTATCACCAACCTGACCGATTATGATATTGACCCCCGGCGAGGCTTCCTTCCGGCTCAAGACCCGCTGGAGCGGCTGCCGGGCGCGTTTGACCGGTGGGAGCAAATTGCCGCCGACCTGCCGGCCCTGCTTATGACAGGCCGGTTGCGGTCCGCGCTGGAGCAACTGCCGCCGCTGGATGCGACCGAACTGGAGAATGAGCGACAGGTGCAGCGGGCGATGCTACTGCTTTCGGTGTTTGGCAACAGCTACGTGTGGGGCAGCGCTACGCCGGCCACGGTGATTCCGCATGGAGTGGCCATTCCCTGGGCGCAGGTGGCAGAGCAACTGGGGCGCCCAATGATTGTAGCCCACGCCTCGATGGTGTTGAACAACTGGCGACGGCTGGATAAAAGCCAACCCGTTGCCCTGGACAATCTTGATACGCTGCAACTTTTTTTAGGCGGGCTGGATGAAAAGTGGTTTTTTCTGACCACCGTGGCTATCGAGGCCGAAGGCGCGCCTGCGCTGCCGGCGCTGGTTGAGGCCCAACGAGCAGCGGCGGCGGGCCAACCGGATGGCGTGGCCGGTTGCCTGGAAACAATCAATACAACCCTGAACAATATTTTTGAGATTCTGCGACGCGTGCCGGAAAAGTGCGATCCCTATATTTTTTACCATCGCATCCGGCCATTCTTGGCCGGCTGGGAAGCGCCCGGCATAATTTACCAGGGCGTCAGCGAGTCGCCCCAAATATTGGCCGGCGGCAGCGCGGCGCAAAGTTCGCTCATTCAGGCGCTGGATGCCGGGCTGGGCGTCGCCCATATTGATGAAAAGACGCGCCCCTTTTTAATGGATATGCGCCATTACATGCCGCCATCACATCGCCGTTTTATCGAGGCGCTGGAGGCCGGACCGTCTATCAGGCAATTTGTGGCAAAGCGCCGGGGCGACCATCCTGGCCTGGTCACTCTTTACAACGAAGCGATTGAGAGAATGAGCCGTTTTAGAAAGAAGCACATCGAGATATCGGTTCGTTACATTTTGCGCCAGGCCCCAAAAAATGAGGAGGCCAAAGGCACTGGTGGCACCGATTTTGTACCGTTTCTGCACACAGCCCGGCAAGAAACCCAAAATCGAAAAATTGCCTGACCCGTCGTTTATTATTTTTACGCGCCAACGCTCATCATTGGTAAGCCGTTAATGGCAAACAATAATATAATTAAGACGAAACCTGATTGGTCGTGGTATTATCATTCCAAAAAAAGGGAGGAAAAACCAAATGATGAGCAGACATCCGGGTACAGCCGCGGTATTAAGCGTTCTCATCCCCGGCGTAGGGCAACTGTACAACGGGCAAATTTTATGGGCTATTTTCTGGTTTGTCATTACCCCCGGCCTTTGGATAGGCACTGGTGGGGTTCTGGGCTGGATTTGTCATATTGTTTCGGCTTATACGGCCTATACTTACGCCCAAAACCATCCGGTTATGTAGCTCTGCAAGGCCTCAACAAAATGATTGTTTTATATCTATCCCCTCTGCTCAAGGGGATATTTTATTATGGGGTAAATTTGTGACTCAAAATCGCCCATAAATTCACCGGCAACAAATTCTGCTCCTGGCAGACTGTTGTCAGGAGGGGGTGATGCACTGGCGTTATAACTTCTGCTTCACCCGGCAATCTCCGCAAATGCCTGCTCTGCGGCCCGGATGGTGGTTTCGACAATTTCGCCGGTGTGGGCTGTTGAGAAAAACCAGGATTCGTACTGCGACGGCGGAAAGTAAACGCCCTGCTTGAGCATGGCGTGGAAAAAGCGGCCAAACGTTTCGATATCGCTCTTAGAAGCGGTATCCCAGTTAGTTACCGGCCCCGGATTGAAGAAAAAGCAGAACATGGTGCCGGCCCGGGTCGCATACAGCGGCACGCCGGCGGCTTCGGCGGCGGCGCTAATGCCCTGCACCAGTCTGGTTGCGCCATCGACCAGTTTTTGGAACGTATCCGGCGCTTTGACGCCTTTGAGCGTGGCGATACCGGCGGTCATAGCCAGCGGGTTGCCGCTGAGCGTACCGGCCTGATACATTGGTCCGGCTGGAGCCACCGTTTGCATAATCTCTCGACGCCCGGCGTAAGCCCCTACCGGCAGCCCGCCGCCAATAACTTTGCCCAGCGCCGTCAAATCGGGAGTCACCCCAAAATACTCCTGCGCCCCGCCCGGCGCAACCCGAAAGCCGGTCATCACTTCATCAAAAATCAGCAGCGCGCCATACTGGTTACACAGGCTGCGCAAGCCTTCCAGGTAGCCCTCAACCGGCGGAACCAGCCCCATATTGCCGGCCACCGGCTCCAGAATAACGCCGGCTATTTTTTCGCCCTGCTCCTTGAACAGCCTTTCAATGGCGGCCATGTCGTTGTAGGGGGCGGTTAAGGTATCCTGGGTGGTCCCTTTAGGCACGCCGGGGCTGTCGGGCAAACCGAGAGTGGCCACGCCAGAGCCGGCCTGCACCAGCAGAAAGTCGGCATGACCATGGTAGTTTCCCTGCAATTTAATAATTTTGTCTCGACCCGTGTAGGCCCGGGCCAGCCGCAGCACGCTCATGGTGGCTTCGGTGCCGGAGTTGACAAAGCGGACCTGCTCGGCGCAGGGCACCAGCTCGCAGACCAGTTCGGCCAGTTCGGTCTCCAGTGCGGTGGGCGCGCCGTAACTGGTCCCTCGGGCGGCCGCGGCCTGAATCGCCTGGACCACATCGGGGTGAGCGTGTCCTAAAATTAGCGGCCCCCAACTGAGCACATAGTCAATAAAGCGGTTGCCATCGGCGTCCCAAATGTACGCGCCTTCGGCCCGCTCGATGAACAGCGGCTGGCCGCCAACGGCTCTAAAAGCCCGCGCCGGAGAGTTGACCCCGCCGGGAATGACCGCTTGCGCGGCAGCAAATAGTTCTTGGGATTTGGAAATATTCATTTACATGCACCTTTCAAAATTAGTCCACAGATGGACACATTTTCGGCAGCCGCCGGTCTGCGCTCAACGGTATTTATCTGGGGATTTTACTCTTGCAGCCACTGGGCCGCATCTTTGGCCCAGTAGGTTAAAATCATATCGGCCCCGGCCCGCTTGATAGCGGTGAGGCTCTCCAGCGCCACGCGTTTCTCATCCAGCCAGCCGAGTTTGGCCGCGGCTTTGAGCATACTGTACTCGCCGCTCACATTATAAGCCGCCAGCGGCAAATCGGGAAAAGCATTGCGGGCCTGCCTGATGATGTCCAGGTAGGGCAGGGCCGGTTTGACCATGGTGATATCGGCCCCTTCCTGCACATCCAGCTCAATTTCGCGCAGGGCTTCTCTGGCGTTGGCCGGGTCCATCTGGTAGGTGGAGCGATCGCCAAACTGGGGCGGGCTGTCGGCGGCATCGCGGAAGGGGCCATAAAAGGCGCTGGCATATTTGGCCGAGTAGCCCATCACCGGGGTGTCGGCAAAACCGGCCTCGTTCAGCGCCCGGCGAATGGCCGCCACCTGGCCGTCCATCATGGCGCTGGGGGCCACTACATGCGCGCCGGCCCTGGCGTGCGACACGGCCACCTGGCCCAAAATTTCCAATGTGGGGTCGTTGAGAATCTGGCCGTTTTCCACAATACCACAGTGGCCGTGGTCGGTGTACTCGCACATGCACACGTCGGTCATAATGACCAGCTCGCTGCTGGCCCGGCGCAGCGCCCGGATAGCCTGCTGCACAATACCGTCATCGGCAAAATTTTCCTTGCCAATCGGGTCTTTCTCAGCCGGCAGGCCAAACAGAATGACCGCCGGAATGCCAAGTTCCAGCAGTTCGTCGGCCTCGCGGGCCAGCGTGTCGGGCGACATTTGAAACACGCCCGGCATCGAGGCCACTTCGCGGCGCACTTGCCGGCCATGAACGATGAACATCGGGTAGATAAAATCGGCGGGGCCAAGCTGCGTTTCGCGCACCAGCCGGCGCAGGGCCGGCATCTGTCGCAATCGCCGCCCCCGCACTGTGGGAAAACCTGGGTTAAGTTGCTGACTCATTTTTACGCCTCTTCTTGATTAACTTTCAGGGACTTTAACGCTTCGAGCAATCCTTCAATGGTGTACTCCTGGGCCACCGCCGCCACCGGAACCTTCAACGCTTCAGCCGTGCCGGCAGTGACCGGTCCAATGCAAACGACCCAGCTATCTTTGAGCGCCTCGGCGGGCGGGCGTCCGTTTAAACAGTTGACATACCCCTGCACCGTGGATGAACTGGTAAAGGTGACAATCTCGGCGAAAGGGGGCGGAGGGCCATGGTGCACCGGCACCGTGCGGTACGAGGGAATCTCATCCACCTGAGCGCCGCGCCCGGCCAACCCTTGGGCCAGCGTGGGGCGGGCCAAATCGGAGCGGGCCAGCAGGAATCGCTGCCCGGCGACCGGGCCAAGGCGGTCAAAGGCGGCCAGCACGCCTTCGGCGGTGTACACCTCCGGCACCAAATTTGGGGTAATGCTGCGCCGCCACAGGGCCTGGGCGGTGGCCGGGCCAATGGCGGCAATTTTCAGGCCGGCCAGGCAGCGGCTGTCGAATCCGGCCTGGGCCAGACGCTCCCAAAAGGCCGACACGCCGTTGGCGCTGGTCAGCACCAGCCAATCGTAGGGTTTTGGATTGATTGTTTGACTCTTGCCGCCCCACTCGCCCCGGCCAATTTGCCGGATGGCTTCGTCTAGCGGGCCGGGGTCTTCAGCCGGCAGAATTTCAATGGTGGGAAAAGAGATGGGTTCGGCCCCCAAGCCGCGCAGGGCGGCCATAAAATCGGCAGATTGGTGGTGGGGGCGCGTGACCAGCACCCGCTGCCCCAGCAGCGGCAAATTCTCGCCCGGCTGGAACCAGGCCAGGCTGTCGGCCAGTTGGGCCACGGCCCCCACCACTACCACGGCGGGGTTGTCAATTTGATGAGTCTCGACCGCCTGGGCGATGGTCTTGAGCGTGGCCCGCGCCTGCTTTTGCTGCGGGCGGGTGCCGTGCTGCACAACCAGCGCCGGCGTGTCGGGCGCTCGGCCCGCGGCCAGCAGTCTATCGACAATTTCGGCCAGGCTATCCAGCGGCATCATAATCACCAGGGTTTCTACTCCGGCCAGCGCCGGCCAGTTAGCCCGCACCGCCGGATTTTTGGACTCAAGGCCAGTGACAACAGCAAAGCTGGTGGCGTATTCCCAGTGGGTTACAGGCACGCCGGCGTAGGCCGGGGCGGCAATGGCGCTGGTAACGCCGGGCACCAGCTCGGCGCGGAGGCCGGCCTGCCGGGCCGCGGCCATTTCATCCAGCGCCCGGCCAAATACGCAAGGGTCGCCCGGCCACAAGCGCACCACCATTTTGCCCTGCCGGGCCAGGTCAACCAGCAGCCGGTTGACATCCGCCTGGGGCATTTTGTTTTGCCCGGCCCGACAGCCGACATCGTGAATTTCGGCCTCGGCGCGAGCCTCTTGCAGCAAACGGGCGTGGCTCAAGGCGTCGCCCACAACGGCGTCGGCCTCTCTAAGCAGGGCCAGGCCTTTGGCCGTAATCAAACCGACCTCGCCGGGGCCGGCGCCAACCAGATAAATTGTGCCTGGGTTACTCATTTTTAATTTAATCTCTCTAACAACGCTGCCGCGCCCTGGGATATAGCCTCGGTGGCCAGTTGACGCCCCAGCGTTTGCGCTGAGTCAACGGAACCGGTCGCGTTGACCCGGATAGTTTGTTGCCCATCGGGGCTGGCCACCAGGGCTTGCAGGTCAAGTTGACTCCCATTGACCGCGCCCAACGCTGCCACCGGCAGGGAGCAGCCGCCGCCCAATCCGTCTAAAAAGGCGCGTTCGGCGGTTACGGCAGCGCGGGTAGCGGGGTCATCCAGCGCCGCAAGGTAGCGATGAGTTTCGGGGGCGTTGGCGCGGCCCTGAATGCCCAGCGCGCCCTGCCCCGGCGCGGGCAGCATAACGCCGGGCGGAAGCGGGTAGGCGTGCTCCAGCGTGGTGTAACCCAGCCGGTCAAGTCCGGCTTTAGCCAGCAGAATAGCATCGTAGCCCTGAGCCGGGTCATCGAGTTTGCGCAGGCGGGTTTCGACGTTGCCGCGAATATCCTTGATGCGTAAATCGGGCCGAAGGGCCAGAATTTGGGCTGCCCGGCGCAGGCTGCTGGTGCCAACTGCTGCCCCCGGCGATAAATCTTCCAACCGGGCGGCTTTGCGAGAAATCAGCATATCCTGGGTGGCGGCCCGTGTGGGGATGGCAACCACGGTTAAACCGGGGCTATCTTCAACCGGCAGGTCTTTGAGGCTATGCACGGCCAAATCAATACGGCCCCGGCGCAGCGCCTCTTCCAGTTCCAGGGTGAACAGCCCCTTGCCGCCGATGGCGGGCAGCGGGTCGTGCCGGTTCAGGTCGCCGCGAGTGTCGATGAGTTCAATTTTTATATCGAGGTTACTCCAGGCAGCCAGCAATAATTGGCGGACAATTTGCGATTGGGTTTGGGCCAACTGCGAGCGCCGGGAGCCAATGGTCAAAATTTTCACGATTTCAACAGGTCGGCCACCACGGCTTTTTCTTCGCGCAACTCTTTGAGGCTGATTTCAATTTTTTCTTTGGCCCAATCGCTCAACGACAGACCGGGGACGATGCTGTAATTTTGGCCGTTGCTGGTCACAGGGAAGGACGAGATAAGCCCTTCCTCGACGCCGTAGCTGCCGTCGGAGGGCACGGCGGCGGAGAACCAGTGGCCGGCGGGCGTCGGGTTGGCCATGCTGCGCACATGGTCGATAATGGCGTTGGCCGCCGAGGCCGCCGAGGAGTGACCGCGGGCCGCAATCACTTCTGCGCCGCGCTTTTGCACAATGGTAATGAAGTCGTTTTTCAGCCAGTTGTGGTCGCTGATAACCTGGTAGGCGGGCTGGTCGCCAATTTGGGCATTTTCGGCATCGGGGTATTGGGTGGCGCTGTGGTTGCCCCAAATGGTCACATTGCTCACTTGTGCCACTTTGACGCCCGCTTTTTGGGCCAACTGGGCATAGGCCCGATTCTGGTCCAGGCGGGTCATGGCGGCAAAGCGATTGTTGGGGACGCCATCGGCGTTGTGGGCGGCGATGAGAGCATTGGTATTGGCCGGGTTGCCAACCACCAATACGTTCAGGTTGTTGGCGGCGCGGGTTAGCGCCTGCCCCTGCTCTACAAAAATGGGGCCGTTCTCCCGGATGAGGTCGCCGCGCTCCATCCCTTTGCCGCGTGGTTTGGCCCCTACCAGCAAGGCCCAGTTGACGCCGTCAAAGGCTACGCTGGCCTGGTCGGTCATGACCACCTCATCCAGCAGGGGAAAGGCGCAATCATCCAGCTCCATCACCACGCCTTCCAGGGCTTTGAGCGCCGGGGTAATTTCCAGCAGATGTAAGGCCACCCGCGTATCATTGCCAAACGCCTGGCCCGAAGCCAGCCGGAACAACAACGCATAACCTATCTGACCGGCAGCGCCGGTAACTGCAACTTTAACGACTTTACTCATAACACGTCTCCTTGTAAAGTGAGGTTCTAAACAATATTAACGGATAAGATTTATCAATTCCAGTGACAAATGTCACCTTTAAGTTTAAACAAATGACCCCTTCCGCTGCCATGTTACCCCTAAGCCATAATTTTTAAAAATATTGGCTGGCAAATTTACACAAACGGCTTACAATGCGTAATTACCTTGACAATCACCCCAAACGGGTCTATAATCGCGCCCAGGTAAATTAATTTTTCCCTTTATTTAATTAATCCTTTATACCCCGGTTAAACGCAGTGACAAGCACTCACCGGCGAGTGTGATATATGGTTATCCAACAAACCCTGGCGGGCAGCAACAGCAGCACCGTAAAATCACACAATATGCGGGCCATCTTACTGGCCTTGTTGCGCCATGAGCATATCTCTCGGGTTCATTTGGCTAAACTGACCGGCCTCTCCACTACCACTATCACCAACCTGATTACCGAATTACTGGAACAGGGCATTGTTGTTGAAGAAGGCGCCGAACCCCTCAAACAGCGGCGCGGCGCTGGTCGCCCGCGCATGGCCCTGCGGCTGGTGCCCGAAGCTCGCTACGCGATTGGCGTTCACATCGGGGTGGGCAGTGTGCGCGTGGCCATTACCGATTTGCGAGCCAATATTGTCAAGACGTTGTCGCTGGCGCATTCCCTGGACCACTCGGCCAAAGCTGTACTGGCCGAAACAGCGCAACTCATTCAGCAAACCATCGACCAGACCGGGGTCAATCGCGGCGATATTATTGGGGTAGGCGTGGGCGCATCCGGCCTGGTTGACCCGACGCTTGGGGTTAATCTAACCGCCCCTAATTTGGGCTGGCGAAATGTAAATATTAAAGAGCGGCTGGCATCCCAATTGGGCCTGCCCGTTTGTATCGACAACAACGTGCGGGCCATGGCCCTGGGCGAAGCATTGTTTGGTCCGGCGCAACATGTTCGCAGCCTGGCTTTTGTTTACGCCCGCATCGGGGTGGGCGCCGGCTTTGTGGTAGATGGCCAGCTCTATTGGGGCAGCGGCGCCGGCGCCGGCGAGATTGGACACACCACCATTGTGCCTAATGGCGGGGCAGTATGTCGCTGTGGCAACACCGGCTGCCTGGAAACTTTGGTATCAGAGCCGGCCATTATGGAACTGGCCCGGGCGCTGGTTCGGCAAGAACCGCGCGGCGTTCTGGCCACCCATTTTCAGCAGGTCGAACATCCGGGGATTGAACAGGTTTTTGCCGCCGCCCGCGCCGGCGACGTGTCCACCCAAACCCTGCTGGCCGAGCGCGCCCGTTACATGGGCATTGCCCTGGCCAATCTGGTGAATGTGCTGAACCCGCAGCTCATTTTGCTGGGCGGAATTTTTGCCCAAGGACACGACTTGCTCCTGCCCACCATCGAGGCTACCGTGCGGCAGCGGGCCTTTGCCAATTTGGGCGAGCACGTTCGCTTGCAACCCACCAGCTTTGGCCCCAACGCCGGGATGATTGGCGGCGCAGCCCTGGCGCTAACTACCTTTTTTTACCAACAACAGCAAACCCTGCTCCCTGCGGAACTCTCCGAGGTGATACTGTGAAACCACTGCCCCGGCCAACGCTGGCCCTTATCCCCATTGCCCGGCCCACCTTTGATACGGCGCTGGCAGAGCAAGTTACGGCTCAATTGCAGGCCCAATTACAGAGCGTCGGAATTCGCCCGGTTGGCCCCGGCAAACTCGTCAGCACCCTGGACGAGGCCAGACAGGCCGCGCAATCTTTGGTCGACTCCCCCCCCGATTTATTGTTAATCTTTCAGGCTACCTTTGCCGATAGCACTATGGCCCTGGAATTGGCCCGGATGGTTGATGCCCCCCTGCTGTTGTGGGCCGTGCCAGAAGAGCGCGGGGGCGGACGCCTGCGCTTGAATTCGCTGTGCGGCATCAATCTGGCCGGGCACGGACTCACCCGGGCCGGCTATCGCTATGAATACATTTACGCCCCCCCCAACAATTCGGCGGCGCTCTCAAAATTGCAGGCCGTTTTGCGGGCGGGCCAGGTACGCCGTCAATTGCAACAGGCCAGGCTGGGACGCATCGGCGCGCACCCCGACGGGTTTGACACCTGCCGTTTTGATGCAACCGCCCTCAAACAGCAGTTAGGCGTGGAAGTTGTTCAGGTTGAACTGGCTCATGTTTTTCAACAGGCGCAAAACGCGCCGGCCCCCCAGCTCGAAGCTGTCACCCGGCAGCTAGGCCAAACGCTGGAGAATCTGGCAGATATGGACAGCCGGAGCGTCCGGGGTACGCTGGGCGCCTATCTGTCCCTGAAAGAATTGTCGCAAACAGAACAGTTGGCCGGGCTGGCCGTGCGCTGCTGGCCGGAGTTTTTCACCGAGTTGGGCTGCGCGGCCTGTGGCGCCATGTCAATGTTAAGCAACGAGCACACCCCCTGTAGCTGCGAAGCCGACGTAAACGGCGCCATTACCCAGCTTGTGTTGCAGTGGCTTAGCGGCCAACCCGCCTTTGGCAGCGATCTGGTTGCGGTGGATGTGGACGAGAATATCGCTATTTTGTGGCACTGCGGGCTGGCTCCCCTGGCTATGGCCAACCCGGCGCAAAAGCCCAGAGCCACCATTCACTCTAACCGCCAACTGCCGCTGCTTATGGAGTTCACCCTCAAACCGGGGCGGGTAACGCTGGCCCGGTTAAGCCAGGCCACCGGCAGCCTGCGGCTGGTGGTGGGTGGGGGCCAGATGATTGAGGCTCCGCCCGCTTTTACCGGCACTACCGGCGCCCTGCGCTTCGACCGCCCCGCCGCCCAGGTGCTCGATACCATCATGCACCAAGGGCTGGAGCATCACCTCTCGCTCACTTACGGCGACCACGTAGAGGCCCTGCTGGCCCTGGCTAAAATGCTAGACATCCCCGTGCTGCATTTGTAGCCCCACTCATCCCCGCGGCCAATTAGCCAGGCGCTGCTTGCCACAGCGCGCCGGTTACATCGAGTACCAGCAACCGTGCTCGATCAACTACCTGCAAGTCAACCAGAGGGGCAGCTTCGGGCGGCGCGGCCAGGGTGAGCCAGTCGTCGCCAGCGCCACCACAAAAAATTTCCCGGCCCACCAGCAGATACAACCGCTCGCCCGCCACATCTTGGGCGACGCGCCGCACCGTTTGTTCAAATGCCTTCACCAACTGCCAGCCGGCGCCGGTGTGTCGCCAGACCTCTTTATCAACAATCAGCCACGACTGCTCCGCTCCTGGCCCCTGCGGCAATACCTGAATATAGGGTTGACTCACGGGCCGGCGCAGCCACGCTTCCCACTCACCTTTCCCGGCCTGCCGACGCCACAACGTTAATTCGCCGGATTGGGGCTGCACCGAGCCGGCCAGCAGCGTGCCATCTTCGGGCGTCAGCGCCAGCGCCAGCAATTGCTGCCCGGCAAAGGGGGTCTCATCCACCGGCTGCCAGCTTTGGCCCGCATCTGGCGACTGCCATAGGCGGCAATCGGTAGCGGCGGCCCACACCGGTTGGCCGGGCGACTCGCCGGCGGCCAGAGCCACAACAGGCGTGTCTTGCTGGCTCAACACGGGTTGCCAATCTTGCTCCGCAACTTTTCGCCACAGGCCATCAAGCCAGGCAGCCAGCCACGCCTGGCCCACGACCGCTACCCCCAACAGCAGCCGGTTTGGCGAAGCCTCGATGGCGCGCTGCCACATGTGCCCGCCATCGCCAGACATCCACACCCCATCAGTGGGCGCAATGGCCAGCAAGCGAGATTCGCCGGCCTTCACCATGCGCTGCCAGCCGCGCGCCTGAATTGGCTTGCCGGTCTGCCAGCTTTGCCCCCCATCAGTAGATGTTAGCAGGCCGCTATCACTTAACCCGGCCAGCAGCATCTCTGGACTCGCAGCCAGCGAGAGTACCGGCTGTGCGGCGGTCAATATTTTTTGCCACTGAATGCCGCCGTCGCTTGACAGCCACAACCCCCGGTCATCGGTACCGGCCAGCCAATATTCATGGCCCTGGTGTTGGTAGTTAATCAGGGTGTTGACCGAGCAGCCGGGCGGCAGATTTTCTCCGGCAGCCTGCCAGCTTTTGCCTCCGTCCGCCGAGCGATAGATGCCGTGGCCGTCGGCGCCGGCCAAAATCAGGCCGTTCTGGGCAAACTGGCGGCTGGCGGCCACGGTTTGAATGGCAAATTCCGACAGGCCGGCGAGTTTCCAGGCCCGCCCACCCCCGGAAGAGCGATAAACGCCGGCCAACGTGCCGGCAAACAATATCTCCCGGCGGCTCCAGTCGGTGGCGGGAGTCAGCGCCAGCACCGTAAAATCTTGCAGGCCAAAGTTACTCAAAAACCAGCGCCGCCCGCCATCCGTAGAGCGCAGCACGCCCGCGCCGTTGGTGCCGGCCAGCACAGTGCGGTCGGCCTGGTAGCGCGGCGAAACCGCAAAGCAGACCACCGGCTCGGCAATCTGGTCGAGCCAGCACATTTCCCAGCGCCGGCCGGCGCTGCGGCTGCGGACCACGCCGCCGTTCATGCCGGCGGCCCACCACACTTCCCCCGCCGGCGAGGAGGCCAGGGCCACAATCGAGGGTAGCGGCTGGCTCTGGTCAAGGGGCTGCCAGCCCGTCGGGGCGCGTTGAAGCAGGCCCGCCCCGGTTGCCAGCCAAATTTGTTCTGCCTGATTGGCGTGGATGCTAAAGACACTCCCGCCAGCGGCAATTCGGCCCATATTTTGCCACATTATTATATCTTCACCTCAAGGTTCAAAACTCTGTTCGGGCTTGCGATGCAGTACGAGCACGCCGGTGGTAAGGGCTAACATTGCGCCGCTCACCGCCGTTTCCAGAGCGATTTGCAGCACGCCAACCGGGTCAAACAGGCCGGCGGCGGCGCAAGGTTGAAAACTATCGGTCAGGGCATTGTACACATAATCGCCCTCAAACCGGCTGAGTTTGGCCAGCGCCGCCGCCGGGTCGATTAGCCCCCGGTTCTGCGCAATCTGGCGAAACGGCGCTTCGAGGGCGCGGGCCAGAATATGCGCGCCGTACCGGGCGTCGCCTTCCAGGGTGGCGGCCAGGGTTTGCAGCGCGGGAATTGTTTGCAGATAAGCCACCCCGCCGCCGGGCACTATGCCCTGCGCCAGCGCCAGCCGCAGGGCGCGAATGGCCTTTTCAGCCTTTTGGTGCAGCGCAGCGCGCTCGGCTTTGGTGTGCGCCCCAATTTTTAAGACCCCCACCCCGCCAGAGAGTCGAGCCAGACGCAGGCGCAACTCGTCGCGGGACTCGTCGGCAGGGGGTAATTGATTCAACCTGGCCTGAAGTTGCTCAATTGCCGTCCGGCGGGCCGTTAAGTCGCCCCCACCGCCGCTGATAACCAGATAATCGGGCGTGGCTTCGGCCCGGCGCACCCGGCCCAGGTCGGTGGGTTTGGGGCCGGCCAACGTCCGGCCCGTTTCGCCGCCCAACAAGGTTGCGCCCGCAATCAAGGCCAGGTCGGCCAGGTCATCGGCCCGGCGGTCGGCGGGCCGGCGCAGCGAGACCGCGATAGTCTTAATTTTGTCGCGCTGGTGGTTAAGAATCAGCGTGGTCAGCGCCTCGCCGCCAATTTCATGGGCAACCAGCAGCAATCGATTCTTTTTAAGCCGAGCCAGCAGCTCCAGTAACGGTTGAACATCTCTGGCCGTTTTGATATCTCCGGCGTAGACCACCACCTGACAATCGTTTTGGATGGCTCGCCGCCCGGCGCTATCGGTGATGAGATAGGGCGACTCTAACCGGGCTGTCCAGCGACCGCCATCATAATAAACCCGCTCAAGGTAGGGAGCCACATAATCTTCTATTGTAACATGCGCCAACGGCCCCAGCACATCCAGCATTTCGCCCAGTATCAGGCTCAGGTTTGGTTCGGCGGTGATGGTTTCGGCTACCTGAGTTAACCCTTCCTCATCGGTAACAGGCCGGGCTTGCGCCAGCAGTTGGGCCAGGGCCACCTGCGCTGCCTGGTCTATCCCTCGTTTTAACATCATCGGATTACCGCCGGCCTGCACATAGCGCACAGACTCGTTCAAAATGGCGCGGGCCAACACCGAGGTGGTCGCCACGCCATCACCGGCCCGCAGGTGCACCCGCCAGGCCAGATTGCGTATGAGCATAGCGCCGACGTTTTCGGCTCGGTTGGGCAGGGCCAGCACTCGCCGGGCAATGGTTGCGGCATCGGCCAGCACTTCGGGAGGGTTGTGTTCCCGCTGGTTTAAGATGTTGCCCTGGGTTGGCCCCAGGGTGACAGCCAGCAGCCGGGCCATCTGGTCAAAGCCGCGCAGCAGGGCCGCTGTCGCCTCATTGGCAAACAGTATTGCTGGTTTTTGGGTCACGTCTTGCTCCTGGTCAGCAGCATGTGCCGCCAGAGATTATCAAAAAGCAAAAGGGATGTCAAATAAAAGTACGGTGCAAACAAATTGACACGATGTTTGGGGTAGAGTATAATGGGATTCGTTTATTTTTCCACTTGATTAATTAATTCAAAATTTTATCATCGCCTTCAATTTCACGCCATCAATATCCGTCTAAATTCAAACCAATGGAGGTTTTTCATTGAAGATAGGCATTCAAACCCGCCCCTGGGGGCCGGAAATGAATCGAGAGCAGTTACCCGAAGTTCTCGCTCAGGTGGCTGCAGCCGGGTATGATGGCTTTGAAATTGGGGCGCAGCATGTGGACATCTCCAATCCCGCCGTGTTGCAAAATCTGGCAGCCGATTACGGGTTGAGTGTGGTCGGCATCCACGTAGGTGGTGAAATTTACAATCCCCAATCGGTGCAGGCCGCGCTGGATAATCTGGAAAAGATTGTGGCCTTTGCCGGCGCAGTTGGCGCGCCCTTTATCCCCTTCAGCGGACGCCTCAAAGAAAACAAACCCGAAACTGAACTCGCTTATCAGGCCGACAGTCTGAACAAAATTGGCCAGTTGTGCCGCCGGCAGGAGTTGACGCTCTGCTATCACAATCACTACTGGGAAATTGAAAACAACTGCGCCGAATTGAGCTACCTGTGCCATCACACCGACCCGGCCCTGGTTTCGTTATGCCTGGATGTGGGCTGGGTGCAGCGGGCGGGCGGCTCGCCGGTAGCGGTAGTGGAAAACTTTTTTGACCGGATTGCTTACTTTCACCTCAAAGATACCACCGCCACCGAGTGGATGGAAGTGGGTTATGGTGATGTGGATTTTAAGGCGGTATTTGAGGTCATCCGGCGCAGAGATGACGGGTGGCTGGTGGTCGAGCAGGATGAAACCCGGCGTCCGCCAGCCGAAAGCGCGCAAATGAGTCGAGCTTATTTGAGGCAATTGATAAACAATGGCTGACAGGTTGGGGGTGTGTATTGTTGGGGCGGGCGATATGGGCAGCAAGCACGCCGAGCGCTGGCGTAGCCTGCCGCACGCCCAGGTGGTAGCGGTGGTAGATGTCATTGAGCAGCGAGCCGAAAAGCTGGCCCGCGCCCACGGGCTTGATACCTGGCACACAGCCTATCAACCGGCGGTGAGCCTGCCGCAGGTAGATGTGGTTTCGGTCTGCGTGCCCACCCGCGACCACCCGGATATCTCTATTTATGCCGCCAACCACGGCAAGCATGTCCTGTGTGAAAAACCGATTGCCCTTACCCTGGCCCAGGCCGAGGCGATGATTGACGCCGCCCGGCGGAACGGGGTCAAACTGGGGTTGGGTTTTATGCGGCGCTACTCGCCGGTAATGGCCGATTTGAAGACCTGGCTGGCGCAGGGCAAACTGGGCCGGCCCGTAATGTACCACGCCGCCGATGTGCGCGAAATCCGGCCCAAACGAGACATGCACAACCAGCAGGCCAACGGCGGCCCGGTGATTGATATGGGCGTGCATCTGTTTGACGGCTGGAGCTTTATTTTCGACTCTCCACCGGAGGTAGTGTTTGCCCAGGGGTTAACAATTGGGCAAAACCAACCGGCGCTGGCCCATATCGACAAGATTGCTTACGACACGGCTGCCATTACCGTGCGCTACGCTTCGGGCGATGTGGGCAGTTTTGTGGTCTGTTGGGGACTGCCGCCGCAGGTGACGCCCCCCGGCGCAGCCGACCAGATTTTTTGCCCGAACGGTCTGGTAGAGGTGCAATTCGGTATGGCGCACCAAACTGCCAAACTGACCCGCACCGGCGGCGAGGTAGAAATAATATCCAAATCAGACCAGGATATGTACCAGCTTGAAATCACCGGGTTTGCCCGCGCCATTCTGGATAATCGCCCGGTTCAAACCCCCGGAGAGGCCGGCCAGGCCGCTTTAAGGGTAGCCCTGGCCGCCATCGAGTCGATTCAAACCGGCCAACCTGTCTGGATAGCCTAAAGAGCGTTCGCGGCAGGCAAACAATCCGTTGATGGTAAATAATTTGTCGGGAACGCTCAAAATTGAAAGGAGGTGTGATAGTTACAAGTTAGTCCATTAACGACAAAACTTTTTTCACAGTTGAAATAAAACCCCAATTCCAAAGGAGGAAGTTTTTAAGATGGCAGACAAATTAGAACAAAAAAAACTGACGCGGCGCGAAGTGCTGTTGCTGGGCGGCAAAGGCGTTTTGGCCCTGGCCTTTTTAACAAGCTGCGGCGGCCCTGCCGCTACCGAAGCGCCCGCGCAACAAGCCCCGGCCGAAGACACGTCCGCTTCCGCCTCGGAAGGTAGCGGCGGCGAATCGGCCCCGGCTGCCGAACCGGTGACACTGGAATTTTTGGCCTGGGGCGACCCGGCCGATATTGAAGCCTGGGACAAACTCTCTAAACTCTACATGGAGCGCAACCCCAATGTAGAAGTCAAAGTAACCAGCGTGGCCGACCCCAACAACAATTTCTATCCCAAACTGCAAACCTCAATTGCCGGCGGCACGCCTCCCCACGTATCGTCATTTCAAGGTTGGGAGTGGCAAATTTTTGCCGATAGCGGCGCTCTGGCCCCCATTGATGATTTTATTGCCCGCGATAACTTTACCGCCCCTTACCCCGCTGACATTGCCGGTATTCAGCTTAGCGTTAAACGCAACGACAAAACCTACCTGATTCCGTTACAATTGGGCACCATGGTGCTGTTCTACGCCAAAAAACCCTTCCAGGATGCCGGGCTGGATTTCCCCACCGACAATATGAAGCTGGATGAATTTCTGGATCTGGCCCAAAAAGTCACCAACCTCAGCGGCGACAATAAGATGTTTGGCCTGCAAGCTAACGGCAGCTGGTTCCGCGATATTCAATGGATCCGCAGCACCGCCAAACAAGAGTTTGATGAGTTGGTAGACCCCAAAAAAGCCCAATTCAGCCAGCCAGAAATTGTGGAAATGCTGCAATTGGTAGCCTACGATGTTTACCACACCATGAAAATCTCGCCAACCCCGGCCGATTTGGAAGGCGGGGCCAACACCATTGAAACCGGCAACGCCGCCATGAAGTACGAAGGCCCCTGGTTCTTTGGCCGGCTCAACAGCCCGGAACTGCGCGAGCAGAACAAGCAAATCGAGTTCGACGTGGTGCTCATGCCCGAAGCCGCCGACTCGACTCGTCCTCACCGGGGCTGGGCCGAAGGCGTCGCTTTGCCCAACAGCAACAATGTAGAAGCTGGCTGGGGGTTTGCCCACTTTATGGGTAGCGATGAAGGTAACAAAATCTACTCCGAAACCACCGGCCGCATCCCCAATAACCTGGGGCTGGTAGAAAGCTTCTGGATTCCAACCATCCAGGAGCGCTTTGGGGTTGAAAACGGGCAAGCCTTTATCGAAGCCTTCAAACTGTCTGAAGTAGACGTGGTTGGCGGCGTACCGCGCAGCAAAATGTGGAGCGAAATCGTCAAGCCGGTAGGGTACGACCCCATGCTTGGCGGCAGCGCCACCGCCGCAGAAGTTTTACCCAAGGTTGATGAAGAACTACAGAAAGTACTGGATGAATACTGGGCCTCGGTAAGCTAACGTGTAACCACCTCGGCCGGGTAGCAGCCTGGCCAAAACGCTAACTGCTACCCGGCCTGTGGGGTTCAAGAAGGAGGTTTTACATGGCTGCAACAACTGCACCCAAGCGTGGTCTCAAACTGCCCAGCCGGATGGTTTTAAACGAGTGGATTACGGGCTATCTATTTGCCTCCCCTTTTATTATCGGCTTTCTGGTATTTATCGCCTTCCCCATGTTGTACGCCATCTGGCTGTCGTTTCAGCGCTGGAATTTACTGGGCGACCCCCAATTCATTGGCTTTAGCAACTACATCAAAATGTTTACCGCCGAACGGGCCAACCTGAGCCTGTATAACAGCGCCTACTACACCGTTTTTGCCGTTCCGCTGCAATTGATTGTTGCTTTTTTGCTGGCGCTGGCCCTGACTCAAGCCATCAAATTTAGAGACCTGTACCGTTCCGGCTTTTACCTGCCCATCATCATCCCACTGGTAGCCTGGTCGGTGGTGTGGCAGCGCGTGCTGCACCCGGAATTTGGCATTCTCAACGACGCGTTAAGCTGGGTTGGCATCCCCCCCCAACCCTGGCTGTTTGACCCCACCCTGGCCAAGCCGGCCTTTATCTTTATGTCGCTGTGGATGGTTGGCCGGATGATGGTTATTTTTATTGCCGGGTTAACCAACATCCCCCCCTCGCTTATGGAAGCGGCCAGCCTGGATGGGGCCAGCGCCATTCGCCGCCTGTGGCACATTACCATCCCGTTGATGTCGCCGCTCATCTTTTTTAACGGCATCATGGCCATTATCAACTCCTTTCAAACCTTCATCCCCGCCAAAATCATGACCGACGGCGGGCCGGAAAACTCCACGCTGTTTGCCGTGCTCAACATCTACAACGAGGGCTTCAAATTCTTTAATATGGGTTATGCCGCCGCGCTGGCCTGGGAATTTTTTGTTATTGTGCTGCTCTTTACCCTGGTGCAATTTTACATGTCCAAACGCTGGGTCTATTACGAGGAATAGGAGGACACAATGGCGACAACAGATACATCCATTCCTACTACCCTGAGCGCGGTTGGCGTGCAAACATCTCGACGCAAACTCATCCAAAAAATCTGGCTGGTCATTCTGCAACTCTTGATGTCGATACTGCTCGTCTCTTTTCTCGTTCCGGCCCTGTGGATGGTCTCCTCCTCGCTCAAAGCCTCAACCGAGGTTTTTGCCCACCCCATTGTCTGGATTCCAGCCTCGCCCCAATGGCACAACTACATCCGCGTGTTTGAAATTTTACCCTTTGCCACCTTTGCCTGGAACAGCTTTGTGGTAGTGCTTTTTGCCGTAGCCGGCACGCTCTTTTCATCAGTTCTGGTTGGCTACAGCTTTGCCCGCCTGCGCTGGCCGGGTCGAGATTTTTTCTTTGGCATTCTCATTGTCACGCTGCTGCTGCCAGAAGTCATCACCCTGGTGCCGCGCTTCATTCTGTTTAGATACCTGGGCTGGATCGACACCCTGCTGCCGCTGATTATCCCCTACTGGTTTGGCACAACGCCCTGGACTCCTCTTTACATCTTTTTGATGCGCCAATTTTTTAAGGGCATCCCCATAGAACTGGAAGAAGCCGCCCTGATTGACGGCGCGGGCCGGCTGCGCAGCCTGGTGCAAATCATTCTGCCCCTGTCCAAACCCGTAATTGCCACCGTGGCCGTGTTTGCCATGCTGCAACACTACACCGATTTTATGAACCCGCTTATCTACGTTAACAGCCTGGATAACTGGACCCTGGCCCTGGGCATTGCCGGCCTCAACGCCGATGAGTCCTTTAAAGCCAGTTGGGAGCTGGTGTTTGCCGCCGGCACCTTTATGACCCTGCCCATGATTGCGCTGTTTATTTTTGCCCAGCGCTACTTTGTGCAGGGCATCACCATGACGGGGTTTGGCGGACGTTGAGTTATGGCTCAGGCAGCGCTTGTGGTGGCTCAATCCGGCGGGCCAACGCCGGTTATCAACGCCAGTTTGGCCGGCGTGATTCTGGCCGCCAGAGAACAGTCACAAATTAGCCATATTTACGGCCTGGTCAACGGCCTGGAGGGCGCCGTTCGTGAAAATCTGGTTGACCTGAACCGCGAGCCAACCGGCACCCTCAACCTGCTCATCGACACGCCGGCAGCCGCGCTGGGGTCGGGCCGCTTCAAAGTAACCGGCGACCACTACCAGCAGATTCTCCGCACCTTTCAAAAACGCCACGTACGCTACTTTGTCCATATCGGCGGCAACGGCTCCATGCACGTCACCCACCGGCTGGCCCAAGCCGCCGCCGCGCAGGGCTACGAGCTGGCCGTGATGGGCGTCCCCAAAACCATCGACAACGACCTGTCAGGCACCGACCACGCCCCCGGCTACGGCAGCGCCGCCCGCTTTCTGGCTTTGGCGACCCGCGACACGGGGCGCGATTTGGAGTCGATGGTCAATTTTGACGACCTAATTATTATGGAAACCATGGGCCGCAACGCCGGCTGGCTGGCCGCCGCCGCCGCGCTGGGCAAAGAGAACGAAGACGCCGCGCCCCATCTGGTTTACGCGCCGGAAATCCCCTTTGATGAGACCCGCTTTTTAGATGACGTGGCCCAAACCCACCGGCGGCTGGGCCGCGTCTTTGTGGTGGTGGGCGAGGGTGTGCGCGATGCGTCCGGCCAATTTATCGGCCAGCACGGCTTAACCGACCCGGTGGGCCGCATGGTGCACCAACTGACCACCGGCGTGGCCGCCTATCTAACCGATTTGGTGCGCGACCGGCTAAATTTGCAGAGCCGTTTTCTGCGGCCCGGCTTGATTGGCCGGGCTTTCAGCGCCTGCGTCTCCACTACCGACCGCCGCGAAGCCCTGCAAGCGGGCCGCGAGGCAGTGAACCAGTTGATGGCCGGGCGCAGTGGGTTGATGGTCTCGCTGGAGCGGGTGTTTAACAAGCCCTACGTTTGCCAATGTGGCGCTGTGCCGCTGGCCGATGTGGCCGGGGTGGAAAAAACCCTGCCCCGCGAGTTTATGAACCGGGCCGGCAACATGGTTACGCCCGCCTTCACAGATTACGCCCTGCCGCTCATTGACGGGCCGCTCCCGCCGCTGGCAAGGCTCTTATCAACGGGTGGGCGAGGAGGCGGATTGTGACTAGCCAATGGCCTATTGCGAATACCTGCCTGAAACCCGAAACTTGAAACCTGAAACTAATTTTAAGGAGACCCAACCATTAACAGCGAATACAATTTAGCCGGTTACAGGTTCAACCTTGAAGCCTTCTTTCCGGCCCGCATTTTTGAAAAAATCACCCAAATTCGGGTCGATGCGCCGGAAATTATTTTGCGGCAGGCGCAGGCCCGCAAACGCCGCACCCGCCTAACCATCGACGGCAAGCTCTCAATTCTGGCGGCAGACCACCCGGCCCGGGGCGTCACCGTGCTGGGCAATGACCCTTTCAAAATGGGCAACCGGCAAGAGTACCTGGGCCGAATTTTGCGCGTCCTCATTGCCACCGATTTTGACGGCTTTATGAGCACCGCCGACATGATAGAAGACCTGCTCATTATTGATTATCTGGTGCAGCAGGGCGGCGGGCCATCCATTTTGGATGGCAAGGTGCTGATTGGCTGCATGCAGCGCGGCGGCGTGGCCGGCGTCAGGGGCGAAATTGACGACCGCTTCGGCTCCTACTCCGCCGAGTCGATTGCCCGTTTCAACCTCGATGGCGGCAAAATGCTCATTCGCTTTGTGCCGGATGACGAGCGCACCCTCAACACCATCGACTATTGCGCCCGCGCCGTCACCGACCTCAACCGCTACAACCTGACCCCCTTTATCGAGCCGCTTCGGATGGATTACGTAAACGGCCAGTGGGTCGGCAAAAACAATGCCGATGAGTTGGTTAAGCTGGCCGGCGTGCTGGGCGGTCTGGGCGACGCGTCGCACCGCACCTGGCTAAAAATCCCCTATTGCGACGAGTTTCACCGGGTAACGATGGCCACCACCCTGCCCATTTTGATGCTGGGCGGGCCGTCGAAAGAGGACCCGCGCTCCACCTACCAGGATTTTGCCGCGGCCATGGCTACCCGCGCCAACGTGCGCGGGGCGATGGTGGGCCGCAATGTCAGCTTTCCCGGCCCGGAAGACCCGGCCGCCGCCGCCCAGGCCATCAACGATATCATTCACCGGGGCCTCTCCGCCGAGGAGGCGGTTGGGGTAACCATGGCCAGCCGGGATAGAGAAATGGATTTTTTGACCCGCTATATCAAATAATTCGACTGCCGGCCACCGGCGGCTGCCCAGGTGGTTAAACGGCGGCCTGCTCCGAATAAAGTTGAGGGGAGCTTGTCAAAGGGCCGGCGGTCATTTTACAGCAAAGGATTGAAACCCGTCTATGACTCATCCACCCAAAATCGTACTCATTGGCGCGGGCAGCGCCATTTTTGGCCTTAGCTCGCTGGCCACCATCATCCGGGCCGAACGGCTGCGCGGGGCCGAGTTGTGGCTGGTCGATATTAACGAGCCGGGCCTGGAAACAATGGTCAAACTGGCCGAGTTGATGAACCGGGAGTGGGGCGCGGAGATGTGCATCAACGGCACAACCAACCGCCGCGAGGCGCTGCCGCAGGCCAATTTTGTCACCGTTTCGGTGCAGGTTGGCCCGCGAGAGGAGGTGTGGGAGAAAGATTGGCGCATCCCGCTCAAGCACGGCATCCGCCAGCCCTACGCCGAAAACAGCGGGCCGGGCGCGTTTGCCCACACCGCCCGCAACCTGCCGTTGATGATTGCCATTGCCCGCGATATGGAAGAGCTATGCCCCGACGCCTGGTATCTCAATTACACCAACCCGCTCATCCGGCTCACCTGGGCGGTGCATCGCTACACCAAAATCAAGGTAGTGGGGATGTGTCACCAGTTGATGTGGGGCTACGCCATGGCTATGGCCGTGTTGTCCGACCGGTATGGCGTGCCCATCCCCGAAGGCTTTCACGTGCATACCGACGCCGACAATATGCCCCGCTTCATTCCCGTGGCCTCGGCGGCCTACCAACATCTGGATATCAAGGCTGCGGGGTTGAACCACTTTTCGTGGATTTACGACATCCGCGACCGGCAAACCGGCGAGGACCTGTATCCCCTGCTGCGCGACCGCTGGCTCAAAGGGTATCGCCGGGATTTTGAGCCGCTGACCCGCGAACTGTTTGAGATTTATGGCCTGATGCCCACCCCCGGCGACAGCCACCTGTGCGAGTACCTGGCCTGGGTTCACGACCCCGTGACCAAACCCTGGGAAAAGTACGATTTGAAGCTGCAAAGTTGGGAGGGTAACCGCCGCCGCCGGGCCGAACGCTGGGCCACCGCCCACGCCATTGTCAACGGCGAGCGCCCGGTCAACCAGCTAAAAAACGCCATCAGCGAGGGCGTGCCGGAAATCATCGAGGCCATCACCTTTAACGATAATTACTACTACCACCAGCTCAACCTGCCCAACAACGGGGCCATCCCCAACCTGCCCCCCGACGCTATTGTGGAAACGCCGGGCCTCATCTCCGGTTTTGGCCTTCGCGGCCTCAATGTGCCGCCGCTGCCGGAACCCATCGCCGAATTGTGCCGCCGGGAGCTGGCCTACAGCTCGCTGGTGGTAGATGCCTGCTACCACGGCGATAAAGAGCTGGCCCTGCAAGCCCTGCTGCTCGACCCGATGGTCAACGACATCGACCGGGCGCGGGCCATTTTGCAAGAGTTCTATACGGAATTTGCGGAGTATCTGCCGCAGTTCAAGCCGTAGAACGTGGAACGCAGGATGTGGCTGGCCATACCGTATTTTATCTCACGTTCCCCGTTTTGCGTTTCGCGCAATTCACATATTTTTCTGAGTCAAAACTTTTTTAACATTCTTACTACAAGGAGGCAGTAAAACCATGTCACACGGTGCATTAATGCACGAAGCTGTTGACGACGTGGCCGTGGTCATTCAAGATGTGGCCAAAGGCGACAGCGTCAGAGTAGTTACCCTGGAAGGCAAAGAAATGGGCGCCGTAACCGCCATCGAGGATATTCCCCTGGGCCACAAAATTGCCCTGAAAGACATGAGCCAGGGGCACGAACTCATCAAGTACGGTCGCGCCATCGGGTTGACCACCAAAACAGTGGCCAAAGGCGCCCACGTTCACACCCAAAACGTCAGAAGCATCAGATGGGAGACGAGTGTCAATGAATAACTTAAAACTGACCGGCTACCGGCGCGAGAACGGGCGCGTCGGTGTGCGCAACTATGTGCTGATTATTCCCGTTGACGACATTTCCAACGCCGCCGCCGAGGGCGTGGCCTCGCTCATTCGCGGCACTTATGCTCTGTCGCACCCCTACGGGCGGCTGCAATTTGGCGAAGACCTGGAGCTGACCTTTGACACCCTCATCGGTACGGGGCGCAACCCCAACATTGCCGCCGCCGTGGTCATCGGCATCGAGCCAAAGTGGACCGACCGCATTGCCAACGGCATTGCCGAAACCGGCAAACCAGTAGCCAGCTTCAGCATCGAGCGGTACGGCGATTTGAAAACCATCGAATTGGCCTCGCGCAAGGCGATGGAGTTTACCCAGTACGCCAGCGAATTGCAGCGCGAACCGATTGAACTGGGCGAGCTATGGGTCAGCGCCAAATGCGGCGAGTCTGACACCACTTTGGGGCTGGCCTCTAACCCCACCATTGGCCGGGTGCTGGAGCGCATGATCGAGGCCGGCTCAACGGCCATTTTTGGCGAAACCAGCGAAGTGACCGGCGCGGAAGACAAAATCCGCGACCAATGCGTCAACGAGCAGGTAGCCAAAGATTTTATGAAAACGTTTCAGGATTACCAGGATTTCATCATCGGCACCGGGGCCAACCTGCTGGGTTCCCAGCCCACCGAAGGCAATATTCGCGGCGGGCTGACCACCATCGAGGAGAAGGCGCTGGGCAACGTGGAGAAGATGGGCCGCAACAAAGTCATGTCGGCGCTGAAGCCGGCCCAGGAACCCAAAGGGCCGGGCCTGCATTTTATGGACTCATCGAGCGCGGCGGCAGAGATGGTCACGCTGTGCGCGGCGGGCGGGTCGGTGCTGCACTTTTTCACCACCGGCCAGGGCAACATCATCGGCAACCCCATCATCCCGGTGATGAAGATATCGGCCAACCCCCTCACGGTCAGCACCATGAGCGAGCATATCGATGTGGACATCACCGCTATGCTGCGGCTGGAAATGACGCTGGACGAGGCCGCCGACAAGGTGATGGAAACAATGGCCCGCAACGTCAACGGGCGGCTCACTGCCGCCGAGGCGCTGCGCCACGAGGAATTTGTTATCACCAAGCTGTATCGCAGCGCGTAACAACGAACCGCCGGCCACAGACTGCTCTGCCCCGAACAAAGTTGAGGGGAACCTGTCGAAGGGTCGGCGGTCGTTTGGAGAGAACTGTGCCTCAATTCACCCTGCCCTACGGCAAAATCAGGCTGACCTTTAGCCTGCCCGACTGGCGGCAAGTAACGCTGCTGGCTCCCAACCGGGCCGACCCCGCGCCCGACCCGCTGGCCGCAGTCAACCGGGCGCTGGATGAGCCGGCAGGGGGCGTGAGCATGGCTGATTTTGCCGGGGCGCGCTCGGCGGCCATTGCCATCAATGATAAAACCCGGCCCGTGCCCCATCATCACCTGCTGCCGCCGCTGCTGGCCCGGCTGGAAAATCTTGGCCTGCCGCCCAAAGTCATCACCCTGGTGATTGCCACCGGCGCCCACCCGCCGATGACGCCGGACGAGTATCCGGCCATTCTGCCGCCGGATATCATCGCCCGCTACCCCATCATCTGCCACAACGCCGAAGATGGAGACAGCCTGACCTACCTGGGCCAGACCGGGCGCGGCGCCCCGATTTGGCTAAACTCTGCCTATGTCAAGGCCGACATGCGGCTGGTGGTCGGCAATATGGAGCCGCACCAGTTTATGGGTTTTTCCGGGGGGGTCAAAAGCGCGGTCATTGGCCTGGCCGGTAAAGAGACCATCAACCACAACCACGCGATGATGATGAATCCGCGCGCCCGGCTGGGCAGCTACCGCGACAACCCCGCCCGGCAGGATGTCGAGGAAATGGGGCGGATGGCCGGCATCCATTTTGCGCTGAACGCCATTTTGAACGAGCAAAAGCAGATTGTTGCGGCATTGGCCGGCGCGCCGCAGGCCGTGATGGCGCAGGGCATCCCCCTGGTGCGGCAAATCTTTCAGGTGGAGGTGGCGCAGCCGTTTGATTTGATGATTGTCTCGCCGGGGGGGCATCCCAAGGATATCAACGTGTACCAGAGCCAGAAGGGGCTGGCCCACGCCGCGCTCGTGACCAAAGAGGGGGGAACCATTATTCTGGCGGCGGCCTGCCCCGAAGGCAGCGGCAGCGCCAGGTACGAGCGGTGGGTGGCCGGCAAGTCGTCCTACCAGGATGTGTTTGACAGCTTTGCCCGCGAGGGCTTTCGGGTGGGGCCGCACAAAGCCTTTCAAATTGCCCGCGATGCCGCAAAAGTACGGGTGTTGCTGCTTTCGGAAATGGAAGACGATTTTGTGCGCCGCCTGTTGTTGACCCCCACCCCCAGCCTTGATGACGCCCTGGCCGCTGTCCTGGCCGGCCTGCCAGCCGAGGCCCGCATCGGAGTGATGCCGCTGGCCAACGCCACTATCCCGGTATTAAAACAACCGCCAACCGCCGACGGCTGACCGCCGCTCTCTGTGTTGGTTGTTCCGGTCTGGACGGCGGTCGGCTCGCCAGGCAGCAACAATCGGGCTAATTTTCGGTTATAGTCAGGCGCGCTTGTTAGCCAGATTGAGCAAACTCAACCTCGCCCCGCGCTTTTAACTCTAGCGGCAGCAGGGCGTGGTAGATAAAGGCGTGGGTGGGCGTGTCGACATTCACCTCCCGGCCTAAACGCACCACCGCCCCGCTTTGCGAGTCAAGCTCCGAAGGCCGCCCGGCCAGAATGTCTCGCTGCATCGAGGCGGTGGATTCGGGCGGCAGGTTATCCACGTAAAATGTGGTTTTTTCAATGTTGGCTTCGGTCAGGTTGATGCCGCGCGCCTGCGCCACGGCCACAACTTCTTGCATGGCCTGCTGCCACATCTGGCGGGTTCCGGCCAGGCTGCGCCACACTCCCGCCGGGGCGCGAGTGACCGCCCCCATACCGCTCCACGAGGAAATTTGCAAAAATTTGCCCCACATCGCGGCCTGAATATCGGGGGGGATTTCGGCAATCAGGCCGACTGCCCGGTTGAAGGCAGCCAGTAGCCGCTGCGCCCGCTCGCCGGGTCGATTATCCAGTTCGCCAAAAGCCACATACGCATCGCCCCCGGCGTGGCGCAGGCAGCCCGGCCCGGTAAGGTAGCTGACAATGCGACAAAAGCCGCCCAGCACGCGCTCCCGGCCAAGCGCCTCGGCTAACTGCGCCGGAGCTTCCACGCCGTTTTGCAGCGGCACCACAAAGGTTTCCGGCCCCATCATCGGGCGGATGGCTTCGGCGGCAGCCGGAACCTGCCAGGCTTTGACCCCCAGCAGCACCGCATCCACCGGTCCCACGCGGGCGGGGTCGTCAACGGCTTGCACCGGATGTACTGCAAAATCACCCTTGATGCTTTCTACCCGCAAGCCGCCCGCCTGCATAGCCTGTAAATGCGCGCCACGGGCGATAAAAATCACTTCATCGTGCCCGGCCTGGGCCAGCCGACCGCCAAAGTAGCCGCCTACACCGCCCACGCCAAAAACTGCGATACGCATAAATTCCTCCTGCAAATGAGATTAATTTGAGCCAACCAAAAACGCACCCAGCACCGCCGCATTTTCGCCGCTCTGGTCGTTGATGACGGGCAGGCGCTGGCCGGTTTCGGCATTATAAAAGCCTGCCAGTAGCCGGTACTCTCCGGCGGGCAAATCGGGGGGCAGCACCAACGCGGCCCCGTCGCGCAGCATCGTTCCATCAGCAGTTAACACATCTTGCGACACGTACAGCGGGTGGTCGGCCTGGGCCACCGTGGTGTTCGACGCGTCGCGGACCTGCACAAACACATTGCCGGTTTCCGGGAGGCGCTGCCCCTGCCAAAAGAGGGTGAGCCGCACCACCTCACCCGGCGAGTCCAGCGGGGAGTCGGCCTGGTAGCCCGCCAGCCGGATACCTCCCTCAAATTGAGTGTCCAGTCTGACCTCCGGCGTTTCGGCCAGCGGCCAGGCGCCGGGCCAGTTGGTGTTGGTTTCTCTGGCGGTGACTACCAGTTGGTAGACCTGCCCGGTTGACAGGTCGGTTACGTACAGCTCGCCGGCTTCGTCCTGGCCAAAAGAGGAGATGTTGAGAATGGTGTCCAGCGCCTCTACGGGCGCGTCATCCGGCGGCATGGCCCAAATTTTGCCGGTGCAGTAGTCGCCAAAAAAGTAAAGGCCATCCAGTTGGGGAAACTGCGCTCCCCGGTAAACATAGCCGCCGGTAATAGCGCAACCCTCTTTGCGCTCGTACTCGGCCACGGGCAAAGTGAGGCCAGATTGATTGCAGGCAGCGCTTTCGTAACAGTGATAACCTTCCATAATCGGCCAGCCGTAGTTGCGCCCGCCGCCGCTACCCGCCGGTTCCAGGTTAACTTCTTCGTAAAGATTTTGGCCGACATCGGCAATATACAAATCGCCGGATTGGCGGTCAAACGAGAAGCGCCAGGGGTTGCGCAGGCCCAGGTCCCAAATTTCGGGGCGGTAGTTGGCATCGCCCACAAAAGGATTATCAGGGGGAATGGCGTATGGTTCGGCCCCGTCCACATCCAGGCGCAAAATTTTGCCCAGCAGCGAGTTGGGGCCGGGGTCTTCACTCAAGCCGCCCTCGCCCACGCCCAGATACAGGTAGCCATCGGGGCCAAACAGAAGCTGTCCGCCGTTGTGGTTGGTGAACGGTTGGCTGATTAGCAGCAGCGTTTGGGCCGAATCTGGCTCTGGCTGACCGGCCCCGTTAACGCGGTAACTGGCCAGCACGGTGTCGTCATCCCGGTTGGAGTAATAGACAAAAAAGCGCGGGTCTGCCGGAAAATTGGGGTGAAAAGCCAGGCCCAGCAGCCCTTGCTCCAGGTCGTTATCGGCGTTGACCAGGCCGGACAGGTCTAAAAAAGGCCCGGCCCGCAGACGGCCTTGCTCGATGAGCCGAATTTTACCCCGGCGCTCCAGCACAAACAGCCGCCCGCTGCCATCGCCGGCGTGAGTAAGATAGGTTGGCTCAGACAGGTAGCCGGCCACCAACCGCAGCCCGACCTCCGGCAAAATTGTCCGGCCAGTACCGGCCAGTTTAGGTTGCGCGGCCAAAGCTGGCTCCGGGGCAGCCGAGGGTGTAGCCGTGGCCGGTAAGCGTACCCGACCCGACGAGCCGGCAGAGCAGCCGGCCAGCAAAGCCGCCAAAATTATCATAGCCAATTGCTGATACAATTTCATAAAATCTACACCTGAGAGGGTATTGCTTAAAAGCTACTCCAGACCTCAAAGGTTTTAGAAACCTTTGAGGTCTTCATTAGGCCAGAAATAGCGTGTTTCTTGGGAGCCGTTTCTTTTCTGACCCAAAAGTGCTGCTTTTTGGTTTGGAAAATTATTGAAAAAGGCGTTATAATGTAAACGTAAAAATCGAGCCGATGCGTCTCAATACTATTTGCGCCAACAAAACTTGAGGAGGCAGCAACATTGCCCGACAATATGTCAGAGAAGTCAAACAGAGCAAAACCCATTATGTATTATCATTACGCCGGGTTGACCGATACGGGGATGGTGCGAGACCACAATGAAGACGCCTATAAATTACCAACCAATACTGACATCAATAAATTAGTTAGCCGGGGCTATCTTTATGTACTGGCCGATGGGATGGGCGGGCATCAAAAAGGCGAAGTAGCCTCTGCTGTTACCACCGAAACAATCAACGCCGAATATTACGCTTCAATCATTCCTGTTCCAGAAAGCACCCCTGAAAACGCCATTGTCGAGGCGTTAGCCGGCGCTATAGAAAAAGCCAATCTGAAGGTGATGGACGCCACCCAGGGCGGCGGAACCACCGTAGTTACCGCGGTTTTATATGAAGACCTGCTGGTTTCAATGAATGTTGGCGACTCGCGGGCCTATCTGCTGCGCGAGAATGAGCTTCGCTTGCTTAGCCGGGACCATTCGCTGGTGTCTCGGCTGGTTGAAATGGGCAAAATCACCGATGAAGAGGCCCAAACCCACCCCCGCCGCAACGTTCTTTATCAGGCGTTGGGCCAGGGCAGCGATGTAGAAATTCATACCGCAACCGAAAAGCTCCAGTTAAATGATATTGTCATCTTATGCAGCGATGGCCTGTGGGGCGAAGTTAGCGACCCTATTATTAGAGACATTCTCAATTCCGCGCCAACACCGCTGGCTGCCGCCGAACAGCTTATCAACCGGGCCAACGAGTCTGGCGGTCCCGATAATATTACCGCCATCATCATCCAAATATCCGACGAGGAAGCAAAGGAACCCGGTTACGGCTCAGAACCCCAGGCGCCGCCTAAAGTTTCTAGCCTGGATGATACCAAACCTTCTCTCGCGCCTCGACACCAAAAGCCCGACACGCTGCCGGAAAGCAGCGGGCAAAATAACTAACGTGCCAAAATGATCAACTTCGCTAAAGTTGAGCAATCGGTTAGAGCTTTAAAAAGCCAGCTTGCCGCCGGACAAATTAATCAGCAAAATTTTGAAAGCCAACTGATGGCTATGGTAGACATCGCCCCCGATGGCTACTACTGGATGTTTGGTCACGAAACCGGGCAATGGTACCAGCACGATGGCCAGCAATGGATACCCAAAGACCCCGGCAAGCTGCGTATGTTGACTCCCAAAGAAGATAATTCCTCGCCAGGTGCCAATCCCCATAATCCTCACTCCCGGTCAGAGTCGGCTGAAGAGCCGGGGCTGGTTGCGGCCTGGCAGTCGGTTGCCTGGGGGCCGTTTGTGGCCGGCCTGATTGTTTTGGGCGTTATCGGCTGGCTGGTTTATACCTCGGTTTAAATGATTACCTCCCGGCCCGTTGCCGCAGATTGATAAATTGCGTCGATAATCTTCATAATTGTCAGCCCGTTTTCAGCCGAAGCGGTAGGCGGCAAATCTTCCTGAATGCATTTAACAAACTCGGCCACGGCGTAAACGTGGTCAGCGCGAGCGCCAACGGTGTGCGGTTTAACAGTTACCGGAATGCCGTTAATTTCGGTGTAAAAAGTCAGCGTATTTTCCGACGCATAATTAGCCACATACAGTTCAATGGCGCCCTCAGTACCCATTAGCGTAATAAAAAAGTCATCCTTGCCGGGCCGGGCGTGCGAGGCCCAACTGGTTTCCAAATGCAGGCTCATTCCCCCCGCCAGCCGGATAAAAGCGGTGGCAGAATCCTCCACGGCAAAATTTTGCTGAATGTCGCTTTCTTTCCAATTCCAGGTTTTTTGGCCGCGCGGCCCAAAATGGGCCTGCACCTCTCCGCTTACAGTCAGCGGCTGCGGATAATCCAGCAGCCACATCACCGAGTCTAGCATATGGACTCCCAGGTCAATCAGCGGGCCGCCGCCGGCCACCTCTTTATTAATAAACCAGCCTTTGCCCGGAATGCCCGTTTCTCGAACCCAGCCGGCCTTAACCTGGTAAATTTTGCCCAACTTACCCTCGTTGAGTACCTGTTTCATCCACTGAACATCGGGCCGGTAGCGCCGGTTAAAGCAAATCATAAATTTGCCGGCTGCTTTGGCCGCGGCCTCAACAATCTTTTGGCCCGATGCCCCATTTTCAGACAGCGGTTTTTCGCACAGCACGTGCAGCCCGGCCTCCAGCGCGGCAATAGAGGCCGGAGCGTGCAGGCTGTTGGGCAGGCAAATACTCACGGCCTCAATCTGACCGGACGAGAAAAGTTCGTGATAATCGGTATAGCGCAGTGGAATATTAAACTGGTCGCCAATCTCTTTAAGGCGGGTTTCGTTAACATCGCACAAGGCTACTATTTCCACATCGTTTGGCAAGGCCTGGTAGCCGGCTAAATGAGTCCGCCCAATACCGGCCCCGACCACGCCTATTTTTAGTTTTGCCATTGGTTATATTCACCTATTATAAAGATAACGCTTCTCATCAATAAAAAGCCCATGATACACCCTGTCTGGTAAAACAGGCAAACCGCAAATTCTTGTGAAAAATATCCCGCACGGGCTTTAGTACTCATGGGGGAAAATACGTATTGACCCCCGCCTGTAAACCTGATATACTCAAATTACTTGTACTTCAATAATTTAATAAGGTTTTCGAATTGGGAGGTTCGAAAAAAAATGGGACAACTAAAAGATCTTACCCTCCATATGGCACGCGCAGTAGTTAATGACTCCGACCAGGTACGAGTTGAGGAAGTGGAAGGTGCTTCCATGATTGTCCTTGAACTCAGCGTCGCTCCCGATGATATGGGTCGCATCATTGGGAAGGAAGGCCGGGTAGCCAACGCAATGCGCACATTGCTGCGCACCAGCGCCGCTAAAGACGGCAAACGAGTCAATTTGGAAATTATCTAGCTCTGGCGCCAAAAGCAAAAAATCCCCTCACGCGAGGGGATTTTTTGTTTAGTTGCGCTGCTTACCGGCCAATACTCAACAGCCGGCCATCACTGCGGCCAAATACTTCGGGAAAGTAAAACTCGTTCGCCACGGTAGGGATGACGTGGTAATCGCCCGGCAGGGTGGCGCGCATGGTGTAGCTGTACTCATACGTGCCTTTGGGCAGATAATCGGCAAACAGTACCACCTTCTCATCGCGCAATTCGCTGCGAGAGTACCAGTTCCACCACCACCAGTAGTAAGGCCGGCCCCCGCCAAACGAGACATCTGCCTCACCCAGATAGACCGGGCTGACCCGGCTCAGCGAGGGGTCCATAGCCAGCAGGCTGGTTGTCGCCAAACCGGTGTCAATCGCCTCGGCCCCGGCGGGCAGCGGGTCTTCAACCACCACGTAGTACAGATCATTGGGGGCGATGATGGTCAGGTTGACTCGAATGACATCGCCCAATTTGGCCTCGCGCACTTCGTTGCAAACCACGCTTCTGTCAGTCGCTTGCTCCTCCAGACAGGAGGCCAGCTTGTAGCTGCGGCTGACAAAGATGCCCCGCGCTTCCGGCTCAATCTCCTCGACCGGCAAAAAGACCTTCAAATGAGCGGTGTAGTACAGCCGCCCGTTGCCATCGGTGCGGGCCACGGTTAGCAGATTGCCGCTTTCAACCAGCAAATCGGCCACGGGGATTTTCAGACTGGTACTGTCCTGCACATTCTCTTTGGTTACGCTGCGGCCGGCTAATTCGTCGTCATTCAAAAAGGCGGTAAAGTCGTAGCTGGCCTCAAGCTCGCCGGTTTCCACCATCCAGTCGGTCAGGGCGATGAGCGCCCAGGCCGTTTCCTGGGTGGTCTCCCAGATACCATCTTTGCGGGCAACCATCAGCCAGCGCACCACATTGGGGATAAGGGCGTTGTCCGGGTCCAGTTTGGCCAGCGCGTCCAGAATGATGGCCGTCGAGCGGGTGTCGGTGTTCATCGCCCAGAAATCGTAGCGGTCCTCTTCCCAGTGCGCGCCGGTGGCGCTGAGAATGGCGGCGTTGTTGATGTCGCTCAGTAAAGTGTCAATTTGGTCCGCGTATTTTTGCGGGCCGGTCAGGTGCAGGGCCAGAGCCAGGTAAGCGCGGGCGTAGTGAGCCAGCTTCTCGCGGGCGTCAAACAACGCCTCCAGCGAGTCTGCCGGGGCCGCGCCGCCTTCGGCCAGGGCGTACAGCACAAAGGCGTGGCGGTTGGCGTCAAAGGTGGTGTTCAACTGGCGGGTGGATTGCAGGTGGTTGAGCAAGAAATTTTGCCCGTTGGCCAGCACCGTGGCCGACACGTCTACCCCGGCCTGCTGCGCCTTGGTGAGCGCAAAAACCACGTAGGCCGTAACGTGAACGTTGCTCTCGTTGTTGGCCCACCAGCCCCAGCCGCCATCCGGTTTTTGCTGGGTGTAGAGTTTGTTCAGCCCGGCGTCAACCAGGCCGGGCAGCTTTTGCTCCAGCTCCGGGTTCTCGATGCCCAACGCTTGCAGCGCGTTGAAGGTCAACACGTTGGGCAAGAAGCGGCTGACAGTTTGCTCGGTGCATTCGTACTCGTAGTGCTCCAGGTATGTCAGGCCATCGCGCATGCCGGCGGCCAAGCTGGGGTCAAGCTGCACGCTCAGTTCGCCGCGCCGCTCATCAAAGCTGGGCGGCAGGGCGACAACCTCGGTGCGGCTGCCGCCTTCGGCCAGTTGCCCGGCCGTGCCAACAATATCCGGCGCGGTGTAGCGGAAGACCAGCAGCGAGCCGTCCGGGCCGGTCGTCAGGCGCGGTTTTGAAGCATCGCTATACTGGCCGTCGGCGCTGACGGCGGCAAATACCAGGGTGGTGCTGATAACGTCCTCGACCGCCACCTCCCAGGTTACTTTCGACTCGCTGCGGGCGGGAATTTCGACGGTTTGCACCGCCGGGGTTTGGGCGTCAATAGCCACACCCTCGGCGGCCAGGGTCACTTCCACCTCCAGCGGGTCGGGAGTGTTGTTGCTGATGTTGGCCGCCAGTTGCGCCCGGTCATCTACTACAAAGAAGCGCGGCGCTACGGGCCGGATAAGCAGCGGCAGGGTCGAGACCAGTTCGGTCGTGGCCTCGCCCACTTTGGTATCGTTGGTGACGCCCACGCCGCGCATCACCCAGGTAGTCAGGTTATCGGGCAGGGTCAGGCTGACCTCTGCCTGGCCGCTTTCATCGGTCACAATCACGGGATTCCAGTAGGCCGTATCGCTGAACTCCTCGCGGACTTCAACCCCGGCGGGAACCTGGGCTTCATTGCGGGCCAACCCGCCGGCGCTGTCGGCCTCTCCCAATGCCATTGGGGCGGGCGCTTCGGCCGACGAGGCCGTAGCCTGGGGCGCTGCCGCTACTTTTTCCTCAACTGCGTCGGCTGCCCCGGCCTCGGATTGGGCCACAAACGCTTCTTGCTCCAGCCCCAAATCTTCGGCCAGTTCCAGCAGCAGCAGGTTGGCCGAGACCGCCAGCCCGCTGGACGTGCTGATGCCCAGCGCCCGGCGATTGTAGTAAGCTTTGACAATGGCCTCGTTGGTGCGCGGCTGAAGGGTCAATACGGCTTTGTCCACCAAATCCAGCGAGAATTCGGCGGCGGGCACGGGCTGGCCGGCATCATCGGTCACTTGCAGGCTGTAGTTAATCTCGTCGCCGGGCTGGGCCTGCTCAGCATCGGGGGTCAGTTCGATATTGAGCAGTCGCTCCTGCGGCGACACGTCGATGGGCAAAATGCCCACTTTGTAATCGGCCAGGCGGGGGGCGTCGTCCACCCTGGGGCCGTCGCGCCCCTGCACCAGCACCACCGACACGTAAATATTGGGCGCGTACGGCCCGGTGATGGGCAGGCGGTAAATCTGGCTGTTGCTGCTCATCTGGATGACTTCCTGCTGGATGATGCGCCCGCGCTCCACCGTAACCAGGGCCAGATGCTCCCCGGCAAAGGGGGAGGGAATGAGGATTTCGGCGGTTTCGCCGGGGGCGTATTCGCTTTTGTCGCTGATAAGGGTGATGCGGTCGTGATTCTCGCGCCGCCAGGAGACGCGCTCTTCGCCGGCCACCCAGATAAAAATAGAGGAGCGGATGTTGGAGATGAGGAGATTGGGAGATTCGGCGTCGGGGGGTTCGGTCAGGGTAGCGGCATCCTGCGCAATAATCTGGTAAGAGCCGCCCTGGGGCGGGGTGAAGCGAGCAATGGCCTCGCCCCGGCTATCGGTGGTAACGGTGAAGGAGTCAACCAGCTCTTTTTTAGTTTCACTCTGCCAGTAACCGCCGCCCCCTTCTTCGACAAAGGTGTTGACCCACTCGTAGCGCACAATCTGCACGTCGAGCGTTTTTTCCGGCAGCCGTTGGGCCGCCCAATCGACGGCCACCAAATCAATGGCCGTTTCCTGGCCGGCGTCGGCCACGTGCTCTTGCGGGCTAAGGCCGATGTAGTAGTCGCCCTTGTGCAAAATAAGGCTGCTGCGGCCGGAGATAACCTGATTATCCGGGCCGGTGGCCGTGGCCTCGATGATGAGGCGATAGCTGCCCGTTTCCAGAGCAGCGTCAATTTGCTGGCCGTCCAGCGAGATTTCAAGGCGACCGCTGGCATCCGACACGCCGCTACCGCTGAGGATGGGCTGCGGGAAGGAGTCGAAGCGGTACCACCAGCAATCGAAACAAACGTAGGGGTCGTCGGCGTCGCTAAAGCTGTAGTTGCCCAATTGGGGCGGCTCGAAGCGGTAATTTTCGGCCAGCACATTCCAGGAGATGTTGGCGCCGGCCAGCGGGCCGCCAAAAAAGTAGCTGGTGTTGATGACGGCCTGCACGTCGTCGCCGCGCAGCCGTTCCGGGGCGTCCGGCTCAACGGTCACTTCAAACTCCGGCGGGCGGTAAGCGGCCACCTGCACATACTGCTCGCTGTACTGGTCGGCAAAGCTGAGGCTGATAACGTAGCTGCCCAGCGCGGCCCCCTCTGCCAGCGTAACCTCGCCGTTAAAGGTTCCGGCAGGGCTGACCTGCACCTCTTCTTCCAGAATAATCTCGTAGTTGGCGTCGCGCACCGTAACCATCACCCGGCCCAAATCTGGCAGGCGAAAGTCCACGTCATCTTCGGCGCGGATAATGCCTTTGAAGTAGATGGTTTGGCCGGGGCGGTAGATGGGCCGGTCGGTATAAATGTGAATGTTGTAATCGGGCAGTTGGTAGGCAAAATCCAGCCCAAACTCATAGGGGCTAACGCCGCGCGCCCAGTTTTCGGAGACGGCGCTGAAGTTTTGCTGCCCGTTGGGCAGCACCACCGCCAGAATATTGCTGCGGTTGCGGCGCTGGCTTAAATCCAGTTGGGCCAGGCCGTCGCTGTTGGTAGTGGCGACCCCCAACCTGTCACGGTCTTCATTGTAAAAAGCAACTTCCTGCCCCGCCACCGGCCGGCCGGTAGCCAGGTCTGTTACCCAGGCCAGCGCGTCGCGCTGCCCGGCTTTGAGGGTAAGGTTGCTTTTGGTAACGACCATCAAATGGCGCTGGCCGTAGTTGTTGCGGTATTCAACCTGGGGCGAGTCGGTATCGAGCAGGTAGAGGCCCGGCTCCAGCGGGCCGCCGCCTTCAACCAGGTCAAGAGGGTGGAAGCTTTGCTCGTCGGCGGGGCCTTCCAGCCGCTCTTGCCAGGCTCTGACCAGTTTTGAGGAGTCGGGCTGAAAATCCCACCATTCCCATTCCGGGCGCAAAATCTCATCCTCGTTCAGCCGGTAGAGGCGCAGGTTGAGCGTGTTGACATTGATGAAGCCGACGACCATTTTGGCCGGCAGGCCGGCATCGTAGGTGGCAACGATATCGGGGATGCGGAGCTGGTAGTTGGGGCGCAGGGGCTGGGTGCGAAAGCGCACGAGCAGGTTTTCGCTGGTCTGGTTGCCATAAGGGTCCTCGATGCCGGGGCTGATACGCACGCTGTACTCGCTGGAAGGTTTGGCCCCAAAGCTAAAGCTGAAGCTGTTGTTCCAGGGCGAGTAGGAGGTGTAAACCAGCGTTGGCGTTACCGGCAGCGGCGGGGTCATTTCGACATGCGGCATCACCGTAGCCGGATTGATGGGCGCGTTGAAAAGGATGGTGAAATCGGTGTAGGGCGAGGCGTTGTTGTCGCCATCGGCGGGGCGGGTTTCGACGATACGGGGCAGGGGCACGGTGGTAAAGCGAAAACTGTAGGGCTGGCGCATGCCGCTGCCGCCGGCGGCGTTGGTCACGCCCGCGTCGATAGTGACCTGATAGGTGGCGTCAAACTCCAATCGCTCGGCGGGGGTAAAGGTGAGGGTGTTGTTGAGGACCTCAAACTGGCCGGGGATGTTGCCGCCAAAAAGTCCGCCGGCATCAAGCTTGAACCTTTCCCGCGCCGATGCGTCATCAATTGGCTGGTTAAAGGTAATTTTGATGGCGTTTTCAATCGGCACCAGGGTTTGGCCGTCGTTTGGCTCGGTGAAAACAACTTCCGGCGGCTGGGTGGTAAATTGCCACTCAAAATTGTTGGGCAGCAGGGTATTGCCCGACACGTCCTCCAGGCCGGCTTTGACCCGCGCCTTAAAGGTAGTGCCGCCGGCAATATCCCTATCGGGCCGGAACACGTAAATGGAGGTATTCAGCCACTCGCCGCTACCGGAGATGGCCGGCTCAAATTCCAGCGGCTGGGGAAAGTTCTCGGCCTGGGCCAGCGAGGTGAGCGGCACCACAGGCCGGTTGAACATAACGGTGATGGTGGGGTTGGTCTCCACATCGGTTGTGCCGCCGGCGGGAATTACCTGGGTGACTTCCAGAAAACCGGGCGTGCTGAAGCGGAAGGTGAACGGCTCGGCCAGCGGCGCGCCATCGGCGGCGGTGGCCTGTTGAGTTAAAATAGCGTCGTAAACGGTGCTGCGTTCCAGTGGCCGGGCCGGGGTAAAACGCAAGGTGCGCTCGTTGGGCCAGTCAAAGGCGCCGTCGATAATTTTGGGCTGGGCCTCGGCAGATTGCAGGGTAAAGGCGTCGGCCACAGCCTGCTGATTCATAGCCCGGTCAAACACCAGTTCGATGGCCTCGTCGGGCGGCAGCTCCTCGCCCCGGCGGGGGAATCGCTGCGCAATAATGGGCGAGACAGTGCCCGGCTCAACCGGGGTGAAGGTCACTTTAGGCGGGGGCGGCGGGCTGGTAGGCGTGGGCGAGGGGGTGGCGTTGATTGCGGGCGTCACTGCCTGCGCGCCGGGCGTGGGCGTGGCTCCGGGGGTGCAGGCGGAAATGATGACGAGGATGAGAAGGGGGAGCGTGTTGCGTAGGGCGTAGGGCGTACCCAAAGGGCATTTCATAGTGCGTGTTGCGTAACGAGTGACGAGTGACCGCAACGTGTGACACATGACAAATGACAAATAACGTTTGAACTTTGAGTTTAATTGCACGGTGAATCTCCTTGATGCGCTATCTGTTATGATACATAGACGCTGAACCTGGTCAAGGAGTTCCCTTCAGTTTTTTCAACCCAATGTTATACATTTTTAGCGCCCTATGCTAAAATGTCTGGCGCGATTTTTGACGAGAGGCAACCGGGTAACAAATTATGGGTCGAACCTACAAATATTATGATTTTATTGTGGCTATTTTTGTGGCGGTGCTGCTGATTAGCAACATTGCTTCATCGGCCAAAATAATTGATTGGGGCGTGAGTATTTTTGGCCTGCCCCTGGCCTTTGATGCCGGCACGCTGCTGTTTCCCATCAGCTATATTTTTGGCGACATTCTGACCGAGGTGTACGGCTACAAACGCTCGCGGCGAGTCATTTGGGCCGGCTTTGCCACCGCCGCGCTGATGTCTGTGACTTTCTGGATTATCGGGCTGATGCCGGGCGAAGTAACCTGGCAGCAATACGCCGGGCAAGAAGCCTACAGCGCCATTTTGGGCGGCGTTGCCACCGGCGGCATTATTATCGCCAGCCTGGTGGCCTACTTTGCCGGCGAGTTTTCAAACAGCTATGTGCTGGCCAAGATGAAAGTAGCCACCGAGGGGCGCTGGCTGTGGAGCCGCACCATCGGCAGTACGCTGGTGGGCGAGGGCATCGACACGGTGCTGTTTGTGGTGGTTGCCACACTGTTTGGCGTTTTTCCGCCGGAGATTGCGCTCAGCCTGATTGTGGCTAACTACATATTTAAAGTGGCAATTGAAGTTATCTTTACCCCGGCCACCTACGCTATTGTTGGCTTTTTGAAACGGGCCGAGCAGGAAGATTACTACGACCGGGAGACCAACTTTAACCCGTTTACCCTGGCCTCATAAGCTATGGATGATTTTGAAGATTTTGATTTAACCGAATTGGATGATATAGAGCCGGCGCCGCTCATTGATGACGACCTGCCGCCCGGCCATCGCTCTGGCTTTGTGGCCGTTATTGGCCGGCCTAACGTGGGCAAATCAACCTTGATGAACCACTATCTGGGCCAAAAAATTGCCATTGTCAGCCCCAAGCCGCAAACCACCCGCAACCAGCTTTTGGGCATTTTGACCCTGCCCTCCGAGTCGCACCCGGAATTATCGGCGGCCTGCCCGCCGGCCCAGGTAATTTTTGTTGATACGCCGGGCATTCACGCGCCCCACCACAAGCTGGGCGAGTATCTGGTTGCAACCGCCCGCGAGGCCATTCCCGATGCCGACGTAATTGTTTGGCTGGTTGACGCCGCCGAACCGCCCCACCCCGCCGACCGGCTGGTAGCCGAGGCCATTCAAGACGCCCAAACCAAACTCGCCGCTCGCGGCGATGCGCCTTTGCCGGTCATTCTGGCGCTCAATAAAATCGACCTGCTGCCGCCCGAACAGCTTGACGGGCCAACCCTGGCCCAACCCTTTACAGAACTATGCCCGGTCAGCGACCAGTTGCTGCTCTCGGCCACCCAGGGCGATAATTTAATCACCCTGCTGCAACGCATTACCGACTGCCTGCCGCCCGGCCCGCGCTTTTACCCCGCCGAACAAGTCACCGACCAGCAAACCCGCTTTATTGTGGCCGAGATGGTCCGCGAAGCCGCGCTGGCTATTTTGCGCCAGGAAGTGCCGCACGCGCTGGCCGTTTACGTTACCGAATTCAAACCCCGGCGCGAGAATTTAATCTACATCAGCGCCAACATTGTGGTTGAGCGTCAAACGCAAAAGCAAATTGTCATTGGGCAAAAGGGGCAAATGCTCAAACAAATTGGGCAGCAGGCCAGGCCAGAAATCGAGGCGCTGGTAGGCGCTAAAGTTTACCTGGAGTTGTGGGTCAAAGTGCGGCCCAAATGGCGCAAAAAAGAAAACGAACTGCGCTGGCTGGGATATTCAAAACCGGGTTAAATGAGTTAGGCGAGTTTATAGAGTCGGAACCCTATGAACTCCACAAACTTAAGGAATATTTCGATGAGTCTCCAACAGAAAACAACAACCCTGTTTAAGACCCATTTTGGTTATGAACCAACCCACTGCTTCCGCGCGCCGGGGCGAGTCAACCTGATTGGCGAGCACACCGATTACAACGACGGTTTTGTGCTGCCCTGCGCCATCAATTACCAAACGGTGGTGGCCGCCGCCGCCCGCAGCGATAACACCGTGGCAGTTGTGGCGGCTGATTACAACCGGCAAGTCAGCGCGTTTCAGCTTCAGGCTGACATCCCCCCCGACGCCGCCGCGCCGTGGAGCAACTATGCCCGCGGCGTGGCCTGGGCCTTGTTTCAGCGGGGATACCGGCTTTCTGGCGCAGATTTGGTGATTGCCGGAGACGTGCCCAAAGGCGCGGGGCTGAGTTCATCAGCCTCGCTGGAGGTGGTGGTGGGCGCGGCCCTGACCCGCCTGAGCAACCTTGAGGTTGATGGCAAAACCATTGCCCTGGCCGGGCAGCAGGCCGAAAATGAGTTTGTCGGCATCAGAACCGGTATTATGGACCAGTTCATTTCGGCGCTGGGGCAGCAAAACCACGCCCTGTTGATTGACTGCCGCAGTTTGGATTACAGCGCCGTGCCCATCCCCGCCGGTACCGCCATTATCATTGCCAACAGCAACGTCAAACGGGGGCTGGTCGATAGCGAATATAACACCCGCCGCCGCGAGTGCGAAGCCGCCGCTGCCCACTTTGGCGTACCGGCCCTGCGCGACGTGCCGGCTGATGTATTTGCTTTGCATCAGGACGAACTGGAGGAAACTGTCGCCAAACGCGCCCGGCACGTAATTAGCGAGAACGCCCGCACCCGGGCCGCCGCCGAGGCGCTGAAGCGCGGCGACCTGAAGCTGATGGGCCGGCTGATGGCCGAATCTCATATTTCGATGCGGGATGACTTTGAAATTACCGTACCGCCCATCGACGCGCTGGTGGAGATTATCGGCGCGGTGATTGGCGAAGCGGGCGGCGCGCGGATGACCGGCGGCGGCTTTGGCGGCTGCGTGGTGGCCCTGGCCCCGCAAGAGCTGGTGGCCGAGGTTAAAGCTGCGATTGCCAAAAATTACCCGGCGGCATCGCGCCTGGAAGCCACGGTGTATGTTTGTCAGGCTTCGGCGGGCGCGGGGGTGTGTTAATTCAAACAATTGCCCAAAGGGTCGGGGGGCGTGGGGGGTGTTCCCCCCATTTTACCCCTTCCCCGGTGCGGCTATTGCGCCGGTAGAATAATTACCCGAAGGGTCGGGGGGCGTGGGGGGTGTTCCCCCCCCATTTTATCCCCATTCCGGTGCGGCTATTGCGCCGGTGGAAATTACTATTTCAAACTGAAAGAGACAAATGACCTCGCCAAATCAAATTCTCAGCGGAAAATTTATTAAAGCTGCCAACGGGCACGTGTCGTATGAAATTTACGACGCCTCGGCCCAAATTATTGAAAAAATTAGCGATATTCTGATTTCCGAGTTTGGATGCTCTACCCCAATGCCACCCAAAATTAGTGTTGACCAGATTGTAACGGTTTGCCGGCAGGCCGATATTGAACTGCTGATGGGCTGGGACAACTGGTCGGGGTTTTATATTATGGCTACCTCGCCCCAGGGCGACAGGCTGGTGAGAAAAATTGGGGCTTATCTGGATATCGTTATTACCGACGAGGAATTTGAGGCTTACGGTTTGTAAGCCCCTTGCTCAAACCGCCGACCGCCGCCACATGTAATACCCCACCACGCCGGCGGCCACAATAAAGGGAACGGCCAGGGCCACCAGCCCCCAGGCGCTGCGGCCGCGGGTAACGGTTTCGGTAAAAGCAACTTCGGCCTGGCCCAGGTCATCCTCAACGGTAATGGTCACATCCCACTGGCCGCTTTGCTCGACATCCAGGTGGCCGACGTAATCAAAATCATTACCGGCGTTTTTATGGGTGCCCTGGGTGGTTAGGGTGGGGCCGCCGCCGCGAGGGGTGGCGGCAATCATTACCACGGCATCGCGGCGCAGTTTATTATCTTGGGCGCCGGTTACGCGCACCCAAACGCTCATTTGGCCCACCGTTACCGGCAGCGGCGAGGTGGCGACCAGCAGCGTATACGGCCCAATTTGCTCGTCGCTGACCCTAATTTTGCTGCCGCCCGTGCCCGGCCCAATAGCCAGCGCCGGAGAAGCCTGACTAATTAACAGGATTAATGTTAGCAGCAGGTATGTAAAAAATTTAGGCTGTTTCATCGCTTGATTTATAACCCCAAAAAGATTGTTCCGCGCATTTCCATCGGTTGAAACATTATCCACAGCGCCGCGCTCATCATCAACAGCATCAACACCCCCCAGGGAATGAAGGCCCGCAGGGCAATGTGTCGTTTTTGGTAATGACTTATTGCAATTTGAAAACCGGCCACCAGCGACCCCAATAGCCCAAGGTAAATAAATGCCGTTTGCAGTGGAAAAAGCCACTCGGCGGGCACAATGGGGCCAAGCTGCCACTGCGGTACCCCTACAAAAAAGCCGCTGTCATTCAAAAAGGATTGCGTTACCGGAATTAGCGTTAGCGCGCCGGTAAGAAAATGGAAGGCGTAGTGCGATAACCAAACTCCAAAGGCCAGCGGCGTCAGGCTGTAAACAAATCGGCGGACCAAAAAGCCCAACGACTCGTGAGCGCGCCCGGCCAGAAGCCGGCTGAAGTAGGCGGTTACAGCCAGCAGAATGGCCGGCACAATGATAAAGCCTGCGCCAAAAATAATCAGCAGGCTGGGTAGTTCCTGGGTGGTGTTCAACCAGTTTGAAATGGTTTGTTGCAGGGCGTAAACCGGGGTAATCATGCCAAAGGCGTTGAGGTAGGCTGCAAAAATCAGCACCACCACCAGGGCGGTCAAATCCCAACGCTGGCTAAAACGGCCCACGCCGGAGCGGCGCGGGTCGTCCCATAATTCCTGGGTAGGCAGCCGCAGTTTCAGGCCGACGTTCTGGTAGGGGCAGGCGTAAACGCAATCCAGGCAAAAGGTGCAATCCATATTGCCCGCTTTTTTTTGTTGAAACAGCCACAACTCGCAGCCGCGCTGGCCGGTGCGCCGGTTGCCGGCAATGCAATCTTTGGTGCGGCAACTGGCGCAAACATCGGCGCTACGCACTTTTATTTCGGCGGGCGAAACCAGCGCGCCAAAAAAGTTGAATTGCCCCAGCGGGCACACATATTTGCAAAAGGCGGCGCCCTGAAAAAAGGTGTCCACCGCAAAAGCAATCAGAAAATAGGCCAGGATAATCCAGGCGGTTAACCACGGGCTGGCCCACAAATCGTACCATTCAAATACCAGAAAAAAAACTGCCAGCAGCGCCGCCGCCAGCCATTTATTGCGCAGGGGGCGCGGCGCCTGCCCCTGAATCCCCAATATTTGGCCCAAACGCCGGGCCAGTTCGCGGGGTAGCATAAAAGGGCAGGCCATGCAAAACAGGTTGCCGGCAACCAGCAGCGCCAGCACCACCAGCCCCCGGTAATGAATCCAGGCCGAGACGGTTGCCAGGTTTTTGGGGGCTTGCTGCGGCCCAATCAAACCGTCAAAAATAATAAAGCCGGTTGCGGCCAGCAAAACGGCCTGCATCACCCGCCGGGAGAATCGCCAGCGCAAAAAAGGGCCAATCAGCGGCCAGGTTAAGATGTCTCCGGCATCAAATAAATTGGGATTGTAAGATTTTAGTTTGATTACAGTTTCTGAGGCCATTCTTTGGGGATTCACTTTATGGTGCTTGCCAGACAACAAAATTATAGCATGGGAAACATGAGACGCAAAGGATAGTAAATACATCGCCGGGATAAACGTCAATCTTTTTGACAGACCCTTTACCGGTCACTATAATAGCTGCGCGTGAAAAAATGCACTAAACAAAAACCCCAAGCCAAATTATTCTTGCAGAAATACAAGTTGTGGTATAGAATAGCCCAACCCTGCTTCTAAGAAACGCGCTGAAGACCTTTAGGGCTTTTAGAAACCCTAAAGGTCTGGAGTAGCTCCCAAGTAACCTCTCTGGCTGTCAATTGAATTTTTAACAGAAGGTAAAGGTATGTTTCAAAACAAATATAACAACATAATATTCAAGCATGTCCGTTATCTTGCAATAGCCGTGCTGGCCTTTATTGCCGTGCCTGCGGTTGCGCTGGCAGCGCCGCCCTCTCCGTTGAATCCGGCCTCGCCCGCTGCGCGTTCTATTGCTAATTTGCACACAATTATTTTGTGGATTGCAACCGTGGTTTTTGCAATTGTAGCCTTTCTGTTGATTTACTCAATTATTCGTTTCCGGCGCAAGTCGCCCGATGACCCGGAACCAGACCAGAGTTTTCACGGCAATGCCACCCTCGAGACCATCTGGACGATTATCCCGGTGGGTATTCTGGTTATTTTGCTGGTGTTGACCTTTCAGACCTTTCGGGATATTGACCCCAACCGCCCCACCGATTTAACGGTTCGGGTTATTGGCAAACAGTGGTTATGGGAAGTTCAATACCCGGAGCATGATATCTCGCTGATTGGCGAGATGTACATTCCGGTCAACACCGATGTCAGAGTGGAAATTACTTCTGAAGATGTCATCCACAGCTTTTGGGTGCCTCAACTGGCCGGCAAAACCGATGCGATTCCCGGTTATTTGCAGGTGTCCTGGTTCAAAGCCGACCGGTTGGGCACGTTTCACGGCCATTGCGCCGAATTTTGCGGCGTGGCTCACTCTAACATGCCCATTGAAGTGAAAGTGGTAGACCAAAACAGTTTTGACTTGTGGCTGGCCTCTAAAACAAACCAGCAAACCCAATCTGAAATGCCCGCCGAAGCTGAAGCACAATCTCAGCTATTAACGGAGTAAAGCAGGGAATTTAAGGAGGAAACTTTTATATGAGACGTCCGAGCGGCCGATTAATTGTAACATTCCTTATCAGTTTAATCGTAGGGTTTGGTATCTCCTGGGCTATTATGCGCTTTGTGCTGGATACCTCGATGCGGTTGTATGGCTGGGTTTATTTTAGTTCGGTGGCGGTTTTGGCGGCCATTCTGATTGTGATGTTCCTTGACCACCCCCTCAACCTGAGATTATTTGATTGGCCCAAACCCGGCGAATATCCCCAAAAAGAGCGCGGCTACTGGAATTCCGGCATTATCGACTGGTTGACCACCGTTGACCACAAAAAAATCGGGATTATGTACTTTATCGCCTCGTTCATCTTCTTTTTGCTGGGGGGAATTTTGGCGCTTATCATCCGGTCAGAGTTAGCTTTGCCCGGCTTGCAGCTCATTTCGCAAGATCAGTACAACCGCTTCTTTACCATGCACGGCAGCACCATGATATTTCTGGCCATCATCCCCATGCTGGCCGCCTTTTCAAACTACGTGGTTCCATTACAGGTGGGGGCCAGAGATATGGCCTTTCCCCGGCTCAACGCGCTGGCGCTGTGGATGTTTATTTTCAGCGGCATTCTGATGTACTCCAGCTTTTTAGTGAGCGGCAGCGGCGCGTCCGCCGGCTGGACAGCCTACGCGCCCTTCTCCGCCAACCCCGCATACACGCCCGGCATCGGCATGACCATTTGGGCCATGTCGGTATACGGCATTGGCACATCCTCTATTTTAGGGGCTATCAACCTGGTTGTCACCATTCTCAATATGCGCGCGCCCGGCATGGGCCTTAACCAGATGTCGCTCTTTACCTGGACGGTGCTGGTGCAGTCTATTTTGATTGTATTTGCCACCCCGGCTTTGGCCGCGGCGCTCATTCTTATTTACATTCAGCGACTCACCGGCGCGCCATTCTTTGGCCCGCAGGGCGACCCGGTGCTCTACCAGCATATGTTCTGGTTCTACTCTCACCCGGCGGTTTACATTATGGTGCTGCCCGCCATGGGCATTGTCTCTGAAGTGCTGCCGGTCTTTGCCCGCAAGCCCATTTTTGGCTACAAAATGATTGCCTACTCTACCGTGGCTATTGCCGTGCTGGGCTTTATTGTGTGGGCGCACCACATGTTCACCGCCGGTATTGGCACCGGCCTGCAACTCTTTTTTATGATGGCCTCGATGGTGATTGCCGTACCCACCGGCGTTAAAATATTTAGCTGGGTGTTTACGCTGTGGGGCGGTTCCATTGAATTTACAACCCCGCTGCTGTTTGCGGTTGGCTTTATTTTGACCTTCACCATCGGCGGCATTAGCGGCATCTTCAACGCCATTGTGCCCATCGACACCCAACTACACGATAGTTACTATATTGTGGCTCACCTGCACTACGTGCTTTTTGGCGGCAGCGTTATGGGTATGTTTGCCGGTATCTATTTCTGGTTCCCCAAAGTAACGGGCCGCATGTACAGCGAATTTTTAGGCAAGGTGCAGTTTTGGATTATGTTTGTGGGCCTCAACCTGACCTTCTTCCCCATGCACTTTTTGGGCCTGCTGGGGATGCCCCGCCGCTACGCCGACTATCCCGCCGGCCTGGGTTGGGAACTCAACAACGTGCTGGCTACGCTGGGCGCCTTTTTAATTGCCGTCTCAATTTTTCCGCTGTTGTGGAACGCGGTTTACTCTATGGTGCGCGGACGCCAGGTTGCCGGCGACCCGTGGCAGGCCAACTCGCTGGAGTGGTATGTTTCTTCGCCGCCGCCTTCCTACAATTTCCTGGGCATCCCCACCGTTTACAGCGAGCGGCCAACCCGCGACCTGCGGCTGGGCCGCAAACCCGCACCGCGAGGGCCGGAACCTTCTATCAGCCCGGCCCCGGCCTCCAAATAAGGGGAGTAGTTTGTGCGTGACGGCATAATAATTGGCGAAGGCTTTAAAAAATTAACTGTTGCGTTTTCGGTGTGGGCTTCGCTGCTGCTTTTTGCCGCAGCCGTACCCAGAGCTACTGAATTTTCCCGGCTGATTGCCGGGCCGGAGCAGGGCGTTATCAGCGGGTTGACCATTGCCATTCTAACGGTTCTGGTTATAGTTGCCCGCCGCCACTACCGCCCCTATCGGCCGATAAACAATGCGATATTTGCCGCCGTTTCGGCGGCCCTGGTACAGATTGTGGTGGGGACTGTCGCCATTTGGGTTGACAACCCGATGGCAGTGGCCGCCCACTTACTTGCGGCGATGCTCACCCTGGGCATCGCCCTGTTTTTGGCAACGGCCAGCCACATCTCTCCAAAACGACTCATCAACGCCGGGAGTGGCGTGAGCCGGGGGCACGGCTTTTATTTGCGCTCTATTGTTTCAACGGGAATGGGGCTGCTGCTGTTAATTGTCACCGGGGCAATTGTAACCGGCACCGATACCCGACTGGCCTGCCCCGACTGGCCGCTGTGCCAGGGCGAAATCTTCCCCGCCGAATTTACGCTCACGGTAGCCATTAACCTGCTGCACCGATTTACCGTAGTGGTTTTGGGCGCGCTGGTTGCGGGAGTCATTTTGCAAACGCGCCGGGGCTACCGGCAACATTCAACCCTGACCAGGCTGTCAACCGCCCTGGGGCTGCTCTTTCTGGCCCAAATTGGGCTGGGGGGGATGTACACCGTGGTTGACTCCCCCGGTCTAATCAGGGTGTTTCATTTGGGCCTGTCCGGCGCTATTTGGGGAATTGTGGTGGCGCAGGCGTCTGTCAGCTACCTCATGCTGGAGCCGCTGACCTCGCCGGCCGCAACGGCCGGCGAGCCATTATCCGGGCGGCAAAAGGCCAAAACCTTTTTCAAACTCACCAAACCGTGGATAATGGCGCTGCTGCTCATTACCACCATCACGGCCATGTTCATTGCTGCCCAGGGCGCGCCCCCGATAGCGCTGATGCTTTACACGCTTTTGGGCGGGGCGCTGTCGGCGGGGGGGGCCAGCGTGTTGAACAGCTACATTGACAGCGACATTGACGGGGTGATGTCTCGCACCTCGCGGCGGGCCACGGTTACGGGGTTGGTGACGCCCACGGAAACGCTTATTTTTGGGCTGGCGCTGAGTATCGGCTCGTTTTTGGTGTTTGCCATTTTTGTCAACATGTTAAGCGCAGTTTTGAGCACGCTGGGCATTATCTACTACGTTTTCTTTTACACCCTGTACCTGAAACGCGCCACCATTCATAACATTATCATCGGCGGGGCGGCCGGGGCTATTCCGCCGCTGGTCGGCTGGACGGCCGTGAGCAACTCGCTGGATTTGGGGGCGTTTTACCTGTTTGCCATCATCTTTTTCTGGACGCCGCCCCATACCTGGGCGCTGGCCCTGCTGGTCAAAAAAGATTACGCCCAGGCCCGCGTGCCGATGCTGCCGGTGGTGGTGGGCGAAAAAGAGACAACTTATCAGATATTTCTCTACACCATTCTGCTGATTACGCTGACGCTGTTGCCATTTACCTTTAATATGCTAAGCCTCTTTTATCTGATTGCGGCTCTGGGGCTGGGCATTCCCTTTGTTTACCTGGCCTGGAAATTATGGCGAGAGTTTGACAAGGGCGTGAGCAAACGCCTGTACAAATTTTCTCAGGCTTATCTGGCCCTGCTGTTTGTGGCAATGGCCGTAGACCGCAGTTTGTTCTAAACCAAAATCTTTGCTAAAATTCCGGCATCAATTTTATGACCAATAAAGAAACCGAACGAAAAAATAAGATTGTGGCCGCTATTATGGCCGTTATTGCCATTATCTCGGCGTTGGGGGCGGTTTACTGGTTTACCATCTACGCGCCCCTGCTGTTAAAATAACATCACCACAGAGAAGGATGAATCATATGGCTGACTCAGCAAATACTACAACTGACACTGAAATCAAACCCGAAGATATTCATATGCCGCCCAACAGTTTTTGGCCCATTATCCTGGCCTTTGGGTTTGTTTTGATTATTGGCGGGCTGGCGATACATTTTTCCATGTCTATTGCCGGTTTGATTATTACCTTTGTTTCGGCCATTGGCTGGGTAATTGAGCCGATACATCCCGAAGAGGGGCATCATTAGAACCTCTATTGCTTCATGACCCGATTACCGGTCATCCAATTAAAAGACCTGTCAGATTTTGTAGAGCCTATCTGACAGGTCTTTTTTGGTTTATTGGCGCAAGAATTTTAGCCGGCCGATGTTGGCGTGGCGGTTGGTTCCGGCGTGAATGTTTCGGTTGGAGTGAGGGTTGAGGTTGGGGTATGGGTGGGTGTGGGTTCTGGCGTTGGGGTGTTTGCCGGCGTTGGCGTCTCGGTTGGAGTGGCGGTTTCTGTTGGGGTGGGGGCCGGCGTGGCCGATAGCGGCGATTGGTAGCCGCTGCTAAACGCGCTTTCCAACCAAATCTGAACATTTTCGCCTATCTGGACATCTTGGGCAATAAACGCGCCCCGTGCCTGCGTACCCTGCCTGAGCCACAGCGTACCGTTGGGCGCGTAAATGGTAGCCGTGACCACATTGTTGAAGCCGATGGTGGCCGCTTTGGGCGTACCGCCCAGGTTGCCGTTGCTACCATTGATACCGGCCACAAACAGCATCAGGTCAGTAGCCTCCAAACCGCCGCCCGCTGCCGGGCCGATGATGGCCCGCTCCCCCGGTTGCAGGCGGCCGGCAATCCGAATCTCGACCGGCGCGGCGGCCAACACCTGGCTATCATCACCCATATTAAGATTAGCCAGATGATAGATGCCGCCGGTTAAGGTTAAAACCGCGTTTTTCTTCAAGGTAATTTCGCCATAAGCCCCGGCCGGCAGGCTCAGGCTTTCGTTTTGAGCCAGGGTGATATCGGTGGAACCGGGCGTGATTTCCGGCAAGGTTGGCAGATTGGCTACCAGGGGCAGCGCCAGCGGCGTAATCACCTGGCCATAAGTAGCGTTGCTGGCCGGGTCCAGTTCATTGTGGAAGATATCGAACACGGTTGACCCCAACTTGAGTTTGACCGTATCGCCGGCAATGGCCGAAGCCGGGTTGTGGAAAGTGACGCTGCGGCCAACCGTCACTTCCGCGTCGGAGTCGAGCGCCGGGCCGGGGCTGATGGTTTGCGCCCCCACGTGGCCGCTATACACTTTGCTGCCCTGCCGCAGCCAGACGCTGTTGAGACCCAAAACCACGTAATCGCCAATATCGTTGGAAGGGACCTGGCCAGAGGGGGTGGCTGTAGGCGTGGGGGTTGGGGTGAAGGTGGCGGTTGGCGTGGGCGTGGGCGCTTCACCCAGGAAAGGCGACCAGTCGGGTTGAGAAGCATCACTCATATCAGCTCCAGGAATTAATGGATAGGTTTCTTGTCCTGTAATCAAATCCACTATGCCTAGCCCATTCTCTGTTGATTTTTGCACCACCAGTTGCGTTCCATCAGGCGACCAGGAAATTTTTCCATAGTCTATTTGGTACCACAATGCACCAGGTGTGATAGAATTGGTAACTTGATGCAGATTGCTGCCATCAGCATTCATCAAATAAAGATTACCCGCACTATCCCCCTCTTTAGCCCCAATAGCTATCCAAGTTCCATCTGGTGACCAACGAGCAGTGAAGATATCCCAATCTCTATCTGTCAACTGAGTAAGTTCACTTCCATCAAATCGGATGGTGTATAAATTAACCTTGTCTAACTCACTATTAGGATTCCTCCGATTAGAGGCAAATAAAATCAGGCTGCCATCCGATGACCAGACAGGGGGACTGTCGCACTGATTTCGTCTCGGAACATCTTCGCCTTCAATCTCATCAGTTAAGCGGGTTAGTTCAGTGCCATCGATTCTGATTTTGAAAATAGCACACATTGGATTGCCGTTGGTAGATAAAGTGTTAGCTGTGTAAGCTATCCACTGACCATCAGACGAAACATCATAAGCCCTGATCTGGTGAGGCCAATCAAATAGTTTGGTTGCATCACTCCCATCAGGCTTGATGGTATATAAACTTATATCTTGATTATCCTGCACGGTACCTTCCAGGGAAAAGTAAATTCGGCTACCATCAGCCGCCCATCTGGGCTTATTCTCCAGAAACTTTACTCCCAGTCCCTCAGTTAAATTCATTAATTCGGTCCCATCAGGATTGACGATATAAAGGTCACGAATACCCCCGAGATTATCAACAAAAACAATCTTACTGTCAGATGATTCAGATACCGGCATCAATTCAGAGTCAGGCAAGGTCGTAGATGAGGATACTGTTGCTGACCTAGCTTCAGATTGGATAGACACTATTTCCGGTGATACAACGATTTCTGCTTTTGATGGGTTGGGGATAGTTGAGAATTTTGGCCCAGTCGATTGAACAACCCAGATCACACCACCAGCCAGCCCCAGCAGAATAACTAAAATCAATATGGCACGAGTGGATTTTTTAAAGATATGCATTGTTATCTCCTTATTGACTCGCCACTTGATTATCAACAACCATCTGCCCATGATCTAAACGTTGGACTAAATTGGGATCAGCCGTATAATCGGTATCAGCCAAAAATTGAGCCACAGTCATACTGTCAGGCAGTTTGCTAGGGGCTTCTGGTTGAGGGTCCAATTGGCGAGCGATATCATTGAGATAATGCGGATTACCTTGACCATTTGCGTATAATTCGGCATAAGTACATTCGCCATTGTAATAGACCACGGCTGTAATTAAGGTATCTATCATTCCATTTTGATCTGAAATCCAGTAGCAGTTTCTTTGGGGTCGATCTGAGGTTTGATCATTAGCAACCTGAAAAGTCTCATTTAGATATAATAGAGCATCGCCGACATTGTATCTAATACTCTGGGCTATGGCTTCGTAGTCTGGAGGGGACTCATCACAGGTTACGGTGTCTTGATTGAGTTGGGTGGCTCCTTTTTTGCCGCTACTACAGGTAATCTGCATAATCCCATCAAAATCACCAGTTCTGGTATTGAGTACAGCATTATCAAAAATACTATTCTCTGTTCCACTCTCAGCAGTTCCCATTGCAATAATTAATTGATCAGAAAATACTGCTTCCACCTGGGGCTGGCCATCTACGGTGACGCGGTACAGGTTTTCGCCGGGGTCCACCAAATCGGCCACAATATTTTTGAAGGCGTTGCCTTCGGCTTGGGCGGTGAAAGTGTCCATGGTCTGCCACAGGCCGGCCAACCCCGGCTGGCCGGAGTTGTACAAATAGCGGCTCAGGGCCAGGGTGGGCAGGCTGCCATCGCCGCTTTGGAACCGCACGACCACCCGATCCAATCCGTCAATATCCGGGTTCGCGCCCACCACCGGGTCAATCGTTTCTATCTCGATACGCCAGCCCGGCGGCGGAATAATCACATCCACTGTTTCCTGGCAATTCTGGTTAGCCGAAGTTGCGTCGGCTACAACCATCATTCCACCTGTAAAACTGCCGGGATTAATTAATGTGGCCGACCACAAACCGCGCAAACGGCCTTCGCTGCCGGGGTTATTTCCACCGCCGGAGGCATTGTGCTGGGCCAGGGGTATCAGGTCAACCGGCGTCACGCCTACAGTTCCATCCACTGAGAGCGTTGCCGAAGTGACTTGATTTAAATCCACAAAGCCAACCACGCCCAGAGTCGTGTTATTCAGGTGGCGCACCGAAATTATTTCCACCAGGGGGCAATCACCGGTTTGCGCGCTGCTGCTGGAAGCCGCCAAAATCTGGTTGCCGGTCGGCCCATCCCAAACCATAATGGCCGCGCCGGTGGCCGGGTCGGCGGCCAGCGCAAATTCAAACCGCACCAACCCTAACCCTGTGGCCGCGCTCCAATTGAGGCCGCCGTTGGCGCTGACGGCCAGAAAGAGGTGATTGGTGCTGCTCAAACGATTATCTGTCCAGACCGCATAGGCGGCGTTGCCCCGCATCGCAATGGCCGGGGGTTCGACATCGGTTGCGCCGCCGGCGTTAATCTGCGCCGGCGCGCTCCAGGCGCTGAGTAGCGGGATATTTGCTTTTTTGTTTATCTGAACCGGCAATGCCTGGGGTATGGTCAAACCCGCTGCGCCGGACTCTGAGGTTAGCCTGGCCATGGCCTGCGCCGGCAGATGAGAAAAGAACAACGTCGCTGTTGCCAAAACCAATAGCGCCGCCAGAAATTTTAACAAATTGCTCCCAAGATTTAGCATCATCTGTTTGTTGTATACCGCATTTTACAAACAGTATACCTCCCCCTTTCCTAAGTTCATAAAAAAACGCGCCGGCAGCGACTGTTGCCCAAAGATTGCTGGGGAAACAGTCAGTACCGGCGCGTTACATTGGCTGCGGCCTGATTTGGGTTGAACCCAAAGGTTAAGTAAGTAAGTAAGTAAATTGTGGCATCATCTTGCCGTTTTCAACCAAGAAGTTATATTAACAACAGCGTAAAGAAAACAATGGCAAACAAAACCGGCAGCCCAAACAGAACGGTGTAGAGCAGGCTGTCATACTTTAAGTGCATATAAAACAGGGCCACCAGCACCGCCTTGGTAAGAGACATAATAATGAAAGCGGTATTCAAAGCGGGGCGGGGAATGTGGATGACGCCATTTTGCTCCATTAACTCTACCGCCGTAATAATAGCGGTAATAACTGCCAGGGCAATAAAAACGCCAAAATAATTGGGATGCTTGTGCTCTTCGCGCGCGTCGGTCAATTCTTGGTGTGAACTCATTGATTTTTGCCCCCGAAATTTAGATGAGATAAACCAGGCTGAACAGCAGCAGCCAGACAATATCAACAAAGTGCCAGTACAGGCCAAATACCTCGATACCGATATTATCCTCTTTAGAGTAACCGCCCATTACCCCAAAAGCTTTGAAGAAGATGATGGACAGCCAGATTAATCCCCCAACCACGTGCGCCCCGTGAAAGCCGGTCAGCGTAATGAACGTTGCCCCAAAAAGGGTATCAAAGTAAAGCCCCTCTATGGCAATCAACAGGTAATACTCATAAATTTGAACCCCGATAAAAAAGCTGCCAAACAGAAATGTGGTCAACAGGGCCAATCTAAACTTAAATATCTTGCCCTCTTGAATGGCTTGCAGGGCCAGCACCACCGTAAAACTGCTGGTCAGCAGCACAAAGGTGTTAAAAGCCGTCAGCGGAATATTGAGCAGTTCCCGGCCGGTTTCAACCCCGTGAAACGTGCCGGGCGGGTCTTGCTTGCTCAACACCAAAAAATTGGCAATCAACACCGAAAAGAAGAGCACTTCCGAAGCAATAAAGCCCCAAAATCCAAATTTGCGGTTGTCCAAACCCAATGATGGCGGCGGATGAAGCATAGCAATTATATTCCCCAATGGTATATTTTACTCAGATTTCAACGGCGGCTATGATAGCTTTTTTTGAGACGCTTGTCAAATCCCCTCATAATCGAGGGTCTGTCCCAAAAATTAGGCGAGTTTCTCGCGTCATTCTGAGCGAAGCGAAGAATCCCCAGCAACGTTGCTGATAGGCTATCAACCAGGAGACTCTTCGCTCCCGCTGGTCGCTCAGAGTGACATGTTTCCTAAAATTTGGGACGCACCTCATAATCGAGGAGTTTGAAATAGTTGCCCAACCGGAGTAAAATCCATAGCAAACCTGCGCAAAGAGCTTAACTCTATGACCAACGTAGCTATCTGGGGCATCGCCACGGCCGTGCCCCCTCACCAACATACCCAAACCGACCTGCACGACCGCTGGCTATCGCCCTATATCAACAGCCACCGCTCCCGCGCCATCTTTACCGCCGCCGAAATCGACACCCGCTACAGCGTCCTGCCCACCTCGGAATTTTTGGCCGGCGAACCCGGCACCCAGGCCAGAAACGAGCTTTATTTGAAGGCCGCCCGTCCTTTGGCAATGCAGGCCATACAACAGGTTTTGGCCCAAACCGGGCTGACCCCCTCAGACATCGAGCATTTCATTATTATCTCCTGCACCGGGCTTGACACCCCCGGCCTTGACGCCGGCCTGGCCGCCGACTTGGACATGCAGCCCAGGCTCAGGCGCAGCGCCCTGATAGGGATGGGCTGCCACGCCGGGTTGACCGGCCTGGACCGCGCCCTGCAAGAACTGGCCGTCCGGCCAGGCAGCCGCGTGCTGATTTTAGCCATTGAATTTGGCACCATCCACTTTCAGCACGGCAGCAAAATTGACGACATGATTGCCGGGGCCATTTTTGGCGACGGGCTGGCCGCGGCCATTGTTGGCCCGGCTTTACCGCCAAACGGATATCCCCGTATTATTGACACCCTCAGCTACAGCGATTACAGCTATCATGATTTAATGGGCGTCCGCCTGACCAACAAAGGCTTTCAAATTCATCTCTCAACCCGCGTTTCAAAAGTGTTGCCCCAAATTGTGCCAAAACTGGCCGCCGATTTTCTGGCCCAAAGCGGCCTGTCGTTTACCGATATCAAATTCTGGGGCATCCACCCCGGCGGAGCCAGAATTTTAGACAACCTGGCCCAGGCATTAGAGCTGGAACCGCAGGCGCTGCGCTTTAGCCGCAAAGTGCTGCGCCGCTACGGCAACATGTCCTCGGCCACCATCTTTTTTGTGCTGGCCGAAATTATGCAGCAAGGACAGCCCCGGCCCGGCGATTACGCCCTGCTGCTCTCTTTTGGCCCCGGCCTGACCATTGAATTATGCCTGCTGCAATGGTGAATTAAATGACCAGCCTAAAAGCCCAACTGGCCGCCGTGCGAGAAATTAGCCGGGCCATTGCCGAAGCCAGAGACTTAAACGACACGCTTGACCTGATTACCCGCCGCACCACCGAGGTGATGCGCGTTGACTCCTGCTCTATTTACCTGTATACCCCCTCCAAAGAGCGGCTGGTGCTGGCCGCCTCAACCGGCTTAAATCAGGCTGGCATTGGCCACTATTCGCTGCCAAGAGGAGCGGGACTGACCGGCTGGGCCGCCGAACACAACGAGGTTATTGCCGTGCCCAACGCTTTTGCCGACCCGCGCAACTACCGCATTTTGGGGTCTGGCGAGAGCCGTTTTCCCTCGCTGCTGGCCATGCCCCTGGTTAGCCGGGAAAAGATTATCGGCGCAGCCAACGTACAGACTATGGAGCGCCACGAATTTTCCAGAGATGAAATCGAGCTATTCAGCTTCATTACCGAACTTGCCGCCACCGCCATCGAAAAGGCGCAGTTGGTTCACGCCGCCCTGGTGCAAGAGATGCACCACCGGGTAAAAAATAATCTGCAAACCATTGCCATGCTGTTGCGGCTGCAAATGGGGCAGGATAAAAAACTTTCGCCCAAAGATGTGCTCAACGAAACCATCAACCGGGTTCTGAGCATTGCCACCGTTCACGAGATTTTATCCGAGGCGGTGGTAGACCGGGTAGATGTGCTGGACTTGATCAAACGAGTGGCGGCTAATGTTGCCGGCAATATGATTAATCCGGCTGCCAATATTTTGGTGATGGTGCAGGGCGACCGGGTGCAACTGCCCTCGCAGCGGGCCACCGGCCTGGCGCTGGTTGCCAACGAGCTTTTGCAAAACGCGCTGGAGCACGGCATGTCTAACCAGATGGAAGGCCAGATTACGGTCAATCTCACCAGCCGGTACAACCAGTTGCAACTTACCGTGGCCGATAACGGGCGCGGCTTGCCTCCCCACTTCAATCCCGCCACCGATTTGGGCCTGGGGCTGGATATTGTGCGCACCAGCATCACCGAAGATATGCGCGGCACGTTTCACATTGGCCGGGCCAAAAGCGGAACCGGCACCGTTGTGCAAATTATTGTGCCCATGGGTAAAATTGCTGAATCTTCTGCCAGGCCCGCCGATATCGTTTGAGCCGCTCAAAATCGCGCTCCGTTAGCTCCGAATCCAGGCGACGCAAGTCCATATTATCTTCCAAATCGGCCTGCTTGACCCGCCGGGAGAGGGGGTGCTGCAAACTGCGCTCAACAAACACCTCATAGCTCTCGCTATGGCGGCGGGTAACGCCGTCCAGCGCCTCGATAACCTCCTCGCTGTATCCCATCTGGCGTAAATCCTCAAAGGTAACATCCGAGTCCTCTATCACATCGTGCAAAACCCCAACTATCTGCGCTACCTCGCCCTCCAGCCCAAACATCACCCGCAGCGGATGCAGAATATAAGGCCGGCCATATTTGTCAACCTGCCCCCGGTGAACTTTAACCGCCAACGCTATGGCGTCTTCCAAAGTTGGCATTGTCAATCCTCCTGAAATAGTGAATTTCTTTGATTTTGAGAGAGTATTCGGTAATTGCTCGATAGCTTCATACCAGCCAGACGAAGGACGATGGACGAATACCCAAAGGGCACAGGCGACGAAAGGGCTAATTGTTGCGTAATCCGTAAAGCCCGGCACTTGAAACCCGAAACCCAAATTCGCCAATTATCTACCTTTCCTTTAAAATTCACCCCTATGATTCAAACCGAACCGGCCCCAAAGTCTACCCGCCACCGGCTGGCGGCGCTTCCATTTGGCCTGTCGATTACGGCTCCGGCTGTTCTTTTTCTGGCGGTATTCATTACTGTCTTTTCGCTTTACGCCTTCACCCTGGCCCCCGGCGTGGTCGGCGGCGATGCCGGAGAGCACCAATTTGCCGTGCCGCTGCTGGGGATTCCGCACACCACCGGCTACCCGCTGTATGTGCTGACCGGCAAGCTGTGGACATTGCTGCTTCCGGTTGGCTCTATGGCCTGGCGCATGAATCTCTTTTCGGCCCTGGGCGGGGCGCTGGCGGCGGCCACTACCAGCCTGGTGGTTTATCATCTGTCCTCATCTGGTACGTTCCGCGTTTTCTGGCCCGGCGCAGTAACCGCCGGAGTCGCCCTGGCCTTTGGCCTGACGCTGTGGCAGTGGAGCGCCATCGCCGGGGTGCGCTCTTTTAACGTCTTCTTTTTTGCGCTCCTAACCCTGCAAGCCATCCGGTGGGCCAATCTCCGCCAGCAAGAACAATTAACAACTCAAAACTCTGAACTCTCTTTACGCTGGCTGGCCCTCGCCATTGGCCTGAGCCTGGCCCATCACCGTACCACCGTTTTTTACCTGCCCTCGCTCATAGGCTGGGTATGGTGGCACGACCGCCAACTGCTGCGCCAGCCGCGCCGCCTGGCCATGTTGACTCTGCTGACTGTGACTCCGCTTTTATTATACCTGTTTATTTATCTGCGCGGCATCAACCAGCCACCCTACACCCACGAACCTATTTATGATTTACAGAGCTTCTGGTTTTTGGTCGGCTCCGGCGATTCGACCGGGCTGTTTCTCTCGCTCGACCTCGCTTATTTGCCGGCCCGGCTGGGCGTTATCTGGGGAGACATCCTCAACCAGCTTTCGTGGCCGGGGGTTATTCTGGCAATGGCCGGCGGGTTGCTGCTGCTATGGCGACACCCCAAGCATTTCATCTTTCAGGGGTTGCTGGTCGCTCTGCTGCTGCTGTTCACCCTGGATTTTGAAGTGGTCAATTTGAACGAAGCCCCCACCTGGTATTTGATGCCCGTCTACTTTATTTTTGCGGTCTGGTTGGGTATTGCCGTTAATGGGATTTTGTCATTCGTCATTCGCCACGCTTCGCGGTCATTCGTCAGGCTTCGCGGTCATTCGTCACGCTTCGCGGTCATTCAAACGGCTATCACCATCCTCATCCTGATCTTGCTAACCTTTTCTCTGGGCCGGCCTAACTGGCAAACCCAATACGCCACCGCCACGGCCCCGCTGGACGACTGGCGCCAGCTTTTGCGCGGAACCCAGGCCCAACGCTTTGTAGAAAGCAGCCTGCCCCTGGTAGAACCCCACAGCATCATTTGGGGCGATTGGGAGCAGTATACGCCCATCAAATATTATCAATTCATCAACGGTCTGCGGCCAGACGTAACTGCCCGCAACCCGCTAAACGACTGGCCGCAAAAAGTAGCCGCCGCTCACGCCGCCGGCCAACCCGTTTACCTGGCCCGCAAACCGCCCGACCTGATTGGCGCTCGATATTTGAGCATGGTCGGCCCGCTGATTCACGTGGGCAGCAAGCCCCGGTTTCAAGCCCCAACCGGCATCATCCAACTCAACGCCAATTTTGAAGACGAGCTTAACCTGATTGGCTATCGGGCGCAAATATTTCCACAGGACACGCAAACCGAGCCTGTTTTGCAATTGATGCTTTACTGGCGCGTCCCCCAAAAAGTTCAGTGGGATTATGCCCTCTCGCTGCGCTTAATCGACCCGCTTGGCCAGGAAATCTACAAAAAGGATGCCAGCCACCCGGTGCTCAGTAGCTACCCCACCAGCCTGTGGACGCCCGGCGAAGTGGTGGGCGACTTCTACGAACTGCCGCTGCCGGTCGAAGCCGGTCCTCTCACCCTGCACCTGCTGCCCTACCGCACCGAAGGCCCCGGCCAGTGGCATAACCTGACTCTGTCAGGCGCAGACCCGCCCCAGGAGGGCATCAAACTGGGACCCTTCAGCCCGTTAGCAGGTCAAAAGTGAAATTCACCATTCACTATTTAATAAAAAATCATCCCCAGGCGGCTGTCATCCTATTGATATTTGTGCTGCTGGCCGTTGTTTACAGCCTGGTTACACCGCCGTTTGAAGCCGGCGACGAGTCTCGCCACTACGCCGTCATCAAATATATGGCCGATACGGGCCGGCTGATTGACCAGACCGCGCCGGAAGTTCAGCCCCTACAGCACCACTGGAGCCACGAAGGCAACCAGCCGCCGCTTTACTATGTCCTGGCCGCCGCCCTAACCTTTTGGGTTGACACCGGCAGCTTTGATGACGTCTTCTGGTACAACCCGCATACCACCATTGGCAACCCGCTGCGGCCGGATAACAAAAACATCACCATCCATCCGCCCGGCGAAAGCTGGCCCTGGCGCGGCCACGCGCTGGCCGTTCATTTGATTCGTTTTCTCTCAATCGTAATGGCCGCAATCACCGTAGCCGCCTGCTACGCCATCGCGCTGAGTTTATTTCGGGGCAATCGCTGGCTTGCCGCCGGAGCCACGGCCATCACTGCCTTCAACCCCATGTTCATTTTCATCTCCGCCTCCATCAACAACGATAACGCCGTAATTATGTTTGTCACCTTAGCCCTGTGGCTGATGGTTCAATTGACAATGAGCAATGAGCAATACCCAAACGGTGCTTCGTCAATAATGGCTCATTCGTCATTCGTCATTCGTCATTCGCCCGCCCTGCTCGGCCTCCTCATCGGCCTGGGCGCGTTGAGCAAACTCTACGCCATCGGGCTACTGCCCCTCGCCGCCGCCCTTTTTCTATGGCTGGCCCTCAGAAACGACCGCCAACCACCGACCACAGACCGCAGACCGCCAAAAGACAAAAATTGCCCCTTACGCACTACGCAACACGCTCTCACCACCGCCCTCACCCGGATTGCCGTTATGGCCGCTGTATTCCTGCTGGTTGCCGGCTGGTTCTACCTGCGCAACGCCCTGCTTTACAATGGCGACCCGCTGGCCCTGCAAATGATGCGCGATACCGCCGGGCAGCGGCAGGCAGCGCCCTCGCTGGCTACCCTGCGCGCCGAGTTTGAGGGCTTTCGCATTGCTTACTGGGCGCTCTTTGGCGGCGTCAACATTTTGGCCGCCCCCTGGATTTACCCCATCCTCGACTGGGTCTCCCTCGCCGCCGCCCTCGGTGTTGTTGCGTTTGCCATTTGCCATTTACTATTTACTATTTCCCCCAATCCAAAATCCAAAATCCACATCCCCACCTTCACCCTCCTCCTGAGCTGGTATCTGGTGATGATGGCCGGCTTTATCGTCTGGAACCTTACCCAACCCGCCGGGCAGGGCCGGCTGCTCTACCCGGCCATTGCCGCAATTTCGGCGCTGGGGATGCTGGGGCTAAGCTGGTGGCTGCCGCCGAGGGGTCAAAAGATTGTGGCCGGAGCCTGCGCCGGCGGCCTGTTTCTGTTTGCGGCGCTTGCGCCAGCGTTGTATATAGCCCCTGCCTACGCGAAACCACCCCTCCTGACCGAGTCGGCCTTGCCCGCCGACCTCCAGCCCGTTGACTTTATTTACGATGACGCCATCCGGCTCATCGGCTATCAGCTCCACGCCCAGGTGGCGCGGCCCGCCGAAACGTTGCCCATTACCCTCTACTGGCAACTGCTCAAACCGGTTGACCTGAATTACAGCGTTTTTGCGCATCTGCTGGGCCGCCAGAGAGAAGTCATCGGTCAGCTTGACAGCTACCCCGGCGGCGGAGCCTGGCCCACAACCTTGCTGCCCCCCGGCAAAGTTCTGGCCGACACCTATCACGTACCCATCAAACCGGAGGCTGAGTTCACCGGCGCGCCGGCCCGCATTCAGATTGCCGCCGGCATTTACGATTACGCCGAGCCGGGCCGTCCCGGCAAAGCGGCGGTCAACGCCGCCGGCCAGCCGGTCGAACCAATAATTGGCAGCGCCAAACTCATCCCCTGGCAGTGGCCGCAGCCGCCGGTTATGGAGTCGCCCATTAATTTTTTTGATAAAGCCACCCTGCTCAGTTACCAACTGGCCGATGACCGGCAGTCGGTCACGCTCAACTGGCGGGCCGATAGCCATTTTGAGGTCGATTACACCGTCTTTCTGCAAGCCTGGGATGTTGCGACCGGCCGGCAAGTTGCCGGCTTCGACGGGCCGCCGGTGCAGGGCGACTACCCTACCAGCCTATGGGCGCCCGACGAAATTATTGTTGACACCCATCCGCTCGACCTGTCGCAACTGCCGCCCGGCGATTACAAGCTGCTGGCCGGCCTGTACAACCCCGCCACCGGCGAACGCATGCCCGCCTTTGGCCCGGATGGCCCTCTGCCCGACTACGCCGTTAAGGTCGGCCAACTGCAACTCATCAACGAGCAATAAACAATGAGCAATGAGCCGTCGCCAAGCGCCAATCGCCAATCGCCATTTACCCGCCACCTGCCCCTCCTGCTCATCCTGACCCTCTTCACCGCCCTCACCCTGTACAACTCCATTCTGCTACCGCTGGGCGAGGCCGACGACGAAACCGACCACTACCAATACCTGCGCTTTGTGGCCCGCGCCTATCACCCCCCACTCACCGAGGCCCAGCGCCAGGAAGCCGGGTTCAAAGGCGGTCTGGCCCCGCTGTACTACGTGCTGACCGCCTGGCCCATCGCCATTATCGGCCAAGACGCCCGCCCCGATATCCGCCGGGTAGACGCCCGCCCCCAGCGTTACATCCCCGGCGACGGCCTGGGCATCAATCACGTGCTGCACACCCTGGACGAGCAGTGGCCCTGGCGCGGCCAGCCGCTGGCCTGGCACATTATCCGCTTTTTCTCGCTGCCAATGGGCTGGGTAACGATTATTGCTACCTACGCCCTGGCCCGCCGCCTGGCCCCTGGAGCAAAAATTGTGGCGATAAGCGCGGCGGCTTTTGTGGCTTTTCTGCCTCGCTTTGTTATCAGCAGCGCCGTAATCAATGACGACAATCTGGTTTTCGCCCTCACCGCCCTGCTGCTGCTCACCCAGGTGATTATCCTGCAAAACGACCGCCCGCCCACGGCCAAAATAATGGCTGCCTGTGGCGCGCTCTTTGGGCTGGCCCTGCTCACCAAATATTTCTCGCTCATCCTCATCCCTGAAATCATTTTTACGCTGTGGGTAGCAGGTCGCAAGTGGCAGGTAGCAGGTCGCAGGGGCGCAGAGTCGCAAGTGGCAGGTAGCAAAGTTACAAATAGCGCACACCACGCACCACGCAACGCCCCTCGCCCCTCACCCCTCACTCCCCTCTCCTTCCTCCTCCCCTTTCTCTTCGCCCTCCTGCTGACCGCCGGCCCCTGGTTTACCTTTATCGCCCTCCGCTTCAACCGCATTGATGAACTGGGCCTGATTCCCGGCCTGGCCGCCTCGCTGGGCGAGCCGCAAATCACCGAAGGGCTGGTCGGACTGTTCGCCGGCCAATCCGCGCGCCCCGAGGCCGCCACCTACTCCCTGCCGGAATGGTTCGGCCTGCTCTATCGCTCCTTCTGGTTTGAGTACGGCTGGATGCGCCTCTTTGCCGCTGATTGGATTTATACCCTGTTCACTATTTTTTTGCTGCTGGCGCTTATCGGTCTGGGGTTCAAGGTTCAAGGTTCAAGGTTCAGAGTTCAGGGTTCAGGGTTTGGATTAGCGAGACTGAAACAGGCGTTACGCAACACGCAACGCTACGCGGCACTACGCCCTACGCCGATCACCTGGCTTCTCACCCTCCACCTATTGCTGTTTGCCCTGGTCCTGGCCGCCCGCTACATCCTCAGCGCCACCATCGACACCGGCCAGGGGCGACACCTCTACCCAGCCCTGCCGGTCATTGCCCTGCTGCTGGCTATCGGCCTGTATCAATTACCAATTACTATTTACCAACTCTTTATCCTGGCCCGACAACGCATCACCAATCAAGAAAAGACGCAGGACGAAGAACGAAAGACGAAGGACAACGAACAACAGACAACGGACACAAACCACTCCTTACTCCCTACTCTCTGTTACCTGCTCCTTGCCGCCTGCTACCTGCTCCCCGCCCTCGCCAGCCTGCAACCCGGCGCTTTCATCCTGCCCCGCTACCGAACCATTCCGGTTAGCGCCATCCCCATTGCCCTGCCGCCGGAGCAGCGCCAAAGCATCGAGTTTGACCACCGGCTGTGGCTGGTCGGCCTGCAAGCGCCCCCAACCGCCCCGGCAGGCGAGGCGCTGCCCGTAACCCTGCACTGGTTTGCCGAGGCCGAAGCCCGGCAGGATTACCTGATTTCCCTCTGCCTGCAAAACCAAAACGAGCGGCCCGTCGCTTGCTGGCACGGCCATTTTGATGACGGCCACTACCCCGCCCGCGCCTGGGAAAAGGGCGATACCCTGGTTGACACCGTTTATCTTCCCATCCCCGCCTGCTACCGGTTGGCGCAGGCCGCATACCAACTCCACCTGCAAATTTGGGCGCTGGACCCCACAACGCCAACCCCCACTCCGCTCGACCCGCCGCTGGCGCAGCGCACCTTTGCCGGGCCAGAAATCACCCTCCGCCCCACCGACTCGCTCAAAGAGCTGCCCCAAACCGCCGACCTGTGGCAAGCCGGCCGCCGCTTAACCGGCTACACGCAGCTTGACCTCAACCAATCGCTGGCCTACCTCAACTACGCCGCCAACAAGTCGCAACCCAACAAGTTGCCCCAAATACTCAGCAACACCGGCGTCAACTGGCAGCCGCTGCCCAATTTCACCACGCCGCTCTACCTGCCCTGCGATGACGGCCCTACGCCCTTTGCCTACCTGTCCCACTTTATGGTAGACCCCACCCTGGCCGCCGGCATCTACCAGCCCAAACCGGTTGACTCGCTGCCCCCGCTGAATTTATCGCTGCGCGACCGCGTTTTTGCCCCTGTCACCGCAACCCTCACCTTCAGCCACACGCTGGCTCCGCTCTCGCTGCAACTGCCCAATCAGGCCGGCGTCGATTTCACCAACCCAACGCCCCAAAATTCCCAATTACCAATCCCTAATTACCAGTTACCAATTACTACCCTCCCCATCACCATCCGCTGGCAGGCTCGCCGCTGGATGGCCGACGCGCTGGTCGTTTCGCTCAAACTGCTGGATAAAGATTTCGCTGTTGGCGGCCAGCGCGTGGCCGGCCTGGGCGACCGTTACCCCAACGTGCTGTGGGCGCCCACGGAAATTATTGAAGAAACCTATCCCCTGCAAATCAACCCCAACGCCCCGCCCGGCCTGTATGCGCTGGAGGTCAGCCTGCTCCGCCCCCATGAGGCCCTGCCCGCCGGCTTTGAATACCTGCCCCTCACCCGCCCGGATGCCCCGCCGGGCGCGTCTAACCTGTACCCCCTCACCGTGCGCCTGCTCGACCCGGCCCACAACACGCCGCCGCCCCACCCTGTCAAAGCCCAACTTGGCAACTCCGTCCAACTCACCGGCTACGGGCTAACTGATACCAACGACCAACCCATTCAAAACTCACAACTCACCATCCAAAACTTAAAACTGACCCTCTACTGGCAGTCCACCCAAAAAATTCCGGCGGATTACACCGTCTTTACCCAACTCATTGGCCCAGATGGCCAGGTTTGGGCGCAGTGGGACAACCCGCCCCAGGCCGGGCGCTACCCCACCGGCGCGTGGAGCCAAAACGATACCGTGGTTGACCGCTACACCTTGACCCTGAAAGAGGGCGCGCCCGCCGGAGATTACCGCCTGCTGGTGGGCATGTACAACCCCGCCACCGGCCAGCGCCTGCCGGCCAGCCTCAACGGCCAGCCCCAACCGGATGACGCTATCGAGCTAACGACCCTCGCCTTTACCCCCTAAACCCCCCTTGATAATTGCTCATTTCCCGTTGATAATTGATAATTAAAGCAGGAGGTGCTTTATGACAGTCAACATCAAAAAAATAGCCATCAACACCGGCGGCGGCGACGCCCCCGGCCTGAATGCGGTCATCCGGGCGGCGGTGCTGGCCGCCTGCAACAGGGATTGGGAAATTTTTGGCATTCGAGACAGCTTTGACGGTTTATTAAAACCCGAAGCCTACCCCGACGGCGGCCTGATGCCCCTCACCCGCGAATCTGTGCGGGGCATCACCCATCTGGGCGGCACCATTTTGGGGACAACCAACAAAGGCAACCCGCTAAAATATCCCTACACTGATGCTGATGGCCAACTTTACGAAAAAGACCGCAGCGATGAACTGATTGACGCTTTCAAGCAGCATGGCTTTGACGCCCTGATTGCCATTGGCGGCGATGGTTCGCTGGCCATTGCCCACGCCCTGTACAAAAAGGGGTTGCCGGTGGTGGGCGTCCCCAAAACCATTGACAACGACCTGGACCAGACAGTCATTACCTTTGGCTTTGATACCGCCGTGTCCTTTGCCACCGAGTGTATTGACCGGCTGCACGCCACCGCCCAGGCTCACAAGCGGGTGATGGTGGTAGAGGTGATGGGCCGCTACGCCGGCTGGATTGCGCTGAACGCCGGCGTCTCCGGCACCGCCGACGCCATCCTCATCCCCGAAATTCCCTACGATATTGATACAGTGATTGCCAAAATTGAGGAGCGCGAGCGGCGCGGGCTGCATTTCTCAATTATTGTGGTAGCCGAAGGGGCCAAACCCAGGGGCGGAACCCGCTCGGTTATTGCCAGAGAGGTGGGCCGGCAAGAGCGGCTGGGCGGCATTGGCCAGCAGGTAGCCGACGAAATTCAGAGCCTTAGCGGCAAAGAGACGCGGGCCGTGGTGCTGGGCCATCTGCTGCGCGGCGGCAGCCCCACCACCTTTGACCGGCTGATTTCGCTGCGCTTTGGCGCGGCGGCAATTCGGGCGCTGGAGGCGGGCAAGTTTGGCCATATGGTGGCGCTTGACCCGCCGACCGTCCGGTATGTGCCGCTGGCAAAAGTAGCCGGACGCATGAAAACCGTGCCGCTGGATTGCGACACGATTCTCACCGGCCGGGATTTGGGCGTCTGTTTTGGAGATTAAAAGGAGCTTAAAAACATATGGAAATTAAAGTTTACGCCACCCTGCGAGAGGTTGTGGGCGGCAAAAGCGTGCATATTGATGACGCGCCGGAAATGACCGTTGACCAGATGCTGCAACAACTCCACGCCAAATATCCGGCATTGCGGGCCAAACTGTTTGTAAACGATTCGACAGAGTTGAATCCATCCATTCAAGTGCTGGTCAATGGCCGCGATATGCGCTATCTGGACGGCCTGCAAACGGCGCTCAGCGGCAGCGATGAAATTCGGCTGTTTCCGCCGGTGGGGGGCGGTTGATGAAGTTGACCTACGGCGTACCGCTGTGGCTGATGAAAAAATATCTGGCAGATTTGGGCGCCGCCGAAACCGAAGAGAACGTGCTGGTTGGCGAAAAGTGGCAGGCCATTGTCAGCAAAAGCGAACCGGCCCGCATTGGCTCGCTGGTGGTGGGCCGGATAGAGGTAGAGTTTTCCGGCGACCCGGCAGTTATTCAAGCAACCGTGGAAAAGCTGCACTGGAAAACGATGCGCGGCGGCGGATGAGCCAACTTGAGACAAAAGTCGCAGACTTTTTTTGAAATCTCTGTTACTCTAAAGTTTGCAAACGTTCTACCGCATTTTTGAAGGAGTCATAACAAGCCTGTGGTACGCTACTGACCGGAGGTAAAATTCACATACCACGTACCACGCGCTACGCAACGCAGTGCGTAACCTGACGACTTTGGAATAATGCTATTTTCCAGGAGAAAAAGATGGACCCTTTTGCAGTAATTAACGGACAAAACGGCAAACCGCAGGGCTGGGAATTAACCGGGTTGGCTCCCACACCCGAAGAAGAGTGGCAGCGGCTGCGTCAATTTTTGGGGCTGAACCAGGCCGACATCCAGGCGATGCTGGAAACTGTGGAACCCCTCTTCAAGCGCGGCCACGAGCTGGTGGTCGGCAATTATGATTATCTGTTGCAACACCACGAAACCGCCGTAATTTTGGGCTGGGAGCGCGGCGCAGACGAGGAACATCTGGCCGAGCGGCGTCGCTTTTTTACAGTGTGGCTGGCCCGCACCCTGGGGCTTGATTTCAGCGACGATTTTGCCCGTTACCTGTTTAAAGCGGGGCAGCTTCACGCCGGGCACGGGCCGCGCCAAACCCACGTGCCAGAACTGTACGTGACGGGCGCAATCAGCCTGGTCAACGCCACCTTTGCCCGCTTTTTGGCCGAAGAGATGCCGGGGGCAGCCGTGGTTCCGGCGGCGCTGGCCGGCTGGAACAAGGTGTTGAGTCTGCACCTGCATATGATGCTGATTGGCTATCACGCCGCCCTGGCCCTGGATAGCGGCGATTTTGCGGTGCAGGTTTCGCTGTTTGGGCAGATGCGCAACGTAACCGGGCGGCAAAACGTGCAATTGCATTTAAGCGACGGAGCCAAAATGGCAACCGCGCTGCAAAAATTCTTCAACTATTTTCCCCAGGCCCGCGGTCAGGTATTTGACAACCAGTGGCAGGGCGGTGAACGCGACGACGCCACCGGCACGCCCTGGTTTACCGCCGAGCGCGCCTACAAAGTTAAACCAATGTGGCGGGTGCTGCTCAACGGTAAAGATTTGAGCTACATCGGCGGGCCGGAGGTAGCAATCTCGCCGGGAGATGAGATTAGCATTTTCCCGCCGGGCAGATAAGTCAATTTTCAAAAAAACAGTAGCG
>CAZAPG010000021.1:0-104186 GCA_964486935.1 uncultured Caldilineaceae bacterium | reverse complement strand
CCGACCTGCCCATGACCCCGCCGCGCATTGTGGCGGCGCTGTTGGACAACAAGAAGTTGGCTTAACTTTGCCCAACGCGCCCCGGCCAGGCTTCGGGGTTGGCCAGGTGGGTGGGCCGCTGGCCGCGCAGCACTTGCAGCGTCTGGTTGACTACGCCGGTGTACATGGCCGTGGTTCCGGCCTCGGTGAAGGAGGCGATGTGGGGAGTCAGCACCACATTGCTCATTTTCAGCAGAGGGTTGTCCGGCTGCGGCGGTTCGGGGTCAAACACGTCCAGCCCGGCCCCGGCCAGATGACCGGCTTGCAGCGCGTCAATGAGCGCGGCCTCATCCACCACCGGGCCACGGCTGGCGTTAATCAGATAGCTGCCCGGTTTCATCAGGCTCAACTCGCGCCGGCCAATAAGGTGATGCGTTTCCGGGGTGAGGGGCGTGTGCAGCGTCAAAAAATCGGCCTGGGCGAGAACGGTATCCAGGCTGGCCGCCACCGTAATGCCGTCCGGCGTGGGCAGCGAGGCGGCCAGGTAGGGGTCAAAAACCAGCACCCGCATTTTTAGCCCCAGGGCGCAAATTTCGGCCACGCGCCGGCCAATGCGCCCGTAGCCAATCACCCCCAGGGTCAGCCCCTTCACCTCGGTCCCCAGCATAGCCGGGCGGGGCAGGTCGGCCCCGCGTAGCTGCATGTCGCCCACCACGACCCGCTTGGCTGCGGCCAGCAGCAGGGCCACGGCGTGTTCGGCGGTGGATTCGGTGGGGGCGTCGGGGGTGTGGGCTACCAGAATGCCCCGCCGGGTAGCTGCCGGAATGTCGATATTATCCAGCCCGATGCCGGAGCGGGCGACCAGCTTCAGGTTGGGGCCGGCCCGGTCCATAAAGGGGCCGGTCACTTGCTCTCTAAGGGGAATAACCACGCTTGACCCCGGCAGGCTGGTTTCATCGGCCTCAACAATCACTTCTGCGACTTCTCGCAGCGGGGCCAGAATTTCATCTGACCAGGCGCGGGATAACCAGACTTTGGGTTTCATTGGGGTTGGCCCTTGTTGTTGGCCAGCAGGCTTCTCAAGCCGCTGCCGTTTTCTTGCCACCAATTGTAAAGAATGGAAATATCGGTGCCCATGCAAAAGTGGCGCACGCCCATATCCAGAAACTTTTGAGCCTCGGCCAGGCTGTTGATTTCGGCGCGGGGCGGCACGCCCATTTTGAGCGCGGTTTCAAATACTTTGCGCTCAACGGCCTGAATCTCCGGCGATTTTTTGGCCCCGGGCTGGCCGGCGCTCATAGAGTAGTCGACGCCGCCCCACTGAATCATGTCGACTCCTTCCAGCGAGAGGATTTCTTCTAACTGGTCAACCGCGCTTTTTTTCTCGATCATTAATACGATAACGATTTCTCTCAACGCCTGAACATATTCCGGCCCGCCGCCGTAGCCCATGTAGGCCATGCGGCGCATGGCCGCGCCAAAGTGGCCGCCGTCTGCCGGGGTGTCGGGGCGCGCGGCTTTGATACAGGCGCGGGCGTCTTCCGCCGAGCGAACATCGGCAAACAGCACGCTTTGAAAGCCGGAGCCGACGGCCCGCTGAGCCGTAAACTCTCGATTGGCGGCGTCAACTTTAATCATGGTCGCCAGGTTATGCAGTTCGGCGGCGCGGCAAATATTGTCCAGGTCGTGCAGGTCGTAAGGCGTATATTCGGCTACAAACTCGATGTAGTCGAACAGGCCGGTGTGTCCCACGGCCTCAACCAGGGCCGGCCAGGTGCTGTGCAGGTGCGTGCCCAGCGAGGGTTGGTTACTGTTGAGCAGTTCTCTCAGTTTGTTGCGTTTCATCGGGGGTCTACTCCGGTGTGCTGAATTTGGAGGCATTGTAATGCAGAGCGGGGTTGATGGCAAGGCCGGTGAAGTGTGTGCTCTAAAAAATTCTGCGCCCATTGTATCCACTTTGTCTTCTCTGTGCTAAAATCGTAAAATTCTATCTTTAAAATTTGATGGCGAATGACTTTCCGATAAATTTCACTTACGCAAGGAGGCTGCTATGAAAGCTGCTGTCTGTTATGAATTTGACCAACCTCTGGTGGTCGAAGATGTGGAAATTGACCCGCCCCAACGGGGCGAGGTTCGGGTTAAGGTGGCTGCGGCGGCCATTTGCCACAGCGATATTCATCATTTGGAGGGAGCCTGGGGCGGCTCTTTGCCGGTAATTTTAGGCCATGAGGCTGCCGGGGTTGTTGAGGCGGTAGGCGAGGGAGTCGCCCTGACCCGGCCAGGCGACCATGTGGTGGTCTCGCTGCTGCGAGCCTGTGGGCGCTGCTTTTTCTGCGTTACGGGCAGCCCTCACTTGTGCGAAGCCAAATACGCCCTGGATACTCAAAGCAGGCTGCGGACGGGCGGGGGGCAATCTATTAGACACGGGATAAAAACCGCCGCTTTTGCCGAATACGTTATTGTTGACCAGTCTCAGGTGGTTCCCGTTTTGCCGGAAATACCTTTGGATGTCGCCTCGCTGCTGGCTTGCGGGGTAATTACCGGACTGGGAGCGGTGGTTAATTCGGCCAGAGTGCCGCCGGAGAGCAGCGTGGTGATTATTGGCTGCGGCGGCGTTGGCTTAAACGCCATTCAGGGGGCGGTGTTATCCGGGGCGTATCCCATTATTGCGGCTGATTTGCTGGATAACAAACTGGTCGCGGCTCGCTCTTTTGGCGCAACCCATTCAATTAACACGGCCAACGAGCCGGCCCCGGAGGCCATTGTAAAAACCTTAACCCGCGACCGTGGCGCTGATTATGTATTTGTGACGGTTGGGAGCAATGCGGCGGCAACTCAGGGTTTGAATATGCTGCGGCGCGGTGGAACGCTGGTGCTTGTGGGCATGCCGCCATCCGGGGCCAAACTGTTGCTGGAAACGGTTGATTTTGTGTACAATGGGCAAAGGCTGATAGGCAGTAATATGGGGTCTACCCGGCTGAGTGTAGATATACCTCGCCTGGTTGACCTGTATTTGGCCAAACGTCTCAAACTGGATGAATTGATTACCGGGCGCTACCCGCTGGCGCAAATTAACCAGGCCATCGAGGCCGTTAAAAAGGGCGAAGCCTTACGCAATATTATTGTGTTTTGAGCCTTGCGCCAGGCGGCCTCTGCCGGCTCAAAAATTTTGTCCAATTTCCTAAAAATAAGTATAGTAACCGGTCGAGCAAGTTTTTTAGTAACGAAAAGTAGCCGCAGATGAGTCAACCCGCGTTACAGCGCGAGCGCGAATTAACCCTGATTTATCAGACTGCCCAGCATATTACCCAGCTTCAGAGTTTGTCGGAATTGCTGCCGCGCCTTGTTGGCGAGGTGAGCCGAACCTTTAATTACAACTCGATGGGCATTTTGCTGGTGGATGAGGCCACTAACGAGCTGGTGGTGCGGGCCACCATTGGCCTTGAACGAGAAAAGCACCTGGGTTTTCGGCTGCCCATTACCGATAAACCGGAAGGCGGCATTGTCGGTTGGGTGGCTCACCAGGGAACGCCCTTTCTGGCGGCTAATGTGCATACCGCGCCGCGCTATGTTAAAACGGTTGAAGAAATACAATCTGAACTGGCCGTACCGCTGAAAATTAAAGATAAGGTGATTGGCGTTTTAGATGTTCAGAGTGTCACCGTTAATGGCTTTACCGAAAATGACGAGTTTATTTTAACCACCCTGGCCAGCCAAATTGCCATTGCGGTAGAAAATGCCCGGCTGTACGAGGAGCTGGCCCTGGCCCACGCCGAAATTCAACGCAAGGCCGACCAGTTGCAGCGGCTGCTGGCCCGCACGGTTGACCTGCAAGAAGAAGAGCGCCGCCGCATTGCCGCCGATATTCACGATAGCGTTATCCAGCTTATTTATGGAGCGCTGTACGAAACCCAGGGCGCCTTGCAGCGATTGCCGGCCAACAGCTCTACCCAGCAAGATATGCAAAGTATCCAAACCTCGCTCAAGCAGGCTATTGCCGAAATTTACAAAGCCGTGTTTGACCTGTGGCCGGCCAGCCTGGACGAGATGGGCCTGTTTCCGTCGGTGCAGTCGTATCTGGTTCAATTTGAAAGCGACACCAATATATCCTGCCGGCTGCGGGTTCAGGGTAATCCCGTGCGCTTCAAACCCCAGGCCAGAATCACAATATTTCGCCTGATTCAAGAGGCGTTGTATAACGTGCGCAAACACGCTCACGCCGAATCTGTGGAGGTAATCTTTAAATTTCAAAACAAACATGTTATCGTTATCGTTCAGGATGATGGCGTGGGGTTTGACCAGGAAAAAGCGCTGGAAGAACAAAAACATTTAGGACTCATCAGTATGCGCGAGCGCGCCGAAAATATTGGCGGAGCGTTTACGGTTGAGTCAGAATTGGGGCAGGGCAGCCGCCTGATTTGGGAATTTCCTCTGGAGAGAATAAAGCGAGAGATACACGATGAATAAAATACGGGTGCTAATTGTTGACGACCATCCGGTGGTGCGGCGCGGGCTGCACAGCATTTTAACCAACATGGACGACATTAACGTAATCGGCGAGGCCGAAAACGCGCTTCAGGCTTTAGAACGCACCGCAAAACACAAACCAGACATAGTGCTTCTCGATATTCGGATGCCCGGCTCCAGCGGGCTGCAAATTATCCCCAGCCTCAAAGAAGTGCACGCGCAGGTTAAAGTTTTGGTGCTAACCAGCCACGACACCGACGAACATTTATTTGGCGCCTTGAGCACCGGCGCGCACGGATTTTTGCTAAAAAGCATTGCCCACGAAGAACTGCCAGAGGTGATTCGCAAAGTTTACAGCGGCGAGCGCCAACTCAGCCCCCGGCTGGTGGGCCGGGTATTGGGCGAGTTTGAAACCTACGCCAAAGAGATGACCCGCCACAAAATTGGGCTGTCCGACAGCCAGATTGATATTTTACGCCTGATTGCCGACGGTTACACCAACCGGGAAATTGCCGCCAAACTCCACTGGAGCGAGATTACCGTCAAACGCAAAGTGTCCGATATTTTGAATCGGCTTAACGTTACCAGTCGCGCCCAGGCCGTGAGCGAGGCCATGAAAAAGGGATTGATTTAGCCGCTCGGTCTTTCACCTATCCGGCTGGCGGTAAATGGATAATTAATAACTGGTAATTACCAATTACTAATGACCTCTTCAAACGTGTAAATTTATTTTAAGACGGGTTTCTACTCTTCCGCTTCTTCTTCTGCGCTCTTGTCTAACCGGCAGATACAAAACCCTTTTTCCTGCCATTGGCTGCTAACCCGCTCAACCGAAAAATTGCCTTCCTGGTCTTTCCAGTCAGGCCCCAAAGTGGGCGAGCGCTTCTGATAACCGATGGCCAGACACCACTTTTCTTCAACATTGTTGGCTTTGTCTGCCTCGGCAAGCTCTAACTTTTCGCTGCACGTTAGTTTGAATTCCTGGCAGCTATCGCCGGGCAGGGTTTCGCACTCATCCGCTGCAATTTCAATAGCCAAATCTACCGCCTCTTGCGGGGTTGCTTCTTCAACATCCTGGGCAATCTCAACTTCGCTGCCTCCTTCTTGACTCCCACACCCTGCCAGAAATATAGCTAAAACTATTAAAAATATTATGCGGTATGCCATGTTGCCACCTCTGGAATTTAGTGCTGAATTTTAACATATCTAACTCTGGCTGACAATCAAATAGAAGACAATCAAAGAGCCTGGCGTAGAAAATATTTTCAAAAATAATTGATACCGGTTGGTATCAATTCAAGATACCATTTTCCTTGAGCAATTAGAGTTGCCCGTGTTACAATGCTTTACCCCCTTTATTGCTCAGTACAAATTCACTAAGGAAGTGTTCAATGGATTTTGGAGTCTGTTTACCTAACTTCTCTTTTGGCGTTAAACCCTCTAAAGCAAACATTGTAGAAATTGCTCAGGCCGCCGAACGTTTAAACTATGATTCGGTTTGGGTGAGCGACCATATTCTGGTATCTAAAGAAAAACCCCGCTACGGCCACATTTACGAAGTGCTGATTACCATGGCTTACCTTGCCGGTATAACCCAACGTGTCCGCCTGGGAACCTCAATTCTGGTGGTCCCCCAGCGCGATGCCATTTTGGCCGCCAAGCAAATTGCCACCCTGGATGACCTGTCGGACGGGCGGGTGATTTTAGGCGTTGGCGTCGGCTGGATGGACGATGAGTTCCAAAATTTGGGGGCCGACTTTCATAACCGGGGCCGCCACACCAACGAGGCGCTGCGCTTGATGAAAGCCCTGTGGCAAGATGATGACCCCCAATTTGAGGGCGAATTTTACAGTTTTAAAAACGTTTTGTTTGGCCCTAAACCCGTTCAGCCGGGTGGCCCGCCTGTTTGGGTAGGCGGCGCCAGCAACGCCGCCTTCAAGCGCATTGAGTTGCTGGGCGATGGCTGGAACGCCGATGACGTGCAGCTTGAACCGCTCAAAGAAGCCATCCAACAATTAAATGATATCGCCGCCAAACGTGGCCGGCCGGTTGAAATTAGCCTGCGCCGCACCGTAGACCTGCGCCCGGCCGCCGCCAAAGCCGGCTTGCTCAGTTCGCCCTCCAGCGAAAGCGGTATCAAAACCGGGCGCTGGCCCGGCAGCAGCGCCGGCGCGTTCAGCGGCTCGCTGGAGGAAACCAAAGCTTATCTGGAGCAGGTAGCCCAGGCCGGCGTGTCGCACTTTATCTTTCAGTTTGAGCACGCTTCGCAGCAAGAGCATCTGGCCCAAATGGAGTTGTTTGCCAATCAGGTGATGGGGTAATAGTCCAATGATGAAACCGGTTGTTAAAATTGGCTGTTCAGCCGTATTAAGCCGAGAAGAAGACGAAGCCATCCACGGGCGGCATATCTCTCAGGCGGTGGCGCTGGCGGTTGAGCAGGCCAATCAGCGGGGCAACCTGCCCTTTACCGTAGAGATGGCGCTGGGCGATGACCAAGCCCAGGTTGAAGCCGCAGTAGAAGTGGCCCAAAAATTTATCAACGACCCGCAGGTATTGGGCGTGGTTGGCACAATGAACAGCCACACCAGTTTGGCAACCGCGCCGCTGTATCAACAGGCCAATCTCACCCAAATTTCGCCGGCAGCCTCTAACCCCACGTTGACCCAACAAGGCTACCGAACTTTCTTTCGGGTAGTTCCGCACGATTTGCACCAGGGCCAGGAAGGGGCCAAATTTGCGGTGAGCGTTTTGGGGGCGCGGCGCGTTGCCATTATTCACGATGGCGGCAATTTTGGAGAGCCGTTAGCCCAAATTTTTAGCCGAACCTGTCGAAAACTTGGCGCCGAGGTGTCGATTACCTGCCAGATTGAACCGGGCAAAATAGATTACAGCAACGCCGTTGCCGTTATAGCCCTGGCCAACCCCGACCTGATATTTATGGGCGTCATCGAGGCCGAAGGGCGGCACCTGGCGGCTCAACTGCGTCAAGCCGGGGTTATGGCGCCCTTGTTGGGAACCGATGGCTTAAAACCCTCGCATTTTTTGGCAACGCCGGCCTACAACGCCGAAGGTCCCTACCACACCAGCGCCAGCACCGATGTTGAACGCGACCCGTCGGCAGCCAAATTTGCCGACGCCTATGCCCGGCGCTACGGTCAACTCTACTCTATCTACACTGCCGAAGCCTACGATGCCGCTAATTTGTTGATTGCCGCCTGCGCCCGCGCCGCCCGCCTGAACCGGACTTCGGTTTTGGAGCAGGTATCGCAAATTAGAGATTTTGCGGGGGCCAGCGGTCTGATTAATTTTGACCAGCATGGCGACCGCCTGCACCCCCGGATTGGTATTTACAAAATCAACAACGGCCAGCTTGAGTTCCTGGGGTTTACCAGCGAATTACTGGCCCAGACCGTTTGAATAACAAAAATCCAGAGTACGCTTTTCTAGATACATACTTACATTGGAGAAACCATGTCAAACCGACCCCATTTTATTGTCAGATTTAAAATTGACCCCGCCTATGAAGAAGAATTCAATCAATGGTATAATCATGAATACCTCGGCACCCTAAAACCCATTGCCCCGCTGTTTACCAACTGCTTTCGGCAGGTGGCCGGCGAAGGCGACGACAAGGTTTACCTCACCGTTTACGAAATTAAAGATGAAGACTCCATTGATGCGGCGCTGGCCGTATTTGACCGGGAAGACCGCCAGGAACATCGCCGCCAGTGGCAGGCCTGGGAGAAAAAAGCGGTTAAAGAAATAGACGCTCGTATTTTCCGCCCGTTTTACTCCTGGTAAATAGTTTCTGTTAGTCGGCAGTAATTTTTTGGAGCACTCTTGATGAAATCACTAGGACAAGCCGCTGTTAACATGCCCGGTTCGGGCATCAGAGAAATCGTGCATCGGGCCATCCCCATGGCCGATGCTATCCGCCTGGAGGTGGGCGAGCCAAACTTTGCCACTCCGCAGCACATTATCGAAGCTGCTTACCGGGCGGCCAATGAAGGTTTCACCAAATATGGCCCCAGCGCCGGCCTGCATTCGCTTAGAGAATTGCTGGCCCAACGCGTAACGCGGGTAAACGGTTACGCCGTAACGCCCACCCAGGTAAATGTGGCGGTCGGTGGGGTGCAGGGAATTTTGGCCGCATTTTTAGCCCTGCTGGACCCCGGCGATGAAATCCTCATCCCCGACCCGGCCTGGCCCAATTACGAAATGTCAATTTTGCTGTGCCACGCCGTGCCGGTTCACTATCCACTCTACATTGAAGATGGTTTTATTCCTCAAATTGACCGGCTGGAAGAGCTGGTAACAGAGCGCACCAAGCTACTCATTATCAACAGCCCCAGCAACCCCACCGGCGCGGTTTTTCCTAAAAAAACCATCGAAGCCCTGGTTGAATTTGCCCAACGGCACGATTTGTACCTGATGGCCGATGAGGTTTACGACGAGTTTGTTTTTGATGGCGAGCATATTAGCCCCGCCATTTACGACCCCGAGCGGGTCATCAGCGTTTACAGCTTTTCAAAAATCTACGCGATGACCGGCTGGCGGGTAGGCTACGTAGTAGCCAGCGAGAAAATATCGCAGGTCATCTCAAAAATTCAAGAGCCGCAAATTTCCTGTGTTTCATCGGTGGGGCAAAAAGCCGCCGAGGCGGCCCTAACCGGCCCGCAAGATTGCGTGCGCCAGATGTGCGAGTCCTACCACGAGCGCCGCGATGTGGTGGTCAATGTGCTAAAAAATGAAGGCCGCTATGTTTATACACCCCAGGGCGCGTTTTATATTATGGTTGATATAGGAGATTCTGGCCTCGACTCTCGCCAGTTTGCCCTGCGGCTACTGGAGGAGCAAAAAGTGGCGGTTGCGCCCGGCACGGCGTTTGGCAACTTTGGCAACAATTTTGTGCGAATTTCACTGGCTACCGAAAAGAATCTGTTGCTGGAAGGCGTGCGCCGTTTGAGTAACTTTGCCACGGAACTGGCACAACAATTTTAAAAAATGGTGGAACATCGTTAAATGATGGATGAAAAAGTAATTTTGCGCGTAGAGAAATTAAATAAATATTTTGGCGACCACCATGTGCTGAAAGATATCGATTTGCAGGTACGCAAAGGCGAGCACGTGGTTATTTTTGGGCCAAGCGGCTCCGGCAAAAGTACCTTGCTGCGCTGCATGAATCTGCTGGAAGAGCCGCAATCGGGGACGCTCTATTTTATGGGCAAGGATTACGGCCCCAGCGCGCCCCGGCGCAAAATCTGGCACGGCAGCGATAGTAGCCGGGCCGACCCGCGCTACCTGCGTACCCACATAGGTATGGTGTTTCAACAATTCAACCTGTTTCCACATCTGACAGTTATTGATAACGTTACCCTGGCCCTGCGGCGCAATAAAAAAATGGCGCGCGCCCAGGCCAACGAAAGAGCCATCCAACAACTCAAATCGGTGGGGCTGGCCGAAAAGGCCAATGCTTACCCGTCGCAATTATCGGGCGGACAGCAGCAACGGGTGGCTATTGCCCGCGCCCTGGTTATGGAACCCCGGCTCATGCTGTTTGATGAACCCACCAGCGCGTTAGACCCGGAATTGGTGGGCGAAGTGCTGGCCGTAATGCGAGACCTGGCCCTCTCGGGCATGACCATGGTGGTAGTGACGCACGAAATGGGCTTTGCCCGCGAAGTGGGCGACCATCTGGTTTTTATGGATGACGGGCTGATTGTTGAAGAGGGCGGCCCAGAAATTTTGAGCAACCCCGAACGAGACCGCACCAAGGCGTTTATCAAGGCAATTCTATGAGCTTTCAATTCAGATGGCACTTTGTTATTGACCGTTGGGAATTGCTGGCCTCGGGGCTGTGGATAACAATTTACGTTTCTATCATCAGCATGGCCCTGGCCTTGTTGTTGGGGTTAATTATTGCCTTGCTGCGCATGTCAAAATTTCAAATTATGAGTTTACCGGCGCAGCTATACATCAATATTTTCCGGGCCATTCCGCTGTTTGTCTTTTTAATCTGGCTCTATTATGGCGTGCCCATTGTGGTTGGCGTTAATTTTGAACCTATTACCGCCGGCGTAGCCTGTCTGGCTATTCAATATTCAAGCTGGATGGCCGAAATTTATCGCTCTGGTATTAGCGCCGTGGGCAAAGGTCAGCGCGAGGCCGCGGCCTCGCTGGGCTTAACCGGATTTCAAACCTTTTTGGATGTTATCTTTCCCCAGGCTTTCAGAATTATCATCCCCCCAACCGGCAATATGTTTGTGGGTATGCTTAAAGACTCGTCGCTGGTGGGGATTATTGGCGTGTTTGAACTGGTCAGGCAGGCCCAGTTGGCTGTTTCTCAAACCTTTAGACCCTTTGAGTTTTATACGGCTATTGCCGCAATTTACATTTTGCTGACGGTGTTACTCTCGCAAGGAGTTAACTATTTAGAGCGCCGCCAGCACGCCACATAGTAAACTTAAGTGCTGTTTGAGAAAAGACAGCCTCACGGCACTTAGTTGTTGGTATAAACTTTTAATTAGCTCAAGGAGGAAAGTTCAATGACCAAAGAAACAAAGAAGTTGCTCAGTCGCCGTAAGTTTTTGAACTCGGCCGTTCTGGCTTCTGCCGGCGCGGCCGCGGTGGGCGCAATGGCCTACGATGTGCCGCCCGCGCAGGCCGCCCCCGCGCTGATTGGTCGCCGCCAGGCCGACCAGGTATCCCTGCTGGATGAAATTCAGGATCGGGGCGCCTTGCGAGTCGGCATGACCCTTCAGTTTGAACCCCAAATGTACCGCGATAGAAATGGCGAACCTGCCGGCTACGATGTTGAACTGCTCAAGCTGCTGGCCGCCGATATTGGCACAGGCGTAGAGCTGGATATTCAAGACCAGGATTTTACCGGCCTGATTCCGGCGCTTTTGGCCGGCCAGGTTGATATGATTTCGGTCGGTTTGGTGGGCCGCCCCGGTGGCCGGCTGGAGACGATGTGGTTCTCTACCCCGTATGTGCCTTACCAGCAGGTTGTCATTGTGCCCGCCGATAGCGATGTGGTTGATACCGCCGAATTGAACGCCCCGGATAAAACGGTATCGGCCCTGATTGGCTCCACGGCCGCCAACCTGGCCAGCCGCATCTTCCCCGATGCTACCCTGGTAGAGCTTGAGCAGCAGCCCGCCTTGCTGGAAGTGGCTTCGGGCCGGGCCGACGCCGGCATTGTCGAAGCCTATCTGGCCATCCCCTTTGTAGAGCAAAACCCCACGGCCAAAATTCTCAACCCCGAAGACCCCTTCTCGCTGGAGTTTGGCTCTTACGCCCTGCCGCGCGGCGACCTGGACTGGTGGATGTTTATCAACGGCTGGCTGCGCTATCGCAAGGGCCAGGGGGTGTTGCAAGCCCTGTACGACCAGATTATCGGACCCAGCCTGGGCGACATTCCGGTTTATAGCGAAGTTCCGGCTTATTAATATTTTAATCAAAATCCGTTTTTCAGGAGTCCGGGGCTTGTTCATTCTGGACTCCTGAAGTTCTAAAAATGCAATACGCACCACGCAATATGTTTGTAGTGCCTATTGCGTGGTGCGTTTAATGTCAAAAGAAAATTCAGGTTTATCCAAAGGTGCCCGTTTTGATGAAACTTCGTAACCGTGTGGCTATTGTTACCGGCGCAGCCCAGGGAATTGGCCAGGCGATTGCCCGTGGTTTGGCCCAGGAAGGCGCGGCGGTAGTAGTGGCCGATTTACAGCCGGATAAAGCCGAAGAAACCGCCAAAGGTATTGAGTCTGCCGGCGGTAAAGCTTTAGCCTTAAAAGTTGATGTATCTAAACTAAATGATATTGCCGCCATGGTTGACCAAACAGTAGCCCACTTTGGGCAGGTCGATATTCTGGTCAATAATGCCGGTATTTTAATTGTCAAACCCTTTTTAGAAATGACTGAAGCCGATTGGAACCGGCAAATAGATATTAACCTTAAATCCGTGTTTTTTGCTACCCAAAAAGTGGCTCAGGCTATGGTTAAAGCCGGGCGTGGCGGCAAAATTGTCAATGTTGCCTCCACTTCGGCCTTTACCGCTTCCACCATTCCAACGGTGCCGTATGATATTTCTAAGGCCGGCGTGCGTATGCTAACAATGTCTAGCGCGGTGCAACTGGCCCCGCACGGCATTAATGTTAACGCCATTGCCCCCGGCACTATCAATACCGACCTGGCTCGCAGCGCCCTTGAGCCGGAAAAGCTGGAAAAATTTGGCCAGGTTCGCATCCCCAAAGGTCGCCTGGGGCAGCCGCAAGACCTGGTGGGCGCTGTGGTGTTTTTATGCTCCGATGAGGCCGACTACGTGCTGGGTCACACGCTGGTGGTTGATGGCGGCTGGTTAGCAGTATAGAGTTGATAGAGTTAAACTCATTAAACTCTACAAACTCTACCAATATAAATTGATACTTCCCGGTTCACAAGCCTGATACCGTTTGCTCTTGTCTTCTCTCTGCTAACCGATTAAGATATTACAGCTAACGGAGAAAAATTGCTGATGCTACAACAAGCTCAAAAGTTCGATATTTATTCATTTACTGTTGACGCCCCCCTTGAGCCATTTCAATTGCTAGACCAGGATGGCAACCTGCTGGTTGATGAGCCGCCGTTGAGCGACGAGCGGGTCATCGAGGGGTTGCGGGCTATTTTGTTGGGTCGCCGTTTTGATGAACTGTGCATTAAATTACAGCGTCGCGGCTTAATGGTCACTTTTGCCCCCGGCATTGGGCAAGAAGCCTGCACTGTGGGCAGCGGCCTGGCCCTTGACCCCAGCCGAGACTGGTTTGCGCCGCAGTACCGCGAAGCCGCCGGACAATTTATGCATGGTCTCTCGCTCAAGCGGGCCTTTTTGTGGCACATGGGCAGCCCGCTGGGTTTTTACATTCCCCAGGGCGTTAAAATGCTGCCCTTTCAGGCCGGCGTGGCCGGGCATATCTCTCATGCGGTGGGGCTGGCCTGGGGGCTGAAACTGCAAGGCAAAACCGATGTAGTGATTGCCCACTTTGGCGAAGGCGCAACCTCGCAGGGCGATTTTTACGAGCCGATGAACCTGGCCGGGGTGGTCAAAGCGCCGGCCATTCTGTTCTGTCAAAATAATAACTGGGCTATCTCCACCCCCCGCGAGATGCAAACCGCCGCCCAAACAATTGCCCAAAAGGCCGTGGCCGCCGGCATCCCCGGCGTATACGTAGACGGCAACGATATGTTTGCCGTGTACGAGGCAACCCGCCAGGCCGTAGAACGCGCCAGAAACGGCCAGGGGCCAACATTGATTGAAGGGCTGACCTACCGGCTGGGCATCCACACCACCGCCGACGACTCCAGCCGCTACGAGCCGGCTGAATTGAAAGACCAGTGGCGCGATAAAGACCCGGTTTTGCGCCTGCAACGCTACCTGCAAAAGCGGGGCCGCTGGAATGCCGAAATTGGCGAGCAGATGGAAGCCGACATCAAAGCCCAACTGGATGCCGCCTGGGAAGAAGCGCAGGCCGAACCGCCCTCAACCGTTGAAGAGAGCCTGACCCACGTATTTGCAGAAATGACCCCCCGACTCCGCCGCCAACTTGAGCAACTGAAAGGAGCCTGAGCCAATGCCTGAAAAATCCATTGTTGAGTCAGTGCGCGATACCCTGCTCTATGAAATGGAGCGCGATGAGCGCGTGATGTTGCTGGGCGAAGATGTCGGCAGAACCGGCGGCGTTTTCCGCGCCACCGACGGCCTGTTTGAGCGCTTTGGCCGCCATCGGGTGGTTGACATGCCCCTGGCCGAAAGCGCCATTATCGGCTCTTCCGTCGGGCTGGCTCTATCTGGCCTGGTGCCCGTGGCCGAAATTCAATTTATGGGCTTTACCCAAAATGGCTTCAACCAAATTATTGAGCAGTTGGCCCGCATCCGCTACCGCTCCTGGGGCAGCCTGTCGGCCCCGGTCACCATCCGCACCCCCTACGGCGGCGGGGTGCGCGCCCCGGAAATGCACTCCGACTCCTTTGTGGCTCACTTTGCCCACTGTCCCGGCCTTAAACTAGTGGCCCCGGCCACGCCCGCCGACGCCAAAGGGCTGCTCCTCTCCGCCATCCGCGACCCCGACCCGGTGATGTTTTTGGAGCCGCTGCGGGGCTACCGCCTGATTCGCGGCGACGTACCCGACGGCGATTACACCGTGCCGCTGGGCAAGGCCCGCATCGCCCGCGCCGGAACCGATTGCACCGTCATCGCCTGGAGCGCGGCGGTAGAGGTGGCCCAACAGGCCGCCGAGGAAGCTGCCCGGCAAGGCATCTCCGTAGAGGTGGTTGACCTGCGGACCCTGGTGCCAATGGATATGGACACCCTGCGCCAGTCGATTACCAAAACCGGTCGGGCCGTGGTGATTGATGAGTCCTCTTACACCGGCAGCTTTGCCGCCGAAGTGCTCAGTTCGCTGCATGAGGATGAGGACATCTTCTACTCGCTCAGCGCGCCAATGCGGCGCGTCTGCGGGCTGGATACGCCCTATCCGGTGCAAATGATTGAAGAAGGTTTTTTGATTAACAGCCAGCGTGTCCTCAAAGCAATTTTAAAGACTCTGGAAGGTGAGTAATAATGGCGCGATTTGAGTTTAACATGCCCGATGTTGGCGAAGGGCTGGCCGATGTTGAAATTGTCGAGTGGTTTGTCAAAGTGGGCGACACGGTAGAAGAAAATGAACCGGTAGCCGATGTGGAAACCGACAAAGCTATTGTGACCATGCCGGCCCCGGCCACCGGAAAAATTGTTGAACTGGCCGCCGGCAAAGGCGAGCGGGTAAAAGTTGGCAGCCTGCTGCTGGTGATGGAAACCGACAAAGCCGCCGCCGCTTCGCCCCCGGAAGCGCAGGCCGCCCCGGTTTCGGTTGACCAATCGGGTAACGGCCAGCCACAAACAGAGGCGTCATCTGAACGGGTGCTGGCCTCGCCGGTGGCCCGCAAACTGGCCCGCGAGTTGGGCGTTAAACTGGAAGACGTGCAGGGCAGCGGCCCCCGAGGCCGCATCTCCACCGATGACGTGCAGCGTCACGCCGATAGCTTGAAACAGGCCGCCGCGCCTGTGGCTTCTCCTCCTAGAGCTGCCGCGACCCCGGCACCGGCTGCGCCAACCGGCGCAGAGGTTGAGCGTGTGCCGGTGCGGGGTCTGCGGCGACGCATCGCCGAGGCCCTGGCGGAAACCTATCGCGCCATTCCGCATGTGGTTGGCTTTCACGAGTTTGACGCGGGCGCGCTGGTGGCCGAGCGCGATTACCTGAAACGCCGCGCCGAGGCCGAAGGCGTCCGCCTGACCTACCAGGTCTTTATTGTCAAAGCGGTGTCCGAAGCGCTGAAAAAACATCCTTACCTCAACGCGTCTTACGTGGAAGGGGATGACCCGGCCATTATTTTGAAGAAGCAGTATAATATCGGCATTGCGGCAGCCACGCCGCAGGGGTTGGTGGTGCCGGTTATTCACCATGCCGACCGGCTGAAGCTGTTTGATATTGCCCGCCAGGCAGAGCAGTTGATTTTGGCGGCGCAGGAGCAGCGTCTCACCCCGCAGCAAATGAAAGACGGCACTTTTACCATCAGCAATGTGGGGCCGGCCGGCGGCTGGTTTGGCTCATCCATCATCCGCGCGCCCGAAGCCGCCATTCTGGGCGTTGGTAAAATTGAGGAGCGGGCCGTAGTTCGCAACGGCCAGATTGTGGCCCGGCCCATCCTGCCCATCGCCCTCACCTTTGACCACCGCGTCATCGACGGCGATGAGGCCCTTGCCTTTGTGCAAACCCTGCGCGGCTATTTGGAGGATGACCCGCGCAGCCTGTCGCCCGGATAAAGAAAAAAATGGGTCAATTTGATGATAGAGCGTAATTAACATCCGTCCGCCGGCTGCATCCCAAACGATGAAAAGATAGGAGTCAAAATGCGCGTTTTTTGACTCCTGACGAGGAATGATATGTCAAACAAAGGCACAGTTACCAACCGGGCAGAGTGGGAACGAGAAATTTTGGAACCCGGCCTGCAGGCCGAACCGGAGCAGCAACAGGAATTTACCACCATCTCCGGCCTGCCCCTGGAGCGCCTCTACACGGAAGAGGCGCTGAACGACTTTGACCCCCAAACCGAGGTTGGCTACCCCGGCGCGTATCCCTTTACGCGCGGCGTCAGCCCGGTGATGTACCGCCACAAACCGTGGGTGATGGGCATGTACTCCGGTTTTGGCTCGGCAGAAGAGGCCAACCAGCGTTACCGCGCCCTGCTGGAGCGCGGCCAGACCGGCTTCTCTATTGCGCTGGACCTGCCCACCCAGTGCGGCTATGATGCCGACGACCCGATGGCCGCCGGCGAAGTTGGCAAGGTGGGGGTGCATATCGGTTCGCTGGCCGATATGGAACGGCTGTTTGCAGGCATCCCCCTGGAAAAAGTCCGCCAGATTCGCACCACGGCCAACGCCATCGGCCCGATTATCGCCGCCATGTACATCGCCGCCTTTGAAAAGGCCGGGGTTGACCCGCGCAACACCCGCATGTTCATTCAAAACGACGTGTTGAAAGAGTACATTGCTCGCGGCACCTACATCTTCCCGCCGGAGGCCGGGGTCAAGCTGTCGGCCGACGTGATTGAGTATTGCGCCCGCAACCTGCCCGACTGGACTTCGCTGGCGATGAGCGGCTACCATATTAGAGACAGCGGCAGCACGGCCTCGCAGGAGCTGGCCTTTACCTTTGCCAACGGGCTGGCCTACTTGCAGGAGGCGCTGCGCCGGGGCGTCGATATTGACACTTTTGCCCCCCAAATCTGGACTTTTCTCTCCGCCGGCATTGATTTTCTGGAAGAGGTCGCCAAATTCCGCGCCGCCCGCCGTATCTGGGCCAAACTGATGCGCGAGCGTTTTGGGGCCGCCAACCCCGAAGCGATGAAGCTGAAGATTTTTGCCTATACGCTGGGCGGCAATCTGGTGGCCCAGCAGCCGCTCAATAACATTGCCCGCGTGGCCGTGGAAACGCTGGCGGCGGTGCTGGGCGGGGTGCAAACCATCGCCACCTCCTCTTTTGATGAAGCCTACTCCATCCCCACCGAAGAGGCGGCGACCGTGGCCCTGCGCACCCAGCAGATTGTGGCCCACGAAACCGGCGTTACCGGCACGGTTGACGCGCTGGGCGGCTCATACGCCATTGAGAGCCTGACCAACAAAATTGAGCAGGACGTGTACGGCTACCTGGATAAAATCGACAGCCTGGGCGGGGCCGTAGCCTGCATCGACAACGGCTTCTACCACCGCGAGTTGTCGGAAGCGGCCTACCGCTACCAGCGCCAAATCGAAAGCGGCGAGCGGGTGCTGGTCGGCCTGAACGCCTACCAGAGCGATGAGGCGGAATCCATCCCCGTTTTCAAAGGCAACCCCGAAACCGAACGCCGCCAGGCCGGGCGGGTTCGCGCCCTGCGCCAGGAACGCGACACTCAGCGGGTCCAACAAACCCTGTCCAACCTGGCCGGCGCCGCCAAAGCCAATGAAAACCTGATGCCCCCCCTGATTGACGCCGTAAAAAGCTACGCCACCATGGGCGAAATCTGCAACACGCTGAGGGATGTGTACGGGGTGTATAAGCCGAGTCAGGTGGTTTAAGGCGGGTCTGTTTTTGGCTGAGTATCTGACGTGTTGCGTATTCCGTAAAGACAATAACGGAACACGCAATACGCAATACGATTTATATGGTTACGGACGAACTTTTCATAGCGACACAGGAACAACCAATGTACATCCGCAATATCTACGAAACGCCGCTGGAACCGCTGGTGGCTCACGAGGGCAGCGGCGCGCTGCAAATTGCCCGCGTTTTTCTGGGTAAGGAGCTGGAAGCGCCGTGGCACTTTATCGAGTATCTGGAAGTGCCGCCGGGCGTGACCATTGGCGAGCATCAGCATGGCAACGATGAAGAGATTTATTTTATCATGTCAGGACAGGCCAAAATGACTGTTAACGGCCAGGAGCACGATGTCAAACCGGGCGATTTTATTCTCAACCGGGCCGGCTGGACTCACGGCCTGCGCAATGAGGGCGACGAGACGGTCAAACTGCTGGTTATTGAAGTTGGCATTGGAGAAGGATAAATGACAGCCGTCATTGTTGAAGCCGCGCGCACGCCTATTGGCCGGCGCAACGGCGCGTTCAAAGACACCCACCCCACCGAACTGGCCGCCGCCGTACTGAACGCAGTCGTCGAACGGGCTGGCCTGGATCGGGGGCAGGTGGATGATATTATCATGGGCTGCGTCTCAATGGTGGGCGACCAGGCGCTGAACATTGGCCGCAACTCGGCGCTGCTGGCCGGCTTTCCGCCCGAAGTGCCGGCCGTCACTATCGACCGCCAGTGCGGCTCCAGCCAGCAGGCCGTCCATTTTGCCGCCAGCCTGATTGACAGCGGCGCGGCTGAAATTGTGATTGCCGCCGGCGTGGAAAATATGACCCGCGTGCCGATGGGCAGCACCCGCGCCAACGGCCCCGGCTACCCCTTCACCGACGCGCTGAAAGAGCGTTATCCAATCGTCGCCATGGGCGTGTCGGCGGAGATGATAGCCGAGCGGTGGCGCTTCTCCCGCCAGGCGCTCGATGAGTACAGCCTGCGCAGTCACCGGCTGGCCGGCCAGGCCACCGCCGAAGGGTACTTTCGCCGCGAAATTCTGCCAATGGATGTCACCGTGGATGGTGTGCCGCAGCGGGTTGACCGGGACGAGGGCATTCGGCCCGACAGCACGCTGGAAAAAATGGCGACGCTCAAAACGCCCTTCAAAGAAGATGGCGTGGTCACGGCCGCCAGCTCCAGCCAGATTTCCGACGGGGCCGCGGCCCTGCTGCTGATGTCGGAGCAGAAGGCGGCGGCGCTGGGGTTGACGCCTCGCGCCCGCGTGGTGGCCCAGGTAGCCGTGGGCGATGACCCGGTGCTGGCCCTGACCGGCCCCATTCCGGCCACGCGCCGTATTCTGGAAAAGTCGGGCCTGACGCTGGACGACATCGACCTGATTGAAATCAACGAAGCCTTCGCTCCGGTGGTGCTGGCCTGGGCGCGTGAGCTTGAGCCGGATATGGAGCGGGTCAACGTTAACGGTGGAGCCATCGCCCTGGGCCATCCGCTGGGCGCCAGCGGCGCGCGCATTATGACCACCCTGCTCCACGAACTGGAGCGGCGCGAGGCCCGCTACGGCCTGCAGACAATGTGCTGCTTTGGCGGGTTGGGCATCGCCACAATTATAGAGAGAATGTAGGGAGAAATCATGACCCAACTACCCAAACCCCTTCAGGGAATTAAAATACTCAGTTTTGAAATTCAGGTGGCCGGCCCATATTGCACTATGATGCTGGCCGACCAGGGCGCTGACGTGATTAAAGTAGAGCGACCCGACAGCGGCGACACGGCTCGCGGCGGCGCGCCCAAAATTAAAAATGATGACGGCCAGGTGCAGAGCGGTTACTTTTTGCGCTTCAATCGCAACAAACGCAGCCTGACGCTTGACCTGAAAAGTGACCAGGGCCGCCAGATTTTCCGCGACCTGGCCACAGAGTCGGACGTGCTGGTGGAAAATTTCCGCCCCGGCCTGCTCAGCGAGATGGGACTGGGCTACGAGGAACTATCCCAACTCAACCCCGGCCTGATTTATGCCAGCATCAGCGGCTTTGGCAGCATGGAGGGTTATCTTGGCCCCTACAGCAAGCGCCCGGCTTATGATATTGTGGCCCAGGCCATGGGCGGCCTGATGCATACCTGCGGCCAGGCCGGCGGCCCGCCCACCTGGCTGGGGGTCGCCCTGGGCGATATTGTTTCCGGGATGAACGCGGCCTACGCCATCATGCTGGCCCTGTATCAGCGCGCGCTGACCGGCCAGGGGCAATACATTGATGTCTCCATGTACGATACCATCATCGGGCTGGCGGAGCGGTCGGTCAGCGCCTTCTCGCTGGTCGGGCATGTGCTGGAGCGAGGCCGCGAGCGTTACATGGCCCCCTGGGGGCCGTTTGAGTGCAAAGATGGCTGGGTCGCCCTGATTGTGGCCACCGAGCGCGACTGGGCGCGCTTCTGCGAGGCCATCGAGCGGCCCGATTTGGTGGGTAAAGAAGGGGCCAACTCCGGCCCGGCCCGCGCCGAAAATATGAGCGGCTGGCTGGGTGACATCATCGAGGAGTGGTTCCGCCGCCACACCCGGGCCGAAGCCTCGGAAAAGCTGCTGGCCGTAGGGTTGCCCGTCGGCCCGGTGCAGACCGCCAAAGATATTTACGAATGCCCCCACGTCGAGGCCCGTAAAATTATGATTGACGTGCCCGACCCCATTCTCGGCCAGGTCAGGCTGGTCGGCCCACCCTTCAAAATGTCGGGCAACCCCAACCCCGTCACCAACGCCGCCCCGCTACTGGGCCAGCACAGCGCCGATATTCTGGTCGAGCGGCTGGGCTATTCCAAGGAGCAGGTGGCGCAGTTGAAAGAGGATGGGGTGATTTAACGCAGTGCGTAGTACGTGGTGCGTATTCTGTTAGGGGTTATTTTATGTGATTAAGTTGGCGTCCTGAGTAGCCGGAGCGTAGCGGAGGCGTATCGAAGGGCGCATTGCAGGCAGTGATTCAAAGTACCTTTGACCGCACCCTTCGATACGGTTTCGTTTCACTCAACCCACTCAGGATGCGGCTTTAGTTCGAACTTGTAAAAATTAGATAGAGGAAGATGTAACAGGAGCAATAACCATGAACGAAGTCGCAGTTATCAGCGCCGTGCGCAGCCCGTTTGGGAAATTTGGCGGCGCGTTAAAGGATTTTACCCTGCCCCAACTGGGTGGGCTGGTTTTTGCCGAAGCCATTCGGCGGGCCGGAATTGACCCGGCTGAAGTGGAAGAGGTCGCTACGGGAGTCAACCTGCCCGGCGCGGACCGCTCGATTGCCCGGCAGGTGTTGATCGAGGCCGGCATCCCGCCGGAGCGGGTCGCTTACACGGTTGACCGGGCCTGCTGCTCGTCGATGGCGGCGGTCAGCCTGGCCTCCCGCTCAATCCGGCTGGGCGACGCCCACATTGCCGCCGCCGGCGGCACCGAAAACATGAGCAAAGTGCCCTATTTCCTCACCGAGGAGCGCTGGGGGGCGCGGCTGGGCGATGTGGTGCTCAAAGATCAGTTGGTCATCGCCTGCCCGATGACCGGCAAGCCGCGCGCCGTGCAGGCCGGCGAGGAAGCGGTGGAGTACAACATCAGCCGCGAGGAGCAGGACGCCTGGGCGGTACGCAGCCACCTCAATTACATAAAAGCCAAAGAAGCCTGCAAATTTCAGGATGAGTTGATGCCGATTGAGATTCCGCAACGCAAAGGCGACCCCATTCTCTTCGCCGAGGATGAGTCGCCCCGGCCTGACACCACGCTGGAAAAGCTGGCCAAACTGCCGCTGATTTACGGCAGCCCGACCGTCACCGCCGGCAACGCGCCCGGCCTCAACACCGGCTCATCGGCCATGATTTTGATGTCGCTGGACGAAGCCGAACGGCGCGGCAAAAAGCCGCTGGCCACGCTGATAAGCTGGGCCATGGCCTCCGGCCACCCGGACCGCATCGCCTCCATTCCGGCGGAATCGGCCCGGCTGGCGCTGGAAAAGGTTAATATGACCATTGACGACATGGACCTGATTGAAATCAACGAGGCTTTTGCCGCCGTGCCGCTGGTCTCAACCCTGATTATGGCCGGGGGCGACCGGCAAAAGGCCGAGGAAATTCGGGCCAAAACCAACGTTAACGGCGGGGCCATCGCCATTGGCCACCCCACGGGCGCTACCGGAGCGCGGCTGGTCCTCACTTTGATGTACGAGTTGCGCCGCCGCCGGGCCGAGTCCGGCGAATCCCGCCCCTACTACGGGCTGGCCACGCTGTGCGGCGGCATCGGTGAGGCCGAAGCGATTATTGTGAAGGTGAGCGGCTGATGAGAACCTTACGCATTGGCAACGGGTCGGCCTACTGGGGCGACATGCTGGACCCGGCGGTGGAGCTGGCCGAAAAAGGCAACCTGGATTACCTGGGGCTGGACCACCTGTCGGAATTGACGATGGCAATTTTGCAGCGCATGAAAAACAAAAATCCCAACGAGGGCTACATTCCCGACCTTGTGGCCTGGACCGAGGCGCTGCTGCCCCACACCCATCGCAACGGAGTCAAAATGATTACCAACGCCGGCGGCACCAACCCCGAAGCCGGGGCCAAAGCGGTGGTGGAGCTGGCCCGGCGTATGGGCATTACCGGCTTCAAAATCGGGACCGTCACCGGTGATGATGTGTTTGACCAGTTGGACACGCTGGAAACCGAGGGCGTCAAGCTGGTCAACCTGGATACCGGCGAGGAGGGGTTGAGCCGCATCCGCGACCGGATTGTGGCGGCCAACGTGTATATCGGCTCCGAGCCGATTATTGAGGCGCTGGAAGGGGGCGCGGAGATGGTGATTGCCGGCCGCGTATCCGACAGCGCCCTGTCGATTGGGCCGGTTATGCACGAGTTTGGCTGGAGTTTTGAGCAGCCGGACTGGGATAAAATTGGCGCGGCCATCACGGTGGGCCACATCATCGAGTGCGCCTGCTTTTGTACCGGCGGCGGCTCCGGCCAGTGGCGCGAGGCTACGGAAGCCTGGCAGATTGGTTTCCCCATCGCCGAGTTCAGCGACGATGCCACGGCGGTGATTACCAAAGTGGCCGGCTCCGGCGGGGTGGTCAACCAGTGGACGGTCAAAGAGCAGCTGACTTATGAAGTGGCCGACCCGCGCAACTACACCATGCCGGATGGCATCGCCGATTTTACCGGCCTTAAGCTGGAGGAAGTCGGCCCGGACCGGGTGCGCGTGACCGATATGCGTGGCAAACCCCGGCCCGACACGCTGAAACTGACCATCGGTTACCAGGATGGCTGGATTGCCGAAGGGCTGCTGCTCTACTCCTGGCCCGACGCGCTGGCCAAGGCTCAACGCTCCGAGGAGATCGTGCGCAAGCGGCTGGCCCGGCTGGGCGTTGAACCGGAAGAGATTCGTTTTGATTACCTGGGCATCGACACGCTGCACGGCCACACCGCGCCGGCCTACCGGGGCGCGGCAGACCAGGGCGACCCCCGCACCGGCAACTATCGCCGGGGGCAGGTCGGCCTCGAGTTGAACGAAGTCGGCTTGCGGATGGCGGCCAAGTGCCGCACCCGCGAGGAAGCCGACCTGGTGCGCCGCGAAGCGACCCACCTGTGGACCATCGGCGGGGTGGGAACGGCCTTTGGCGTGCCTTTCCGCCCGCGCCCGGTGATTGCGCTGTGGCCCGCGCTCATCCCGCGCGCGGCGGTGAAAACGGAAGTGAAGTTGCAGACGGTGTAAATGATGTCTGAACCAACTATTTTGTGCCAAATTGATGAACGAGTTGCCCGCATCACCCTGAACGCGCCGGAGCAGCGCAACGCGCTGACCTACGTGATGGTGCGCGAGTTGATTGCGGCGCTGAAGCAGGCCGAAGCCGATGACTCGGTGCGGGTGGCGCTGCTGGGCGCGGCGGGCAAGAACTTCTCGGCGGGCGGCAACCTGAAGGAGTTTGTGGCCGAAATTGACGAGCCGGCCATCAACCACTGGCAGAGCGGCGCAACCTGGGAAGAGCTGTTCAGCCTGATTCCGCAAATGTCCAAACCGGTGGTGGCTGCGGTGCAGGGGTACGCTCTGGCCGGCGGCTGCGGCCTGGTGGCCCTGTGCGATTTAGCCGTGGCCTCGGAGGAGGCCCAACTGGGCATGACCGAAATCAAAATTGGCCTTTTTCCGCTGCTGGTGATGCCGGCCTTGCGGCAGGCCGTTGGCCACAAAAAAGCGGTCGAACTGGCCTTTACCGGCGATATCATTTCCGCGCAGGAGGCGCTGCGGATTGGACTGGTCAACAAAGTGGTTCCCTCCGCCGAGCTGGACGAAGCGGCTCTGGCGCTGGCCCGCGACCTGGCCGGCAAGAGCCAACAGGCCGTCAGCCTGGGCAAGCGGCTCTTTTGGGACACCGCCGGAATGAGCTACTCGCAGGCGCTGGCCTATGCCCGCAGCTTGCGGGTCAACTACATGCTCAGTGAGGATTTGCGCGAAGGTATCAACGCCTTTATGGAAAAGCGCAACCCGGAGTGGTGAGGAACGTGGTCCGTAGTACGTAAAATAGCAGGCTACGCCCTACGCATCATAAAATTATCCAAAGGTAAACTAACTATGCCCAACCTTTATTTTGAAGAATACGAAATCGGACAGCGCTGGGTAACGCCGGGCCGCACAGTGACCGAGGCGGATGTGGTCAACTTTGCCGGCCTCAGCGCCGATTTTTTCCCGCTGCATGTTGACAAGGAGTACGCGGCCACTACCCGTTTTGGGCAGCGCATTGCCCACGGCTTTCTGGTGATGTCGATGGCGACCGGAATGGTTCCGGCAGATTATGAAAAAGTTGAGGCGCTGTACGGCATCGACAAGATGCGTTTTTTGCGCCCGGTGTTTATCGGCGATACCATCCACGTTGAAATGGAAGTTATCGGCCTGAAAGAGCGCACCGATGGCTCCGGCGTGGTTGATTTTCAACAAAACATTGTCAATCAAAATGGCGAAGCGGTTATTTCCAACACCTACCGCCTGCTGATGCGCAAACGACCTACCAGTTGAGGTGAATGATGAAGACAATCCAATTGAAAGAACTGGCCTATGCCCGCTCCGGCGACAAGGGCGATGTCTGTAACATCGGCCTGCTGGCCTTTGATAAAGAAAAATATCAGCTAATTGAAAAATATGTAACGCCAGACAGCGTCAAGGCCCATTTTGGCGAGATGGTCAAAGGCGCGGTTGAAATCTACCCCATGCCCAACATCGACGCCCTGGAAATTGTGCTGCGCAACGCCCTGGATGGCGGCGCCACCCGCACCCTTCGCTTTGACCAGACCGGCAAGGCCATGGGCACGGCCCTGCTGCGGATGGAAATTCCGGTGGAGTAGAAACTGTGGTGCGTAGTGCGTAAAAATTTTCTGCGCGCCACGCCCTACGTACCACGCCAGAGAGTTATTGTGCCAACAGATAAAACTTTAGGAGTAAATCAACCATGAGCGACAACCAAACACCCGCCCCGCATCCGCAGGAGGCGCTGCTGAAAAAAATCGAGCAGTTCAAAAAAGGGGGGGCAGAAAAATATCACGAAAAGCTGGCCGAGCAGAACAAGATGTTTGTGCGCGACCGGCTGGCTTACCTGCTGGACGAAGGAACTTTTGTGGAAGACGGCCTGCTGACTCGCAGCCTGGATGACCTGCCCGCCGACGCCGTGGTGACAGGCTTTGGCAAAATTGATGGTCGCCCGGTGGCCATCATCGCCAACGATATGACCGTGAAGGCCGGCACCTGGGGGCGCAAAACCTACCAGAAAATGACCTACACCCAGATGAAGGCCGACGAGATGGGCATCCCCATTATCTATCTGGTTGACTCCGCCGGGGCGCGGCTGGATGAGCAGCAGTATTGCTACGCCGGCCACGACGCGATGGGCAACATCTTTTACAACCAGATTCAGATTTCGGGGCGGGTGCCGCAGATTTGCGTACTGTTTGGGCCGTCGCCGGCCGGGTCGGCCTATGTGCCGGCGCTGTGCGATATCACCATCATGGTCGATAAAAACGTCAGCGCCTATCTGGGGTCGCCCCGCATGGCCGAGATGGTCATCGGCGAGAAGGTGACGCTGGAGCAGATGGGCGGGGCGCGCATGCACTGCGTGATGAGCGGCCTGGGCGATTACCTGGCCAAAACCGACCAGGAAGCGCTGGACGCGGCCAGACAATACTTCCGCTTTATGCCCCAAAACTGGCAGGAAAAGCCGGTCGTCATCGAGCCGAAAGCGCCGGCGGCAGGCCGCGACATCGAAGAGATTGTGCCGGTTAATCAGGCTGTTCCCTTTGACATGCAGGAACTGATTTTGCGCCTGATTGACGAGGGAAGCTGGTTTGAATACAAAAAGCTGTTTGCCGGCGAGTTGATTACCGGCCTGGGCCGGCTGGGTGGCCGCCCGGTGGGAATTGTGGCCAACCAGTCAAAAGTGAAGGGTGGCGTGATTTTTGTCGACTCGTCGGACAAGGCGGCCCGCTTTGTGTGGCTGTGCAACGCCTTCAACATTCCGCTGCTTTTTCTGTGCGATGTGCCGGGCTTTATGATTGGCTCCCACGTGGAAAAGCAGGGCATTATTCGCCACGGGGCCAAAATGCTCTTTGCCGTCTCCGAGGCCACCGTGCCGCGCATCTGCGTGATGGTGCGCAAGGCGTACGGCGGCGGCTACCTGGCCATGTCAGGCAACCCCATGCAGCCCGATTGCACCATCGCCCTGCCCACCGCCCGCCCGGCCGTGATGGGGCCGGAGGCGGCCATCAACGCGGTTTATTTTAACAAAATAATGGAACTGCCCGAAGAAGAACGCCCGGCCTACATTGCCGAAAAACGGCGCGAGTACGAAGAAAACATCGACCCCTATTCCGTGGCCTCAGAGTTTTTTATTGAAAATGTGGTGCCCGGTTTCCAGCTTCGGCAGGAGTTGATTGACCGCTTTGCCCTTTACTCGCTTAAAGAGTATCGCCGCATCCAGCGGCGCAACGGGGTGATGCCGGTTTAAAGAGGACGAAGGACAAAGGACAAAAGACGAATGAAACTTCAGAATAGCCCTTTCGTCATTCGTCTTTCGACTTTCGTCAGGCCAAATATGGAAACTATCATCCTTTCCAATCACTACCAACCAGAGGTGATTCCTTTTGATGTTCAACAAAATCCTCATCGCTAATCGCGGCGAGATTGCTTTACGGGTAATGCAAGCCTGCCGCGCCCTGGGGGTCAGCAGCGTGGCCGTTTACTCCGAGGCAGACCAAAACGCCCGGCACGTGGTCGAGGCCGACGAGGCGGCGCTGATTGGCCCGCCCCAGGCCGCGGCCAGCTATTTAAATATTGACGCAATTTTAGAGGCCGCCCGCCAAACCGGGGCGCAGGCCGTGCATCCCGGCTACGGCTTTCTGGCCGAAAACGCGGAATTTGCCCGCCGTTGCGAAGAGGCCGGATTGCTTTTCATCGGCCCGCCGGCAGACGCCATTCAGAAAATGGGCAACAAGGTTGAGGCTCGCGCTCTGATGCAGCAGGCCGGCGTGCCGGTTGTGCCGGGCACTCCCGGCTTCGGGCCGGACGAGTCGGACAGGCTGCTTGCCCTGGCCGGCGAGATTGGTTATCCGGTGATGATCAAGGCGGCTGCGGGCGGCGGCGGCATCGGCATGACGCTGGTCAGCAAGGCGGAGAAATTTGAGAAGGGGCTGGAGCAGGCCCAGCGCCGGGCGCAGCAAGCCTTTGGCGATGCCACCGTTTACCTGGAAAAAGCCATCGAGCAGCCCAAGCACATTGAGGTGCAAATTTTGGGCGACCGGCAGGGCCACTTGATTCACCTGTTTGAGCGGGAGTGCTCCGTGCAGCGCCGCCATCAAAAAGTAATCGAAGAGACGCCCTCGCCGGTGGTTGGCCCGGACACGCGGGAAGCCATCACCCGCGCCGCGGTGGCCGCAGGCCAGGCCGTGGGCTACCACAACGCCGGCACGGTTGAGTTCATTATGGGGCAGGATCGCCGCTTTTATTTTCTGGAGATGAACACCCGCATTCAGGTTGAGCACCCCATCACCGAGCTGGTCACCGGGGTGGATTTGGTCCAGTGGCAAATCAAAATCGCCGCCGGCGAGTCGCTCTCGATACGGCAGGCTGATTTGGCTCAAAAGGGACACGCCATCGAATGTCGCATTTACGCCGAAGACCCGGTCAACTTCTTCCCCTCACCGGGTACGATTACAGCCTATGAAACGCCCGCCGGCGAGCATATCCGGCTCGACTCGTGGGTGCAGGCCAACACCGCCATCACCCCCTTTTACGACCCGCTGCTGGCCAAGCTGGTGGTCTGGGGCGCTGACCGAGAAGAAGCCATTGCCCGGACGCAGCAGGCGCTGGCTCAGTTCAAAATTGAAGGGATAAAAACCAATATCCCCCTGCACCAGAAAGTTCTGGCGCACCCGGATTTTATATCCGGCGTTTACGATGTGAGTCTACTATCAAAACCGCTCTAGGAGGAACTACCCCGTGGAAATTGTTGCACCGCTCACAGGCAATGTCTGGCGCATTCTGGTTAGCGAAGGTGATACCGTGGAAGCCGGTGATACGCTGATTATTCTTGAGTCGATGAAAATGGAAATCAACGTTGACACGCCCTTTGATGGCGTCGTCGCCAAAATCCTGAAGCAGGAAGGCGACATGGTGCAGGGAGATGAACCCCTGATCCTGCTGGAATAATTTTGTGAAAGTTAAGCGCCTCATTCAAACGGTTGATACCCACACCGCCGGCGAGCCGACGCGCATCATCACCGGCGGGTTGCCACCGCTGCCCGGCAGGACTATGGAGGAGCAGCGGCAGTTTTTTGCGACCAACCTTGACCACGTGCGCCGCTTCTTAACCCAGGAGCCGCGCGGTCATTCCGCCATGCACATAGCGGCGCTAACCACCCCCACCCAGCCCCAGGCCGATGCCGCCGCCCTGATTATGAACTCCTTTGGCTTTTTGAATATGTGCGGCCACGGCACGCTGGGGGTGGTGGTCGCCCTGCTGGAGTTGGGCATGGTGCCCAAAATTGAGCCGGTAACGCATCTGACCTTTGAAACGTTGGGGGGCCTCATCCCCCTCAAGGTTGAAGTGAAAGATGGTTTGGTGCAGGCCATCACTTTTAGAAATCTGCCCGCCTTTTCGTATAGGCAAGATGTTTTATTGGATGTGTCGGGGCTGGGGCAGGTGACGGTCGATATTGTTTTTGGGGGCCTGTGGTACGCCGTGGTTGAGGCCGGGCAGCTTGGATTAGCGGTGAACCCGAACCAGATTGACGATCTGCTGCGATTGGGCGCACTCATTCGGGATGCTCTGAATGAACAGGTCGAAGTTCACCACCCGGAGACGGGCTTGCGGCAGCGGGTTGACCTGACCATATTTGTGGGGCCGCCGCAACATCCGCAGGCCCACGCCAGAAACGTGGTGACGATGGGCCGCCATATTTACGACCGCTCCCCCGGCGGCACCGGCACGTCTGCCCGAATGGTCAACCTGTGGTCGCAGGGCAGGTTGAAACTGGGGGAAGAATTTGTGCATGAAAGCATCATCGGCACCCTCTTCCGGGGGCGGCTGGTTGAAGAGACGACCATCGGCGGCCAAAAGGCGGTTATCCCGGAGATTACCGGGCAGGCGTATATTACCGGCCTGCACCAGTTTGTCCTCACCGAGAACGACCCGCTGGCCGAGGGATTTCTGGTTGGCGGGCCATAGGTGGGCAGTGATTGGTAAATAGTAAATAGTAATTAGGGAATAAAATCAATTACCAATTACTATTTACTACTTACCGGTTAAAATCATTCTCTTATGAGAGAGAAACCATGACGCTATTACTTACCAAATCCGACGTTGAAACCGCGCTGCCCATGGCCGAGTGTATCGCTTCGCAGGAGCACGCGTTTAAGGAGCAGGCGCAGGGCACGGCCCACACCCCGCACCGGTTGGGAATGGACGTGCCGGGACAGGATGGATTTTACATCGCTATGCCCTCCCTGCTGGAAAACATTCCGGTTTCGGATGGGCAGGCCGGGGCGATGGCCGTCAAAGTGCTGACGTTTTATCCCGACAACCCGGCTCACCATCGACCGGCCATTGTGGCGACGGTGCTGCTGCACGACCCCCACACCGGCGCGCTGCTGGCGATCATGGACGGCGCGCCAATTACCGGATTGCGGACCGCCGCCGGCAGCGGCGTGGCCACCAAATATCTGGCCCGGCCCGAAGCCTCAACGGTGGGCGTGTTGGGGGCCGGCGTGCAGGCCGAAACCCATCTGCTGGCGATGTGCGAAGTGCGGCCCGTCAAAACAGCGCGGGTTTACAGCCGCGATCCGGCCAATCGGAAAACGTTTGCCGGGCAGATGGCCCAACGGCTCAACATTGAAATCATTCCGGTGGAGAGCGCGCGCGAGGCCGTGGCAGGCGCCGACATTGTCGTTACCGCCACCACTGCCCGCGAGCCAATTGTTGATGGCGACTGGTTTGCCGCCGGCTGTCACATCAACTGCATCGGCTCCGGCATCCCCGACCGGCGCGAACTGGATGACAAGATTGTGCAACGCTGCAAAATTGTGGTGGATACCTACGCCTCGGCGATGGAGGAGGCGGGCGATTTGCTGATTCCCATGGCCAACGGGCTGCTCACCAAAGATTCCATTCACGCCGATTTGGGCGAAGTCGTTACCGGGCAGCGGGCGGCCCGCACCGATGACAATGAAATCACCCTGTTTAAATCGGTGGGGGTGGCGCTGCAAGATGTGGCCGCGGCGGCCTGGATTTACCGGCGGGCGCTGGCGCTGGGGTTGGGCCAGCAGGTTGAACTTTAAGATGCGATTGCAAAACAAGGTGGCTATCATCACCGGCGCGGGTTCCGGCATTGGCCGGGAGAGCGCCCTGCTGTTTGCCCGCGAGGGGGCCGGCGTGGTGGTGGCGGATATTACCGAATCGGCCGGCCGGGAAACGGTTGAACTCATTGGCGACCACGCCTTTTTTGTCAAAGTCGATGTCTCAAACGGACGCGATGCGGAGCAGATGGTCCGCCAGACAGTGCAGCGCTGGGGCCGGGTCGATATTTTATTCAACAACGCCGGCATCGACTTGCCCCAGGCCACCAACGTGGTAGACACCGCCGAGGCCGATTGGGACCGCATTTTGGCGGTCAATTTGAAGGGCGTTTTTTGGGGGTCGCGCTACGCCCTGCCGGTGATGATGGCACAGCGTGCCGGGGCGATTATCAACACGGCCTCGCGGGCCGGGCTGGCGGCCACCCCGCAAGAGGCGGCCTATTGCGCTTCAAAAGGGGCGGTCGTTTCGCTAACCCGGCAGATGGCGCTGGATTACGCGCCGTACAATATTCGGGTCAACTGCGTTTGCCCCGGCGTAATGGAAGAGCCAACAATTGACCGTCGTAAATTTCTACAGGCCCGCTCGGCAGAGGCGGTGGCGCAGCGCAATCAAAAATTTGCCCAACTTAATCCGTTAGGGCGGTTGTGCACGCCCCAGGATATCGCCCGCGCTGCCCTGTATCTGGCGTCGGACGAGTCGGCCTATGTTACGGGTACGGCGCTGCTGGTGGATGGCGGAGACCTGGTTGTCTAGAAAATCTGCGGACCTGAAACCTGAAACCAGCATGGTTAAAAATGATTCGATAAACTGGGCCGGGCTGCTGCGGCGCGACGTGGCGCTGATCTGCCTGTTTCTGTTCACCACCGATATGATTATCGGCACGATCACCTCGACCCTGTCGCTGTTTGCGCAGAGTTTGGGGGCCTCTTTAACTCTGGTGGGAATATTGGCCACCGTGTTGGGCGTCGCCAGATTTGGGGCGGGGATTGTGCTGGGTGATATTTCTGACCGGCGCGGGCGCAAGAGCATTTTAACGGCGGGCATGGGGTTGATGGGGGTGGCCTGTTTGTTATACGCCCTGACCAGCATCCCCTACATGTTAATTTTTATCAATCTGCTGTTTGGCCTGAGTTTTGTAGCTTGTTTAACAATTGGGTTGGCCTACGCGGCTGATATCTCCACAATCCGCGAGCGGAGCCTGGTGTTTGGGCTGGCCACGGCTTCGATGGGTTTTGGCTTTGCGATGGGGTCTTTAATGGGGGGAACGGTTGCCACCCGCTTTGGTTATTCGGGCGCGTATCTGGTGGCGATGGGTTTGGCGTTGATGGGTGTGGTGGCCGTGTGGCGCGGCCTGCCGGATTTACCCCGCCGCGCCAATAGCGGGCCAACGGGTACGCCTTCGCTGCGGCAGCAACTGGGCGTCTTAATGGCAAACCCCATTATTTTGGCGGCCTGCGTGGGCAGCATTCTCTCCAATCTGGTCTTTGGCGGACTCATTCTCACCTTCTTTCCGATTTACGCGCACGGGCTGGGTTATACGCAGGCGGTCATCGGCTCGATGTTTGCCACCCGTGCTATGGCCTCTACGCTGGCGCGATTGCCCGCCGGCATTCTGGGGGTCTATTTTCCGGGGCGGATGATTATGCTGGTGGCGCTGGTGATGTCAACCGGGGTGGCCTTTACGCTGGTGCAATTTACCGGCCCGGCGGTATTGGTGCTATTACTGGTGGTAGAAGGCGTGGCCTATGGCCTGTATTTAACCTCCGGGCAGGCAACGGTGGCCGGCCACGCCGGCGAGGCCAATCGCGGCGCGGCCTTGGGCATTTATATGGCCTCGGCCAGCCTGGGCGACAGCCTGATGCCGCTGTTTTTGGGGGCCGTTGCCGACGCGGTTGGTATCGAGAGCGTGTTTTATATTGTGGGCGGCGTGGCCGTAGCCGGGCTGGCCATTCTGGCCAGGATTATCGCCCGGCGTCCGGCAACTTCCGGGGAATAAGGCCGGGACCAAAAATGAGGAACACAGACGCGAAACGCACAAAGTATCTGACATTACATTTTTACCCAACCCCCGACATTTTGACGCTTGACACTTATTTTTATTAAGGAGACATTCAGCAAACCATGAGCAGATTTGAACGCAGACTACAGCAATTCAGAGAACAAATGGACGCGCGCGGCTGGGCCGGAACCATTCTGGCCCCTTCGGGCGATATGGAATACCTGATTGGTGTGCGACGGCAGCGGCCCCACGCCACCAAAGGGCACATGCACGGCGAGTGGCTTTACGGCGCCATCATCACCCCCACCGAGTGTGTTTTTGTAGCCCCGCTGCTGGCCCATCATTTCATTCAGGACCAGGCCAAAGACAAACCCTGGATTACGGATGTCATCATGATTGATGACGGCGACGACGTGCCGGCCCATGCGCGTAAGCTGCTCAACAAACACAAACTGGCCGGCCAAAAGCTGGGCGTGCCCCGCGAGGCCATGGCCTCGACCGTCTTTGAAATTCAGCAGGTTGCGCCGGGCACCACATTCCATTCCACCTGGGAGATTGTGGCCCCCATGCGCGCCATCAAAGATGCGGAAGAGATTGATTTGATGCGTAAAGCCGCCCTCACTACCGATGCCATTTTTGATGATGTGCGCCGGCAGTTGACATACGGCATGACCGAAACCGACGTGATGATAGAAGTTGAACACCAGATGCTCAAACACGGCGCCGAAGGCTCATCCTTTGTGACCGGCATTTTGGTCAAAGGCCCCGGCATTGATGATACGCTGGAGGGGGTTGGCCGGGCCGGTGGCGTTGAATTGCAGCCAGGTCGGGTCATCGCCTTTGACTTTGGCGTGGTGCTGGATGGATATGTCAGCGATTTTGGCCGCACCGTCCATTGCGGCGAACCGACCGCCGAACTGCGCCGCATCCACGAGCTGGTCATGCAATCTCAGGCCGATGGCATGGCCGCCATGAAAGCCGGGCAAATCACCGCCGAGGCCGCCAACCAGGCCGCCCGCAACGTGATTGAAGAGGCCGGTTACGGCCCCAACTTCTTCCACCGGCTGGGCCACGGCATCGGCATTGACGTGCATGAACCGCCCTTTTTGGCCAAAGGTGATAAAAGCGTGCTGCAAGAAAATATGTGCTTCACCGTTGAACCCAGCATCTGGGTCGCCGGCAAATGCTTTACCCGCGTTGAAGATGTGGTGGTTGTTGGCCCGGATGGCGGCGAAAGCCTGAACGAGTACACGCGGGAGATTTTGGTGCTGTAACGTGGCGCGTGGTGCGTAATAATTTGCTCCTATGCACCCCTACGCACCACGTACTACGCATTACGCAGCGTGTTCCGTATTGCGTGGTACGAGGCTCAGAAATTTCACCAAAAACTAGACTCAAAGGAGACCCCCTATGGAAGTCGGAGTTATCATCCCCAATGCCGGGCCAAAAGCCAGCGTTGATAACATTGTCACCACCGCCCGCTGGGCCGAGGAGTTAGGCTACCATTCGCTGTGGCTCACCGACCACGTCGTGCTGGCCGAGCAAATCGACGCCTACTATCCCTACCGCAGCCACGGCCGCTGGGATTATCCCCCGGATACCGCCTGGCTGGACCCGCTGCTGACGCTGGCCTGGGCCGGCGCGGCGGCGCCTTTACTAAAAGTGGGTACCTCGGTGCTGGTGTTGCCTATCCGCAACCCGGTGCTGCTGGCCAAGCAGATTGCCAGCTTGGACTATTTAACCGGCGGGCGCTTTATTCTGGGAGCCGGGGCCGGCTGGATGGAAGAAGAGTTCAACATCATCGGCGAGTCCTTCAAAAATCGGGGCAAGCGGGTGGTGGAGATGGTTGAGCTGATGCGTCAATTCTGGAGCGGTGAAGTGGTTGATTTCCAGGGCGACTATTATCAGGTGTCCAACTGCCGCATGCACCCCACGCCCGTCAACAAAAGCGTGCCGGTAGTGTGGGGCGGCCACAGCGATGCGGCCATCAAGCGGGTGGCTCGGGTAGGCGATGGCTGGCATCCCACCCAGATTACCCTGGACCAACTGGAAGCCGGCCTCAAAAAACTGCGCCAGTACTGCGACGAGTACGGGCGCGATTACGACTCGCTGACCATCATCGCCCGGCCCGGCAACACCTACGAGATTACACCCGAAGCCCAGGCCCGCCACGAAGAACTTGGCGTTCACCATTTAATTGTCGACACGCCCATCAAGGATGTTGACCCCGACCTGAAGCTGCTGCGCGCCCAAATGGAGCGATCTGCTGAAATCTGCGGCCTGCAACCGCGCCATTAAAAACGACTGCCGACAGCCGACAGCAGACCGCCGTTAAAATTTTAGAGATTAGTAATTGCCACCCCCCAATCTCTATTTATGAAGGAGCTTTGTTATGGCCAGAGTATCATACACCTCGCTTGGAACCAGTCCCTTTCGGAAAATGCTGGGGCACAACCCTCAACTGCTGGAAGCCTTTACCATCATTGATAAAACCATTTCTGAAAAGCTGACCCTGCCGCCCGAATTGCGGGAGGAGGTGCGGCGTCACCTGGCCTATGGTAATGACTGTCGCTATTGAATGGCCGAAGGCGCTCCGTCGGAGCAGCTAACGGATGAACGAACCATTCTGGCCGTGGGGTTGGCTCACATGGCCCTCAAAGAACCGCACGGCATCCATCCCCAAAGCTGGGCGGAGCTGAAGCGGCATTTCTCGGAGACGGAGTTGATGGAGTTGTGCTTCATCATCGGCCATTACACCGGCATGCAGAAGGCCAATATTTTGCTGGATACGGATTTGGCTGAAGAACTTGAGGCGGTAACGTAGAACGCGGGACGTAAGGGGAGCCTCACGTTCCGCGTTCCGCGAGATAAGGTCAAGCAAGGAGACATACAATGAAACTCGGACTACGCATCCCCGGGGCCGGCCCGAATGTCAGCCCGCAGAATATTGTCACCGTGGCCCGCTGGGCCGAGGCGCTGGGCTACCACTCGGTCTGGATTAGCGACCACGTGGCGTTGCCGGAGCCGGAGCAGGTCAAATCGTACTATCCCTATGACCCGGAAAATCAGTGGCGCGCCCCCGCCGATACCGACTGGCTGGACCCGCTGCTGGTGCTGGCCTGGGCCGGCTCCGCTGCGCCCAGCGTTAAGCTGGGTACCTCGGTAATGGTGGCGCCGCTGCGCAACCCGGTGCTGCTGGCCAAACAGTTGGCCTCGCTCGATTTTCTGACCGGCGGGCGAGTCATTCTGGGGGCCGGCGTCGGCTGGATGGAAGAAGAGTTCGATATTATCGGCGAACCGTTCAACCGCCGGGGCGCGCGCACCGGCGAAATGGTGGAGTTAATGCGTCAATTTTGGACCGGCGAGATAGTTGATTTTCAGGGCGAGTTTTATCAGGTGGCTAATTGCAAAATGCACCCGCCGGCGGCGCAGCAGCCCATTCCGGTTGTTTGGGGCGGCCACACCGATTACGCCCTCAAACGGATTGCCCAACTGGGAGATGGCTGGCACCCCACCCAAACCAGTTTTGAGCAACTGGCCGAAGGGCTGGAACGGCTGCGCCGCTTCTGTGATGAGGTTGGCCGCGACCCGGCCTCGCTGGAAATCATCGTTCGGCCCGGCAAAGTCTACCCCATCAACGCCGAAACCCAGGCCCGCCATGAAGCGATGGGCATTCACCACGTGGTCATCGACCCGCCGCTGGACAATCTTGACGCCTGCCGGGCCGAAATGGAGCGGGTGGCGGAACTCTGCGACCTGGAGCGGCGGGGAGGTTAACTGGCTCAAGGCATTAACCAGATTTACAATCTCGGAGTGCGTAGTGCGTGGTGCGTACTACGCACTCCGTGTCCGGTTTGATGCCGGACGGATAGAGAAGACCTTTACCATTAGTCAACGAGGTTTGTTACCATGAACGAACGTAAAATTAGAGTGCTGGTCGCCAAGCCCGGCCTTGACGGACATGACCGGGGGGCCAAGGTCGTTGCCCGCGCGCTGCGCGATGCCGGGATGGAAGTCATCTACACCGGCCTACGCCAGACCCCGGAAATGATTGCCGAGGCCGCGCTGCAGGAAGATGTCGATGTGGTCGGCCTGTCCATTCTGTCGGGGGCGCACCTGGCCCTGGTACCCAAAATTATGGAGCGGCTGCACGAGAATGAGCTGGATGACGCTCTGGTTGTGGTCGGTGGCATTATCCCCGAAGATGATGTCAGCGCGCTGAACGATATCGGCGTCAAGGGGGTGTTCGGTCCCGGCACCACCACCGAAGACATCATCAATTTTATTAAAGAGCATGTAGATGTCTCTGACTGAGCAGATTTTGCGGGGCGAGCGCCGGGCTATTGCCCGCCTCATATCTCGCATTGAAAATGGCCGGGCCGATGCCCTGGCCGCGCTGGCCGACCTGTATCCCCACACCGGCCAGACGTATCTGGTTGGCATTACCGGCGCGCCCGGTACCGGCAAATCGACTCTGGTTAATGAACTGGCCAAAGCCTATCGCCGGGCCGATAAGAGCGTGGCCATCCTCTCCATCGACCCGACCAGCCCCTTCTCCGGGGGGGCCATTCTGGGCGACCGCATCCGCATGAATGACCTGGCCGGCGATGCCGGTATTTTTGTGCGCAGCATGGCCACCCGGGGCAGCCTGGGCGGGCTGGCCCGCGCCGCCGCCGACGCGGTCAAAGTTTTCGACGCCGCTGGCTTTGATATCATCCTGATTGAAACCGTGGGCGTGGGGCAGGCCGAAGTTGAAATTGCCAGCCTGGCCCACAGCGTTATTGTGGTGGAAGCGCCCGGCCTGGGCGATGATGTGCAGGCCATCAAGGCCGGCATTCTGGAAATTGCCGACGTGTTTGTGGTCAACAAGGCCGACCGCGAGGGCGTGGGCCGGACCGTAGCCGCGCTCAAAATGATGCTGGATTTGAGCCACAACAGCCTGCCCAAATCCATTCTGCACCACGGCGTACTGATGGACATCGCTTCAACGCCCGGCGACGACCCGCGCCAAAACGCCGAACGCTGGCGTCCGCCCGTCTGCCAGACCGTCGCCACCCAGGGTAAAGGCATTGACGAAGTGGTAGCGGCGCTGACCCAACATCGGGAGTATCAAATCAACAGCGGCCTGCTGGCCCAGCGCGAACGCGACCGCCTGATTTTTGAAGTCCAGCAAATTCTACGGGAGCGGCTGCTCTCTGACCTGCTGGCCCGGTTAGCCCCGGAACAGGTCAACCAGATTGTCGAGCAGGTGGTGACGCGCCGGCTTGACCCCTACGCCGCCGTCGAGCAGTTGCTGTCTGCCGGGAAATAGGGAGGGAGTCATATTCGATGAGCTTTGAGCTAACCGAAGAGCAGCGCATGATCCGCGCTGCCGCGCGCGAATTTGCCCAGGCCGAAATTGCCCCCCGCGCCCGTGAAATTGATGAAACCGGCCAATTCGCGGCGCACATCTTCAAACAGATGGGCGAGTTGGGGTTAATGGGCCTGCCCTTCCCGGAAAAGTACGGTGGAGCCGGGGCCGACACCCTCAGCTTTGCTCTGGCGCTGGAAGAGATTGCGGCAGCCTCCGGCTCGGTGGCGATTACTTTCAATGCCCACGTGTCGCTGGCGGCCATGCCCATCTACCTGTTTGGCAGCGAGACCCAAAAGCAGCAGTGGCTGGCTCCCCTGGCGCGGGGGGAAGGCATCGGCGCGTTTGCTCTCACCGAGCCGCACGCCGGCTCCGACGCCGCCGCGCTCAAAACCGGCGCTGCGCTTCAGGGCGATGAGTGGGTGGTGAACGGCCAGAAGATGTGGATTACCTCCGCTTCAGTGGCGCGCACCATTGTGCTGGCCGCCAAAACCAACCCCGCCGCCGGCGCGCGCGGCATCTCCAACTTCATCATTCCCGCCAACGCGCCCGGCCTGACGGTCGGTAAGGATGAGCCAAAAATGGGTATGCGCGGCTCGCCTACCAATCAGCTTTTTTTTGAGAACTGCCGCATCCCCAAAGAAAATCTGCTGGGCACGCTTGATGAAGGGTTCAAGCAGTTTATGATAACGCTCGACGGCGCCCGCATCACCATTGCGGCGATGGCGCTGGGGTTGGGCCGGGCCGCGCTGGAACACGCCCTCAACTACGCCAGAGAGCGTGAAGCCTTTGGCCAGCCGATTGCCAATTTTCAGACCATCCAGTGCAAGCTGGCCGATATGGCCACCGAACTTGAAGCGGCCCGGCTGCTGATTCAAAAGGCGGCCTATCTCAAAGACAAAGGCGAGCGCATCACGAAGATTGCGGCGATGGCCAAAGTTTTCACCACCGAGGCCGCTGACCGGGCCTGCTGGCAGGCCATCCAGATTTTTGGCGGCATGGGTTACAGCCGCGAGGTGCCGGTCGAACGCATCTACCGCGATAACCGGCTGACCCTCATCGGCGATGGCACCAGCGAGATTCAGCGGCTGCTCATCGCCCGCCAGCTACTTAACGAGGGTTGAAAAAGAGACAGGAATGAAAATGTCATTGCGAGGCCGCAGGTCGAAGCAATCTCTGCGCTGCCAGATGGAGACTGTTTCGGCCTGCGGCCTCGCAGTGACACCAATGAACTCTATTTTCAGAGGAGACAACCCATGCTCAAACTAAAACAGGCCTTCAGGGAAGGGCAAACCCTGGTCGGCACGTGGCTGAACGCGGCCAACCCGGCGATGGTTGAAACGATTGGCTACGCCGGTTTTGATTTTGTCATGCTCGATACCGAGCACAGCGCCTATGATATCGCCGGCTGCGAAAATCTGGCCCGCGCCGCCGATGCCGCCGGTTTTCCCTGCCTCATCCGGGTGCCGGAGAACCGGCCTACCCCGGTTGCCAGGGCGCTGGAATATGGCGCGCAGGGCATTGTTATGCCCCACGTTAGCAGCCAGGCCGAGGCGGTTGAAGCCGTGCGCCACGCCCACTACGCCCCGCTTGGCGTCCGCGGGGCCGCGCCCACCATTCGGGCCGCCCGTTACGGCCAAACGTCGTGGCCGGAGTATCTGGCCCAGGCCAAGGCCGAGACGCTGGTGGTGCTGCAAATTGAGGGCAAAGAAGGCATCGACAGCCTCGACGCCATCATGTCCGTTGAAGGGGTGGATGTGCTGTTCGTTGGCCCGTTCGACCTGTCGGAGTCGCTGGGTATTTCCGGTCTGCTTGACCATCCCCTGCTGCTCGATACCGTGGCCGGCATCGTTCAGCGGGCGCGGGAACAACACATCGCGGTTGGTATCTGGATGCCCACCCCGGAGCAGCTCGGCCCCTGGATTGAGCGCGGCGTGCAAATGCTGACCGTCGCCAGCAATGATTTGATTTTCTTTAAAGCCTGTCAGGATTTTGCCGGCAGAGTTAAAGCCCAGATTCCAGGGCGACCTTAAACTGGAACGTATTGCGTATTGCGTGTTCCGTTTGTTTACGCAATACGGATAACGCAACTGTGTCAGTCCAAAACGGAGTGAAAACAAATGTCTCTTCCCACCCTCAAAATCGGCTTTGCCGCCCCCTTTACCGGCGATCAAGCCATTGTTGGCGTGCCGATGCGCCACTGCGCCGAACTGGCCGTGGCCCAGGCCAATGAGCGGGGCGACCTGCCCTTTCATCTTCTGCTGCAAGCGGAGGATGACCGGGCCGACCCGCTGACGGCGCAACGTGTCGCCCAAAAATTTGTGGCCGACCCGGCGGTCATCGGCGTGGTGGGGCACAAAAACAGCGGGCCATCGGCGGCGGCGGCACCGGTTTACCACCAGGCCGGGCTGGTGCAGATGGCGCCCTCGTCAACCAATCCCCAGCTCAGCCGGCAGGGATACAGCACCTTCTTCCGGCTGTGCGCCCATGATGCGGTGCAGGGACAGGTGGCGGCTCGATACGCCGCGCGGGTGTTGCAGGCCAGACGGATGGCGGTCATCCACGATAAAACCGATTACGGCCTGCCGCTGGCCGAAGTGGTGCGGGCTACGGCGCAACAGGAAAATGTCGAAGTGGCGCTGTTTGAGGGCATCACCGAAGGGCAGACCGATTTCAGCGACACGGTGAGCCGCATCCGGCAGCTTGCCCCGGCGCTGGTCTACTTTGCCCTGACGGAAATTGAAAGCTCCATTCTGGCCCGGCAGTTGCGAGCCGCCGGCGTTGAGGCTCTTTTGTTTGGCACGGACGGCAGCAAAGAGTCTCAATTTTTACCGCTGGCCGGCCCGGCCGCCGAAGGCGTCTATCAAACTTACGCCGGGGTTGACCCCCACAGCACGCCCACAGCGCAGACATTTGTGCGGGCGTATGAAGCTCGCTACGGGCCGGCGCCGGTTTACGGCTGCGAAGTGTTTGACGCCACAAATCTAATCATCGACGCGCTGAAGCGGGCCGGTCAGGCGGACAGGGAGCGCGTATTGGCAGAAGTCGCCCAAACCCGAAAATTTGAAGGCGTGACCGGCCCCGTTACCTTTGAATCCAACGGCGACCGGCGCGACCCGCAGGTCAGCATCTGGCGAGTGGAGCAGGGTGAAATTAAACTGCTGGGGCTGGCCAGCGAGTTGATTCCGTAGAGGGAATTGAATATTAACTCAGGAGATGATGATGCAAATAGGTGTTCGTTTACCCGCTGCCGGGGCCAGGGTAAGCTCTCAGACGATTGTAACGGTGGCCCGCTGGGCCGAGGAACTGGGCTTTCATTCCCTGTGGGTTAGCGACCATGTGGCACTGCCCGAACCTGAGACAATAAACTCAACCTATCCCTACCCGCCTCACAAATGGCCTTACCCCGCCAATACAAACTGGCTGGACCCGCTATTGGCTCTGGCCTGGGCCGCCGCGGTTGCTCCAAGCCTGAAATTGAGCAACTCGGTGATGGTGGCGCCGTTACGCAATCCGATTCTGCTGGCCAAACAGCTTGCCTCGCTGGACTATTTGAGTGGGGGGCGGGTGATGCTGGGCATAGGAGTCGGCTGGATGAAAGAGGAGTTTGACTTGATTGGCGCTCCTTTTGAGCGGCGCGGCGCGCGAACTGTGGAGATGGTTGAACTCATGCGGGCCTTTTGGACGGGCAATACGGTTGAGTTTCAAGGTGAATTCTATCAGGTTTCCGGCTGCAAAATGCACCCCCGGCCTGTTCAGCCAACCATTCCGGTGGTGTGGGGCGGCCACAGCGAGGCGGCTTTGAAGCGAATTGCCAGGGTTGGCGATGGCTGGCATCCGCTGCAACTTTCTATGGAACAACTGGCCGGCGGGCTAAAAAAACTGCGGCAATTTTGCGAGCAGAATCACCGGGACCCGGATTCGGTGCTGGTGGTCGTACGGCCTAACAAAGCCTACCCGCTCAACGCCGAAACGCACGTCCGGCACCTGGAGTTGGGAATTCAACATGTCGTTGTAGACCCGCCCTTGGACGGCCCGGACCTTGGCCCTTTCCGTGAGGAAATGGAGCGCGTGGCTGAGGTTTGCGGCCTCCAGCCTCGAAGATAATCAATTTTCACGGTTCAATCTATCAGTAAAGCCAGGAACGGATTATGCCTCAAGATGACACCGGCCATGAGCCTTTTGAAACCTTCAAGAAATCCTTCCATTACGGCTCTCGCAGCGATTTGAACTTTAAGTTCTTGGCCAACCTGGCCGATGAAGAAGCTGCTCAATTTTTTCAGGAGCTTTTATGGAAGTTGAGCGACTCGTTTGACGATGGTAATCTGGCCCGGCTGGTCGAACATGCCTACGAATGGCAGGTTCGCGCTTATGCCAAAGATGGGCCGTGGAGTTATGACGAGGGGCCATTTGTCCGGCCAGATAAAACGGTGGCAGAGTCGCGCCTGGCGCTTGTCACCACCAGCGGCCATTTTGTGCAGGGAGATGACCCGGAGCCGTTTGGTATCAAAAGTATGACTCAGACAGAAGCGGCGCGGAGAATTGATGATTTTGTTAAAACAGAGGCAAAACTTTCCATTATTCCGGCTGATACCCCCAAGGAGAAATTGCGGGTGCGACACCCCGGCTACGATATCAGGGCGGCACAGACGGACCCTAATGTGGTGTTTCCGCTGGAAATACTCTTAAAATTGCAGCAGGAAGGTACAATTGGCCAATTGGCCCCGGACGCATATTCCTTTGTAGGGGCCAGCTCGCAGCTAAGATTACTCAAAAAAACAGGGCCAGAATGGGTGCGATTGCTTAAATCTCAGCAGATAGATATTGCCTTGTTAGTGCCTGTCTGACCCGCCTGCCACGTGTCCGTGGGGCACTTGGCCAGATTGCTTGAAGAAGCCGGGATTGCGACTGTTGTTGTGGGTATCCGGGCATTTCGCCGCCGCCTGGAGATGATGACCCTGCCCCGCGCGCTAATTACGCCTCATTTTATGGGTAGAACTCTGGGCCTGGCGGGTGATTATGACACCCAATACAGGGTGGTTTCGGCTGCCTTGAATTTACTTGAACAGGCAAGGCGGGTTGGAACAATTTTAGACTTCTCGCCCTCATCAAATTAAGCTGTTAATTAAGCGGCTGAGCTTGCCGGTGCTGGCTAACCCCTTCAAATGATACCAGTTGGCTCAATTTGTGAACCATATAGCTCTTGTAATAGGGTTTGGTTGGCGGTATTATCCGGGTTCAAAGTTACTAACTTATTCCAATGTAACAGCAAATGAATCTATTCCTTCAACTTTTCGTGAACGGTGTGGTTCTCGGGGCGGTGTATGCGGCCTTTGGGTTGAGTTTTGGTCTTATTTTTAATACAACCGGCGTATTTCACTTTGCCCACGGCGCGGTGTATGCGGTGGCAGCCTACGCCATTTACCTGGGAGTTGTGCAACTGGGGCTGCCCATCCCAATCGCGGTGATGCTGGCTATTATTCCCACCGTGTTGGTAGGTTTGGGGTGTGAGTTGCTGGTCTACCGGCCCATGCGACACAAAAGCGCTCCGCCCGTGCTGATACTTGTCGCCTCTTTTGCCATTTTGCTGCTGTTTCAAAATCTGCTCACTATTCAATTTGGCGGAGCGCCCCTGCCTCTGTCGCAAGCTCTCTCTCCACCCGTAAAAATCGGCCCTGTTCATCTGGTTGTTCTGGATTTCTGGAAGATTGGGGCCGGAATATTTGCGACTATTTTTATCCTCGTTTATCTATTCCGAACGCGCATTGGCCAGGCCACCCGGGCGGTTGTTAACAACCCCACCATGGCCACAATTATTGGGCTAAACACCGAGCGGGTTTATCTGTGGACTTATGCGGTTGGTTCGGCGTTGTTGCTGCCGGCGGCCCTGATTGATGTCGCTTCCAAAGGGGCCAGCCCTTCGATGGGGCTGGTTCCGCTTTTGGTGGCAACCATTGTGGTGTTTATCGGCGGTGTTGGCGTTATCCCTGCGGCGGCGGTTTCGGGCTTGTTTTTGGGGATACTGGAAAATGTGAGTGTTTTCTGGCTGCCTTCCCAGTGGCAGGATACCATTGCCTTTCTGGTTCTCATCGTCTTTCTATTATTGCGCCCCATGGGGTTTTTTGGCTCGGTGGCAAGAGAAGTCTAATGACAGAGTATGTGCTCACCGTTGCGGCGTTAATAGGTATCTACATTATTCTGGCTACCTCTTATGATCTGGTGTTGGGGTATACGGGGATGTTGTCCATTGCCCACGGCGCGTTTTATGGTATTGGGGCTTATGCCACCGCGCTGGCTCTGCTGCGGTGGGATATTTCATTCTTGCCGGCCCTGCTGTTTGGCTGCATCTTTACGCTTTTTATTGCGGTGCTGGTTGGCATACCCGCTACCCGGCTAACCGGCGATTATCTGGTGGTCGCCTCGCTGGGGTTTGCCATCATTGTGCATGCCCTTATGCTCAACCTCACCGATATTACCAGAGGTTCGATGGGGTTGCCCGGCATTCCTGCGCCCGATTTGTTTGGCTATTCCTTCAAAGGTTCCTGGGAGCGAACCGGCGTCATTTATTTTATTGCTATAGTCTGCTGCCTGTTCGCCTGGCGGCTCAGTTATTCTCCATTTGGCCGGGTACTAAAAAGTATTCGAGATGACCCCTTGGCCGCGGCAGCCTGTGGCAAAAATGTGTTCGCCTTTAAAGTAACTGTTTTTGCCCTGAGCGCCGGCCTGGCCGGCATTGCCGGTGGTTTGTACGCCACTTATGTCCAGTTCATCGACCCGGAGGCGTTTGTTTTGCAGATTTCCTTTTTGATTGTAATGGCTTCCATTCTTGGCGGTCGGGGAACGTTTTGGGGAGCCGTTATTGGGGCTATCATTATCTGGATTATCCCGGAGTCGCTGCGCTTTTTAGACCTTGCCCCGGCGGTAAAAGGGGCGCTTAATCAGGTTATCTATGCGGTCTTGTTGATTTTTATTTTGTTATTCAAACCACAGGGTATGCTTGGACATCTGGCGCGCCCTGCCGGAAAGCGCGGCCAGCTAGAGGCCGGAGCCGAAGGTATCAATTTAAAGCAGAAAAAACCCGTTTAGTCAGGCATCGGAAGGAGGTTTAATTTTATATCCATAAGGCCGGTTAAGAGGTTGGAACTTACGTCGTAACCAGGAGGTTTTGATTTCAATCGTCTAGTATTAATTTATTTATAGGTTAGGTTGTTTCAAAGGAGAGGAGCTTATGAAACTCGGGTCTAAAATAATAAGTCTGGTAATATTAACCGCATTTTTACTGACTCTTGCCCCTGTAGCCACCCTGGCTCAAACCGAGGTTGCCTGCGAGTCAGACGTGGTGGTGCAGGCCGATGACTGGCTGTCAAAAATTGCGGACAAGTTTTATGGCGACGTGCTGGCTTTTCCGGCCATAGCCGAGGCGACCAATGCCAAGGCTGCCACCGACTCCACTTATGCCACCATTGAAGATGTAAATATTATTGAACCCGGTTGGAAATTATGCATTCCCAGCGGCGCCGATGCTCAGGCGATGCTTGGCACTGAAATTACGGCCCAGCCAGCCAATGTGGAATACCCCGACGTTTTTAGATTTGGCGCTGTATTGAATCTGAGCGGTCCAACGGCTGCGCAGGGTGAACAGTTCAGAAGAGGGTTTGACCTTGCCGCTGAACTTTGGAACGCCCAGGGTGGCATCGATGGTATTCCCATCGAGATTATTTACGAAGACCATCAGGCTAAACCCGCCGAGGCCGTAACCGGCGCGCGTAAATTGATCAATGTTGACCAGGTACAGGTGCTGGCTAATGTTTATTCCAGCCCCACCCTGGCTGTAATGCCTATTGCCGATGAAAGCCAGATTCTTCAGGTGAGCGCCGGCGCAAACAGCCCTCGCCTGGTGGGAGCCAGCCAATATTTCCTGTCCAGCATTGCCAATGCCACATTTGAAGTAGAAGTGGGGTTAAGTTATGCCAGCAAAGCGCTGGGGGCCACGCGATTGGCTCTCGTGTATCGTAATGACGATTTTGGCAACGGCACACGAGAGTTCTTGGTGCCCTACTGGCAAAATTTAGGGGGCGAAGTTGTGATTGAGGAAGGCCACGAGCCTGACCAAACCGAATTTGCCACGCTGGCCGCCAAAGTTTTGGCCGCAGAACCAGAAGTTGTTTATATTGCCTCTTCGGCGGCCAACCAGGGTTTGCTGGTCAGGCAGCTCCGTGAAAGCGGGGTTACGGCACCCATCATCAGCTATCAGGGGCTGGAAGTGCCGGAGCTTTTCTCGGTGGCCGGGCAGGCTGCCGAAAACGCTTTCTGGACCTCTTCGGCCCTGGCAGAGGACCAGACTCGCTATAATGAATATGTCGAGCAGTTCCGGGCCAAATATGGCGAGGACCCCCTGATTTTCTCCAATACCCATTTTGACCTGGCTTCAAGCGTCTTTCAGGCTGCCGCCGCAGTAAAACAAAAAGGGTTGGCTCTGACCGGCACCAATATCCGGGATGAAATGTTGAGCACCGGTACTTATATTGGCGTGCTTGGCCCGGTTACTTACCGGCCCGATGGCACCGCAATTAGAGCTTTGGATTTGAAAACAGCCCAAAATGGTGAGCCGGTAATTTTCATGTCGGCCCGAGAAATGCAAAACCAGGGAATTTACGATTTCAAACTTCAATAGTGAATGCAGCTTATGAGTCAAACTGATGCCAATGGTGGGGGAGCACCTCCTCCACCATTGGACCCATCCGGCCTTGAGCGTTCAACGTTACTTGAGGCCCGTAATCTGTATAAAGCCTTTGGCGGCAATGTGGTGGTTGATGATGTTTCCTTTACGGTTGAGGAGCATCGGATTGTTGGGCTTATTGGGCCAAACGGAGCCGGCAAGACGACGGTGTTTAATTTGCTTACCGGCTTCATTTTGCCAGACCAGGGCCAAATCCATTTCAAAGGCAAGGCTATTGATGCCACTGCGCCTCATCATATTGTCTCTTTGGGCATTGCCAGAACCTTTCAAGAGTTGCGTTTGTTCGAGTCGTTGAGCGTTCGTGATAACGTGGTTTTGGCGATGAAGCGCCAACCGGGGGAACAGGTTGTCCCTTTGTTTTTTGCGTGGCGCAAGAGTAACCGGCATGAGCAAGAGTGCCGAATTCGGGCAGAAGAATTGCTTCGGTTTGTGGGGTTGGGGCATGTCATCAATGCGGCTGCCAGCGACCTGTCTTACGGCCAGCAAAAACGGCTGGCGCTGGCGCGGGCGCTGGCAGCTGAAGCCGAATTGATTTGCCTGGATGAGCCGGCAGCCGGCCTTGACCCCGAAGCCGTTGACGGCATGGTGCAGTTGATACAGACGCTGGTGCAACAGAGTAAAACCATTTTACTGGTTGAGCATAATCTTGAAATTGTAAAACAGCTTTGCCACAAAGTTATCTTTATGGACCAGGGCCGGTTGGTGGTTGAGGGGTCGCCGGAAACTGTGCTGGATGACCCCCGGGTTCTTAAGGGATTTATGGGTATTTAAGCCAATGACTGTTCATCTACAGGCTAACAACCTGGAAGCCAGCTATGGCAAACTGAAAGCCTTATCCGGCGTCTCGGTTGAGGCCCTGGCCGGTCAGGTCAGGTTGATTATTGGCCGAAACGGCAGCGGCAAATCTACCACCCTGAAAGCCATCTTTGGCCTGATTCCGCTTGATGCTGGCAGCGTGTTGCTGAACGGCGAAGATATTTCCGGCCAGCGGCCCGACCAAAAGGTGAAAAAGGGAATTGCTCTGGTTCCTCAAACCAGCAACCGGGGACGCGGTATTTTTGAAGCCTTGTCAATTGAGGAAAATCTTGAACTGGGAACCTACAGCCTCAACTCAACTCAAGCTCTGTATGAGGGCAAAGAGCGCGTGTTTCAGCTATTCCCTGTTCTGCGGGAGCGCCTTCATCTTAAAGCCGGCGCCTTGAGCGGCGGTCAGCAGCAAATGTTAGCCGTCTCAATCGCGTTGATGGCCCAGCCCCGGGTGCTGATGCTCGATGAGCCTACCAGCGGTCTGGCGATTGGGGCGGCTCAGGAACTGGCCCAAAAAATTAAAGAAATAACGGATACTTTGAAAATAGCTGTAGTGCTGGTCGAGCAAAATGTGAACCTGGCTTTAGAGATAGCCGACTGGGTTTATGCCTGTCGCAGCGGGCAGGTGGTTCGGCAAGGCACGCCCCAGGAGGTTATGAAAGGGGCCAGTCTGTTTGATATTCTTTAGTCGCCTGCTTCTGGATTTTATCAAGTTGGTAAGTGTCAGTAAAAACCTGTAGTTTGCCTCACCCCGCAAAAAATCATTTAACCTTTAGACCCTATCTTTATCAGGAGAAACTTCATGCAATTTCCCACGCTGGCTGTTATTGGTGTAGGCACAATGTCGGAAGCAGTTGTTCAATTAGCTTTGGAGCAGGGTTGGCCCCGCGAAAATTTTATTTTGACCCATCGTCGCGCGGAACGCCGGGCCGAGTTGGAGGAACGGTATGGCGGTACGGTGGAAGCAGACAACCTGGCCGCGGCGGCCAAAAGCGATGGCATCATGTTGAGCGTCAGGCCGCAGGAATTTGAAGGGCTGCTGGCAGAACTTCGACCGGCCCTCAATTCCGAGAAATTTTTTGTTTCTATTGCCGCGGCCCTGGATATCCCCTGGCTGGAACGCCATTTGGCCGAAGGTATGGGGGTTATCCGCGCAGTTCCGCCCCCAAGTAGCTGGATTAAAGCCGGGCTTGGCTTTCTGTCGGCCAATGACAAAGCCACAGCCGAACAGCGGCAGGTTGCGGAACGGCTTTTTCAACCCACCTGTGAGCGCATTATGTGGTTGCCGGATGAATTGGTTGATGCCGCTACCGGCATTGGCCCGGCTATAACGCCCTACTCATGCCTGATTATAAAAGAGTTGATTCAAGCCGGTATTGACCAGGGTATCCCGGAGGATTTGGCCAGAGAGTTAGCCTGTGAAGGTTTGGTGGCCGCCGGGCGAATGATTCGTGATAGTGGTTACAGCCCTGATGAAATTATAAATATGGTTGCCACCCGAGAAGGGCTGACCTGGGCCTCGCTGCACACCATGCAGAAAAAAGGCTTGCCGGCCAGTGTTCGGGCCGGGGCTTTGGCCATGACCGCTCGCTCCATAGAGCTGCGCGGCGAACCGATCCCGCCCCACATGCAAGATTTTGAACGTTAGATGCAAATCGTTCCGAAAGGACATAATTGATGACAACCGACTTTTTAAGAATGGTGCAGGGATTCCAGCGCCGAGATGTGGTTCTTGAGGGAGAAGTCAAATATGTTGAAAAAATGCGTCAGGAAGCCAAAGTTAAAGTAGTCAATCCGGCCAGCGATAAAATTTACACCCTGGTTTGCGATGAAGGTGAGCATATGGGCGGCGATGATACAGCCCCGCCGCCCCTGGCTTTCTTCCTGGCCGGTGTTCTCTTTTGACTTATGACCAAGGTGCCGCAGTATGCGGCTGTGTTAAAAGTTCCACTCAACGGCGTTACTATGAAGGGCCGCTGGGGCATGCATACCGAAGGGTCGGCCCTTCAGGGAACATTGCAGACTAATCCCATCGGGTTGGATATTGAAATGCAACTGGATTCTGACGCGCCGCCCGAAGACCTGGCCCGCGTAGTGCGAACCGCCGAACGCGCCTGTCATTCTACCCAGGCCGTGCGACAGGCAGTACCCACCCAAATTCAGGTTGAAGTAAAAGGCATTCCCCTGGAGCAAAGCCTGATTTGGGGCGACTCCCCGGACGCGGCCGGCTAAAAGGGCGCTCTGTCTGGCCCAAAGCGCAAAACGTTGTTTGGGTAGATACCATTCAATTCCGGCTTGTCCGGGTGAGGAATAAATGAGATGAAACTCAATCAAAAAGTCGCGATTGTAACCGGCGCCGGTTCCGGCATTGGCCGGGCTACGGCGCTTCTCTTTGCCCGCGAGGGCGCCAGGGTGGTGGTGGCCGATGTGGCGGAAAGTGCCGGCCGGGAAACCGTGGCTCAAATTGAAGCCGGCGGCGGCGAGGCTGTGTTTGTGCGGGTCGATGTCTCCCAGGCCGCCGAGGTGGAGAATATGGTGCGCGTGGCGGTTGACCGCTTTGGCGGGCTGGATGTCTTGTTCAACAACGCCGGCCTGACCATTCCGGCAATGGTGACCGAAACCAGCGAAGAGGTATGGGACAAAAGCATCGACGTTAACCTGAAAGGGGTGATGCTGGGCTGCAAATACGCCATCCCGGAGATGCTCAAACGGGGCGGCGGCTCTATCATCAATACAGCTTCGATGCTGGGGCTGGTGGCCTCGCCTCGACAAGCGCCCTACTCCGCGGCCAAAGGCGGGGTGGTGCTGCTGACCAAACAGGTGGCTATTGATTACGCCCACGTCAACATTCGGGTCAACTGCATCTGCCCCAGCGAGGTCAACACCCCCATGCACCGCAAATTTATCGAAGAGACGCCCGACCCGGAGGCCACCCGCCGGCGCCTGCTGGAGCGTATCCCGCTCAACCGCGTGGCCGAGCCGGAAGAATTGGCTTCAGTGGCCCTCTTTTTAGCCAGCGCTGACTCATCTTACATCACCGGCGTGGCCCTGCCGGTGGATGGCGGCCTGACGGCGATGTGAAGCGCGAAATCAGGAAAGGAAAGATATCACTGTGAACAAATGGGAAAGAATAGAAGCCGCCCTGCGCGGCGAAGCGGTTGACCGGGTTCCTTACAGCTTCTGGCGGCACTACGCCGTGCAGGAGTGGTCGCCCCGGCGGCTGGCCGAGTTGACGCTGGCCCTGTACCGCGAGTATGACCTGGATATTATCAAACTGACTCCCACCGGCGTTTATCCCACTGAGGATTGGGGGCCGACTATCCGCTTTAGCAAGGATGACCGGGTGCATCCCACCTGGGTGGATGCGGCGGTGCAGTCGGTGGATGAGTGGGAGTCGCTGCCCAAATTGAATATTCACGCCGGCGGGTTGGGGCGAGAATTGGAAGCCATCCGTTATATTGCTGACGCGCTGGATGAGGATGTACCCTTTGTGACCACCCTCTACACCCCGCTGACCATTGCCGGAATGCTCTGCTGGACAGCCGACTCGCGAGAGCGGATTGTGCAGGATTTGCGAACCGCGCCGGACAAGCTTCATGCCGGGCTGGCTGTCATCCGCGATGTGGTCCGGGAATACGCCCTGGCCTGCCTCGATGCGGGCGTGAACGGTATTTTTCTGGCCACCCAAATGGCCAACTTCGACGCCCTGACCGCCGAGGAGCATGAAGCCTTTGGCGCTGCCTACGATGTGCCGATTCTGGAAGCCATCGCCGGCAAATCGCGGCTGACCATTTTGCACGTTTGCCGCCAGAACGTGATGTTTGATCTGGTCGCCGATTACCCGGTGGATGTTATCCATTGGGATAATCATACCGATTACGGCCCCGATGTGGCCCAGGCGCGGCAGATGACCGCCAAAACTCTGGCCGGCGGCGTGTCCACCCGCACCTTGCTGAACGGCAGCCCGGATGATGTGCTGGCCGAAGCGCGGGAGGCCATCGCCCAGGCCGGGCGCACCGGCTTTATTCTGGCCCCCACCTGCACCGCCAACGGCTTCACCCCGGAGGCCAACCTGCGGGCGCTGCGTCAGGCGGTGGCAGAAACGGAATAACCTGTCTGGACGAAGGACGAACGACCGGTGACGAATGTTCTACTCTGGATGTTTTTCGTCCTTCGTCATTACGATTTTGCAATTCTGAAATGAGTGAACTCAATGCGCTACGATGAAATTCTCAACAAGGGACTGGACCGCATCCGGGCGGCGGGCATGGAGCCGTACCTGGATTTGGGCGGGGAGACCCGCTCGCAGAACCGGCTCAACCGGCAGCACATCGACTCGCTGGTGTTTGAAATGCGACTGCTCGGCAGCCGGCCCGCCGACACGACAACCACACTGTTTGGGCAAACGCTGACCATGCCCATTGTGGCTTCGGCCATGTGCAAGTCGCGGGTGCTGGAAAAACTCGGCCCGTGGGAGACGCCTTACCTGGAGCAGATTGCGGCCGGCCTGGCCGACGCCGGCAGCATGATGTCCACCGGCGGAATTGAGCTGGACGAACTGGCCCCCATTGTTGACCAGGGCGCGCCGGTGGTTCATATTGTCAAACCCTACGGTGATAACGAGTTGATTTTACGCCACCTGGAGCGGGCGGCAGAGGTGGGCTGCGTGGCCGTCGGCATGGATATTGACGTTTTTTTTGAAGAAAAAGCGTGGGACGAGCCGCTTGGCCCGGCCCACTGGCAGTTGTCGCCCAAATCAATGGCGGAGATGCGGCAATTTGTGGCCGCCACGCCGCTGCCGTTTGTGGTCAAAGGTGTCCTGAGCGTGCAGGATGCGCTGGCCGCGCAGGCGTTGGGGGCCGAGGCGATTGTAGTCAGCTTTCACGGCGGCGAGGCGATTGATTACGCCGTGCCGGTGCTGCAAATTTTGCCGGAGGTTCGCCGGGCCGCGCCGGAGATGACTATTCTGGTTGATTGCGGCTTCCGGCGGGGGACGGACGCGCTCAAGGCGCTGGCGCTGGGAGCCAACGGCGTGGGGATGGTCACGCTGCTCTTAATTGCCTGCGCTGCTGACGGCCGGGCCGGCGTGCGCGCAATGATGGATATTTTGCACGAGGAGTTGCAGCGGAGCATGTCTCTGACCGGCTGCGTTTCGTTGGCTGAAATCGACCCGTCCATATTGCGCGTGGTTCAAGCGGAGGTGGCTGATGCCCGTGGGTACCAAAAATAAAGTTATTCCCGGCTGTGGCCTGCATCATCTGGCCATTCAGGTGCGTGATTGGGAGGCCACCCTGCGGCTGTATCGAGACGTGCTGGGCATGGAAATTGTGGCCGATTTCGTCGGCAAAACCTCACAGCGGCGTATTGTGCTGATGGATATGGGCGACGGCAGTCACATTGAGTTTTTCGCGCCCACCGCCAACACGCCGTCCCCCGGCAGCCCCGCTGCCAACGACCCGCTGACTCACCTGGCTTTGACCACCACCGACATTCACGCCGCCACCGAGCATGTTCGCCAGGCGGGGTATGAAATCACCGTGGAGCCGAAACAGGTCACGATGCAGGATATCCGGGCCACCATCTCCTTTTTCAACGGCCCCAACGGCGAGGTCATCGAACTGTTTCAAACGGATTGACCTGTCGCCGGCCATGAAAAATTAACCAACCCCCACCCGCCGCCTGTCAGGGTAAGGGTTAGGGAGGGGGCTATTTTCAAGGAGTCATTGATGAGATTATCGGGAAAAACTGCGATTGTAACCGGCGGCGGGGCCGGTATTGGCAAGGGCCTGGCCCTGCGGCTGGCTGAGGAGGGCGCGGATATCGTTATTGCCGATATTGACGAAGCGGTAGCGGCTGAAACCGCGGCCAAAATCGAGGCGCTGGGCCGGCAGGCGCGGGTGGTAAAGGTGAATGTCGCCAATAAAGCTGAGGTTGAAAAGATGGTCGCGCAGGTGGGCCGCATTGACATTCTGGTGAACAATGCCGGGGTTGAAAACATCACCCCGCTGCTGGATATCAGCGAGGCCGAGTGGGACCGGATTATGACCGTCAACTTGAAAGGCGCGTTTTTGTGCAGCCAGGCCGTGGCGCGGGCCATGATTGCCGCCGGCCAGGGCGGCAAAATTATTAACATCGGCTCGATTGCCGGGATTACCCCGCCCAAAAAAGAGCCGCATTATGCCGCCTCAAAAGGCGGGGTGCACGTGCTCACCAAACAACTGGCCCTGGAACTGGCCGCGCATCAGATTAATGTCAACGCGGTTGCCCCCGGCATCATCCGCAATGGCCTCAGCACCCACCAATCGCTGAAAGAGCCGGAGCGAGCCAAACAGATTGAACAGGCCATCCCCTGGCAACGGGCCGGCACCCCGCTCGATATTGCCAACGCGGTGTTGTTTCTGGCCTCAAATGAGTCAGACTACATCACCGGCGTGGTGCTGCCGGTGGATGGCGGTGTTCTGTTGAAGGGGTTGGGGTAGGCCGTCACTTGTTTTCTCATTACCCGACATAGCATTAAAATTTCTCACGCAAAGGCGCAAAGGTCGCCAAGTTTTTTTGAAAAATTCTCGTAACTACTCAGCCGGCGTCGCCTGGGATTCAAATCCCAGGCTAAGACAGGTGAAAGTCGGTTAAAACCGACTCAAAAACCCAATTTTAAGCGAATTAAGGGCGCTTTAGCGTCCTTGCACCTGTTTCAGCCCGGCGTTTTAACGCGGGGCGAACCGGCGGCTGAGTAGTTACAAATTCTCTTTTCTTTGCGTCTTTGCGAACTTGGCGAGAGGTTATTTCTTACCAAAAATGATATGATGTCGGGTAGTGAGATGACCAATGACAAATGACCAGTGCCCCATAAAGATTTTGGCAGACAGGATAAATTTAGGTGGCTAATCAAGTATTTTAAAAAGCGATAGCAACTTCTGGAGGCAACGAATGGCTTTAACACCCAATATTGACGACACCCTGCGCGATATGCGGCGCGAGTCGGAACAGGCCTATGAGCGGGCCTGCCGGGTCATCCCTTCGGGGACGGTGAGCCGGGCGCGGATTTTGCCGCCGTTCCCCTTTTATGCGGCCCGCGGGCAGGGGTCTAAATTGTATGATATTGACGGCAACGAATATGTGGATTGCGGTATCGGTTTTGGCTCCCACATTTTGGGGCACGCTCACCCGCTGGTGGTCGAGGCGGCGCAGCAGGCCATTGCCGACGGCACCGGCTACGGCACGCCTCACCTGCGCGAGGTGGAACTGGCTGAACTGCTGGCTGAGGCCATCCCTTGCGGGGATAAAGTGACCTTCTGCAACTCCGGCTCCGAGGCCACGCTGAACGCGCTGCGCATCTGCCGGGCGGCCACGGGCAAAATGGGCCTGGCCAAATTCGAGGGCGGCTATCACGGCTGGTACGATGCCGTGCTGGGCAGTATCGGTGGGGTGGATGGCCCGGTTGACGACCCGCACTTTATGTCCCATTCCATCGGCGTGCCGGGGGAGAATCTGGCCCACAGCTACGTGCTGCCCTATAATCACGAGTCGGCCTTTGACAAGATTTATCGCTTGAAGGATGAGCTGGCCGTGGTGATGGTTGAGGGGATTCAGGGCGCGGGCGGGGCCATCCCCGCCGAACGCGAATGGCTGGCCGAGCTGCGGCGGGTCTGCACCGAGGCCGGCGTGCTGCTGCTGATGGATGAAATTATCACCGGCTTCCGGCTGGGGCACGGCGGCGCGCAGGGTTTTTACGGCGTTCAGGCCGATATTGCCACCTACAGCAAGGTGGTTGGGGCCGGCATGCCGCTGGGCGTCATTGCCGGCACCGATGAGGTGATGCGCGTGCTGGGCAGCACCGGCGACCCCGCCCGCGATATGCGCGAAAAAGCCTACTACGGCGGCACGTTTAACGGCTGCGTGCCGGTGATGGCCGTGGGTATCGCCGTGATTTCTTATCTCGCAGAGCATCCTGAAGTTTATGAAAAAGTGAATGCTTTGGGCGTGGAGATTCGGCGGCGGTTGCAGGCGCTGGTGCGCGAGGAGGAATATCCGGTGGCCATTGTGGGCGATGGCTCGCTGTTTATGGCCCGTTTTGTGCCCGATGAGGTCAAATCGGTGCGGGATGTTGCCAACGAGAATAAAGCGGCGGTGCGGGCGCTGTATCCCCATCTGGCCAAACACGGTCTGTTTATTCCGCACGGCCACTTTGCGCTGGTTTCGGCGGCGCATACGGCTGAGGATGTTGACCTGATTATTGACGCTTACCGGCAGTCCTTCCGCGACATGCGGGCGGGCGGATTACTGTAAATCGGAGGAGATATGATCGAACTACCGGCAGGACGCACGCTGGAGCTAACCTATCAGCTTTTGAAGGGGGCCATCGACATCCATGTTCACCCCGGTCCGCACCTGTTCAGCAGCCCTCGCCGGGTGGACCCCTTTGAGGCGGCGACTCAGGCCCGTGATGCCGGCATGCGGGCCATTGTGCTGCTGGATGTGTTTGAAATGAGCAACGGCACCGCCTGGCTGGTCAACCGGGCCGTACCGGATTTCAAGGTTTATGGCGGCCTGATTTTGAACACCGTCTACGGCGGCATGAATCCGCGGGCGGTTAAAACCGCGCTCTACTACGGCGACGGGGCCAAATATATCAGCTTTGGGGCGCACTCAACTTATTATCAAGCCGCCAAAGAGGGGCGCATCATCAAAGGTACATTTGTGCCGCTCAGCGAGCTGTACCCCAAATTCAAAACCGAAGAGCTGGACCGCTGCATCCGCATTCCGCTGGATGCCGGCCCCGGCCCGGAGCTGGACGAAATTCTCAGGCTCATTGCCGACCATCCCCATGTTTACCTGGATACCGGCCACGTTTCTGTGGCAGAAGCCATGCGCCTGATTGATTTGAAAGAAAAATACGGATATCAAAAAATCATCGTGTCCAGTTCGGTGACGAAAATTGCCACGGTGGAGCAACTCAAAGAGATGGCCGCCAAAGGCGCTTTCATCGAGTACACCTTTGGCGCGTATACCGCCGCCACCCTGATTCCGCTGACCCACTACTACGTTGAAAAAGAGTACATCTCCATCGACGAGGGTATGAGCGAACACGCCCAAGGCGGCCTGCCCGAAGTGGCCCGGCAAATCCGTCAGATTGGGCCGCAGCACTGCATTATGGCCACCGATTTTGGCCGCTACGGGCTATCGACCCCGGTAGAGGGGCTGCGCCAGTTTATCGCCTGCCTGCTAGATTTGGGCATTCCCCCGGATGACATCCGCATGATGGTCAAAACCAATCCCGAAAAGCTGCTGGGGCTGGAGCCGGAGGAATAATGCCGTTTCGACCTGCCGAAACGCTGACCATCTGGCAAGCTCACAGCCCCCTGGCCGACCCGCACATTGCCAGCGATAACAAAGACAGGTTGAGTGTTTTATCAGCCATATTTGAGGCGCTGGTGCGGCGCGACCGGCAGGGGAACTACCAACCCCTGCTGGTCGAGCGCTGGTCTCTGGCTGAAGACGCCTGCACCTGGACGTTTTCACTGCGCCCGCAAGTTCATTTTCACAATGGCGACCTGCTCCGGGCGCAGGATGTGGTCGCCTCGCTGGAGCGGGCCTGCGACCCCACCCTGGGCAGCGATTTGGGCACCGAGGGGCTGTACCAGAGCTATTTCAAGGGGGCGCATTTCAAACCGGTTGACGCGCAGACGGTGCAGATTATCACCGCCGAACCGATGGCCGACGCGCTCGATTTGCTGGTGGATATCCCCATTGTGCCGCAGCGCAGCCTGGCGGATTTGCCCGGCAGGCCGGTGGGCAGCGGCCCGTACCAACCGGTCAGCATTGATAGTGACAGGATTGTCATGCGGGCGTTCGACCGCTACTGGGGCGGCCCGCCGCCGGCGCAGAATCTCCACTGGCAGGCCGCGCCGGAGGCCGGACGGCGGGTTGAGGCGCTGCTGGCGGGTCAGGCCGATTTGATTTCAAACGTGCCGGTGGCCTATCGCGCCGCCGTTAAGGCCGCTGAACAGGTCAAATTGGTTGAAGCGCCAAGCAGCGTGTGCGCCACCTTTATGTGCAACCTGTTTGCCGGCGTGTGTCAAGATAAACGGGTGCGTCAGGCGCTCAACTATGCCCTGGATGTGCCGGACATCATTAACCTGGTGATGGACAACACCGCCCGGCCCATCAACGGCCCCCTCACCGATTTGCACTTTGGCCACGACCCGGCGCTGCCGCCTTATCCCCACGACCCGGCGCTGGCTAAATTGCTGCTGGCCGAGGCCGGTTATGCCGGGGGACTGCGCCTGGCGCTGGATGTGCCCACCACTCTGCCCGATGAAGCCGCCGAGGTCGCCAGAGTGATGGCCCAACAGTACGCCCGCGTAGGCATCACCACCGACATCAGAGAGTTTGCCGACCGTCCGGCCTACGCCCAGATGGTCAAAGCCAAACAAATTGATGACGCCTGCTGCTTCGACTCCAGCCCGCTCAGCACCTTTCGGCCCCTGCGGGAAAAATTCCATGCGGGGGTGGCCGGGCCGTGGTGGCTGGGCTACGCCAATCCCCAGGTTGACGCGCTGATTGACCAGGCGCGGGCCACCGTCGATACCGCGCAGCGGCAGCAAATTTACCGCCGGGCTTACGGACTGATCCGCGATGACGCGCCCTGGATTTTTCTCTACAACCCCTCGCTGGCCTGGGGCATCGGGCCACGGGCGCAAGACTGGCAGCCGGATATTGATGGGGTTATCAGAATATAAAAAAGAGCGCAGAAAAGTGTGGCCGAAGCTGCGCTACAATGCCCAGAACAAAAATCTGGAGCGTCAAAGTGCACTTTGACACTCCGCCACAGGAAGCCACCGGGTATGAAAACAAACATCAGCTTTCAGGAATACCACCGTCGCGTTGAGCAGATGCGCCGGCACATGCTGGCCCATCAGCTTGATGGGCTGTGCGTTTTTGGGGCCACCCGAATTTTTTACCTGAGCGGTTTTCACCACGTTGCCACCGAGCGGCCGGTTGTGCTGCTGCTTCCCGCCGCGGGTGAACTGGCGCTGCTGGTTCCCCACCTTGAGGAAGAGAACATTCCGGTTCGCAACCCCAATATCAGCCAGATAAAGGTGTACCGCGAGTACCCCGGCCTCAACCACCCCATGCAATATCTGGCCGAACTGCTGGCGGAAACGGGACTGGCCGAGCGGCGGTTAGGCGTCGATGGGACGGGTTGGGGAGGCGGCTGGGGCTACCGGGGGCCGTCGCTGGCCGAGGTTGCCCCCCAGGCCACCCTGGTCAGCGTGAGGGAGGTGATTGATGACATGCGAATGGTCAAATCGGCTGAAGAGATTGAGCTGATTCGCCACAGCGTGCATTTTGGACACGTGGCGCATACCTTGTTGCAGGATTACGTTGAAGCAGGCCGGTCGGAACTGGAAATTGCCAGCCGGGCCGCCGCCGAGGCCACCGCCTACATGGTTAAGGCGATGCCCCACGACTGGGAGCCGGTCAGCGGCGCTGCCGGGCCGTTTGTCACCTTTACCTCCGGGCCGAAAACGGCCTTCAACCACCGGCAAACCGGCGCGCGCAAAATCCGGCCCGGCGATGTGATTTTGACCGATGTCGGTTCAAACGTGGGCGGCTACGTCAGCGAGCTGGAGCGGATGATGATTGTTGGCGAGCCAACCGGCCGGCACCAAAAATATTTTGAGCTGGCCCTGCGGGCGCAGGATGTGGCCCTGGCGGCCATTAAACCCGGCGCGCGCTGCGCCGAGGTTGAACAGGCGGTCAACCAGTTTTGGGCAGCGCATAATCTGTACCCATTAACCCGCACCCACATTGGCCACGGCATCGGGATTGAACCGCACGAAGCGCCCTTTCTTGACTTGGGCGACGAGACCGTGCTGAAACCCGGCATGGTTTTAACGGTTGAACCGTGTTTGTTTGTGCCCGGTTTTGCCGGCTTTCGCCACTCCGACACAGTTCTGGTGACGGAAAGTGAGGCGGAAATGCTCACCTACTATCCGCGCGATTTGGAAAACCTGATCATCCCTCTGTAAAGCTGGTACCATTGGTATCATAAATTGATACTATTTCCCCTTGTGCAAATCCGCATCCCTCACTAAGATTACGTAATTTTGTTGGCTGAAACAATCGGCATGCAAAGAATGTAATCGACAAAAAGTCCAAAATAGATTATACTGGGCCACACTATAGATTTTTTACAAGGAAATTGGTTGAAGTACTCTTGCTTAATTGATTGCGCTTTAGGCTGTAGAGGGGTTCTTTCTCACCGGAAGGGAGGGGTAAATATAAGCATAAAATCATTAGAGTTTAGCCAGTGTGTCCATTCAACCTGAAATGACTTTTAATCAATAAGGAGGAGCTTTTTATGATGAAGAAAGTAGTATACGCAATCAATGCCGCTTTACTGTTGGCCTTGCTGTTGGCGCTGGCCCCGATACAGGCGCTGGCTCAGGAAGAGGTTGTCTGCGAGACTGACGCGGTGGTTCAGGCCGACGACTCGCTGTCAACATTGGCCGAAAAGTTTTACGGCAACGTGCTGGCCTATCCGGTCATTGCCGACGCCACCAACGCCAAGGCTGCCAGCGATAGCAGCTACGCCCAAATTGATGACCCCAACGTGATTGAAGTGGGCTGGAAGCTGTGCGTCCCTTCCACCGAAGTGGCCCAGGCCATGCTCAATGAGTCGGTCTTTAGCGCCGTCACGGCTGACCAGCAAGCCACCACCATGGTTGTTGGCATTACCGAAGATGCGATAATGTTAGACCCGAGTGGGTCCTACGATTTTTACTCCGGTTCCGTGCACAACGGAATATATGAAACGCTGACCGTTTTCCCGCCGGGTCGGGAGGATGAAGTCGTCCCCGGTGTGGCCGAAAGCTGGGAAATTTCGGATGATGGCCTGACGTATACCTTTACTATTGCCCCCGGGCACACCTTTAGCACGGGCCGAACCCTGACTGCCGCTGATGCGGCCTTTACCCTCAATCGGGCGCGTCACCTCAAAGGCAATCCCTCATTCCTGCTTGATAATTTGGACACGATTGAAGCGGTTGACGAAAATACCTTGGTCATTACCCAGAAAGAACTTGATCCTTCGCTGTTGGCGCGGCTGGCCTTTACCTCTTTTGGCGTTATGGACAGTGAGGAGGCCAGAGCACAGGGCGCGACGGATGCAGAGAACGCCGCCGAGGTTGACACGGCCGAAGCCTGGTTGAACCAGAACTCTATCGGCAGCGGCCCCTATATGCTGGAAAGATGGGAACCCAAAGTTGAGGCAATTTTGGTGCGCAATCCCTTCTATTCAAGCGGACCGCCGGCTGATATCGATCGGGTTATCTTCCGAACCTTGTCCGATGCTGCGGCCCAAAAATTGGCGCTAGAAGCAGGAGACATAGATATTGCCTTAGACATCAGCGCCGATCAGCTTCCCAGTTTGGAGGGTAATCCGAACATTGTAGTTTACGAGGGGCTAAGCCCGACCGTCTTCTTTTTGATCATGAATGCGGATCCAGCTATTGGCGGCCCTCTGTCGGAAGATGCAGTGCAGGACGCCATCCGGCTAGCCATCGATTATGAGGGCATGAAGCTGCTGGCCGGTGGAGCAGCGACCACGCCGGTGAACATCATGCCGGTGCACTGGGCCTATGCCCTGGATCCATCTATGGCTCCGCAGCGGGATGTTGAAGCCGCCAAAGCCAGACTGGCCGAGGGAGGGTATCCTGATGGCTTGACCGTTGATTTGGAATATCCTATCTTTACCTCTGGGGGCGTGGCCATAGAAACCCTGGCCCAAAAAGTACAGGCCGACCTGGCCGAAGCGGGCATCACCGTCAATCTTAAACCTGGCGATATCGGCCCGGCGCTTGAAAGATACCGCAACGGCGAGTCGCCTTTTGGCTTGTGGCTGTGGGGGCCTGACATCCTTGACCCTATCGACCGTCTAGCCTTTACGCCTGGCGGTAAAGTTGGGCTGCGGGTCAACTGGGACGAAAGTAGGGCCAGCTCTCAATTGAATGAAGCTGTCAGCCGAGCCTGGGTAGCCACCGACCCGGCCGACCGTGAGCGAGCTTTTACCGATGTACAGACTATCATGATGGACGAAAGTCCGTTTGCGTTTCTGGTACAGACCGGTATTCAGGTTGCCTACAACAATCGAATCCAGAACTTTGTCTATACCGGCTCTACCCAGGGCCGTGTCGCCCCGTATGTCTATAGTATTGAATAAAATTTAGTTGTGCGTTTGGTAATGGTTATTGAGTGATTGGAGGATTAGAGATTTTGGCCTTAATGTCGAAATCTCTAATCCCCAATCCCCTTGATTTTTCTTATGCAACGTTTTATCCTGAGACGACTGTTCTTATTAATTCCATTATTAATTGGGGTGACGCTGGTCGCCTTTCTCATCTCCCATACCGTCCCATCTGACCCGGTAAACGCGGCCCTGGGCCAAAATGCCGTGTCCAATGAAGAGCTGGTGGCGGCCTTTCGAAAAAAGTGGGGGCTGGACCAACCACCTCATATTCAATATCTGACTTATGTCACCAAACTGGTTCAGGGCGATATGGGCCTCTCTATCTCTACCCACCGGCCCGTTACCGAAGATTTGGGACGTTATTTGCCGGCCACTATCGAATTGGCTACCACCTCGATAATTTTGGCGGTGTTGATTGGCGTGCCTTTTGGCGTTGTCTCGGCCATGCGCCGCAACACCTGGCTCGACCAAATCAGCCGGATTTTGTCGCTGGTCGGCGTTTCGGCGCCGGTTTTTTGGCTGGCCCTGGTGGGGCTGTACGTGTTTTATGGGCGGTTGCGCTGGCTGCCCGGCCCCGGCCGGCTGGATATTGGCGTTAACCCGCCGCCCACCGTTACCGGCCTCTACACGGTAGACTCGCTGCTGGCAGGTAATGTTGACCTGTTTTTTAACGCCCTTTCTCATCTGGTTTTGCCCAGCATTGTGCTGGCCGCCTTTAGCATGGGGCTGATTACCCGCATGACCCGCTCGGCCATGCTTGAAGCCCTGGGGCAAGATTATGTGCGTACCGCCCGCTCAAAAGGTTTGCAAGAGAAACACGTGATGATTCGCCACACGTTTCGCAACGCCCTCATCCCTACCGTAACGGTGCTGGGCCTGTCCTATGGTAATTTGCTCACCGGCGCCGTTCTGACCGAGACTATTTTCTCCTGGCCGGGCATTGGCCAGTACGCTTTTCAGGCCTCCGTTTCGTTAGATTTTCCGGCAATCATGGGCGTAACCATGCTCATTGCCTTTGTATTCATCATTGCCAATTTAATTGTAGATATCACCTACGTTTTTTTAGACCCCCGCCTGCGAGAGGTGTAATTACAGCGTGCAGCAGTCAACAACTATTTCTGAAACAACAGGGGCAGGAACCGGCGCATCAATCAGGGTTGATACGTTGCGCCCCCAGCAATCCCGATGGATGACTGTTGTCCGATTTTTAAAGCAAAATCACCTGGCAACCGTCGGCCTCATTATTATTATTGGCTGGGTGACTGTTACTATTATCGCCCCGGTTTTAGCCCCATACAGCCCGCTAAAACAAACCATTGTTGACCGCTTGCAGCCGCCCGGCTCTACCTACTGGCTTGGCACCGACCAACTGGGCCGGGATGTATTAAGCCGGGTAATGTATGGCGGGCGCATCAGTATACCGGCGGCTGCGGTGGTGGTGCTGCTGGCCGGAGTTGTGGGAACGGTAGTAGGAGCCGTATCCGGGTTTGTGGGCGGCGCAGCCGAAGAAGCCCTCATGCGCATTACCGATGTGTTTATGGCCTTTCCCACCATTATTCTGGCCATGGCCATTGCCGCCGCATTGGGGCCAAATATCAGCAACGCGGTTATCGCCATTTCTATTGTGTGGTGGCCCAATTATGCCCGCGTGGTGCGTAGCCTGGTTATCACCGTTAAGGAAAACGAATACGTGTCGGCCAGCCGGGCCATTGGCGCTACTGAAATGCGGGTGCTGTGGCGGGTGGTTGTGCCCAACAGCATTGCGCCGGTGCTGGTGTTAGGCACGCTTGATTTGGGCAACGCCATTCTGGTCTTTTCTGGGTTGAGCTTTTTGGGGTTGGGCGCCGAACCCAGCACCCCCGAATGGGGTCGGATGGTTTCCGATGGGATTGCCTTTTTTGACCAGTGGTGGATGAGCGCCTTCCCCGGCCTGGCCATTTTTACCATTGTGATGGCCTTTAATTTTGTGGGCGATGGCCTGCGCGATGCCCTGGACCCCCGCCTGCGCAAGCAGATTTAGCCGCGAAAGCTCTCAATGGTTAACGGGTCTGTCCCAAATTTTGGGAACAGACTGGGGGGAACGGGGGGTATCCCCCCGAATCCCCCTGGGTTTGTCCCAGTTTCCTAAAATTTGGGACGCACCCCAATCAACCATATATTTCTCACAACGCTGATACCAATGGGTCCATAAAATGACCTGTTCAGTTCTTGCTCTCTCGCCTCAAACTAATTAAGATACGTCCCAAAATAACATCGTAACAGGAGATAACCATGCAATTACAAGCTCAAGCTGTACCTGCCGTTACTTTAATTGACCGGGTGTGGCCGGAACGCCGGGTGTTGCACAATGTGCTGCTGGTGCTGGCCTTTACCGTCATCATCGCCCTGTCGGCCCGGGTTTCATTTCCGCTACCCTTCAGCCCGGTGCCGTTTAGTTTGCAAACGCTCACGGTGCTGCTGGCCGGCGTTTTGCTGGGCAGCCGGCTGGGCATGCTGACCATTGTGGCCTACCTGGCCGAAGGCATCGCCGGCCTGCCGGTGTTTGCCCTGGGGCTGGCCGGCCCGGCGGTGCTGGTTGGCCCTACCGCCGGGTATCTGATTGGCTTTGTGTTTGCCGCCGGACTGGTGGGCTATCTGGCCGAGCGCGGCTGGGACCGGCGCGTCTGGACAACCCTGCTGGCGATGGTGCTGGGCAACCTGGTTATTTATGCCTTTGGCGTAAGCTGGTTAAGCTACCTGCTCGGGTCGGTTAGCCGGGCGTTGGCCGGAGGCGTGCTGCCCTTCCTGATTGGCGATGCCGTGAAAATTGCCCTGGCTGTGGCCATTTTGCCTGGCGCCTGGAAACTGCTGCAAAAGCGGTAATCTGATGATTATCAAACCAAAAGATTTACCCGATATCACCGAAGAAGATTATCCGCTGGTCATGAAAAAAGCCATCTATCGAGACCGGCACAGCGCGGATATTAGCGTTACCTGGGTAAAAATTTGGGGCCACCACAAAAAAATGGTCTGCGATATCAGCGACCGGGCCTACTACATTATTGAAGGCAGCGGCGAGTTTCAGGTAGGCGATGACACGCCGGGGCAGGTTGAAGCCGGTGATTTTGTGTTTGTTCCCAAAGGGGTGCCGTACGTATTTGATGGCGATATGACCTACCTGGTCATGAACGGCCCCGCATTTCTACCCGGCTCCGATATAGAACTGGAGTAAGCTCCGCCGATACCAAATGGTATCATGGGTTGATACCAACCATCTCTTGACGGCCAAAAGCCACATGATACAATTAATTACCTTTTTAGGGGCCAAAAAATAAATTATCTAATTTAGGAGGAGCTAGAATGAAAAAAGGTAATCGCCGTGAATTTCTAAAAATGGCCGGAGTGGCTGCTGCCGGTTTGGGCGCTGCGGGTTTAACTGTGGCCAAAGCTAAGGCCGCGCCGGCCGATGTGGAAAAGTATAGAAGTATTGCCATTCACGCCGCCCAGGCAGGTGAGCTGGCCCTGGTTGACCAGGTGATAGAGAATGGTGTGCTGCGAGTGGGGGTAGACCTCACCTTTCCGCCGCTGCAATTCCGCGACCCCCAAACCGACGAACCCATGGGCTACTGCGTTGATATTACCAGCGCCCTGGCCGAAGATTTGGGCGTTGATATCGAATGGGTTGAAATGCCCTTTGCCCAGCTTATTCCCGGTTTGCAGGCCGGCCAGTTTGACTGGAGCGGCATCGGCCTGACCATTCGACCCCAGCGCGCGCTGGCCGTGCGCTTTAGCGACGAAGCCCTCTTTCAAGAAGACTCAATCTTTTTGGTTAATGATAACCTCTCGTTTGAAGACCCCGACGAACTCAACGACAGCGGCGTTACCTTTAGCAACCTGACCGGCTCGGCGCAAGATGCCGCTGCCAAGAGCCGCTTCCCCGATGCTACTTTTAGAACTTTTGAAGCCCTGCAAGACTCGCTGCTTGAAGTAGCCACAGGCCGCGCCCAGGTTTCGCTGGTGGCCCTGTGGAACGCCATCCCCTTTATTGAAGAAAATCCCAACGCTCCGGTATATATTTGGGGCGGTGGTTCTCTGTTCCGCGATATTAACACCTATATGCTGCCCCACGGCGATGAAAAAACCGCCTTCTGGATTGAAAACTGGATGCGTTATCGGGGGGCGCAGGGTTTACTGGAAGCTCGCTGGAACTTCTGGCAAGCTGACGTTTTGGCCAAATACGAGGAATTCAGCAAACCCATTGGGGGATAACGGCTGGTTAAATTGATACAGCAGCGGGCTGTATCGTAAAAAAATATATGTCCTCCGCCATCTACGGTAATGGCACGGTAGATGGCGCGAGGACTTTCTGTTAATAGTGGGGCAGCGTATGGAATACGATTTTCAATGGCATTTGATTACCCGCAACTGGGAGCCAATGCTAGAGGGCGTGCTGGTGACTTATTACGTTACCCTTGGCGCAATGGCGTTGGCTTTAACTTTAGGATTGATTTTGGCCCTGATGCGTCTGGCCAACCAGCGTTGGGTATCGCTAATTGCCCAATCCTACATTGAATTAGGCCGGGCCATGCCGCTATACGTTTTTTTGTTGTGGATTTATTTTGGCCTGGCCTTTGCGTTAAATATCATCTTCGAACCCATCGAGGCCGGCATTTTAGCCTTGGGCCTGCTTACCGCCGCCTACATGGCCGAGATTTATCGCTCTGGAATTATGGCCGTTAATAAAGGTCAATTTGAAGCCGCGCGGGCCATTGGGCTAACCCTGCCTCAGGTTTATAAAGATGTTATTCTCCCCCAGGCTTTTCGTATTATTTTGCCGGCGGCCGGTAATCAGTTTGTCGGCGCGTTTAAGGGGGCAACCATTGTGGCCGTTATCGGCGTGGCCGACCTGATGTACTTTGCCCGCGAAGCTTCGCTTGAGTTTTTCAGACCCTTTGAATTTTATACCGCCGCCGGACTTATTTTGATTTCAAGCACCCTGGCCTTTGCCGGGGTTGTGGCAATTATCGAGCGCAGAATGCGGTGGGGAGGATAAGGGCAATGGATTTTCAGTTTGGCATTATTTTAGAAAGCTGGCAACTGTTGTTGCGGGGAACCGGGGTAGTGATTGGCGTGGCCCTGGTTTCTATGGTGGTAGCTGTTGTTTTAGGCATAGTGGTGGTTGCCTTGCGGATGGCCCCATACTGGTGGTTGCGCGTTCCGGCCTTTGCCTACATTCAATTTTTTAGAGGGACGGCCTTATACGTCTTTATCCTGTGGCTCTTTTTTGGCTTTACCATTGTCACCGGCATTCAGCTTGGACCATTTCTGGCCGCCATTTTAGCCCTGGGCGTGTTGAACAGCGCCTACATGGCCGAGGTCTATCGCTCCGGGTTGAGCGCCGTTTCTAAAGGCCAGTACGAAGCGGCCAATGCCTTGGGGTTAACCGCTTTTCAGGTTTACCGGGATATCATCGTTCCCCAGGCTATCCCGGTGATTATCCCCTCGGCCATGAACCTGTTTATTGACCTGCTCAAAGACTCGGCGCTGGTAGGCGTTATTGGCGTGGTAGATTTAATGCGCGTTACCCAGCGCCTGGCCAACTTCTATTTTCGGCCTTTTGAATTTTACACGGCGGCAGCGATAATTTATGCCGCCATTATTCTGTTTTTCTCTCGGGTTATTGCGACCCGCATCGAAAGATACTACCGGCGGTCGCAAGGGGTATCTACCTGAACTTCACCCCTTCGCCGGTTAACCCTTAATTTGAAGGGGGTGGGCGTTCGTCCTCTTGCCCGCCCTAACCTTTTAAAGCCTCAACACTCCAAAATTTTATTTCCCTTGTTTGGCGCGTTTGCCTGCTCAATGGGTGTGGCCTAAAATTCATAGCGGTTCAACCTCCCAACCTCCTTTGCCGCTTTGGTAAGGTAGGAGTATGATACCGGTATGTCCTTTACCGACGAAAATTTTGGAGCAAAACAATGTCTAAAACAACTAACAAATCTATTGCGGTGTTAACCAGCGGCGGCGACTCGCCGGGGATGAATGCGGCGGTTCGGGCCGTGGTGCGCACTGCTTTGAACATTGGGGTAGATGTCTACGCAATTTACGAAGGCTATCGGGGAATGGTTGAAGGCGGAAACCGGATAAAAAAGATGAGTTGGGACTCTGTTGGCGGCATTTTACATCAGGGCGGCACGGTAATTGGCTCGGCCCGCTGCGCCGAATTTCGCGCCAGAGAAGGCCGTTTGCAGGCCGCCCGTAACCTGATTACATTTGGCATTGACGGCTTAGTGGTCATTGGCGGCGACGGCAGCCTGACCGGCGCCAATATTTTTCGGCAAGAGTGGCCGGAGTTGCTGGCAGAACTGGTGGAAAAGAAGCAAATTAGCAAAAAAGCAGCCGAGCAGCACCCTCAACTGGCAATTGTGGGGCTGGTTGGCTCTATTGATAACGACATGTTTGGCACCGATATGACGATTGGGGCCGATACCGCCCTGCATCGCATTACCGAGGCGGTTGACGCCATTGCCAGCACCGCCGCCAGCCACCAGCGCGCCTTCGTCATCGAGGTGATGGGGCGCAACTGCGGCTACCTGGCCCTGATGAGCGCCATCTCCGGCAGCGCCGACTGGGTGCTAATTCCAGAAAGCCCGCCCGATGTAAAAAACTGGGAAGACAAAATGTGCGAGGTGTTGAGCGAAGGCCGCAAAATGGGGCGTCGAGATAGTATTGTCATTGTGGCCGAAGGCGCTCGCGACCGCGAGGGCAACCCCATCACCGCCGATTATGTTAAAAAAGTGTTGGAAGAACGGCTGGCCGAAGATACTCGCGTCACCATCTTGGGCCATGTTCAGCGCGGCGGCTCGCCCAGCGCCTTTGACCGCTATCTCAGCACCTTGCTGGGACACGCCGCCGTGGAAGAACTGTTGGCCGCCACGCCAGATAAAGCGCCGCAACTCATCGGCATTAAAGAAAATCAAATCATCCGCTCGCCATTGATGGATTGTGTGGCCGAAACTCATAGTATTGCCAAGGTAATTGCCGCCAAAGATTATAACAAGGCCATGGAGATGCGCGGCGGCAGCTTTAAAGATAACTTCCGTACCCTGCGCACGCTGGTGCGCGCCTTTCCCCATCCCCCGGCGCCGGGCCAAAAACGGCTGCGCTTTGCCCTGCTTCACTGCGGCGGGCCGGCCCCCGGCATGAATACCGCTGCGCGGGTCGCCACCCGGCTGGGTATTGATAAAGGACACATTATGCTGGCGGTAAAAAATGGCTTCAAAGGGCTGGTTGAAGGCGATATAGAAGAGATGGATTGGATGAGCGTTACCGGTTGGGTGGCTAAAGGCGGGGCCGAGTTGGGTACCAACCGCAAGGTGCCCGAAGGCAGCGATTTTTACGCCATTGCCCGCCATATTGAAGAGTACAATATTGAAGGGCTGTTGATAATCGGAGGGTGGGTTGGCTACGAGGCGGCCTACCAGATGCTAATGAAACGGCCAGAGTTCCCGTCGTTCAATATCCCCATGATTTGTTTGCCGGCCTCTATCAACAACAACCTGCCCGGCTCCGAGTTGAGCATTGGCGCCGATACCGCTCTCAACAGCATTGTTCAGGCCGTAGACAAAATCAAACAATCTGCCGTGGCCTCGCGGCGCTGCTTTGTGGTTGAAGTGATGGGGCGCTATTGCGGCTACCTGGCCTTGATGAGCGGGCTGGCCACCGGCGCCGAACGGGTTTACATGCACGAAGAGGGCGTTACCCTGCGAGATTTGCAGGCCGATTTGGACAGGCTTCTGGCCGGTTTCAGGCAGCATAAGCGGGTGGGGTTGATGATTAGAAACGAACAGGCCAACCAGTTTTACACCACCAACTTTATGTGCTCGCTGTTTGAAGAAGAAGGCGGCGACCTGTTTGATGTGCGCCAGGCTATTTTGGGCCATTTGCAGCAAGGCGGCAACCCGTCCCCCTTCGACCGGATTCAGGCTACCCGGCTGGCCGCCCGCTGCGTAGAATTTTTAGTCGACCAGGCCGGCCAGGGTTCCTTCGAGGCCGTGTTCATTGGCTTGCAGGCCGGCAAGGTAAAATTAACCAACCTCGAAGAGCTGCATCGCCTGGCCGATAAAAAGTTCCAGCGCCCCAAAGAGCAATGGTGGCTAAGGCTGCGCCCCGTTGCCAAAATTATGGCCCAGCCGGGGCCGCAGCCGGAGTAGTGACCTATCCAAACAAATGTTCCTTGCAAAAATCAACTTTTAGACTTATAGTTACCTTAATTCCACTCATTAACCAATAATTGCGCAAGGATATAAATTGATGTCCAAATTGATAGCGTTTGGTTGGTATGGCGGAAAATTTAGCCATCTCGATTGGTTACTGCCTCTATTGCCAAAAACAAAACATTTTTGTGAACCATTTGCCGGTTCAGCCGCCGTTCTAATTAACCGCGAACCAGCTCCAATTGAAACCTATAATGATTTAGATGGGGAAGTGGTTAATTTTTTCCGCGTTTTGCGCCAGGAAAAAGAGGCATTAATTGAGGCTATTGGCTTAACGCCCTTTTCTCGTCAAGAATTTGAGAAGGCCATCTCAGAACCAGCCGAAGAGCTATCCGATTTGGAACGAGCCAGACGCTTTTATATCAGAGCGCGGCAAGTTAGAACCGGTTTGGCCCAGCGCGCTAGTTCGGGGCGATGGGCGCATTGTCGCTTGACCAGCCGGGCGGGCATGGCCGGAGCTGTGTCGAGATGGTTGGGCAGCGTTGAAGCTTTGCCGGAGATTGCCCAAAGGTTGTTGAGGGTTCAGATTGAACATGATACAGCCATTAACATTATCAAAAGATATGATAGTCAAGAAACGCTTTTTTATTGTGACCCCCCATACCCGCATAACTCACGGGGGGATAGTAATGCCTATAAATACGAAATGACCGATGATGAGCATCGAGAACTGGCCGAAGTGCTTCATCAGGTAGAAGGAAAGGTCGCTTTATCGAGTTATCATTGTGATTTAATGGAGAAACTCTATGGCGATTGGCAAGCAATCGAGGGGCCAACAAAAATAGTTCACTCTGTTAAACAGCCACGCACTGAGGTTCTTTGGGTAAATTATGATATCTCCAACCTCGACAAGTACACAAGTGGAAGCAAAATAGAAGAATGGCAACTCCTTCAGAAATCCTTGATTTAGCTTATCAAAAGGCTGTAGAAGGTGTAAAAGCCTCACTTATTGATGACCCCCATATTGCTGGTGAAGTTGAGTATGTTTGTCGAAATTTACAAAATCGGGCCGGTGTCAGATTATTAATGGCCTGCCTGCTGGCCAAAGCGCACCGGCCAGAGGTAGATATTCGAAAACCTTACACGGAAATTGGCGATGATGATTCCTTTTCGGGCAGAACGTATGATGAACAATACATTACTGCATTTATCGACAAACACGAGTTACCTTGTAACCCAACTACAGCGTTTTTAACCCCGGCGCTTAGAAACCGCAACGCCACACTAACACCAGACCTTAACCTGGTTGGTCGCCCTCCAAAACTTTACCAGTCCGTTTTACAGTTGCTAACCGATGTCCACAAGGACCTCGTATCAACTGAAGATATGCTATGTGAAGTAATCCGATGTTTGCTTGTTGTCAGAGATGAACAACGCCTGCGGATTAAAACCCTCCTGGCCCAACTGAAAACGGTAAAAGATGCAACCCCGCTATCGTCTGAGGCAATTGTAACCCTCATTCAACAGCATTTAAGCAGCCCCAAGTCAAGTCGTTTGCCCGTTCTGGTTGTTGCCGCTGCCTACAAAGCGGCAGAAAGTCGTCTAGGTGAACGAGTACTACCATTACAAAGTCATAATGCGGCTGACAAACAGACCGGCGCATTGGGTGATTTAGAAATTACCGTGGTTGACGATGACAACGTGGTTACGAGTTATGAAATGAAAGCAAAGCGGGTGACAAAAGACGATATCAATCATGCCCTTCAAAAGATAAGTGAAAGTGGCAAACAGATTGACAATTATCTTTTCATTACCACCGACATTATCGACCCTGAAGTAAAAGATTATGCGGCAAGTCTGTACGACGATATCGGCGGTGTCGAAATTGCCATTCTGGATTGTCTTGATTTTTTGCGCCATTTCTTGCATTTATTTCACCGGCTGCGATTGGAATTTTTGGAAGCTTATCAAGAACTTGTATTGGCCGAATCGGACAGCGCGGTTAGTCAACCTTTGAAAGAAGCGTTTCTGGCTTTGCGACAGGCCGCAGAAAGCCATGAGTAACGAGAAGTAAAGAAAATTGTGCAGAACGCACGCCTAGCTCATTTATGACAGTCAGCAATCTACTTCATTGAGGAGATGGTTAAATGTCCATCAACCGGGTAATTGTAATTGTGCTGGATAGCGTTGGTATTGGCGAAGCACCCGATGCCACTGCCTTTGGCGATGTGGGCAGCCACACCCTGGGCAACATTGCCCGCGCGGTCGGCGGCCTGAATTTGCCGAATATGGAAAAAATGGGGCTGGCTAACATCGCTATTTTGCAGGGGCTTGCGCCCCAATACCGGCCAACCGCAATTTATGGCAAAATGGCCGAGGTTTCGGCGGGCAAAGATACCACCACCGGCCACTGGGAGCTAATGGGGATTCACCTGACCCAACCCTTCCCGCTGTACCCCCATGGCTTTCCCCCGCAGGTGATGGACCGTTTTGCCGCCGAGATTGGCCGCGGCTGGCTGGGCAACTACCCGGCCTCCGGCACGGCGATTATTGAAGAGTTGGGCCAGGAGCACATGCAGACCGGCAAGCCCATTGTCTACACTTCGGGCGATAGCGTGTTTCAAATTGCCGCCCATGAAGAGGTCATTCCGCTGGAGGAACTCTACCGCATCTGCCGCGTTGCCCGCCAAATTTTGCGCGGCCCCCACGAGGTGAGCCGGGTGATTGCCCGGCCTTTTGTGGGCGTCCCCGGCCACTTTGAACGCACCCCCAACCGGCACGATTTTTCCGTAAAGCCGCCGGAGCCAACCCTGCTCGACATCCTCAAAGAGGCCGGCCAGATGGTCTACGCCGTGGGCAAAATAGAAGATATTTTTGACGGCCAGGGCATTACCGGCTCGGTACACACCCAAAACAATATGGATGGGGTGGACAAAACCATCGCCGCCATGCGCCAGCGCCGCCAACGCGGCCTGATTTTTACCAATCTGGTTGACTTTGACGCAAAATTCGGGCATCGCAATAACCCGCAGGGTTACGCCGACGCGCTGGCCGAGTTCGACCATTGCCTGCCGGAGATTATGGACGCCCTGGCTGCCGATGATATGCTGGTCATCACCGCCGACCACGGCAACGACCCCACCACCCCCAGCACCGACCACTCCCGCGAGTATGTGCCGCTGCTCATCACCGGCCAGCGGCTAAAACAGGGCGTCAATCTGGGCGTCCGCCAAACCTTTGCCGACCTGGCCGCCACCATTGCCGATGTGCTGGGCGTCAACCCGCCGCCAAAGGGCGCCAGCTTCAAGTCATTGATGCTGGCTTAACCCAAAATCAATCATCACCGGCAGATGGTCCGAGCCAACATGCGGCCCAATTTGGTGATTAAAAATGACCACCTCCGGCGATACCAGGCCATAATCAATAGGCATATAAAGATAGGGGTAATTGGTAGGCCACGTTACCTGCACCCCAAAGCCCTGGCGGGCATCGCGCAACCCCGATTGGTCAAGCAGCTCCCGGTATAGCGGCGACCAGGGCGAAAAATTCAAATCTGCCAGCGCCAGCACCGGCCGGGGGTGAGTCGCCGCAAATTGAGCCAGGCCGTCTAGCTGTCGCTGTCGCTGTTGTGTTTTAATGACTCCCCGCGCCGCAAACGGGTAGGGATGCAGCCCCAGAACGGTCAATGGCTGTCCATTTAAATCCATTTGAGCTACCATGACGGGCCGCTCCGGTACGCCAAAATCAAGCACTTCTGTTTGGGTCAACGGGATGCGGCTGAACAGGGCAATGCTGCCGGGGTCGGGCCGGATGGCGCTGTGGGTAAAGGGGTAATCCTGCTTTAGCTCCTGCAAGGCCGACATCCAGGCCGGGGTTGGTTCTAAAAACATAATGAAATCCGGCTGCGTCTCTTCAACCAAATTGATGACCTGTTGATACGCCTGGCTGCGCCGGTCAACGTTCAACAGCAGCGCCCGGTAACGGGTTGCGTTCGATGGCGGGGCCGTTGCCGCCGGCGCAAAGTAAAGCGGCGCAATGACCAGCAGGTTGACCACAGTGAGCAGCCCTGCCGCGCCGGCCATTTTATATTTTTTGACCCCCAGGGCAATGAACGCGCCCGCGCCTGATATCACTAAATATTGCAGGCGCAGATTGCTGGCAAGTTCAAGATACGGGCTTAAATGCCCCAAAAAACCCAGGATGGTCCCCAGGGCGGCCATAGCCATAAAAATCAAGATAATGGCCCAGCCGGTGTTGCGAATCCATTTGATTTTCAATCGGAAGTGACACCTTTTTCTTGATAACGGGAGACCATTCGGTAACTCAAGATTGTGACGAAGGACGAAAGACGCTTCGCAGACGAAAACAACTCATTCGTCCATCGTCACGCTTTGCGGTCCTTCGTCCGGTTTGAAAGACAAGTTCCGAACGCTCTCAAGGGGTCAAAAGTTTATTTTCACGAGGAGAGATTTATGACAACTATCCGCACGATGCAGCTAAATATCCCGCCAGGGATGATTGATTTTGGCATTGGCCAGCCCGCGCCGGCGCTGCTGCCCTGGCGCGCCATGCAACGGGCCATAACCCATCGGCTGGAGGCCAATGAGTCGGCGTTGCTGGCTTATGGCATGGAGCAAGGGGATGGCTACTTTCGGTTAGCCCTGGCCGAGTTTTTGAGCCGGGGGTACGGCCTGCCGGTATCGCCGGACGAACTGTTTATCACCAATGGCGCGTCGCAGGGGCTAGATTTAATCTGCACCCTTTTTACCCAGGCCGGCGATACCGTGTTTGTAGAAGAGCCATCTTATTTTTTGGCCCTGCGCATTTTTGCCGACCATCGTTTGAAGGTGGTCAGCCTGCCCACCGATGCGGAGGGGCTGGTCATTGAGGCGCTGGAGGAAAAATTGACCCAACACCGGCCGGCTTTTCTCTACACCATCCCCACCTTTCACAACCCCGCCGGTTTTACCCTGCCGGCGGCCCGGCGCGAGCGGCTGGTTCAGCTCAGCCGGCAGCGCAACTTTTTAATTGTGGCCGATGAGGTTTACCATCTGTTAAGCTTTGACGACCCGCCCCCGCCGCCGCTGGGCGGCTTTGCCCACAGTGAAACGGTGCTCTCGTTGGGGTCATTTTCTAAAATCATGGCGCCGGGGCTGCGCCTGGGCTGGATTCAGACCGGCCCGGCCCTGATGGAGCGACTGGTTGGCTGCGGGTTGCTGGATAGTGGCGGCGGGCTAAATCCGTTTACCTCGGCCATGGTCCGCAGTGCCCTTGAACTGGGCGCGCAACTGGAATATCTTGAGCAGTTGAAAACCGAATACCGGCAGCGGGCCGCCGTTTTAAGCCAGGCGCTGCGCCGCCATTTTGGCCAACAGGCTTCTTTTGTTGAGCCAAAAGGCGGCTTTTTTATCTGGCTGCGCCTGCCAGAAAGGGTAGACACCCAGGCGCTGCTGCCGGTGGCGCGGCGGCAGCAGGTGGGGCTTCAGCCGGGGATTAACTTTTCTGGCCGGCAAGGGCTGCGTAACTATGCCCGCCTCTGTTTTGCCCTGTATGACCCCCCTCAGCTAGAGGAAGGCGTCAGCCGTTTGGCCGCAGCGGTGGCAGCGTATCTATCTTAAAGCATAACTACCATCCGATAGATAAACGTTCTTTTGCGGTAATTGGTAAATAGTAATCAGGCCAAATTACCAATAACTATTTACCAAATTTCTGCCTGTTATTCCCTCAAAATACCCCACCGCAAATTTTCGGCCACTTGCTGAATCTGGTTGTGGACGCGCCATGTAACCAGCGGCAGTTGCTCCATCGCCATTTCGACCCGCAACTGGGCCACCACTTCAAGCAGCGATTGGCGAACGCCCGTGGCCACCTGAACCGCGTTGGTGTTGCCCTGTTGGTACTGCTCAATGGTAAAGCCGTGGGGCGCGTTGATGGTGGCGTGCAGCGCGTCGGCGGCGGCTTTTAAATGAGCAACCGGTTTGGCGCAAACCTGGCCGGCGCGCGCCAGCGTTTCTCTGGCCTGGCCCTCAAAAATTTCGGGGTTGACAGCCGGAACGGTTGGGGCCGGCTCCGGCGTGTCGGCAGAGCGTCGCCCCAGCATCACGTCAAAACCGGCCTCCAGGCCACCCACCGAGGCAATGGCTTTGCGCAGAATTTTGTCGGCTTCGCTTAAACCGCGCCGGGCCTCGGTGAGGGTGTAAGAGGAGGGGCGGGCCGGCTTTGACGGCGCGGCGTCGGGGTGTGGGGGTTCGGGCTGGAGCGTCTGGCCCAGTTCTGCCAGTAAATTGGCGCAGCGAGCCAGAGTGTAAGCCTGTCCGGCCAGCAGCCGCTTTAAATACTCTAGCATAAAGCCGCTTAACGGCGCGGTGGCGTCATTCACATAAAAAACCAGGTCGGTTTGGTGGCCGTTTTCTTCAATCAGGTAGGGGCCGCTCAATTTGCCTCGGGCTGCTTTTATCAAATGGTTAACGGTCACTTCTCCGCTCAGGCGCAATTGATAAACGATTGGTCTGGCTCCTTTAGCCAGAGACAGGCTCAAAGTAGTATCCTGGCCGGATGTGACCAGCCCGCCGGTTTTGGCGGTAACGGTTAGCAGCGGCTCATTAAATTTGGTTTTGGGCAGCGATTTGCTCCACAGGAATTGTCGAACCAACCAAAAATTGCGCCGCACCGACCCGTCGGGCCGGATGGGCGCGCCGCCGGCCCAAACCGGGCCAAGCCCAATTTCAACGGGGTCGGGGTCTACCTGAATGGGGTGCTGTAAAATGAGCAGGCTTTTGGCCGGTTTGAGGTTGGGCAGAGTGTCGGGCTGAAGCAGCGAGTGGGTTTGAATGGCGGGTAGTTCCGGCGGCGCGTCGTTGGCCGAGGTATAAATGGGCGTTTGCCAGCCGGCCTCAACCAGCGCCTGCTGGTAATCGGTGTGGGTTTCGGCCTGAACTTCGGCCAAAAAGGCGCGGGCATCTTGGTGTAGCGGCGTGTCTTCTTTGGCCGGGCTTTGCGGAAAGGGAACATCGCTAACGCTGCGGTAATCTGCCCCGTAAGCGGCGTTGAGCGCGTCGATGCCTTTGTAACGCTTGCGCAGCCAGATGGGCCATTTGACCTCGGTGAGTTCCCGGCTGTAAGCGGGCGTTTCTTCCTGGCCGGCGTCGCTTTCCAGTTGCAGGGCGACGACCGGGCCATCGGGCCACTGTTGGTCAACCAGTAATTTGCTCACGGCCTGAAACCAGCCGGTGACGGCAGTAGCCGGAAGTTGGGAGTCCCCGGCCAACCGGAGCGGCAGGCCGTTATTGAGCACGCCGCTGTTTAGGGCGTAGGGGCCGGGTTTGAGCAGGCAGGGCAAATTTAGCGCCGCGCACAGCTTTAACAGGCCCGACACATCCCGGCGGGGGTTGGTTGCGCCGGTCAGGTCAACCTGGCCTGGCTCAATTTCATGAAAGCCCCAGGGAACGGCGACAACAACCAGGCCGGCGCCCATGTGCGCCAGGCGGGTGAGCATTAGTTCCCACTTTTCGCGGCCAATCCGAAAATAATGAAAATCGGCGGCAAAGGCGGGCAGTTTGATGGCGTCAAAATAGTTTTGCATAGACATTCTCCCAGGTTGGGCGCTTGAATTTAGCGATTGAGCGTTTTGCCAAAGGCTTCAACCCACGCTAACGATACGTTTTCCAGGCCGTGAACCACGGCATCGGCCCGGCCAAAATTGAGGGTGCGGGTAACGTGGCTGGGTACGGCCACAACGGTCATTCCGGCAGATTGGGCTGCTTCTGCGCCAACCAGCGAATCTTCAAAAACCAGGCAGCGCTGCGGGGCCACGCCCAGTTGTTGGGCGGCAAACAGGTAAACATCGGGGGCGGGTTTGTTGTTGATAACATCATCGGAAGTGGCAATTACCTGAAAATAGGGTAGCAGGTTAAAATGGGTGAGCCAGCGGCTGGTCCAGTTTCTATCCGAGGCAGTGGCCACAGCCAGGGGATAGCCCTGCGCCCGGAGTTGCGGCAGCAAATTGGCTACGCCGGGCATTAGCTCTACGTTTTCAAGGTTGATTTGCCATAATTCTCGCAGCCGCTGCCACAGCGAGGCTGCGGTAACGCCGTTGCGGCTAACCCTGATGACTTCGCCAAACAGGTCGTGATAGCCGTCCATGCGGCCCACAATTTTTTCGGCCCACGTTTCTACGGATAGCGACAGGCCGTGCTCGGCAAAAAGCGTCTGGCAGGCTTTAAGGTCGGGGGTTTCGGTATCAATCAAGGTGCCGTCATGGTCAAAAATAATGGCTTCAAAGGAACGAGGTCTCACAATAGCATCACCAAATTTAAAGTAACCAACTTATTGTACCATCAAGCCCTTGAATGCAAAACTAGGGCCAAAGTCCTCTGTGCGGGGATGCCGGGAGAGGTTATAATAAAAAACAAGCCTTAAGAACTGGATGGAGTTGGGGAATGATAAAACAAATTTGGATTAGCCTGCTGTTGTTAACCTGTTTGCTAATTGGCGCGGCCCAGGTGAAGGCGTCTCATAGTGTCAGTCGATGGTTGCGCTATGATGTCAATATAAACGTTCAGCAAAACTCCGGCCTCTCGGTTGAGGAGGTTCACGAGGTGGCTATGGTGGCCGGCGCAACATCGTTTGACCGGGTCATTCCCACCGATAAAATCGACTCGATAAGCAACGTGCAGGTACTGGAGTTTGGGCCAAATGGCCAGCGGCAGTACCAGCAGGCCGACACCCAGGCTCCATACACTTTTCAGGTAGACTCATCAAGCGGGGAATACACCATTCAGTTGTATTTTCCGCCTAACAATGCAGCTTCGACCCGGTTTGTGTTGCGTTATTTTGTAACGGGCGGGGTTCAGTTTTATGAAACAGGCAACCGCATCGACTGGTTGCCTTTTGGTTGGTCTGCGCCGGCCACTATTGCCAACTCTACCATTACCATTAACTTTCCCTCGCCGGTTGCCAGAGAGCAGCTTGTTCAGGAGAGCAGCGGTATTGCCGCCGAAAAATTTGTGCCCGATGACCGCCGGGCCAGTTTTAGAGCCACTAATATTGCGCCGGGCGATACCCTGGAAATTTCGGTGACATTCCCGGCCGGCATCGTGCAGGGAGCGCCGCCGGCCTGGCAACAAACCGGACAGTTTGCCGCAATTCTGCGGTGGGGGTCTATACTGTTGGCTTTGTTGCTGTTATTTGCGGGGCCTTTGGCAGCGGCCGGTTGGTGGTATTATAAAGCTCGTACCGTTTCGGGGGCATCAGGCGACGTGCCTAAATATCTTAAATCTCCGCCCGGCGATTTGCCGCCGGCTATGGCCGGGGTGTTGCTCGATGGCAAAACCCGGCCCCGGCATCTGGTAGCCACCCTGATTGATTTGGCTGCCAAAGGGGCCATCAACATATATCCAGATAGAGCCATTGGTTTGGAAGATGACGGCCAACAGGCGCGAGATTATAATTTGTACGGGGTTGACCAGGGAAAAGCGGCCCAGTCTCACGAGTCGATATTGTACGGCAAAATTTTTGGTTACGTGGGCGGCAAAAAACGCCAGTTATCTGCGGTTCGAAAAACCGTTTTTATGTCTGTGCCAGAGTTGGAAAATCAAATAAATTTAGAAATTGCCCAGAGCGGCTACTTTGCCGAAGAGGCGCAGGCAGCCCGGCGGCAGTATATGGCCTTTGGCGGCGCGGGCGTGTTAATGAGCATTGTGCTGGCCTTACTGCTGGTCCTTATTTTTTCAAGTTTAACGTATGCGGTGGCGCTGCCTTGTTTAAGTTTGGCGGTTGGCGCAGCGGCATTTATTGCGGCCGGTTACGCGCTGCCCAAAACCACCGCCAAAGGCGCCGAAGCGTTGGCTCGCTGGCAGGCATTTAAACGCTTTATAAATGATATGAACGCCAAGGCAGCGGAGCGCTACCGCCCCGCTTTTGACCGTTTGTTGCCGTATGCTATAACCTTTGGTTTAGAACAAGGGTTTATGAACAAATTTGCGGCGGTTGACACGCCCGCACCCCAATGGTGGAGCATTCCCGAGGAAAAATTGCCCGATATGAGTCAGGCGGCCTCTCACGAGTGGGTCGGCTCTGCGGTGGCCGAACAACCCAGACCGGCCAGGCAGCGAACCAAGAGCGTGATTCGCCGGTTAGGGGCCACCGATGGAGGCAATGATGGCCGGCTGTTAAAACAAACTCAGCCCGGCCTGCTGGCTTTTTTGAAAGCCGCTAACGAGGCATTTAGCAAAGCGCCCATAAACGAAGAGATTGATTTTGACTCGCTGGCCGATGACACTAAACAATAGCCGTTTACACTTTATCAATCATCACCGGGCGTTCGGGGGTTCTGGTACGTTCTCGTTTTGAAGTTGCTCTATCACCATCAAAGCTGAATTGAGGCGGCGACCGGCGCGGCATCACCATCCGCACGGTGGTGCCTTTGCCGGGTTCGGAAATTACGATTACATCGCCGCCAAAAAGTTGGGCGCGTTCTTGCAGCCCCATTACCCCAAAGCTGCCGTTGCTGGCAAAATCGGTAATGGCTTCTGGCATTTCAAAGCCCCGCCCGTTGTCTTCCACCGTCAGGCGGATATGCGTTTGGCCAAACCTGGCCCTTACGCTGGCTTTTGTAGCGTGGGCGTGTTTTCTAACGTTGTTGAGAGCCTCCTGCAAAATGCGATAAATAGCCACTTCCATATCATTGCTCAGGCCCTCGGTGTCGCCATCTATTTTTAAGTTGACTTCTATGCCCTGGCTGGTAGCCAGATTATTGACCAGATATTGCATAGCCGCCATCAGCCCCAAATCTTCAAGGGCCAGCGGGCGTAAATCTCGGCTGAACTGGCGCACGCTGGCAATAGCGCCTGTTACCATTGTGCGTAGTTCGGTTAACCGGGTGCGGGTTTCGTTGGGGTCGTCCAGACTGTTTTTTATCAGCTCAATGCGCTGGCCAATGGCAATGAGCGATTGGACCGTGTCATCGTGCAGTTCGCGGGCAATGCGTTTGCGCTCTTCCTCTTGCGAGTTGGTAATATCGGCTACATACTGGCGCACACCGGCTCGATATTTGCCAATTTGCTGTACCATTTCATTAAAGGCTGTACCCAGTTCTCTGATTTCTTTAATTTTGCTTAGAATTACCTGGGCGTCGTAATCGCCGGCGGCCACCTGGCGGGTTTGCGTTACCAGATTACGAATCGGGTCGGTGACGCGCTGAACGCCCAGGCTAACCACGCTGGCTACCAGAATCAAGCCAATTACCAGCACTACAAACACCGGCCTGAGCGAGATGAGCGCCGGTTCTACCACCTGGCTCCACGGCTCGCCGATGACGAGCCCCCAGCCGGTAATGGGCACGATGGCGTAACCCTCAACGGTGCTGGGTTGATTGTTCTCCTGGCTGGTAATAGCGCCCTCGCGGTCGCCGCGCAAAAGGCGCTGCACGGCCTCGCGCTGGCTAAAATCCTGGCCGATAACGCTGTCGATAGGGTGGTAGATTACGCGGCCATTTTGGTCGACAAGGTAGGTAGTGCCGAGTTTGCCTACCTGCAATTTTTTTATTTCACGGCCCAGCCCCTGAAACCGAATATAAAAACGCCCGGCAATCACCCCAATAAATTCATCGGTAAAGTTGTTAATAATGGGCACGGCAATCACAATAACATCTTGATTGGTGCCGGGTTCTTTGATGATGTCTGAAAAGGTAAAAGTGCGCAGGGCGCGCGCCTTGATAAAATATGGCTCGGTTGACAGGTCGCGGCCAATCAAATCGGGGCGAAAAGGGCGGGTAACGCTAACAAAGCCGTTAGCATCTAAAATAATAATGCCGCCATCGCGGTTGGTAAGGGTAGATACCAGTTCGCGCCCGCGTTCCAGGGTGGCTTCTTGCAGAGTTGGCTCTCCAGATTGCATTTCGGGCTGGTCGGCCAGCGTGGCAAGGCCGCGCAAGGCGCTTTCCATCTGCTCCGAGAGGCGCTCGGCCCCCACAATCGCCATCTCCCGGTCCCGGCTTTCGGCCAGCGTTTGAGAAACCTGGCGATAAGCCAAAAAAGCTACGCCTACGGTCAGGGTGGTCATTAGCAATAGCAACAGCAAAATCAAGGCTATAGCCTGAGCGCGCAGTTGGGTTATCCAGTTGTAAATGCCGTTATACAAACGGCCAACGCCCAATCTGTTCAAAAATTTTCTCATGGAGCCGGTTCAACCATTGAGTTTTGACCAATAATTTGCGCCTCTTGCAGGGCTTCGGTGGGGGTAGCCAAATTGTAAAAGGATTTTTTTACGGCGTTGGTAAAAGCCTCTTCCGCTTCGGGAAACAGGCCCAGCCGGTAGGGTTGAGCCGCATCAAGCTGGTTGAAAAAGGGAATAAGAGCCAGATTCTCGGTGAATTCGGGCGAGGTTCGCAGCCAGACCTTGGCCGGAAAACGGCCCAGCCGCCGCCCCATAGGGATTACATACCTGTCGCTGGTGGCCCACTTCATAAATTCAAAGGCAATTTCCCGGTGGCGCGCTCCCCGTGGAATAAAAAGGCCGCTGCTGCCCAGCACCGAAGCGGCGCTATCGCGGGCCGGAGTCAGGGGGAGTTGAGCCACCCCCAGCGGAAAGTCGGGATAACTTGACTGGATATGGTGGATATCTTGCGGTTCGCCAAAATACATAGAAATCTGGCCGTTGATAAATTTCTCGCGGGCATCCTCGTAATCGCGCGGGCGGCTGGTGGGGCGGGGCGCATAGCCGTTTTCTACCAGGCTGATTAAAAAAGTGAGGGCGTCAACATTGGTTTTTGAGTCGAGAGTCAGAGTATAGCCGCTTTCCGGGCTGCCGGTTAGCAAGCTGCCCCCGGCGCCGGTAATCCAGGCGTAAACGTACCAGGGGTCGGTGGTTAACCCCAACCCGTAACGGTTTTCCTGGGGGTTGCTAAGTTGGGCGGCGGCGGCTCGCAAGGCGAAAAAATCATAATCGCCGCCGGGGTAAGGCAGGCCGGCCTGGTCAAAATGCTCGCGGTTGTAAAGCAGCACCAGGGTATAAATGTCAAGCGGAATGCCATACCGCACATCTTGCCATGTAACCTCATTTAGCGCCGAGGGCAAAAATTGGTTGGCGGCCTGGGGGTTTTCGGCTTCCCAGTTGGCCCATTCCTGGCTCAAGGGTTCGGCCAGCCCCTGCCCGGCCATGGCAAAAACGTGGCCCTGAACCACCTGGGGCGGGAGACCGCTTTGCACCTCTAGTTTGACCCGCTGGGGCAGGCTTTCTCTCACAAAAGAGAAAATCCTAACTTCTACTTCCGGGTACACTTTTTCAAAATCTCTGGCCATCTCTTCAAACAGGCTGGTATCGCGGGTAAAATCCAGGTCTAGCCAGACTTCCAGCGTGATTGGTTCATCCAGAACAATATCGGGGTTTCTGGGGGGCAAATTGCTGAGATTGGTTTCTTCTTCCTCTTCGGTAATTAATGATAGCGGCGTGGCGCAGCCAATCACCAATACAGCCGTCAGAATGAGGATTAATAATTGACGCATTGGCGTTTATCCGGTAATCCACCCCTTGCGTACGGCGTGCATCACCGCTTCGGTGCGAGAGTTGACGCCCAGCTTGGCAAAAATGTTAGACAGGTGCGCCTGCACGGTACGGTCGCTGATAAATAATTCTTTACCAATTTGTTTGTTGCTAAGTCCTTTGCCTACCAGCTCTAAAATACCCAGTTCCCGTTCGGTCAAACCGTCGTAAACGTCCTGTTTTTCGTTGAGCACTTCGGGTAAACTTTTGCCGCTGGTAAATTGGGCCACCACCTTGCCGGTAACTTCTGGGGCCAGGGCCGACTGCCCGGCCGAAACCGTACGAATGGCCCGCACCAACTCTTCAATTTCTGCGGTTTTTAGCAGATAACCGTTAGCGCCGGCCTGAAGCAGGGCAAACACATACTCGTCATCATCATGGGCGGTTAAAACCAATACCTTAACGCCGGGCGATTCAGTTTTAATGCGGCGGGTTGCTTCTACGCCCGACATTTTGGGCATCCGCACATCCATCACAATCACATCCGGCTGAAGCTCCTGGGCCATGCGCACGGCCTCTTCGCCATTGGAAGCCTCGCCCACAATCTTTAAATCCGGCTCCTGCTCCAGCAATTCTCGGGTGCCGGAGCGCACTACCGCATGGTCATCTGCCAAAACCAATCTGATTTCTTTTATGCTCATAAACCAACCATTATGCAAAGAATTTTCAACTTTTGATTATACCACCTATGCGGAAGCTTACAAAGCCGGGCGTGGTTGAATTGCGCCTTGTTTTTACCCCGGTAGGTAGATAATTTATTCTGCAACCGGCGGCAATTTGCTATTTGCTCCAAGTAGTTATATAAACACCAACAATCTTTATGAAAGGAGTTTGACCTATGAAACACGAATTAGTAAAAGATTGGATGACATCAAAAGTTATCACCATTACCCCCGAAACCAGCCTGCCCGATGCCCACCGCCTGATGGATGACCACAACATTCGCCGTTTGCCGGTAGAACAACATGGCCGGCTGGTTGGCATTGTTACCCGTGGCGACGTGCGCGGCGCGGAACCGTCGGACGCCTCAAGCCTGAATATCTGGGAAATGAACTACCTGCTCTCTAAACTCACCATTGATAAAATTATGACCAAAAACCCTATCACCATTGGCCCCGAAGCCACCATCGAGCAGGCCGCCCGATTAATGCTGGAAGAAAAGGTGAGCGGCCTGCCCGTAGTTGATGACCAGGGCAGCATTGTCGGCATCATCACCGAATCTGATATTTTTAGGCTGGTGGTTAAAACCTGGCACGCAGATTGAATCTGTAGCTGACATTTTTGAGCTTGGCAGGACATGCTATCTGAGGTATCATATCCCGCACAAAATTTGTTACGAGATTGAATAGCCTATGAACCACCAAACCAAACCCAAACTCCGTAATGTCAACGTTCAGCGTGTTATGTATGAGGGCGAGCCGGTCTTTTTAATTCAAGACAGCCTGAAATTGACCGAGGCCATGATTGTGCTGCCGCAAGCCCTGGGGCCGCTGGCTATGCTGTGCGATGGCGAGCATACCATCTCGGAAATGAAGGCCGCCCTGGAGGTGCGCTACGGCCTGCGCCTGCCCAAAGCCATGATTGAAAATTTAATTGAGCAGTTTGACCAGGCCCTGCTGCTGGATAGCGACCATTACCGGCAGGTCAAGCAGCAGGCCATTGACGAGTACCGCAGCGCACCCTATCGCCAACCGGCTCTGGCCGGACCATCCTACCCGGCCCAACCGGAAGAACTGCGCCGGTTGTTGCAAGACTACATGGGGCAGGTTAACGGCGTCACGCCTTCGCCGGCGCACAGCCGGGGCATCATTAGCCCCCATATTGACTACCTGCGCGGCGGCCCTACTTACGCCCAGGTTTGGGCCAGCAGCGCCGAGGCTGCGCGTCGGGCCGAACTGGTTATTATTTTTGGCACCGACCACAACGGCGGTCTTGGAACCATTACCCTGACCCGCCAAAATTACGCCTCGCCGCTGGGGGTAATGCCCACCGATACCGGCCTGGTCGACCGGCTGGCCCAGGCGCTGGGGCCGGAGAGCGCCTTTGCCGACGAACTGCACCATCGCGGCGAGCACTCCATCGAGCTGGCGATGGTTTGGCTGCAATACATTCGCGGCGATAACCCCTGCCCGGTTGTGCCCATTTTGGTTGGCTCATTCCATCATTTTATGACGGATGGGGCCAGCATTCAAGCCGAAACCCGCTACCGGGCCTTTGTTGACCTGCTGCGCAGCGAGATGAAGCGCCGGCGAACAGTGGTGGTGGCCGCCGGCGATTTGGCTCACCTGGGGCCGGCATTCGACACGCCCCCCATTGATACCGCTGCCTACGCCCAAATGAAAGCCGATGATGACCTTCTCATGAGCGCCATTTGTGGGGGCAACGCCGACGCCTTTTTCAGGCTGATGAAAAACGGGCAGTACGAGCGCAACGTTTGCGGGCTGTCATCCTTTTATTTTACGCTCGACGTGCTGCAACAATCTAAAGGGCAACCCATTGCCTACGACCGCTGCCCGGCGGATAGCGCCAACACCTCCTATGTGTCGGTGTGCGGCCTGGTGCTGGAGTAGACCGCGCCTATGACAGAACTGGTTCATCAACTGGCCGATTACAAGCAGCTAACCGGCCCGCCGGTGCAGAGCAAACCCTTTTATGTGGGTCAAGATGTAATTGCCTGCCTGGTATCGTTGCAGCCGGGGGCAGTAGTGCCGGAGCACCGGCATCCGCACCACGCCGAAATATTTGATGTGGTTGAAGGCGAAGGCATATTTTACCTGAACGGGCGCGAAATAAAAATGGGGCCGGGCATGACCATTTGCGTGCCGGCCAACACCCGCCACGGTTTGCGGGCCAAAGAACAGCCCTGGATTTTGCGAGAAACCGTTCACAATCACGTTTACGCCCGCCACGCCATCCGGCGCGCGCTGGCTAAATGGTGGCGACGCCTGAAGCATCGCCTGCTCGTTAGCAGCAATGGCTAAAAAAAAGCGCCGCTATTATCCCCGCCGGCCCCGCCCAACAAAACCGCAGCGAACCCTTATTTTTTGCAAACCCTACAAAGTATTAACCTCTTTTACCGACCCGCAAGGCCGGGCCACCATGGGCGACTATGTAAATGTGCCCGGCGTCTATGCGGCCGGCCGGCTGGATTACGATAGCGAAGGGCTGCTGCTGCTCACTTCCGATGGCAGGCTGGCGCATCGCGTTACCCACCCCCGGCACAAATTAGAAAAAGTGTATCTGGCGCAGGTCGAGCGCATCCCCGACGAGGCCGCGCTCAACCAGCTCAGGCAGGGGGTGATAGTCAAAGGCGTTAAAACCCAACCTGCCCAGGCCGAATTATTGCCGGAAGCCCCGGAAATTTTTCCCCGCTCAGAACCCATCCGCTACCGCAAAAGCGTGCCAACCGCCTGGCTAAAAATTACGCTGCAAGAGGGGCGCAAGCGGCAAGTTCGCCGGATGACCGCGGCTGTAGGCTACCCCACCCTGCGGCTTATTCGGATAGCCATTGGGCCGATAAGTTTGGGAGAGCTGCAACCCGGCCAATGGCGCGATTTAACCCCCCAGGAATTGGTCTTGCTGCGCCAAAGTTTGGGCTTGTTACCTTAAGGAAAAACAGGACAGGTTTCCTATAGATATTAAGGAATCCGGGTGTTATAATGGCTTCAACCAGGCGGTTAACAGTAGTGCAGGAGCGACGTTTATGCCACGTCTAAAATTGTCTAAAAAAATGGTAGAAATTGATGGAATGGTGTTAGATATCGAAAAGTCCATTCTAAGAAGAAACGGAGACGAGATTCATCTGACGCCCAAAGAGACCAAATTAATGATTATGCTCATGGAGAATGTTGGCAAAGTGGTCAGCCGCAGTGAGCTAATGCAAGAGGTTTGGAACACCGAATATCTGGGCGATACCCGCACCCTGGATGTGCATATTTGCTGGCTGCGCCAAAAAATTGAAGAGAATCCCCGCATCCCGGAGTTGATTTTAACCCGGCGCGGCCAGGGTTATGAACTGCGCGTTTAATAGAATAAATTTATTTGCCGGTTTATTTGCAATAAAAAAAGCCCTTCAAGCAAGGGCTTTTTCTTTTTGGCTCTTGATGCGTTTCAAGGAGATGCGGAATTAGCCGTAAGCGTGTGGCAAGTGGCAGGTCGCAAGTAACAAATCCTGGCGAATTTACAGACCAAATCCTGACTTGCCACCCACATACCTGCGACTAGCCACCCTTTAATCTGACCGCCTTGAAATCCATATTGAGCCTTATTTTTTAAGGCTTTACCCCTGATACGCGGTTAAATACCCCAGCGCCTTACCCTCTTCGGCGTTCATGATAACCCGCAAAAGCTTCCCCTGGCTCATTTTTGAAACGTCAATCACCTTGATGTAATCGCCATAGGAGTTATCTTTGGGCAGAATGTCGGCCAGCATATTGGGCGACTGCTCAAAAAACTCCCGGTTGAACACCGCGCCTGAGTCATCGGGAAAGAGCGAGAGCGGGTAGATGTTGCTTTCAACCAAATCTTGAAAGAAGTGGGTGCCGTAGGATAATTCCGGCATATCGCCGTTGCGGGCTACGGCAATTTCAATGAGCATGCGCGAGTTGTAAATATCGGCGTAGGTAACTTTTACCCCCAGGTCGATATTAGAACTGCCCCACCGGCCCGGCCCCATTAAAATAAATGTTTCCCCTTCTAAGTGCTTGTTGATGCGGCCAATAATTCTGGCCAGCTCCATTCGCACGCTGCTAGAGGGAATCTGGCTGTAGCGGATGGGGTCAACGTAAACAATATATCTTATTTTATCGACAGCGCCCCGTGGTACTAAATGAGTAGAGCTGAAAATCTGGTTTTCGGCGGGGATGTTGACCGGCAACGGCACATCGGCCATACCTTCGCGGTTGCTAAGGGGCCGGCATTGCAATAAATAAACTTTAAAGGAGGGCTTGGGATAGCCGGGAGACAACTCTACGGTAAACTCAATATCTACCGGGCGCTCGTAGTGACGCTCCAGTTTTTTGAGCATGGTTTTCATAATCCGCACAAAATCGGTGTTTTTGAGCAGGTTGTCAAAGGTGAGAATTAAATTTTCCGGCTCGATGCCGGGCGTGAGGGCAAACATTGGTTTGATATAATCGCCTTCGTCAATAGAGGCCAGATATTGCAGGCCGGGAAAACTCTCCGATAGCACCTCGGCAACGGGCACGGATTTGAGGGCGTTTTCATCCAGATCAATCACGTCTAAAAATCGCTGCGAGTATTTAATAATATCCGACGCGCCCGTAACCGGCCTGAGTTGGGGATGGCTTAACCCAACCATGCGGGGGTAATCTCTGGCTACCCGGTCGACGGCGCGGGTTCCCAGGCCCAATACAATCCGCAAAAAACCATCTTCTGGTCGCAGCTTGTTGTTCCAGATAAAGGGGTTGCGGCTAAAACCCACGCCGGCCATGTAGGGGAAAAAGTATTTGCCGTATTGTTGCCCCTGCACTTTTTGAATAAGAATAGCCATGCGCTCATCGTAGTCATCCAGCTTTTGAATTTGGCGGTAAAACAGGGCATCGGGGTTAAGCACGCTGGCGTATACCTGCTTGATGGCTTTGAGCAATTCGGCCAGGTTTTGTTCGGGGGCGCCCTGGTTGGGCAAAAATATACTCTCGTACTTGCCGGCAAAGGCGCTGCCAAAGTTGTCTTCAAGCAGGCTTGAAGAGCGCACAATAATGGGCGACCGGCCAATTTGAGCCAATAGCTCTTTGAGCTTTTCGGTAATATCTTTGGGAAATTTGCTGGCCAGGTAGGCTTTTCTAATGCGCGGATACTGCCGTTCAATTTCCTCGCGGGTTAAATATTTTTGACTCGTAAAGCGGTCAAGATTGTTAACGGCTTTGAAATCGTAATAAACATCGCTGCCAATAAAATGGGTTTCGGGCAGGGCCACATAGCTGCTCAGGTCAATTTCATCGTCGGGTTCGGGGCGCTCCAAAATGTTGTAGGCCAAAAGCATGCCGGCGGCTTTGCCCCCAATTTTACCGCGCCCAATACGGTGCGCCCGAATTTCTTTGAGGTCGAAAATATTGATAAATTTACGGGCAATCCGCACAAAGGCCAGTTGGTCGCTAACCAGACCTTTGAGTAAAACCACAATAATGCCCATAAGGTGGTGTTTTACGGTTTCGTACAGTTCGGGGGGGTAGCTGGCGTACTTTTCGGCGGTGGCAAACAGCATGTCCCAGGGAGCCAGTTCCGGGTTAAAAGTCAAGATAACTTTTTTAGGCTGGCCGGCCCGGTTCTCGTTGACGGCGGCCTGCACAAGTTCTTCAAAATAGCTGTAGGGCAAGTTGTAGGCAAAGTAAAAATCGGTCAGATAATCGCGCATAATGGCCAGCCGTTTTTCCCAAACTTCGGCAGACTCTTGATACAGCGGGTTATCAATGCCCTCCAGTTTTTGAGTCTCGATGGCCTTTTTTTCGGCTTCTTCCTCTAATACATTGGGCGCAATAATGCCCCTGACAAAAAGCTCCTGGCGCATGCGCCCTCTGATTTTATCAGACAGGATGGGGTAGTTACTGAGCGCCAGCCGAAGCGACAATATTTTTGAATTTGGAGAACTTGAGGATGTCATAATTATTTCTCTGCCCAATATCATAGGTGAGTTTGGGTGGGAAGTCAACCAGAGGTTGGGGCAAAGTAAATCAAAATAAAAAAGCCCGGCCGGGCCGGGCAAATTGAATATTTGGGGTTGTCTGGCTAACTATCGCTGCTGGCTGTTTTTTCGGCTTTGGCGGTAGTTTCCGGTTTCGGCTCGGTTTTATCGACCTTGCTGCCATTTTCGGAGTGGCCATTTGTGCCTGAGCCATTCACGCTACTTTTGCTCGATTTGCTATCGTTAATGTAAAAGCCACTGCCCTTAAACACGATGGCCGGCGCTGATAGCAAGCGGCGAGTATCATTATGGCCGTTGGGACAATCGGCTATGGGGGCATCGCTGAAACTTTGGCGCTTTTCAAAGGTGGCGCCGCAGGTCAGGCATTCATATTCGTAAATGGGCATGGCTCAAACTCCGCTCAACAAAATAATTAAATTTTATACCGCTTGATTTTACACGGGCTTTGTTAGAATAATATAAGAATTAAGACCGATTTTTGTGAAATTTGCCACTTTGGTAACGCCCAACGTTTTTACCATACTTTTGGCAACAGAGCAAATAACCCCATTTATTCTTTGAGCAACGCTTCTGCTTTTTGAACCACCTCAAGCAAAACCTCGTCTAACCGGCCCGGCACAATGGCCCCCGCCGCCGAGGGATGCCCGCCGCCATCATACTCGCGGGCAATCTGGTTAATCGGTATGGCGCCATCGCTGCGTAAGCTGATTTTTACCCGGCCTTTGGTGGCTTCGGTGCAAAAAATTACCAGGCGTACCCCGCTAATCTGCTGGCCCAGGCTGGCAAATCCATCCAACTCTGTGCTTTTGACCCCGTACGCTTTTAAGGCGCTGCGGCTCAAGCCGTAGTAGGCAATTTGGCCGTTGGCCGCTGTTTTGATGGAGTGCATGGCATGCCCCTTTAATTGCAACAGCCCCAGCGATTGCTGCTCGTAAATTTGGCTGTAAACGTAACGCGGGTCAACGCCGGCAGCCAGCAATTTGGCGGTAATGCAGTGCGTTTGCGGGCTGGTTTTGGGAAAACGAAAGCTGCCGGTATCGGTTAAAATGCCGGCGTAAAGGGCCTGGGCCATAGATGGGGTTACTTCGCCTTCCATCGCCACAACTAAATCATAAATCAATTCAGCCGTGGCGGCGGCCTCGGTATCGATAACGGCAATATCTACAAAATCGGTGGCGTCGGGGTGGTGGTCAATGCACAGTTTGGCGGCGTTGGTCTGCTCCAGGGCCTGGCCCACCGGGCCTAACCGCTCCCACCCGCCCGAGGCGTCAACCACCACAATCACCTCGGCCCGGTTGATGGTATTTGCCTGTTTTTTGGGCGAGTAGCGTTTGGCCCAATGTTGCGGGTCAAGAAAACGAAATGTTTTTGGCGCGGAGTCGCTATTAATAATAGCGACATTTTTGCCAAGGCGTCTCAAATGTTCGGCCAGCGCCAGCTCAGACCCCACTGCGTCGCCATCGGGGTTGATGTGCGAGGTGATGACAAAGTTACGATGGCTCAGGATAGTCGAAATAATTTTTTGCCACAAATTGTTAAGCCCCCGCCACTTCTGCCAGCCGGACGGCCCAGGCCAGCAGCTTTTCATCGGCCAGCCAGCCGCCAACCACCTGCAACCCCAGCGGCAGCCCATTTTGACCCGTACCCGCCGGCAAACTGATGGCCGGCAGCCCGGCGTATGTCCAGGGTAAATTCATCACCGGGTTGCCGGTGCTGTCCAGCCCTTTGGGGGCAGTGCCCGGCGCAGCCGGCGCAACCCACAGCGAGAGGTTATGTTGGCTCATCAGGTGGCTTAACTCGTGGCGCAATCGCTCCCGTTCGCTGTGGTAAACCCTGGCCGAGCCGTGGGCTATCTGATGGCCCCGTTTAATCAGCGCGGCGGTTTTGGGGTGGTAAAGGTCTTGATATTGCTTGAACCATTTTTCATGAACCTGGGCTATTTCAATGGCTACCAGGTCGTTGTGCCAGGCGTAAATTTCATCAAAATTTTGCATAGCTGGAACTTCTTTGATGGTGTAGCCGGCCTGGGCCAACTTTTGGCAGGTGGCCTGAAAATGAGCCAGCCCTTCGCTGCTGGCCTTTTCCAGATACGGGCCAACAGGGATGCCCAGAACCGGCGGCTGGCCGGGCGACACGTCAGCCTGCCATTCTCTAACCAGTACCTCGGCGGCCAAAATTACGCCCGGCACATTCTGGGTAAAAAAGCCAACATGGTCCAGCGTGGGCGAGAGAGGAATCACCCCGGCCCGGGAGACCCGCCCGGCGCTGGGTTTAAAGCCAACGCAGCCGCAAAAAGCCGCCGGCCTTACCACCGAGCCGATGGTTTGCGTGCCCAGCGCCAGCGGACTCAACCCGGCTGCCACTGCCGCCGCCGAACCGCTGCTGGAGCCGCCCGGCGTGTGGCCGATATTGTGCGGGTTGCGGGTGGGGCCAGGAGCAAAATAGGCAAACTCGGTGGTAACGGTTTTGCCCAAAATCAGCGCCCCGGCCTGCTTCAGCAGGGTAACGCTCTCGGCTTCCGGGCCGGTTAATATCTCGGCCGGCAATTTGGAACCGGCCTGGGTCACAAACCCCTCGGCGTGAAAAATATCTTTGACCCCCACCGGCACGCCAAACAGCGGCGGTCGAGCTGAGGGGTCGGGATAGCGGGCTTCGAGCGCGGCGGCTTCGCGCCGTAAACGTTCAAAGCGGTGCGCTTCGGGCAGCAGGGCCTGGATACGCTCATTTTCGGTTTCAAAATAAGTTTCAAGCTGGCTTAAGTAGTCGCTTAAATTTAACTCGCCGCTGCGTAGCGCCTGGGCCAAAGGCGCTAAACGGGTTTCAAAATTTGCTGACATATTAGAATCTCCAGATAATTGTGATGACAAAATTGGTATTGTGTGCTAAAATTAACTTTACATAAAAATTTACAAGATATGGGAGGAAAAAATGGATCGAAATACAGGCCTGATTGTAACCATAGTTGCCGCTGTTTTGTGCGGCTGCCCCGGCATATTTTCTTGCTTTATGGGGATGTTATTTTCTGTCATCAGTTTTATTCCCGATGCCGATATCGATGTGTTTGGTAGCAGCGACCCGACCTCGGCGCTGATGTTTGGGGTGGGCCAGGTTTGTGTTGGTCTGATTTTGATTGTGATTCCGGTTGCGGCCTGGTATTTTACCGTTCGGGGCAAAGCCAGCGCCTGAGCAAAAATTTTATAGCGCGTTGTTTGTCCATCAAACAACGCGCTTTATTGTTTAAAGGACATCCATTATACCTTAATCCCTGTGAATGGGGAAAACCATTTGTATTGGGGGTTGACAACGGGAAAGTTTTGTGATATTCTATTATCGTAAAAATACGATATAACGAGCGCAAAGAAATGTCAACATCGCAACCACAAACTATAGAGTTAACAGCCTGCTGCACTCTGGATATCTCCGGCGTTGAGCAGGAACGGCTGGTTAAAATGTTCAAGGCGCTGGGCAACTCCATCCGCTTTGAAATAATGAAGTTTTTGGTAACTCACCCCGGCTGCATTACCGGCGATATTGTAAATTACCTGCCTATTGCCCAGGCCACAGTCTCGCAGCACCTCAAAGTTTTGCGAGAGGCCGGCTGGATTACCGGCATCACCGAAGGTCCCGCCACCAATTATTGCCTGAATGAAGAAAATATCGCCTGGTTCAGAGAGCGGGTGGGTGAAATTTTTTGACCAGATTTTTTTAAATCCACTTATCGTAAAAATACAATAAAGGAGCGACGAAATGATTAACTGGAATGATATTGAAGTTGAACAAAAGATTGCCCAGGAACGGTATCGGGAAATTATCCGGGCGCGGCAGGCTGCCCGCTCGCAGCCGGCCCGGACGAAACAGAAAATAAATTTTGGCGCGTTGATTGCCAATCTGGTTGATAAATTGGCGCTGCCCGTCAATCGTTCTCCGCAAAGCTGCCCGGAATAGAAGTTCCAAAAAAATTTTGAACTTAATCATCGTAAAATTACGATAATAACCTACCCATCGTAAAAATACAATTAACAAGGTGACAAATAATGCTCTATCAAATTATAACCATTGCCGATTTCATCCTCGACGCCTTTTTGCGCATTTGGCCTTACTTGCTGATTACCATCCCTTTAGCCGTGGCGGTGCAGATGTCGGGCGCGTCAAAATATATCAACCGGGCCTTTAGCGCGCGACCCGTAACGGCAATTTTTTTAGCCACACTGGTTGGAGCTTTCAGCCCGTTTTGTTCGTGCAGCGTGATTCCGGTGGTGGCTTCGCTGCTCATTGGCGGCGTGCCGCTGGCCCCGGTAATGGCTTTTTGGATTGCCTCTCCCTCGATGGACCCCGAAATTTTCTTTTTGAGCGTCGCCACCATCGGTTGGGAGCTGGCCGTGTGGCGATTGATTGCCACGCTGCTTTTGAGCCTGAGCGCCGGTTTTGCCACCCATTTGATTGTTTGGCAGGGTTGGCTGGGCCACTCTATTTTGCGGACTCATCAGGTTTCCTCGGTTCAGAGTGGTTGGACGTTGCTCAAACAGGGCTGGCAAAATCTTAAATCATACGCCAAAACAATTCAGTGGCCCGGCTCAACCCCGGCTCTGGCCGCCGAGCCGGCCTGCTGCGGCCCAGTGGCGGTAACAATGGTTAAAAATCAACATGTGGCCGGAGTTGCCCTAATAACGCGGCGCGCTTCCAACGACGCTGGAGCAACCTCAGCCGCTTGCGGCGACAGTTGCGGTTCAACCGAAGCGCCGGCCGCCGGCTGTGGCCTCAAACCGCCATCGTTTCGCCGGCGCCTGCTCGCCGAGACCTGGAGCGCCGCCACGATGGTTATCAAATTCATGGCCCTGGCCTTTTTTCTGGAAGCCTTGATTACGCTCTACATTCCCTCAGAGTGGATTGCCGGTTTGCTGGGCGGTCAAAATTCTCTGGCAATTTTGCTGGCGGCCCTCATCGGTGTGCCGGTTTACACCGGCAATCTAACGGCGTTGCCAATGGTCAGCGGTTTGCTAACCCAGGGGATGCACCCCGCGGCCGGGCTGGCCTTTCTAATTGCCGGCCCCACCACCACCCTGCCGGCTATGGCCGCCGTGTGGGGTCTCACCTCCCGCCGGGTCTTTGCTCTGTATGTTTCCATCTCGCTGGTGGGGGCGGTTGTGATTGGCTACCTTTACGCCCTGGTTTCTAGTTTTTAGCACACAATGAAATTCTTGCCCAATAGACAAAAAGTTACGCGGAGATTCGCAGAGAAATCACAGAGCCTCACTGAGAACATAAAAAACTTTGTGGCGCTCTGAGTTGCCTCTGTGTTTCTCTGTGTTCCTGTTTGGTTGCGGCTTGTCCGCGTCAGGAATCGCCGCTATAATTTTGGCGTAATTGGAGATTGCTAATCAGGCGTTGCCGGGTAAAAACAATGACCCATCCTGAAAAAATCGACATTTTGATTATTGGTTCCGGCCCGGCGGGAATGTCTACCGCGCTGCATCTGGTGCGGCTGAGTCCCAATTGGGCCGGGCGGATAATAGTGATTGACAAAGCAATTCACCCCCGCGAGAAGTTGTGCGGCGGCGGCCTGACCCGGCTGGGCAAAAACGTGCTGGCGCAATTGGGGCTTGAGCTGGAGCCGCCCAGTTTTCCGGTGCGCGAGGTGCGGCTGACATACCGGGAGCAGGTTTTTGCCGTTAAAGATGACCCGGTTTTTTGGATAGTCCGCCGCGATGAATTTGACCACTGGCTGGCGCAGCAGGGGCAGCAGCGCGGGGTGCAGGTGCGGCAGGGGCAGGCCGTTACGGATATCATTCCTTTTGATGATTATGTGGAAGTGACCACCGGGCAAACCCGCTTTCACGCCCAGGCCGTTGTTGCCGCCGATGGCTCGCGCAGCTTTGTGCGCCAAAAACTCAGGTGGGACGACAACAGCCGCATGGCCCGCCTGCTAGAAGTGCTCACCCCGGAAGAGGCCGAAACCCAGGCCGAATTTCAACGCCACATGGCCGTGTTCGATTTTAGCCGCATGGCCGCCGGCTTGCAGGGCTACTACTGGGATTTTCCCAGCCTGGTCAAAGGCCGGCCCTTTATGAACCGGGGCGTCTTCGACAGCCGCATCCGGCCCGAACGCCCCCGCGCCGCGCTCAAGCAAGAGTTGCGGCAGGCCATGCAGCAGCGCCGGCGCAATCTGGATGATTACCAGCTAAAAGGACACCCCATCTACTGGTTTCATAAAAACGCCCAATTTGCCCGGCCCCGCCTCATTTTGGCCGGCGACGCTGCCGGCGTTGACCCCCTCTTTGGCGAAGGCATCTCTTTTGCCCTTGGCTATGGCCAGGTGGCCGCCGCCGCGCTGGCTGATGCCTTTGAGCGCCAGGATTTTTCCTTTGCCGGTTATCGCCAGCGCATTTTGACTCATCCCCTGCTGGCTCAACTCCGCGTTCGCGCCGGGCTGGCCCGCCTGGTCTATCGCCTTAAATCGTCGCGTCTCATTGGCTGGGGCTGGCGGCTGGCCCCGCTGCTGGTTCGCTGTTTGGCCTGGCGCAACGCCGGTTATGTCCCTATCAAAACCCCGCGCCTAAAAAAAATCTCTTAACGGCTGAAAGAATTTTGTAACCTTCTGCTGGTATGCTGGCTGCAAATAGATTATTTATAGCCAGGAGCAGAACAGTTATGAAAAAAATTACGCTGTTTTTATTGGGGCTGGCTCTGGCCGGCTGTGGAACCGCCAGAAGCGCAGCCACGCCGGCCCCCCAGCAAATTGCCCCAACCCGGCCTGTCGCCGTTGAAACCAAAGAAATAGAGGCAACGCCCACACAGGCGGCTCCCGCCACGGACGAGTCCGAAGCGCTGGCCGTGGACCACGCCGAATTGCTCGGCCAGGTGCTATTTGGGCGCAGCGGCGCAGAGGAAGCCCTGGCCCAAATTCGCCAATCGGGCGATACCCGCTTTGTGGCCGGACTCATCGACTCGCTGCGTTACCGGCGCGACCGGCGCGAGGAGATCGGTTTTACCTTAAATACCCTGACCGGCGAAAAATTAGATGACGACTGGTTTGCCTGGCACGAGTGGGCCGGCAACCACCCCGAAATTGAAAGTTTTGAGGGTTACGTTGGCTGGAAAGCCAATCTGTTTGCCCAGATTGACCCCAACTTTCTGCGCTTTGTTCACCCCAATCTCAAGGTAGACCCCAACTCGCGCGTCGAAGAGATTGTGTGGGGCGGCGTGCGGGTCGATGGCATCCCTGCCCTGGACAACCCCAAAATGGTTGACCCGCAAGAAGCCGGCTATCTGATTGCCAACGAGCGCGTGTTTGGGGTTAGCCTCAACGGCGATACCCGCGCCTACCCTGCCCGCTTTTTAGATTGGCACGAAATGTTTAACGATGTTGTGGGGGGGCAGCCGGTTTCGCTGGCCTACTGAACGCTGTGCGGTGCAGCGGTGCTGTACAAAACAAGCGTTGACGCCTACGATATCCCGGCCGGCTTTGAACTGACCGGCGGCCAGGGGCCGCAAGACAAACCCAAAGATTACTTCACCTTTGGTTCATCCGGCTTTCTCTACCGCAGTAATAAATTAATGTACGACCGGCAAACCGACACGCTCTGGCATCATTTGTGGGGCACGCCCGCTTTTGGGCCGCTGGTGGGCAGCGGCATTCAACTGGAGCGACTGCCGGTTACGCTCACCACCTGGGAAGAATGGTACGCCCAACACCCCGATACCAAAGTGATGGATTTTGACACCGGCTATGTGCGCGATTACAGCGCCGGCGCGGCCTACGCCGAATATTTTGCCAGCCCCGACACCATGTTTCCGGTCTGGCGGCGCAGCGAGCTGCTGCCCACCAAAAGCTGGGTATTTACCCAACTCATCGAGGGCCAGCCCAAAGCCTACCCGCTATCCGTTTTGGCCGATGAATTGGTGGTCAACGACACGCTTGCCGGGCAGGCGTTGGTGGTGATTTATGAAGATGGCGGCCACGGGGCCAGAGCTTATCAGCGCGACATGCATACCTTTACCCCGGCCTCGCCCGCTACCACCGCAACCCTGCTGGATGAAAACGGCGTTGAATGGCAGGTCACAGAAAATACCCTGCTTAGCGCCAACGGCGAGCAATTACCCCGGCTGCCCGGCCATATGGCCTACTGGTTCGGCTGGTTTAGCTTTTACCCCCGCACCGAAATTTACGGGGTTGACTAATTGGGTACCGCTAACCGGCGCTGTTTGAGTTGCTGAAAGCTGATGAGCCGTTTCTCTTCTTCATCCCACAGGCTCAAAAAGATACTCTTAAGGCTTGAGCGGATGGTTAAGACAACAATTTGCTGAAACATTGGGTTCTCATTATGACATTTTTCCAACAGATAATTTGGAATTCTGGGGCTGAGGTGGTGAATGTGATGGAAGCCAATATTGCCGGTAAACCATTGCAAGAGCTTGGGTAATTTGTAGTAGGAGCTTCCTTGCAGCGCGGCCAGGGTGTAATCCCAGGTATCGTCGCTGGCCCAATAGACATCTTCAAATTGATGCTGGAAGAAGAACAGCCACGCGCCCGCCGACGAAGCCAGCATAATGATAGGCAGGTGTATCAATAAAAATGCCTTTACCCCTACCAGCCAGATAATTCCGCCAAATAATAGGGCAATCGCCAGATTTGTCCAGTAAATGCTGGCGCGAACCCGTTTCATTGCTTTAGCCCCGGTTGTGGGAAAGCGGTAAAACAGAACAAAAAGAAGGGTGGGCGCAATGACAAACAGAAAGAAAGGGTGACGATACACCCTGTACCTGAGTTTTCCCCAGCCGGATTGCTGAAGATATTCACTAACGGTCATTGTATAAATGTCGCCAATGCCTCGGTGCTCCAGGTTGCCGGCGTTGGCATGGTGAATGGCGTGACTTTTTTGCCAATAATGATAGGGGGTCAGGGTAAACAGGCTGCACGCCACGCCAACCCAATCGTTGGCTTTTCTTGAGGCAAAAAACGAACCATGACCGCAATCGTGTTGAATGATGAACAGGCGCACCAAAAAACCGGCTGCCGGCAAAGAGAGCAAAAGCGTCAACCAATAACCAATATCGAGACTGAGGTACATCAGATACCAGAGTGTCAGAAAGGGGATAAATGAATTACATACTTGCCACATACCTTTCCAGGTGTCAGAAATCTGGTATTTTGCAACCAGACTCTTCCAGGCAAGTTGTTTTGACGTGCTGGGTGTAGCAGGTGTTGTTGTCTGCACAAGCGGCTCCTTGAAGTTAATATTGAATTGATATAAATTAAACATGCGAGGGGTTAGAAAATTTTCAAAAATAAGAAGGGGTAGCTATGAACCGCCTGACTCCTGACAAATTAGCGCAGGTGGACGGGATTCACCGCAAAAAAAAGCAACCGCCAAAGATCTGGTGGTTGCTTCAAAACCGTACAGATACTTTCTATCCTGACAGCCCAGGTAGGATAGCAGACGAGTAAGGTTCTGTCAATTTCAATATTAACTGGTTCACCAGCTATCCCGCGCCGTCCAGCCGATGACCAGGGCAGCCACCACCCCCGGCAGCCAGCCCAATAGCCACAAAATACCCACTAAAATTATGGCCCCCCAGCCCTTATCAACCACGGCCAGCGGCGGCAGCAAAATTGCTATAATTATTCGTCCCCAGTCCATTATCCACGCTCCATCATTTATTATCCCTTACGCAAAACCGGCCAGAAAGTTTCAAAATCAAATTTAAGGCGCGTTTCCGAACCGGCCCACCCAGGCCGAAAACCGCGCCAGCCACAACCGCCGCTGCAAGCGATGCCAAATCTGGATAGCCTCTCGCCGGTCGGCCAGGGTGGGTTGATGGCTGCTGTAAGCAGCTCTCACGTAAAGATTGGCGAGCCATTGCGCTTCGTGAACGGCGGGAGTCAGGATGGCCTGCCAGCGTTGGCCCGTTGCCAGGGCTTCGATGCGTTTAGCCAGGGCTGCGGCAAACTCGTAGGGGGTTTCGCCGGCCCATTCGGGCACGGCCAATTGATGCCCCTGCCGGTGCAAGCGGCGGTACAGGGTGGCGGCCAGGGCTACGGAACCCAAGCGGCGCAATCGCCACCTGTCTGCCAGCCGCCAGCCGCCAGCCCCCAAAACCAGCAGCCCCCCGGCAAAAATGGCTATGCTCCACCATTCCGGTCTGATTGCCAGGTTGGTTGCCGGGGCCGCCGGGTCGGGAAGCGACAATGGGTCGGCCAGCCGGGCCAAATCGGGCTGCCCGGTGCGGCTGTTGACGGGTAATGCGGCGGTTGGCTCAAACTCAATCCAGCCATATTGGGGAAAATAAATTTCAACCCAGGAGTGAGCATCGGCCTCGGTAACAATATACTTGCCGCTTTGCGGGTCGTAAGCGCCGCTGGCATAACCCACGGCCAAACGGGCGGGCAGGCCGGCGGCGCGGGCCAGCACCACCATCGAGGTGGCGTAATAATCGCAATAGCCCTGTTGCAGGTCAAACAGAAAATAATCAACCATATCGCGGTTAACCGGCGGTTTTGGCAGATTGAGGGTATAGGGAAAGCGGCGCAGATACGCTTCAATGGCTCTGGCCTGGTCGTAAGGGGTGGTCGCTGTGGCGGTCAAATCCCGGGCCAGGCTTCGCACGCGCTCCGGCACGGTTTTGGGCAAATGCAGATAGCGCTGCCGAATCCAGTCGGGGTAATCATTTCCGGCGGCGCGAAGTTGGGCTTCTGTAATTTGTTGCGGAACCAGCGAGTCGACCTGATAAATGGTGGTCTCAACCAATCCGGCAAAATAATCATTTTGACTGCGCCAACCAAGGCGGTAATTCTGGTCGGTGGTAACAATATCTCCGGCGGCGTAGAGCAGGCCGCCGGTACGGCCGGTTGTCTGCACCTGCTGGCGCAAAAGCTGCCGCGTTGAGGAGTCGCTTACGCTTGTCGTGGCCGGGTCGCCGGCGTTGTAGTCAATTATTTCCGTTTCCGAGGTGTTCCAGCCCCAGCCATTGTAAACATCGTAGGTTAGGCTGCGCCAGTAGTAACGCCAGGCCGGGCTGGGCGCGGTGCTGGCGCTGATAATGAGCGCCACCTGTTCCGATAACTCTGGCCCGGAACCCAGCAAATGCTGCTGGGGCAACCCCGGCGCCCGGTAGGCGTTTAGCGGAGCCGGCTCATTTCCGGCCGGTGGCTCAACCCCCAGCGAGCCGGCCACCGGCTGCCCCTGCTCTGGCGGGGTGGAAAAAAATTGCCGGGCCGCGCTGGTCATTTGCTGCGCCGAAATGGAGGGCGTCACCCAGCCCACCAGCAACAGGGCCGCGGAAATTGGCAGAATAGCAAACAGCAGTTCTGTTTCGATGGTAGGGGCGTAGTCGATGTGGCTGGCCTGCCAGCGCTGTTCGCGGGCCTGGTAGCCAACCAGTCCCACTAAAATTAAAGTGACCCCCACCACCGGCAGCAAATAATTGGCCTGTCTGGGCGTGTAAGCCAACACCGTCACCAGCAGCGCAACCAGGGGGGCCAGGGCCGCCAGCGGCTGGTTCCACCGGCGGATAGCCCAGCCGGCCCACCCTGCTACCAGCCATATTGTAATGGCCCAAATTAACAGGGCGGCCAGCGGGTCAAAGGCGGGCTTACCTTGCAAGTGCAGCGTCAGCCAGCCGAGCAGCCGGGAGAAGAGCGTTTCTATGGCGCTGTTTAGGGTTACTGCATTTAGCATCAGAGCCGACGCATCGGGCCAGCCGGCCAGTGGATTTTGCCAAAACTGCCAGCCCCAAATTGCCAGGTTTTGCAACAGGTCGGTTAAAATTATGGTTAAGCGCGACACCCTGATAATAGCAAACTCTACGCCCAAAATCAGGGCCACAAACCCGGCCAGCCAGCCAGGGATGGGTTGATAAGCGGCCAATCCCCAGCCCAGGGCTACGCCCATAAAGGCAGCTAAAAATAAGAGATTCCCCTCCAGCCCGCTGACAATGTTTGTCAGGGCCAACACCGCGCTAAATAGCCCACTTAGCAGCAGCAACAGGATGAAAAAGGTTCTTACCCCTAAACGGCGAACAATCCAGTTAAGTAACCTGAAAATGAGCATAGATTTTATTTCAAAGGGCTAAGTGCAGGATTGCGCAAGTTGATTCTGAGTTAGCCGGCTGTGAATTGGCCGTTTCTGGAGTGAAAAAATACACTTTTTCGCTCCTAAACCCGGAACAGATTTATGCCAAGCTGCCCTAAGTGATTAGGGCGTGTTGACATTTGGAAAATTTGCCCGGAATATGCAAAGCGGCGTAGGTTGCTGCTTTTAGCGTGACAAACCGGGCTAAACCAGCTTTTTCCAGCTCATATCCTTTGGCCGCCGAACCGGCACGGCCCGGCCGGTGGGCGAAATTTGCCACTCCCATTGGCCGGCCCGGCCGGGGTGAGATTCGGGGCGGTCCAGCAAGTCGCGGGTGATAGTGTAGTAGATAACCCCCAGGTTGGTTAGTAAATTTTCAATGCTTTTAATGTTACCCTGCCCCCCAAACGAAACAGGGTCGAGCAGCAGAATAGTGGCCACCGCCCCCCGCCGCAGCAGGGGCAGCAGCGCCTCAAGCCAATTTCCGCCAACGGCTGCCGTAATAATAATTAGGCTGGTTGACCGGCCAAACGCTCTTTCGGTGTGGGCCAACAGTTGGCCAAATGGACGCACGCCGGGATTAATCAGCGCCAGCTCGCGCATAATTTTTTGGCGCTGGCTGTCGCCTCGTTCGGGGGGCAGCCAGACCAACTCCTGGCCGTGCGTAACCAGCCCCACGGCTCTGTTCGAGCGGCGCAGGCCCCGGTCGGCCAGCGAGGCCGCCAGAATAATGCTGTGCTCCTGGGTAGAGGCCGACCCCTGCCCGGCCTGCACCTGCTGGTCCAGATCGAGAAAAATCCACCAATCGCTGGAAGGCATGCTATCAAACAGCCGCACGTACAGATTGCCTTTCCGGGCGCTGGTAGGCCAGTGAATCCAGTTGAAGCCATCACCCGGCACGTAATCTCGCACGGTGGAGCTGCTCACGGTGCGCTCAAAGGTGTTGGGGCGGGGACGCCCCTCACCGGCCCTGCCGCCGGGCGCAACCTCGATGTTGGGCAAGGGCACAACCGGCGGCGTAACCGTAACGGTGCTGGAATCCGGGTGATGGATGGTGAGAGTATACAGGCCAAAGGGGTCGCCCATACGCAGCAGGGTGGGGCCTAAGGTAAACAACCCCCGGCGGGTGCAGATGCCCTGGGTAAACCAGCGATTCTCGCTGTAGCCGTCAACGCCGGTAACGCGGCTGGCCGAGTAATCGGGCATGGTGGTCTGGTCAATAATTTCTACCCACTGGGCAGGGAAGAGTCCGTCGTTGGTCAGGGTAAAGCGCTCTTCCAGCCGGTCGCCAACGTGCGCCCAGCCAAAACGCATTTCCCGGCTGAATTGCAGCGAGCGGGCCAGACTTCTGACCCAAAAATAGCTGATTAGCCAGACGCCCCCCAACGCAATCAATAAAATTTGCCAGCCTTTGTAGGGGTAAGTTAACTGCATAAACAGCAGTAGACCAACACTTAAAGGCACCAGCCGGCTGTTGAGTTTGATTTGAGACCGGGGAAGGGTTTTGTCAGGAGATAACATTAACTACGTTCATCCCAAACGATGAAAACAGGAGTCCAGAAATAGTTTTTTTAACCCCTGCAAAATTATTTCGTCAGAGATAGTATAACACAACTACGGGATTTGATGGTGATAT
>CAZAPG010000020.1:0-105458 GCA_964486935.1 uncultured Caldilineaceae bacterium | reverse complement strand
ATCCCGAATGGCAATCTGTCCTTCTTCGGAGAGCAGCCAGTTGATAAACAGTTTGGCCGTGGCCGGATGAGGGGCATTGGCGGCCATAGCCAACAGGTTGGTATAGGCAATCACCGGGTCGCTTTTAACCCATTCTATGGGAGCGTCGTTCTTTTTTAGCTGTTCAACCCGGTGCCCATAAAGGGTGGGCGAGATGGCAAATTCGCCGGCTACCAGTAGCTCGGCCAGTTCAGTATGCCCGTCTACAATGCCCGGCTCCTGGGCGGCAATTCCCTCCCAAAAAGAGTAGGTTTTCTCCTCGCCCCAAACGCTGACCATATTGGCCATTAATTCCACATCGCTGGCTTCAACGCCCATCAATCCCTTCCATTTGGGGTCCAGTAAGTCCTCCCAGCCAGTAGGGATATCTGCCGGGTCTACCAGCTCGGTATTGTAGCCAATAACCACGGTGTTAACGCGGTCTACCGTCCAGAAACCATCCGGGTCTTTGGCGTTAGCCGGGTAAGCCTCACTTTCAGGGGCAACAAATGGCTGAAGCAAACCGGCTTCTTGCAGGCGATAAATTTCAAAAGTCTGGGTTTCAAAAACATCGGCAAATTGCTGGCCGGCTTGAGACTCGGTCAGAGCTTTCTGAATGACATCGCTGCCGCTGGCCCGATAATATTCGGTGCTGACAAAAGGGTAAGTTTCTTTGAATCTGCCCAGAATCAGTTCCAGGTCATCAATATTCATGGAGGTATAGACCATTAACTCGCCGCCTTCGGCCCTGGCGGCCTCTTCTAATGAGATTTCAGTAGAGGATGACCCGGCAACCGGCTGGGTCGGCGTATCATTTGCGCCTGCTGCCGGGCCACAGGCTGCCAGCAAAAACAGAACCAGCGCCAATCCCATAAAAATCAGGTCTTTACTTTTTTTCATCATTCATTTCCCTTTGTTAGTATCTACCCAAACAACGTTTTGACCATTGAACAAGAAAATGTTACACGGAGTTACTCAGAGAAAACACAGAGATTCGCAGAGAAAAATAAAAAAATCTCTATGTGTCTCTGTGAAACCTCCGCGCATCTCCGTGTTCCTGTTTGGCTCTGGTTTGTTCGGGTTATGAGCATTTTGTTAAAGTTGATAATTTATTTAACTAAGCGGCAACCGGTCGCTGGATATTGGCAATAATTCAGCGGGTCTACCCAGATAAACTTCTCTTTCTTTGGTATCCTCAAGAATTACGGCCCCGGCCCCAATAACGCACTCTCTGGCAATTGTAACTCTATCTCTAATGGTGGCGTTTGCTCCAATCAGGCAGTATGGCTCTATGGTTACGTTTCCGGCTATAGTTACGTTTGAGGCCAATGAACAGTGATCTTTAATGACCGTATGATGGCCAACATTACTGCCGCTGCCTATTCTGACATCATTACCCAGGCTGGCAAAAGGATTAATAGTGCAATTTGGCCCTATTTTGCAGTTGTCGCCCACTACCAATCCCGGCCAGGTGAGGGCTTTTGAGCTGATATAATTGACCAGTTGATAGCCCATCGCTTTGGCTCGATAATACCTGTCGGCCCGGATTCTGTTGACCCGCACATGACCAACCGCAATATGCATATCATACTCATCGGGCGGAAAGATGCTTTCAACCGCATCAAATGGAACAACCGGCAGGTCAAGCAAAGTATCTTCTTTGATATATTCCCGGTCTACGGTAAAGGCAACAACTTCATAGGGGGAATCGTGGGTAATCAGCAGGTAAGTAGCCGTTGCCACCGAACCATTTCCGTATAAAATAACCTTTTTCAACCCGGATGGCTCCTTTCAGCTACACGATTTTGTCCGATTATGTTACCCATTTTGTCGCCTCAGCGCTACCTGCCGGAGTAACCGGCCAACAATTTCTTCTCTGGAGTTTTCTTTAATCAATTGATAAGCTCTTTCTGCAATTTGCTGCCTTTCGTCCTCGCGCAATAGATAATAGCAAATAGTCTCGGCCATTTGCTCTATTGGCGCCTGGACAATATGCACGCCGGGCTGAAATGAAGTGTGCGGGAGTGTAGGCTCTGTAACCAGCAAACATCTGTTTTGGGCGGCCAGAGCGTAACGCGCTGCGTTATTGTCCCAATCTGCCCGCAACAGATTCAAAACTATTTTGGTGCGGTTGAGTAACCGGGTGCGTTCGCTGCCAAAGATATAGGGGTTTTCGACCCCATCCACCACCATCATCTCAACCCCGCGAGCCTGTAATTCTCGCCGTATTCGCCCTAAGAGTCGCCCCCGGCGTCTGGTGGCTATTTTACCCAGCCATAATACGGGGATGTCTCGCTCAAGGTTTAGGTCTGCCCCCCAATCGGGCCGGTAACTGGGATTCGGCGGAACATAAGGGTCAAAACCTCTGGCCCTTAAATAATCGGCCCGCCAGGGGGAGCCTGTAATAACCGCCGATAAAATACCCTCTCGCTGCAACCAGCACAGATCACCGTAGTACCTAAAACGATGCGCTTTTGTGGTTAGCCAGCGCAAATAGGGGTTGGGCTGCCACTTTTCATTATCCTGTTCATAAAAGGCTAACCGCTCTGCCCGTGAGCGCAAAAAACCGCCCCAATGGAGCAGCCACTGCGGTAAAGCGGGATTCGGGAATTGTTCGGTTAGCCACCAAATAAAGGCCGGGCGCTCGGCGGGGGGTAAGGCCAATAACTGATTGGCAACAGGAACCATGCTGCCGAAAGGGCCAGACATAAAAATGATATCCAGATTTTGGGGCAATTTGGCATTGTAAAGAAAATCAACAGCTTCATGCCCCAAATTATTCAGGATACCACAGGTTTGGGAGCCAAGCCCGTCGCCGGGACTCCAGTAAACCACCCCAACTCGCAAAGGTTTTAGTTTATTATCTGGCGGCATAAAATATTATCCAACTGTAGGCTTTTTCAGGGTTCAGGGCAGGCTTAAATAGCTCCAAGCAGCCGCAGCCCGCGCTCAAGGTTTTCTTTTTGCTGTTGACCACTTGTAACTTTGGCTTGCTCAACAACTCTGGCAAATGTGGCGATCGTCGGGTTGTCGAAAAGGGTCCGCAAATTTAACTCTATCTGAAAAGCGGCCCGAATTTTTGAGATAATTTGAACCGCCAGCAGAGATTGCCCCCCCAGGTCAAAGAAGTTATCATTAACGCCCACCGGCTCAATGTTTAGCGCCTGAGACCATATTTGGGCCAGCGCCTGCTCGGTGGGCGTTTGCGGGGCGACAAATAGCGCATCCAACTCCGGCCGAGACTGGCCGGGGTCTGGCAGCGCGTTCCGGTCGAGTTTGTTGCGGTCTGTTAAGGGGAGTCTATCTAAGGTTACAAACAGCGCCGGAATCATATAGTCGGGCAGTTTTTCAACCAGGGCGCTCCGCAAGCTGCTGGCGGTTAATTTTGACGCGCCCGCCGGAACTACATAAGCAACCAGCCGCTTATCTCCCTCTGGCTGCGCCTGGGCTATGACCGCAGCCTCTTTGACCTGCTCCAGATTTAACAGGGCCGCCTCAACTTCTCCCAACTCAACCCGGTAGCCTCTAATTTTTACCTGAAAATCCTTGCGCCCGACAAGCTCTAAACAACCATCTGGCCGCATTCGTCCCAAATCGCCCAGACGATAAACAACTTTGTCGCCGCCATCCGGGTCTGATAGAAATGTTTTTTGCGTCAGTTCCGGTTGCCGCCAGTAACCTGAAACAAGATAGCGGCTCTTAACCGCAATCTCGCCAACGCAATTGAACCCAAGCGGATTACCGGCCTCATCAACAATAAAAACCTCTTTATCTTCCACCGCATAACCCACCGGCGCCACGTTGCCGGTTAGCTCGGTTTGCCGGGTAATGCGGAGGCGGGTAATCATACCGGTTTCGGTTGAGGCCAGCCGTTGAATTAAAACGCACCCGGCGGGAATGTGTTTTCTGATTCGCTCCACATCCTTTTTGAACAATCTGCCCGAAGGCGTAATCTGTCGCAGTTTTGGAAAAAAATCATTCTCTGTCAAATTGTCAATAAATTGCCTAAAGAGGGCCGAGGGGGAGTGAAAGAAAGTAATTTCCTCTTGTTTGAGCCAGGGGATTAAGGGATTGATGCCTTTTTCTTTAATGTTGTAGAGGCTCAAAGTTGCGCCGTTTAAAAGGGCATCAAAGATATCGGTAACGGATGCGCCAAAATTGAAGGCGTGAATTAGAGAAAAGTTATCGGTGGGGCCAATATGATAATCTTTGGTTTCAAGCCAGATTCGGTGAAGGATAAATTGATGGCTGCGCTGAACGCCTTTGGGTTGCCCGGTTGTCCCCGATGTGTAAAAAATTCCTGCCAATGCATGGGGGCCAACCGGCAAGTTAGGGTTTTGGTCCGAAAGACCAGCCTCAAGTTGTTGAATGTTGAGTATCGGAATTGCTCCGCGAGCCGCCTGCCCTGCCAGGGTAAAATGCCGGGTATCGGTAATGAGCAACGGCGTTTGCAAATCTTTCAGAATATAACTGCTTTTGGCCGGGGGATACGCCGGGTCTAAAGCCACGTAGGCTTTGCCGCTTTTCAAAACGCCAAGAATAGCGGCAGTTATGAGCGCGTCATGGTCAAACAACAATACAACCGGTTCCGAGCCTGCGCCGCACCGGTTGATAATGGCCTGCGCCACCCGATTGGCAAGGCGGTTCAACGCGCTGTAGGTAAGCTCAACGGCATCACTTTTAACGGCAATTTGCTCAGGATACTGATTTACAACTTGCTCAAAACGAACAGGAATAGATTGTTCAATCTCTTGCTTATTGAACGCAAGCTTGTTCATTGATTGTTTTCCAATTGGTTAAGTACGGCTCATTTGTCCGAGATTCAGTTCGGTTGCAATTTGAACTGTAAGGAGTCCATTATCACTAAACTGGTCAAATATTTTTTTGGCGGCGCGTTTATAATTAGGGTAGCGTGGGTGGGTTTTATCCGGGGCGGATGAAATTGAAGAAAGCCGGCCAAGAAACTCTGGCCAGCTTTCCAGTTTAGTAGCCGGAAATTGTTGGACCCAAAAATTGTCATGTCCATAATAAAAACTTAGCGGCTCAATGTTTTGTTTGCTTTTATCGCCCTTCACATTCCAGCCATTCTCTTGAGTTCTGATAGACTTTATGGCCTGTAGCAGGGTTGTATGGGTGCAGGGGGTTTGTAAAACTGCCAGCCAGCCGTTGGGTTTCAATATTCTCAGAAATTCGGCTTTAGTAGAAGGGGGGTCAAACCAATGGATAGCCCGGCCAACAACAATCAGGTCAACCGAATGGTCCGGTAAAGTGGTTGCGTTGGCATAACCGTTGATACTAAAAAATGCCGGAGAGTTATTTAGCAATTTTTCTGCTATTCGTCTCATTTCCGGATTAGGTTCTACGGCCAACACCTTCTCAACCCTGTTGATAAAATGTTGACTGAGCATACCTGTTCCGGCCCCAATGTCAGCTACAGCAGCCTGGTTAGAAATTTTGGCAGCAGCAAATATAAACTCAATGGCATCCGGGGCAAAATCCCAGCGATATTTGCTATAATTTTCTACTTTACAAGAAAACCTGCTAACAGTATCAATCATATTTAAGCGCCGCTGTCGCCAATTTATCATACTTATAAAGCCTATAAAATTGGAAAGAAATGTCTATGAAAAAAGTTAGAAAAATGGCGATGTTTTGTCACCGCCAAATTTTCTTTATTGCCCGTTGCGGATATAATCTACGGTTCAAAAATTTTTCAGGAGTATCCTATGGCAAACCGTCCCTTGATTTTGATAACGAATGATGATGGCATCGACTCCCCCGGCTTGCGGGCGGCGGCTCAGGCCATGGCAGATTTGGGCGACCTGCTAATTGTGGCCCCCAGCAAACAGCAAACCGGGGCCGGGCGCAGCTACCTTAACACCGCCGATAAAACCGTTCACCCAACCAAACTTTTATTGGGCCAAACTTATCACCCGGCCTACACGGCCAATGTATCGCCCGCTCAGGCCGTGAACCTGGCTTATTTGGAACTGGCTCAACGCCCCATTAACCTGTGCGTGAGCGGCATTAATTTTGGCGAAAATGTTGGCTCCGGGGTGACTATTTCCGGCACGGTGGGCGCTGCGCTCGAAGCCGGCTGCTCCGGTATCCCTGCGCTGGCAGTCAGCCTGGAAACCCCGCACGAATTCCACATGAACCACAGCGATGAAATTGATTTTAGCGTGGCCGCCCACTTTACCCGCCAATTTGCCCGGCTGGTGCTGGCCGGCGGATTGCCGCCCCACGTTGACCTGCTAAAAATTGACATTCCCGATGACGCCACGCCCCAAACCGGCTGGCGCATGGCCCGCGTGTCGCGCCAGCGTTATTACCACTCCAAACCCAATGAACATATCCAGCGGGGAGATGTGAAAGGTTTTGCCTATCACGTTGAAATTGAGGCCGACACCCTGGAGCCGGAATCGGATATTTACGTTTTTGCGGTTGAGAGAAAAGTGGCCGTTGTGCCAATGACCATCGACCTGACCGCGCCGGTTGCGTTATCAGAAATTGCCGACTTTTTCAACAGCCCCATAAGTTCTGCTGCCCGCTAACCGTTACACAACCTAAATCGAGAAGCGAGAATTGCTAACCTCCTTGCCTTAGATTACACTTGGGGACATTCTGTCACCCCGGATATCCAATTTTATGCTTCTGCAACTTGCCACAATTTTTATCAATGTCATAACGCCGGTTTTTATTCCGGTAGCAATTGGCTATATTGCCAGGCCAAGGCTTAATTTAGAGGCCCGCACCCTTTCCAGATTTGCTTATTACATTTTAGTGCCTGCTTTTGTATTTAACGTTATCAGCCGGGCCGAAATAGAGGCCGACCTGGCCCTAAAGATGACGGTTTACACGCTGCTGGTTCATTTAGGATGCGCCCTGCTTGGTTTTGCCGTAGCCTGGCTGCTAAAACGTCCGGCTAAAATGGTGGCAGCCTACGTGTTGATTGCCATTTTTGGCAACGTGGGCAATTTTGGGTTGCCCCTCATCGAGTTTAGATTGGGCCAGCAGGCCATTACCAGCGCCACCATTTATTTTTTAGCAATTATGACCATTTCGTTTATTGTGGGGGTGCTGGCCGCCAACTGGAATGGCCAGAGCAAATGGCGGGCCGCGCTGGCTGTCTTCAAAACCCCGGCGCTGATTGCCCTGGTTCCGGCGCTGCTGTTTAACTGGGGCCAGTACCAACCGCCGCTGTTTGCCTCGCGGGTTATTACTCTGCTGGCCGGAGGGATGATTCCCACCATGCTGGTCGCCCTGGGTGTTCAACTGGCCGAAGTTCAGCAACTCAGGTTAAGCGCAGATACCTACATTGCCAGCGCCGTGCGCTTAATCGGCGGGCCAATTTTGGCCCTGCTGCTGGTCATCCCCTTCAACCTCAGCGGCATCGAGCGCGGCGCGGGCATATTTCAGGCCAGCATGCCGGCGGCGGTGCTGGCCTCCATCATTGCCATTGAGTATGATTTGCTGCCCAATTTCGTCACCACCACGGTTTTGTTTTCCACCCTGGCCAGTATTCTCACGCTGACAATTGTGTTAGCTGTGGTTTAGAAAGGGGTGTCAAATTGACCTTTTACACGTTGCTGCTATTTGTTATCCTTCATCTGGCCTTGTTACCGCTGTTTATCTTTATCCTGTCAAAGTTTTCTACAAAAGCTGCGCTGGCCTTTTTAGGATTTGTGGTCATCGAGAGCGTTGCTGTTGCCTTTTACACCGTGCTCAATTTTGGCGGCGCGTTTGGCCTCGGAATTGTGTTTTTCTTTGCCTCGTGCCTGGGCATTCCACTCTCGCTGCTGTTTTTTGCTTTTGGCAAAAAGAAGTTTACAAACACGCCCCAGGCCCGGCTCTATCTGGTTGGGGCCTTGTTAATTATTGCCGCCCAATTTGCGCCCATCTTTGGCGTTTACGGCCTTGGCCGCTTTTGCGATGGCCGCACCCGCCAGGCCGGCCGACCACTTATCGTCGCGCTGCAAAAATACCAGCAGGAACAGGGCCATTATCCGGCGCAACCGGCCGACCTCGTTCCTGTCTATTTGCCCGCGCTCCCCACCGCCAGATGCCTCATGGCCTTTGGCCCCCAGGCCGAGTTTAAACTGACAGACTGTGGCACAGAGGGCGTGTTGCTAACCAGTCGCTCCTTTGATGGCTCGCAAATATTGCGTTACAACTTTTCCACTAATCGCTGGTCCCGCATCAGTTTTTTGGATGGGGCTTGCAGTTTTTTGCAGTAAAAACGTATCTTCTCAATAATTCGGGGTAAAGTAGGACAAACTTAAGTTTGTCCTACTTTACCCCGAATTATTGAGAAGTTACGTAAAAACCGTTTATCCGGTTTGCAGCTTTTGGGCCAGCTCGATAAAAAATTGCAGCGACTCCGGATTACGCATGGCCCCGCGTTTGGCGGCCTGCTCTACCGGCTGCCCCAATAAAATTCTGCGAACTGGGACCTCCATTTTTTTGCCGCTGAGGGTGTAGGGAATCTGCTCAACCGCAAAAATATCGTTGGGCACGTGGCGCGGCGAAATATCGTGCCGTATCTTCTGCTTGATTTTTTGCTTCAGCGCGTCGTCAAGCGCTACCCCCTGGCGCAGCATGACAAACAGCGGCATGTAAGACTCGCGGCCCAGCAGTTCCAAATCAATCACCAAACAGTCGAGCACTTCGGGCAAGCTTTCCACCACCTGATAAATCTCGCTGGTGCCCATACGCACGCCCTGCCGGTTGATGGTTGAGTCTGACCGGCCGTAGATAATACAGCCCCCCCGCTGATTAAATTTAATCCAGTCGCCGTGCCGCCACACGCCGGGGAACATTTCAAAATAGCTCTCCCGGTAACGCCGGCCATCCGGGTCGTTCCAGAAAAAGAGGGGCATTGAGGGCATCGGCCCGGCAATGACCAGTTCGCCCACCTCATCAACCACGCTTTGGCCCGCTTCGTTAAACGCCAGCACCTTGGCCCCCAGCGTTGGCCCCTGAATTTCGCTGGCGTAAATGGGTTTCAATCGACAGCCGCCCACAAAGCCGGTACACAAATCGGTGCCGCCGCTGAACGATTCCAGAGCCAGATGGCGATTCACATTCTCGTAAATCCAGCCAAAGCCGGCCAGCGACAACGGCGAGCCGGTGGAGCCAACGGCCTTAATACGGCTCAGATTATATTTTTGGTTGGGGTGAATGTCGGCCTTGATGCAGGCCGACACATAAGCCGCCGAGGTGCCAAAATAGGTCATGCCGCTTTCTTCGGCCAGCGCCCACAGCGCCTCCATCGAGGGGTAGCCGGGGCTGCCGTTGTAAACAATAATGGTGCAGCCGTTGAGCAGCCCGCCCGCCAAAAAATTCCACATCATCCAGCCGGTGCTGGTGTACCAAAAAAAACGGTCGTCGGGCTTCAGGTCAAGGTGCAGCCGCAGCGTTTTGAGATGCTCTAAAATAATGCCGCCGTGCCCCTGCACAATCGGTTTGGGCAGCCCGGTGGTGCCGGATGAATAGAGCACCCACAGGGGATGGTCAAACGGCACCGGCTCATAGGCCAGCCTGGCCGGGGCGGTAGTCGAGACCAGCAAATCGTCCCATAACACCGCCTGCCGAAGCTGGCCCACCCCGGCGCCATCTGTAACCAGGGGCACCACAATAGTTTTTTGCAGGCTGGGCAGTTCTGCCTGCAATTCTGACACCTCGGCCTGCCGGTCAAAAATTTTGCCGTTCCAGCGGTAGCCATCGGCGGCAATCAGCACCTTCGGTTCAATTTGCCTGAAGCGGTCGAGCACGCTGCGGCTGCCAAAATCGGGAGAGCAGCTTGACCAGATAACCCCCAGGCTGGCGCAGGCCAGCAGCGCCACAATGGTTTGGGGCACGTGGGGCATAAAGGCTACCACCCGGTCGCCCCGTTTTACGCCCATCTCCTTCAAGGCTTGCGCCAGCGTTTTGGTCTGGTTGTACAACTCCTGCCAGCTTACCGGGGTTAGCGGCTCATTTTCCGATTTGTAAAGCAGCGCCGGGCGTTGGCCGGTCATATTTCTAAAAATGTTTTCGGCGTAGTTTAGTTCTGCGCCCACAAACCATTTAGCCCCCGGCATGGTTGGCTCGGCCAGCACGGTTGAATATGTTTTGGAAGCCTGAATGTCAAAATATTTCCAAATCGACTCCCAAAACTGCTCTATCTCCGCCACCGACCACTGCCACAGGTCATCGTAGTTTTCAAATTTTAGGCCATATGTTTGCTCAAGCCAGGCCATGTAATGAGTCAGATTGGCCTGCGCTTTCACGGCTTCGGAGGGTTCCCACAACAAAGCGCCTTCGGTAATTTCCATTTCTTTTGCTTCCCTGGTTTCAATCGTAAATCGCAAATCCAAAATCGTAAATCAAACTACCCCGCCGTCCAGCCCAGGTCCATCATCACCGGCGAGCCGGTCATGGCCGAGGCGGCCTCGCTGCACAAAAAGACGGCCAGGCCGGCCACCTCTGCCGGTTCAACCAGCCGCTTAATGGCGGCCGGTTTGAGCATGACCTGTTCAATCACTTCATCTTCGGAGATGTTTCGCGTGCGGGACTGGTCGGCAATTTGATTTTCAACCAGAGGGGTACGCACGTAGGCCGGGCAAATGGCGTGGACATTAATCCCGTGAGGGCCTCCTTCCAGCGCGGTGGTGCGGGTCAACCCCAGCATACCGTGCTTGGCCGAAATGTAGGCGCTTTTAAAGGGCGAAGCGCGCACGCTATGCACCGAGGCAATATTGATGATGCGGCCCCAGTTTTGCTTTTTCATATGGGGCCAGGCATAGCGGGTCAGCAAAAACGGGGCGGTTAACATGAGGGCAATCATTTTATCCCAGGTGTCTTCGGGAAAGGCTTCAATGGGGTCGATATGTTGAAAGCCGGCGTTATTTACCAAAATATGAACGGCGCCAAATTCTTCGATGACGCCGGCCATCAGGGCTTTGCAATCGGCTCGCTGGCTCAAATCACCCTGAATAAACAGCGCGTTCAGGCGCTCGGCGGCGGCCATGCCTTTTTCAGCATTGATATCACTAATAACCACTCTGGCGCCGTTGGCGGCAAAACGTTCGGCGCAGGCCAGGCCAATGCCGCTGGCCGCGCCGGTAATTACTGCCACCTTATCTTGCAAAAACTTATCCGTCATTGGATAACTCCTTTTGAGTTGGTAGAGTTGTTGGCCTGATTTTTGAGGCAACAGTAGCATGAATTTGGGGGAATGTCAACGCTATCAGAGCCGCTCCATTACCTCAGTGCCCAAAAACTTTTTGGCGGCTCGGCTGGATTATGATATACTATGCGCCGCTTGTGAACGGTGGAGCAAACTCATTTTCGGGTGTGTAGTTCCTCACCAAATTCATTTATAGGCCACAAACGCACACTGTCACAAGTTCGTGTCTGAATTTTCCTGAAATTGACAACCAAAATGAAGGTCACATTGGGGTGACACACTTATTGGAGCAAGCAAAAGCCAGCAGCGCTTTATATGCATCGGTAACATCAGCCGTTATTGGCCGGCTTGAAACGGTGGTGGGGCGCAGAAATGTTAGCGCCGCCAGAGCCGACCGCGAGGTACGCAGTTTTGATGTGTCGGGGCATCCTCCGCACCTGAGCGAGGTAGTGGTTTGGCCCCAAACCGCCCAACAAATTGCTCAGGTGCTCAAACTGGCCAACCAGCAGCGCATTCCGGTGACGCCGTGGGGCGCAGGCACCTCGGTAGAGGGCAATCCTATTCCACTATTTGGCGGTATTTTGCTTTCGCTGGAGCGAATGCAAGCCATCCTCCAACTATATCCAGATGACCTACAAGTAACTGTTGAAGCCGGCGTAAAATACAAAGAGCTTAACCGGCAGCTAGAACCACACGGCCTTTTTTTCCCGCCCAATCCCGGCGGCGATGCCACCATCGGCGGGATGCTGGCCAATAATGCCGCCGGAGCCAAAACTATAAAATATGGGGCCTGCAAAGATAACGTGTTGCATATGCAGGTAGCCCTGGCCGATGGCCGGCTAATCCCGGTTGGGTCGCGCTCGCTCAAGCAATCATCCGGGTATGATTTGCTGCATCTGTTTGTGGGCAGCGAGGGTACGTTGGGCGTTATTACCCAGGCCACGCTCAAACTGGCCCCGATTCCCAAATTTATTAGCGCGGTGGTAGCCACGTTTGAGCAAGTTGAGGCGGCGGTAAAAGCCGTGGTTGCTTTGCGGGTCAGCGGGCTAGATTTGGGCGCGCTGGAATTTATCGACGCCCCGACCGTCAAAATGCTCAACCGGGCGCAAGAAGTTAACCTGGATGAGCGCCACACCCTGTTTATGGAGTTTCACGCGCCGTACCAGGAGGATTTGGAGCGTGGGCTTGATACAGTACGCCAAATTTGCAAGTCGGCGGGGCTGGTCGATTTTAAGGCCACTACCAACCGGCGGCAAAGGGAGCAGTTGTGGTACGCTCGCTATCAGGCTTACACGATTGCGGTTAACAACCATCCTGATGAAAAACTGCTGGTACTGGATGCCGCAGTACCCATAAGCCAGTACCCCAATATTGTAGAGCATGTGCAGCAGGGTTTACAACGGCGTCAAATGGTTGGATATTTATTAGGACACGCAGGCGATGGCAATATGCACGTTTTGGTCCCTTACACGGCCAGCACTTATCAACAAGCGCAAGATTTTAACCAAGAGATGGTGCTGCGCGCTCTGGAACTAGGGGGTACCGTCACCGGCGAGCATGGGGTGGGTATTGGCAAAATCAGGTATATGCAGCGCGAGCACGGCCCGGCCCTGGATGTCATGCGCAGCATCAAACAAACATTGGACCCGAATAATATCTTGAATCCGGGTAAAATTTTTCCGCCAACGCAGCATATTTATTGAATTTATGACGGGAGACAGGTTATGCGCGGTTTATTAAACAAATATATCCAAATTACTGATATCATTAGTGAAAAACTTGGCTGGTTATCAATGCTGCTGGTGGTCTTTACTGTTGTAATTGGTTTTTATAATGTGGTGGCTCGTTATTTAGGCCGATTCATCGGAATGCAATTATCCTCTAATGTTCTTATTGAAACGCAATGGTATCTATACTCTCTGGTTTTCTTTTTGAGTTTTGCCTATATCTTAAAACACGGCATCAATGTTAGAGTTGATTTTATCTATGCCAAATGGCCCAAAGAACGTAAGGCCAAATTAGACTTTTGGGGTCATCTCTTGTTTTTAGTGCCATTCTGTATAATGGGTATCTGGGTGACAGTAAACCCGGTGTTAAGCTCGTGGGGACGGCAACCAAATGGAACCTGGGGGACGTGGGAACTTTCACCCGACCCCAGCGGGTTACCTCGCGCGCCTATTAAAACAATGATTATTGTAGCATTTGTACTACTATTATTACAGACCATTGCCGAGTTGATTAAATTATGGAACGTAGCGCATGGGCAGGATATCGACTTAGAAGAGTTGGGTTCGGGCGAAGCGCCACTACGTATAGAGTAGTTACCTGAATCGCTTCGTCAATACTCAACAACCTTTACTTTGAGAGGAGAAGTATATAAATGGGTTTTGAATGGCTGGCCATCATTATGTTCGTAATCTTCTTTATACTCATTTTGTATGGATATCCGGTGGCCTTTTCATTTGCCGGTACCGGTATAATTTTTTTGGTGATTGGGTACTTTTTGGGCGCATTCGATTTTAGGTTATTGCTGTTGCTGTCAAACCGCTGGTTTGGCACCATGTCGGATTTTACGCTGCTGGCCATCATATTCTTTGTTTTTATGGGAGCTATATTTGAAAAGTCGGGGCTGGCAGAACAACTGCTTGAAACGATTGGTATCATAATGGGGCCGATGCGGGGAGGATTGGCGCTGGCTGTTGTGTTGGTAGGTACCCTGCTGGCGGCGGCAACCGGCGTAGTGGCCGCAACCGTCATTGTTATGGGGCTGTTGTCGTTGCCGGTGATGATTCGTTACGGGTATGACCACAAACTGGCAACCGGCGTTATTACGGCATCGGGAACAATGGCCCAATTATTACCACCCAGTTTGGTTTTAGTGGTTTTAAGTGACCAGATTGGGGTTGGCGTGGGCGATTTGTTCTTAGGGGCGCTCATTCCCGGCTTAATTCTATCGGGCTTATACGCCCTGTACGTTATTTTTATCGCTTATATCAAGCCCGAACACGCCCCGGCCCTGCCACCCGAAGCCCGGACATTAAAAGGCAGAGAGTTGGCCAAAAGAACCGCAGTAGCGGTGTTACCGCCGGTATTACTCATCTTTGCTGTGCTGGGCAGCATCTTTTTTGGTATTGCCACGCCTACCGAAGCCGGAGCAGTTGGCGCTATAGGAGCCTGCATTCTTACAGCCATTAACCACCACCTGGATTGGAAGTTGATTAAGGCTGCGGCCCGGTCAACCGCCAATATTACCGGCCTGGTCATCATGATTCTATTTTGTTCAACTTTTTTTGGTCTGGTTTTTGATGGCTTTGGTGGTCAAAGTTTTGTTAAGGGGCTACTCATAAATCTTCCCGGTGGATTTTGGGGGTTTATTATTGTGGCCAACATTGCCATTTTTTTACTGGGTATCAACCTGGAGTTTATTGAAATCAGCTTTATTGCTATGCCGCTGTTTGTACCCGCCGCCATAGATTTAGGCGTTGATTTAGTATGGTTTGGGGTGATGATGGCCATTAACCTGAATATGGCCTTTATTTCGCCGCCGGTTGGTTTCTCGCTGTTTTATCTGCAAAGCGTAGCCCCCGAAGAGGTTGAAACCATAGATATTCACAAGGGCGCACTGCCATTTATGGTATTGCAAGGTATCGCTCTGATTATTGTTATAATTTTTCCCCAAACAGTGCGCTGGCTGGTTGATGCTGCGGCATAAATAACAACACCCTGTTATCACCCAACAAAAAAGGTGAGTGCTTGCTTTGCACTCACCTTTTTTATGGCTTAAAAATAATTAAAAAGTTAACCGCTTGCCCGGCTTGCTGCGTAGGTCATCACGGCCGTTTCAGCAAAACCGTGCCAATTTTGAATCGGGTCACGGAAAGCCTTCCACTCGGTCAAAATTGAACCAAAATCTGAGTCGCTGGCAGCAAATTCATCATATAACTCAAAGGCCGCTTCTTCAGCCGCTTGCATCACATCATCAGGGAAGGGTCGTAATTCGGCTCCCTCGTCGAGCAACTTTTGCAAAGCAGCCGGGTTTTTGGCATCGTAACGAGACATCATAATTACGTTAGCCTGGTAGGCGGCTGTTTTTAAGATTTCCTGATATAACTCAGGGAGTTTTTCCCATTCCGCCAGATTAATTTGAATTTCCAATGTGGGGCCTGGCTCCCACCAGCCTGGGTAATAGTAAAATTGAGCCGCTTTGTGGAAGCCCAGTTTTTCGTCATCATAAGGGCCAACCCACTCGGCAGCATCAATGGCCCCGGTTTGCAGCGCCTGAAAAATCTCGCCGCCGGGGAGTACCTGCACGTTAACCCCCAACTTATTCATTACCTGGCCCCCCAAACCCGGAATACGCATCTTTAACCCTTGCAGGTCGCTAACCGAATTGATTTCTTTATTAAACCATCCCCCCATCTGCACGCCGGTATTGCCTGCCGGAAATTGAATAACGCCAAATTTCTCGGCGTAAGCTTGTTGTAATAACTCTAACCCACCGGCTTCATATAGCCAGGCATTTTGCTGGCGGTCAGTCAAACCAAAAGGCAAAGCTGTGCCAAAAGCGGTTATGGGGCTTTTACCCACATAATAATAGGATGCTGTGTGACCGATAGGAACGGCCCCTTGCTCTACCACGTTCAGCACTTCCAGGCCAGGGGCCAACTCGCCCGCGGCACGCGGCGTAATTTTAAATTTGCCGCCGGTTAACGTTTCTACAACCTGGCCCACAACCTCTGCGCCGCCAAAAATGGTATCGAGCGCCACCGGCCAACTGGTTGCCATTTGCCATTCGATTTCTGGTAAAGCCTGGTCGTTCTGCACCGCCTCTTGAAGTTCTTCTGTAGTTGCAACCGGCGCCTGGGTAGCAGCGGCCCCGCTACCGCCACTCCCTTCCGCCTGGGGCGCCTCGGTAGGGGCCGCAGCCGGCGCGCTGGTCGCCTCCGGTTGCCCAATAGTGCAACCCACCAGCAATCCGGTGCCGCCGGCCACCGTAGCCACCGACGCCTTCTTTAAAAACTCTCTTCTGTTCAGCTTCTTTGCCATTTAATCCTCCTTGATTTAATAAAGTTTATGAGTTTTCCTCGGGGGCGTGTCCATTTTATCACATATAAAGTTGAAATACAAAACAAAACAGCCCCATCTTGCCACCCAAAGGGAACCATATTGAACCCGTCAACGTCTTACCAACAGAGCTATTTTACAATCACCCCTAAGTAGTAAAGGAGCGCCACCCATGAAACGCATTCTAGCAGCTTTGTTGACACTTATTGCGCTATTAACCCTGCAAATGCTTGTCCAGCCCCTACCCGTTCGGGCCGATGGTATCATCATCCCCGAACCGCCCATTATCTGCCGCCCGCCCTGCCCCATTCCACCGCCGCCGCCCCGGGAAATCCCCTACCTGACCGTTGAAAACCACCGGGTCAACGTTACCATCGACGGGCAGGTGGCGACCACCCGCGTCGACCAGATTTTCCGTAACGACAGCCAATGGTCGCTGGAAGGCACTTACATCTTTCCCCTGCCCGAAAACGCCGCCATTAGCCAGTTTGCCATGTGGATTGACGGGCAAAAGGTTGAGGGTCAACTTTACACCCAAGAAGAAGCCCGCCGCATTTACGATAACATCGTCCGCCGCCGGCTGGACCCGGCCCTGCTGGAGTATGTGGGGCGCGATTTGTTTCAAGCCAGTATCTTCCCCATCGACCCCGGCGACTCCCGCCGCGTTGAGATTGAATACAGCCAGCTCTTGCCTGTTGATAACGGCCTGGTGCAATACGTTTACCCCCTCAGCACCGAGCGTTTCTCTGCCCGGCCCCTGGAAAATGTCGCCATTACCGTTGATATCACCTCCCCCGACGCTATCAAGGCCGTCTACTCGCCCAGCCACCCGGTCAGCATCAACCGCGATGGCCGCTTCAAGGCGCTGGTCGGTTGGGAAGATTTCAGCGTAAAACCCACCACCGATTTTAGCCTCTATTACACCGTTTCGCCGGAAGATGTGGGGGTCAATCTGCTCAGTTACAAACAACCCAATGAAGATGGCTTTTTTGTGCTGCTGATGGCTCCCAATGTTGACGCCGACCAGGTGGTTGAAAAAGATGTAATTTTGGTGCTCGACACCTCCGGCTCGATGGAAGGCGAAAAAATGGAGCAGGCCCGCGACGCGCTCAAATACGTGCTGGACCATCTCAACCAGGGCGACCGATTCAATATCGTCGCTTTCAGCACCGGCCTGCGTGCGTTTGACACCCGGCCCCAGCCGCTCTCGGCCCTGCCCGAAGCCCGCCGCTTTGTTGACAACCTCCGCGCCGAGGGCAGCACCGACATCAACCGCGCCCTGCTGGAAGCCATCAGCAGCGCCGACCGCGAACGCCCGACCATCATCATTTTTTTAACCGACGGCCTGCCCACCAGCGGCGTGGTCGAAACGCCGCTCATTCTTAACAACGTTGACCAGGCCGCCACCCCTAACCTGCGCATCTTCCCCTTTGGCGTGGGCGATGACGTGGACACGGTTCTGCTCGACACGCTGGCCCAACAACAGCGCGGCGCCAGCGCCTACGTTCGCCCCAATGAACGGGTGGATGAGAAAGTAAGCGCTTTCTACGCAAAGGTTGGTACGCCCGTACTGGCCGACCTGTCGCTGGAGGTGTCGGGCGTACGCATTGAAGATACCTACCCCTTCCCCCTGCCCGATTTGTTTGCCGGCACGCAACTGATTGTTGCCGGGCGCTACCGCGACGGCGGGCCGGCCACCATCACCCTCACCGGCCAGGTCAACGGCCAGCCCCGCACCTTCCGCTTTGATGATTTGCGCTTTGCCACCGGCTCTCCCTCTACCGGGGGTCAGGCCGATTTTATCCCGCGCCTGTGGGCCACCCGCAAAGTCGGCTATCTGCTCAACCAGGTGCGGCTGCACGGCGAAAACCGCGAAACCATCGACGAGATTGTCAACCTGAGCATTCGCTACGGCATCATCACGCCCTACACCTCGTTTCTGGTTGAAGAGCCGGAAATGGCTCTGCGCCAGGAAGGCCGGGACGAAATTGCAGAGCAGGAATTTGCCGCCGCCGCCGAAGCCCCCGCCGCCGTGTCCGGCGAAGGGGCCGTCAATCGGGCTGTCGAGCAAAACAAGCTGGCCGAAGCCGATATGGCCGCGCCCTTACCCCTGGCTACCGCCAGCCCCGGGGTTGGAGACAACAGCAGCGCGCCGGCCGGCAGCAGCGCCGCCGCCGTAACCGCCGTGGGCGATAAAGCCTTTGTGCTGAAAGATGGCATCTGGACCGATACCGCCTTTGACCCGGCCTTGATGACCCCCACCCCGCTGCCTTTCCCCTCGGACGAGTTTCTGCAATTTCTGGCAGACCATCCCGATACCGGCAAATACTTTGCCCTTGGCCCGCAGGTAATTGTGGTGATTGATGGCATTGCCTATGAAACCGTTGCGGGCGACGTTGACGCCATCCCGGAGCGCCTGGAACCCGGGCAGGTATCCCCCTCCGAACTGCCTCAATCCTCGCCCCCATCCCAGTCCGTTACCTCGCCGGCGCCGGCCAACCCCGGCGATATTTATACCACCCTGACTGCCGGCCCGGTTGAGGGCGTCGCCCCGCTGGAAGTCAACTTTACCGGCCAACTGGTTGGCGGGCCGGATGACAACCCGGATTACTGCGGCGTTGGCAGCGCCTTTACTTTTGGCGATGGAGTCGTCGCCATCTCCGAGCCGGCCTGTGTCTGGCAGCAAGGAATAGAAATTCCGCGCCGCTTCACCTCTAACTACGTCTATGAAACGCCGGGCGAATATCAGGCAACCTTCAAACTGGGCGACAGGGTGTCGCAGCCGGTCACCATTGTGGTCAGAGAGCCGGGCAGCCAGGCCGGGGTCAACCCTGAGCCGGAAATTGCCGCAGCCCCTCCAGACACGCCCCCAACGGCCGACGTTGCGCCCGGCAACGCCGCCCCCTTGAGTTGTTTATCGGGGTTGCTGCTGCTGCCGTTGCTGGGGCTGGCTTTCATCCGGCGCTCAATCTTGTTCCGTTAACTTTTGCCAATAAAAAATTGCCCGGCGACAAACCGGTTTGGCTGCTTTACGTTTCACTCGATACGGATTATACTAACCTCCGAGATTAAACCCCGGAGGTTTTTTTATGCCCTACACGCCCATTTTAGCAACGCTGGCCTACGTGATGTCGCCCGACGGGCAGGAAGCGCTGCTCATCCACCGCAACAGCCGCGATGATGACCACCACCTGGGTAAATACAATGGCCTGGGCGGTAAGTTAGAACCGGATGAAGATATCATTGCCGGGCTGAAGCGGGAAATTCGCGAAGAGGCCGGCATTGAATGTGTCGAAATTGAGCTGCGCGGCACCATTAGCTGGCCCGGCTTTGGCAAACAGGGCGAAGATTGGTTCGGCTTCATTTTCAAAGTTACCAAATTCAACGGAACCCCCTTCACCGAAAACCCCGAAGGGACTCTCGCCTGGGTGCCGGTTGAAGATATTCTGGATTTGCCGCTGTGGGAAGGCGACAAATATTTTCTGCCTCTGGTTTTTAACCACCACTCGCGCCAGTTTCACGGCGTGATGCCGTATGACAATGGCAACCCGGTCAGTTGGCATTACAGTTTGATTTAGCCCCTCTGGTCATTGACAACTGCTCTATTGTGATATAATATTAAAGTTGACATAAAATAACATGTTCGGGAAGATGTAAAATGAGCAAAATCTACAAAGTAGTGGTCACAGGGCCTTTCAACGCGGGCAAAACAACCTTTGTTAACACCCTGTCTGATATTGAGACAGTTGAGACAGACCGAAAAACCCGGCACAGCGAAGCCAGAATCAAATCAACCACAACAGTGGCGCTTGATTACGGCAGAGTTAAACTCAACCGTAACCTCAATATCCATTTGTTTGGCACGCCCGGCCAGGAGCGCTTTGAATTTATGCGCGACCTGCTGGCCGATGGTATGCATGGCTTTATTTTTCTGGTGGACTCTACCGACCGGGAAGGCTTGAAACAGGCCGCTAATTTGCTAACCCTGTTCAAGGGGCAGCGCAACGTGCCATATGTGCTGGCCGCCAACAAGGCCGACAAAAAGGCTTTAAGCCAGGCAGCCATAAAACGAGAGCTAAATTTAAATGGGCAGCCGGTGATTCCCTGCATCGCCACCGATAAAGCCTCGGTGCGAAATGTGGTGCAGCGGTTGATTACCCTCATTGAAACTTAGGCTACTCTTCCCGCACCAGCCGCACATTCCTCACCTGAAAATCATCCCACACAAATTCATCATGTTGAGCATCCGGCAGCAGCCGCACCGTGGTGATTGTGATTTCATTGTAACCGGGGCGCAACAGGATAACCGGCACAGTGCGTCGAACCGTCAGCCAGCGGCGGGTGAAATCCTGCTGGGGCAAATCGGGCCGGAGCAATTGGCCGTTGATTTCAACCATGGCCCCAATTTCATTTTGCTGCATCAATTCCAGTAGCAGTGTCCAATCAGTTTTCCCCGGATCAGCCATGTAGAAGCCGCCGCTCCAAACCAGACTGGGCTTGCGCCCGCCGTACAGCGGCCACCAGGGTGGCTGCAAATCAGTGTCGCCCAGATGAATTTTAACATCCTCGTCTAAAATTAAAACCGGGTTGTGCTGCGCCAGCCGCGCCGCCGGGATGCCCCGCTGCGCCCGGCCCGGCGCGGCCTTTTGCCACGCCTCAAAAGCGGGGCGAGGCCGGCCCTGTGAGTCAAACAAACTGTAGCCGCCAAACGGGTCGCCCGGCCCCGGCTGCGATAAATTCCAGATTGTGACCAGCTCTACCCAGGGCCAATCGCGCTGAATAATCTCCAGCGCCGTTACCAGATAATCGGCCTGCTGCGGTAACGATACGCCGATGTCCGGCTGCTCTGGCGGCGGGTCAACCGTCCAGCCCATCTCCGTAATCCAAACCGGCTTACGGGCGTCGCCATTTTCCTCCATAATGGCCCGCAGTTCGGCCAGGCGGCCAAAGGAGGGATGCTCGATATCGCTGGCCGGAGCGCCGGGCGGTTGGCCAAAGCTGTAGGGATGCGCCGCCAGCACGTCAAAATAGGCCGACGCGCCGGCCCGGTACATCTCCCGCAAAAACAGGCGCTCATCCATAGCAGAGGCATCGTTGCTGTTGGTAGGGGCCAGCCCGGCGGCTACTACCGGCACGTCGGGGTCGGCAGCCTTGACGGCCTCGTAACCTGCCTTCAACAACTCGACAAAGGCAACCGGGTTGGGCCGCTGACCGCCCCACTCGATGGCCAGGTTTGGCTCATTCCAGATAATGTAGGCCCGAATCCGCCCGCGATAGCGTTCGGCCACGCGCCGCGCATAATTTTTGTAATCATCCAAATTATCAGGCGGGGCGTTGAGCGACAGGTCAACCTCACTGGCCCAGGCCGGATGCTGGTCTAGCCGAATTACCAAATCCAGCCCGTAATATTCGGCCCCGGCCACAATCTGGTCGGTTTTTTCCCAATGGAATTGCTCCCGCGTCGGCTCAATTTCCCGCCAGGGAAAGACCTGCACCACGGTGTCAAATTCTGCATCTTTGGCAATAGCCAGCCAGCGGTCATCGGCCCGCAGGGTGTGGGCGGCAAAACGGGGGTAGGGCGAAGGTTGGGTGGCAGTGCAGGCCATAAGCAGCAACGGCATCAGGCAAAAAAGAAACATAGCGCGTTTTGCGTATGCCGAAGAAATAAAAATATAATACGGAACACCCAACAGGCAATACGCCCTATGTAAGCTTTGCTGTTTTGCTAATTGCCCATTGTTCATTGCTAATTAACTTGAGTTCCCCGCCACACGCCGGTAGTTGTTACCACAAACAAATCGCCATCCGGCCCCCAGGCCATCGATTCGACCACGCTGTTGGTTATTTCCGCCGGGCCGATGGGCTGCCAGGTTTGGCCGTTATCTACAGATTGATACACCCCGGCGTAGGCTGTACCGGCGTAAAGCCGCCGCGGCTGGTGGGGGTCGGCCAGAATATCCGTTACCGAGATATTTTCCAGCCCAACGCCCCACACCGGGCTGCGCTGCACGGTTTTACCCTGATCTAAACTGCGATAGACTCCCCGCGTAGCGCCAATATAAAGTACGGTTCTGTTACCCAACGGGTTACGGTTGGGCCGCGCCAGCAGCGCAAGAATCGACTGGTCAGCCAATTCCGGGGCAATCAGAACCCATTCGCCGCCATTGTTGCTGCGGTAGAGGCCGGTTTCGGTTCCTACATAAACAAATGGCTTGAGCGGGTCGGTAGTTAAACTGGTTGTTTCAATCGTCCGCCCCAGCCCAGCCCACCGAGCAATCCAACTCTGGCCGCCATCTCGACTCTCGTAGACTCGCTCCCAGGCAGCCAGAATATAGAGTTGGTCGGTATTGGCCGGGTCAACGGCTATAGCCGGAATCCCGGCCACAGGCGTCGGGAGCGAATTCCAGGTTGCGCCGCCATCGACACTGCGGTACATGCCACTGCCCAGAGTGCCGGCGTAAACGGTCTGAGGGTTGGTCGGGTCGACAACCAGCGCGGCGATACCTGTTGGAAGTTTGTTGCCGGTTGGCGCCCACTGGCGGCTATCTGGCTGCCAGCGAAACAGGCCGGCGCGCGCGCCCAACCATAAGTCATCTCCAATTGCTAAAAGCGTGTGGGCGTGGGGTATGCCCAATGAGGGGGTTAAGTAATCCCACGTTTGCCCGCCATCACGGCTGCCATAAACGCCAGTCCAGGTTCCGGCCAGTAAACGGCCAGAATTAGCAGCGGTTGAACCGGCCGCTACATTCAGGGCCAATACGCCGCCGGGGGGCAGCCCCGCGCCCCCTTCAATCCATGTATCGCCGCCATCCAGGCTGCGATAGAGCCGCCCCTGGCTGGTACCTGCCCCCAGCGCGCCATCGGCCAGCCACAGCAGCGAAACAATCTCGTTATATTCCGCCCAGGGCAGCGGAATGGTGTGCCAGCTCTGGCCGCCATCGCGGGTGCGCACCAGCCGGTGGCGCAAGCTGGCCACGGCCAGCGCGGGATTGTTGGGATTGAGCGCCAGCGCGGGCGAATATTCACCGGGATAGGTGGCCTGCCAGGTGCGACCCCCATTGCGGCTGGCTATGACTCCCTGGCCAGAGGTGCCGGCGTAAAGCTGCTGTCCATCCGGCGATACGTCCAAAGAGAGAACAGCCATTGAACCAAATGGTTCGTCGCCGGCAAGTTGCCGCCAGCTTTCACCGCCATTCTCCAAAAAATAGATGCCGGCCCCATCTGTGCCCGCATACAGCCGGTTGCGGGCATCGGCAGCCAGGGCAAAAACGGCCATTGCCGGCAGGTTGGCCGGAGGCGGCTGCCAGCTTGCGCCAGAGTTGACACTTTGCAGCAACCCATCGCGGGTAGCAGCCCAAAGAGTGATATCGCCCGCCGGGTTGCGCAGGGGTAGCAGGTCAAAAACAGGGTTATCCGCCAGGCCAGCCGCGCCGGTCGTCCAGGTTTGACCGCCATCGCGGGTAATTGCCAGCCCGCCGGAATCATAATAACCGGCCCAAATTATGTTGGGGTTGCCGGGGTGAACGGCCAGGGTTAAATTAATGGCATGGCGGGGCAGGCCGATTTCGGCGCGCTGCCATTGCCAGCTAGAGGCGTCGGGCAGTAATTGGCAGGCCGGCAGGCTCAACGCAATAAAGATAACCATCAATATCCAACAGCAAATCTGGTTTTTCAAATGGATTTTCATTATTTAATAGGCAGCCACAACACTCTGCCAGCCGGCCGGCAAGGTTGCATTAGTCAAGTCGGCATTTGTGAGCGTGGCGTAGTACAGGTTGGCCCAGTTCAAATCTGCCCAGGTCAGGATAGCTTCGGTCAGGTCGGCCTGGGATAGGTCTGCTTCAATCAGAGTAGCGCCGGTCAGGTTGGCGCCACGCAGGTCGGCGCGGGTTAAATAAACGCCCGGCATATGGGCCTGGCTTAAATCAGCCCGATTAAGATTTGCCTGAGTAAAGTTAGAGCCGCGCAGTAACGCCCCGCGCAAATTAGCCCGATGCAGATTAACAGCGGCGAAGTTAGCGCCATGAACATCGGAGCCACTAAGATTGGCCTGCTGCAGGTTGCAATCGTGAAAATTGGAATAGCTTAATATGGCGTTACTCAAATCAACGCCTCGTAAATCTTTAGGGAAGGGGGCGTGATTAACAATGCGCCAGACCAGATGCCATTTTTCATCAATCCGGGTTCTTTCATCAATAATGGTTCCGCGCAGATTAGTATGGCTCAAATCAGCGTTACGCAGTTCGGCCTGACTCAATATTGTCTCGTGGAAATCAGCGTTCCGCAGGATTGCGCCGGTCAGAACGGCTCCGGTCAGATTGGCCAAACTGAGGTTAGCAGATGATAGATTGGCATTACGGAGCGTGGCCCCGTTTAGTTTGGCGCTGACCAGTCTGGTTTTTTCCAGATTTGCCCCGGTTAAATTTGCAGCTCGAAGTTTGGCTCCAAACAGGTTGGCCTGCTGCAAATTTGCGTTGCGAAGATTGGCCCGACTCATATCGGCGGCCGCCAGATAAGCCCCTTGAAAATTACTGTTCTCCAGATTAACGCCAGACAACCGCGCCGCATGCAATCCGGCGTTGTTCAGAATGGCTCCTATCAGCCGGGCTTGTTGAAAATTGGCTCCGGTTAAATCAGTCTGGCTAAAATTAGCGCCGTTCAGGTTGGCTCCGGTTAAATCTGCCCCGCGTAAATTCCAGTTATTAATCAAGCCATTTACCCCGGCCCAGACCACGTACCATTTGTAATCAAATTGGGTGGCGCTGTCAAGCTGAATTTGCAGGTTTTTGAAATCGACCCCCTGCAAGTTAACGCCGGTTACATTGGCGCCGCGCCAGTCTGAGCCGGTTAGCGTCACCTCGCTCAAATTTGCGCCGCGCAAATCAGCCCCGGCAAAACTGGCCCCGGTCAGGTTGGCCTCTTGCAAGTTAGCCTGACGCAAATCGGCTCCGGCTAAATTGGCCTGTTGCAAGTTGGCCCCCTGCATATCCGCCCGGCGCAGGTCGCGCCCGCTTAAATTTGCCCCGATACAGGCCGGCGGGCAATCGACCGGAAAGGATGTTTGTGAAGATTGCGGGGCCAATACAGGCGTTTGGTCAGCAGTCAAACGACACCCGGCCAGCAAGAAAATAATCAGAGCGCCCAGAGCTACTATTTTTTGGTCGTTAAAAACTCTATTTATCATTTTGTTCAAATTCCCAGCAGGCATAGTGACACACCCAATCGGCGTTGATAGTTGTTTCGGCGGGGAAGACAATTTCTGCCTTGACGCTTTCCGACAAGCGGATAAATTCCTGGCATGGCGGGTCGCCTTCTGCAACCACAGCCGGACATTCGTCGCCAACAACAGTGAGCCACCACCAGCCTCTCAGGTTGGCCCCGGAAATTAAAATTTCCCATTCGCCATCGCCGGTCATTGAGCCGCTGGGGCTTGAGAGAATTTTCGACTTGCCGTTATCGGCCTGAACTGTTACGCCATTAACCGGATTACCTTGTTCATCAACAATTCGCCCTCGAAAGCGAATTACATTATCGGGGTTTGAGGCATACCAGCCGCTGGGCGTAAATTGAAAGCCAGCCGGCCCGCCAGGCGAGTCAAACCCGGACGGGTTCGGTTTATCACCGAACTCCTGCGCTGCGCTCTGCACGGCGTAAAGCGTTCCCTTGCCGGTGACAAAGTAGAGGGCCTGCTTTTCGGTATCAAAAGCAGGAACGGCTGCCGGCGAGGCGTAAATCTGGCTGTCAGTTTCAAATTGACCGCGAAGCTGGCCAGTATGAGCATCCACCGCATACAAATTGCCATCGCCGCTGCCAATATAAACCAGCCCATTTAGCACCAGGGGCGTAGCCTGAACAACCCGGCCGGTTTTAAAGCGCCACCGCTCCTGGCCGCTGCGGGCATCAACCGCGTAGAGGTGGCTGTCGAAGCTGCCAACGTAAATCATCCCATCGGCATAGGCGGGCGACGACACCACATCATCTCCGGCAAAAAAGCGCCACTTTTCCTGGCCGGTTTCCGCATCAAGGGCGTACAGGTTCTCGTCCATACTACCCACGTAAAGCAGGCCATCAAGCACCAGCGGCGACGAGATAACCCAGTCGCCGGTTTTAAAGCGCCAGAGTTCCCGGCCGGTGGTTGCATCAAGGGCGTAAACATGCCAATCGCGGCTGCCAAGGTATAGCCGATTTTCTGCCATTACCGGGGATGATGCAATGGCGCTGCCGGTTTTAAAGCGCCAGAGTTCCTGGCCGGTGGTTGCATCAAGGGCATAAATGTGGGTATCTTCACTGCCAACATAAACCATATTATTGGCAAGCGCCGGCGCCACCCAAATAGCGGCCCCTGCTGCAAAACTCCATTGTTGTTGACCGGTTGCGCTGTTGAGGGCATAAAGATGGCCCTTATTTGTTGGCACATAAATTGCGTTGCCGCCAATCAGTGGCGCGGCTTCAATACTGCCGCCGGCCCGAAATCGCCAGCGTTCACTGCCGGTTTGCAGGTCTATAGCGTAAAGATTGCCGGCGTTGTCTCCCACAAAAAGTTGGTTATTGGCCACCAGGGGGGGCGAACTGATACCGCCCTCGCCGCGAAATTGCCACAACGATGACATCTGAACCGGTGGGGCGCTGTTTATAATGGTGGGAGGCTCCGGCGGTAGCAGTTCAACCAAAAGCCCGGCCAACCGCGGGCCAATTTGTCGACCCAGAGGCGAGGCAATGAACAGGATGACAAGGCTGGCCGCCAACAAACCCGCCACCCCAATCAGGGCTAACCGGCCCTTGCCGGCCAAACCCGCAGAGAGGGCGGACGGCCGAGAACGACGAGTAAAGATATTTTTTAGCAGGCCCACCGGTCCCGGAATTTCAACCTCGGCAACCGAAGCATCTTTTACCTTGGCCAGCAGCCGCCGCCGTAACGAGAAACGTATACGGCTTTGGTGGCTAAAATCGGCTGTGGCAATTTCGCGGGCCAGTTGCAGCATGTCGTCATATTCGGTTGAAACGGGATCGTTGTTAATAACGCCCATTTCACCAAGCAATTTATCTACATCACGGCTGAAGCGGTCGGACAACTCTTTTTTGTTCATCGCTCTACTCCCTGCGCTGTCAGTTCATTCCGCAATTTTCGCATGGCCCGGTATAGAATTACTCCCACGTTACTTTCGCTAATGCCGGTTAGTGTAGCAATACGGCGGTTGGTCAGCCCTCCGGCAAATTTCAAGGCGATCAGATCGCGTTCTCTATGGCTCAACTGATTCAACGCAACCAGCAGTTGGTGGCGAGTTTCGTTGCCGGCTACAATCTCGCCGGGTTGGGGGTCGCTGCTCATCCAGTTGCTCACCACCTCTAGCGACAACCAGCGCCGGCGCATTTGAGCACGCAAATAATCATTAACTGCGTTACGCGCCAGGGCAAATAGCCAGGCCGCAAAGGGGGCCTTTTCGGGTTGATAGGATTCAATATTTGCCAGCGCTCGCTCAAATACCTGGGCGGTAACATCATCGGTTACATCTTTATCTTGCACCCGATAGCGAATATAATTGTAGACCCGCGGAAAATAGTGGTCATAAAGCACAGCAAAGGCCGATGTGTCAACCGCGCATTGGCTGACTATAGCCGACTCGTTTGGAAGGGCTGCTGTGGAATTTGTCATGGTCAATGTCGTCTTTGGAAGTTTCTACAAGTAAATACGTGACCAGGGGAAAAGTATTACAAGGAGAAAGTCAAAAGCGGGGAGATTGGTTATTGGAGATTAAGGCGCTGCATCCCCCAGGCGTTAATCTTCAGCCTTTGTCTCCAAAAATCATTGATTTTTTAGTTCTCTTTGGTAAACATAAACTTGCTAAAAAACATTCGATTGTTGGCTACCAGCCAATATCCCAACTCGGTTAGCCAGACCAATGGTGGCCAGGTGAAGGGGCGTACCAGCCAACGGGGATAGCCAATTGCCTCCAGCACAAACATCCCGGCCCGGCCGGCTTTAATAATACAACCATCGGCGGTAATCACATGAACTGCCTGCCGGCACGCCTTGTAGAGTTCCGCAGTCATTGGCGGCCAGGGACAATCCTGGTAGGGCACAGGGTAAATTTTATGTTGTTTATCCTTGCGTCTGACCCAGACGACTGTGCGACGTCAGAAACCTCAGTCGCCATCCCAAATGAGCCAGTGCTGGTGGGGTTGTTTGTTGTTAGCTTGTGACATTTTATTTATTTCATCAAGTTGGTTTTGGCATATCTGTAGTGCCTGGCACGTGGTACGTAATATGCCTTTTTAACGCAATATGCTGCGCCCTAGGATTCTATCCCTATTTCTGCCAGCAGTTCCGGCGTGCTTTTTTGCAGTACGTAGCGATTGCGTCGCTCGCCCCGCTCGATGGTTGAGATAAAATCTACGGCAATGTAGCCTTTGGCAAAATATGTTTCAAAGGCTTTACGCACTTTCAACCGCCAATCAAAGGCCAATTCCAGATTGGCTTCTTTAACAGGATGAATATCGGCGGGGGTTTCCAGCAGGATGATGCCGGCCCCCAACCCCAGGTTGGCTTTGGCAATCCGGCGGGTGGGGCCGTCTCCCTGAATTTCAAAGATGGAGGGGCTATCCCAAATAGCTTCTTCAAATTCCTCGCTGGTTTGCTGGTCAAGCCGGGGGCCATTAACCCACCACTCTACCAGCAGCCGGTCGGTTGGCAACCCGGCGTTGAGCGCGCCAAAATTAGCGCCGTAGATATCACGCTGGTAGCGCCGGCTGATGGCTCGCAGTTTGCGCAGGTTCAGGTGAGCATTAGGGCCTTCCAGCGGGTCATATGTCCAGGTAATCAGCGATAGGCCCTGCTCAATGACCCGCCGGCGCTGAACCTGCTTGAGCGCCTCGGCAATGCCGAATCTGCGCCACTCGGCCAACACGCCCATATTTTGAGAACAGAGTTTTAATGGCCCGCCAGCTTCGCGGCCTAAAAATCCAAAAGAAAATGCAACCATTTCGCTGGTTTCGTCATCAAACGCGCCCAAAACCACGCCACCGTTTTTGGCCGCAGTGAGCAGTACCGGCGGGTACAATCCAATGGTGGGGTCATCAAAGCCCCAAATTTTGTGTTGAAGCTGGCGGACCTGCTCCATTTCATCATAGCTTTGCAGGTCTCTAATTGTGTAGGCCATAGATTCCCTCTGGCAGGCAAATTGTTACTCGGCGCAGTAATTGGCTGGCAAATTGTCAAACAAAAAACGCACAGAAACTCTGTGCGCCTTTGGGGTGGCGGTTGCCATAAACTCAATTCAAAGCGCGCTACAGGGTTGCTATTATAGCACAACTTTGAACTGGATGGGATATTTGCAAGGCTCAAGCCGCTTTCGACTCTTGCTCAACGCCTATCCAGAAGTAGTTTGGTCTAATATAATTAACCGGCCTCAAGTAAATGCCGTCCACTTCGCCCAACTGCCCGTCAAACTCGGCGGCGTTAAGGTAGCAGACGGTGGGTTTTTGCTGAAGTTTGGTTTGATAGCGTTCCGCAGCCTGAATAACTTTATCGGCCAGCTTTCGCTTGGGGTCATTATCAAACCACAATAAGCCTTCTTTCATGATTCAAACTCCTTTTTTAAATTTATTCAGTCCACAACGACCACTGCCCCGGCGGCAACACTTCGCTGAGATGGAACATCTGGCCATCGCAGCGCACCCAAAAATGGTAGGTGGTATTCTGCCCCAACCGGTCGGTCATGGTTTGACACTCATTCACCGCATCAACTTGATAAACACGCCCGCGCCACCAGAACTTTGCCGGGAACAACCCAAATCGCCGCTCTACCATCTTTATCGACTCGGCCATTACGGCTAAACCTGTTCCCAAAATGAGGGGAGCAAATCGCCCACGCTTTCCGTATTTTCCTGTCCAATGACCTTAAAATCGCGCCCGTTCGAGGGCGTCCCGCCAACAGTCAGGGCGGGCGGCGCGGGGCTACCGTAACCGTTAGTCCCCTGGCCGTTAACAACGACGACAGGCGGGTACTGGCTGCCGTTTCGCATAAGGCCGTATTGCGTTTCCAGTTGCCGGTCGCGCTGGCGCAATACCCAAACCAGGATGACGCTGGTGGGTACAGATGCCAACACCCCGCAGATTATGCCGATGATAACCGCCATGGCATCGGGGCTGATGCGCGTGCCCACAACAACAGCCAGCGCTATGGAAAAGGCAATGCTTATAACCAGTATGAATTTTTTCATTATGTTTATCCTGCTTTGCTAAAGTTTATTTTATCAAACGAAGCTGGTTGCCAAACACATACCCTAATCCACGGCGCTTTTTGGGCCTGGCAGCCGGCGTTTCAACGGCTGGATGGTTGACAACCCGGCCATTGGTGCCGGTTGCGGCCAGCGGTTCTGGCTGTTCGGTAGTAAGCCAGCGGCGGCTATGGCGGCCACCGGCATTCATCCGGCTGACAATCTGTTTAATTTCTTGCTCGCTAACATAAGCGGCCTGAAAACGGGTGACATGTCCCTTGGCTACCAGCAAAAAATCGCCGCGCCCCAACAATTTCTCGGCTCCTGTACCGGGGATGCCGGCGGCAATTTTGGCATCGTCGGCGCTGGCCACGCTACCCACCAGCCGCACCGGAAAGTTACTGCGAGTTAAACTGCCAATGCTGGCTGCCAGCGGTTTTTGAGTGCAGGCAACTATGTGAATACCGGCGCTACGCCCCCGCTGGGTCAACCGGGTCATCAAACGGTCCATCGCCTTGCCGCCCTGCTCCATCAAATCGGCTACTTCGTCAATAAAAATAACGACACGCGGTTCGGAGATGTTTTCCCGGTCGCGCCGAATCATCTCTTCGACCATTTCGCCCAGCAAAAAAATGGCCTGATGCACATCTTGCACCGCCGGACGCAACAGGTGGGGCAACCCGCCCCCGGCGGTTTCAAAAGCTACAAATGGGTCGAAGCCGTTGCCTTTGGGGTCGATAAATACCATTTGCACCTCGCCCAGGCGATTGTGCATGGCCAACGACAGGGCCATACTGCGGGCCAATGCGGTTTTGCCAGAGCCGGTGGTGCCGGCAATCAGCACGTGGGCCACTTCTGGCGAGGGCAGCCGCAGCAGCAAAGGCACGCCTGATTCGTCCATACCCAGAATGGCGGTTTGTTTGGGAATATCTTTGACGCGCCGGCAAAGATTCATTAACCGCACTACCTGCCCATCTTCGCGCGGTACGTCAACCTGCAGGGCCGGACCCTGGCGAGAAATACGTACTCGTTGAGCACCCAGCCGCAGGGCCAGTTCCTCGGACAGGCTTAAAACACGGGTAACTTTGGTGGTAATATCGGGCAGCACTTTGTAGCTAATCCAGCGTGGCGTAACAACCCCACCTGTTACCCGGCCAGGTACGCGATGGCTGGTCAACACCATTTCAATTTGGTCAGCTTGATACTCTAATACCCGACGCATATACGTCTCCGGATCCAAATTTTCCCAATGTATTGGATAGTTTGACCGCTCAAGCATGGCCAGTTATGCCCCCCGGTATGCATAGTTGGTTGGTTGATGCACAAATGGCCACCTTTGCGGTTAGTCGATATTTTCACACCCGTGTGGTAAAGCGCATAAGATAAATGGGTGGAAATAATGGCCGATACAATTGGCGGAGTTGCCCCGGTTGTAAGGGATGCGCCGGGCCATCTGGTCAATCAACCTGGCGGATGATAGCAACAACTTTACCATGAATTTCCACCGCATTGGGAGCCACAATCAGCGGTTTGGCTTTGGGGCTGGCTGCTTCCAGCCGAACGTGGCCGTTTTCTCGATAGTATTTTTTCAAGGCTGTTTTGCCACTCTTAAGCAAGCGCAAAACCACCATTTCGCCATTTTGGACGCGTGACTGGCGCTGCAAAATAACAATATCCCCCTCGCTAACCTGTTCATCAGTTATTGAGTTTTTTTCTATTTTAAGGGCATAGAGGTTGCTATCATTAGTTACTGCGCCATAGGTTAGCTCGATGACGTCATCCTGCTCCAAAACAGGGATTTCAGGGGTTGGAAGGTCTACAAGTTGGCTGGGGATACTTTTTTTGAATCCGTTCTCGCCGGTAAGCTGGAGCCCCCGTGGCGTATTGGGAATGCGTTTTAACAAAGCGGCATTTTCTAACGCTTCCAGGTGGTAATTTACCAATGATTTGGTGCTGATTTTGAGGCCGGTTCTAATTTCCTCGCGGGTAGGCGGGTATCCATGTTTGGCTACAAAACTTTCAATAAACGCCAGCATCTCACCTTGTTTGTCGCTAATACCTATCATTTTCTGGCTCCGTCAACTTGGTTTAAAATAAAATAGAACGTGTGTTCTGATATGCGTCAATTATACCAGAACACACGTTCTATTGTCAAGTTTTTTAGCAGCGAGTTTACATTAAAAAATTGAGGAGGAGGCAAAAAGAAACACGCCTTTGATGGCGCGTTTCTTAAGTTTCAAAAAGCCAAATTGCGCATCATCAGCCTTTACTCTAGCTGGCGGATGACTGTTACTACCCGTCCCTTTACTTCAATTTTGTCGGGGTCAACGTAAATGGGCTGCATCGTCTGGTTTTCGGGCTGCAGCCGTATCCGTTTGCCTTCGTGGTAGAAGCGTTTCAGGGTTGTCTCTTCTTGTTCGGGTAACCAGGCGGCGACCATATCGCCATTTTTGGCCGTAGTTGTGTGACGCATTACTACAATGTCGCCATCGTTGATAAAGGCGTCGATCATGGAAGTGCCTTGCACTTTTAAGGCATATATATCACTGTCATCCGGCACAAAATCACGAGGTAGGTCGATGGTGTCAACATCAGGGTCATAAGCATCTGGAAAGTTTAGTATTGGTTCACCGGCTGCAATACGCCCCAGCAAGGGCACTTTAATAAGGTTGGTGGCCCCGGTCAATTCTTCCAGCCCATCGACCAGCCGGATGCCCCGCGACACGGTGCGATCTCGATAAATGTGGCCCGACCGCTGGAGAGCGTCGAGATTATAATTGACCACCGAAGTTGAACTGATATTAACGGCTTTGCCAATTTCCCGGATGGTGGGTGGATAGCCGTTGTCGAGGGTAAAGGTTTTTACAAAGCTAAGAATTTTTTGTTGGCGTTCGGATAAACCCATGGTGATAACTCCTTTATCGGACGGCCATTTGTTCCGACCATATGTGCTATGGTCCGAATTATACCACGAACGGGCGTTCTATGTCAAGTTTGATTTTTAGTTGAAAATTAAAAAGCTCAACCGGCCGGCCGGTTGAGCTTAATGAGACCTGACATTTATATTGCTGTTTATTCTTCAACCAGGCCAACGGCTTTATTGATGGCGTTAATCAGTTTGTTAATATCTGGCGGCTTTACAAAAAATTCATCGGCGCCGGCTATTGTGGCCTGGGTGCGCTCTTTTTTGCTGCTCCAGGCAGAAACTACAAAAACCGGCAGGTGCCGCGTTTTGGGGTTCATTTTAATTTCATTGATGGCGCTGTAACCGTCCATCACCGGCATTCTCAAATCCATCAGCACAATATCGGGTTTCCAGGTTTGGGCCATTTCAACGCCTTCCTTGCCGTTTTGAGCATAGCCCACATCATAGCCACTTAACTCCAGCAACTTGGCAATGGTATCTCTAATAACGGCGGCGTCTTCAACGTATAAAACTCGCACATTTTTCTTTGCCAATTTGGGTTTGAGTCTTTTTAATTTTCGAGATTGCTCCTCTGCCATTAATCAGCCAGCCTTTTCAATCGTCAAATTCAATAGTAAACACCCGGTCAAACTGCATAATTTGGAACAGGCGATAAAGGTGAGAATTAGGGTTTCTTAGCACCGTTGTAATATTTTTTGCGGCAAAATCGCGTTGGGCGCTTAACAGCAGCCGGAGTCCGTGCGAGTCAAAGCGTTCTGTCTCCGATAACTCTATGAACAAGGTTTTAACATTGGCTTTTAGCAACTGCTCTAACAGCAAGGCGCTACTTTCGGCATGCCACATTAGCTGATGAGTCCGAGGGTTAACGCTACCAATCAACTTCAGGGTCCAGGTGTCGCCGCTGTTTTTAATCAGCTCTGTGCTGAGAGGGTCCATAACTTACCTGTTCAAAACGCTTACCAAAATCTGGTTGGCCCTTAACCAAAAGCCACTAACAAGGTAAGATTAACCAGGGGGGTGGGCCAGATACCCAAAATAATTGTAACAATGGCGGCTATGGCCAGGGTAACGGTTATCGGGCCGCCCAGATTAATTGGCGCGGTCTCTTCGGCTGGGGCCGGGCGAAAGTACATTTGCACCACAATACCCAAATAGTAAAAGGCCGAGATAGCGCTGTTTATCACGCCGACCACCGCCAGCCAGCTAATATTGGCATCGACGGCGGCTTTGAAGACGTATAATTTGCCCCAAAAGCCAACAAATGGCGGAATCCCCGTGAGCGAAACCATAAACAGCAGCATCGCCAGGGCCAGCAGCGGCTTGCGCGTCCCCAGGCCGGCGTAATCGGCGATGGTTGAGCCAATGCCGCTACGACGCTCCAACACGGCCACCACCGCAAACGCGCCAATGTTCATAAAAGCGTAGGCCATCAGATAAAATAGCACGGCCTGCACCCCTTGTAAAGTAGCGGGCACTATCCCCACCAGAATATAACCGGCATGGGCAATGCTGGAGTAGGCCAGCATCCGTTTGACATCTTTTTGCGCCAGTGCGGCAATGTTGCCGCCGGTCATAGTGATAAAGGCCAGGCCGGCCACAGCAATTTGCCAATCGAGGGTAAAGGCTTCGCCAAAGGAGACCATTAACAGCCGGATGAGCGCCGCAAAGCCGGCTGCTTTGGCCCCCACCGACATAAACGCCGTCACCGAAGTGGGCGAGCCATGGTACACGTCGGGCGTCCACCATTGAAAGGGCACGGCAGCCACTTTGAAAGCAAAGCCCACCAGCAGCAACCCCAGGCCGACCAGCGCAATCGGGTCGTTCAGGCTGCCTTGCCCGCCGGCAAACCAGGCGCCAATGCCATGCAGATTGGTGGTGCCGGTAGCGCCATAAAGCAGGGCCACCCCGTACAGAAAAAAGGCCGAGGCAAATGCGCCCAGCACAAAATATTTCATCCCGGCCTCGCCGGAGCCGGGCTGCTGCCGGTTAAAGGCGGCCAGCACGTACAGGGCAATAGACATAATCTCCAGCCCCATGAATACAATTATCAAATCGGCGCCGGCGGCCATCAGCATCATGCCGGTGGTAGAAAACAGCACCAGCGAATAATACTCGCCGCGCTGCAAACCGCGATAGCCCAGGTAATTCAAAGAAATCAAAATCGACAGGGCGGCTGTGACCATAAATATCAAATACAGCACCAGCGAGTAACCGTCGCTTATGACCATATCCTGAAAACTATGCGCCGGCGATGCGCCAAACATTAAAAAGGTAAATACAGTGGCGACCCCCAAACCCAGCAGGCTCAGATAGCCCAGGGCGCGCTTGTCAACAGTAAACAATTCAATGAACATCACCAAAAAGGCGGTTACAACCACCCCCAAAATAGGGAAGAGGGCTACAAAATTAAGTGTTGGAAATTCTATGGGCATAAGCTCACCAAAATTCAATATTGAGAGTGATGTAACTTCTCAATTTTTCGGGGTAAAGACCGCAGAGGTTTTAAGAACCTCTGCGGTCTGGCAGGTTGCTCCCCAAATTATTGAGATGATATAGAGTGATGCTATTTTCCGGCCAAAAGGGTGGTAGCATTGATAATTTCTGCCAGTTGAGCCGTAGCCGGATTAATTTTATCGAATAGCAGATTGGGGAACAACCCAATCACAAAAAAGAAGACCACCAGCAAAACCGCAATCAACAGTTCGCGGGCGTTCATATCCCTCAGCTTTTCGTTGGCCGGATTGAAGGGGCCAAACATCAGCCGTTTTACGGCGGTTAGCAGGTACCAGGCGGCCAGCACAATGCCAAACGTGCCAAACGCGGCGGCTATCCAGTTAACCTGGAAGGCGCCCAGCAAAATAACAAACTCGCCCACAAAACCGTTTAGCCCCGGCAGCCCCACCGACGAAAAGACCGCCAGCAAAAAGAAGCTGCCAAATACCGGCACTTTTACCCAGATGCCGCCGTACTCATTGAACAGGCGGGTGTGGCGCTGCTCGTACAGCACGCCAACCATAAAAAAGAGCATGCCGGTGCTGAGGCCGTGGTTGACCATTTGCAGCACGGCGCCGCTCATCCCCTGCTGGCCGCCGCTAAAAATGCCCAGCACAATAAAGCCCATATGGGCCACCGATGAGTAGGCTACCAGGCTTTTGACATCTTCCTGCACCAGCGCCACCACCGCCCCGTACAAAATGCCGATGACGCCCAGCGTCACCAGCAGCGGCGTCCAAAAGGGCACAGCCTGGGGAAAGAGGGGGATGGCAAAGCGCATAAAGCCATAAGTGCCCATTTTCAGCAGCACGCCGGCCAGTATAATCGAACCGGCGGTGGGCGCTTCGACGTGGGCGGCGGGCAGCCAGGTGTGCAGCGGAAACAGCGGCACTTTGACGGCAAAGGCCAGAGCAAAGGCAAAGAACAAACCGATTTGCAAATTGACGGGCAGGTTCAGCGTTGCAACCAACTGCGGCAGGTCAGACGTGCCGCCCCAGGCATAGGCCACCAGCGCGGCCACCAGCATCAACGCGCTGCCGGCCATGGTGTAAATGATAAATTTTACCGAGGCGTAAATCCGCCGCTGGCCGCCCCATTTGCCAATGAGCAGCGCCATCGGAATTAGGCTGGCTTCCCAAAACAGGTAAAACAGAAACAAATCCAGCGAAATAAAGACGCCCAGCATGGCCGCTTCGAGCAGCAACATCAGGGCCATGTACTCTTTCAGGCTGTCGGTGATGGCTGTCCAGGAGCTGAGAATCGAAATGGTCGTTAAAAAGGTGGTCAGCAAGATTAAAAACAGGCTCAGGCCGTCGATGCCAACATGGTAGCCAATGTTGAGCGAGGGAATCCAGGGGCGAATCTCCTCAAATTGGTAGCCGCTAGCCTGGGCGTCAAAATTAAAATAGAGCGGCAGCGAAACAGCCAGCGCCGCCAGCGAAACCACAAACGCCACCCACTTGGTCAGGTTTTGCTGCTCACGGGGCAGCAGCGCCACCAGAACCGCGCCCGCAACGGGCACAATAATTAAAAGCGACAGTGTCATGCAATTACCTCAAAATGAAGTAGCCAAAAAGAAGTAGCTAATTAAAATAATCACCCCAATAAACGTTGCCAGGGCATAGTGACCCACATAGCCATCTTGCAGTTTGCTCAACAGCCCGCCCAACCGGCGAACCGCGCCGGCCCCGCCGTCAACCAGGGTGCGGTCGATGAGCAGGTTGTCGACGCCTTTGGCCATCCCATTAGCCAGACTCTGGCCGGTTTTGACAAACAGGGCATGATACAGTTCATCCACATAATATTTGTTGGCCAGCAGCACAAACAGCGGCCGCATGCGGCGGACCATAGTTTGCGGGATGGCCGGTTTGGCAAGGTAGAAGAAGTAAGCCACGGCAATGCCGGCAATGGCCACTACCGCCGAGGTTGAAAAGAGGGCCAATTCCGTGCCCAGCGCCAGGTGATGCGCTTCGGCGTGGAGGGTTTCGTAGATGGGTTCCAGCCAGCCATCCAACAGGTGCGGCGCGTCGATACCCAGCCCATGCAGCAGGGCCGCCGGCAGCCCCAGCAGGCCGCCGGCTATGGCCAGCACGGCCAGCGCCACCAGGGCAAAGGTAATGGGCGCGCGGCTCTCGTGGGCGTGGTTGTATAGGTGCTGGTCGCGCGGCTGGCCGTGGAAGGCCACAAAAATGGCGCGGAAGGTGTAAAAAGCGGTCAGCCCGGCAGTAACAATGCCGACCAGCCACAGCGCCGGCGACATTTCAAAGGCGCTGGCCAAAATTTCATCCTTGGAGAAAAAGCCCGACATCAGCGGAAAGCCGGCCAGCGCCAGCCCGCCAATCCAGAATGTCAGCCAGGTGATTTTCATTTTGTTTTTCAGCCCGCCCATGCGGCGGATGTCGATGACATCGTGCAGGGTGTGCATGACCGAGCCGGCCCCCAAAAAGAGCAGCGCCTTGAAAAAGGCGTGGGTGGTCAGGTGGAACATGGCGGCGGTGTAAGCGCCAACCCCGGCGGCCATAAACATGTAGCCAAGCTGGCTGACGGTGGAGTAGGCCAGAATGCGTTTGAGGTCAACCTGCACCAGGGCAATGGTGGCCGCAAAAAAGGCCGTGGCCGCGCCGATAATCGCAATCCACAGCGACACGCCGGGGGCCAGTGCGTACAGGGCGTTGCTGCGGACAATCATATACACCCCGGCTGTGACCATGGTGGCCGCGTGAATAAGCGCCGAAACGGGCGTCGGGCCGGCCATGGCATCGGGCAACCAGACGTAGAGCGGAATTTGGGCGCTCTTGCCAATGGCCCCAATGAACAGCAGGGCCGTAATCCACGGGATAACCGTGGGCATCGACTCGGCGACCGACTCGGCGTTGGCAAACACGCCCTCAAATTGCAGCGTGCCAAAGGTACTCCAGATTAAAAAGACGCCTAAAGCAAAGCCCACATCGCCGATGCGGTTAACGATAAAGGCTTTCATCCCCGAAGCCGCCGGCGAGAGCAGCGGCGGCAGTTTGACCGGCGCTTGCCCGGCCCCCAGGTCAACCGGCTCCGGCTGCTCTGCGGGGCGGTCGAACCAGAAGCCTATCAGTAGGTAAGAGCAAACGCCGACCAGTTCCCAGCCCACATACATCATCAAGAAGTTATCGCCCAGCACCAAAATCAGCATCGAGGCGATGAACAGGTTGAGAAAGGTGAAGAAGCGGCCAAAATCGCGGTCGGGGTGGGGCCGGCCCGACTCATCGCGGTGGACCATGTAATCGGTGGCGTACACGTGGATGAGAAAACCGACGCCGGTTACAACCAGCACCATCAGCAGCGAGAGCGGGTCAACCAGCAGGTTAACGGGAATATCCAGCCCGCCAATGGTGGCCCACTGCCACAGGTGAACCGTTACGGCCTGGCCGCCCAGGGCCGAAATTTCAAAAAAGGCCCCAACGCCCACCAAAAATGAGCCTAACACCATGAGCGGCCCCACAATGCTAACTACCCAATGGCCCAGGCGTCGGCCTAAAATACCGTTAAACAGAACCCCGATAATGGGCAAAGCGATGGTTAACCAGATTAGTTGGGTCATAAGCAACAGTTGGGGAAATGGCGCTACAGAAACGACACGCAACTATTCAATCAATGTTACGTAGCACGTATTGCCTAAAAATCCTTTAACGGAACACGCAATACGTTCCCCCTATCCTTTCAGAGAATTAAACTCGTTAATATCGACGCTTTGTTTATGCCGATTCAACTCCACCAGTAGAGCCAGCCCTACGGCCACCTCTACCGCGGCCACGGCCATAATCATAAACACAAAAATCTGGCCGGTGGCCGAATCTAAATAACGCGAGAAGGCAATAAAGGTGAGGTTGACCGCGTTCATCATCATTTCGACGCACATCAAAACAATAATCACGTTACGGCGAATCAACACGCCCCCGGCGCCAATGGCAAACAGGATGGCGCTGAGTAATAAATAGTAAGAAATGGGAACATCGGCAAACATTAATTAAACCTCGGCAGCCTGGGCGACTTTTACTTCGGCAAAGGTATCGCGCAAAAGCCGCACGGTATTTTCTGATAAATTGCACGCCGGCGACACCCGGCAGACCATTTGGGGATATTGGATGGCGCGCCACTCGTCGGCGTCGTTCCGAATGTTGGCAATAAATTGCTGCACTTGCTCATCGGTGGCGCGGACAATTTCCACGCGGTCAAAGTCGAACAGCGTCTGCCGCCGCAGCCAGTTTATCCGCAGAAGTTTGTGATTCTCGCGGTGGGTTTCTTGCGGCCAGTCGCTATCGAGTACGGCCACTACCTGGCTAAAAGATTGTCGCCGCTGGTGTTGAGCCAGCCAGACCACCCCCACCACCCCCACCGAGAGCAGCACGGCCACCAGTTGAAAGGGCAGCAGATAATCGGTAAAGAGCGAGGCGGCAATCACCTGTGTCTGGCCGTATTGGGCCACAGACTCCTGCGTTAAATCGCCCTGCGCGCCGTTAACGCTGTTCTCAAACACGGCGGTGCCGACAATCGTCAGCAAAATCAGGCCCAGCGCCACCAAAAAAATATTGCGACCATTAATCCACGAGGATATCGGCTCGCCCACTTCTGCGCCCAACAGCATCACCACAAACAAAAAAAGCACCACAATAGCCCCGGCATAGACCAAAATTTGGGCAATCCCCAAAAATTGGGCATTCAACGTAAAATACAACACCGCGATGGTGCAAAAATTTACCAGCAGCGACAGGGCGCTGTGGACCACATTTTTATTAAAAATGACGCCAAAGGCCGAGACAATAGCGATGGCAGCTAAAATCAAAAAAAGGGTCATAGGGTTAATCTCTCACCACTTGCTACTTTTTCTTGCCCCAGGAATGGGACTCCTCAAATACCTCATCGCTGCGGATAACCACATGAGGCGGGTCGTGCGGTTCCAGTAGCCGTTCTTTGGTGTAGATGGCATCCCAGCGGCTGTACTCGGCCAGGGCAAAATCGTGCTCCAGCACAATGGCCTCGGTGGGGCAGGCTTCGGCGCAGTAGCCGCAAAAAATGCAGCGCAGCATGTTGATATCGTACACTTTGGCGTAGCGCTCGCCCGGCGAGTAGCGTTCTTCGTCGGTGTTTTCGGCGGCTTCCACATAAATGCAATCGGTGGGGCAGGCCGCCGCGCACAGCGAGCAGCCAATGCAGCGCTCCAGGCCGTTATCGTACCGCTTCAAAACGTGCCGCCCCCGAAAACGAGGGTAGACCTCCACCGGCTCATCGGGAAACTGGTGCGTCACCGGCTCTTTAAACAGATATTTAATGGTGACGCCCATTGCCCGCGCTATCTCTTTTGAACCGATAATTGCTTCTTTGACTTCTTTGATCATAGTTACCGTATCCGTTATGTTGTCATCTTGTAAGCTACTCCAGACCTCAAAGGTTTTTGAAACCTTTGAGGTCTTCATTGGGCCAGACACAGCTTGTTTCTCAGGAGTGGTAATTGATAATTGGATATTACATTCACTAATTACCGTTTACTATTTCCTATTCACTGCCTACCAAAACAAAATCCCGATCACCACTGCTGTTACCGCTGCGTTGGCAATGCTGAGCGGCAGCAAAAACTTCCAGCAGAATTTCATCAGCTTGTCAAACCGAACCCGGGGCGTGCTGGCCCGCACCCAAATCATTAAAAACAGCAAAAAGGCCACTTTTATCAACAGGTAGATAATCCCCAAAAAAGGAATTTGCTGCGCCAGCGGACCAGACCAGCCGCCCAAAAACACGGTAGCCCCAATAAAACTCAGCACAATCATATGCACATACTCAGCCCCAAAAAAGAGGCCAAACTTCATGCCGCCGTATTCGGTGGCAAAGCCGGCAATCAGTTCGTTCTCCGTTTCGGGCAGGTCAAACGGGGCGCGACCCGCCTCGGCCAGCCCGCAGATAAAGAAGATAATGAAGGCAATTGGCTGGAACCACAAAATCCAGAAAAAGCCGCCCCAGCGCGAGGCCTGGAAATCGACAATTTCCGTCATCTGCATCGAGCCGGCCACCAGAATGGCGCTGAGCATGGCTAGCCCCATCGGCAGCTCGTAACTGAGCATCTGGGCGCTGGTGCGCAGCCCGCCCAGCAGCGAGTATTTATTGTTGCTGGACCAGCCCCCCAAAATTACCCCGTAAGTGCCCAAACTGCCAATAGCCAGAATATAAAGGATGCCCACGTTAATATCGGCAATCCAGGGGTTGATGGTGATGGTGCTGCCAAATACCTCAAACGGCAGGGTAAACGGCTGGCTGGCAATGGGCACCACGGCAAAAGCCATCAACGCCGGAATCAGGGCCAGGCCGGGGGCCATCAGGTAAACCAGCCGGTCAACATGGCCGGGGATAACTTCTTCTTTGAAGAACATTTTGAACATGTCGGCCACAACCTGTAGCGAGCCAAACTTGCCCACCCGGTTGGGGCCGTAACGCAGCGTAAAGCGTCCTAGCAACTTGCGCTCGACCACGGTCATCGCCGCAAAACCAAGCATCAAGGCTGTGGCAACAGCCCCGGCAATGGCAATTTGCACAACCAAGCTAATGATAAATTCCTGGTCCATAGCCTTAGTTTTTCTCCACTTTTACGGTTGTGTACAGACCGCTTACGCCCACCAGCTTTTCAGCAAGCCGGCCCGCCAGGTTTCTGGGCACCACCACAATCCCCTCCGACAGCTTGCGGTTGACCTGCACCGGCAGCGCCACCGAGGTTCCATTTTGAGAAAGCGTCACCATATCGCCATTGCCCACGCCCAATTTCTGCGCGTCGGCTTTGGAGAGCAGCGCCTGGGGCCGGTGAAGGTGGGCCGCCACCACTTCGGCTTCGGCCAGCAAGCGACCGCCATCGTACAAAAAGCGCGGCGCAACCAGGGTCAAACCATCGCCCTTCTCTACCGGCGCCGGCGCCACAAAACGCAATTTCAGCTTGTTCGACTCGTCTTCGGCCAGGGTGGGCCACTGTACGCCCTCGCGCACATCGGCAGTGTAGCTCATCCCCTCGTAAATATAGTGCGATGTTTTCCGCTCGATGGAGATAGGGGCGGTCAAATTTTTAAAATCCATCCCGGCATAGAGGGGCACCCGCTGCGTAATTTCGGCCATCACCCCATCGGCGGAGGCGTAACCCCAATCACCGCCCAAGTGGCCGGCAATGGCCGCCAACACCAGCCAGTCGGCCCAGGCATCGCCCGGCGCGGGCACGCCGGCATCAAAGGTTTGCACCCGCCGCTCCAGGTTGGTAAAGGAGCCGTCGCGCTCGGCAACGCCTTTAACCGGCAAAACCACATCGGCCAGCCTGGCCGTTTCCGTTAAAAATAATTCCTGCACCACCAAAAAGTCCAGCTTTTCGAGCGCGGCTTTGTAGGCTTCGCTCTCGGCGGCAGGGTCGGCCCCGGCAATCAACATGCCCTTAATGGTCGACTCTTCATCCAACATCTGCCGCGCCGATAGCCCCGGCTTGCCTTCGACCGGCGCGTAACCCGGCAGGCGGTCGGGCACAACCCCCATATCCGCCGCGCCGCGACTGTTGGCGTGGGGCAGTACGGCAATCAGGCCGTTGTTTGGCTTGCCGGCGTGGCCCGTAACCAGCGCCAGCGCCTCCAGCGCCGCCCGCAGGGCCGGGTCGTTGCCCGCTTCCAGCCCAAACAAGATAATCCCGTTTTTGGCTTCGGCAAAGGCTCTGGCGGCGGCTTCAATCTCTTCGGCAGAGATGCCGATGGTTTTGGCGACTTTTTTGGGCGCGTAATTTTGCAATGCTTTCTTTAATTCGGCAAAACCGGTGGTCCGGCTGTCGATAAATTCCTGATTAATCAATTTTTGCCCCACCACCGCAGCCAGCAGCGCCAGCGCCAGATGCGCCGCCGCGCCATATTGATAACGCAGCGAGGTTTTGGCCTGGGCATCCAGCTTGGTGCGACGCCCGCCGGCGTTAATCAGGTGCGCCCCGCGCTTTACCGAGGCTCCGGCCACGCGCAGGTAGAGAATGGGCGCTTCCTGGTCCAGGTCGGAGCCGATGACCAGAATGGCAGTATCTTTGCCCACGCGGCCCAAATCGGTGCCGCAGCCAACGCCCACGCGATGAACCGTGTCATCTTCCAGGGCGGCGCTCAAGCCCACGCGATGGTCAATGTTGTGCGTGCCTATCGCTTCGCGGAAAAGCTTCTGGAACAGGTACAGGTCTTCGTTAGAGAGACGCGCTCCGGCAATGCCGCCCAGAGCGTCGGCCCCGTTTGATTCTTTGATGCTGCTGAATTTCCGGCCAATCAGGTCAAGGGCCTCGTTCCAGGTGGCTTCAACCAGCTGGCCGTTTTTGCGCACCAGGGGATGGGTCAGCCGGTTGGGGCTGCCGTTAAAGTGATGGCCAAAGCGCCCCTTGTCGCAAATCCAAATTTCGTTAACGGCTTCGTTTTGGCGGGGCATGATCCGTTTGATTTCGCCGGTGCGCGTGCCCAGCACCGTGTTGCAGCCGACGCCGCAATGGTTGCAGACGCTGGGGATGTTTTTCAGCTCCCAGGCCCGCGCCCCAAAGCGGAAGTCACGGGTGGTCAGCGCACCAACCGGGCAGATATCGGCGGTGTTGCCGGAGTAGTGGCTGTCGAAGGCCGGCTCGCCATAGCTGACAATGTGGGCGCGGCGTCCTCGCTCCTCGATGCCCAGCACCGGGTCGTGGGCGATTTCATCCTGAAAGCGGACGCAGCGGGCGCAGATAATGCAGCGCTCCATGTCCAGCACAATCAAATCGCCCAGCGGATAGCGTTTGGGGAAGTGCTGCTTGTCTTCATAATCAAAGCGGCTGTTGCCCGGCCCGTGCCGAATGGTCAAATCTTGCAGGGGGCACTCGCCGCCCTTGTCGCACACGGGGCAGTCGAGCGGGTGGCTGGTCAGCAAAAATTCCAGCACGGCCTTGCGGTCGTCCAGCGCCGCCTCGGAATTGACTTTGACCACCATCCCCTCGGATACGGGCGTGGTGCAGGCGGTCATCGGCTTGGGGAAAAAGCGAACGATGGGGTTGCCGTTTTCATCCAGTTCCGGCTGGCGGGTTTCGCGGTTGATGGCCGGCGTACCCACCTCAACCAGACACATGCGGCACATACCCACCGGCTCCATTTTGGCGTGGTAGCAAAAAACGGGAATCTCGTTGGCTATTTTCTTGGCGGCCTCAACAATCAGCGTTCCTTTGGGTACGGTGACTTCAACGCCATCAACGGTTAGTGTAACTTGATCGGACATAGGCTCCGTTTGACCTTGGTAAAGGGTAAATGGTAATTAGTCATTGGTAATTGGTAATTACCAATTACTAATCCCTAATTACTATTTTTTAAAAGAAAGCGTGAATCAAATTATGCTCTTGCGGCTCAACTTCGTTTTCTTCATCGGCCAGCGCTTCGTACTCGTCCTTGAACAGGCTCAGGCTGGTGCGGACGCCGGGCACCACAAACTCGCCCAGCAGGCAGAAGCAGTTGCCTTCCATCTGGCCGATAATGGTATCGAGCAGTTCCACATCTTTTTTGGTGCCGCGCCCCTCACGCAGCTTTTGATAAACACCCACCAGCCAGTGAGTGCCTTCGCGGCAGGGGCTGCATTTGCCACAGCTCTCGTGTTTGAAGAATTTCACATTCTTTTCAGCGGCCCAGACCGCGTCGACGGTTTCATCGAGGATGATGAACGAAGCCGAGCCAAGCATGGCCCCGGCCGCGGCCATGGCCTCGTAATCCATCGTTGTGTCGAGTTTATCCGGCCCCATGATGCTCGAGGAGGCCCCGGCGGGCAAAATCCCCTTAACCGCTTTGCCGTCGATGATGCCGCCGCCGCACTCTTCTATTAAATAACGGATGGGCGTTCCCAGCGGCAACTCGTAGTTGCCGGGTTTGTTGACTCGCCCACTCAGGCAGAAGATTTTGGTGCCGGGGCTTTTCTCGGTGCCAAACTGGCGGTACCAGTTGGCCCCGTTGGCAATAATGGGCGGCACATTGGTAAGCGTTTCCACGTTGTTAACCACGGTCGGTTTGGCGTACAGCCCCTCAACCGCCGGGAAGGGTGGCCGGCTGCGCGGCTGCCCTAACTGCCCTTCCAGGCTGCTGAGCAGCGCTGTTTCCTCGCCGCAGATGTAGGCTCCGGCCCCCAGATGCAGATAAATATCCAGCGAGAAATCGCTGCCTAAAATATTTTTACCCAGGAGATTCTTCTCGTAGGCTTCGTTGACGGCCTGCTGCAAGCGCCCGTTGAACAGGGTTTTAAACTCGCCCCGCCCGTAAATATAGGCCGTTTCCGCCCCCACGGAATAGGCGCACAATATAACGCCTTCAATGAATTGGTGGGGGTTGCCTTCCATGATTTCCCGGTCTTTAAAGGTGCCCGGCTCGCTCTCGTCAGCATTGACGACAATATATTTGGGGTAGATATCTTTGGGAATAAAGCTCCATTTGACCCCGGCCGGAAAACCGGCCCCGCCGCGCCCGCGCAACCCCGAGGCTTTCACCTCGTTCATCACCGCTTCGGGCTTCATCTCTTTGATGGCTTTTTTCAAAGCCGCGTAGCCGTCGTTGGCCATGTAGACATCTATTTTGTGAATGTCCGGCACATCTCGATGTCGCAGAAGAACATGCTTCTCTAATGGTTTGTCAGCCATAGCTTTCCTTTTGCTACTAATTGATTTCAACCAGAGTCACCTGGTCGCCCTCACCGGCCTTCAACCGCTGGCCGGTGGTTTCATCATACCAGCCAATCACCAGCCGGCGGCTGCCCGTGGGCAACTCCGCCGGGATGGTCAGCCTTAATTCATCTTCAATGATTTCGCCCGACACCCAGCCGGTGGTTGGCGCGTGGCCCTGCTGCGGCAGGGTGTCCACCTGGCTGAGCACGCGACCCGCGCTGTCGGTCAGGTGCAGAAATATTTTGTAGGATACGCTCATCTCCCGGAGCGCCTGCCACTGCACCTTCAACTCAAGGGTTTGCCCCGGCGCGGCCCCACTCAGCTCAAAACCACGTAGCCGGATGGTATCGCCAAAATCCGCCTCCAGTTGATGGGCCGGCGGCGGGGCATCAAATTGATGTTGACGGGCCTCGACGGCCAGCGGCGCCAGCAGTTGGTCGGCCAGCGTCTCACCGCTGGTCAGGTCAATCAGCCGCAGCGCCAGCGAATAATCGCCGCCGGGTAACGAGGCGGGCAGCAACAGCCGGTATCTGGCCCGATAGGTGCTGCCGGGCGGCCAGTCGGGGGTTAAATAGCCCTCAATCAATGGCCGGGGCTGCGCCATCAGCGGCACGGGGTCGCGCCCCAGTTGAGCCAGGGCCAGCGCCAGCCCGATATTTTCCTCAATTTTTTCGGCGGCCTGCCACCAGAGCAAAACATCCGGCCTGTCGCCGGGGCGATAGACCGCCGCAACGTTGACACCTTTAAGCGCCAGCCCGCCCGGAAAGGTGATATCCAGCGACTGCGGAATTTGCAGCGTCGCCGGGTCGGCCAGCGCTGGCTGAATTTCCACTTCGGCCAGCCGCAGCAACAGGCTGCCCGCCGCCAATAATTGCGCCCCGGTCTGGGCGTTGTACAGCGTTACGCTCAGGCTGTGGCGGCCCGGCGGCGTATCGGCCGGAATGGGCAATGCAAAGTAATGGGTTGACTCGTCACCGGGCGGCCAGTGGCGAGTCGTTAAATAATCACCCGCGCTGAGAAGGGGTTTATCCAGTCTGACGACCTCCCCTCCCTGCGAGTCAAGCAAAATCAGGCTGGCGTTGTAATCGGCGTCCGGCTCGATTTGGGTTTGCCAGCGCAGCGCCACGCTCAATGATTGTCCCGCCAGCGGCGAGACGCTGCCGATGCGCTGCCCCGTCAACCGCAGCGCGTCGCCGAAATTTACATCCGCGGGGGCTAACTTCGGCAGGGTTGGCTCATCGACCTGCATTTGATAGGTGGTTATCCGGTAATCGGGCAGGCGTTCCTGCGATACTGCCCGGCCCCGCAGCCCCAGCGCGTATTCAAAATAGCCCTTCGGGTCTACCTCAACCCGGCTGGACATCATCAATTTGACGGTGGCGGGCTTTGCGCGCAGCAGTTCGGCCAGCGAGTCGCCCACGCTCTGCTCGTCCATCGCCGGAAAAAGGGTAATTGACGGCCCGTTGTACAGATAGCGCACCGTGAACAATTCCGGGCGGGTGGTTGGGCTGACATTGGGCCGGATAGGAAAAATGAAGGCAGTCTGCGGGTTACTGTGGGTAGCCATCCAATCCACCATGCGCACAGGCGACTCGGCGAACAGGATGGGTATCGCCCCGCTGTTGGCCCATTGCCCAAAATAGAGCCGGTAGCCCAACAGCGCCGACACCCCTACTGCCAGCGCCATAACTAACGGGTATGCAAAAGAGCGGGTGAACAGGGAAACCGCTTTGCTTCCGCTCAGTTCTGCTCGCCCGCTCCTTTGCGTTCGCGCGTGTGCGTGTAATAATGGCGTCAGGCTAACCAATGCCTGCAATCCCACCGCTGCCAGCATAAACGAGGCCGGCTGCGCGCCAACCCCCCGCCGCCACAGCTCAAAAATGAAGCCCTGGCTGGCCGAACGGGACAGCACTGCCGGGGCCATCATCACGCCCCACCAGATTAGCAAAAACAGATAGCCCGGTTCTCGCCAGCGCCACAGGCTGACCAGCACTCCGGCCACAAACAGGACCGTAACCAGCGGGTCAAAGGCCAGGCGCTCGAAGCGCCCCTGCCACAACCAGTTGGGATACAATCCAAACGTTGACAGCGTATCAATGGCCGCATCCAGCAGTGAAGCGCCGGGCGATAATTCGTTGGTGCCGGCCAGTTGAAGCGGGCGCTGCAAAGCCGCAACGGGATGCAGGGCAAAAAAGATGAGCATGGGGGCGGCAACGAGCAGGGTGGTGAAGAAAGGGAGCAGGGAGTAGGGGGTAGGGAGTAGGGGGAATTTAGTAAGTGGTAAGTGGTCATTGGTAATTGGTAAATGGTTATTGATGAGCCGCGCCGCTATCAGAAACAGGGCCGGAACGAGCGGGACAAAGTAGCCGGGAATGTAGCCGTAAAACAGCAGCCCTATCACCACGCCGCACATCATCAGGTAGCGCCGGCGCCGGGTGCGCAGGCCGCGCCAGAAAAAATAGAAGGCCAGGGCGGTCATCAGGCCGACCAGCGACCAGTTGGGCGTGGCAATTCGGCCCAGGCCCAGCAGCCAGGTTGACACGGCAAACAGAAGCGCGGCGCTCAGGGCGGTGAGGCGCTGATGGTGAGGCTCTCCGGCGAGGGGAAGCTGTCGCGCCAGCAGGTAAATCAACACGGCGGTGGCCACGTTGACCAGCCCGTTCAGCACCCGCAACCCAACCAGACCGCGCCCAAACAGAGCCATCCAGCCGGCTTCCAGCCAGACGGCCAGCGATCCCCCGGCCAACTGGTCGGGGTAGAATAGCCGCGGCCCGTGCCGGAGCGTAGCGACGGCATCAGCGGCAATCTCGCTTTCGTCAGACCAGGGATATGGTGGCGGTATGTCGCCAATTTTAAAGAGCAATGCCGATAATACGACAATGGCAATCAGCAGGATAAAAAAATAATCAAGATGGCGGTTTTGTATGGCGCGTAACACGGTAGCAGGTTGCAGGTCGCAAGTTGCAGGTTACAAGTCAAAGGCTGAAGTTTTCATTACTTGCCACCTGCTGCCTCTCACTTGCCTTCCGCCTCTCGCAGGTTGGCAACAATCTCGTCGAATGATTCGTCGGTCAGATCTTCGTAATAATCCAGGTTGACCTGCATGCAGGGGGCGCGGTCGCAGGCGGCAATGCAAACAACTTCTTCAACGGTAAACAGGCCGTCTGCGGTGGTGCCCCCTTTGGGACCCAGCCCCATCCGCCGGCACAGGCGCTTGTAGAAATCCTCCGCGCCGCGCAGGGCGCAGGGCAGGTCGGTGCAAAATTGAATCATGTATTTGCCCGTTTTTTCTTTGCGAAACAGGGTATAAAAGCCCACGATGGAGTGAACGTGGGTGAGTGGTATATCCAGCGCCTCGGCCACGGCGGCAATATCATCGTCATCCAGCCAGTTTTTCTCGCGCTGGGCCAGATACAGGGCCGGCAGCACTGCCGATAATTTTCGGTTGGCCGGATATTTTTTCAGGATATCATCAAGTTCTTGTTGCTCTTTTTCGGTCCAGGCCATTAGCGGTCAACCTCTCCCAAAACAATGTCGATGGAGCCGATGATGGTAATCAGGTCGGCAATAAAACCCCCCCGGGCCATGTGGTCGGTGGCCTGGAGATTTACAAACGATGGACCGCGCACCCGCAGGCGATGCGGCACGGCGGTGCCATCGCTAATCAGGCCGAAGCCCAGCCAGCCTTTGGGGTTTTCCATAACCTGATAAACCTGACCCTCGGGCGGGCGATAGCCTTCTGTGACCAGCTTAAAGTGGTGAATGAGCGACTCCATGCTGGTGGAAATTTCGTGCCGGGGCGGCAGGGCCACTTTACGGTCGCTGGTGCGGTACGGGCCGGGTTTGATTTTTTGCATGGCCTGCTCAACAATACGCACGCTTTGCCGTACTTCGTTGATTCGCACCTGATAGCGGGCGTAGCAGTCGGCCTCGGTGGCGGTGGGTACGTCAAAATCAAGCTCAGGGTAGACCGAGTAAGGTTGCGCCTTGCGCAGGTCGAGCGGTACGCCGGCCGCCCGCAACATCGGGCCGGTGATGCCCAGCGAGACGGCCACATCCGCCGGCAAATGGCCGATGCCCTTGAGCCGGCTCAACCAGAGCGGATTATTGGTGAGCAGAGCCTCGAAATCCTTGAAATAGCCGGCAAACTCCTTCAAAAAGGCGCGCACGGCATCCATAAAAGCGCCGGGCAGGGGCCAGCGCAGGCCGCCCACGCTGAAGTAACTGGTGGTCATCCGCGCGCCGCAGACCATCTCGTAAATATCCAGGATGCGCTCCCGCATCTGGAAGGTATACTGGCTGATAACGTGGGCCGTGCCGCTGACATCCATGCCGTGGGTTCCCAGCCAGACCAGATGGCTGGCAATGCGTTGCAACTCTACCAGAATTACGCGGGCATATTCCACGTGTTTGGGGATGTCGACATCCAGCAGCTTTTCAACCGTGCGCACATAGGCCCAGTTGTTGCTCATCGGGGCCACGTAGTCCATGCGGTCGCAGTAGGGAATAAACTTTTCGTACCTTTTGTTTTCGCCGGTTTTTTCAAAGCCGGAGTGCAGATAGCCCAGCTCCGGGCTGACGCGGACCACAATCTCGCCGTCCAGCTCGGTGGCCAGGCGCAGCACGCCGTGGGTGGCCGGATGATGCGGCCCCAGGTTGATAACCATGTGCTCGTCGGTATCCATCTCCGGCGGCAGTTCGGTTTCAAAGGAGGGGCCGTACATAATTTGCTGGCCCAGGTGGGCAAAGCGGGGGTTGTCGCGGTCGTGCTCAAAATAAACCGGCTCACCGCCCAGCGGATAATCCTTGCGCAGCGGGTGGCCGACCCAGTTGTCGGGCATCATCATGCGGCGCAGGTTGGGGTGGTTGTCAAACTTAATCCCCATCAGGTCGTAGGTTTCACGCTCCAGCCAGTCGGCGGTGGCCCAGATATCGGTTACGCTGGGGATGGCGGGCAGCGCGTCGCGCTTGCCGTTGGTCTGGGGGTCGGCGGCCTCAACAATAACCCGCAGAAATCTGTTTTTGGGGATGGAGTACAGCTCGTAGTTGGCGGCAAAGCGAGGCGATTGCCTCAGCTTCAGCCGGTCGGCGCCGTACACGTCAACCAGCAGGTCAAACTGCAAATCGTCATCATGGCGCAGAAAGCGGGCAACATCGTGAAAGTCATCGGCGGCGACGGTAATGGACAACTCATCCCTGAATTCTGTATGCGCTTTGAGGGTCGACGGAAATCTGGCGTTTAATGTTTCAACAATGGGATTGGTCATTGTTACTCTCGGATACCCAGTTTCTCTTCGGCTTTTACTTTTTCACGCAGTTTGTCGATGGCGTAAAACAGCGCCTCCGGGCGAGGCGGGCAGCCGGGCACGTAAACATCAACCGGCAAAATCTTATCGACGCCCTGAATGATGGCGTAATTGTTAAAGGGGCCGCCGCACGAGGCGCAGTCGCCCATGGCGATGACCCATTTGGGGTACGACATCTGGTCGAAGATGCGTTTGATGACCGGGGCCATTTTGTTTGAAACCCGGCCCGAGACAATCAGCAAATCGGCCTGGCGGGGCGAGGCCCGAAAGACCTCGGAGCCAAAGCGGGCAATGTCAAAACGGGCCATGCCGGAGCTGATTTGCTCGATGGCGCAGCAGGCCAGCCCAAAGGTGAGCGGCCAAACCGAGTTGGCCCGGCCCCAGTTGACCACGTCTTCCAGCCGGGCCAGGGCCAGGCCTATCGCGCCGGTTTTTCCCTGGGCCTGGGCCGCTTCCAAATCCTGGCGGGTGGGGACTCCAACGGCTACTCCCATTCCAGCACCCCTTTCTTCCACATGTAAACAAAGCTTTCAACCAGCAGCAGGGTAAAAATGCCAATCTGGATTAACCCGAACCACTTCAAATCCCAAAAGAGTACGGCCCAGGGGTAAAGAAAGAGCACTTCAATATCAAAGATAATGAAGAGCATGGCCACCACGTAGTACTGCACCGGCACCCGGCGGCGAGCGTCGCCGTAGTTGAGTTTACCAGACTCGATGACCTCTGATTTGGCCTTGTTGGGGAGGCGCGGCCCCAAATAGTGGGGTAGCACCAGCGACGATGCGGCAATGATGGCGGCAACAATGAATAAAATGAGGATGGGTAAATAATCGACCGGCAAGGTTTAACACCCTTTCTGCGTGGAATGTTGGTGATGGGCCTTGTCAAGAATCATTCGTTCAGTTTATCACAAGCATATGGGCTTGTCAAAAAGAAGCGAAAGGGGGCCGGGGTTCCTGGTTAGTTCCAAATTGGCTGTGGTATAATCAGCCTATGACCAACATTATTTCAACCTTTCGTTCGATTATTTTATGGCTGACCGCCTCTTTTTTTCTCATTACTGTTGCCGCCTGCCAGCCGACTCAAATTCTGGTAGATGCCGGCCTCATCACCCCTACGCCTACCCCCGACCCCTTCGTTCACTACCGAGCTATTTTGCAACCCTGGGCGCGGCAAGATATCGAGGCTCTTGGCCCGCTCCCCCGCTACCACATCACCGCCCGGCTCAATGGAGAGCAAACCGCGCTCAACGGGGTGATGCGGGTGGTCGTTCCCGCCCCAGGGCCAGAGCTGGTCTTCCGGCTTTATCCTAACATAGATAATTACGATGGCTCCCTGGAAGTTACCCAGGCCCTGTTAAATGGCGCGCCGGCAGAAATATTGCCGCTGGCTAACAATACCGCCTTGCGGCTGGCTGTCCCCTCCACCGGCGAGGGCGGCCCATCCGCCCTGGCTACTATCGAGCTGGCCTTTACCACCCAACTGGGCCAAACCACAACCGGCAGCTACACCCTGTTTGGCTGGGATGGCGACATTTTAAGCCTGCCCGGTTTTTACCCCACCCTGGCCGTGCAGCAGGCCGGCGAGTGGGTGTTAGACGACCCGCCCGCCCACGCCGACATGCTGTTTAATGAAGTCGCCCTGTACCAGCTTGATATCACCCTGCCGGTTGAAATGGTCGTGGTTGCCAGCGGGGTGGCGTTGAATGTTATTGATAACCCCGATGGCAGCCGCACCTGGCAATTTACCGGCGGCCCCCTGCGCGATATGACCATCATCGCCGGGCCGTTTCAGGCCATCAGCGATAGCGCCGCCGGGGCCACCGTAACCAGCTACTACCTGCCCGGCCACGAGGCCGCCGCGCTCACCGCGCTGGCCCACGCCACTGCCGCTCTGCGCCTCTACAGCGATACTTACGGCCCCTACCCCTACACCGAACTCGATGTGATTGAAGCGCCGCTCAATGTGCGGGGGATGGAGTACAGCGGGCTGATTCTGATTGGCACAGATTTGTACACTGACCAGCGCGAGTTTCTTACTTTTTTGGTAGCGCACGAGGTGGCCCACCAATGGTGGTATGGGCTGGTGGGCAACAACCCTTACCGCCACCCCTGGCTAGATGAAGGCCTGACCGAATACAGCGCCTTTGATTACTACCGGGGCGTATTTGGCCAGAGCGCCGCCGAGCGACTGCTAACCGGGCGCTGGTTCATTCCGTTTGATACAGCCGCCGCCGGCGGCGTGGATGGCGTGGTCGACCGGCCCGCCGGCGAATTTGACCCGGCCAGCTACGAGTTGCTGGTCTACGCCAAGGCTGCGCTCTTTTTTAACGCCCTGCGAGAGCAGTTGGGCGACGATATGTACCGCCAGGTGTTGCAAACTTACTTTGCCGAAAATCGCTACAAAATTGTCACACCCCAAACCTTCCTGGCCACCGCCGGGCGCGTGTCGGGCCAAAATATAAACTTGCTGGCAGAATCGTGGTTAAAATAGGGCTTGCAACGCCAGGCATAATGGGTTATAAATAGTGTAACTCTATAGTCTAATAGACCCCCACCGTGTCATTTTTTACAATTGAATAAGGCCACAAATCAAATTACAGGAGATTACAAATGCTGGCGCTGCTCATTCAAAAACTCAAAAGAAAAAATTTGCCACAATTATCAATATTGCTGATGGCGTTTGCGGCCCTGCTGCTGACCGGCTGCCTCAGCGTGCAAACCAATCTGGCCCTGCACGGCAACGGCCAGTGGAACGGCGTTCAGGCCATTACCCTGGCCCCGGAGTTTGTAGAACTGATGGAAAGCGAAGGTAACGAGGCCGGCGCTGATTTGAGCGCCACCACCGAAGAGATAGACCAGTGGGTAGAACAGGCCCAAAGCGCCGCCGGCAGCGAGAAGCTGAATGTTACATTCAATGAGGTCGAAGGTGATGACGGCTCGTTGAGTTACGTGCTGCAAGCCGACGGAGACGGCTACGAGGCTCTCAACCAGATGTTGTTTCAAGGCGAGGCCGATATCTCGGTAGCAGAAGTTGACGGCCAGCGGCGCGTTACTATTCGCTACGACGCCTCACAGGCCGCGCCGGAGGAAAACGCTCAAACCAACGAAGAGATGACGCCGGAAATGATGGAACTGTTCGGGTTAAGCTTTGTCACCCGCATCAGCGGCGGCCAGATTATTAGCCACAACGCCGACCGGCTGGAAGGCAATACCGCCATTTGGGAAACGCCCGGCCTGATTGAAATTACCCTGACCGAGGCCGCCCAGTTTGACCCCGCAAGCGTGGCTCCCCAGGAAGCGCCAAACAATTCTACTCCTTCGCTGGCTACGCTGCTAACCGCGCTGGAACAGGAAGCCAATGCCTCATCCGACCAGCCTGCCGCCAGCGCCGATGCAGATGCCGCCGCGCCCACCGACGAAACCACCGCTGACAGTTCAGCCCCTGCCGCCGGAGAGTCAACCGGGGAAGAAGCTTCGCCTGTGGAGAGCGCCGACGCGCCGGCAGAGTCAGAGCAGGCGCTGCCGCAATCCGGCGCAATTTTGCCAATATCCGGCTCGTTGGGTTCGCTGGTGCTGGCCGGCCTGATATTGGCAGCCCTGGCTGTTGCCGGAACCACCGCCGCGCTATCGGGCCGAAAATAATCGCCGGATGACGCTATCGGTTCGCCTGTCACTTGGCCTGCTGTTGGGGTCGCTGACCTGCACGCCATTTGCCAATCTTTCCCAAATCGACACGCCCGCCGCCAATCAACCTGTGGCAGCGCCAACTGCCACTTCAACCAGTCTTTTGGCCACACCCACGGCCACGGTTGCCTCTACCAATACGCCGCCCGTCACGGTTGACGCCGGCCATTTGGCCCCGTTTCAACAGGCCATGCTGCCGGCCTTTTCTACCGATGTGGACACAGTGGCCGCTGCCGGAGCCAGTCGCTACGCCATTGACATCAATTTAGGTTCGGCCAATTTTGAAAAGGGCAACGGCCTCTATTTGACCGGCACGGAGCAGATTATCTATACTAATACCGAAGATGTTCCGCTCAACCATGTCTACTTTCGGCTCTACCCCAATTTACCCGGTTACGGCGGCCAGATGCGGGTGGACGAGGTGCTGGTGCAGGGCCAGCCGGTTGAGCCGGCGCTGGAGGCCCAGAAGACTGCTTTGCGCGTTCCCCTGCCGGCAGATTTACTGCCTGGCCAGCGTATCGCCTTCGACCTGTCATATCAGGCGGTTGTGCCCACCGGCCCAAACCAGGGTTATAACATTTTTAGTTACGCCAACGGCACAATCTCGCTGGCCGGGTTTTATCCGGCCCTGGCCGTGTACGATGAGTCGGGCTGGAATATCGAGGTTCCGCCGCCCTACGGCGATGCCACACATCTGGACGTATCGCTTTACCAGGTGCAACTGACCGCGCCGTCCCAAATGGTGGTGGCGGCTTCGGGCAGCCTGGTTGAGGAGTCAACCCATTCTGACAACACCAAAACGCTGCGGCTGGTTTCCGGCCCGATGCGAGATTTTTACCTGGCGATGAGTCAAAATTTTAAGGTAGCCAGCCAGGTGGTCGATGGCACGGTGGTTAACAGTTATTATCCGCCTCATCTGGAGCAAGGCGGCCAACTGGCCCTGCAATACGCGGTTGACGCGCTGCGGGTATTTAATCAACATTTTGGCCAATATCCCTACGCCGAGTTTGATGTTGCAGCCACGCCCACAACCGCCGGCGGCGTAGAGTATCCGGGTATTGTGGTTATATCGGAAAGAATTTATAACCAGGAGGGCGTTTTTTTTCAGCACGTCATCGCCCATGAGGTGGCGCATCAGTGGTGGTACGGGCTGGTGGGCAACAACCAGATTGATGAGCCGTGGCTGGATGAGTCGCTTACCAATTACAGCACCGTTTTTTACTGGCAACAGGTTGAAGGGGTTGAAACGGCCAGGCAGGTGATTGAAACTTTTTTTACAGCGCCCTACCAGCGGGCCAAAACCCAGGGGCGCGACAAAGCGGTGATTGGCCCGGTTGAAAACTTTACCGTAGAAGAATACAGCACTTTTGTTTATGGCAAAGGGCCGTTATTTTTTAACGCTCTGCGCCAGGAAGTGGGCGACGACATGTATTTTGAAATTATGCAATCCTACTATAGGCAATACAGATATAAAATCGCCTCGGCCCAAAACCTGTTTACGGTCATCGAGCAGGTTTCCGGGCAAAATGTAGAGCCTCTGCTTGAAACCTGGCTGGAAGCCCGGTAAAATGGTTGAATAGTACAAAGGGCTAATACGTTCTACTCATGAGCTATGTTATAATTTTGAAAGCTGCAATTGATTTAAGGAGCAAGTTAAATGGCCAATCCATCAGGTTTACGACGCGTCAAGCGAGTAGGAACCAGAACCGACGAGGAAACCCCGCCCCAGGCGACGCACGCCACTGACTCCGCCACCACCCAGGCAGCGCCTCCGCCAGACGAGAACAGCTTGTTTGTGCCATTGGAAAATGAACCGCCCGACACGCCGACCCAGCGCGGCTTTATCAGCAAGGGTCGGGCCGAGCAGATTCGGCTGCAACTTTGGCTGGCCGACAATTTACGCAAATCGATTGCCCCCGACGTACCGCTAGACCTGCCCCTGGAACGCACCCCTGAACGCGAACAGATTATCAGGCAGCGTTTTCAACAGGCCCTACAGCGGGCCAACATTAAAATACCCGCCGATATCAGCCCGGAACAATTTTACGATAATGTATGTCATGAAATTTTTGGCTTTGGCCCGCTAGAGCCATTACTCAACACCGATACCATTTCCGAGGTGATGGTCAACGGCCCCTACATAATCTTTATCGAGCAAAAAGGGCGGCTGCGAGAAAGCGGCCACAAATTTTTAGACGACGACCATGTAGAGCGCATCATCAAACGGATTGTCAAGCCTTTGGGCCGCATGGCCGATGCCGACCATCCGCTCATCGACGCCCGCCTGCCCGATGGCTCTCGGGTGAATGCGGTGCTGCGCCCCTGCGCCATCGACGGCCCCAACATTACAATCAGAAAATTCTCTAAAGACAAGTTGACCATCGACGACCTGATTAATTTTGGCTCGCTCACCCCCATGATGGCCCAATTTTTAAAAGCCTGTGTGGTTTCCCGGCTCAACATTATTGTTTCCGGCGGAACCGGCTCCGGTAAAACCACGCTCATCAACGTGCTCTCCAGCTTCATCCCCGAACATGAACGAACCGTAACCATTGAAGATGCCGCCGAGTTGCAGCTTAAACAGCGCAACGTGGTACGTTTGGAAACCAAAAAACCCACGCCCGAAAGCCCTGGCCAGGTAACAATTAGAGATTGCGTCATCAACGCCCTGCGTATGCGGCCCGAACGTATTGTGGTAGGCGAGTGTCGCGGCGGCGAGGCGCTGGACATGCTGCAAGCCATGAACACCGGCCACGATGGCAGTATGACCACCGTTCACGCCAACGACCCCCGCTCTTGTTTTGACCGTCTGGAATCGCTGGTGCTGATGGCCGGCGTTGATTTTCCTATTCACGTTGTGCGTAAACAAATTGCCTCGTCGGTAGATTTGATAGTTCAGGCTTCGCGTTTGCGCGATGGCTCGCGCAAAGTGACCCACATCACCGAAATACAGGGTATTGAAGGCGAAAACGCTATTTTGCAAAATGTCTTCACCTTTGCCGACCGGGGCGACGACGAAAACGGTAAAATCATTGGCGAACACGAACCCGGCGGTATTCGCCCCAAATGCGAGCCAAAACTCAGGCAACACGGCTTTAACTTTCCGCCCTCAATGTTTATGAAAGGCGGAACGTTTTAGTTACTTAAAAATTCGGTTATCGAGGCAAATTTATGCCAATTCAGACCCCGCGCGTTAGTTCGCGTCTGGATCTGCTGTATCTGGTTGCCCGCGAGTTTAACGCGGGTTTAGCCAATATAGACCAGGCGCTTTATAACGTTCTATCGGCTACGGTCGCCTCTGTAGCCGCCTCCGATGCCTGCCTCTTTCTATTTGATGACCAGGACAAACTGGATACCAGCCTGTTTATCAGCGGCTTTGAAATTTTGACCCCCCCGGCTCAGACCATCGACATTATTCTCCATGAAGGCATAGTTGGTTGGGTTAGAAACCACAAAAAAGGAGCGCTGGTTAAAGACACCCAAAACGACAATCGCTGGTATCGCTCCCAACCTTTTTTAGAAATCAAAAGCGCTCGCAGCGCCGTTTGCGCGCCCATTCAACTGCCCGACCATCTCATTGGCGTTGTGACCATTACCGCGCCGCAGCCCAACCACTTTGATGATAGCGACCTGGCCGTGCTCTCGATTGTGGCCGACCAGGCCGCCTTTGCCATTGCCAACGCCCGGCTGTTCATTGCCGAACAGCATCGCCGCCGCCTGGCCGACACGCTGGCCTCTATCACCAAAACCATCAACGCCTCGCTAGACCTGACCGAGGTGCTGACCCTTATTTTAGAGCAGCTTTCGCTGGTGGTTGAATACGACAGCAGCTCTATTTTGCTCTTTGAAGAAAACAGCAACATTCTGGCCGTGCAGGCTGCCCGCGGCTTTGAAGATATGGCCGACGCCCTGAATGTCAAATTGCCGTTTGATGAAAACATTCCCAACTATCAGGCCATCATCCAAAAAAACCCCATCGTCATTGCCGATGTAGACACCGAGCCTCACTGGAGAAAAAGCTCCTCGTCACAAAATGTACGCAGTTGGATTGGCGCGCCGTTAGTAGCGCGAGACGAGGTGGTTGGCATGCTTACCGTCGACAGCCATGAAATTGACAAATACACCGCAGATAATGTCAAAGTGGTGGCCGCTTTTGCCGACCAGGCCGCCACCGCCGTGGCCAACGCCCAGGCCGTTACCCGCTTGCAAAACGCCGAGGCCAGTTACGCCGCCCTGTTTGAAGACAACACCGACATGATTATTATCACCAGCTACGAAGGGGTAATTCTGGATGTCAACCGCAAAGCCTGCCAGGTGCTGCGCCGCCACAAAGATGCGCTGATGTACTTAAATATCAGCTTTATCGACGCCCACCTGCCCGACCACCTGAACAAACAAAGCAAACGGCTCAAGTTGTGGCGCGAAGCCTCGTTTGAGTTAGAAGTGAAAGATGCCTATCGCCAAATTGTTCCACTGGAATTTATTATGCGGCAGGTACAATTTAGGGGAAAAGATTGCGTTCAATGGGTGGGTCGAGATATTTCTGAGCGCAAAGAAATAGAAAATATGCGGCAGGATATGGTCAACATGCTGGTTCACGACCTGCGCGGGCCGCTGGGCAACCTGATTAACGCCCTGGACCTGATTGGCATGCTGATTAAATCCTCTGCCGAGCCGGCCAAAATAGAGCGCTTTATTGACATGGCCAAACGCAGCGGCCAGGCTCTGAGCGACCTGGTTGACTCGATGCTGGATGTCAGCCGGTTGGAACAGGGGGAAATGCCCCTTCAATGCAGCATAACCGATTTGAACCAATTGCTTCAGGCCGTAGAACAGCAAGTAATGCCACAGGCTGTTGCCAAACAAATGAACCTGACAATTTACCCCGCGCCAGAAGGGTTAGAGATTTGGCTGGACAGCAGCCTTATCCGGCGCGTTTTAATCAATCTGGTCAGTAATGCCATCAAATATACCCCGGATGAAGGGCGGGTAACGCTAACCACCACCGTTAAAGGCAACAAACTACACTTTGCCGTAGCCGATAATGGACCCGGTATCAGCAAAGCAGACCAGGCTCACATTTTCGACAAATTCTCACGGGTTGACCACAACACTTCCACGCCGGGAGTGGGGCTGGGGCTGGCCTTTTGCAAACTGGCCACCGAAGCCCACAACGGCGCCATCTCGGTTGAAAGCGACGGCATCCCCGATAAAGGCAGCACCTTTCACGTGCGCCTGCCCCTTATCACCCAGCCGGTTGAAGACAAACTATAACCTTTACATTTCTTCGCGAAAGCTGATATTGTATTTTTTGCGGGCTTTCAGCACGGCCTTACGCAAAATTTCGTGGACATCTGCCGGGTTAGACACGTTATGCAGCGTCACTTCAGGGTCAGACACATCATGGCTGCGAATATAAACATCGCCAATGGCAAAGGTGCGCTCGGCCAGGTTTTGCTTGTGGTCGATATCCTGCACCCTAACCAGCTCAATATCGCGACGTTGCTTGCCAAACAAACCCTCAATAATTCGCACCCGCTCGCTGGTAATCTGGTAATACACGCTCAACGATAAAAAGGGACGTCCCTCCCACAACACCTTTTCAACATCATCCTCGTCCTCAGCCGATGGCGCATTGACCAGAGACGACGGCTTGCCGCTGGCCTGGGTAAGCACCTCATCAACTTCTTGCAATACCCCCTCGGTAATAGCGTTGACCAGTTTATCAACCTCTTCTTTGGGTAAAACCGACAGGTCAACCCCGCTTTGGGCAACCGCCTGCCAGATACCGCCTTTCAACTTAGATCTCATGTCAGCTAAAGTCATTTCAACCTCCTGAAAAATAAGTTTCGGTTTCAATTTGGGGGTGTGCTATTTACAGCCACAACCCGAAGCCCTCAACTCGAAACGCAGAATCTCGATTTTTATAAAATGACTTTAGTGGAAAACTATTGCCTTGTCAATAAAAATATGCTGCATACAGCAATACCTTCGCCAATCTTGAGAAGCTTCCCTGGGGGAAGCAAAGGGATAATGTACAGCCTGCACCGCCCTGATCAGGATTTTACCGATGTCTTGGGTTTCTCAGCCAGCACGTCGCCCCAGACGCCAGATAATGGGGGTTTAGAGTTAGCCTGTTTTTGTGACCGGTAAGCAGAACTATAAACAAATGATACGGCCTCGCTGGTGGTCACTACTCTGGCAATCTCATCTATCAAGGATAGATCATCAATGTCACGCAGATAGCCAGACAGCAAATTATCCGTAATCTTACGATAGCCCCGGTATTTATTCACGCGCTTCAAAAAGATTGGCCGAACATCGGAATTTCTGGCGGCCAATTGCTGTAGCGGTTCCATAATCTCTATAGCAGGTTGAAGCTGAATCTCTTCCAGAAAGCGGGAGGGAATCGGCGCCTTTTCGTGGTTTGTTTTCTTAACTGTACCGATAAATACCGCTTTTTTAGCTCGGGTAAGCGCCACATAAAACAATCGCCGTTCGTTTTCAGAAAAATAACTCAGGCGCAGCCCAACCGGCAAGATGCCTTTGAAGCATTACGACCAAATATATTCCCAGCAAATCAAATGTAAATCTTCCTGGCGCAATGGGAAAACGGTTGAAGTTGCTGAGGTTTCAAGGGGAGGTGTGGTTGCTCTGAGAGTCTCGTCCACGGCTTCAAGCAGGGCAGCGATATCGCCAGCAAGCTGGTAGGCGTCGTAGGCGGCGCGAAGATCACGCAGATAAGCGCCGGAGAGCGGCTGTTTGAGCGCCTTGAGCGCAGCCCGAACCTTTTTTCGGGGAAGGCTTGGGTTGTTGATCTGAGCCTGTAAAATCGTGGCGACCAGATTCTGTACGTCATCGACAATTTTGGGCGCGGCTTCGAGCGCCTGCTGGCGTTCGACCGAACCGACAATATCAGCCATCACCTTTTCTTGAATGGCAAACACCTCAGCCTCACCGATAACGCGGGGCGTATCGGGCGCGCAGGCAATGAGTTGAACGATTTCATAGCGGTTGTCGCGGATGGCCTGGGTAGTTAAATCATAATAGCGCCAGTAGTGAAGCGTGCCGCCGCTCTGCCGGTCTGGCGCGGTGAAGTAGAAGAAGAGGCCGCGATAACCGGCGCGGGCCAGGCCGGAGTGAATCCCGTCGGGCAAATCTTCCACCATCTCCCGGCCTTCGCGAGCCAGTACATCGCGCAGATGGGCCAGCAGCATCTCGCTGCCGCCCAGCTCCAGCACCTCTTCCTGCTCTTCGATAACGCTGTCGTCTTCGTCTTCGATCCGGCGCAGCGTATTGAAGTTGCGGGGGCTTACCGTCTCGCCCAGCACGCTGGCATCCAAGAAGCCGGTCTGGTTGATGGTATCGATTTTCCGGCTTAGACTTTCTACCAGTCGAAGCAATTTTTCTAACCCATCATCGGGAAACATGTTGTAAATCCACAGGGTTTCAAATTTGGAGCCGATACGGTCGATGCGCCCGGCCCGCTGAACCATCCGCGTTGGATTCCAGTGCAGGTCATAATTAATGAGGAAGCCGCAGTCCTGAAGATTCTGGCCTTCGCTCAAGACGTCAGTGGAGATGAGAACGTCAATCTCTTTGTCTGTACCGGCCAATTCGGGTCGCTGGTTGGCTACAGGCGCAAAAGCCGCGATAGTGCCGCCCCGGTCTTTGGGCGAGAGGCCGCTATCAATTCGCCGTACATGGGGCTGATCGGCCGCTGCCAGAAACGACTCATCAGCGGTGAGTTCTTGATACAGATAGCGGGCGGTATCTTTGTAGTAAGTAAAAATGAGCGCCTTCCGGCCTTTGAGCGAGCCGCTGAGAAATTCTTTCAAGGTGGTTAATTTGGCATCCTGAGCCGGGGTAATATGGCGGATGCTGTGCCAGATTTCGGTCAGCGCGTCAACATCATGCTGGAGCGCCTGGTGCAGGCGGCGCAGGTCGTACTGGGTGGGGTCAAGGTCGGGCAAGCCGTCCAAAATGGCGCTGGCCTCGGCGCTGGCGTCTATTTCGTCGGCGCGGGAGGCGGGGGTGACATCATCTTCCTCGCCTTCCTGCTCCAGATAGCGCATGGCCTTGTGAAAAGAGCGACTGTCTAACACCCGGCCATCGAGCACGTAGGACTCAAAGGTTTTGATAAATTCCAGCGCCCGGCGAATGCTGATGCGAAAGGCAGCAATGCTCGACTCAAACCGTTTCAGATAGCGGCTCTTGAAAATGCCGACCAGGGCCTGCTCGCGGCCCAATTCAAAATCATCCCGTTTGATGCCGCTTTTTTTGTAATCTTCCAGGCTGTAGGGAGCCAGCCGCAGACTCTCCACCCCGGCCACAATCTCATCATAAATGCCCTGGTAGGTTTCTTCCAGGTTGTAACGGACGGTTTTGAGGCGGCGCTCCGGCCAGCTAATCGGTTCGCCGCGAATGGTGGCCGTGGGGTAGGCTTTGCGAATAAAGGGGCGGGTTCGACGCACCACCACTTCTTCCAGCAGGTTGAAGAGAGCCGTGATTTCGTTGCCGTTCTCCTGCCGGCGCGCCCGCAGGAAGAATTTGTACACATCGCCGATGCCCGCTCCGGCAAAGTAGGTCCGGTCGCCCTGGGCAAAAAGCATGATCTGATTGTAGAGATCAAAGATATTGTTGTTGATGGGCGTGGCCGTCAGCAGAACCACTTTTTTGCGCGCCCCCTGCCGACCCCGCCCGCCGCTGCCGCCAATCAGCCGCTCCAGCTTCTCATACCGGTTGGTGGTTTTGGTGCGAAAGTTATGGCACTCATCAATGAGGATGAAATCGACATCGAGATAGGGCGAGATGTCGAACTCGTCGCGGCCCAATTCCTCCTGCGAGATGACCGTGGCCGCAATGGTGGCTTCGGCCAGCTCCCGCCGCCACATGGCCCGCAGCGAGGCCGGACAGATGACCACGGCCTTTTGGCGCAGGTGGTAGGCAAAATCTTCCAGCAGCTTCTTGCCGATCCAGGTCTTGCCCAGTCCAACGGAATCGCCAATGAGCACCCCATCATAGCGCATCAGAATGCGGCGGGCTTTTTTAACCGCGTCATCCTGAAAACGGGTCAACTCTACCGCCGAGCGCAGGCCGGGCAACTCTTCGGCCCCTTCCAGGTCATCCTTGAAATATTCAAACAAGGCTTTGAGATAAATCTGGTAAGGGGTGTACTCGTGGCTGCCAAATTTTGACTCATCCAGCAGGGTGATCAACTCGGCTTTGAAGTCGCGGGCTTCGCTCCAGCGGGCGTCGTACCAGTTGACCAGCTCCATAATCGCCCGCGAGCCGACTTCGCTTTTGATTTCCTGCCGGGTGGACAAATCCGGCTCTGTTTTGGCGGGAAGTTGGGCGGCAGGTTGGTCAAAGAGGGGCAGCGAGGGCTTGAGTAAGGGTTTTACGACCTCTCTGGCGTGCTCATCGACTACTTCAGTTTCATCCAGAATGATTTTGTGGGTTAGATTCAATTCGCGGTTGGTGGTCAGGCCGGGGCGGGTGAAGTTGCTGGAACCGACAATGCCGGCCACCGGCCTAAAGCGGTCGCCGTGCTCCCGGTCGGCAAAAAAGAGGTAGGCTTTGGCGTGCAGAAAGCCCGGCTCGTACAGCCGCACTTCAACCTGATTCCGCTGCAAAAAGCGGATTAACTCTTCCACCAGCCGCAAGGTTTCCGGGGTAAAGGGGGATTGCTCCAGCTCGCCGCGCAGCATGGCCCGGATGGCGGCCGCGCCGGGGCGCAGCCCCAAATCCTGGCCGCCGCCCGGCTCGTGGCCCAGCAGCAGCCGGAAGGAATCGAGCCGCTGCAAGCCCTGGCGCAGCAGGTCGAACCCGCCCACGTTGAAGTAGGCCGTGGCAATATCAAGGGCGCGGTTGCGCTCGTCGGCCAGCAGGTCGTTGAGGATATCGGCCAGGATATGGATTTTGTTGTCGATGACGTAGGGCAGTTTCATGAAGGATCTTTGCCGGCAGGCCCGCACTGTTTATTCAGGATGATAAAGCTGTTTTGCTGTAACTCGGCCTTGTTCAATGCGCCATAGTACAACTCGGCCTGGGTGACAATGCTGACGGCCAACTGCGCCGGCCCAAGCTGTTGGAGCGTTTGGACGATGGCGGAATTGCCTTTGTAAAATTCAATCAGGATGTTGGTGTCACATAAAATCATGAGCGTTGGGGCCAGGCCTGCTGCCGCAGCGACTGCTGGGTAATGTCTCGCCCGGCCCATAGTCCGGCCAGGGCCAGGAAGTCGTCCTGGTTTGCCTCATCCACGGGCTGGATTTCTACAATCTCCACAAAATCCAGAGCGCGGAGTAGTTCGCGCAGTAAGTTGGCTTTGTGTTTGTCCTTAACGGTTATCACAATTTGTTCCATTGGTCCATCCTCCATAGTGAGATTATAGCGCAGACGGAGCGATGATGTCACGTTGGGTTTGACTTATTGCCTGCTTAATTATTTTTCATTCCTTCCGGCGCGTTACTTCCCCTCTACGACCGCAATCTCTTCCTCGGTTAGCCCATACAGCCGGTAGACAATCTGGTCAATCAGCCAATCGGTGCGGGCCAGTTCAGCTTTGAGGGGGCGCAGCGCGGCCAGGCTTTGCTCAAATTCCGAGCGCAGGCGGGCGATGAGGCGATTGTCGCTGAGGTTGGCCCCAATGCGGCCTTTGTTTTTGAAGAGGGTCTCCTCGATGACCGCCCATTCGGTTTCCGGCTCGCCTTTTTGATAATCGCCCAGGTAGCCCCAGATGTAGGTTTTGCCGCTCAGCGCGTCGATCCCGCTGCGCCCGCTTTTATCCGGGCTGATGCGCAGCGCCGCTTCCAGCGATTCAAAATACCGCTTCTGCTCCGCCTGCTTCTGCCGGTTGAGGTCGATCATTTGTTGGGCCAGGTGGGCCAGCAGATCGTGGACCACGTCGCTCTGCTCTTCCGCGCCGGTAGCGTTGGGGGCGAAGGCGAGGAAGTTGCCCGCTTCATCTTTGGGGAGGAGTTGCTCCACCTGCGCCAGCAGGGCCTCAGCCTGCCCCTGCCCGTACAGGCTGACCAGGCGGGCCAGCTTTTGCTGCCGCTCGGCAGCGGGGGTGGTGAAGTGGATGCGCCGGATGGGGAGTCCTTCAACATATTGTCGTTGCATCTCCATATAGCCGCTGGCTAATTCCGTAGATCTAGCTCTTATGATTAAGTCTGTAAAACGCGAGTTCAAAACTGCTATTACAAAATATTGATTAATGTAGTCTTTCAAATGAACAACATAACATGGAGCAATAAATAGCTTTTCCCCCGTAGGATCAAACACAAAAGTTGCACGATCAGTAATGGTTGGAAACGCGAGTTTGGGTTTCCGGGAGTAGGAACTCACGTAGGGCAATTCATAAAATTTCATTCCCCGTTCTACAACTGTTTGTCCATAGAATCTTCGTTTCGCTAATTCTTGTTTGTGCTCTTCAAAATATCCTTTTGCTCCAGGAAATCGGGCTAAGTCGATTAATAGTAAATCATCATCACTATCCGTATATGGAAATATAATGAATTGGTTAGTATCAATAAATTCGTATCGGTCAAAATCACGGGGCTTTATTGCAGGACGTAGTAATTCAAGCTCTACCCCTAATCGAGTCCAGGTACCAATATCTGATAAATATACTGTATCAAGGTTAGTTTTTGATCCGTAGGCAATGGATTCACAAACATCAGCAAACAAATTAGAGACTTTAAATATTCTGCTAGATTCGCTTACAAAATCCGGTAATGTTATTTGCCATGCATCTTCAGTACGAAAACGTTTATGCGACAAAATCAAAGTATATTTTTTTTGTAGCTCTTCATTGCCCAAGACTTCCTCAATAATCTGAGGTTTCGTTTTGGGTTCGAACTTTACAACTGGAACAATTAGACCCGATTGTTCATCTTTTTTGGACGCTACCAAGATAAAAGGATACACAGTAATTGGGCCAAAAATTGAGGCATCAGAAAAATAGACCATTTTTGAGATATTCGCTTGTTCTGCAAGAAAAGATCTCAACCCTAAACCATAATCAGTAAAGAGAAATTTGCTTTGAATAATCATTGCAAAAATGCCAATATTACTCAGAAGGCTAATCCCTTTCTCAACAAAGAGAGGATAAATATCGTTTTTACCACGCGCCGACTTGTAGATAGATCGTAAAAATATTTTTATACTTTGTTCTATTTCCTGTACATCAACCCAAGGCGGATTCCCCACCACCGCATCAAAACCACCATCTGCTTTCCAATCGGCCCGATCCAGGTCAATAAAGACTTCGGGAAATTCCAAATCCCAATGGAAAAAGGCTTTCTCTTCGTACAGGCGGCGGGCCTCTGCCAGCACGGTCTGGTAGGGCTGGCTGAGCTTGCCGGCCTGGGCCGTAATCGCCTCAACCCCGTACAGGCGCAAAAACTCGTCGGCCCGCTTTACGTCAAAGTGGCGGGCCACGTACACATCAAGCAACTGCTTGTAGGGCTTGGCCGCCCGGTCAAACTCTCTAAACAACTGCTCGCTCTCGCGCACCTCGGTCATAGTTACGTCGGTTAAAAGGCTGATGCCGCGCATAATTTCGGCGGCCCGCAGCAGGCCCACAAAAGGGCCGGTTAAAAAGGTCATCTGTCCCTCAACGCCGGGGCCGCCCATCTCGGCTTCGGCCTGGCGGGCGCTGGCCCCAATCAGGCTGTTGCCGTGGCGCAGGTGGTGGTCTAAAAAGCTCAGGGGCGCGCCCAGGGTAAAGCAATCCAGCCACAGGCTCACCTTGGCCAGCTCCACGGCCATCGGGTTCAAATCCACCCCGTAGATGCAGCGCTTCAGCACGTGGCGCTTGAGCAGGGTTACGTCGGTCAGCCGGCCGGGGTCGATGGTTACGTTCTGCCGCTCCATCTCGGCCAGGATGTCGCGCCGCATGCCGTCGAAAAAGTGGCTCAAAAAGGGAAAGCCCTCCACAAAGCGCACCAGCCGGTCGGTGATGTAATCAACGGCCTCTACCAAAAAATGGCCGCTGCCCATGGCCGGGTCCAGCACCTTAATGTCGAACAGGTCGCGCAGCGGGCCGGCGGCAATATCGGTCAGCAGGGCCGGTTTGTCGGGCGATACGTTGGCCATGCTCTGCTTTTGCCGCACCGCCTTGTAAAAGCGGCTGGCGGCCTGCTCCAGGCGCGGGCGCAGGGCCTGGAACTTTTCATCCAGCACCGGGCCAACGGTGTGCTGCACAATGTATTTGACAATGTAATCGGGGGTGTAGTAGCTGCCGGTGGCTTTGCGCTCGCGCCGGTCGTTTTCCAGATAAACCGCGCCGGCGGGCAGGGTTTTTAACTTCCCGGAAGTTTTGGAGCTTCCGGGAAGTTCAGACACGGGCACAATCTCCTCGCTCTTTTTGCCCTTGACCACGGCCATCGGCCCGGCGGCCAGCCGCACTTTGAACTCCAGCAGCCCTTCGTAGATGCTGCCCAACTGGCGCACGCCCAGGCTTTTGTAATCAATAAAAACCAGGTCGCCCCGCTTGGGGTCGATGTCGCGGGCCAGCCGGTCCAGGCCCAGGGCCAGGTGGCGGTCGGGAATTTTGGTCTGTTGGAGAAAACGGGCGGTGCGGATTTCCGTACCCCCACCCCAGCCCTCCCCCTCAGAGGGGGAGGGAGCGGGCGGATCGGTCATAAACAGCCCGCCGTTGTAGACGGGCACGTTGCGGCTGGCGTCGCCGTTGTCAATCACCTCAAACAGGGCCAGCAGCCGGTCGTACAGGGTCGACTCATTGGCGGCGTAGGCTTTTTTAAGCCGGGTGGGGGCCTGGTCTTCCAGGGTTTTGGCCTTCGCCGCAATTTCCTCTTTCAGGCGTTGCAGGCTGATCTGGTGGTAGCCGCGCGCCTCGCGCGCGGGCAGCAGATCGCGGCTTTCGGCGTAGAGCAAAAAGAGCAGTCGATAAAGAAAAGTCAGCGTGCCGTGGAAGACGTCATCCAGGATGGCCTCGCGCTCGGCCTCGGTTTTAGCCAGCAGCGTCTTGGAGCCGCCCAGTCCTTCGATAAAACCTGCGGCAAAGTGGGGGAAGATATCTTCAAAGACGCGCTCTTTCAGCCGCTCGCCCAACTCGCGGGCGTAGTTGGCGCTCTCCTCCATGAGCCAATCCAAAAAGCCAAGACTGCGGCTCTCGCCGCCCACCATCCGCTCAGCCGGAGCAAAGGCTTCGGCCCGGAAAAAGAGGTAGAAGTAGCGGAAGGCTTCGGCAGGGGCGGGCGAGGCCAGCGTCTCTTCCAGGTCGATCTCATAATAGTTGGTGGCCCTGGAGTGAGCGCGGGTGCTGTAGAGCCGCCAGATTTTGCCGTTGGTGACAATAGCCCACGGCGCTTCACCGGCTTCCAGCAAGCTGACGGCCTGCGCGCCGGGGTTTTCTTCGGGCCGGTCGCTATCGCGGCTTTCGTCTTTGCCGTCCAGGTAGCGGCTCCAGGGATAGGCTAAAACGAATGGTGAATGGTGAATGGTGAATGGTGAATTAGGAATGGTCAGACGAAAATCAGGCGTGGGGGAATCGCCATTTTCCTCTACCGTTTCTACCTGAAAGCCGAGCGTTTCCAGGAGCGGCTGGATGAGCTGCCGGCGAAGGGCGGCGCTATCCTGGCCGGAAAAGCGGCGGCGAGCGCCGGCAAAGTGGTCGCGGATGGCGCGGAAAGCCTGATTGCGGGCCGGGTCGTTCCACTCGGGCAGGCCGGGCAGCCGCTCGTTGAGGTAATAATCGGAAAAGAGCGCCCGGTTGTTAAAGAGCGGCTCCGACCACTCGGCCACCACGTAGGCGCTTTGCAGCTTGTCGTACTGGGCGTAGGGGTCCGGCTCGCCGTCGGCGTCGTACTCGGTCAAGGTAAAGCGGCGCAAAACGCGCAGGGCCACGGGGTTGGGGTTGCGCCGGTCAACGGTCAGCACGCGGGGGCGCAGGCTAATCCCTTTGCGGCTGATGCCGTTGCCGCTCTGCTCCGGCAGCGCGCGCTCCAGCAGCACAAAGTCCAGCCGGTCGTAATCATCGGTCAGCGCCAGCAGGTAGTTACCGGCCCGGTCGCGGAAGGTGCGGGCCAGGGCGCGGGTGTGGCCCACCGTCACCGATTTGAGTTCAAAAAGGTAGATTTCCAGCGCGCCGGCCTCCACGCTGGCCAGCCGCTCGATGCGGCGGGCGGCGCGGGTCAGGTCGGCATTCAGGCCCAGCGCCTCGGCGGTCATCGGCAGGCGGGTATCGCCGGGGTAGCCCAGATAGGCGAACAGGGAGGCTACCGCCTCGGCGGTAGAGAGGGATTGTACCTGTTCTCGGGTCAGCTCAAGATCATCGCGGGTTTGGGGCATAATATTTTAAGGAATTTCCTGTTTGACCCGGCGGCGTCTGGGTGGTAATCTGCGCTTACAATCAAACCAGGCCGGGTGACGCGCCTTGGTCACAATAAATTTAGAAGAGATCCCTTGTGGTTGGCAGCCGGGGATCTTTTTCATTTTAGCTCATACTAACATAACGAGTCAATCAGCGTTGGGCCTTTATCCAGTGGAAGATACTTTATCGGAGATGAAAGGGAGATTGAGCCGGATTGCCATCGCAGCGAGGGACGTAGTCAAGGGTGAGTTTGCCGAGAAGATGAAAAGGGGAGAATCGAGCCGGTTTGAAGTCGATTCGAGAAATTTTTTAGGACTTACGCAGTTGGGTTTTTAAATGTCATTTCGAGCGAAGAATGAGCGAGAAATCCCTAAACAGGTATCTTGCAAGCGACCTTCTGGGGGATTTCTCTTCGCTTCGCTCATCGAAATGACATGAACTGCGTAACTCCTATTTTTAAGCGTGTTGTCACTACTCAGCCGGTGTCGCCTGGGATTCAAATCCCAGGCTAAGACAGGTGAAAGTCGGTTAAAACCGACTCAAAAACCCAATTTTAAGCGAATTAAGGGCGCTTTAGCGTCCTTTCACCTGTTTCAGCCCGGCGTTTTAACGCGGGGCGAACCGGCGGCTGAGTAGTTACAGCGTGTTAAGTTTGCTGCGCTTCCCTGGGGAAGCAAAAGAGCCGGCCGGTTAGGGCTGGCTCTTATCAGGCCGAACGTACCAATTCATACAAACGGCTCAGTTCTTCATCCAGGGTATTGGCCGGCATCTCCTCACCGGCGCGAGTATACCAATACCGGGCGTTGCTCAGATCGCCTTCTACTCTATGCAAGTAGCCGTGAATTAAACAAGCCTTCCGATCAGAAAAAGATTGGACCAGCTCATGGGCCTCATCCCATTTGCCTTCGCTGGCGTAATCCAACGCTTTGATGTAATCAAGTTCCATGTCTCATTCCTTCGGTTGAGGTAAAATATTTACTTGACAAGCAGGCAAGCCGTTAAAGGAATAGCGTGTATATTGAGGAACATAGTTTTTGTACTCGCTGGGGTCCACCGTGCCGCGAAAGGTGTCGCACGCTTTCCACAGGATGGCGTTGATTTCGTCCTGGTTAATCTGGTTGGTCATCGGTTGTTTACCCTGGTCAATCGGGGCATTTTTATTTTGTCCAATTTTAGCACAACTGAATTTTTATAACAATCGTTTAACAAACCGGCGTGGTTTCATTAGCGCATATTAGCCAACGCTGGTTGCCGGAGAGAATTCTTCGGCGCTTTCCTGCCGGACCATTGGCCCCAAGTTAACCTAAAAAAGTGACATTTGTCACTACCATGTAGCGGCGCTTTTTGCTATTCTTAAAAAGCGTCTCTCTATCAAACTCTCTACTCTGATGTGTCCGTAAAACAAATATCTTGGACTTCATTGCCCCGGCAACATCAAGGCCCGAATTTCTCCTCCAAAAAACAACTTCCAACCATTCACTTCGGTAAACCCAAACAAATTTAGCCCCACCTGTCGCTACCGTCTCTATTCGTAAACATCTGGCAAAAAATCTGCGATTGTTCGCTTTTTACCTTCAGGCAAAGGAGACCCCTCTATGGAGCCGATGATTGGAAAAACGCTGGACCAGTACCAAATTGTCGAGCAAATCGGCAAGGGCGGAATGGCTACCGTCTTCAAAGCCTATCAACCCGGCCTCGACCGCTACGTGGCCATTAAAATTCTACCGGCCTACTACGCTCACGAAGCCGGCTTTGCCGAACGCTTCACCCGCGAGGCGCAAGCCATTGCCCAACTGGACCATCCCAATATTTTGCCGGTGCACGATTTCGGTAAAGAGGGGGAGATCAGCTACATTGTGATGAAGTATGTGCCGGCCGGCACGTTGCGCGATAAACTGGGCCAACCGCTGCCCCCAACTGAAGCGGTGAAGCTGATCCAGCAAATTGCCGGCGCGCTGGATACCGCCCACGAACAAGGTATTTTGCATCGAGACATCAAGCCGGGAAACATTCTCATTGATAACAAAGGCTGGATTTACCTGAGTGACTTTGGCCTGGCCAAAATGGTCGAAGGCTCGGTCAAGTTGACCGGCACCGGCGTGGGGGTGGGCACGCCGGCCTATATGAGTCCGGAACAGGCTCAGGGGAAACCTGTCGACGCCCGCACTGATATTTACTCCCTGGGAGTGGTTCTGTTTGAAATGCTGACCGGCCGGGTTCCCTACCAGGCCGATACCCCGGTGGCGGTGGTCATCAAACACGTCACCGATCCGATCCCCCTGCCCCGCCAGATGAACCCCAACCTGCCCGAGGCGGTGGAGCGCGTCTTGCTCAAGGCCCTGGCCAAAAACCCGGAGCATCGCTTTGCCACTGCCGGAGAAATGGCCGGCGCTCTGCAAAGAGCCGTTGCGGGCCTAAAACCCGCTGTGGCGGCTGTTCCTATTCCCCCCGACCCCGAGGCTACCATAGCCCATGTTGGCCCGTTACCTGCTTCAACGCCTCCGGCACAGCCGCCGAGCATAGCTTCATCCTTTTCAACGCCGGGGGCGCCGCCTGCAATTGCCACTCACCCCCAAAAACAGCGGAATATCCCCTGGGCGCTTGTGGTTGCCGGCCTGTTAGTGGCGCTGATTGGCGGCGGGGGTCTTTTGGCAAGCGTGATTTATCTGCTGGGGAGAGACGGCGAGGCCACCCCCACTGCGGTTGTGGGGGCGCTGGTTGTTAACACGGCTGTCCCCGCATCGCCAACTGCCACTGCCACCAACAGCCCAATGCCCACGGCCACCCAAACACCCACGCCCACAGATACGCCCCTTCCTCCGACGGCGGCTTTAACCCCTACCTTTACCCCGTTCCCTGCCTCAACCGAAATTCCTCTTGGTTCAATCCGATTGCGGGAGAACTTTACCAATCGAGCTAACATTCTTGACCGATGGGAGAGTTTTACTAATGATGGCGACGTAGAGGCAGGTGACGGATACCTTTTGCTCTCAAGTGGTACAACCGACTCATTTCCTTACATACGTATACGCCAGAACCCATTTCCCCCGGCAGAAAATTTCAACCTGGAAATTGAGTTGCAATACACCACAGTTGGCGAGTTTGGGACCGGCATCGTATTGGGCAGTGAGCCGCCCGAAAACGCCAGCCCGGTTCAGGCTGAAGCTAATCCAGATGTGGAACATTTCAAAATATGGCAGGATAGCACATTCCACAATGCCTTGGTGGTAGGCACTACGGGTAAGGTTTTGGCCTCACTCAAAGCCCCGGATACGAATCGCCACCGGGTGCGTTTTGCATATCAGGACGGATTAGTTCAGGTCTATTTGGATGGGGTACTGGTTGGACAGGAACCAGAGCCAGCCTCACGACCAACCACGCTGTGGTTTGGCAATCCTTATCAAACGCCGGAAAGAGGAAATTGGAGCGAATTGAAGATTTTCTCAGTGTTGATTGAGTCATCCGAACCTCTTCCCCCGCCCACGCCAACCGATACCCCGGCCCCCACAGCCACACTGACCCCTACCCGCCCAAGCTGGCCCGATACCGGCCTGCGGCCCGAGGGCAGTTTTGCCAATATCTGGACTGCGCTGGGGGCTGAGACGAGCGAGCTTGGCTATCCGGTCTCCAACCCGGAGCGAGAGAGCCTGTGCGCTCGCCAAAAATTTGAGCGGGGTTACATGCTCTGGTTCGACCGGCCCAGCGACACGGACGTGGTTTGGTCGGCGATTATTCCCGACCCGGCAGCGACCCGCGGCAATAAATCCTACAAGTTCACCGATCAATGGCCCGGCAACCCCGAATACTGGTGCGACGAAGCCACGGCCAGAGCGCCCCTTGGCCCCAAGCGCGGCTTTGGGATGCTGTGGTGCACCAACCCCACCTTCCAGGCCGAGATAGGCAACGCCACTGAGGAAGAAGTCGGCGGGCCTGACTACCCTCGCTGCGAAGGCCAGCTTTTTCAGGGCGGGGCCATTGTACACAACCCCCTGGATGCGACCTACTGGGTCTTTATCAATAACGGCGGCTGGCGCCGCTTTGGAGAGTAGATTACTGATTTTGATGAGTTATTACGTGAATGAATCACAGATACGGAGCGAAACAATAAGATTGGCCGGTTGACAATGACGGCCAGATTTTTTTGCCTCTTATTGACACGTTCATACAAATAAGATTACAATCACACTACAGCGTTTCCACATTTTAACAATCAAGCCCAAGTTTCTGGCTATTTTTCTCCGCGCTATCCAATTGGTCCAACACAAGCAGGGGTTAAGAGGGGTCATTATGAGTCAACTAAATGGACACATCAATTCACCGGTTTTAGAATCTGCCTGGCAGCGTTACGCCGAATTTGACGCCAGCGCTACCGCCGCGGCCAAACAGCGCACTTATTTACGGCGGGCGGCCATTGCCCTGGCCTTTATTGCGGTATTTTTGGCCGTGTTTCTTAATACTTACAGCACTATTCTACCGCAAGTTTCGGGCCTCATTGTTGGCATTGCCGAATTGCTCAGGGTCGGCTTAATTCTGATTCTTATTATCAACTTTATTATTCTGGCGCTGGCCATCAGGTTTCAGCAACAAGCCGGCCCGCAAGAGCTACGCGCTGCCGCCGAAGAGATTAGAAAAGAAATTTACCTCTATCGTACCGTGTTGCAATGGCACAGCGAATGCGACCACTGGCTACTGCAACGCATCACTGATATTCAACGCCACATTGCCGATGGTTTTGGCAGCGATTTAACGCTAAAGCCCTACAGCGGCCCCACTCCGCCCCACCACAACCCCGACGACCCCAACAGCGACCCCGGCTTTACCCGCCTGCTCCCCGCCGATTATCTGCGCTACCGGCTGGAAGAACAGCTAACCGACTACTCAAACCGAATTGTTCAGCCCCAGCAAAATAAGATTTATCTCCATTTGGGGCTTTTTATCACCGGCGGCCTGGCTATGCTGTTGGCCGCCATCCCCAGCGGCGATTTTAGCGCCTGGGTGGCCGTAGCCATTTTTGCCGCCGCCGCCATTATCAACTGGCTGGAACCACGCGAACTCGATACCACTATTAACACTTACAACCAATTAATCGCCGGCCTCAATATTATTAGAGACCGCTGGTACAGCCTGACCCCCACAGCGCAAACCGGCGAAGAATTCTTCAAGCTGGTCACTGCCACAGAAAGAATAATCTGGAGCCAGCACAATAAACACGCCAGCGAAATGTGGCGCGCCGTTGATGAATTGGACGACCAGGCAAACGATGCCCTGGATGAGGTTATGCAACTTACGCCAATAACAGCCCTGGCCGGTTCACCCCCATCAACAAAAGATGAAACCGAAATAACGGTTGCAGAAACCACAGAAACCGGCCAAACGCCTGCCCCAAAAGCAGAAGAGCCAACCCAAACCATTGTAGAAAATCTGGAACACAAAAAACCCCCTTCAAAGCTACCCAAAGGGCTGCCCCACGCCTTTGTGGTTATGCCGTTTGGCCGCAAACAGGGAGCCGATGGCCGCTGGTACGATTTTGACAGCATTTACAACGATTTAATCAGACCCGCTCTTGAAACCGCCGGATTTGAGTCTTTTCGGGCCGATGAGGAAAGCGTGAGCGGCGACATTCTGACCGATATGTTTCAGGAATTGTTGCTGGCCGATTTGGTAATCGCCGATTTAAGCATTGATAATGCCAACGTATTTTACGAGCTGGGCGTCAGGCACGCGCTGCGCAAGCGAGGGCTGGTGCATATTCAATCGGGCCGCTCTTACATGCCCTTCGACATTTTCAACGTGCGCACCATCCCCTACCATACCGATAAAAATGGCCGGCCCGACCCGGCTCACCTGGAAAAAGACCGCCAGGCCATCACCAAAATTACCCGCGAAACCTGGGCCTCGGACCTGGACCGGGTTCACAGCCCCATCTTCAACCTGCTCGACGGCCTGTCCGAGCCGGACCGCAAAACCCTGCGCACCCCGCTGGCTACCGGCTTTTGGCGCGAATATAACGAGTGGCGCGAGCGCGTCACCATTGCCCAGCGCCAAAAACGGCTGGGCGACATCTTGCTGCTTACCGAAGAAATCAGCAACCCGCTCATCAAAGAAGAGGCCATTGGCGAGGCCGGGCGCGCCCTGCGGGGAATGGGCCGCCACGAGCTGGCCTTGCAACAATACCGGCGCGGCTTAGACATTAACCCCAGAAACGCCAACTTTCGGCGGCAAGAGGCGTTTCATCTGAACCGCCTCAACCGCACCGACGAAGCCATTGTCAAATTAGAAAATTTGCTCAAAGACGCCCCCAACGACACCGAGGCCATCTCATTTTTGGGGCGTATTTACAAGCAAATGTGGATGGAAACCTGGGATAACGAGCGCAACGGCAAAAAACGCATCAAAGAGGCCACCGAGGCGTCGCATTGGTTGGTAAAATCTATCGACACCTATTTAGAGGGGTATCGCATTAATCAAAACGACTACTACCCCGGCATCAATGCCCTGACCGGCTCGGTGATTATGGACTACCTGGCCCAATACAATGGCCTGGTAGATGACCCCGACGTGCTGGCCATTCGGGAAAATCTACCCAAAATTCAGGGAGCCATACACTTTGCCCTGGAAAGCACCACCCAAAAGAATGAGTCCGATTACTGGGCGCTGGTTTCGCTGGCCGAATTAGAGGTAAGTATTGCCAACGACTCCAAACGAGTCACCCGCGCTTATAAACGCGCCCTGACCGCCGCCAGAAAAAACGTTTACAATCTTAAATCCTCACTCAGCCAGCTAGAGCTACTCAAATCGCTTGATTTCAGGCCAGAGTTTGTTCAGGCCGGTATTGATGTGCTTGAAGGAGAAATAAACCGCATTAAACAAGAGGAACAAATAGAAGACTCAGGAGCTACACAAACCCCGCCACAGGTATTTTTGTTTGCCGGCCACCGGCTGGATGTGCCGGGCCAGGTCAATCCCCGTTTTCCGGCCGGTATGGAAAAAGAAGTCCGCGACCGTATCTGCAAAACGCTGGATAAATTCAAGGCCGGCGATAATGATATGGCCATAAGCTGCGGCGCAACTGCCGGCGGCGATATCATCTTTTTAGAGGTTTGCCTGCAACGGGGCATGAAGGCCGAAATTCACCTGCCCTTTGAAGAAGCCGTTTATATAAAAGATGCCATCAGCTACGCCGGCGACCAGTGGGTTGAGCGATTTTATGCCTTGCGTAACAACCCGGATGTCACCATTCGCTTGCAGCCCGACCACCTTGGCCCGGTAAAACCGGGCGATAACGTGTACGAGCGCAATGAACGCTGGGCGCTCTACTCGGCCCTGATTCACGGTATCGACCGCACCCGCGCGCTTATTTTGTGGGATGGCACCATCAGCGACATGCCTGGCGGCCCCGACAGCATGATTGAGCAGGTTCGCCAAATTGGCGGCATTGCCGAACACCTCAACACCACCAAATTCGACTACTGGAAGGCCGAAGGCAAGGTTAGCAAAGCCCTGGATATTTTGACCCAAAATTTGTAGACGCATTCTTGCTCAACTAAATAAGCCCATTTTTCCCTCAGAGCTATTTCTTCCGGCCAAATAAACTGGCAACACTCGCCAGACAGCCGGACGGCTCCGGCTGAGGTTGAGGTGGCGGCGGCGGAGGCGGCGGTTCGGGAATATTTTCATCAATGGCCTTTAAATAGGCCCGATAAGCGTCGCCCCGGCCAACGCCCTGCTCGTTGGGTTGCGCGCCAATGTTAATGGCCCCGGCCAGCATTTGGGTTTTAACCTGCTCGGCGGTCAATTCAGGGTTGGCTTGCAGCATCAGGGCCGCAACGCCGGCGGCGTGGGGCGTCGCCATACTGGTTCCGTCGATGGCAATGTAACCCTCGGCCACTACCGGCCCCAAACGGGTGCCGGCGGCCTGGGCCGCAGCAATCCCCACCCCCGGAAAGACAATATCCGGTTTAATCCGTCCATCTGCGGTTGGCCCGCGCGAAGAAAAACGGGCAATCCGGTCATTATCATCGCTGGCCCCCACCGTAATTACGTACCGGGCGCAGCCGGGCGAGCCAATGGTTTTGGAACCGGGGCCGGTATTTCCGGCGGCCACGCAAATAACCACGCCCGCCTGAGTGACAGCCTCATCGCACAACACCGACAGCGCATCGGTGCCGTCGCAAGAGCCGGTTCCCCCCAGCGACAGGTTGATTATCTGCACTTTCTGTTCCAGCACCGCCCACTCGATACCGGCCATCACCCCGCTCATCGAGCCGCCGCCGTCGGCGCGCAGCACTTTGGCTACATACAAATCGGCTTCGGGGGCAACGCCCACATATTTACCGTTTGATTTTGCCCCGCTGCCCAGCGTAATGCCGGCCACGTGGGTGCCGTGTCCATTATCATCGGTGGCGCTGTTGCCCACAAAGCTTTTGGCGGCTTTAATGCGACCCGCAAAATCGGGGTGGGTTTCATCGATGCCGGTATCAACCACAGCCACCTTGATGCCGCTGCCCTTAAAACCGGCTTCCCACACCTGGGGGGTTGCAATTTTGGGCGCCGACACATCCAGCCAGGCCTGCACCGGCAGGTCGGGCCAGATTTGTTCAATATCATCGCGCTGGCTGAGGGCCTGAATATCTGCGGCGGTCAGTTTGAGCGCCTCGCCGGGAATCAGGCGATAAGCGTGCTCTACTTGGGTTGCGCTGGGCAGCACCGCCTGGGCGCTGAACCCCGGCTTGCGGCGGATAATCACCGGAATCGGCTCGCCACTGGCCATACTATTCATTTGAGATTGCAATTCTGAACCAAGTTTAGCCACAATTTTTTCCCTTCCGCTAAATCGCTTTTACATCTGCATCAATTTCAATAGATTTAACCCAATCCTGGTCAAGCAGTTTGAGCGCGTCGGCCCCGGAGCAGGTAACGGCCACGCCCGGCGTTAGCCTGAACTGCTGCCTTACGGTAAAGCCTTCGGCGGCCAGCCAATCAAAATGTGGTGTGGCATCGCCTTGGGTGCGCACAATTAAATTGACGCGATTATTTGGCATAGATTTTAGCCGCTGCTCCAATTCTGCATTGATTTTGGCCATAATCAACTCCTGCGCCAGTTAACATCGTTAATTTGTTCTATTATTATACAAGGTTTAAGGTTATTTCGGAAGCATATTTAAACTGATACAAGGGTTGAATCGCGGTATCGTCAGCCGGCAGCAAAATTTTAAGTTTCCTTTAACAAAAAGTGACTTTTGCGCTATTGCGGAAATCAAGGGGTTATGGTGTTATAGAATTAACAAATATCAAGTCAGTTTCACCGAGATGAGCCAGCTCAAACCCTTTATCAAAACATTCGCTAATGGCCGACGCGCCCTGACCGTGCGCACCAACGGCCAAATTGACCCGGCAGAGATTGCGGCGGCGCTCAAACTGCCCCCCTGTACCCGGCTGCTGTTGATTTCGGGCGGCGCGGGGAACATGTCCGGCGAATTATTTACCCGCTTAAGAGCATTATTTGCCGAAGTAGGCCGGGTCATTGCCCGTTATCAGGGCACGGTGATTGATGGCGGCACCCAATCTGGCGTGATGCAACTCATGGGCGAGGCATTAGCCCATGCCGGCAGCCAGGTAGCCCACATCGGCGTGTTGCCGGCCCACGCCGATATCGGCCAGGCCGGCCTGCATGCCGAGGATATTATGGAGCCGCATCATCCTTATTTTGTGCTGGTTGAAGGCTATTTGTGGGGCGACGAGGTAGAAACAATGTACGCCCTGGCGGGATACCTTTCGGCCAATGTCCCGTCGGTAACGCTGCTGGTTAACGGCGGCGCCATTGCCCTGCACGAGATTGAGTGGAACGTGCGCCAAAACCGCGAGGTGATTGTCATTGCCGGCAGTGGTCGCCTGGCCGATGAAATTGCCAACGCCGTTCAAAACCCCCAGGCCAACGTCAGAGACCGCATCGCTACAATTGTCCGCAATGGCCGCCTGACCATTTTCGATATCAAATCCCCCCCCGAAGAATTGGGGCGTTTGCTAGAGCAGCGCCTGAACTAACCCGGCGCTACAAATTGCCCGCTGCCGGCTTCTGCCAAAATTTCCCCGTTGTGAAAAACGCGCCGCCCCCGCACCAGGGTTAAAACCACCCTCCCCTGAAATTCCATATCCAGATACAGTTTATCGACATCGCGCGCCTGGCTGAGCATTTGCTCGTAGGTAAGTTTGGTAGTGGGGCGCGGGTCGTACAGGCAAATATCGGCATCTGCGCCGGGTTGGAGCGTACCCTTACGCGGGGCCAGGCCAAACAGTCGGGCCGGCTCGCTGCTGATGAGGCGCACCACCTGCTCCACCGGCAACCGCCTGTCGCGCAAGGCGGCAGTCATCAGCAGGGGTAGCATGGCCTGCACCCCCGGCGCGCCAGAGGGCGACAGCCAGACTCCCTCCCAGCCCCGCTCCTTTTCTTTAACCAGATAGGTCGAGTGGTCGGTGGTGATGGCGCTGAAAATACCTTCGTCAATGGCCCGCCACAACGCCCGCTGGTGGGCGGCGCTGCGAATGGGCGGGTTGATTTTGGCATACGGCCCCAGCCGCAGGTAGTCATCTTCATCAAAAAACAGGTAGTGGGGACAGGTTTCGGCGGTCACGTCCAGCCCGTCGCGCCGAAAGCGCCGGATAATATCGACGGCCTGGGCGCAGCTAACGTGGGCCACGTGGACCGGCGCTTGCAGCGCCTCGGCCATGGTCAGCAAGCGGGCCACGGCCAGCGCCTCAACCACCGGCGGGCGAGAATCGTTGTGAGCGCGCAGGTCGGTGCGGCCGGCGGCCTGCATATGGGCCAGCCCCATCTCCAGCAGATGGTCGCTTTCGCAGTGGACGACCAGCCGGCGGCCCGTTTCTTTAACCAGAGCCAGCGCCTGATACAGGTGGTCGTCATCCGTCAGACAAATGCCGATGAACTCATCCTCGCGGCCCAGCGGCGCGCGATGCATGAATATTTTAAAGGCGATGGCGCCCTGGGCGGCCATGCCCAGCACGTCATCCCGGTTGAGCGTGCCGGGCGCGCCAAACAGGGCAAAATCCACAAGGCACTGGGCCTGGGCCAGCATTTGCCGGTTGCGGAAGGTTTCGGGGGTGGCGCAGCCGGGTTTGGAGATGGGCATTTCAAAAATAGTGGTGACGCCTCCGGCCGCGGCGGCGCGGGTTTCGGTGTAAAAATCGCCCCGCTCAGGGTAGGCCGGGGTGCGGGCGTGAAAGTGAATATCAATCGCGCCGGACAGCAGCAACATTCCGGCTGCGTCAATGGTTTCCTGAGCCGGAGACAGTTTCCCCGGCGCGGCCAGCGCGGCAATTTTGCCGTCAGCAATCCCCACATCGGCGGGGAAGAGGCTATGTTCCGTTACAACCTGTCCGTTGATAATGGCTAAGTCCAACAGTACATCCCAAAACTGGAACTTTCAGTGTCCAATGAAATTCTCGCTAACCCCTAATTAAAACAGGCTTAATTGTTTAGTAGCAGACTCGGGTTCTGATGTGCCATTATTTCTCTCTTCAGACATTCCATCGTGGCGGGCAGCAGCACAGACTTCACCCCAACTGGCAAAATATTCATCATAATATTTAATTGGGTATTTTCCATATTCAATTACTTCCTCACGGCTTGGCAACTTACCCAACATTTTTGCCACTCGCCTGACTTCTAATTGTAAAGTTTTCTTAGGAACTTCATAACTCTTTTCAGGCATACGTTCAACGGGACTATTCTTCTCAGTCAAAATCCGCTTGGCTTTTCGGAACGGGTCAAGCCCCTGTTGTATTTCTCGATGGTGTGACTCAGTAATTTTGTGATATTTCTCTGAAAGCTCTATGCCGATATATTGCCTATTTAATTGATGCGCTGTGAGCGTACTCGTACCCGCCCCATTAAAACAATCCAAGACAATTTCTTCCGGCTTGGTAAAAATTGAAATAAGACGATACATTAATTGAGGAGGAAGCTGGCAAGGATGGTCTACACGCCGACTATTGTGTTTCAAACGGTGAATATCCCACCACAAATCGGTTAGTGGCCCACGATCATTTATATGCATCTTTTGACGAGTTCGCACACATCGAGACCGCAAACAAAACCATTCGGCCAATGGTTCAAGCGAGTTGAATGTTGCCGGTGAATTAGGTGGAGTAAACTCGCCTGCACTCCCAACTAACCCCGGCAATGGACGAGATGGCCCTTTACTAAAACAGATAATGGCATAATGGGCGGGCATAATGAGTCGTACGGGAAAAGATAACGCATCCCAGGCAATCCAATTTTGGAATTGAAGTATCTTCTCCATATGCAAAAAATGGCGAATTGCCCATAGCGGGATATTGAGAATGGCGCAAGTTTTGCGGAAACTATTCTTCATATAACTGACGCCATTTACCAGACTCATCGAGTTGCCATATTGACTGGACAATATCTTTCCAGTTATGGGACACAGGTTGATCTAAGATTTCCTGAAGCATAGTTCTTATTGGTACGTTAACTTTGAAATTCATACGCGGAAATAATTTGATTTCAAAATCTCTTGAGATAGCTTTAGTAAGAGAGATCCAGGCTCGAATATAATCTGTTGGATTCTCATCAATTTTCTTACTAACTTGTTTGCTCAAAAATGGAATAGCCCTCGTACAAATTACATAGTTTTGAGGTAGAACCGCAAAATATAACCAATAATCTTCATCAAAAAAAAGTTTCTGTATTCCAGCGAAACCGTTTATTGCAAACCAATCATCGGATTTGTAGACTGTTTTAAGTTCAATTTTTCTCACTTCACCAGTTTGACTCGTAGATAGGCCATTAAAACCCGATTGCCTTTTAGCTGGGGTAATTGAACATCCACGATGAGTTTCAAGGGATGCAATTAGTATCCAACCGGATTTCTCAACGGAACTCCCATGTAACTTTGCCACTTCTACGGTGAGCCTCCGATTTGGATCAGGTGCTGGCTGAGTAAATACAAATCAAAACAGCCTTTATTGAAACAGTTCGTAGCATCCATTATGTTTGAGCCAAATTTTACTTCGATATATCCTTGCAGATCTGCGTGACATTCACGCGCCAACTGTGCTGATGATAAATTCAACTCATTGTGTAATTTGGAAGCAATGCGTCTTTGAGTGATGCGGGCAGCATTGTACCAATCAATTTCGCCCAATAACTTCATTTCTGGAATTGCTTTTACATACACATTTATCATTTCATTGAGGATTTGTTGGTCGTTCATATATTATCTCTATTTACACCAAGACATTTTCTCGCTGAAAGTTTCCTGCCCCATCCACCACGTATGCAATTTTGTAACCGGCCTTGTCAATTTGATTGCATCGCGCTTGGGCTTGACCAGCTTTACGTTCAATGGTGTTGTTTGTTGTAACCTGAAAACTGACTTCAATCGCTACATATTTGTTGCCTTTTGAGATAACAATGTCAAACGTTGTTGGTCGGTTTGTTTGCTCATTACTGTGGGTGATGCCGGGAATATTTCCGTTTGATTGAAGCTCAATATCTTTGTTGTTGAGATTCTTCTCCAAATACTCCAGAACAAATTGCTGCGCTAATTGCCCCAAATTGTTGGCACGAGAACCCATAGTAATTCGACTTACCCAAATGTAGCGTTGTTTGATAAATCGTTCAAGCTCCTCTGGTTGCCCCAAATAATTGCCAATCTCGCATTTGCTCAAAACCTCAGCCGTTACTTCATTTGTACAGGCACTACCAAAAATTAAAATCGCTGCTACATCTTGAAGTAATTTGTCAAGCTTGCGTTCCTTGAGCAGTTTCTTGCTAGAAATACTCAATTTACTGTTGGTGAGATTAGAAACGGGCAATGCTTGAAATGTGTAAGTACGCCGTTTGCCCAACCATAAATATTCCAGTTCGCCGGAAGGGAACAACATTTCAAAGTTGCTATTAACACGTTGTAGCTGTTCGCCGCCAAAATCAGCCAAGATGACCAAGTGTTTGAGAAACAAATTGCCTGAAAACGATGACGCATTGATCACCTGAAACAAGTTCTGTAAATCAGGCACAGGAACGCTCAAAATGGCTATAAATTCATCTTGAGTTTCTAATAGGATAGGAATAACGCTAAGTTTGGCCGCTTCTTCTGATAATTCAGAAGGCCAAAACATTGAAGCCAGCTTACGTAACTCTGATGCGGTTCTCTGGTATTTTTGCAGTGGCATAGTTGCTGAAAATAGTTAACCGAACTTGTGAAGAAGATTTTATCACATTTGTTCTATTTTGGATAGAAACCTCTAAAGTAACCCTACTTTTCCGGGTCGAGAATTTCATCCAGCCGCAGCAGCGCGCCCAGCAGCACCCGCGCCCCGTTGACGCAATCTTCGGGCGTGGTGTACTCATCGGGCGAGTGGCTGACCCCGCCCTGGCTGGGCACAAAGAGCATAGCCTGGGGCGCAATGGCGGCCACGCACATGGCATCGTGGCCCGCGCCGCTGGGCATGCGCCGATAGCTCAGACCCAGTTCAGCGCAGGCAGCGGCCAGCGCCTCGGTCAGGCGGGGGTCGGATGCGGTGGCCGACTTGCCGGCAACCGGCTCAAATTGACCCCCGGACTGCCCGGCGCGCTGCGCCAGTTCTGCTTCGGCTTCATCCAAAATCGACTCATCCAGCCCGCGAATTTCCAGACTCAACTCCACCCGGCCCGGAATAACGTTGGGCGCGCCCGGCTGCACCTGCAACTGGCCAATAGTGCCGACAATCCCTCTGGCAACCGCTACCTCGCGCGCGGCCATAATAAAGGGCGCGGCCATAACCAGCGCGTCTTGTCGTTGGCTCATGGGTGTGGTGCCGGCGTGGTTGGCGTATCCCTTAAAGGTAACGCTGTAGCGACGAATACCAACAATGCCCTCAACCACGCCGATATCGGTCTGTTCAAGGGCCAGGGTCCCGCCCTGTTCGATGTGCAGTTCCAGGTAGGCGGCCAGGCTGCCCGGCGGGCGCTGCGCCCGCGCCAGCGTGTCGGGGTTTAGCCCGGCGGCGCGCAGATGTTCGGCCACGGGGCGGCCGTCCCAGGCGGGCTGGTTAACCGGCGAACCGGCCTGAAGCAGGCCGCACATGGCCCGGCTGCCCAGCGTGCCGCCCGACATGGTGGCCTCCTCGGCGGTGAAGTTGATAATTTCTACCGGGTGGCGCAGTTGGGTTTTGGCCTCGCGCAGCGCCCGAACGCAGGCCAGCGCGGCCAGCACGCCCAGCGCGCCATCAAAGCGGCCGCCGTTGGGTACGGTATCGGTGTGGGAACCGAGGGCGATGGGGGGCAGGTCGGCCCGGCTACCGGGATAGAGGCCAATGGTGTTGCCGGCCTCGTCGGCGCGAAAGGTCATGCCCAAAGCCTGCATTTGCTGCTCAACCCAGCGGCGGGCCTGCAAGTCGGCCTCATTAAAGGCAATGCGGTTGAGTCCGCCGGCGGGCGTGGCTCCAAATTGAGCCAGGGTGTCCAAATTTTCCAGTAGTTGTTCGCCATCAATAACAGGACGCATAGATGCTCCAATGTAGATTTAGTAGTTTGGTAATTTGTAATCAGCAACCCGAAACCTTTCAATTGAGGCGGAGAAGTTTTTCTTCCATGGCCTCAATCCTTTTTTCCAGCCAGGCGGCATCAACGCTTTGCGGGGCCAGGTATAAATACCGTTTGACATCAAAAATAGCATCTTGCAGCCGGTTGAGCCGGTAGGCCAGCAGGCCCCGGTCTCTGATTTCGGTAATTTCATCGGGGTTGACCAGCAGCATTAAATCCACTGTTTTGTAGGCGCTGCGCCACTCTTCCCAGCCGACATAAATTTGTTTCAGGTTGAGCAACATCCGAAAGAGGATAGCTTTTTTGGTGGCCGGTTTTAAATACTGGTCCTTAAAGGAAAAGCGATTGGCCTCTGAAATCTGGCACATCGCCAGGCAGTCATCCTCGCTTAACAGGCGGCCCCGATTGAACACGTCAATGTAAATGGGGTCGGCAGGCGAGCCGTACCCCACAATAAAATGTCCCGGCATACCGATGCCCCACAGCGGCAGGCCCAATCGCTGGCCGACTTCAAGATAGACCAGGCTCAAGGAAATGGGGATGCCCGTTCGCAGTTCCAGCACTTTGTTCAAAAAGGAGTTATCCGGGTGATAGTAGTTGGCTGCATTGCCGGAGAACTTCATGTCTTCAAACATAAACTGGTTAAGGGTGTCAATCACCTCTAAATCGGTGTTGCTGGCTCTAACCAGCGGCTCGGTTTCTTCGGCCATCCGGTCTAGCATAACCAGGTATGGTGGAATATCAACGGCCTGGCGAGTCAGGTATTCGGCCACGAGCAACGCGGCGTAGGCTAAATTAATTTGCGAGTCTGGTTGGTTGACTGCTGTGGCAAAAGCCTGTTTAACTTTTGATGACACGTTAATTTACCCGGCAACGCGCCCAGGCAGGGCGTCAATTGAAAATAGGTTATGCTTTAGTTAAGAGATTAGACAGCCAGACCGATAAATCTTTCATGGCCTGAGAACTCATTTTGTGGCCGGTGTTGTACTCGCCATAAGTTACATCTGCGCCCGCGTTGGCAAAAATTTGGCGGCTCTCCTGAGCCTCACCTATGGGGACAACCTCGTCTCTGGCGCCGTGGGCAATAAACACCGGTAATCCGGCCAGCAATTGGGGATGCGACTCAAAATTTGGGATATTGACCAGACTCCCGGCCAGCGATGCCACCCCAATAGCGGCCTGGGGATGTGTCAAAATGTAAGCGTTGCACATAGCCGCGCCCTGGCTAAAACCCATCAAAATGATGCGCCGGGGGTCAACCGGATAGAGTTGGGGCAGGCTGGCGATAAACCGGCCCAAGTTGGCTAACCCCCGCTCCAGCGAGTCGGGGTCGGGGTTGAGCCGGGTGTGGGGGTAGGTAAACCAGATAAAGCCCTGGTTGTTTTCCAGGGCAACCGGCGCGCGCGGGGTGATAGCCGCGACGCCGGCCGGCAGGGTTTGTTTGAATATCCACATAACGCTTTCATCGCCGCCCCAGCCGTGAACCATTACCACCAGCGGCGCGGGTTGTGAAGGGCCGGCATTTTCTGGCAGGCTGACGCAATGGATTAATCCGCTTTGGGCGTAGGCCGGCGCATCGGGGCCAACCCAGTTTAAAGAGCTGATATTGGTTGGAAGTTTTGGTTTGTAAGTTGTCATTGTGAAAATATTGGGAACGGACATTTTTTTGTTTGCAGACCTGCCCATTGTAGCACAAAACGCAGATGTTTCCATATTTTGGCCGGCTGAACCGTCAATTTTTGCCGCCATTTTAAATTTTTTTAAATGCCCCAAATGCATTACAATAAAGTACAGTTAAAATAAGCATAATAATTTGGAGTAGATTCATGCCCAAAATTGGTATTGTAGGAACCGGATTAGTAGGAGCAACCGCGGCGTATGCCCTGGTAATGCAGGGCATTGGCAGCCAGTTAGTGCTGGTTGATAAAAACGAAGCGCGGGCCAGAGCCGAAGCCGCCGATATTTTACACGCCGTCCCCTTTGCCCATTCCATGCGGGTGATGGCCGGCAGCTATGCCGACCTGGCCGGCTGCCGGGTGGTAATTATTGCCGCCGGGGTTAACCAGAAACCGGGCGAAACCCGGCTTCAGCTTTTGGAACGCAATGCCGCCATTTTTGCCGCCGTAGTGCCAGATATTTTGACCCACGCTCCCGACGCGGTGTTGGTAGTAGCCACCAACCCGGTCGATATTATGACCCACATTACCGCCCGCTTTGCCGCGGAGCGGGGCGTGAATTCGCAACGGGTCATCGGCTCCGGCACTACGCTGGATACGGCCCGCTTCAGGGCTTTATTGGGCGACTATCTGGGCGTGGCCTCAACCAATGTGCATGGCTACGTGGTGGGCGAACACGGCGACTCGGAAGTGCTGGCCTGGTCGCTGGTAACGATTGGCACCATTCCGCTGGCCGCATTTTGCCGCAGCCAGAACAAACCCCTCAATGATACGGTTCGGCAGGAGATAGACCAAAAAGTTCGACGCGCCGCCTACACCATCATCGAAGGCAAAGGGGCAACCTATTATGGCATCGGCAGCGCGCTGGCCAGAATTGTTAAAGCCATCGTTCAGGATCAACACCTGCTTTTAACGGTTTGCACCCCCACGCCGCAGACAGCCGGGGTTAATGATGTTACCATTGCTCTGCCCCATCTGGTTGGGGCGCAGGGAATTTTGGGCACGCTGCCCCTGCCGCTCGACGCGGACGAAGAAACCGCCCTCAAAGCCAGCGCTGAAGTTATTAAAAACGCTATCGACCAGCTTGGCCTTTAATCTCCAGTGAACCCGGCTTAACCTTATGGACAATTTTAACCCATCCGCCAGAGCCGCCGCCATGCAAGATTTTCGCCAGGCCCGATGGCGGGCCTCGCTGGAGGTCATCATGGCCGGGTTGACCGGCCGCTCGATTGACCTACTCTCTTACGAGGATATTCGGCAAAAATTCAAAATTGTCGGCGGTTCAACCCGCGGCCTCCGCGATATCCCCCTGGATGCTATTGTGGGCAGCGTTGGACGTTACAACGATTTTACCCGCACTTTTTTGCCCAGGCAGGATAACGCCGAACAACGCTGGGCCAGCGTTCAGTTGGCCCAAGTAAACTCCGCCGGCCTGCCGCCCATCGAAGTTTACCAGATTGGCCAGGTTTATTTTGTGGTAGATGGCAACCACCGGGTTTCGGTAGCCAGGCAACTGGGCGCCAGCCATATTCAGGCCCACGTTACCCAGTTCAAAACCACGGTTCCGCTTGAACCGGACGACCAGCCAGACGATATCATTATCAAGGCAGAGTTAGCCAATTTTCTGGAACGAACCGGGCTGGACGAGGTGAAACCCGAAGCTAATTTTGAGATGACGGCGCCGGGCCGCTATTGGGAATTAGACACCCAAATTGAAGCCCACCGTTACCTGATAAGTCAAACTGAACAGCGCCACATCAGTTACCCCGAAGCGGTGATTGGCTGGTATGAGCAGGTATATCTGCCGGTAATCAAGTTGATCAGGGAGCGGGGCATTTTGCAAGATTTCCCTGGTCGCACTGAAACCGACCTTTATTTATGGATTTTTCGGCACCGGGCAGAGCTGGAAAAAAATCTGGGTTGGCAAATTGACGCCGAGGCAGCCGCCAGCGATTTGGTGAGCCAGCACGGCAAAAACGCCCGGCGAATGTTGAATTGGGTTGAGGCCATTACCCCCGATGAGTTGGAAGCCGGCCCACACCCCGGCCAGTGGCGGCGCGACCGGCTGGAGCCTCGCGCTCGCCGCCACTTGTTCGGCAATATTCTGGTTTCATTAAGTGGCCGGCCAGAAAGCTGGTGCGCGCTGGAGCAGGCTTTGTTTGTGGCCCGCCATGAACACGGCCAGATTTACGGCCTGCACGTAGTATCCACAGAAGCGGAAGCCGGCGCCGAAGCCGCGTTGGCAGTGCAGGCCGAATTCAACCGGCGCTGCCGATTGGCCGGCATCAAAGGCAATCTGTCTATAGAGGTTGGCCCTGTCGCCCGCAAAATCACCGAGCGTTCCCGCTGGGCCGATTTGGTGGTGGTGCATCTGGCCCACCCGCCGGGCACGCAGACGTTTAGCCGGCTGGGGTCGGGCTTGCGCGCGCTGCTGCATCGCTGCCCCAGGCCGGTGCTCACTGTACCTGGCGTCACTACGGCAATCAACAAAGCGCTGGTGGCCTATGATGGCAGCCCCAAAGCCCAGGAAGGGCTGTTTGTATCGGCCTATCTGGCGGCCCAGCAGAATGTGCCGGTGGTTGTTTTGACCATTGCCAAAAACTCGCATGACCGGCAAATATTGAGCGAAGCGCAGAGCTATCTGGAAGCGCGTGGGGCAAAGGCCACCTACATTTTAACCGAAGGCGACGTACCTGAGACAATCCTGCAAACCGTGGCCAGGCAGCAGTGTGATTTATTGATTATGGGCGGCTATGGATTCAAACCCGTGCTTGAAGTTGTGTTGGGCAGCAGCGTTGACCATATACTACGGGAGATAAAATGCCCGGTATTGATTTGTCGATAGATGTTCTGGTAAATCGGTTAGTTGCCATTTTCACCGGATCGGCAATTATGAATATTGGCAGAATTCTGCTCATATTTGCGGTAGCCTGGCTGTGCTCTCGTCTATCGTGGAGAATTGCCGGATTGTTTTTGCTGGTCAACCGCAGCTTTGACCCGTTTTTTCCCCACACGGCCGTATCCAGAAAGTGGACCCGGCTGCAAAAGTGGATTCCGCCTGAATTCAAATCGCACCAGGAATGGCGAGAGGAGCGGCGGCGAACCTTGCAGGATTTGCTGGGCAGCGCCATTAGTATTAGCGCCTTTGTACTGGCAATTTTGATAAGCGCGGGTCAATTTGTTAGCCAAGAGACCGTGGTGTGGATGGCCGGCCTGTTTGGCACGGCGTTGGCTTTTGCCGGGCGCGCGTTTATCGGGGATATTCTGGCGGGCATCAGCATTATTTTTGAGGACCGCTACAATGTTGGCGAAAAGATTCTGGTCAAATCGCAATTTGAATTAATTGAGGGCGTGGTTGAACATGTCAGCCTCAACGCAACCTGGCTGCGCGCCCAAAGCGGTGAACTATATGCTATCTCAAACGGCGAAATTCGCTTTATTCGCAATTACAGCCGGGGCCTGCACTCTGCGGCCAACATCAGAATCAAAATTGCTGCCGCCGATTTAGAACGAACGCTGCCGCTGCTCAAGGATTTGGGGCAGGAGATTGTAAAACGCTGGCCCGAAATCAGAGAACCGTGGCAGGTCATCAGCGAGTCGGGCACCATGGGGCAAAATGTTGAATTAACGCTGGCGGTTAAGGTTGACTTTGGCCAGGCCGCCGATTTGCGCCCGCACCTGTTGGCGCTGGTTCAAAAACGGCTCAAACTGGCCGATATTACCCTGGTTGACTAACAGGCTCATAAAAAGGTGACAATTTCATCCAACGGTTTTTTGGTAATGACCGGCACCTGGGCATCCTCGGCGGGGTAGCCGACCACCAGCAGCAAAAAGGGCCGTTCATTGGCGGGCCGGTTGAGTATCTGGTTCAAAAAATTCATGGGGCTGGGCGTGTGAGTCAACGAGACCAGCCCGGCGTGGTGAACAGCCGCAATCAGCAGGCCGGTAGCAATACCCACCGACTCGGTGGCGTAGTAGTGTTTCACCTTGCGGCCATCGGGCATCAGGCCGTAGCTTTGGGCAAAAATGGCAATTAAATAGGGCGCAGTTTCCAGAAAGGGTTTGTGCTCATCGGTGCCCAGCGGAGCCAGCGCCTCCAGCCACTCCTGCGGAGCGCGCTCCCGGTAAAAGGCGCGCTCCTCCTCTTCGGCGGCCTGGCGAATTTGGCGCTTTATGGCCGGGTTGCTGATGACAACAAAGTGCCACGGCTGCAAATTGGCCCCGTTGGGCGCGGTGCCCGCCGCCCGCAAGCAATTCTCAATGATATCGCGCGGCACGGGGCGGCTGGAAAATTCTCGCACGGTGCGCCGCCGGCGGATATCGGCGTAAAACCCGGCGGCGCGGCGCTGCATCTCTTCAACCGGATATTCCCGGTACTCCGGCAGGGGGATAAATTTGGGCTGTTGCATTGACGCCTCTTTTTAAAAGATTTTTTGAGCCAAAATTGTACCATAAAATGTAATTACCGGACACATTTTACCCGCCCCCAATTTGGAAACCAGCTATTATTATTTGACTCCAAATGGCATCTCCGGCAAAATGGTGGCAGTTTTTCCCCATTCTACCACAAACCAAGGGCAACGATGCTCAGACGCTACGAAAAAATTTACAGCCCGGCCGTTGGGCGCGACATGCAAATTTTGGCTTTTGGGCATTACGGCCCGCCGCTGATTGCCTTTCCCTCCGGCGGCGGCCAGTTTTATGATTTTGAAAACAACGGTATGATCGAGGCCGTGGCCCACCTGATAGGGGCCGGCAAGGTAAAAATTTACTGCCCCGAAGGGCTGGACCACGAATCGTGGCTGAACCACGGAATTGACCCCCACTGGCGGGCCGTGCGCCACAACGCCTACCAGGATTTTATCATCAACAATCTGGCGCCGGCCATTCGCTTTGACTGCCGCTCGCCCGATATAAAAATTGGCCTGACCGGGTGCAGCCTGGGCGCGTACCACGCCGCCAACTTTGCCCTTAAATTTCCTCACATTTTTAATTACGCGCTGTGCATGAGCGGGCGCTACAACATCGAAGATGTCTGCGGGTCTAGCGGCTCCGAAGATGTTTACTACAACAATCCGCTGGCCTACCTGTACCATCTGCACGGCCACGCGCTGGAGCATGTCCGCCACAACACCCATCTGGCGCTGGTTTGCGGCCAGGGCGCCTGGGAGGATAAATGTCTGCACGACACCCATCGCCTGGCCGACCTGCTGGCCGAAAAGGGCATCAGCCACGAGCGCGACATCTGGGGCCGTGATGTGGAGCATCACTGGTATTGGTGGCGCAAACAGGTTGCCCATCATTTGGGCAAGGCGTTGGGGTAAATACAAGGTTTCGGGTTGCAGGTTGCAGGTTTCAGTCTGAACCCTGAATCAAAAACCGTTGACAGGAGCTTAACGATGATTACCAAAAAAATCGGTTTGCTGCTTGGCGATGAAGAAGATTGGCCCGGCACGCTGGAAGCCCTGGCCCGCCGGATGGCTGCCCCCATCACCTACCGCCGCCAGAGTTACCAGATTCAGGTGGAGCGCATCCGCATTCATCCCTTCAAATTGACCGCGCCCACCAGCTACCATCTGGTTATCGACCGGCTGGCCTACTGGCACTTCAACCCCCGCGAGTGGCTGAAAAAGGCCGCGCTGGTAAATAAAGTTTACCTGCTCAACAACCCCTTCACCTTCCAAAGCATGGAAAAACATTCGGCTTACTGCGCCATGCTGCGGCTGGGGCTGAATATCCCCGATACCTGGCTGATTCCGGCCAAATCCGGCCCCGATACCGAGAAATACCGCATCACCGCCGCCAAATATCACGATATGTTCAACTTGCCGGAGATTGCCGGGCAAATTGGCTACCCGCTTTACATGAAGCCCTTTGACGGCGGCGGCTGGCGCGGCGTCAGCCGGGTAGATGATGAACAACAGCTAATGCAAACTTACGACGCCTCCGGCCAGATGCTGATGCACCTGCAGGCCGGGCTGGATAATTTTGACGTTTTTGTGCGCTCGCTGGCCATCGGGCCGCAGGTCATCAGCCTGCATTACGACCCCGCCCAGCCGATGCATGGCCGCTACCAGATTGACCACAATTTTCTCAGCCCGGACAAAGGACGCGAGGCTCGCATCATCACCAAGGTCATCAACGCCTTTTTCCGCTGGGACTTCAACTCCTGCGAGGCCATTCTTAAAAACGGCACACTGTGGCCCATCGACTTTGCCAACGCCTGCCCCGATATTGCCGTTACCAGCCTGCACTACTACTTTCCGTGGGCCATCAAATCGCTGCTGGCCTGGAGCATCTTCTGCGCCGTCACCGAGCGCCCCATGCGCATCACCATGGATATTGAAAAATATTTCAAAATTGCCGACTCCGACCGCAGCTACGATGAAAAGCTGGTCGAATACGAAAAACTGGCCGACAAGCATTTTGAAACCGACAAATTCAACGAGTTCCGGGCCAACCAGCTAAAGGATTTGGATGAAACCATGTGGCAACTGGCCCAAAGCCAGGAGTTTGACCAGATTCTGCTGCAAACCGTGCAATCCACCTTTCCCGCGCGCGAGCATGAAAAATTTATTGCCCACTATCGGGGCCTGCTGCGCCATTGGGTCGAGGCTGAGGCAAGGTAATTTTTTGTTAAGCTCGCAACAAAGAATCTCTTTTATGCAAGTTATACCACAAACTCCTCATAAACTCCCCTCTAACTCCCCACAAAAATTAACCAAAGCAATTGGCACCTTTGTTGACAAAAATGATGACTATGAGTATCATTCAATCAGGGATATTGGCTATCGGGAAAATAATGATTAAAGAATGATCTATTTATCGGCGAAACGACGCAAAGAGGCCGGCATTCATTACACACCAAAAATATTGGCCGACTTTGTAGCGAAACAAATATTAAATTCTTGGGCCTGTAAATCTCGAACGAAGGAAATTCGTTTATTAGACCCTGCTGTTGGAGACGGACAATTACTTTTATCTTTGTTGGAAAAGTTTAGGGCTAATAACTATTCTAAGATAGAAGTATCGGGTTTTGATACCAGTTCAGCCGCAGTGGAGTCAGCGCGGATGAGAATTCGGGAGGATTTTTCAGAGCTTTCGCTGAAATTAACTTGCGATGATTTTCTTGAATTTGTTTTAGCAAATTATGCTCTTAATGGACAGTATAATTTATTTGCCGAAGGTCCGCCCCAACCATTTGATATAGTTATCGCGAACCCTCCCTATGTTAGAACGCAGGTTATGGGAAAAGACAAGGCTCAAATTATTGCCCGGCAATTTGGTTTGTCAGGCCGGGTTGATCTTTATTATGCTTTCATTGCCGGGATTGCTCACATTCTTCGTCCTGGTGGCATTGCCGGAATTATCGTATCTAATAGATTTTTAACTACAAAATCTGGCGCAAGTGTGCGTAAAAGTATTATTGAAAAATTTGACATTCTCCATATATGGGATTTGGGAGATACTCGTCTATTTGAGGCTGCTGTATTGCCAGCAGTACTCCTTCTTCAACGAAAAACTGGTAAGTCACAAATTTTGTCTAAATTCACATCTATTTATTCGGTTTCCAATGTAAATCCAGACCAACTTTCTAAAAATGCAATTACTGCTTTGGAGCAGGATGGTATTGTTGAGGTAGAGAATGGTGATTGTTATTATGTTCAACAAGGCAGACTCAAGTATGAAAAAAATCCAGCCAAAGTATGGAGCATCATTACAAATGACTCCGAAGATTGGTTGGCGAGAGTAAAGGCAAAAACATTTTGCGTATTTGGTGATGTTGGCAGGATTCGGGTTGGAGTAAAAACAACAGCAGACAAGGTGTTTATTCGGTCAAATTGGCAAGATATGTCAGAAGAAGAAAGACCCGAATTGCTTAGACCTTTGACCACCCATCATATAGCCCGGCGGTTCAAGGCTATTAGCCCAAAAAAACAAAGAGAAATTCTTTATCCTCATCAAGTAGTTAATGGAAAACGGGTTGCTGTAAATCTCAGTGATTATCCACGATCTGCCAAATATCTTTATTTTTATCGTTCAGTTTTAGAAAAAAGGGAATATGTCCTGAAAGCCGGACGTCAGTGGTATGAAATCTGGGTTCCCCACGACCCCGAAGTATGGAGATATCCAAAAGTTGTATTTCGTGACATCACTGAAAAACCAACTTTTTGGATAGATTTGAGCGGGTCTGTGGTAAATGGAGATTGCTATTGGCTCGTAGCTAAAAACCCTGAGCAAGCTGATTTACTGTGGCTTATTTTAGCCGTTGGTAATTCATCTTTTATAGAGACTTTCTACGATTATAAATTCAACAACAAATTGTACGCCGGGCGACGCCGATTTATGACGCAATATGTAGAAAAATTTCCGTTGCCTGATCCTGATACTAAGGTTTCACAATATATTATTCAAATTACCAAAGAACTTTATGATTTAATTCCCTCATCACCGCAAGCTAATGCTGTAGAACAAGAGTTAGATCAACTTGTATGGGAAGCATTTGATTTATCATCTGAAAAGATCGCCAGGTAATGGTATCTGTAACTTTTTGTTCAGTGTTTTGCCTTGAAATTGTGGAAAGCGTGTAAAGAAAGCCGCTCCAGTTGTCAGGTAAAAGCGGGTTAAAGTAACTTGTTTACCGTCCGTATTTGCGTAAAAAAGCGCGTAGCGGACATCACGGTGTCGAATTTGCCTTCCCTCAATTTTAGGAATACCTAACGGTTCTTCGCTATCTGGTCGTACAAGCCCTAAATCAATTGTTGGTGATGTTTGAAGTTTTATCTCTAGCAGTTGATTCCGAATATCGGGAAATCGACCATCATCTCGAAAATCTTGATAACCAAGCACCTCACAGACAAGTTGATGCAGTAGAGCGCCACGATTGCGCTCCTGGTCGGAACCAACATCTGCAAATTGGTTGTTCACAAGCCCCCTGAGCCGTTCAAAGATTATATCTATTGGCAAAAGGTTTTCAGGGGTGGGATAATCAATTGGAGACGCATCAAACAGGATTCGATGGGTTTTCTTGATAAGAACTAATTTGAGATTGTCTGTATCCTCTGGAACTACAAGTTCAGTTGTAGCCTCTTTCGGGATAAGGCGAGCCTGATATTTTTGAGTAAGAGTACCAGTCGTATCAAATTTTGCGAGCACGTCTCCCGTAATAACTTTCACCCGCTCAATAATATCATCGGACGAAACCCGGATAATAACATATCTGCGTATTGGGGAGATGTCTTCATTCCAAATTTGGAGATTGTTCGATTTTTGGACATAAATGTCGAAGACTTGCCCAGGGAATCGGGGTTGAGTTCTTTTAAATGAACGTGGTACAGGATAACCCAGTACGCCACACACTTCTTGTTTTACCACTTTTGAGCGTGTTCGTAGCGGTAATCCTTGGAGTGAAAGCCCTTTCAAGCCCTCATCCAGTAATTTCTCGAGTTCCGGTGTGGGTATCCATAAATCTGGATCGCCAATTTCGATACGATCATAAATAGAAAGTCTACTTTCTGAAATATTTCTTTGATATTTCTCAGGAGATCGCTCATATTTAATTGTCATCGTCGTGAGTGACCTTTTGGGTAAGTAAATCAGGCACAGACACGTTCAACGCGGAGGCCAATGCCTCTAATGTGCTGAGCGTAGCATTCCGTTCTGCGCGCTCAATAGAACCAACGTAAGTGCGATGAAGACTACATAAATCGGCCAATTCTTCCTGGGACAGATTTTTTTGTCGCCGCAAGGCACGGACGTTATACGCTAGAATTCTTCTTAACTCCAGGCCACGTTTGTTCATCTCACATAATCCTATTGGACAATAAAGTATTTATTTAGCTCTGTAAGAGTATAAAAATGAAGCCTTTGAGTCTACAGACTTCAAGTAGCATCTCAGTGGGGATAGTTTAAAGAGTGAGGATATCTTGGAGAAGTTTGGGATGATTCAATCTTAATAAAATCATAATATTTATTTAAGTAGCTCGTAAGAATTTCCTCGTAAGATGGGTTATGCCGGCCCGCAACACACAATTTCGCGTCTGTTAGATTTTTAACAAACAAACGCAAAAAGTTGTGATATACTACTCGATAATTACCCCACCTACAGTTCACTAATGCTCACCCCAAAACTGTAACAACAGCAGGTCAAAGCGTACAAACAAATAAAACCGGGAGAAGGCAATGGCGACAAAATGGTACAAAGTGGCAGAAGTGGGCGACCTGCCGGAGGGACAGGTGACCACCGTTGTGGCGGGCTTCACCGCCGTCTGCCTCATTCACACCGCCGAGCACGGCTACACCGCCCTTGATAATCGCTGCCCCCACCAGGGCGGCCCGCTGGGCGAGGGTCAACTGGATGGCCCATGGCTCATCTGCCCCTGGCACGGCTACGAGTACGACCCCAAAAGCGGCAATCCCCCCGAAGGCTACGGCGACCACGCCAGCCCCCTAAAGCTGGAACTGCGCGAAGACGGCATTTACGTGCAGGTGGATGAGCCGGAACACCGGCCTACCGTCTCCGACCAGATGGTGCAGGTGATGACCGACTGGGGCGTCGATACCGTCTTTGGCATGGTCGGCCACAGCAATCTGGGCTTTGCCGACGCTCTGCGCCGGGCCGAGGAAGCGGGCCGGCTGCGCTTTTTTGGCGTGCGGCACGAAGGCGCGGCCAGCTTTGCCGCCACCGCCTACGGCAAGCTCACCGGGCGACCGGCGGCCTGTTTTGCCATTGCCGGGCCGGGCAGCACCAACATGCTCACCGGCCTGTGGGATGCCAAAATGGACCGCGCTCCGGTGCTGGCCCTCAGCGGGCAGGTTGACACGCAGGTGGTCGGCCCCGGCGCGTTTCAGGAGGTTGATCTGTACGCCGCTTTCGATGCCGTCCGCACCTGGGGCCAGACGGTGTTGACCCACAAAAACGCCAGCGAGTTAATGGCCCTGGCCCTCAAGCACGCTATCGTGGAGCAGGGTGTCGCCCACCTGATTTTGCCCAACGAGGTGCAGGAAGCCCCTGCCCGCGACCCCCTGCCCGACACGCCCAAACGCGGGCGCGTCTCCGCCATTCAAATCACTCCGCCGGAAGCCGAGCTGAACGAAGCCATTGACCTTATCAACCACGCCAAACGCCCCTCGCTGATTGTGGGGCACGGCGCGCGCTACCACCGGGAAGAGATTATTCGATTTGCCGAAACCATCGACGCCGCCATCATAACCACTTTCAAAGGCAAAGGCATCGTCTCCGACCACCATCCCCTGGGCTGTGGGGTGCTGGGGCGCAGCGGCACGCCGGTGGGCAGCAGCATGATGGGCCAGAGCGATTTGCTGATTGTGCTGGGCGCGTCATTCTCCAACCACACCGGCATCTCCACCAAAAAGAAAACCATTCAAATTGATATTAACCGCATGACCCTGGGCAAATTCCACCCGGTCACCGTGCCGCTGTGGGGCGAGATTGGGGCCACGCTCAAACTCTTTTGCCAGCGGGTCACCCCGGTACAGCGGCCCCAGGTGCGGAGCGACATCGCCAAACGCTGGGCCTACTGGCGCGCCGAAAAAGAGAAGCACGTTGGCCACCTGGATGCCAGAGGCCGGATGCACCCGGCCCTGGTCTTCAAACACCTGTCGGAACTGGCCCCGGAGGATGCGGTCATCTGCGTGGATGTGGGCAACAACACCTACAGCTTTGGCCGCTTTTTTGAGTGCCAAAACCAGAGCGTGCTGATGTCGGGCTATTTGGGCAGCATCGGTTTTGCTTTTCCGGCGGCAATGGGGGCCTGGGCCGCCGTGGGCGACGCACGCAAAATCATCTCCGTTTCCGGCGACGGCGGCTTTGGCCAATACCTGGCCGATTTTACCACCGCTGTAAAATACAACATGCCCATCTGCCACATTCTGCTCAACAACTCAGAGCTGGGCAAAATCTCTAAAGAGCAGCGGGCCGGCAAATTTCCGGTGTGGCAAACCAGTCTGCACAACCCCAACTTTGCCGAATACGCCAAACTGTGCGGCGGCGTTGGCCTCCGCGTCAGCAAGCCGGACGAAATGGTTGAAGCTATGAAAAGCGGCCTCGCGGCCAACGGCCCGGCCCTTGTGGAAATATTGACCGACCCAACGCAAACGTAGAACGTATTGCGTGTTGCGTAAAAACTACGGAATATGCAATACGACCTGTCAGCACCTATATGGAGGAATACATGACTCAACATATTTTCCCACCTTTGTCTCTATCAGATTTGAAACCCACCCTGGCAACCCTGCAACCCTACGCCAAAGTCATCGGCAAGGTGCGCCGGGCTATGACGCCCCGCCACAAACACTGGTTTCATGTGAGTTTGCGGGTGTCGGCCAGCGGCCTGACCACCACGGCCATCCCCGCCGGAGCGCGAACTTATGAACTGCTGCTCGACCTGACCGCCCACCGGCTGGTCATCACCACCAGCCGGGGCGAGCAATGGCAAACACCGCTGCGGGGGCAGTCTGCGGCCCAATTTTGCAACGACACGCTGGCCGCCCTAAAACTGATGGACATCGAGCCGGATATCGACCGCAACCTGTTTGCCGATACCACCTCCGGCGTGTATGACCGCGCCGTTGTGGAACGTTACTGGCAGGCTCTCTCGCAGATTGACGCCATTTTCAAACAGTTCAGAGGTGAACTGCGCCAGGAAACCGGCCCGGTGCAGCTCTGGCCTCATCACATTGACCTGGCCATGCTCTGGTTTTCCGGGCGACTCGTGCCCGGCCAGGACCCCGCCAACGAGGAGTACGCCGACGAGCAGATGAACTTTGGCTTTTCGCCCGGCGATGAAGGCATTCCCAGCCCTTACTTTTACATCACCGCTTACCCCATGCCGGATGGCCTGACCGACTCGGTGTTACCCGCCGACGCCAAATGGCACACCCAAGGCTTTACCGGCGCAGTGATGATGTACGACGCGCTGGTTGGAATTGACGACCCTGCCGAAAAACTGCTCAACTTTTTGCGGACGGTGCAGAAGGCCGGCGCTAATTTGATGAAGTAGGCGTATCTGAGATGATAATTGGGGGCCGACGGCAAAATTACGAGTATCCGCGCTACCGCTTATCACATTGCCGGCCACAAATTTCACCACATTAACAGTATCAAACAAAATTGCTTATAGGGCGAACCTGATGAATGACCAATATCAATAAGGAGAGAGCCAGCATGTCAACCGTTAAATCCCCCGCAACCAAAAAAGTAAGCGTAGCCCACTGGAGCAAGTTGCCCGACCGCCAGCCGCAATACGCGCTGGCGGCCAACGTTGATCTGGTGGTGGTGCGTTACGACGACAACGTTTCGGTGCTGTACGGGCGCTGCCAGCATCGCGGCGCGCTAATGGCCGATGGCCGCATCGAAGGGCACAACCTCATCTGTGGGGTACACAACTGGGACTACCGCTACGATACCGGCGTGAGCGAATACAACAACAGCGAATTTTTGCACAAGTTCAACGCCTGGGTTGACCCGGCTGACGACGCCGTTTACGTGGATGAAAACGAAATCATCGCCTGGCGGGTCGAACACCCTCAGCCCTACAATCGAGAGGAATATCTGGGCCTGTACGCCGACCTTCACGGCACGCCCGATGAGCCGCACAACAAATATATCCGTGATTTAGCCAAAAACGGATTGAAGAACTTTGGGCATCACGGCAAAGTATCGGCCATGGGCGTCTCGCTGACGGAACTGCCGCGCTGGGAGGATATTAACATTGTGACCGGCCAGCTTGCCCGCCGCCCGCTGATGGATGATGCCCCGGTAGGCACAGAGTTGATTATTGGCCCTAACGCCAAAAAACCGCTGCAGCTGGAAATCCCCCTGTTGGTGAGCGATATGAGCTTTGGCGCGTTAAGCGAAGAAGCCAAAGTGGCCCTGGCTACCGGCGCAGAGATGGCCGGCACCGGCATCTGCTCCGGCGAGGGGGGTATGCTGCCGGAGGAGCAGGCGGCCAACTCACGTTATTTTTACGAGCTGGCCTCGGCCAAGTTTGGCTGGCACCTTGAAAATGTTAGAAAGGTGCAGGCGTTTCACTTTAAGGGCGGGCAAGGGGCCAAAACCGGCACCGGCGGCCACCTGCCCGGCAACAAAGTCGTCGGCAAAATTGCCAAAGTGCGAGAACTGGAAGAGGGCACGCCGGCCATCAGCCCGGCCACTTTCCCCGATCTGGTCAGCGTGCAGGATTTTCAGCGCGTGGCCGCCCAGGTGCGCGATGTGTCGGGCGGCATCCCTGTCGGTTTCAAAATGTCGGCCCAGCACATTGAGGATGATATTGATTTTGCCCTGGCCGTGGGCGTCGATTATATTATTTTGGATGGGCGGGGCGGCGGTACCGGTGCGGCTCCCGAAATCTTCAAAAAGAATATCTCCGTGCCGACCATTCCCGCGCTGGCCCGCGCCCGCCGCCACCTGGACAAACGGGGCCGGCGGGATGTCACCCTGGTTATCACCGGCGGCCTGCGCACCGAGAGCGATTTTGTGAAGGCGCTGGCCCTGGGCGCGGATGGCGTGGCCGTCTCGAACGCGGCCATCCAGGCTATTGGTTGCCTGGGGATGCGGGCCTGCCACACCAACAACTGTCCGGTGGGCATTGCCACCCAAAAGCCCCACCTGCGCGCCCGGCTGATTGTGGACAAGTCGGCCCAGCGGTTGAAAAACTACTTTGAAGCCACCGTCCACCTGATGCAGGTGTTAGCCCGCGCCTGCGGCCACAGCCATCTAAACCAGTTTTGCCTGGATGACCTGACCACATACAAGCGCGATATGGCCTACCTGGCCGGTATCCCCTATGGCGGCGTGACGCCCCTGTAATTTTAATAATTTTGTAGCCTTTATAATGAAATTTAATCTCAACCAATTTTTTCCCCTGGCGCTGTCTGGCTGCCGCAGCGTAATTGGCCTGTTGTGGCTGGCCTCGCTGCGCTGGAAACTGCCGCCTACCTTTGCCGCCTCAGAAGGCCACCGCAGCCTGCTGGAGTGGATGCAACTGCAAGTGGCTCACCCTGCCATCGGCCCCTACGCCGATTTTGTAGCCGGGGTGGTCATCCCCAATTTTACCCTGTTTGCCTGGCTCACCTTTTTGGTTGAACTGCTGGTGGGTCTATCGCTGTTGCTGGGCCTGCGAACTCGCTGGGGAGCGGCGCTGGGGCTGCTTTGGTCGCTCAATCTGGCCGTCAGCCTGATAGCCGTGCCGGGCGAGTGGCCCTGGTCGTACCTGATGCTGATTATGTGGCACGCGCTATTTTTGGTGTCGGTTGATAAACAGCTTTTTGCGCTGGACCGGCTGCTGGAATAACTGTTAAGGAAAACGCCGTAGGCCGGGGGGTTTGGGGGGTAGCTCCCCCCAACTTCTCCGTTTTCCTTGCCGAAAGAATGATGCTGTAGCATCGTGGTGGGCTGAGATGAGAATAGATTTCGGCGATTGCCAGCGTGTGCGGTCGCATTTACGAAGAGAACCCGTACCAGAAACAGCAAATGTCCGCAACATTCGGCGGCCATAGCCCTGCTGCCTATTATGCCAGGCATTATTGTTTTAGCCACCTGATGGGAAAATTTTAATATAGTCCCCTGTTACTGATTACCCCCTTTTCACCATCAGCGCCATTTGCCCGCAGCGCCTCTCATTATTGACACGATTAGCCCGATTGAGTATGCTTTGCGCTGGGCACGGGGCAATAGCCGCGCCGTTTTGGAATCCATTTTTAGCTTCAATAGCGAGTTGAAACGCGCGCCCGGATAGCCTCCGTCCAATCCTGATCCAAAGAAAGCGAACTCAAAAAAAATGACAAGCTCAACTGTAGCTGCATCAACTGCTGCCGGCGGGAGATTGACCAAAACCGCCGGCTATTTTGCCGCCTTTGTAGCCCTTGGGCTGATAACGGCCTCGCTGGGGCCAACGCTGCCCGGCCTGGCCGAGCACACCCAATCGCTACTCAGCGAGGTTAGTTTTTTGTTTACCGCCCGCTCGCTGGGCTATTTACTCGGCTCTTTTTTAGGCGGACGCCTTTACGACCGCCTGCCCGGCCACCCGGTGATGGGCGGCATGTTGCTGCTGATGGTCGGCATGATGGTGCTGGCCCCCCTGATGCCGCTGCTGTGGCTGCTCACCCTGGTGCTGCTGGCGCTGGGCACCGCCGAAGGCACGGTTGATGTGGGCGGCAACACCCTGCTGGTTTGGGTGCATCGCCACCGGGTGGGGCCGTTTATGAATGGGTTGCACTTCTTTTTTGGAGTGGGAGCCTTTTTATCGCCCATTATTATTGCCCAGGCTGTGTTGATGAGCGGCGATATTACCTGGGCCTACTGGATACTGGCCCTGTTAATTGCGCCGGTTGCCATCTGGCTGCTGCGTATGCCCAGCCCCGCCGACCAGACGGTTGACGAAGATGGCGTTCCCGTAAAAGCGCGAGTCAACAAGCTGCTGGTATTTTTGATTGCGCTCTTCTTTTTTCTCTACGTGGGCGCAGAAGTGAGCTTTGGCGGCTGGATTTTTACCTATACCGTGGCCCTGAACCTGGCCGGCGAAACCGCCGCCGCCTATCTCACCTCGGCCTTTTGGGGCGCGCTGACCGCAGGCCGGCTGCTGGCCATCCCCATTGCCGCCCGCTTTCGGCCTCGCTACATTTTGCTGGGCGACTTGCTGGGCTGCGTTATCAGCGTGGCGATTATTTTGCTGTGGCCCGGCTCGCTGGTAGCGGTGTGGGCGGGCACGCTGGGTATTGGCGTGTCGATGGCCTCCATCTTCCCTACCACCCTCTCGCTGGCCGAGCGACGCATGACCATTACCGGCCAGGTTACCGGCTCGTTTTTTGTGGGGGCCAGTTTGGGCGGCATGACCCTGCCCTGGATTATCGGCCAGCTTTTCGAGTCGATTGGGCCGCGCGTGACCATGTTCGCCATTCTAATTAACGTTATCCTGGCGCTGGCTATTTTTGCCATGCTGATAAGCTATTCGGCCCAGGGTAAAGATGACCTGTAAAGAAACCAAATTTCAAAAAGGAGTTTACCATGCAATATCGACAAGTTGGCAGCGCCGGCGCGCGCGTTTCGGTGATTGGGCTGGGCACCAACCGCTTTGGCTCAGACAAATTGCCCCAAGCAGAAGTCAACAACATTATTGATGCTGCTCTGGAGCTGGGCATCAACCACATCGACACGGCCAACGCCTACCAGGATGGCCGCTCTGAGGAAACGTTAGGCAATGCCCTCAAAGGCCGCCGGGATAGATTTTTTGTGGCTACCAAATTTTTCTTTCCCGTGGGCGACGGCCCCAACGACCGGGGCGCGTCGCGCTACCA
>CAZAPG010000019.1:0-111397 GCA_964486935.1 uncultured Caldilineaceae bacterium | reverse complement strand
AGTGTGTTGCTTGAATTAGATGGATATTCTACCACAAAATTGTGGCTTGTCGAGGCAAAAAGGTTTGCCCAAAAATTTGGGCGAGCCAGGCGGTCTGTTATCAAAAAAGTGATGTTTGACCGGCGGATACCATTTTTACTGATGAACCACAACCAGCGTGCCGGGGTTGTCGGCCGTTGCCACTACCTGCGTTTGGCCGGTCGGAATGGCCGGGTCGGCCCACAAAAACAGCTCTTTGGAATTATCAATTGATAAATTGACGCAGCCGTGGCTCATCGGGTTGCCAAAATTATCGTGCCAGTAAGCGCCGTGCAGGGCGTATCCGGCGTAAAAGTACATGGTGTAGGGCACTTCGGGCAGGTAGTAACCGGGGCCGGCCATCAGCGTCGATTCCAGTTTCCAGTAGATATTGTATTTACCCAGCACGGTGGGCGTGTTGGGCAGGCCGGTTGAGGATAAAAATGACATCACCGGCACGTTGCCTTCCCAGGCGGTCACGCGCTGCTCGGTCACGTTCACTTCAATCCATTTTTCGTTGGGGTGGGCCGGCTGGTGAGCCAGCAACGCTTCGTCAACCGGCTCAAACAGCCGGGGACCGTTTAACGCCTCAGCAGCCGGAGCAATAAACAATTGAGGGGCCAAACTCGGCAAAGTCTCTTCGCCGGGCCGGGCGGGCGCCAGTTCGGCAGACTCCTCTGCCAGATTTGCCGCCGGCGCGGTGGGCATGTCAACCCTGGTTGTTTGGGTCTCAACCGGGGTTGGGGCTTCAAGCGTAATCGTATCGCCCCGCGAGGTAAAATATTCAGGCAAAATCTGCCCAGATTCAACGGGTTTTAGGGGGGCGCTCTCTTTTTGGGGCACAAACGCCACCGGTTCAGCCGTCATCAGCGCCTTTTCAACCGGCGGCGGCAGCCAGGCGGCCAGCGTATCGGCCGGCATCAGGGCCAAGGCCCAAATCCCAAGGGTTAAAATGGCAGCGGCCCCTAAAACAATCAGCGCCGTTAGCAGCGGGTCAATCGTGCGGCGGGCGCGATGGGCCAGCGCGCCTTTTTTGGCGCGCTGGCCCATCTCTTTTTTAACCAGTAACTCCCGCCGAATAAACTCATCCGGCATTTCCGTCGACTCGCTGGCTGCGGCGGCAGGTTGCCCCGCTGTTGGCTCCGGAGTAGTTTGCGATTTGACCCATTGCAACCCGGCTTTGGCGCGTTCATTGTGCGGGTCCAGGGCTAACACGCGCTCCAGCAGGGCTACGCTCTCGCCGGGCGAGGCGGCAACAAAGGCCAGCCACAACATCGCCGGAATATTTTGGGCGTCGTGTTGCAACACCCGGCTAAGGTACCGTTTGGCTTCTTCTTTTTGACCCGCCCGGGCCGCCTGAATGCCCAAACGCAAATTGGTATTGATATTGACCGGATTATCCGTCATCTTGTTTTACCTGTCGGATGGCTCAAATTGAGTTAATCCATAATCCTTCAGGATTATGCCAACTATAAGAAACAGAAATGGGGGACACCCCCCAAGCCCCCCGGCCTATCGGCTGTTTCTGGGAGTTGGGGTACGGTGGCAATTGAGCAAATTCTACCATACAACCCCCAAATTGTGAACCTTAACCAAATCAATAAACCTGATTATTGTTAACCTGGCTAAAGGCAAAAAACCGGGCCGGCAACCCACTACATCTTGTGGCAGGCCACCCAAATTTTTCCCCTATATTGGGGGTATTATTTTGTGATAAAATTAACAGGTAAATTGCAAAAAAACTTTGGCCGGACTTTGGCAGCCGCATCTTTTAAGCGTTTTTCCCTCCTGTGACGGCTGTGATATAATCCCTGTAGACTCCAAATTTTATGTCTGGTCAAATAATGAACCACTGGCTAAAAATCTTCATATCTGCTTTTTTATTAATCCTCACTACCGCTGCCGCTTCTCAAACAATTCCACAGCCTGAACACCCCCCGGCCCAAATTGAAACCGTTGTTAACCTTGGCGTATCCGCCGGCAATGGAGCGACGCCCCAATTTCTGGCGCTCGACGCCCAGAGCCAAAAGCTCTACATCTTCAGCGCGGGCATCCCCGCGCTCAGGCAGGGCAATGGCCTGAGCGTCTACAACCTGCAAACCGGCCAAATTGAAAAGCACGCAAAAATCAACCGGGGCCACAACCAGCCGCTCAACCTCCAATTCGACCCGGCCGGCGGCCTGCTCTACGCCCTGTGGCAAGAAGCCTTTACCGATACGCCGCCAACTCTCTCGGTTATTAACGCCGAAACCCTGCAAGTCATGGAAGACATCCCCGGCATCCAGGCCATTGCCGCCGGCGGCGGCCAGCTTTATGCCGCCACGTCGCAATCGCTGGCCGCGCTCAATCCGCCCCAGGTGGCCGATTTGGAGCGCCAACGTGTTGACCTGCCCCCCGCCGCGCCCGGCCCTATGGCCGTAAGTTCTGCCGCCAACCGGCTTTACCTGGCCCGCAACGCCAACGGCAACTGGAGCATCGAAATATTTAAAGCCGACACGCTGGAAGCTGTCGCCAGCTACCCCGCCGAAGGCCAGGTGCTCAACATTTTGCCCCTGCCCGCTCAAGACCAGGTGCTGGCGGTCGTCGCCCTCGATAGTTTCCGCTTCCTGTATCGCCTGACCACCGACGGCGAGCTGGCCGACCTCCCCTTTGAAATGGGGCCGCGCTACGGCGCAGCCGGGGTTGCCCTCTCTCAAAATGGCGAACAACTCTACTTTAGCAACGGCCAGTACCCCCCCACCCAAAACGACCCGCCCGGAACGCCCGGTCCAGCCCTCGTCGGCCTGGCCGGCAGCGCCAACCTGTCGCCCCTGGCCAACATTCCGCTGCCGGTCAACTTTGAGGCCCTGGCCGTTGACGACCAGAGCAATCAGCTTTTTGGCCTCTACCCCTACGACGATTTGCTATTTGTAATAGACCTGGGCAGCGAGTCGACCCGGATTATCAACACCGCCATTGAACTGCGCGACCTGCTGTTTGACCCCGGCTCTAACCAGCTTGTCATTGCCGACAGCGCCAACCGCATTCGCCGGTTAAACGCCGGCACCCTGGAGCCGCTGGCCGAAACCCAACTGCAAAACAACCTGGCCGATTTTGGATTTAAGGCCACCGCCGCGCCGGGCGAGTTGTCGCTAGACCCAACCCGCAATCGCCTGTATGTCAGCGGGCGGCCCGCCACCGTATTGCAGGCCGATACCCTGGCCGAAATCGCCACGCTGGAGCCGGGCGGTCAACTGGCCCCCGACCCCACCGGCAACGCCCTGTACGTGAGCAACTGCGGCCTCACCGTTATCAATGCCGACACGCTGGCCCAGGGCGCGCCGGTTCCCGACAGCGCGCCTCGCCCCGATGGCCTTGTGCCCAACCCCTGCGTTGTTTACAGCAAGCTCGACGCCCAAAACCGGCGGCTGTACAGCCTGACGCCCAACGGCGTGCCCGGCTCAAACGGCGGCAACTACCTGTACGTTTACGATACGCAACTTGAACCCAGCCTCATCTTCACCGATACCGAACTCAGCGCCTTGCTCATTGAACCAAACCCGGCCACGGGCAGCGCCTTTGTTGGGCACGTTCGCCACGGCAACAAGCGGCTGCGCGTTCTGAGCGCCGCCCCGCCCGGCCCGGTTGAATACACCCGCCAACTGCTGGGTGTGTGGGGCCACGCCCGCTACAACCCCGCCGCCAACCGCCTCTACCTGAGCGATGGCGAGACCAACCGCCTGCTAATTCTCCAGGCCGACACCCTGGCCGTCATTGGCGAAATACCGCTGCCGCCCGATTACAACTACCGGCTGGTCGATTTGGACCCCGCCACCGGCCGCCTTTTTCTGATTGGGCTGGACGGCCAATTGCTGGTCATCTCTTCCGGCGACGCCCAACCCCAGGTTGACTCGCCGGCCCAAGTTGCCTACCCGCCCACCGGCGCAATATTGGGGCTGGCCGCCACCGACGGCAACACCATCCTGGCCCGCATCGAAGCCGAACACGACGGCAACGTTGACCCCCGCCTCTACCGCACTGCCAACCAGGGCAAAAGCTGGAGCGACCTGAGCCAAAGCCTGCCCAATTTGCCCGCGCAGGCCATTGCCGGGCAGGGGCCAGCCTTTTTTGCCGGCCTGACCCGGCTGGGCCAAACCGGCGGCCTCTACCGCTCAACCGATGGCGGCCAGCGCTGGACGCCGGCCATGGCCGGCCTGCAAGATTTATGGATGGAGAGCCTGTTTATCTCGCCCAATTTTGGCCGGGACAGGCTGATACTGGTCAAAACCGTTCACGGCGGGTTGCACGCCTCCACCGATAGCGGGCAAAGCTGGTTGCCTCTGGCTGCGCGCAACCCCACCGCCTTTTTCCCCAACCCGGTTCAAACCGCCGCCGTCGCCTTTGATGGGCAGGGCGCGATTCTGGCCGGCCAATCGTTTGAAGGGGCCGGCGGCATCTTCAAGGCGACTCTTCAACCTGATGGCGCGCTATCGCCGTGGGAGCAGGTGTTCGACCAGCCGGTCAACGCCATCACTTTTACCCAAAATGGTCAAACAGTGCTGGCCTACGGCAGCGACGGCCTGTGGCGCTCGCCGGATGGGGGGGATGCCTGGCTGGCCGGCGGCGACGGGCTAACCGGCCTGGATAACCTTCAACCGGACCAATTTCTGGTTGCGCCCAATAACAGCGCCGTCTATCTTTTCTTTAAAAACGGCTTTGGCGAGTCTCCGGCCAAACTCTTCCGCTCCACCGATGCGGGGCAAAGTTGGCAACCCTGGCTCGACCCGGTTAGCGGCGGCAACAATTTTACGGCTATCGCCCAACTGCCCGGCGGCGATTTTATTTTTGGCAGCGCCGACACCCAACTGACCCGCCTCTCGCCCGGCAGCCTGCGCTGGGATGAGTCGGGCTGGCCGGCAGAGCCGTTTGAAATTAGCAGTCTGGCGGCCTCGCCCAACTTTGCCGGCGACCAGACTCTATTTGTTCTCAGCAGCCAGCAGGGGTTGTTCCGCAGCACCAATGGCGGGCAGAACTGGCAGGCCATCGACTTTCCCGTTCGAGCGGCCCGCTTTGCCCCCAAAGATTTCAGCCTGGCCATCTCGCCCAATTATCCGCAAGACCAAACGCTGTTTATTGCCACCGGCCGCAGCCTGCATCGCTCTACCGATGGGGGCGCAAACTGGAGCCAACTGACCGCCAACGAGCCGGCCAGTTTTCCGGCCCAAAAAATTGCGCTCTCGCCCAGCTTTGGCCGTGATAGCACCTTACTGGTCAGCACGCCGGCGGCGGTGTACCGTTCTACCGATGGGGGCGATACCTGGCAGTCTGTGCTCGCCCCGCCGGAGCGCGCCAGCCGCAGCGATTTGCTGGCAATTGCCCCCAACGGCCAAACCGTTTTTGCCCGTTTTGGCTACGGCCAAACCCTGTTCACCAGCAGCGATGGCGGCCAGAACTGGCAGCCGCAGCCCGGCAGCGAGGGCGAGCTGATTTCATTCATCGACGCCGCCGCCACCCCCGATAACGGCTTGCTTGCCGCCCCGGAGTATGATACCCGGCTGGTGCAAACGCCGCCGTGGCAGCCATTTGGCCAGCCGCTGCCGGCGGAGCTAACCGGCGTGCAGGCCGTGGTTTACGGGTCAGACAATGCAGTATTTGTGGGCGGGCCGGGCGGCATCTATCGCAGCCGGGATGGTGGCCAAAGCTGGCAACCTGTTTCCAGCGGATTGCCGGCCGGGGCCAATGTGACCAATTTATATTCAACCAACACGCATTTATTTGCCGCGCTGGCCAATGGTGATATTTTTGTATCCACCAACGCCGGCGATTTATGGCAAAAGATTTCCGTGGTACAATAAAGCCAAGAGTTCTGGGGGGAGTTGGGAGGTTCGCTTTATGACATATGACAGCAAACAAAAACAATTAATCCACCAGCTTATTCAGGCCATTTTTAGCGATGAGGAACTGGATGAGTTTTGCCGCCAAAAATTCCCCGGCATTGCCGAGCGCTTTACCGACGATATGAACGGCGAGGCCAAAACCCGGCTACTGATTGAAACCTGCGCCAAACACCAACAATTGGGCAATCTGGTTGTCCACATTAAAAACGCCAAACCCGAGGCCTATCAAAACTTTGTAGACAACGTTGAGCGCCCCCCTAAAAAATCCCGGCAAATTACCGATACCCACAGCAGGCCCGCCCCGGCTACCATAACCACCTTTCCGGTTGCCAAAGAGCCGGTTCCGGCCTCATCTTCAATGTCGCCGGTGCTGCGCACCCGCAGCGGCGAGGTAATTTTAAATGCCGACACGCTGCTCAGTCAATCGCTGGCGGGCCGCTACCAGATTGAAGAAGTGCTGGACAAAAGCGGTCTTGGCGCGGTATTTAAAGCCTACGATACCAAGCTGGATATGACTGTTGCCATCAAGGTGATTGACCTGAACCGGGTCAAATACACCACCATTCACGAGCGCGTGCGCCAGGAAGTGCGAACCGCCATGCAGCTAGACCACCCCGGCATTGTAAAGGTGTACGATTTTGGCCAGAGCGACTCGCTGCTCTACATTATTATGGAGTACATCCCCGGTTACAATCTGCGCCAGGCTCGCCAATATTTTAAAACCATCGACAGTAAAATTGCGCTGCCGCAGGTTATCCGGCTGTTCCGAGAAATCTGCCTGATTGTTGATTTTATGCATCAGCAGCGAATTTTGCACCCCGGCACCAAACCCGAAAATATCATGCTCAAGCAGGGCCGCCCCAACGAAGAAATCAACTGGCGGCCGGTGCTCATTAACCTGGGGCTGCTGCGTCCCAATAAAGAGATGATTCTGGGCCGAGAGGAAATTTCGCCGCGACGGCTCACTTACACCGTTTCGCCGGAGTTTTTGCTGGGCCACGGCACCGATATTCGCAGCGACGTGTACACCCTGGGCGTGCTGCTGTATGATTTGGCCGCGGGCCAGGCGCCCTTCCATCCCAAAGACATTTCAGATGCGGTGCGGATGCACGTGGAAACCTCGCCGCCGCCGCCGCGCTCCATCAACCCTGATATTTCGGAAGATTTGGAACAGGTAATCTTAAAGGCGCTGGCCAAAAACCCCGCCGACCGCTACCTGGGCGCGCGCAGTATGGCTCAGGCCCTGGAAGAGTGTCTGGATGCCCTTAGCCTGCCTGCCCCTCTCCCTCAATCAGAAGTTACCATCACCACCGATGCCAGGGCGCTCACCGTAACGCCGGGCGAAAAAACTTCTACCGTTGTCACCCTGCGTAACAACGGCAAACTGGATGATTACTGCCAGGTTCGAGTGGATGGCATCCCGGAAGAATGGGTCTCTATTTCACCCTCGGCAACTACCCTCTCACCCGGCCATGAACAGGATGTCGAACTAATTATTCAGCCGCCGCGCGCGCCGCAAAGCCGGGCCGGGCGGCACACCCTGGCTGTGCAGATTATGAGTCAGTACAACACCAAATATGTTGACGAAGTAAAAAAGGTGCTGGCCATTGCCCCCTACAGCCAGTTCAGCAGCTCGCTGTGGCCCAAAGAAATTGCCACCGGACAAACCATCCAGGTAACGGCAGACAACCAGGGCAACGCCCCCGAAACCGTCACCATCCGGCCCAAAACCGACCGGGGTTTGAGCTTTAACCCCGACCAGGCGCGCCTGAAAATCGCCCCCGGCGAAAGCGGCGCCGCCGAATTTCGGGTGTCAACCCGGCGGCAGCTTTGGATAGCCTCTGATTTGAAGCAGACCTACTCAATTGAGGTAATTACCCCCACCAAAACCGACACCCTCAGCGGGCAGGTTAGCAGTAAAGGCGCGCTGGCCCCCAAATGGGCCTTTATTGCCCTGATGACCATTTTCCTGCTGATTTGCGCCATTGCCAGTATGATTTTGACCGTCAGGCCGCTGTTTACCGTAGCGCCCACGGCCACAGTAAACGCCCAGTTAACCCGCACCGCCCAGGCCAGCATCGCCCAGGCCTCGGCCACCCTGGCCGGAACCGCCACCATTCAGTGGTTGGGCCAGGATACCGATGGCGACGGCCTGCTAAACAGCGAGGAGTTGCAATTAGGCACAGACCCCAACAACCCCGATACCGACGGCGACACTCTGCCCGATGGCGCAGAAGTAAAAGAACTCAACACCAACCCCACCCGCAAAGATTCCGATTTTGACGGCATCCCCGATGATGAAGAAGTCAAAAATATTCTCAACCCCGAAAGCCGGGACACCGACGCCGACGGCACGCCCGATGCCTTTGACGAATTTCCGGGCCAGCCCCCCACCGCTACCCCGGCCAGTACCACTGCGCCCACCGCCACGCCACAGCCTCGGCTGGCGCGCTTTACCAACCCCCAGCCGTTTCTCACCCGGCCCTTTTTTAGCCAGCCCAACCGCTATCAAATTAGCGAGGATGCCGGCGCAGCCGTTATCGAGGTAGAACTTACGCCAGCGGCCAACCAGCAAATCCAAACCAGATACCAGGTTGAAAGCGGTAACGCCACGCCCAATTTGCATTACCGGCTGGTGGGCGATACGGTCATATTTAACCCCGGCGACATCCGCCAAACCTTCCGGGTAGAAATTATCGACAACAGCCAGGCCGACGGCGACAAACTACTCTTTTTGGTGCTGCGCGACCCCTCGCCGGGAGTCCAGCTAGATAACGCTCGTCTGGAACTGCTCATTTTAGATAATGAATAGCCCATGCGTTTTGATATTTTGACCCTTTTTCCCGAAATGTTTGGCGGCGTGTTCGACGCCTCAATTATCCACCGCGCCCAACAAAAGGGCTTTGTTGAAATAGCCCTGCACAATATCCGCAATTACGCCCCCGGCAAGCATCGCGTTACCGATGATACCCCCTACGGCGGCGGCGGCGGCATGATTATGAAGCCGGAACCCATCTTCAATGCCGTTGAGTCTATTTTGCAAATTGACATTCCGGGCGAGGGCTACCAAACCCTGCACCGCCAGGGCTACCCGCCCATAATTCTGCTGACGCCCCAGGGCCAACTCCTCAAGCAGCCCTTGGCCCACCAGCTGGCGGCGGCCCATAAGCGCCTGCTGCTCATTTGCGGCCGGTACGAAGGCGTTGACGAGCGGGTGCGTCAATATTTAGCCACTCATGAACTCTCCATTGGCGATTACGTGCTCTCCGGCGGCGAGATTGCGGCCATGGCGCTGGTCGATGCGCTGACCCGGCTCATCCCCGGCGTGCTGGGCGACGACGAAGCCACCGCCAAAGACTCCCATGCCGACGGCCTGCTGGAATATCCCCACTATACCCGCCCCGCCGAATATCGCGGCCACCCCGTGCCGGAAATTTTGCTCTCCGGCCACCACGCCAAACAAGAGCAGTGGCGGCGGCAGCAATCGCTGGCCCGCACCCTGGCCCGCCGCCCCGATTTGCTAACTACGGCCAATCTCAGCGAGGCCGACCAGAAATATCTGGCGCATTTACAAAATCTCAAAGAGCCGGACGAGTAAATTATTTGAGCGGCCATATCATCCCCTTTGATTCTCATTCCTGAGTTTGCCTAACCGCTAACGCCTGTGGTATAATCCACTTTTGTGATTGAGGGCGCAGGCGTGTCCCTCTTTTTATTGTGCAAACAAGCTATTATTTGGTGAAACAACCACCAGTTGAGGTGTAACATGGCTCACGCAGTTGATTTAATCAAATCCGTAGAACAGCTAACCGAAGACCGCCCCCAACTGCTACCCGGCGATACGGTAAATGTGCATGTGCGCATTGTTGAAGGCAACCGGGAGCGGATTCAGGTATTTCAGGGCATTGTTATTGCCCTGGAAGGCAGCGGCATTAACGAAACCTTTACCGTGCGGCGCGTTGCCGCCCACGGGGTTGGGGTAGAGCGCAAGTTCCTGTTCCACTCGCCCCGCCTGGATAAAATTGAAGTGGTGCGCCACGCCAAGGTACGCCGGGCCAAACTCTACTACCTGCGCGGGCGCACCGGCAAATCTGCCCGCCTGAAAGAAAAACGCATTTCCTAAGTTGCCGGCCAATCAACGTGATAAGCCAAATATCACCGGCTCGCAATTCATCTCCCCATTTACAAAAAGAAATAGCCCTGCTCAAGCAGGGCTATCGTTTTATTGCCGGCCTGGACGAAGCCGGACGCGGCGCGTGGGCCGGACCGGTTATTGCGGCGGCGGTAATTCTGCCGGTCAACACGCCGGCGGTGCGCCAGGCTTTAACCGGCCTGCGCGACTCAAAATTGCTCTCGCCCGGCCAGCGGGAACAATTGCTTGAGGTAATTCAAAATACAGCGCTGGCCATCGGCGTGGGGGCGGCTTCACCGCGGCAGGTAGATAAGCTGAACGTGGTGGGCGCAACCCGGCGCGCCATGCAGCAAGCCCTGGCCAATTTAAAAATTACGCCGGATTACCTTTTGCTGGACCACCTGAAATTGCCGGAAATAGAGCTGCCGCAGGACTCCTTCCCCAAGGCCGATAATATTTCGCTCACCGTGGCTGCGGCTTCGGTGGTGGCCAAAGTTACCCGCGACAGAATGATGATTGCGTTTAGCCAGACTTACCCGGCCTACGCCTTTAACCGGCACAAAGGTTACGGCACCCCGGCGCACCGGGCCGCGCTGGCAAAACACGGTCCCTGCCCCCTGCACCGCATGAGTTTTGCCCCGCTCAAAAATTTTGGCGACTCCCGGCCCCCGCCTACAACTGCATAATCAACTCGGCCAGCAAAGCCGCCCGCAATGGCAGCGAGTCGATAATGATATGCTCGGTTAATGCGTGCGCGCCGCCACCCAGCGACCCCAACCCATCGAGGGTGGGCGTTCCCAGGGCGGCCACCAAATTGCCATCGCTGCCGCCACCGGAGTTGAATTTTTCTACATCAAACCCCAGGCTGTTGGCAATAATTCTGGCTTTTTCAAACAGAGCCAGCCCGGCGGGAGTCTCTTCAAATGGGCCGCGATTGATGCCGCCGGTCACGCTCACCCGGCAGCCGGGGAGGTGCGGTTGCAAGCCCAGAATTTTTTGGGTAAATTCGTCGCCATCGGCCTGGGTAACAACCCGCAAATCCACCTCGGCCAATGCGTGGGCAGCCACAATGTTGGGCCGTTCGCCGCCTTTGATGACGCCCACGTTTACGGTGACGCCCCGCTCAAAATTGGTCATGGCGTGCAGGGTTTGAATTTGCCGGGCCAACTCCTCGATGGCGCTAACGCCTTTTTGCGGCTCTACGCCGGAATGGGCCGGCACGCCGGTCACTTCCAGGTTAAAGCGCCCCACCCCTTTGCGGGCCGTGGTTAGCCTAGATTTATTATGCGCCCCCTCCAGCACCAGACAGTAACTGCTCTTTTGGCCTTCGGCTTCGATGATAGGCCGGGAAGTGGGGCTGCCTATTTCTTCATCGCTGGTGAGCAAAAAGACCAGTTTGTAACGCGGCTTCAACTGAAATTGCCGCAGGGCTTTGAGGGCGTATAGCCCAATGAGTGTGCCGGCTTTCATATCGTGGATGCCGGGGCCGGTGGCGCGGCCATTTTCAAGGGTAAAGGGGCGTTTTTGGGCCTCGCCCGGCGGCCAAACCGTATCAAAATGGCAAAGCAGCAGAATTTGGCGGTCGCCCTCGCCAAAGGTGATGGTGTAGTGGTCGCCCAGCTCTGGCTGAGGGTGGACGGCGGTCAAATTACCGCCGGCTTCGGTAAAGGCCCCAACTATCATCTGGCCCATTGCGTCAACGGCGGTTTTGGTGTAGGTAGGCGAGTCTTGGTTGACCCACCGGGCCAGCGTGTCGAGCATTTGATTTTGCTGTTGTTTGAGGTAATCAAGTATCTGGTTCATGGGTTTAAGTCTGCCTTTTCAATGGGGCGAACATATTCTACAAGAGTGATAATTTGCGTGCCTAAAAATTGGCCGTGCTTACGATGAAAGGTAAAGTTGTGGCGCTCGTAAAAGCGGCGGGCGCTGGTATTGCTCTCTTGCACCGAAACAAAACATTGCTCAATGCCTTCTTGGGCCAGCGCGGCAAAGCCGGTTTTGAGAAGCGCTTCGCCAAGGCGCAGGTTTTGGTATTCGGGCAGCACGTACAGGCGTACCAGTTCGGCCCGGTCTTGAGTAGGGTGGTAGCGTTTGAGAAAGTGGCCAAAGCCAACAACGGCCTTGTTTAGTTGGACCACGTAGAGCCAGTGTCCGGGCGCGTTGATGGCGGTTTCAAGGTTTTCTATTTTGTAGGCTCGCTCCAAAAAAACGCGCCGGTTTTCGGCGGCAATTGTTTGGTTGTAGGTGGCATCCCAGGTAACGCGGGCAATGTGGGCAATTTGGGGCAAGTCGGCGTAAGCGGCAAGTCTAACGGCATAATCCTGTTGGGTTTCGGGCATCTCCAAACCTTGGTCCATTAAAAATTCCTCCGTGATTTTCTTAACCATGAACAATAGCACAACTTGGCTAATTAGAGAATTTTGGAATAAATATTAAGGGATATTTTTGCAAGTTAGGGCTGAACGCCTCTAACCCATGAGGAAAAATCGGAGGTAGTTGGCAGGTCTGCGCGCTGCAATTTGTAAATGTTGGGCATTTGCGGCCCGGTACTGCGGCCAAAACCGGTGATGACGTAGCCTTGTTTGAAGTAGGTTTCAAATATATCGCGGGTTGACTCGCGCCAGCCACGGGCTATGCCCAGGTCAACCCGTTTAATGGCGTTCAAATCGGGCGGAATTTGAACCAGCAAGGTGTCCTCGTCCATTTCCAGGTCTGAGGCAACAGGTCGGGGCAGGTTGCCTTCCCAGGCGGCGTAATTTACAAATTTGTATCTGTTTTCTTTAATCCAATCTTCGGCTTTGGGGCGAGGGGCGGTGCTGCGGATTCGTTCGCGCACCCGGTCGCTCATCAGTTCCCATTCCAGCAAGAAGCGGTCGGTAGAGAGGCCCACCTGCAAGGGGTTGTTGACTGCGCCGTAAATATCGCGGGCGTAGTGGCGCACAATGCCGCCCAGTTTTTCAATATTTAGGCTGGCATTTTTGCCCAACAGCGGATCATAAGTCCACACAATCAGGTCGATGCCCTGGCGCAGCATCTGGTCTCGTTGAGCCAGCTTTAGCCGCATACCAATGCCCTGGCTTTGATATTGGGGCAAAACGCCCATGCGTTGGGAGAAGAGGTACAACTTGGTCCCAGACATCCCCAGGTAGCCGTAAACAAAGCCTACCAATTCCGGGCCATCGTAAGCCCCCAACAATACCCCGCCGTTATGCGCCGATGAAATCAACTGGGTATAGGGAAAAACCATCAGGTCGGTAAAACCCCAGGTGGCCCGTTGAATCTCGTGACATTTACGCAGGTCTGTTAAAGTGTTAATAGGACGGATTTTAATATCCACCCGCTTCTCCCAATAAACCGTTTGACAGGCGGTGGTTGATGCTACGCAGCCAACAATGGTGAGCATTTGCTAAAAAAGTTAGAGGTCTTTCATTGGTTAAGTATATCATTGTTAAATAAAGGCCGCAAGAGATATGGTGTGCCATTAGGCCCATTCGTTTTATTTTGTCGCAAACTGCGCGTCTGTGTTATAATAGCCCGTCAAGAATCATCTACCGGGGGAAGGCACATAAAATGGCGCTCAATTTTGATGAAAAAAGAGTTTTAATTACCGGGGCTTCGCGGGGCATTGGCCTGGCTACGGCCCAGGCGTTTGCCCAGGCCGGGGCGCGGGTGGCCATCCATTACAACCGGCAGCGAGAGTCGGCGGAACAGCTAAAAAACTCGCTGCCGGGCAAGGGACACATTGTTGTTCAGGCGGATGTAGCCGGCCCAACCGCCGTGGCTCAAATGGTCAGACAAGCTGTTGCCCAACTGGGGCAAATTGACATTTTGGTAAACAACGCCGGCATTTACCTGGAACATCCCCTGGATGAAACGGATTACGAGCAGTGGCAGGCTGCCTGGCAGCAAACTATTGCCATTAATTTGATTGGCGCGGCCAACGTGGCTTACTGCGTGGCCCGGCACATGATTGAACGCAAGCAGGGCGGACGCATTATCAATGTAACCTCTCGCGGCGCGTTTCGCGGCGAGCCAACCGCCACGGCCTATGGGGCCAGCAAGGCCGGGTTAAATTCACTCAGCCAATCGCTGGCGCTGCATCTGGCGGCGCACAACATTTTTGTAACGGCAGTGGCCCCCGGCTGGGTAGAAACCGACATGGCCGAGGACGCGCTCAACTCGCCCCAGGCCGAGGCCATTTTGAAACAAAGCCCCCTCAATAGAATTGCCCGGCCAGAAGAAGTAGCCTACCCCATTTTGTTCCTTGCCTCTGAAGGGGCTGAATTTTTAACCGGCGATATTATTGATGTAAACGGGGCCAGTTATTTGCGTTCGTAAGTAGCGCCTCGCCACAGTACTATTTTCACATTGAATCCCGTCAGTCTCCGGGCGTAAAATTGAGGGAGATTACAGGCTGGGCCAGAGAAGCGTTATGATAAAACAAACTGTTCTTCTTTTTATCAGGGCTTTAATTATCGGACTGGTGTTGAACCTGGTGATACATCAGGTTACAGGGGTATCTGTTTCGCAACAAAGTCACCAACAGATACAATCCCTTCACCATCTCAGCGCCACCAGATAATTCAAAAGCCTTATTCAACAAAAAAGGAGTGCGCGCACTCCTTTTTTGTTTATACCCAGCCGCGCAGTTTGGCTGCTTCGGCCACCCGCTGAACTGCCACCAAATAGGCCGCCAGCCGATTGTGAACTTTTTTGGCCTGGGCCACCTGGTTGACCGCATGAAACGCCTCGGTCATTTTGGCATCAAGGCGCTTGTGTACGGTTTCCAGCGGCCAGTAGTAATTATAGGCATTTTGGACCAGCTCAAAATAGCTAACCGTTACCCCGCCGGCGTTGCACAAAAAATCGGGCAGCACGCAGATATTTTTTTCAAACAAAATTTTGTCGGCTTCGGGGGTGGTGGGGCCGTTGGCTAACTCGGCAATGATGTTGGCTTTAATTCTATCGGCGTTTTCTTGAGTGATAACATTTTCCAACGCCGAAGGAAACAGCACGGTGACATTTAACTCCAGCAACTCTTCGTTGGTAAGCGGGGTGGTATTGTGGGCATTCACCACCGATCCGGTTTCTTTTTTGTGGCGAGCCACGGCTTTAAAATCTAGCCCCTTTTCATTATAGATACCGCCTTTAGAGTCAGACACGGCCACCACTTTCATGCCCAACACTTCAACAGCCAGTTGGTGCGTAAACAGACCTGCATTGCCGTATCCCTGAATTGCCGCCGTTGCCCCTTCCAGGTTTAGTTGCAATACTTTGGCCGCCTCGCGCACGGTGTAAATACCGCCGCGAGCCGTGGCATCGACCCGCCCGGCGGAGCCGCCCACGGCCAGGGGCTTACCTGTAATCATTCCCGGCACCATGTGGCCTTTAATAATGCTGTACTCATCCATCATCCAGGCCATAATTTGGGGGTTGGTGTAAACATCGGGCGCAGGGATATCGGTCTCTTCGCCCAGAATTTGCCACACCGTTCTGATATAGCCGCGAGCCAGCCGCTCTTGCTCTGTTGGAGATAGCTCTTTGGGGTTGCAGACAATGCCTCCCTTGCCGCCGCCCAGTGGAATATCCATCACCGCCGTTTTCCAGGTCATCCAGGCGGCCAGCGCCCTGATGGTGTCTAGCGTTTCATCAGGATGCCAGCGAATGCCGCCCTTGCACGGGCCGCGGGCATCGTTGTACTGCACCCGGTATCCCCGGTAAATTCGCACGCTGCCATCATCCATCCGCAGGGGGATGGTGACGCTCAACTCTCGCATCGGTTCGCGCAGCAGGGTGTGGGTGGCCGGGTCCAGCCCCAACATGGCGGCGGCTTCGTCAAGCTGGCGCTGGGCCATGGTAAAAGGGTTATTATCAGACATATTTACTCCTTCAATTTCTCTCTAAGCGCCTGCTCGGCCAGTTTGGGGTTGGCTTTGCCTCGCGTGGCCCGCATCACCTGTCCCACCAAAAAATTGATAGCGCCCTCTTTGCCACCTTTGAACTGTTCTACCGCGTCCGGGTTGTCGGCAATCACCTGTTGGGCAATTTCGACCAGTTGGCCCTGGTTGCTGATTTGCTGCAAGCCCAACTCCTGCACAATTTCCTGGGGCGGGCGGCCCGACTCAAACATTACGCCAAATACTTTTTTGGCGGCCGGCTGGTTAATGGCGTTACTGTTGACCAGTTCAATCAACGCCACCAGATGCGCCGGTTTAATTTTAATCCGGCTAATATCCGCGCCGCTATCACCCAGCAGCCGGAACAACTCGCCCGACACCCAATTGCTGACAAGCTTGGGCGTGACGCCTTTGCTTTTGGTCGCCGCAGCCACCACGCTATCAAAAAATTCGGCCACGGCCCGGTCTTCGGCCAGCAGGCCGGCCTCGCCGGGGGTCAGCCCAAATTCGGCGGTGTAGCGCGTAATTTTGGCATCGGGCAGTTCCGGCAGGCCGGCTCTGATTTCCTCAACCCAGGCCGGGGCCAGCTCCAGCGGCGGCAAATCCGGCTCCGGAAAGTAGCGATAGCCAACATCGCCTTCTTTGGTCCGCTGCAAAAAAGTGGCCTGTTTGTTTTCATCCCAACCCATTGTCACCTGCTCAATCAAGCCGCCCTGGTTCAGCACCTTTTGCTGGCGCTCAATTTCATAGGCAATGGCGTTTCGCACCGAGCGGAAGGAGTTGAGATTTTTGATTTCAACTTTAGTGCCCCACTGGCCGGTGTTGGTATCCATTAGCGAGAGGTTGACCTCGCAGCGCATGGCCCCTTTTTCCATATCGCCGCTGCTGACGCCCAGATAGCGCACCAGTTGCCGCAATTTTGACACGTAGGTATACGCCTCGTCGGCAGAGTGGATGTCGGCCTCGGTTACAATTTCCAGCAACGGCACGCCGGCCCGGTTCAAATCTACCAAACTGTGGTTGTTCACGTGGGTCAGCTTGCCGGTATCCTCTTCCAAATGCGCCCGCCGAATGCGGATGCGTTTGGGCGCATCGCTGCCTTCCGGCTCAATATCTACGTAGCCGTTCAGACACAATGGCAACTCGTACTGCGAAATCTGGTAGCCTTTGGGCAGGTCGGGATAAAAATAGTTTTTGCGGGCAAACACGTTGTGCAGTTGAATTTCACAGTTCAGGGCCAGGCCGGTCATAATGGTGTATTCAACCGCCTTTTTGTTAATTACCGGCAAGGCGCCGGGCATGCCCAGGCACACCGGGCAGACGTTGGTGTTGGGGTCAACTCCAAAAAATTGGGCGCTACAGCCGCAAAACATTTTGCTGTTGGTACTCAGCTCGACATGCGCTTCCATGCCGATAATGGGTTGATAAGCCATGGAATAACCTTTTGAGGATTTTTTGCGGAAACATTATAGTCAAGAATTGAATTGGGGGCAACGTGTCGCTAAACTAAAAATGTGTTGGCTTACGTTACTTTTAACACCAGCGGAAGAAAAATCCTTTCCGACCCTTCAAACGCGCCAATATCACATTTGCTGTTTGAGGGCCTAAACGCGCCATTTTGGGCAAACGTAACCGGGTCGCCGTTGTTAAACAGCAGGTTATTACCGCCGCTGATGAAGGTGCAATCTGCCGCCGGAACTTGATCGAGGGCCGGGCTGGCCGATTGCAAGGGAAAATAGGCCGGCGAGCCGGTGAGCGCGCCCAACAAGGGGTCAAGGCCAACCCGGTCGTTATTTACCATATGGCTAATGCCGGTTATGCCGGTCAGGTTGCCAATAATATTATAGCCGGCTGAAGTAAAGTCGCCGCGTCCGTCGGGCATAATCGAACCACCTTGCGGAGAATTATCAATATTGTTGGCCATAATTACGGCCTTGAGAACCGTGTTCCCTGTCTGGCTGCGGATGCCGCCGCCATCGCCAATATCATCCCCGTTAAAATCAGCGGTATTGCCGGTAATGGTCACGTGAGTCATAGACAGCGCCCCGGTATTGCGGATGCCGCCGCCGCTGCTATCGGCCCGGTTGCCGCTAATAGTGCTGTTGGCAATGTTCATTGTTGACGAGAAATTGGAGATACCGCCGCCAACTGAATCGGACTCGTTGTTAGTAATGGTGCTGTTTACAATGTCTATGCCGCCATTAAAGCCGCCGCCACCACTAAACACGTTAGAGATGCCTCCGCCAGAGCTGGTGCCGCTGGCTATGGCAGCCCGGTTGCCGCTGATGGTACTGTTGGTAATTGTCATTGTTCCGCCCAAATAGTTGTAAATGCCGCCGCCGCTGCCGTTCACTAGCCGGTTGTTGGAAATGACAGCGCCGGTAATATGGACAGTTCCCCCCACGTTGGCAATTCCGCCGCCGCTGCCAATTTGCCCGGCTTCCGTACCCAACTGGATGGTGTTATCGTTAATAATAGCGTAACGCACATGGAGGGTATCGCCCTGGTTACGAATACCCCCGCCATCGGCGCCGGCCGGGGCCAGGCCGTTTTCTATGGTTAAATCAGATAGCGTTACCGTAATTGTAGCTACAGCCGAGGGGTCAATATCCAGAACCCGGTCAATAGCGCCGCCGTTAATTCGCGTGAGGGCAGCGCCGGCTCCCTGAATAGTAACCGAAGCGCGAAGGTCCAAATCGCCGGTGTTGTTATTATCCTCGCTTGCGCCGGCCAGCGAGAGCGCGTAATCGCTGGAAGTGAGGCCAATTATGTAAGGACCGGGCGGTAACGGGTCATTGTGCGCCCCCGGGCCGCAATTATCAAACTGAACGCCGGTGTTAACCGATTGAACTGCCTCGCGCAGCGAACAATCCCCGTCTTGTTGCAGTTCATCTCTTATTTCAGTTACGGTAAGGGTAGTATTGGCATAGGCCACAAGCGGCCACAATAGCCCCAAACAGGCACACACCGCTATAACTATGCCGGTCAATTGGCCTGCTTTATAACCGGCGCTGTGCTTCAAACCGATGCAAAATCGTTGCGCTAAGTTATTCATTTTTCACCTCAAAAGTTTTGAGGTGAATTTAGCCGATGAATGTTACCAGCACGTTACCGTATTTACACAATCAACATGGCATCGCCGAAGGAGTAGAAACGATACCGCGCTGTGATGGCTTCCTGGTAGGCGCGCCGGGTAAGCTCGCCTCCGGCAAAGGCGCTGACCAGCATCAGCAGGGTTGATTTGGGCAGGTGAAAGTTGGTCAGCATCACCTCTACGGCGCGGAAGGTGAAGCCGGGGTAAATATAAAGGTCGGTTTCTTCTTCAATGGCGGCCACCGGCTGCCAGGGGCACAGCCCGGGGTCAAACTGGCTGGCCTTTTTGAGGGAGCCGCTCACGCCGGCGCTGCGCAGGGCGGCGGTTTCCAGAGTACGCACGGCGGTGGTGCCCACCGCCACCAGCCGTCCGCCGGCCAACTTGGCCTGATTGACGCGCCGGGCGGTTTCGGCGGTGAGCCGGGCAAATTCGCGGTGAATGGGGTGCTGTTCAACCTGCTCCGCCGTAACCGGTTTGAAGGTGTCAAGCCCAATGTGCAGGGTGACGTAATCCAGCAAGATGCCTTTTTCTCGCAGGGCCAGCAAAATCTCCGGGGTAAAATGCAGCCCGGCGGTAGGCGCGGCGGCAGAACCCTGGATGCGGCTAAAAATGGTCTGGTAACGTTCGGCGTCATCCAGCAAGGTGTGGATGTAGGGCGGCAGCGGCATCTGGCCCAATTCATCCAGCAGGGGGGTGATGGGCCGGTTGAACTCAATCAGGCGGCGAGACTCGCCCAGGTCTTTGATGATGGTGAGGGTAATTGGTAATTTAGTAAATTGCTGCCCTGCTCCTTTGCCCTTCTGCTCCCCCGTTTCCAGTTCCACTACCACGCCGGGGCGCAGGCGCTTGCCGCCGACCAGCGCCTCCCAGCGCAGCGGGTCGAGCTGCTTGAGCAGTAGAATCTCGGCTTTGCCGCCGGTTTGCTTGCGGCCAAAGAGCCGGGCGGGGATCACGCGGGTATCGTTGGCAATCAGGATATCGCCGGGGTGCAGCAGGCCAACAATATCGGCAAAGGTGCGGTGGGTAATTTCTGCGGTGCGGCGATTGACCACCATCAGCCGCGAAGCGTGGCGGGGTTCGATGGGGGTTTGGGCAATTAGCTCCGGGGGGAGGTCATAATCGAATTGATTTATGTCCATAATCAGAGGTATCCTGCAAGGCGGTAGATAGTAATTGTTAAATAGTAATTGGCAATTATCATTTACTATTCAGCGGACGCCTTATCAAAACAACGATGGCTGTCGGGGATTGTCGGGCGGAGCGTAGCCCAGGTGGCGATAGGCGTGAGGGGTGGCGACGCGGCCTCGCGGGGTGCGGTCTAAAAAGCCTAATTGCAGCAGGTACGGCTCTACTACATCCATAATGGTGTTGCCTTCTTCGCCCACGCTGGCGGCGATGGTTTCCAGCCCCACCGGGCCGCCGCCAAATTTATCAATAATGGAATGGAGCACCTTGCGGTCCAGGTCGTCCAGGCCCAGCGGGTCAACATTTAACAGCGAGAGCGCTTCTTCGGCCACGGCTTTGGTAATAACGCCATCGGCCCGAACCTCGGCGTAATCGCGGGCGCGTTTGAGCAGCCGGTTGGCAATGCGGGCCGTGCCGCGAGAGCGCCGGGCAATTTCCATGGCGCCATCTGGCTTGATGGGCACGTTTAGAATATCGGCCGAGCGGGTAACGATTTTTTGCAAATCTTCCGGGGTATAAAATTCCAGCCGAAAGATGGCCCCAAAGCGGTCTCGCAGGGGCGAGGCCAGCAGGTCTAGCCGGGTGGTGGCGCCCAGGGTGGTAAATTGGGGCAGCTTGAGCCGGATGTTGCGGGCGCTGGGGCCTTTGCCAATAACAATATCCAGGGCGTAATCTTCCATGGCCGGGTAGAGCACTTCTTCAACGGCGCGGCCCAGCCGGTGAATCTCGTCGATGAAGAGCAAATCGCTTTTGCGCAGGTTGGTCAGAATGGCGGCCAGGTCGCCGGCGCGCTCGATGGCCGGGCCGGAGGTAATTTTCAGGTTGACGCCCATCCGGTTGGCAATAATGGTAGCCAGGGTGGTTTTGCCCAACCCCGGCGGGCCGTAGAACAGAATATGGTCCAGCGCCTCGCCGCGTTGTTGGGCCGCCTCAATTAAAATTTGCACGTTTTCTTTAACCGCAGCCTGGCCAAAGTAACCATCCCAGTTGGTGGGGCGCAGGCTGGTTTCTAGCTGCTGGTCGGCTGACTTAAAATCGGGTGAAACGGGTCGTTCGGTCATAGTATCAGATTATACCACACAACTGAAGAATTGCCTTAAAATCAGGCGGTCTGGTTTATCGTTAAGTTGACGTATTGGGGCAATTGTGGTATAAAGTTGCCCCAAATTTAACAAGCAATTAGTGTGGGCGCAAAGATGCGCCTGCGCATTTCAGCCACCCGAGGGAGGCAGTATGACTAAGAAAGTTTCTAAATCGCATCTGGGTTTGCTAGAGCAAGAACGAGAACACACGCTATCTGAGTTGGAACGCTTACGGGCAGATTTAAGAACCGAATTAGAGCACGATGACGTAGATGATGTTGCTTCGGATTTGATTGAGCGAGAGAAGATTCAAGCCCTGATTGTATCGCTTGAGCGCAGGCTCGAAGATATTGAACATGCAATATTCCAGGCGCAACAGGGAGGCTATGGCATTTGCGAAAATTGCGGTAAACCTATTGACCCGGAACGGCTGGAAATTTTTCCAGAAACCACGTTATGCGTAGATTGCAAACGCGCCAGTGAGCGGGCCATACGCATGAGCGCCGGCTAATAATCAATTATCCGCCTGACATGCAAAAAGAGGCGCGAGCATAACTCGCGCCTCTTTTTTGTGGTTACAGAATGTTAGATTTTACTTTTTACGGCGCAGCCACACGCCGGCGCCGGTTAAACTTAGCCCGGCCAAACTGAGGATAACGGCAGGCAGCATATTTACAACGCCGCCGGCCTGGGGCAAGGTGGCCGGAGCTTCCTGGGCAGTTTCAGCTTCGGCGGGGGCAGGGGCTGCCTGGCCCACCTGAGTGATTCGCCCGGAACCGCCTTCCGGGTATTGAGCAGCCGAGATAACCCCGCCCAGCGCGTCGGTAATGTAATTGCTTAAGGCTTTCTGGTAGCTCACGCCCATGGGCGTAAAGGGTTTGTCTCTAAAGGGGTACTGGTCGCCGCCACGGGCCAAAAAGTCGATGGTAGCCACATTAACCGCAGGCGCGCTCTCTACTACCTGCCCATTTTGAATAATGGCCGTGCCATCATCCAGCACAATTTCTTGCACGCGCGTGCCGGGGGTGGTCACATTGCCGTTTTCATCGAGCACCTGCGGCGTGCCGGAAATGTCATAAGTCATTTTGAAACCGGCAATTTGGGCAAAACGTCCGCCGGCTATTTCAACCTCAGATACGGCATTCTCCATAATTTCTTTGAATTGCTGGGGCGAGATACTGTAAACTACTGTGACAAAGTTTGAGAATGGGGCAATATCAAACGTGTTCAGTTCGGTAAAGGGGCCGGCAGGGATAACATTGTTGTTGCGGATACCGCCGCCGTTTTGCAGCGCCACATCAGGCGGGTTGACGCCAAATTCGGTGGCTTTTTGAGTAGCCTGCCACAGCAGGGCATCGGCCATAAGATTGCCTTCGTTGGTTTCCTGGGTGCGCACGCCGGGTTCGCGGCGGCCTTCCAGGGCCACTTCAGAAGTGGCAATCACATTTTCATCTAACCCGGCTACAAAATTTTGAACCGGCTCAACCACTTGAGCCAGCACCTGCGGGTCAGGCTCAACCGCATCGGGGTTGCTGCCGCCGGCCACGCGCACCAGCCCGCTCTCATTGTTAACCACCGAGGTGACGTTGCCATCGACGTCAAACTCAACCACCAGTTGGCCCGCGTATTTATAATCGCCGGGGGTGGTTACAACCGGAATTTGCGCGCCGTCGGCGCCGGTGGCCGTGAGCGGATAGGGGCCAAATGGCTCCTCATCGCCGGGCACCAGCAGATCACCCTGGTTGGCTAAAAGCTCGTCGCCGCCGCCGGCAATCATCACATCTACGCCGCGCAGTTGACCGGCCAAGTCCAGGTCTTCGTTAGCATCTTGCAGATGGCTAATCAGAATAATTTTATTGACGCCGGCGGCTTGCAGGGCGTCAATTTCGGCCTGGATAGCGCCGGCCACATCAGAATTGACTTTGACATTGCGCGGGCTGGAGATAAAGGGAATACCTGGGGTAGTGGCGCCCACAACGCCAACTTTTTCGCCGGCTTCTTCAATCACCAGGCTTTTCTTGATAACGCCGCTATCAACCAGGGCTTGCAGCCGGGGTTCGCCGCTAAAATCCAGATTGGCGCTAACAAATGGCAGGCTGCCGCCAAAACCCTCGATGAAATCGGCCAGCACGTCGGGGCCAAAATCAAACTCGTGGTTGCCAATGGCCATGGCATCGTAGCCAATCAGGTTAATGGCAATGGTGTCGTAAAAAGGCTGGCCTTTTGTTTGGCTGGCGTTAAATTCTGGCCCGGCCAAAAAGTTATCGCCCGAGGAAAGCAGCACGACTCCCCGGTTTTGGGCTTCGGCCTGGGCGCGCAAATTGTTGACCAGTGTGGCAAAACGGGCCGCGCCGCCAAAATCCTGAATATCGCCGCCGGCATGCAGCAATTGCGATTCGCCATCGTTGTTATGCAAAATTACCAGCGTAAACGCATCGCCGCCCTGGGCGTTGGCTGGAATGGCGCTAAACGCCAGCATGAGCATCAGGATAACTATCAATACTTTAAACTTGTTCAGTTTCACTTTTTTCCTCCTTGAGCAAAAATTAATAATTTATTTACAACGGGTTTATTATATAACGAGTTTGCCAATCGGGAAACCCTGCTGTTAAATCGACTTAACAATTTTGCGTTAAAAATTTACAGGGCGATAACCATTAAAATCCATCCGTTTTAATACCCTGTTAAGCTGTTTTTAAGAAAGCGCAAAAAATTAATTAAGCTTTTTTAACCAAACGGCGTGCCAAAAGCTACGCCAATTGGCTTAAGCGTTTTTGCCCCTCTCCATGTTCGTGATATAATTGGGTAGTTATGGCAACACAAAGCAAACCGTATCAACAAAACATTGTCCCTGCGCTCATCATCAACGGGTTAATTGCCGGGATGATGTTAATATTTTTACTGGGCGGCGCTTATGTGGGGTATGTATTTTACTATACCGTCAAAAATGCCGTTGCCAGAGCTACGCTGCCGGGGTTGCCTTCGGTAGATTTGGCCTTGCCGCTGGCTTCGGCGTTGCCGCTGACCGGCACCAGCGAAGACCTGCCGGTGGTGCTGCCCATTGTGCGGGGCGGCGAGTCGGGTCAAATCGGTACGACGGGCGCTCCCCTGCCAGATTATGAGCGCAAGGAGCGGGTCAATATTTTACTATTGGGTATCGACCGGCGGCCCGATGAGTTTTACTCGCGCACCGATACTATGATTTTAGTAACGGTTGACCCCAACACCAAAACTGCCGGAATGCTCTCAATTCCCCGCGACCTGTGGGTTTCCGTTCCCGGCTATGGCGAAGACCGCATTAACAAAGCTTATTTCTTTGGCGATAGAAACAACTACCCCGGCGGCGGGCCGGCCCTGGCCATGAAAACGGTTCAATACAATTTAGGCGTGCCGGTACACTTTTACGCCCAAATAGACTTTCGCGGCTTTGAAGAAATTATCGACACGCTGGGCGGTATTGATATTTACGTGCCAGAAACCATCGACGACCCCACCTTTCCCGACAACAACTATGGCTACGACCCCTTCTACATTGAAGAAGGCCAACATACCCTTAACGGACACGATGCCATGCGTTACGCCCGCACCCGCGCTACCGCCGGCGCCGACTTTTCACGCGCCCGGCGACAGCAACAGGTTCTGCTGGCCATCAGAGATAAAGCGCTGCAAATTGGCATTATCCCCAAAATTCCAGACCTGTGGACAAACATGTCGGGTACAGTAGAAACCGACCTGCAACTGGTTGATATTTTAGAACTGGCTCAACTGGCCGATGAAATAGACACCGCTAACATCAAAAATACAATCATCGACAGCAGGATGACCATTGACTACACCGTTCCCGATACCGGCGCGCGCGTGCTGCTCCCCCTGCGCGAAAAAATTCGGGCGGTGATTGACGACATGTTTACCCAAACAGAACCGGTTGAAGAAAGCCCCACCCCAGAACAGGTACAGGCGGCTCAGGCCGCCGAAGAAGCCGCCCAGGCCGAAGTTCGCGCCCAAGAAATAGAGCAAGAAGCCCAGCGTTTGGAAGAGATTAAAGCCTTTTTAACCCAGGAAAATGCCAGATTGGTTGTGCAAAACGGAACCAACATATCTAACCTGGCTTCTCAAACAGCGCTCTACTTAAAAAATCAGGGGTTTAACATTGTTCAGTTTAGCCCCGCCGATGCATCCAGCTATCCACACAGCGTAATTGTGGTTTACAACGAAGACAAAAATTACACCCTCCAGGTGCTAAAAGCCATTTTTGGCGTTACCGATGAAAATATTCGGCGCAGCCCCAACCTGAAAAGCGATGTGGACTTTCGGGTTATCATCGGCAGCGATTTTGAATTGCCCGGCAATGAGCAAACTCCATCAGCTATAGGTGAATAACTTTTTCCGCATAAGCAGTAAATAACCCAAGCCTATCCTTTGTGAGGATAGGCTTTTTGCTTCAACCGAACGGCCGGAAGCTTGAATGTTACGAGGCCAGATTAAGGAAAAAAATAATGACATCCATCGCTACCCAAATAATTGAGGCCGGGCAACTTCTCTTTCAGCGCAAATTGCTGGATATGGCCGGCGGCAACATTAGCGCGCGCCACAACAACCGCATCTTCATTACGGCTCGCTACAGCGGCAGCAAACGCGCCTGGCAAAATAAGCCAGATCACATTCTGGAAGGACCGCTTGAGAGTGACGAACTGCTCGATAATCCGCGCTGCTCCAGAGAAAGCCGGGTGCATCTGGCTATCTATCGCCACTTTGCCGATGCCGGCGCGGTAATTCACGCCCACCCCATTCACATTTTACCCTTTTGCGCCGCCGCCCGCCCCATAGAGCCGGTGCTGGAGCAAACCCAAAAATTTGGCGTCATCAAAGTAGTTAAAGGCGCGCCGGCCCACAGTCCAGACCTGGCCGCCAACACCGTAGCCGGGTTGGCCGGACAGGAATCGCGCATTCAAAAGCAGGCCGCGGCGGTACTGCTGCCGCACCACGGCATTGTTGTGGCCGGCAAAGATTTACCGGCAGCGGTTGACGCCCTGGAGCGCATCGACTGGAATGCCTGGTGCATTTTGGCCCAATCCTCCCTGCCTAAATGATTTTAACCGTAACCCTCAACTCGGCCCTGGACCGGGTTATGTTTATTGACGAATTTCAACCCGGCACAACCATGCGCCCCCACAAAATGATAGAGAGCGTCGGCGGCAAAGGCTTCGATACCTCGGTGGCGCTGCAAACGCTGGGCGCTCAGAATTTGGCCCTCGGCTTTGTGGCCGGACTCGCCGGCAAGCAACTGGTCAACCTGCTCAATAATTACGGCATCAGGCATAATTTAATCTGGGTTGATGGCGAAACCCGCATTGCCCATGTCATCATCGAAACCCGTCACCATCGCCACAGCCATTTAATTGCTGCCGGGCTGTCAGTTTCGGCCACAGCCTACCAAACCTTGCTGGCCCACTATCAAACGCACCTGAACGAGGCGGCGTGGGTGGTTGCCGGAGGTTCCCTGGCCGGCGGCGTGCCGTCCGAAGCTTACGCCCAACTAAGCCAACTGGCCCGGGTTGCCGGCGTGCCGGTATTAATCGACAGCTTTGGCGAGCCGCTGCGCCGGGTATTGGCAGACCCTCCGGCAATCGTCAAAATGAACCGGCCCGAGTTTGCCCACACCTTCAACCAGCCGTCCGGGCCGTTTGATGCGCTGGTTGCTCAGGCCCAGGCTATTGGCCGGCAGTACCGGCTGCCGGCCCTGGTTATCACCTGCGGCGCAGACGGGCTTTTGGCTTGCACCCCGGAAGCGACCTACCTGGCCGCTACGCCGCCCCAAAAAGCAGTAAACGCTGCCGGGGCCGGCGATGCTGTTTCGGCGGCGCTGGCGTGGCGGTTATCTGAGGGGGATGGCTGGCCCGACGCCCTCAAATGGGCCGTGGCTACCGGCGCGGCAACCGTACTCACCCAAGGCACCGCCGATTGCCGTTGGGAAGATATTGAACGGCTGGCAAACCAGGCCGATATAAAACATCTTGAAAGTTAGCCGTAATGAGCACAACAATCTGGCAGGGTAACAACCTGCGCCTGAGTCTGACTACCACCCCCAACCAGGCCATCCGAAAATTCATCCACGAACAGATAAAAGCCTTCAACAATAAAATCTCGGAACATCACCGAGAAATCAGGCAGACCGGCCTGGAAACATTGGATATCATTATTCGGAATGAATCGGACGAGATTTTGGGCGGGTTGACCGCCGATATTTACTGGGGCTGGCTGGATATCAATGACCTTTGGGTTCATGAGTCCTTGCGAGGGCAGGGGTTTGGCCGCCGGCTGCTAACCACAGCCGAGGCCGAAGGAGTCAAACGGGGCTGCCGGCGTGTCTTCTTAACAACATTTAGCTTTCAAGCCAAAGATTTCTATGAGCGTTTAGGCTATCGAGTTGTGGGGCGGCTGGATGATTATCCCCCCGGCCACGCCTATTTCTGGATGCGGAAGGACTTTGAAAAAACCGGGGATTAAGCAAAATTTGAAAAACCCCGCAGCGCGTAGTATACTGTTGGTAGCACATCTAAAAAAATATTTCTCGGGAGCTTGGACAAACCAGGCTGAGATATCTTCTTGTGCGGCCGTACTGTGAAGATGACCGACTAACCTGATCCGGATAATGCCGGCGGAGGGAGGAAGATACTATGAAAAGCTAATCTTAACCACCCTCACCACAGGGTGGTTTTTTATTGGTCAAACAAACATGTCACGAATAGTTATTTTTGCCAACGGAATATTAAACCAGCCCCGGCTGCTCAAGGCGCACCTGCGCCCCACCGACCGCATTTTCTGCGCCGATGGCGGCGCTTACCACGCGCTTGAACTGGGCCTGACGCCCGAATTGATTGCCGGGGATCTCGACTCATTGACGCCGGAAACAGTTAACCAAATGGAGGCGGCCGGCGTCGCCATTCAGCGTTACCCCGCCGACAAAGACAAATCCGACCTGGAAATCACCCTGGATTTGGCTCTGGCCGAGCAGCCTGATGAAATTTTACTGGTCACGCTGCTGGGCGGGCGGCTGGACCAGATGCTGGCCAACCTGTTGCTGCTTACCCGGCCCCAATACGCTGCGGCGCGGCTAACGCTGGCCGATGGTCCGCAGTGGGCCGCGCTGTTGCGCAGCCACCAGAGCCTGGCGGTTACGGGCCAGCCGGGCGACACCCTCTCGCTGATTCCGCTCTCGCCTACGGTGGAGCAGGTCAATCTCAGCGGCGTCAGGTGGCCGTTGGCCAACGCCACGCTCTCGTTTGGCAGCACTTACACCGTTAGCAATGCGCTAACCACCACCCAGGCCAGCATACAAATTGGCCGGGGCATGCTCTTGCTCATTCATTTTAATACAGCTTACGAGGAGGATTTACGACAATGAAACAGCACAAAATACAAACTGCCCTATGGCAGCGCGTCATAAACGTTATTTTATTTTTGACAATTGCGCTTCTCGGCGCTTGCGGCGGCGGCGAGTCGCCCGCGGCCACAGCCTCTCAGGCTGATGAGGCTGCGAAGGCTCAACCGGGCCAGCCGGAAACCATTATTTTGATGAGTCACGACAGCTTTGCCGCCAGCGAAGAGGTAATTGCCGCTTTTGAAGAAGCCAATAACGCCAAAATAGAATTTTTGCGGGCCGGCGATGCCGGTTCTGCTCTGAACCAGGCCATTCTCTCCAAAGAAAATCCCCTGGCCGATGTGTTTTTTGGCGTGGACAACACCTTCTTCAGCCGGGCCATCGAGGCCGGAATTTTTGAGCCATACGAGTCGCCCCAATTAGCCAACATCCCCAACAGCCTGCAACTTGATGCCGAACACCGGCTGCTGCCGGTTGATTACGGCGATGTGTGTCTTAATTACGACAAAGGCTGGTTTGAAGAAAAAGAGCTAACACCCCCGGCCAACCTTGAAGATTTAACCAAAGCGCAATACGCCGGCTTAACCGTGGTCGAAAATCCGGCCACTTCCTCGCCGGGGCTGGCTTTTTTAATGGCTACAGTGGCCCACTTTGGCGACCCCGGCTATTTGAATTACTGGCAGAAGTTGGTTGAGAACGATGTGCTGGTGGTTGACGGCTGGGAGGATGCCTATTACGGCCAGTTCACCCGCTACGAGGGAACTCGCCCATTGGTGGTTAGCTATGCCAGCAGCCCGCCGGTTGAAGTTTACTTTGCCGAAGAGCCGCTGGACGACGCCCCCACCGGCTCGGTAATTGGCGATGAAAGCTGCTTTAGACAAATTGAGTTCATTGGCATTTTAACCGGCACCCCAAAACGGGCGCTGGCCGAAAAACTGGTCGATTTTTTGCTGAGCGAGCAATTTCAAGAGGACATCCCGCTGAATATGTTTGTATTTCCGGCCAATCAAAACGCCGCCCTGCCCGATGTATTTGAGCAGTACGCCCAACTCTCGCCCAACCCGGCCACCCTGCCCCCCGATGAGATAGCCGCCAACCGCGAGACCTGGATTAACGCCTGGACTGAAACCGTACTCCGTTGATTTTAGATTTTAGATTTTGGATTTCGTTTTGATACCATCAAGTTTGCATAGCCGTACCAAACCCCTACTGCCTACTGCCTACTCCCTACTCATTTTCCTCTGCTACCTGCTGCCGGCCATTTTTCTGCTGCTCTTTTATTTCTACCCGCTGGCCTCAATTTTTAGCCTCAGCTTTGCGCCGGAGGGGCGGCTAAATCTGGCGGCGCTGCAAAAACTGGTCGTTTCTGGCTACTATTTAAAGACACTCTGGTTTACGGTTTGGCAGGCCGCACTCTCTACCATGCTCACGCTGGGGCTGGGCCTGCCGGCTGCTTATGTGTTTGCCCGTTACCAATTTCCCGGCAAAACCCTGCTCCGCAGCCTGACAACCATTCCCTTTGTGTTGCCCACCGTAGTAGTGGCCAATGCCTTTACCGCCCTGCTCGGCCCGCGAGGGCTGGTCAACGAGGGCTTAATGAGCGTGTGGGGGCTGGACGCGCCGCCCATTCAATTGCAGCATGGCGTAACTATTATTTTGCTGGCGCACGTTTTTTACAATTACACCATTGTGCTGCGGCTGGTGGGCGGCTTTTGGAGCAATCTTGGCCCCCAGCTTGTCGAGGCCGGGCAGATGCTGGGCGCCGGCCCCTGGCAAACTTTTCGGCACATCACCCTGCCGCTGCTGGCCCCGGCCATTGGTTCGGCGGGGTTGTTGACTTTTATTTTTACCTTTACCAGCTTTGGCGTTATTTTAATTTTGGGCGGGCCGCGCTTTGCCACGCTCGAGGTTGAAATCTACCGGCAGGCGGTCAACTTGTTTAATTTGCCGGTAGCGGCGGCGCTCTCGCTGGTGCAGATTTTGTTTATTTTTGCCCTGATGCTCACCTACAGCCGGCTGCAGGCCAAAACCAGCCGGCCACTGGCGCTGCAATCGCAGCAAACGGCCCAGCGCATCCCCCAAAACTGGCGGCAGCGAGTAACCGTTTGGGGAAATGTCGGCCTGATGTTGCTGCTGTTGGGCGCGCCGCTGGCGGCGCTGGCGCTGCGGTCGCTAACCGTGGCGGGCAGTTTATCCACCAGATACTACCAGGCTTTGTTTATTGACATGCCCCGGCGGCAGAGTATTTTTTTTGTGCCGCCCGGCCAGGCCATTGCCAACTCGCTGGGTTTTGCCTTGAGCACGGTGCTGCTGGCTACTTTGCTGGGGCTGCTGGTTGGCGTGGCGCTAACTGCGCGGAAAGGGGGAAACGCATCAGAATTCAACCCTGGCAGCCAGGCCGGCCGGCTGCGGGTCAAAGCTGTTTTACAAAACCTGTTTGACTCGCTTTTTATGCTGCCGCTGGCTACTTCGGCGGTTACGCTGGGGTTTGGCTATATTATTACCCTTAATCAGCCGCCGCTCAATTTGCGCACCTCGCCGCTGCTGGTGGTTTTTGCCCATACGCTGGTGGCGCTGCCCTTTGTGGTTCGCAGTGTGCTGCCCGCGCTGCGCAGTATTCAGCCCTCGCTGCGCGAGGTTGCCGCTGTGTTGGGCGCATCGCCGCTGCGCGTCTGGCAACAGATTGACCTGCCCATTGCCGGCCGGGCGCTGCTGGTGGGGGCCGTATTTGCCTTTACTATTAGCATGGGAGAATTTGGGGCAACGCTATTTATTGCCCGGCCCGATACGCCAACCATGCCGGTGGCTATTTTCAGGTTTTTAAGCCAGCCCGGCGCGCTTAACTATGGGCAGGCCCTGGCTATGAGCAACCTGCTGATGCTGGTTTGCGGCCTGGGTTTTATGGCAATTGAGCGTTTTAGGGTGGGCAATAGCGAATTTTAAACATTGACGCATTGGCAAAACAGGCGTAGAATACCCTTTTGAATAAAGTAACCGGCAGAGTATTGAAAATGCTTCCATCCTTTCCGCCGCCCGAAGGCGCTTCGCCTGAAGAGGGAAATCTACAACGCGAAATATTGAGTTGGGAAGACATTGATAAACTCATTGACCATTTGATTCCTCAATTTAGAGGCGAGTTTGATGGCTTGTTGATGATTACCAAAGGCGGGTTGGTGCCCGGCGGTATCTTGAGCGAAGCGATGGGCATTACCCACGTGTTAACCGCTTCGGTTTACTTTCCCGATGAAGTGGACGAAAAACTGGCCTGGCCTACCTTTATTCAATTTCCGCCCGATACCCTGCTCACCAATCGACGCATTTTGATTGTTGACGACATTTGGGCCAACGGACGGGCCATTATGATGGTGCAGGGACGCCTGGCCGCCGCCGGCTGCGATTGCGAAACGGCGGTGCTTCACTACCGGCTAAAATCAAACCTGTTTCACGACGCCGGCCCCGACTACTATGGCGCTATCACCGACCGGTACATTGTCTATCCGTGGGAAATATCCATGCGCCGCAGCAGCAGCAAACCGGGCACCGGGCCACTGCCGGCAATTTAACCCCGGCAAAAAATTAACCCTTGTTTGACAATACTCAATAATACGTTATTGTTTCATGATAGAGTTTAGCAAAGGCGCTTCTTTATTTAGCCAGAGAAGCGCCTTTTTATATCAAATTTTAGATTTAACAAAAATTTAACCTGATTTTGACCTTGCCTTAATCGTTCTTAGATATAATAAGCTGGTTAACAACACACTGTCCACCCACATGGATTAAATATCTATCCGCAAAATGTGTAGAGGAGACAACGTTTTGCTTGCCCCGCCTCGGGCTGCCGGGGCCACCATGAATTAATTTAGAGACAGCGAGCAAGCGCATTGACGAAAGGCAGATGGTGACACAATGAGTATATTAACAACAAACTCGGCCAGAGAATTTACAAACGCCAGAAAGCAGGCCCTTATCGAAGAGTGGGTTAGCTTTTTTACCGGACGCCCCAACGACCTGCTTTCTTTTGAAGAAGTCAAACAAAACTTAAGATTACAGGACTCATCTTACAAAGGGCTGCAAGAAATAGAGCTGGATAAAATAGTGGGCAGCGTTGGCCGCTATCGAGATTTTACCCGCTCCTTTTTACCCAAAAGTGACCAAACCGAAGAACGCTGGCGGCGCGTAGATGCCGTGGCTCATACCGAAGGCTACCCGCCTATTGACGTATTTAAAGTGGGCGATGTTTATTTTGTGCGCGATGGCAACCACCGCGTTTCGGTGGCCAGGGCGCACAAGGCCAAAACCATCGAGGCTTACGTAACCGAATACAAAACCCAGGTGCCGGTTGATAAAGATGACGACCTGGATGACCTGCTTCTAAAAATGGAACAAACCGAGTTCTTTAACGAAACGAGGCTGGATAAACTTAGGCCAGAACAAAATATCACCTTTACCGAACCCGGCCGATACCGCCTGGTTATAGAGCATATTGCCTTCCACAAATACCTGAAAGAGTCTGAAGCGGGCCACGAAATCCCTTACCAGGAAGCGGTAGCCAGTTGGTATAATCATGTCTATCTGCCCACCATAGAACGTATCCGCCAAAGCGAAGTTTTGAAGGATTTCCCCGACCGCACCGAAGCCGACCTGTACGCCTGGCTGCTGCTGCACCGGGCCGCCCTGGAAAATGAAATAAAGGCCCTGGGCTACGTGCCCACCGAAGATTTAATAGAAAAAGTAAAACGCGAGCGAGCCACCAACCCCTTTGCCCGGCTCATGGGCTATTTTAGAGATCGGCTAGACCTGAGCAGTCTTGCCCTTAAAGTTGAGCGCGATAAATTTTTAGAAGATACCCGGCTGGATGATCTCAAACCCAACCACAACATCAAATTTACCGAGGCCGGCTGCTACAAACTGGCCAAACGGCACATTGAGGTTCACAAATATCTAAAAGAAGCGGAATACGGCCACACCATCTCCTACCAAGAGGCGGTAGCCAGTTGGTACGATAACGTATATCTGCCCGTGGTCAAGCTAATCAGAGAAAAGGAGGTCTTAAAAAATTTCCCTCAAAATACCGAGGGCGACCTGTATATTTGGGTAGTTGCCCGGCGAGAGGTGCTTGAGGAGGAAAAGCAGGCTCCGGGCAGGGTGGCCACCGAAAAAATCATCCGGGAATTAGAAAAAGAAATTGCCGCCAGCCCCATGCTGGCCCAGTTTTTTGGCCACAAGCTGGATTTGCAAAGCGTGTTAAGCCAGAAGTAACCGCCCCACTAAAAAAGGGCGTAACCGGCAACTGGTTGCGCCCTTTTTTATACCGTTGTAGTTAGCTCTGATACTCTACAAAATCTTATTGACAAAACCAAAACAGGCCGGTCATCGGCCTGTTCTTGCCCTTCGATTTGTTTCACAATCGTAACAGCGGGTATTCGGCCTCAACAAATTGTTGGACGGGTTTGCGCTTTAGCCTTTATGACAGAAAATCAAGGACAAGGCGGTTAAATTCTTCTGGTTTCTCCATATTCGGCAGGTGGGCTGCGCCGGAGATTACCTCGTGCCTGGCATTCTCAACTTTTTGGGCAATTAGCGTTGAGATGGTTTGGAATTCTGCGACGTCTTTATCCCCCACAATTACCAGGGTTGGAACCATAATCTTGTGTAACTGGTTAATCGCTGGCGGCGCCAGTTCTTTCTCGATCACATCCGCAAGTTCCGGCTGAGAGAATATGTTGAATTGCATCTCTCGAACCCGCTCTCGGATTTCATCACTAACCGCTTCAGGTTGCCGATTAAAACCCTCTACCCACATTTTCAGGTTCAATTCTGTGGCCGCTGCCAAATCGCCTCGCGCCAGCGCTTCTTCCTCAGCCGCAAAAAATTCCAACATCTCTGCTGACTCGAACTCATACCCCCCCAAAGCGGGTGCTGCCAGCACCAAACCAGTGACCATTTCAGGACAGGCTAACGCAAAATCAATGGCGACATAACCGCCAAAAGATGACCCAACAACCCTGACCGGTTCGACATTTAGATACTTTAATAACGCAGCGATATCTTCGTAATGGGCAAAGCTGCCCGATGACTTTCCAGATTGACCAAATCCACGCAGGTCACAGCGGATCACCAAATGGGTTGTCGAAAACGCTTCAAACTGGCGATCCCACATTCGGCTGTCAGCCACGCCGGCGTGAAGCAGCAATAGAGGCTGGCCCTCGCCTGTCGTTTCAAAATAAATTTTGATACCATTGACCGAGGCAAAGCCTGTTCTGGTTCCCTCTGATGAATCCAGGTTGTTCTCCTTTTCAATGATCCGCCCAACGCCTGAACTCACGCGATTGTGGGCCAGCGACAGTCACCACAATTACCCATTACTTTGCTGGCGTGTCACCGTTATAAAAGTGGGCGGCAGCAGTTCGTATATATTGATTTGTTGGGTTGCGGGCCAACCAACAAGCTTCCGCATTCAATCACCTGAGATGCTTCTTTAGTTTTTTATTTATCGGTTCAAGTCTAAAATCTTCGTATGGAACATCATTGGCAACCAAAAAAGCATCAATAAATTCCCTCCCTCCAGTCTTTACCCTGACCTTTACAATATATCGTCCTTTTTCGAGCTTCCAAGCCGGATGTCGCCAATTATAAAGATAACTTTCATTACTCCAACCATAGCATTCATCCTCGCTCTTGGCTCTAAATACAACATCAATATTGGTATACTCACTTGACGGTATATCAACTGAGTCTTGAGCATTTACCAATCTAGCTACAGGTCCTCTCTCTGTTTCTATAATATTGACCTGAGGTTCAGGTGTCTCAGACCACCGTGCCGTCATCGCCCGATCAAAAACTCGGTGACCATCAGGAAAATGATGAAATGTTATCCAAGCGCGACAATTCAAAGCAGGCTCACCATTAAAAACCCAAGCGAGCCAACGAGAAATTCCTTTATTATGAATTTGGATATGTGTCCATTTCGCTGGCTGACGTCCAAGAAGGTCTTCGTCTCCAAGTTCTCCAGATATTCCTACTTTTAACAACAATTTTGGTCTTCTTTGTCTTTCAATCCATAAGACGAAAAGGATCCCTACCACGGTGGCAAGAAAACTGATGAGAAAATTTAAAGCTACGCTATTGAAGTCCACTATTTACAATTCCAAATCAAAAAATGAAAAAATAAGCACCCCAACTTTGACATAAAAAGACCCCCATACTTCTGAAATATCAGGCTACCTGATAACCCACAAATCCCGATGGCCGGATTTTCACCCAGCGCCTTATTTGGGGCGGGCAAACGCTTCCGAGACAGCCGGCAGGCGGGCGTAAAGCTCGTGGCGGTCGATGGCGGTGGGCAGGGTGCCGACCCGGGCCAGCTTCATTTCCACCACCTCGCGGGCAAACAGCAGGCAGCGCTCCATAGGGTGGCCGTCGAGCATGGCCACCAGAAAGCCCGACCAGAAGGCGTCACCCGCGCCGGTGGCGTCAACCACCTTGATGGGGCGGGCCGGCAAATGGCCCAGCAACTTCCCCTCATGCGAAATCAGCGAGCCATCCTTGCCCATGGTAAAGACCACGGTTTTTGGCCCCAACTCATGAAACATCTGAATATATTCCTCCGGCGGATGGCCCGGCCCAAAAAAGCGGTGCGAGTCATCCAGCGAGGCTTTGGTGATGGTAACATAGCGGCACAGGTTGCGGATAACCTCCCGGGCCTGCTGGTAATCGGGCCAGATAACGGGGCTGTAGTTCGGGTCAAATGAGACAATTTTGCCCTGGTCGTGGGCCAGTTGAAAGGCTCTTTCAACCGCCAGGCGGCTGGGTTCGCGCGACAGGGGCCAGGTTGAGGTATGCACTACCCTGGCCCGGGCAATCGCTTCTTCAGCTACTTCTTCGGGAGTTAATTTGTAATCGCCATTTCTAAACGCCTCAAATTCCGGCGTGCCGCTGGTTTGCGATACAAAAATAATGCTGGTATGAACCCGGTGGTCCATAATCAGATAGTCGGTGTTGACTCCGTTATAGCGCAACTCCGCCTTTAAAAACTGGCCAAACGCGCCGATACCGGTTTTGGCCATAATGGCCGAGTTGCCGCCCAGCTTTGATACATTAACCGCAATGTTGGCCGGCGACCCGCCCAAATAACGCTGAAAGGTGGTGGCCTCGCGCAGCCCCTCAACCGGCTCGGTTGAGATAAAATCAATAATCGTTTCGCCTATCGTCAGCACATCAATATCGGGTTGATTGTCGGCCATAGATTTATCCCTCTGTAAAGTACCATTCGGCCACCCGCGCCAGCTCGATGTCATTGTCCGGGGCGGGGTGGGTAAAATAGGCGGGAATTGCCAGCGTTCCGGCCTGGGGCGGATTGGCCAGGGCCTGTCTTATCACCGACATGTAGCCTTCCGCGGTGCGGTCCCAGGTGTAGCGGCTGATGACCCGCTCGATGCCGGCGCGGTGGTAATGCTGCCATGACGCTTCCGAGGAGAGCACCTCCAGCAGCCCGCGGCCAATATCGGCCGGGTCGGCCGGGTCTACCAGCGCGCCATAGCGGGTGTTGGTATCGGCATCGTACAGGCTTTCACTGGGGCCGCCGTTGCGGGTAACCACGGCCGGCAGGCCGCAACTCATGGCCTCCAGCGGAGCCAGCCCAAATGGCTCGTAACTGGCCGTCAGGGTGAAAACAGAATGGCGGCTGGCCGCCACCCGGTAGGCCGCCGCCAGTTCGGCCTGGCTGTTCAGCGGGAATGAAATCACTTTCGACCAGAGGTCATGACCGATCAACAGGCCGGCAATTTCATCCAAAATGGCCCGCTCCTCGCCTTTTAGCTGGCCGCGCTGTTGCAGCGGATTTTCCAGCCCGCGCACCACAATCGCCAGATTGGCCACTTCCTGCAAGCGGCTGCTCTGCGCAAAGGCCCTAACCAGCCCCAGATGATTCTTTTTCTGGTCGAGCCGGCTGGAGCAGAGAATCAGCGGCAACTTCTGCCGCTCCGGCGAGACATCCCGCGCCAGCGCCGCATCCAATCTGGCCGACACATCGGCATCCGCTGCGCCCGGCTCCGGCGAAAAAACGCGGCGGTTGACGCCGGGCGGTACCACTGCAAAGCGGTCGTGGTCGGCCCCGGCGGGGTCTATCGCGCCGTGATAGGCCGGGTGGGTGTACTGCTCCATTTGCTCCTGCCGGGTGCTGGTGATGATGCGGGCGGCGTGGTTCATGGCCATGCGCTCGGCCATGAGGCGCTCTTTAAAGTGAAAGCGGCGGTCAATTTCGGCCAGCGAGTCTGGCGTGGGGTGCAGCTTGTCCAGCTTTTGCGCCCCCAGCGAGTGGCCGGTAAAGGTAAAAGGCACGCCGCTTTTCTGCTTCAACACAGCGCCCACCAGGCCGCCGTCACCGTAGTGGGTGGTAAAAAAATCGGGCAGGCCGCCCTCGCCGTTATAAAAGCTGATAATGCCCGCGGCCCAATCCGTGCCCAGGTAGGGCCACAGCGCTTCCTTGGCCAGAAACTGTTCCGGGCCGCACGGAATCCGCACAATGCGCGCATTGAGGTGGCCGGGGTAGCTATCCAGCGGCGCGGCAAATTCGGGCCATTTGTCATCAATAATCTGGCGGGTGATAATATCCACCTGATGGCCCTGGGCGGCCATCGCCAATGCAACTTCTTTAACATAAACCAGTTGACCGCCAAAGTCGGGGTGCTCCGTCCAGTAGCTATCGTTGGGGTCAAAATTTCCCTGGGGGTTTAAAAAACCAATGTGCATTGTCAGGCTCCGTTAAAATAGTTTATTAGCTCATCAGTTCAGCGTTAGCCCTAAGTGCGGGATTGCGCAAGTTGACTCCGAGTTAGCCGGTTATGAATTAACCGTTTCTGGAGTGAAAAAGCGCGCATTTTCACTCCAAAACCCGGAATTCTGAATTCGGAACATTTTTAGACTTTCTGCGGTTTAAACATCCCTTCAGTAAGTGGTTCAAAATCAGCCGGAACGGTATCGTGATGAAGGGCTTTGTAGGCCGAAATATAGCTGGCAGAACTCCAGGCCTGGTGCGCCTTGCCCATAGGCCGGCCGGTTTGGCCGTGCAGCCACTCGTTAAATTCCCACTCGCCATAAACCCCCAGCCGGCAACTTTCGGCCAGGGCGTTTAATTCCTGATGGGCTAACTCTAGCCGGCCGCATTGCATTAAAAACCTCACCCACAGCCCGCCAATAAAGGGCCAGATGCCGCCGTTGTGATAATGCTCCGGCAGGTTGAGAAAGTTGGTGATAAAGTAATCTTTCCAATCACTGGCCCCGGATTGCACCGCCGGATACAAACACTTGACCGGATAGGGCGAGTTAACCCCCGCGCCCCATAAAAAGTGAAAAAGTTGCTCCATCTGGCGGTCATCCAGCAGGCCCATCAAGCTGGCCAATAAATTGGCGTACACATCGCAGCGCCAAGAAAAGCCAAAAGGACTAATTTGGGCCAGCAGATATTGAGCATTGCCCAGGGTAAACTGCGTTTCTGAAAAAGCCTCTCTGGCCTCGGACAGTTTGCGGGCGGTGGGCCAAAACTGCCGCACAATCTTTTTGCGAATTAATTGAGTCAGACTCAAGTAATCCTGGGCATCTCGATCCATTACGGTTAAAATGACGCTAAAATCGCGGCAAGCCTGATACCACAACACTTCATCATACAGCACGTTGTAGGAGCGCGGAAACAAATCCATCCAGTCTGAAGACTCAGGGATTTCGATGAGGCCGCAGTTGTTCGAGTCATGTGCCCGCAGCCAGCGCATGGCTCGCTCAAGATTGGGAAATATATTTTCCAAAAAAGCGCCGTCGCCGGTGTAAGCGGCGTAGCGGCAACTACCAATCACAAACCACAGCACCGAGTCGATGGAGGCGATATCGCCAATGCCGCCATAATCGGGGGTTTCGGTGTTTATCTGCACGTTGGCCGGAATTTGACCAGCCGTGGTTTGATGGTCGGCCATCAACTCCAGGGTGCGGCGGAAACATTCGGTAATGTCGGAGTCGTTCAGGCACAAACTCCACAGCCCGGTTTTGATGCCGTCGCGACTCCAGACGGCAAAATAATTTGACTCCTCATCGGTGAGCGGGTTATCTACCAGGCTGGCCGCCGAAAAGCCCATCGAGGTAATGTTGCGCCGCAGCGACTCAACAGCCCGCTCCAGGGCTTCTTTGGCCACATCTTGTTTTGAGGTAGCGCGGGCAGGAGCAAAAAATTTGTAATGTTTCAACCCTTCCAACAACCCTTCGGCGTGGGTGCCGTGGCTAAAATAGGCCCGCAACTCAACTGCTTTTTTCAGCTCGCGGGTGGCATTATCAACCACAATGCCCCGAAAACCGTATTGAAACAGGTCAATCTCGTTGCCGGTATCGCCGCACACAAACACCTGGCTGGGCGACAACACCAGCGAGTCGACCAGAAATTTTACCGCCGCCCCAATACCGGCCCGCTCCGGGATAATATCCAGGTAAACCGCCGAAGAGTAAACCGGCTTGGCCGAAAAGTTGGCCTCAATCAGGTCTCGCTGTAATGCGTCCAAATCTTCGGGCGAGGCGTCTTCCCAAAAATAGCTAATTTTTAGCGGCGTTTGATGCTCAAGCGGTTGCAGTTGCAAGTGAGGGTAATATTCGGCCAGCCGCGCCTCAATCTCATCCCGATAAAAGCCGGCCTGAATATAGCGATACCACTCGTCCACGGGGTGCTCGCCCGGCAGGCGGTGAATTTCGGTACCCACCGAGGAAATAATGTAATCGGGGTGCAGCAGTTGGTTTTCATCAATTTTGGCAAGCTGCGCGCCAAGGTTTTGGCCGGAAACGTAAACCAGAATCGTTGACTCGCGCACCTCCTCCAGGGCTTGCTGCAATTTTATTCGCCCTTTTTTGGGGCCGCCCACCAGGGTTCCGGCTAAATCCGTTACCAGCAGGCGGCGTTCGTCAAACGTCGAAACAAATGCCATTCAGTTATTTTCCTCTTCTCAAAACTTATCCGGGTTAAAATTGTTGGTTAAAGTGACAACCAGTAGTATTGGTAAGGGGTCAGCGAGAGCGAATAATCGGCCTGGCTAATTGGCTCCAGCGACGCGCCGGATAGCGCATCGCGGGGATGCACCCCCACAAAATCTGCTAACGACAGTGTAATGGTTTGGGGCTGGTCAGACAAATTGCAAACAATCAACATTTGCGACTCATCGGTTTGGCGCAGGTAGGTTAAAATAGACTTATTGGCTACGCGCAAAAAATCGCAATCACCCCAACCGAGGACCGGGTGGGCTTTGCGGGTGGCCACAAAGTGCTTCATGGTATGAAACAACGAACCGGACTCGGCTTGCTGGGCGGCCACGTTGATTTTTTGGTAGCCGTAGGTCTCATCATCAATCAGGGGCGCCCAAAACGCTTCGGGGTCGGCCTGGGAAAAGCCCGCGCCGCGTTCGCCGCTCCACTGCATGGGGGTGCGCACGCCGTTGCGGTCAAACAGCCAGATATTATCGCCCATGCCAATTTCATCGCCGTAGTAGATGATGGGCGCGCCCGGCAGGCTGAAGAGGATGGCGTTGGCCAGCTCAATTTTGCGGCGGTCGTTGTCCAGCAGCGGTGCCAGCCGGCGGCGTATGCCCAGGTTGAGCGGCATACGCGGGTGGGGGGCGTACAGCTTCCACATCAGTTCGCGGTCTTCGGGGGTAACCATCTCCAGGGTCAACTCATCGTGGTTGCGCAAAAAGACGCACCACTGGCTGTTGGCGGGGATGGCCGGGGTCTGGTCCATAATGTCGATGACATCGGTGGCGTCGGCCAGCGCCAGCGCCTTGTAGATGCGGGGCATCACCGGAAAGTGAAAGGCCATGTGGAACTCGTCGCCGGGCACGGTTGGGTCGTTTTCATCGCCGCCAAAGTAGGGGCGCAAATCCCAGGGCCACTGGTTGGCCTCGCCCAGCAGAATGGTGCCGGGGTAATCCTCGTCGAGCACGCGCCGCACCCGCTTCAGGTAGTCGTGGGTTTCGGGCAGATTTTCGCAGTTGGTGCCTTCGCGCTCAAACAGGTAGGGCACGGCATCGGCCCGGAAGCCGTCGATGCCCATGTCCATCCAATATTTCAGCACCTCAATCATGGTGTCGGCCACCATCGGGTTGTCGTAATTCAAATCGGGCTGGCTGGAGTAGAAGCGATGCCAGTAATACTGGCCGGTGGCCGGGTCCAGCGTCCAGTTAGAGTCCTCGGTATCCAAAAAGATAATGCGGGCCTCTTTGTATTTCTGGTCGGAGTCGCTCCAGACATAGTAATCGCGGTAGGGGTTGTCTTTTGATTTGCGCGATTCGACAAACCAGGGGTGCATATCTGAGGTGTGGTTCAGCACCAAATCGGTGATGACGCGCATGCCGCGGGCGTGGGCTTCGTCAACCAGCTTTTTGAAATCTTCCACCGTGCCGTAATCGGGGTGGATGTTGTGGTAGTCGGCAATGTCGTAGCCGTCATCCCGCAGCGGCGAGGGGAACATCGGCAGCAGCCACAGGCAATCGACGCCCAGCTCTTGCAGGTAATCCAGCTTGCTGGTCAGGCCGGGCAGGTCTCCTTTGCCGTCGCCGTTGCTGTCGCAAAAGGAGCGGATGTGGACCTCGTAAAAGATGGCGTTTTTGTACCATAATGAATCAATTGTTAAAGACACGATTTCACCTCCAAAGAGTTAAAACAAAAATCTCCGACGCTACTATCGGAGATTAGTTTAAATTATACACTTATGGGTATCGAAGTGCGATTGTATAACGTCTCGATGGAACTTAAGATTTGGTTGAAGTACGAAAGGGAGCTCACCCAATTCAATAATAATTGTGCCGGCGCACGGACAACCAGATTGCTCTAAATAAAAATTACTTGCGTCATTTGTGGAATTTTCCTCAAAAAGTTGTTTGACAATTTTCGATTTTCTTGGGATTTGGGAGGCGCATTGTTCAGTAACTTGAGTGCAAAGCAAACGAATATGAGAGCGTTGAGCTATGGCTTCAAAAACGTGGGGGTTGGGATGATCATATTGAGTACCTGATGTACCAACTGAAATAACAATTATTGAGGGGTTAACTTCATCAAGTAAGAGGGCGGGATCAGCGTTTCGCCAGGCTCCATGATGAGGGAACTTAAGGACATCGCTTTTTAAGTCAACAGATTTTCTATTTAAATATTCCCATCCGCGATACTCTAAATCGCCCATCAAAAGGGCACTACTATTTAATCCACGTACTTTAAGAACACCTGACTCATCATTTGGAAGGATTAAATCGTCTAACTGAGATTGTCGAGGGTGAAGAAGTTCAATGACATCATCAAGAGAACCATTGAATTGTAAACTACCAATGTCAAACTGTCTGGAAAGTGCGCCGTATCGATTGTCGTGATTATCAACCCATCTCTTTAAATCAGAATACGCAGTTTTTCGCTGATTTTCATTAATCTTCTGATTATTCAGGATATCAGAATGTCCATCAGGGTCACGTAAAATTTGATCAAACTGAGACTTGGGTACACGCCGTGGCCAATTAAATAAAACTCGCTCGCAAGTCAGGCCAATCTCCCGTTCACAATTATTTAGAAAATCAACAGCCTCTTTGTAATGATCAAGATGCAAATGGGTAATCACCAAACCGCGCAGATATTTGATGTCTTGTTTCTCCAGGTAGGTTATCACGGCCTCAGCGTGTACACAATCAACCACAACCGCTTCCTGCTTTTCTGGAATTGAGATTACAATGGTGTCTCCTTGACCAACATCAAGAAACGTAACTCTAACTTTAAATTTTTCGGTCATCTGGTTTATGTTTCAGGGTAGAAAGCGTGGGTTAATTGTTCAAACAACTCTTCTTCACTGAGATAAGTATGTTCTTGTGGATAAAATTTTCCCCAGGAAACACCAACTAAACTGCGTTTTCGTACACACTCCCGAGGAATAGCGGTCCGAAAGGCGACTTCAGGACGCAACAGCCAGCCCGGCATAACGGGTGAAAGAGGCACAGTTTCAAAATGATCAAAGCCGTTGAGCCAGAGCGTTATTGTTCCTTCTGAAGCGTTCACATCTTCAACAATACCGCTAATCTCCCACCGGGCGTTGGGGTCCGGTTGTTGATCAAGCGTGATTTGGGGGTTATCATCCCATTCATAAATCATGGTCAAACGATGGTAAGTTTCGTCGTCGAGTTGGTAGGCGGACTTGAGAATGGAGTCAATAGTCTGAAGTGCGTCCGGTGCTTCGGGTTTATTGGCAATAGCAGCAGCTTCAAGTTTTAAGACGGCTTCGGTTAATATCTCACAATCTTTTTGACTTAATTCACGAGGAAAGGGTAAAGTTTGAAGAGCGCGACTTTGTATCCAGGGATATTTTAAGTGTTCAATAACCCAAGCATTACTCACATACCAGTTTAATACAGCCGCTAGCACTTCATGAGTGATATTCATTTTTAGAGCTTTGGGTTTTGGAACGATAACCCAAAAACTATTTGAAACATAGCAACTTTTACGTTCTATGGCGACCTTTATCCTTTTTCCCCAACTAGGGTTATGGGTGGCTGTAAGTAATACTTTTTTATTTGCTAGATACTGCTCCTTATCTTTTTCAGGGTTTTTGCTGTTTTTTCTGGGTCTTTCTAATTCGTTTGGATATACAATTGTAGTTTGTTGATCGTAATCAATGAAAAATGAACGTTTTATAATATTTTTTGCATTCGTTAACCAAGAAACTCTTTTCGGAAACGGGTAATTAACCCAACCACCCTTTTCAGGATTTCCAACAGTTGCCCCTGGAAATGCGATAACCAATTCACTAAGGTTGATACAATTAGAATGCAAATTTGCCCAAGCAAACGCAGGCAATGTTAATGTATAATCTATAATATGAGTATTTTTGGAAGTTCTTGATTTACGTGAACGCTCATCCCACTTAGATTGGTCGATTGCGATACTCGAGGCCGTGAATATTCCTGTCTCTTTAAACTTTTCTGCTGTCTGTTTCTGCACGGTGCGAACTCTAACAGGTGTTTGATAAATTCGTTGATGGTTATCCTTTTTTTGCGCGAAAATAACCAACGTGCCTGCTGTAGCTTCGGGAAATACGCCTATCGGCAACTCCCATAGTTCAAGAACATCACAAGCTTCAAGCAGTTGCTTTCGCAGTTCTGGGGAAGCCTCTGCCGCCACAAATGACTGAGGCATTAGCATTGCTAAAAATCCATTCGGAGCCAATACTTCAATAGCCCGCTCAAGAAACTTATTTGCCTCCTCATAACGCCCCTTTCCATGGGGAGAAGTTCTTTTATATTCACCTTTCCTAGCTCCCCCAAACGGCGGATTACCCACAATAATGTTTGGCTGGTTTTTATTTAACCAGCCCCAAGTTAAAACGTCCTCTGCATCAACATGCCAACTATCCTTCGAAGCGGAAATGAGTAACCCCAAACTGGCTAATCTGGCGGTCAAATGATCACTATCATTTCCATGAATATGGTCTCGTAACGAAAAACCGCGCATATCTTTGAGTTCGGACAAACGTTCATAACCCGCCAGTAGAAAGCTACCCCAGCCACAAGTCATATCTACTGTAACCCTTTGTTCAGGCGGCAAAAACTCAACCGGAATATTTTCCCAAATGCGGTGGGTCAAATAAAGCGGGGTATCGTATCGCCCAAGTTTTTTACGCTGTTCTTCTCCATAGGCTGCGGTGTATATTGCGCTTAACATTTCCGGGGCAAAGCCAGAATAACGTATTTGCCCCAATATTGTGTATGCTTGTTCAGCAACAGGAAAATAGTCAGAAAAAAGCAATTCTCCAAAGTATTGAGGAAAATGATGGTGAGCTAACCCGATAAGATCACTTAGTTCAAGACGGTTTTCAGTTTGCCGCACATTTTCCCCTAAACCGCCTGTATCGGCCAGAACAATGGCTCCAAGCAGTTGTGTTGCTAATTCAACGGTTATCGCTTCTTCTCTTATGGACTCACGCAAGGTATTAACAGCCTGACCAAAATGGCTTACCAGTAAATGACTGTTAACATTAAGCGACCAGAGAGAAAGTTGGAGAGGTTGCACAATATCAGCAAAAGCAGGGTGCGTAAACTGAGTACGGCCTCTTTTGACATCAATAATGCGCTGTGGTTTGAGATCAACCGCATATTCACTAAGTACGTTATGTAGTTGCCCATATCTAATATTAGACTGAACTGCAATTGGTTTGACGTGATTGTCTCGAATACCACTGGCCCAGAAAGAAAAACGATCCTGACGGTGAATTAGATGAAAAGGGGCAGCCAAATATGCCAGAACCTGGACTATTTCCTGATCACTTGAGCCATTGGTCGCATTGTATATAGTAAATCCTGCATAATCTGTTATAGGAGTTCGGCGTTCAGGGTGAGCAAAAGCGAGCGCATTAATCTTAACAGGTTGTCCGGCTTGGGTAGAAAAACTATAGTCATCAAGAATAGCATTATCAGAAAAACCAATTCCAATAATGCTATTACGAGCCGCCTCGTAAGCATTCTTAGGTAAAGGCTGATATTCGATTTGTGATTTTTGAGAAGGATTCGAAGTTAACATATCTACCAAAACACACTATTGGTTTCGATCAACCAACGAGATGTCACAGTTTACGATCAGATTAAATGCGGAGAAAAACAAATGTGCTACTTTACAATTTTAGGTCAAAAAATGTATCATCGCAAATCTACCGCTACATTTAGCGTCATTTCATACAATGACGCTAAATGTAGCGACAATATCTATCGAATCGATTAACTTCCATCAGCTAACTTAAACATAACCGTGGCCAGCGGCGGCAGGGTGATGGAAATGGAGTAGGGCTGGCCGTGGAACGGCGTTTCTTCGGCCTGGCAGCCGCCGGCGTTGCCCACATTGCTGCCCCAGTAGGCTTCGGCGTCGCTGTTGAGAATTTCGCGGTAGTAGCCGGCTTTGGGCACGCCCACGCGGTAGTTTTGGCGCGGCACCGGGGTATAGCTGCTGACCACAATCACAAAATCGTCGCTGTTTTTGGCCTTGCGCATAAAGGAGAAAACGCTGTTATCGCTGTCGTTGGCGTCGATCCAGGCAAAGCCGGTCCACTCAAAATCAACCTGGTGCAGGGCCGGCTCTTGCCGGTAGAGGCGATTCAAATCTTTGACGAATTGCTGCAGCCCCTGGTGGTTGGCCGCTTCCAGGGCGGCCCACTCCAGACTGGTGTTAAAATTCCACTCCTGCCACTGGCCAAACTCGCTGCCCATAAAGAGCAGCTTTTTGCCGGGGTGCGCCCACATAAAGGCCAGATAGGCCCGCATGTTGGCGAATTTCTGCCAGTCGTCGCCCGGCATTTTGTTGATGAGCGAGCCTTTGCCGTGCACCACCTCATCGTGCGAGATGGGCAGCACAAAATTTTCGTTAAAGGCGTACAGCAGGCTGAAGGTCATATCATTATGGTGATAGCGGCGGTGAATGGGGTCTTTGCTGATGTAGTTGAGGGTGTCGTGCATCCAGCCCATGTTCCATTTCAGGCTGAAGCCCAGGCCGCCCATGTAGGTGGGCCGGGAGACCATCGGCCAGGCGGTTGATTCCTCGGCAATGGTCAGCACGCCGGGGTGAATGCCGTGGACCACCTCGTTTACTTTGCGCAAAAAGCTGATGGCTTCCAGATTTTCCCGCCCGCCGTACTGGTTGGGAATCCACTGCCCTTCTTCGCGGGAGTAATCCAGGTAAAGCATCGAGGCCACGGCGTCAACCCGCAGGCCGTCAAAGTGGTATTTGTCAATCCAGAACAGCGCGTTTGAGATGAGAAAGGCGCGCACCTCGTTGCGGCCAAAATTAAAAATCATGGTGCCCCAATCCTGGTGCTCGCCCTGGCGCGGGTCGGTGTGGGAGTAGAGATGGGTGCCATCAAAATAGTGCAGCCCGGCGCCATCTTTGGGAAAGTGGGCCGGCACCCAATCCAGAATCACCCCGATATTATTTTGGTGGCACTGGTCGATAAAATACATCAAATCCTGCGGGTCGCCAAAGCGGCTGGTGGGGGCAAAATAGCCCAGCACCTGATACCCCCACGAGGCGTCCAGCGGATGCTCGGCGATGGGCATCAGCTCGATGTGGGTGAAACCCATTTCTTTGACATACGGAATCAACTCGTCGGCCAGTTCGCGGTAGGTCAGGTAGCGGGTGCCCCATTTTTCATCCTGCTTTTTACGCCAGGAGTTCAAATGAACCTCGTAAATAGAGATGGGTTTGTCAAACGCCTGCCGTTCCGCCCGGTGGGCCACCCAGTCATCATCGCCCCAACTGTACCGGTCGAGATTAACCACCACCGAGGCGGTGCGGGGGCGCTGTTCCATGCCAAAGCCGTAGGGGTCGGCCTTGTCAAAGGTTTGGCCGCTTTGGGCCTCAATCCGGTATTTGTAAACGGTGTGCTCTTCCAGCCCCGGAATAAAAAGCGTCCAGATGCCGGCGTCGCTGGAGTTCATATTGTGCTGCCCGCCATCCCAGTTGTTAAAGTTGCCGATGATCTGCACGCGCCGGGCATTGGGCGCCCACACGGCAAAAAAGATGCCCTTTTTGCCATCCACTTCCACCAGATGCGCGCCCATCTTTTCATAGGCCCGCTCGTGGCTGCCCTCGCCCATCAGATATAAATCAAAATCAGTGAGTAAAGTTTCTGTGCTCATTTTCCCTCTCCTGGTTGTAACGTTTGTAGAATGCCCTGCAATGGTATTTTTACCCAATCCGGACGGTTGTTAAGCTCATACCCCAGCTCATAAACCGCTTTTTCCAGTAAATGGGCGTCCAATAGAATTTTCAACCCCTCGGCGGTGTCCGGCACAAAGGGGGCGTTGTGGGCCACCCGCAGATAGCTTTTCAAAAAGGCGGCGGAAACCCAGCCGTGCCAGTAACGCGCCCAGCCCTCCACGCCGGCTTCGGCCTGGGCCGGAACCAGGCCGCTGGCCAATTGCTCAAAGTAGGCGGCGTAAGCGGCGTAATGAAACGAGCGCAACATCCCGGCCACATCCTGCAAGGGCGATTTTTTCTGCCGCCGTTCCATCAGGGTGCGGGCCGGTTCGCCCTCAAAGTCGATAATCATAAAATCCTTGCCGGTGTACAGCACCTGCCCCAGGTGGTAATCGCCGTGAATGCGGGTGCGCACGGCGTTGAAGTTGCGCTCGATTAAGGAGCGGAAGCGGCTGAGAATTTCCGGCTCCAAAGCCAGCAATTGCTGCGCCTCGGGCCGGATGCTTTCCGGCAGCGTTTTCTGGCGGCGGCGCAGTAGCTGCATCACCCGCCCGGTTAAATTGCGCATGCTCTGGTGCAGCGGGCGCTGGTAGGCCAGGGTCAGCGGCTCCGGGGCAAAGGCCGGCTCCGCTGCATCCAGGGCCAGCGCCAGGTGCAGCCCGGCGGTGCGCTGCCCCAGCAGGTGGGCCGACTCCAGATAAAGGCCAATCAACTCATACGCCTGCTCCGGGATATCCTGCCCGGCCACTTCCAGCAGCGCGCCCCGCGGCGGCGTCAGCTTTGTGTCATCATCCTGCCGGCGGGTGAGGATGCGTTCAAAATAGCGGCTAAGCGTATCAAGGGTGTAGCGCCAGGCATCGCCCTGGTTGGCCACAAAGCCCTGCAAAATTGCCAGCGAGACCGGCTCTTCAGCCGAGGCGCTCGCCTGATGGCGATATTCGAGCATACCGGCCACCGGCGGAATGTGGGCAAAGGCGGCCTTCTCGGTGAGAAAATGGCCGATTTCCAAATCGGGGTTGGCGCCGGCTTCCAGCTTGCGGAAAAGTTTAAGAATCAGCCGGTCGCCAAAGCGCATGGAGGTGTTGCTTTGCTCGGCTCCCAGCAGCGAGGGCGGCGGAGCCTCCTCGCTCTCCCCCCGCAGCCGGGCAAAAACGCTGGTGGCCGAGGCCAGCAAGTCGCCGGCCATGCCGTTGAGCTGCTGGCGCCGGGCAATGGCCTCCAGCAGCGCCCCGCAAAAGTTATTCTCCCAGACCGCATCGAAGAGAACGCCCTCGCCCTCCTGGGCGCGCAGCCGGGCCACCACGGCGGCGGGGCGGTCCAGCCGCAGCGCGTCGGCCCGGTCGCCGGTGGCAAAGGCCAGGGGCAGCATGTAGGTTTCCGGCTCGCCCTCACTGTAGGTCAGGCGCAGCAGGGTCAGGTAGCCCGCGCCGCCAACATCAATGGCATCGGCAATTTCAGCCGATTGAATGGCGCGGGCTTTTGAGCCGAACCAGCGGCGGGGGGCAATGTAGCCGGGCAGCGCCTCTTCGAGCGCGGTTTTGGCTTTGCCTTTGAAGACGCTGTCCCACGGGCCGGCCACGGCCAGCTCTGGCAGGCCGGTTGCAACCGGGCCGGTCGCCGCCGTTTTCTCTTCGGGGCGCTGTGGCTGCAACGAGAGCCAGTAAAAGGCGTGGGGCGACAGGGTGAGCAGGTAGGGCCACTCGCCAATGGGGGGGAACTCGGTGCGGCCAAACAACTCAACCGGCGCCTGCCCTTCAAAGGCCGCTAAATCCAGCTCGACATGCTGCACAAAGCGAGACAGGTTGGCCACCACCATAATGCACTCATCGGTGGTGCGGCGCAGAAAAACCAGCACCCGGTGGTTGTCGGGGTAGAGAAATTCCAGGCTGCCGTAGTTTAGGGCTGGGTGGCGTTTGCGCAGGCCAATCAGCCGCCGCATCCACCACAGCAGCGATTGCGAATTGTTTTGCTGGGTGGCCACGTTAACGGCCTGATAATGATACTCCGGGTCAATCACCACCGGCAAATGGAGTTGTTGCGGGTTGGCCCGCGAAAAGCCGGCGTTGCGGTCGGCGCTCCACTGCATGGGGGTGCGCACGCCGTTGCGGTCGGGCAGGTAAACGTTATCGCCCATGCCCACTTCATCGCCATAGTAAATAACCGGCGTGCCCGGCAGCGAGAAAAGCAGCCCGTTCATCAACTCGATTTTGCGGCGGTTGTTTTCCAGCAGCGGGGCCAGCCGGCGGCGAATACCGATGTTGTGGCGCGCCCGCGGGTCGTGGGCGTAAACCCGGTACATGTAATCGCGCTCGGTATCGGTGGCAATCTCCAGGGTCAGTTCGTCGTGGTTGCGCAAAAAGAGGCCCCAGCGGCAATGTTTGGGGATAGGCGGGGTTTGGCGGATGATATCAATGACCGGAAAGCGGTCTTCCATGCGGACGGCCATAAACAGGCGGGGCATCAACGGAAAGTAAAAGGCCATCTGGCACTCGTCGCCCCGGCCAAAATAGGCAGCGGCGTCTTCGGGCCACTGGTTGGATTCGGCCATGAGCAGGCGGTGTTTGTATTTCCGGTCAACGTGGCGGCGCAACTCTTTCAAAAAGGTGTGCACCTCCGGCAGATTTTCGCAATCGGTGCCTTCGCGCTGGTAGAGATAGGGCACCGACACGAGCCGCAAGCCATCCACGCCCAGCCCCAGCCAGAAATCCACCACTTTGACCATGGCCTGATGCACGGCCGGGTTGTCGTAATTCAAATCGGGTTGATGGCTGTAAAAGCGATGCCAGTAATAGGCTTTGGCCGCCGGGTCCCAGGCCCAGTTGGAGGACTCAAAATCGTTGAACAAAACCCGCGCCTGGGAGTATTTTTCGGGCGAGTCGCTCCACACGTAAAAATCGCGCTCAGGGCTGCCGGGCGGAGCCTGCCGCGCCCGCTGAAACCAGGGGTGCTGGTCGGAGGTGTGGTTGCAAACCAGCTCGATGATGACGCGCAGGTCGCGCCGGTGGGCCTCGCGGATAAAGCGCTTGAAATCATTCATGGTGCCGTAGGCTGGGTGGATGGCGGTGTAGTTGGCAATGTCGTAGCCGTCATCCTTCATGGGCGAGGGGTAAAAGGGCAGCAGCCACAGGGCGGTAACGCCCAGGCTTTGCAGGTAGTCGAGCTTGCCGGTCAGCCCCTTGAAATCGCCAATGCCGTCGCCATCGCTATCAACAAAGGCGCGGACCGACAGTTCGTAAATGATGGCTTCTTTGTACCAGTATGGGTCGTCGGCTGGCATAGGGCGCTCCTATAAAAAGTAATCAAAATCGCGTTCGGTGCGAACGTAGCGGCGCAGGCGGAAAATGTGAAACGGCGTAACGTGCGGGTTGAGTTCAACGTAATTGCGCGGGCCATTCCACAGATAGCGCACGTCGGTTATCAGTTCATGCACCTGGTAGGGCCGGCGGGGGTCAAGCTCCAGGGTATCGAGCGGCAACTCCACATAGCCCGCCTGGCGGTGGTGCGGATCCAGGTTGACCGCCACCACCATAATGTTGCTTAAATCATCGGTGTGTTTGCTGTAGCAGAGCAGTTGCTCGTTGGTGGTGGAATGAAAGGCCAGATTGCGGTTGCTGTGCAGCGCCGGGTTGTCGCGCCGGATATGATTGACCCGGCCAATCAGGTCTTTCAGGCTTTCCGGCTCTTTGATATTCCAGTTTTTTAGCTCAAACTTTTCCGAATTGAGGTACTCTTCCTTGCCGGGGGCGATGGGACGGTCATCGCACAGTTCAAAGGCGGGGCCGTAAATGCCGTAGCACGCGCCCAGGGTGGCGGCCAGGGCAAAGCGGATGATAAAGCCGGGCCGCCCGCCAAATTGCAGGTACTGGGGCAAAATATCTGGGGTGTTGGGCCACAGGCTGGGGCCAAAAAATTCGCTCACTTCCGAGCGGGTCAACTCGGTGAGGTACTGGGTAATCTCCCAGGCGGTGTTGCGCCACGGAAAATAGTTGTAGGAGAGCGAAAAGCCCAGCTTGGCCAGATTGTACATAATTTTGGGCCGGGTAAAGGCTTCGGCCAGAAAGATGGCGTCAGGATAATCGCGTTTGACATCATTAATCAGCCACTCCCAAAAACCAAAGGCTTTGGTGTGAGGGTTGTCCACCCGAAAGACCCGAATCCCCTGCTCAATCCAGAACAGGACCACGCTTTTTAGCTCCTGCCACATGGCCTCCCAATCGTCGGTTTCAAAATCAAAGGGGTAGATATCCTGATATTTTTTGGGCGGATTTTCGGCGTATTGAATGGCGCCGTCGGGCCGCTGGCGAAACCACTGCGGATGCTCCTTGACGTACGGATGGTCGGGAGCGCATTGAAAGGCGATGTCCATCGCCACTTTGATGCCCTGCGCTTCGGCCTGCCCAATAAAATGGCGGAAATCGTCCAGCGTGCCCAGTTGGGGATGCACGCTTTTGTGGCCCCCTTCCGCCGCGCCGATGGCCCACGGGCTGCCCACATCATCCGGGCCGGCCATGGTGGTGTTGTTTTTGCCCTTGCGGTGGGCGCGGCCAACAGGGTGAATGGGCGGCAGGTAGAGGATGTCAAAGCCCATCGAGGCCACGTAGGGCAGCATGGCTTCGGCATCTTTAAAGGTGCCGTGCTGGCCCGGTTTGGGGCCAAAAGAGCGGGGGAAAAATTCGTACCAGGCGCTAAAGCGGGCATAGGGCGGGTCAACCCAAACCACCAGTTCGCGGGGATAGGTGCGGGCATAGCGTCGGTCGTAGTAGCGATACATCAGGTCGGCCAGCTCCGGGGCCAGGGCCTGGGTAACGGCTCCGGCGGCGCCGGCCCGCAGAGTTGCCGCGGCGGCTTTGAGCCGGTCGGCATCAGCGCCGGTCGCGTTGGGGATGGTCTCTTCAATGAGCGCCGCGCCAATAAGCAGGTCGATTTTAACATCCTGGCCGGCCTCAACCCGTTTGGAGAGATCTCGCGCCCAGGATTTAAATCGGTCAATCCAGGCCTGCACGGTGTACTGGTAGCGGCCCAGTTCGGCCACGGTAAATTCGGCCTGCCAGCGGTCGTTGACCAGCGGCCGCATGGGCGTTTCCAGCCATTCCGATGCCTCAACCCGCCGGTAGCGCAGCACCGCGGAAATCGCGTCGTGGCTGTCGGTAAAGATATCGGCCTCAACCACCACCTTCTCGCCGGTAACGCGCTTGATGGGATAACGCCCGGCATCAATTTCCGGTCTGACGCCTTCAATAATTACCCGTTGTTGACCATCTTTAGTTGGCATATGTCTGGTTACCTCCCGCTTTGGTTCCGGTAATTGGTAATTGGTTGTTGGTAATTTGGCCTGATTACCATCTACTATTTACCAATTACCGCTATCGTTGACTTGTATGAAGATATAGCCGGACAGTCACAGCGTTGCCTTCGCTTTCCGTCTTTCGTCCGAATACCCGAATACGCTCAGGATTTGATAAAGACTACCGCCTGGCTGTTGCGCAGCGTTACGGGCTGCTCGGCAGCTTCCACCGCCAGGCCGGGCGTGGTCAGGGCCGGCTGCCAGCCCGATTTGGATAAATCGGGGATGGGCAGCGAGACCGGCGTAAGCGCGCGCGGCGCGCCTTCCATGTTGGCGATAAACAGCACCTGCTCGCCGTTGTTGGGGGCAACGCGCAGGCCGTAAAACAGAATTGAGCCGTTGGATGGATGCAGATAATCAAAATGTTCGCCGGCATGGGGGCGCAGGTTGGCCATCAGCCAGGGTCGCCGGCGGCGAAACTCGCGCGCGGCCAGGTTAAAGTTTGATTGCCCGGCCTCAACCCGCTCCAGATAATGGGCCACGTTACAATAGTCGTGCACGTCATCCATCCAGGCGCGGGCCACAGTCTTAAGCGCGCCCTCCGACAGCTCCGGCCCGGCCAGAGGCGGGTCCATGTTTTTAAGCAACAGCACCATTTCATCCAGGTAATAGCCGGTCAGCCGCACCACGTGGTCGAGGGCGCGCATGAAGCGGCGCAGCTCATACAGGTTGGTGAAGCCCAGATTTTTCAAACGAGTAAAGGCAAACTCGGCCTTGAAGCTGGTCTCGTCCACGGCCCAATCCAGAAAACGGGCCTCTTCTGAAACCACTTTGACGCCGTAACGGTCATCTACATTGCGGATGAAGCTCCACGGCGCGCGCATGGTGGCGTTGATGAAATCCATCGGCACGCCGGGCGACATGGCATAGGTAAAGAGCGTCGCCGCCGGGTTGTCGTAGGCGTTTCTGAAAATTTCGGGCAGGGTTTGGCCCAAATAGGTGTTAAGTCGCGCTTCGGTATCAACCTGGGTGCCCCGCCGCAGCGTGTCGTGGTTGGCGCAGCCGGTAATCCAGTTGCTGCCCACCTCCATAATCTCGCGGATGCGCCACCACTTGCTAACCCAAAAGGTGAACAGAAAGGGGGTGTTGTGGGCAAAGGTAAGCGGCCCCCACTGCACCACATTGGGGTGTTGTTTGGTCACCTCCCGGTAGCTGGAGGCCAGTTCCCAATCATCGCGGGGCCAGGGGCGGCCATCCTCAAAAATCATCCAGGGGCGATACTGCCGCCCGGCCACCTCCTGCACCAGATTGTTCATCAGGGCCAGGTAGTCGTCATCGTGGTGCATGGTGTCGGTTTCGGAGTCCCACCATTTGAAATCCTGCGCCCCATCCACCCGAATACCATCGACGCCGTAGTTGCTTTTGCGGCGCTGCATTTCCAGCAGGATGGCCCGCACCACAGGCTGAAGATAATTGAGATTCTGGCCGTACATATTGGCCCCGGCAAAAAAATGTTTGTTAAGCAGCGGCAGCGACTGGTTGTCGGCGTGGCCGTAAACAATATCGAACACTACTTTGATAGGGCGCCCCGGAAAGTTGTGCAGCGTGGCGATAAAATCGACCAGTTCATCCGGGCGCTTGCTGCCCAGCGCGGTGGGGTTGGGCGCGGGCGAGCCGGCGGTCATGATATCGTAGCCCCAGTTGGTCATATCAGGCCGGCGCAGGGCAACAGTCACGCTCTCGTCATCGGCGCCGATTTCTTCCCAAAAGTGCGGGCCGGCCTCGTATTCAATCGTTGGCTCAATGGGCATCAACTGGACCCCATCATAGCCGATGTAATTTTGCTCGGCGGGGGTGAGGCTCTGGCCGGCTTCAATTTTGGCGGCAATGGCCCGGTAGATTTCGGTCAGGCTGGCCAACGTGCCTCCGGCGGAGGCGGTATTGACGTGCAACTGCAACAGGTTGACCGGCCCCTGCACGCGAGGCACGCCGTCGGGGTCGGGCCGGGTGTCGAGCCGCGCAAAATAGTCGCGGTCGGCCCGCTGCTGCTGCATCTGCCCGATGTCGTATAGTTCGGCGGGCGCAATGTTGCCAAACGGCACTGAACAGGCCAGCGGGTCGGTGATGGTGTGCCAGGCGCCCTGCCGGTCCCGATACCGCAGCCAGTAAAACGCGCCCACCTGTTGCCGGCTGCCGGGCCGCATCCCGTCGATGACACCCCAAAAATAATCGCCCTGGGGCAGCAGGTTAACCCGCTCGCGCCGGAAGCGCACCTGCTGGCGGTCGAGTTGAAAATCAATGGGGGCGAGCGGGGTCAAAATTTCCAGAAAGACCCGCTCGGCCGGAATCTCCTTTTCAACCAGTTCCGGCGTCCAGAAGCCCACTTCGGCCCGGCCATCCCGAACGCGCGCGCCCAACCGGGTGACAATTTGCCTGGCCGCTTCAAAGGGGGAGCCGCTTTCTTTTTGAATAGCGCCGGCCCAGTCGGCCAGTTCACGGGTTGCCTCTTTGACGAGCCGGCAGGTTGGCGCGCTTGTCGACATGTTTGCCTCCTCTGGAAATAGACCCCTTCCCCAACCCTCCCCTCGCCAGGGGGAGGAAGTTGCTGGAGGTGGGTGGGGGTGAAAAATTTTCATTACTCGTTGCTGCCAAAGGCGCAGGAATTGTCACACCCCCTTGAAAATAACGGCGGCGGAGTGTCAAAGTGTACTTTGACATTCCAGATTTTCATTCTCGTTGCCGCCGAAGACATTCGGCGCTGGCGATACTTTGGTTTGATGGCAAAGCGCGGCTACCCCAGCCGGAGGAGCAGCCCCTGGTCTGGTTGCAGCGTCAGGGATGACAGGTTGACCGGCCCTGTTGGCAGCATATCGGTGCTAACGGCGAGCGTGGCCGAGGATGCAACCCGGCTAAAATCGAGCGTGTGCCGGTTTGAGCCGAAATTGAGGGCCATCAGAAAACGGTCAGCGCCGGGAACCTGGCGCAGATAGGCAAAGACCTGGTCAGAGCCGCTGTCAAGCGAGACGTAATCGCCGGCGTAAAGTGATGGCTCAACCCGGCGAAGAGCGGTGAGAGTGGTGAAGAAATTCAACATGGAGGTCGGGTCATGGGCCTGGGCGGCCACATTGCGTACGGCATAATCTTTGGCCAGGGGCAGCCAGGGCATCACCCCCCGCTCGGCGAAGCCGGCGTTGGGGGCGTTCTCCCACTGCATGGGGGTGCGCTCCGGGTCGCGGCCAACCAAGTGGGCCAGTTCCGGCTGGTTAACGGCGGGGGGGTCTTGAATAAACTCCGGCGGAATTTCAACATTTTCCATGCCGATTTCATCGCCGTAGTAACAGGTGGGGGTGCCGCGCAGGGTCAGCAGCAGCATATTGGCCACACGAGCCTGAGCCGCGCCGACGCGGGTTGCCACCCGGTGCTGGTCGTGGTTGCCCAGCACCCAGTTGGGCCAGGCGCCTGTTGGCAGGGCGGCCTCGTAGTCATCCACCACCCGGCGGATGGTTTGGGCCTGCCAGTCGGCCAGAATCAACTGAAAGTTGAAGGGCAGGTGACATTCATCATAATCCTGGCCGTAATATTCAACCAGTTCCCGATTTCGCAGGTAAATTTCGCCGACCATCATGCGCTCGTCGTATTCATCCAGCACGGCCCGCATCTGGCGGATGATGTCATGAACGGCGGGCAGGTTTTGGGTGTGGATGTGCATTAATTTCATATGGGGATGCTGCAATTGAAGCGGCAGTTTGTCCCAATCGGGGTTGGGCGGCTCGTCGCGAAACTGGTCGTCTTTTATCATCAACCAGATAACATCTACCCGAAAGCCATCAAGCCCTTTATCCAGCCAGAAACGCATCACATTGAGCATCGCTGTAACCACGGCGGGGTTGCGGTAGTTGAGTTCCGGCTGTTGGCTGACAAACTGGTGCAGATAGTACTGGCCCGTTGTTTCATCAAAGGTCCAGGCCGGGCCGCCAAAAAAGCTGAGCCAGTTATTGGGCGGGCCGCCATCCGGGGCCGGGTCGCGCCAGATGTACCAGTCGCGTTTGGGGTTATCGCGGCTGCTGCGGCTCTGGATGAACCAGGCGTGTTCATCGGAGGTATGGTTTGGCACCAGGTCGAGAATCAGCTTCATACCCCGCCGGTGAACTTCGGCCAGCAGCCGGTCAAAATCGGCCATGGTGCCGAACATGGGGTGAATGGCGGTGTAGTCGGAAACATCGTAACCAAAATCATACATGGGCGAGGGGTAAATGGGCGATAACCAGACTGCATCGACATTGAGGCTTTTGATATAATCCAGCCGCTGGATGATGCCCGGCAAATCGCCAATGCCGTCGCCGTTGCTATCCTGATATGAACGGGGGTATATCTGGTAAATGATTCCTTTTTGCCACCAGTGGTATTGATGAGACACAGTTATCTCCTGTGATGATTAGGGCCACGGAACACGCACTACGAAGTGTAGTGCGTATTGCGTGTTCCACATTCTATTAAAGTTTTCCTTTATGATGCCCCTTGCTAAAATCTCATGTGCCAGCCGCCGCCGGCATCAATAGTTTGGCCGGTGAGCCAGTGGGCCTGCGCCGAGGCCAAAAAGAGAATCACGTCGGCTACATCCTCCGGCTGGCCGATACGCTGGAAGGGAGTGCGGGCGGCCAAATCATCGCGCAGGCTGGGGGTCATCCAGCCGGTATCGGTGGGGCCGGGCGAAATGGTGTTGACTGTAACGCCCATAGGCGCTAACGCTTTGGCCAGCCCGCGAGTCAGCACCTCTATTGCGCCTTTGCTGGCGCTGTAGGCCAGCTCGGTGGGCGCGCCCTCTACCACGCCAGAAGAAATATTGATAATGCGCCCGCCGCGCCGCTCGCCCCGGCGGCGGGCGTACTCCTGGCTGGTCAGCAGCGTGGCCCTGGCATTGACGGCATAGTGACGGTCGAACTGTTCAACGGTAATGGAGAAGATATCATCATTGGTAGAGTGGGCGGCGTTGTTAATCAGGATGTCAACCGGGCCAAAGGCGGCTTCGGCCTGGTCAAAAATAGTGGGGATGATGGCCGGGTCGCCCAGGTCGGCGGCAAAGGCGGCGGCTCGCCCGCCGTTCTTTTTGATATCGGCCACAACGGCGGCGGCCCGAGGGTCATCTGGCGGGCCGTAATAAATAATGAATACGGCCACCCCCTGTTGGGCCAGAGCGCGGGCCGTGGCCGCGCCAATACCGCTACTGGCCCCGGTAACCAGGGCTATTTTATTGTTTAGCTGCGGGTCTATCATAATATTCTGCCTAAAAATCCTTGAAGTAAAATTTCTTGAAGTTCGCCGACCTGGATATGTTGAATCACGCCCTGGCGGTCGATGAAGATGGTACGCGGCAGGCCGGCCACCGTGTAAGTTTTATTGACTTCGCCCTGGCGGTCGTACAAAATTTCAAAGGATAGCCCCAATTCGTCAACAAATGACTCTACCAGTGGGGCGTCTTCTTTAAGGTTGATGGCTAAAATCACCAGACCATCGGGCTGATGAGTTTGAAAGGCTTTTTCCAGCGCCGGCATTTCTCGGCGGCAGGGTACGCACCAGGTGGCCCAAAAGTTTAGAATGACGGGCCGCCCCCGAAATTGGGAGAGGGATACCTCTTTGCCGTTCAGGTTGGTTAACGTAAAGTTGGGGGCCGTTGCCCCGACAACCGGGGCTTCTTTGGGCGGTTGGTATAAAATTTTGATATTGGCGTTTTGCTGAAGTTCAGTTACCAGCGCGGCCAGCTTTTCTGTTTGCTGTTCCGGGGTCTGGGCGTCGGCAAAAATCACCTGGGTTAAATATTTTTCGGCGCGGGTGGTGCGGGCAAGGTTCTGTTTGAAATCGTCAAGGGTGTAGCCTTGTTGTTGCAGCGCGGCTTGCAAGGTATCGGTGGTGATGTTTCTGGTTTGCGTAAAATTTTCAAGCGCAGCGGCAATTTCGGCCTGGGTGGCGGAGATGCCGGCTTGCTGGGCCTGCTGGTCTATCAGCAGGGTGGTTGATAACCTTTCTAATTTTTCAACCGGGTCTTGTTGAGTTAATTCTTTGCCGGTGGTTAGCAGATAAACCGCCCGGTCAAAGGCCAATTCCCGGTTCAGGTCTGCTAGAGTTAGCTCTAAATTGTTAATTTGGGCCACAATGGGGTTAGCATTTTCTGGTTGGTTAGAGGCAGTCTGGGCAGTTGGGGCCGCCTGTTGATTGGCGCAGCCAGCCAGGATTGCCACCATCAAGAAAACTATCCCCATTGAGATGTATAATTTATCAGGGATGTTTTTCATTGCCAGGGCATATTTATTTGAGGACGACCATAGAGAAGATGACTTTACCCTATGGTCGTCAATTGGCAGGTATATTTTGAAGGAAAACTTAGTGGCCGGGCGCTATCAAATTGTAGCCGACTACGCGGTCATCCCTTAACAGCGCCGGCGGTTAAACCGTCAACAATCTTTCGCTGAAAGACAAGCACCAACACAATTAGAGGGATAGTAACCACTACCGAGGCCGCCATAATGTTGTTCCAGGGGATTTCGCGCTCACTTTGCCCCCGGAAAAAGGCGATGGCCGGCTGAACGGTGCGGGCTTTAAAATCTAGGGTGAAGCTTAGGGCAAACAGAAACTCGTTCCAGGCCAAAATGAAGGCCAGCATACCGGTGGTAACCAGAGCGGGCATGGTTAGCGGCAGCAACACCATGTAAAAGGTTTGAAAGGGCGTGGCCCCATCTACCAGGGCGGCTTGTTCCAGTTCGGCGGGCAGCGATTTGAAGAAGTTGGTCATTACCCAGGTGGTAAAGGGCAGGGTAAAGATCATGTAGGTAATAATAAGCGCCCACCAGGTATTGAAGATAGACAACTCCGGGCAATCTCCGGCCACAACCACGCAGGGGTTACGCACAAACGTAAACAACGACCCAACCACCGCAATGGCCGGGAACATGGTCATGGCCAAAATGGTGTACAGAATTGGGCCTTTGCCCCTAAAAGGCAGACGACCCAAGGCATAGGCCGCAAACGAACCAATTAACAACGATAGGGCCGTAACGCTAAAAGATACGATTATTGAGTTTCGCAGCCCAAGGGCAAAATCGCTATTTTGAAAAACCACCTGATATGGCTCCAGGGTGGGTTGGAGAGGGATGTAAGTAATTTGAAAAAGCTGCCCCGATGTTTTTAGCGAAGAAACTACAGCCCAGTAAAAAGGGAACAATAAGTAGAACGCCAGAATCAGGAGTATTCCGATAAACACAATATTTTGAATATTTTGTTTCAAGTCCTTTGCGTTCATTAGAGTTCCTCCACTTTGATGCTGGTAACATACACAACCACAAAAACCGCGATAATGAGGAAAATAACCACGCTAATGGCATTACCATACCCCAGCTTTTGAAAGTCGAACAGGTTTCTATGGGCGTAGGTCGCCATCACCTCCGTTCCACTACCGCCGCCGGTCATCACTTTGATAGCATCGAAGATACGCAGCGCATCCAGAGTGCGGAAAATCAGCGCCACCAAAATAGCCGGCCTCAACAGGGGTAAGGTAATTGCCAAAAACTGCTGCAATTTGCTGGCCCCGTCAATATCGGCGGCTTCGTAAATATCGCCGGGGATAATTTGCAAACCGGCCAACAACAGCAGCGCCATAAAGGGAGTGGTTTTCCAAACTTCCATAGCAATAATTGCGCCCAGCGCAGTGGTGGGGTTGGCCAGCCAGGCAACTGGCCCCGATAAAATGCCGGTACGCATAAACATGTCGTTGATTACGCCAAAAACGTCGTTATACATCCATTTCCACATTTGGGCCGAGACCACGGTGGGAATGGCCCAGGGCACAAGAACAGCGGTTCTCATTAACCCCCTGCCTTTAAACTTAGAGTTAATGACCAGCGCTATGCCTAACCCAATAACGGTTTCCAGCACCACCGAAGCGATGGTTAAAACAATGGTATTTCTAACTGCCTGGTAAAAATCACCGTCGCCAATGCGGGCCGAACCATCGCTCCGGGTTCGATATCTCCACAATAAATCTTCGTAATTTTCCAGACCAATATACTCGCCCTGGCCCGGGCTGCCTAATCGCTCGTCGGTAAAGCTCAACCGAATAGCCTGATACAACGGCCAGGCGGCTACCACTACAATCAGTATGAGCGTGGGGGCTAATAACATAAAGGCCAAACGTTCTTGCTGCTTGGCAAATTTGCTTTGCGGCGCCTTTGCTACTGCCATAAGTTTACCTCCTTCTTTGTAGGTAACTTTTCACAAATACGGTTTTAACTAAACTTAGCAGGTAGTAAAGAGGGTGAGACACTCACCGCGTCTCACCCTCTCAAAACGCAATTATTATGGCTGACCCGTTGGTAGTTCGGTGATGTCAACCAATTCATCTTCCAGGTCTTGCAGAGCGTCTTCGGCGCTGGCCTCACCCGTTAAAATGGAGTGGACCGCGTTGAAGTAAGCCGCGCTCACCTCGTTGTACAACTCGCCCGTCACAGTCGAGGGGCGAGCCACAGCCTGGGTGAAAACGTCAAACAGAGGACCCATAAACGGCTGCGCGTCTAACACATCCGGGTCGGAGTAGAGGCCGGCAATGGTGGGCAGGTAGCTGTTGGTAATGGCCCGAGACTTCTGGCCTTCGCGACCGGCCAGGAAGCGCACAAATTCGGCAGCGGCTTCCGGGTTTTCAGAATAGCGGGAGACCATCAACTGCCAGCCGCCCAGGGTAGCCGCGTGATTTTCGGCGCCGGTGGGCAACACGGTCACATCGAACATGCCTTTAATCGGGCTGTCGTCGCTGTTACCCAGCGCAAAGGCATAGGGCCAGTTGCGCATAAAGGCGGCGTTACCGCTTTGCCACACGCCACGCGCATCCTCTTCCTGGTAGGTGGTGACGCCCGGCGGTGAAATGGTATCGACCCAGGCAGCAGCGCGTTCTAACGCGGCGGCGCAGTTGGGGTTGTTGACGGTAATGGTGCCATCGGGTTCAATAATGCGGCCGCCATTGTGGGAATATTGCCATTCCAGGGCGTCGCAGGTTAAACCTTCGTAGTTGTTGCCCTGCCACACAAAACCCCAGAACTGGTCGTTGCCTTCGGCTCGCTCGCCTTCCTGAATGGTGGTTGCCATTTCTTCCATCTCATCCCAGGTTTGGGGCGGGCCATCAAAGCCGTACTTCTCCAGCAGGTCGGTGCGGTAGTAGAACAGCCCGGCATCGGTAAACCAGGGCAGGCCGACCAGTTTGCCATCAACCGTGTTGTTCTGAATAATGGCCGGGAAGTGGGAGTCGATTTCTTCCTGCGGAATGTATTCTTTCAAATCCAGCGCGTGTTGAGCCAGAATACCCGGCCAGATAACGTCAATCTGGTATACGTCCAGGTCGCCTGAGCCGGCGCCCAGAAACTGCAATTGCTGGGCCAGATTATCTGTGGCCGACTCAGGGGCAGAAACGACTTCGACCGATATGCCGGTTGCACCGGTAAACTCTTCAATTAATTGGCCGTAAGAGCCGGCCTCGTCGCCTACCTGGCCCAGAAAGACTTTGATGGTTGTGCCTTCAAAATCGCGGGTCAGGAAATCGGCCCCGCCGCCGGCGCCGGTCAGGGTACCGCCGGAAGCTTCTACCGAGGCGTCAGGCGGCGTACCTGTGGAAAAGCCGGTGATGTCAACCAATTCATCTTCCAGGTCTTGCAGGGCATCTTGGGCGCTGGCCTCACCGGTTAATACCGAGTGGACCGCGTTGAAGTAAGCCGCGCTGACCTCGTTGTACAACTCGCCCGTTACAGTCGAGGGGCGAGCTACAGCGCTGTTAAACACGTCAAACAGAGGCCCCATAAACGGCTGGGCGCCTAACACATCCTGGTCCCGGTAAAGCTGGCCAATGGTGGGCAGGTAGCTGTTGGTAATGGCCCGAGACTTCTGGCCTTCGCGACCGGCCAGGAAGCGCACAAATTCGGCAGCGGCTTCCGGGTTTTCAGAATAGCGGGAGACCATCAACTGCCAGCCGCCCAGGGTAGCCGCGTGATTTTCGGCGCCGGTGGGCAACACGGTCACATCGAACATGCCTTTAATCGGGCTGTCGTCGCTGTTACCCAGCGCAAAGGCATAGGGCCAGTTGCGCATAAAGGCGGCGTTACCGCTTTGCCACACGCCACGCGCATCCTCTTCCTGGTAGGTGGTGACGCCCGGCGGTGAAATGGTATCGACCCAGGCAGCAGCGCGTTCTAACGCGGCGGCGCAGTTGGGGTTGTTGACGGTAATGGTGCCATCGGGTTCAATAATGCGGCCGCCATTGTGGGAATATTGCCATTCCAGGGCGTCGCAGGTTAAACCTTCGTAGTTGTTGCCCTGCCACACAAAACCCCAGAACTGGTCGTTGCCTTCGGCTCGCTCGCCTTCCTGAATGGTGGTTGCCATTTCTTCCATCTCATCCCAGGTTTGGGGCGGGCCATCAAAGCCGTACTTCTCCAGCAGGTCGGTGCGGTAGTAGAACAGCCCGGCATCGGTAAACCAGGGCAGGCCGACCAGTTTGCCATCAACCGTGTTGTTCTGAATAATGGCCGGGAAGTGGGAGTCGATTTCTTCCTGCGGAATGTATTCTTTCAAATCCAGCGCGTGTTGAGCCAGAATACCCGGCCAGATAACGTCAATCTGGTATACGTCCAGGTCGCCTGAGCCGGCGCCCAGAAACTGCAATTGCTGGGCCAGATTATCTGTGGCCGACTCAGGGGCCGCCACAACTTCAACTTTGATGCCGGTATCGGCGGTAAACTGTTCAATCAATTGGCCGTAAGAGCCGGCCTCGTCACCTACCTGGCCCAGAAAGACTTTGATAGTGACGCCCTCAAAGCTCTTTTCCTCGGCGGCTGGTTCCTCGGCAGCCGGTTGTTCGGCGGCCGGTTCCTCGGCGGCCGGTTGTTCGGCGGCCGGGGTAGTAGCTCCGCCGCCACAGGCAGCCAGGGTAAGCGCCATAGCTAATACCAGAGTCAGTAATAGCCAAAACTTTTTCTTCATAATTTATTCTTTCCTCCTTGCTTAAAAACCAACAATTTTGTTAACAGAAAACATTATACTGGAGTTGTGTTGTTTGCGCTTAACTTGAGCATCACCTCCTTTCAAGGTAAACAAATACTCATTGCTGTTTTTGGTCGTTTCAGTTTTTAAAGACCAACAGGCAGGCGCAATAAACCAGCTTGTTATTGCTGACGGGGGGCCGCGGTGGTGCAGCGGACGATTAATTCAGTAGGAAGCTCAAGGTGAACGGGTGGGGCATCAGGGTCTTCGATGGTTTCAAGCAATAACTCAACCCCTTGAATGCCTGATTCAAAGAGTTGTTGTCTAACGGTGGTTAGCTGGGCAAAGGTGGCAAGTTCTATGTCGTCATAGCCCACTACAGATAAATCGCCGGGAACTTCAATATCCAAATCTCGAGCAGCCTCCAGGACGCCCAGGGCCAGCTCGTCGCTAAAAGCAAAAATAGCGGTTGGTGGATCGGGTAATTTTAGCAGTTCTGTTGTCATTTGTCGCCCTTCTTCACGACCAAACCAACCCTGTCGATGATATTCGGGCCTAAGGGGTATATTTGCTGCTGCTAATGCTTGACAATAGCCGGTATAGCGATTACGGCTAAAAAACGATCCAAATGGGTCATCCAGATAATCACTAATATAAGCTATTTTTTGATGACCTAGCTCTATGAGGTATTCAACAGCTTTTCGGGCTGCGGTAACGTCGTCCAGATAGATATGAGGGAGTTTGGGATGGCTGGCTTCAACCAAAACGGTTGGTACATTTTCTTGACGAATTCGACGCAGGTCGGCTTCGGTGGGGCTGATAGAGAAGATGAGTAGGCCATCGATTCTACCACGACGAGGAACTGTTTGCAAAACTTTGTTTCGTTGAGATACGGTTTCTACAGTGAAGAGATTGATGTCGTACTCGCTACCGGCAACCACCGACATGACACCACGGAGGCGCTCCACTTGCGAAGCAATGGTGAAAAAGGGAATCACTACACCAATGGTATGGGTTTTGCCCATTGATAAGCGACGCCCGCTGGGGTTTGGCACAAAATCAAGTTCGGCGATAGCCGCCAAAACTTTTTGGCGGGTGGCCTCGTTTACGGGCCGGCTATTGTTCAGAACACTTGAGACTGTGCCAATGCCAACGCCGGCTTTTTTCGCAACATCGTGAATAGTAGCAGCCAAAACAAACCTCACTGTTGTTTCACTTGCTAACCTGATACGGAAACGTTTCCGCAATTAGCTGCGATTATACACCATAATTTTTGTTTGTCAAAAAGTGATTCAAAATTCGGAAACGTTTCCGTGTTGGTTGTCCAGTAATTTCTGATTTTTCCAAAAAATTCAGGGGTGGGGCAGCCGGCAATCGGATAGTATTTAACGTAGGGATTCCGTATGGTAGGTAAGGTTGACAAGCGCTATTGTCGGGGTTATACTACATGCTAATAGGCTGAGGCAGCCTATCTGGAGATGCTGAATTATGAGTGTAGTAGCCCTCCTCAAATTGAATATACCGTCCAAAAAAACACCATAGCGCCCAACTGCGCGGGTGTTTTTTTGTTTTTAACATCTACCTTATTAGTACTAACTAACAACAAAGGAGGTTGTTAATGGACTCAGGAATGATCGGAAAAATAGAAAAGGCAATGCTATACGCTCAAGAACCGGAGCGCATTACCTTTAACAATTTCAGCGTAACCTTTGAAGGTGATCACAAAAACCATACCATCAGTTACAACCAGGGTAAATGGCACTGCGACTGCAAATTCTTTGAAAGCCGTGGGGTTTGCTCTCACGTTATGACTTTGGAACGTGTGCTTGTAGGTTCGGTAAAACCGGCCGAGGGCATCCCGACACCTGCTTAATTGACAACTAAATAAATCACCTTGTTATAGGCCGCTGGTTAAAATGACAGCGGCCTTTTTTATTGAAAGCCGGCTGCCGTGCATTTTGCCGAATCTATCCTAAATGGTAAAATATTGGCTATGCTAAAACATTGGCGATTCTGGCTGGGCGCTGTAATTAGCGCCTTTTTTGTTATTATTGCGCTGCGCGGTTTAGACCTGTTGCACGTTTGGCGCGATGTTCAAACCGCCAATTATTGGTGGATATTTCCGGGCGTACTGGCCTATTTTGTAGCCGTTTGGGCCAGAACCTGGCGCTGGCATTATCTGCTCAGGCCCATCAAGCCCATTTCATTAGGCGTTTTGTGGCCCATTGTGGTTATTGGTTATATGGGCAACAATATTTACCCCTTTAGAGCCGGAGAAGTCATCCGGGCTTTTTTGCTAAAAAAACAGGAACAGGTCAGCTTTAGCGCCAGCATTGCCACTATTCTGGTTGAGCGGGTTTTTGATGGGCTGGTCATGCTGCTTTTTGTTTTTGTCGCCCTCCCTTTTGCCCCAGGCTTACCCGGCTGGCTGCGGCAAACCGTTATTTTGGCCAGCCTGGCTTTTTTTGGGGCGCTGATTGTATTTTTGGTTATGGCCGCGCTACCCCAGCTTAGTAGACGGATTTACCTGTGGCTTATCAACGGCTTTATGCCGGTCAAAATGCAACCCAAACTTTTAACCCTGGCCGACCGATTTATGGATGGGCTAAGTAGTTTAAGCAGCTTCAAAGATGTGCTGATGGTGTTTGTTACGTCTGTGGTGGTATGGCTGCTGGAAACCGTTAAATACTGGTTTGTCATGCACGCCTTCAGCTTTATTGTTAGTTTTTTTGCCTTAATGCTAATGAACGGGGTTGTAAATTTGGCCACAACCCTGCCTTCTGCGCCGGGGTATATTGGCACCTTCGATGGCCCAGGCATCGAGGTATTAAAGGTGTTTGGCGTTACCCCATCGGTGGCGGCGGCCTATACGCTGGTGCTTCATGCCGCGCTGTGGCTGCCCGTTACGCTGCTGGGCATCTGGTATATGGTAGCCCACCAGCGTTTGAGCTGGCAAGAAATTGGCCAGGCCGTAGAAGAGCGTCAAACCCAACTGGCCCAAGATACCGGGCCGGCCGGCGGCCAAATTTCAATCCCTCTTGCTCCCCAACCTACCAAAAAAAAGAACGTTTAGCCTTATTAAATTTTTGCGAGTAATTTATGAAAGTTGCAATTATTGGCGGCGGCATAGCCGGACTTGCCGCAGCCTACGATTTGGCCGGGGCCGGCTGCGATGTGACCATTTTTGAAGCCGACTCAAAAACCGGGGGCCTGGCCGCCGGTTTCAAATCCGAGCGATGGGATTGGCACCTGGAGCACTTTTATCACCACTGGTTTGAAACCGACGATGACATTCTCAACCTCATCAGCCAAATTGGCGAAGGCGATAAGGTATTCTTTCCCCGCCCTGTCACCTCGCTCTATGTTGATGGAAAAATCTATCCCTTCGACAGCCCGCTGCGGGTGCTGCTTTTTCCCAAGTTACCGCTGCTTGCAAAAATCCGTTTTGGGCTGGTTACGCTTTACCTGCGCGTCACCAAAAACTGGCAAGCCCTTGAGAAAGAAACCGCCCATAACTGGTTAAAACGAACCCTTGGCCAGAAAGCCTACAACATACTCTGGGAGCCGTTGCTGGTTGGTAAATTTGGCGACTATTACCAGGAAGTCAACATGGCCTGGCTGTGGGCGCGTTTGCACAAACGCAGCTTTAAACTGGGTTATTTTGAAGGCGGCTTTCAGGCATTTATCGACGCGCTGACCGGCAAGGTTGAGGAACGAGGCGCAAAAATTTGCCTGAACGCCCAAATTACCGGGGTTACGCCCCAACCCGATGGAGGCATTGGCATAAACTGGACTCATCCCCAGGCGTCTACCCCGCCGGCCCCCCAAATTTTTGACCGCGTGCTGGCAACAGTATCGCCGCAATTGTTGGGGCGTTTGGCCCCGGCTTTGCCCGATGATTATTTGGCCTCGCTCAGGGCGCTCAAATCAATGGGGGCGGTGGTGGTTACGCTGGCGCTCAAGCGCCAACTAACCAGCCAGCACTACTGGATTAATCTGCCTAAGGGAGAAGGGCTGCCATTTTTGGCCCTGGTAGAACACACCAACTTCATCAACCGCCGCCACTATGACAACGACCACATTATCTACTGCGGCGATTATCTGAAAGCCGACCACGAATATTTCTCTCTATCCAAAGAAGAACTGCTGGCCCGCTTTTTGCCCGCACTCAAACGCTTCAACCCCCAGTTTGACGAAAGCTGGGTGAAAGAAAGCTGGGTTTTTAGAACCAAATATGCCCAACCCGTGCCGCCGGTAAACCACAGCGCCAACATCCCCGGCCTGGCGACCCCCATTCCTGGCCTGTACTGGGCCAGTATGAGTCAGGTTTATCCCTGGGATAGAGGCACCAATTACGCCGTGCAAATTGGTCGCCAGGCCGCCCAACTGATTATGACAACCGGCCGGCCAAACCAATAGCCAGCCCCAATGGTTAGAATTTCTAATTATATCCTAACCCCAATCATATTAGATTCTTAAGAAACTTTGCTAAGAATCTTTTATGAGAATATTATTATAGTTAGCCCCATGCGGCACAATAAATTTTAAAGGGATATAAAAAATTATGAGAAATATCACCGTAGTAGGAACCGGCTATGTAGGTTTGGTGACAGGCACCGGCTTTGCCGATATGGGCAATAAGGTTTGCTGTCTGGATATTGACGAAACCAAAATAAAAATGTTGCAGCAAGGCGACGTGCCCATCTACGAGCCGGGTCTTAAAGAAATGATCCAGCGCAACGTGCGCGCCAGCCGGCTCTCTTTTACCACCGATTATGCCCAAGCCCTGGAGCAGGCCGAATTTGTATTTATTGCCGTCGGCACCCCCGAAGGCGTTGATGGCGAAGCCGACTTGCAGTATGTGGGCCAGGCGGCCCAAACCATTGCCCAAACCATGAAGCGCCCTTTGATTATTGTCAACAAAAGCACCGTGCCGGTTGGCACCGGCGATTGGGTAGCCGACATTGTTCGCTCTAACCAGCCGGAGCCGATTGATTTTTGGGTGGTCTCCAACCCGGAATTTTTGCGAGAGGGGTCGGCCATCATCGACTCGATGAACCCGGACCGCATTGTGCTGGGGTCGCTTGACCGCGAGGCAGCCAACAAAGTGGCCGAACTGTACCTTAGTTTGCGCTCGCCCATTATTATTACAGATTTGCGCACCGCCGAGATGATTAAATACGCCTCTAACGCCTTTTTGGCCACCCGCATCTCCTTTATCAATGAAATTGCCAATATCTGCGAGCAACTGGGCGCAGACGTAAAGGAAGTGGCCGTGGGCATGGGTTACGACAAGCGCATTGGGCATCACTTTTTAGATGCCGGCGTGGGCTACGGCGGCTCCTGCTTTCCCAAAGATGTTAAAGCCCTGGCGCATATGGCCACCACCCAGGGCACTCACCCGCAGTTGCTAAAAGCGGTCATGGATATTAACCAGTACCAGCGTATCCAGATTATTCAAAAATTAAGAGACATTTTGGGGAGTCGATTGAAAAACAAAGTTGTCGGGTTACTGGGCCTGGCCTTTAAACCCAACACCGATGACATGCGCGAAGCCCCCGCCGTAGAAATCGCCCGCGTTTTGCTGCGCGAAGATGCCGTTGTGAGAGGGTACGACCCCGTTTCGCTGCCGGTGGCGGCAAAAATGATTCCCAGACTGCAACTTGTCGAAAGCGCCTACGACCTGGCCAAAGGCTGCGACGCTCTGGTTCTAATGACAGAATGGAACGAGTTCAAAAGCCTGGATATGGAGCAGGTGAGATCGCTTATGCGCCAGCCGGTTTTTATCGACGGGCGCAACCTTTACGAGCCGCAAGTGATGAAGGATTATGGCTTTATTTATCGCGGAGTGGGCCGGGGTTACTAACCCGGGGCAGCCACAAAAACCACATAAGCCATAGGATAAAGGGCATGGTGCTTAACCATGCTCTTTGCTTTATCATAAAAATTGACTATTATTGAGGCGTAGGTCACTGCTTTTAGCGTGACAAACCGGGCCACGCCAGCGCGTCACGTTTTCAACGTAACCTCAATCAAATATCAACAGAACCTAGCCGCAAACGGAGCCTGACGTGAAAATTCGCAGCATCACCCAGTTTATCCCCTTGAATTGGCCGTTTGACCAGGGTTCAATTGCCGGCGCGGCCCATTTTTTGGCCGATGCCCGCCAGCAGCTAACCGGGGCCGGCTTCGAGGTACAATCTGTTTGCCTGGCCACGCCCCCTTTTTTGGATGTGTTGAGCTACCCCGACGCCTCGCTGCTGCTTGAGTTTGCCCACAAACTCGAGCAGTACGCCAGCGCCCACCAAATTGAGGCAATTTCAATTGGCCCGGTCATTGCTACCACGCCTCTGGCGCTGCTCATGTCTATTCACGCCCTGCCCCAATTGATGACCGAAACTGAAAAAATCTACTCAGGCGTATTATTTGCCGATGAGTACGGCGGCGTTAATTTGGCCGCCGCCCAAACATTTGCCCAAACTGTCCACAAAGTTGCCCAATCCACCTCCAACGGCCTGGGTAATTTGCGGTTAGCCGCGCTGGCCAATGTTCCGCCCAATATGCCGCTGCCTCACGTAGCTTATCATCACGGCGGCAGAGCCTGCTTTGCCGTGGCTGTCGAAACCGCAGACCTGGCCCTGACAGCCATCAACAGCTCGCGCGATATGAAACAGGCCCACGACAAACTGGTTGAGTCTATAGAAAGCGCCGCCGATTACATTTTAGAAATTGCCGACGGCCTGGTAGACGACCACCATATTCGGTTCAAAGGGGTCGATTTTTCGCTACTACCTTACCCGCTCCAGGCCAGAAGCATTGGCGCGGCCATCGAGAGTTTGGGCATTAACGCTTTTGGCGGCAGCGGCACCCTTTTTGCTGTAACCTTTCTAACTAACGCCATCAAACAGGCCAACATTCCCCATACCGGCTTTTCTGGCGTAATGTTACCCATTTTAGAAGATACCGTTTTGGCGCAACGCGCCGCCGAAGGGCGCTTTAGCGTTAACGATTTGCTGCTCTACTCGGCGGTGTCCAGCGCCGGGCTGGATATTGTCCCCATCCCCGGCAATACAGACCCCAACGAGATGGCCGCGCTCTATCTGGATATGGCGGCGCTGGCTATTTCTGTTGGCCGGCCCATGACCGCCCGGCTTATGCCCATGCCCGGCCTGGCCGTAGGCGAAAAAGTAAACCTGAACCTGCATAATTTAGCCAGCAGCCGCGTGCTGCCGGTAAAAAATTTGGGCATTCAGCGACTCTTTGAGCAAAATTCTTTTTTAACCCTGGAACCCCTGCCGGCCAAAAAACGGTCCAATTCAGAAATTTATCCCTCTTCCCATTAACCATCAAAGTATTTACTTGGCAGATCCTCCAGACCTCAAAGGTTTTTGAAACCTTTGAGGTCTTCATTCAGATAACTCAGCACTACCGGCTTGACATCTACCAGCGAGCGCAGTTTGGGCGCCAGCCGGTTGGCCTGGTTGCCGGCCAAAATTGTCAGGCTGGGGTTGTGGGTGTGTTTTTTGGTCGTCCAATCCTCAAAATTACCGTGGTCACTCACTACCAGCAGCAGCGAGTTGGAAAAATCCAGGCTGTCTAAAATGCCGCGCAAAAAATCATCCAGCATCCCCAAAATCTTTAGCGATTCTTCTCGCTCCATTTTGTGGCCCAGAAGGTCAGAATACCAGAACTCAAAAAAGGTCAGCGTGTGCTCCTGAGCCAGGGCGACTAATTGGCCGCCGGCCTGATAAGCGTTAACCGGCGGCAGATTGACCTCCGGCTCCGGCCAAAACTGGTTGCTTAACAGGGCCGAAATAGCGCGTCCCTTTTGCAAATCTTTTCGACCGCGCAGTTTCAGCCCGGCGATGTGGGCGGTGAAGGTATTGGCGCTCAACCGCCCTTTGCCCCGGCTCAACCGCTCCAGAAAGCGGTTGGGGTAGGCGTTGGCGTAAGCTACCGGTTTACCCGCATTTAGCAGCGCGGTAAACAGATTTTCACTGGCCAGCATGTCGCGCAATTTTGGGTTGGGGTAGGGGCCGTAATGCTCGCCCAGGGCGGCAGCCGCGTTTTGGCCGGTCAAAATGGTGGTTTGCCCGGTGGCCGATTGCGGCAGGCCGGGGGTGTCCAGTTGGGCGTCCAGCCCCAGCAGCGCGGCTTCATTTGTAACCAGGCCGGCGGCTTCGCCGGTTAGCCTGGATACCCCTAACAGCGCTTTGGTAGCAACCATATCGACGTGCATAAACGGGTTGGCCTCGGAGTTTGCTTCTCCGAGGCCAACGCCATCTAAAAACAGAATAATTACGCGTTTGGTAGTCATAATATTGGAAGGTGAAGCCAGACTTCACGCTCTCCAAATCTCTCCCTTAATCGGCTGTTTTAACGCTGAACTCCAGCCCGGCGGCCAGGGGAATGGTGACGCTTTCCAGGTTGGGGTGATTTTGGGCATAGGTGGTGTAATCGGCCAGGTCATTTTCGGCGGCCACTACGTGATAGGCCGCCACGGTAGAGCCAACGCTCATTTGCTTGTAAACCACGTCAAAGTAGGTTTCGTACTGGCCGTAGTCGCCGTCGATAAAAAGAAAGTCAACCGCTTCATTCCGGTGGCGCAGCTCCTCGCGGGCATCGCCGGTGATAACTTCAACATAGTCTGACATGTTGGCCCTGGCCAGGTTGGCTTTGGCTTCGTTGGCTTTGGCCGGGTCAAGCTCGCAGGTAATTACTTTGCCACCGGTGGCCTGGGCCGCATAGGCCAGCCACAGGGTTGAGTAGCCCACACCGCTGCCTACTTCTACAATAACCTGCGCCTTTTTTGATATGGCCAGCAGCGATACAAATTTGGCGGCATCAGGGTCCACCATGTCAGACTCGCCCTGCCGCATCCGTTCGGTTTCGGCCCGCATTTCGAGCGCGGATAATACGTCAAACAGTTCTTGTTCCATCAACTACTCCTTTTTTTGAGATGCTCTGCCCACGAGTATACCACGCTTCAGGGGGAGAGAGCCAATTATTCTGTCCGCTGTCAAAAATCGCCGCCTGCTATTTGAGTGGTTTGACACACATTTTGCCTCATGCTAGAGTGTGTAACATAAGTTCTGCAAATGCTGATAACCTGAACCCGATAATTCAATTGTAGGTTGGGTTGAATGGCGCAGCTAAACAGGGTATGGTAACAAATTGTTAGAGCATTGGAGAATACATAAGTCAAGAGGAGGTAAAATCAATGGGTGATTTAAACAGAGATATTGCAGAACATTATGCAAAGCAGAATTTGGGAGAAGCTATCCTCACAGGTCTGAAAAAAGCCGGCAAAAACCCCCATAATCTGAAACAAGAGGACCTGGCGCCGGTTGATGAATTTCATATTCGTGGCCGCAAGGCCACTGTTGAACTGGCGGAAAAACTTAACCTTGATGCATCCAGGCGCGTTCTTGATCTGGGGAGTGGGCTGGGCGGGGCTTCTCGTTATCTGGCTGCGGTATATAGTTGCCAGGTAACAGGGCTTGATTTGACCCAAGAATACTGTCAGGCGGCGCAAATGCTGGCCGACCGGATTGGATTGGGGCAGCTTATCACCTACCGTCAGGGCAATGCCCTGGACATGCCGTTTGAAGATGACACTTTTGATGTTGTATGGACCCAACATGCCGCAATGAATATTGCCGACAAAGCCGGATTGTACGCCGAAATCTGGCGGGTATTGAAGCCGGGCGGCAAGTTAGCCATTTATGACGTAGTTGCAGGACCGGGTGGCCCGGTGTATTTTCCGGTTCCGTGGGCCAAAGAATCCTCCATCAGCTTTCTTGTCACCCCAAAAGAATTGCGAACACAACTTGAGCAAACAGGTTTTCGTGAGGTCAGTTGGCGCGACACCTCGGAGGAGGGTCGGGTTTGGTTTCAAAAGATGGCAAAGAAGATGCAACAATCGGATGAAACGCCCCCTTTGGGTTTTCATCTCCTCTTCGGGTCAGGTTTTAAGAGGATGGCCGCCAATCAAGTTCGCAATCTGAATGAAAAGCGGATAGGCTTGATTGAAGCGGTCGTGCAACGTCCATCAACATAGAGCGAGGATTTTTTCGCTGGGCGCTCAATCCGCCAACAGAGACACCCTGCACTGGCGGCCAAATTACCATAAAAAAGGCCCTCAAGAGTTCAATCTCTTGGGGGCCTGGTTTTTTATTTTGGCTTTTGCCGGCTATTAAAAACTGGCGGCCAATATGTTGGCCGACTCATTGGCCAGTTGGATAAAGGGTTGCCCATACAGCGCAATCAGCAAGGTCATAACCACGGTGACGGTAATGACCGCGTTCATCACAAAACCGGCCTTAATCGGCGACTCGTCATCGCCTTCGCCAAAAAAGGCCAGTTTGGCCACGCCAAAGTAGTAGTAAACCGAGATAACGCTGTTGATAATGCCAAAGGCGGCCAGCACATAAAGCTGCTGGTTAATGGCCGCGCCCAGCACAAAAAACTTGCCCATAAACCCGCCGGTGGGCGGAATGCCGATGAGTGACAAAAAGAAGATCAGCAGAGCAATGCTCAAAAATGGGGAGCGGCGGATGAGTCCGGCGTAATCGGCAACGTTGGCCGTGCCCAGTTTGTTTTCCAGCACAATGGCGATAGCAAAAATACCCAGGTTGGTAAACAGGTAGGCAAACAAAAAGAAGAGGGTAGCATCCACGCCGCCCAACAACAACTCTGTAGGCTGAGATGTCCACGCCGCCAGCCCAATGAGCATATACCCGGCCTGGGCAATGCTAGAGTAGGCCAGCAGGCGCTTCATATTGGTTTGCCACAGGGCTACCAGGTTGCCCACGGTCATGGTTAAAATGGCTACCATCGAGAGGATGACCGTCCAGTTCAGGCTGAATTCCGGCAAAGCCACCACCATCACCCGGATGAGCACGGCAAAACCCGCCGCTTTTGGCCCCACCGACAGAAAAGCGGTGATGGGCGTCGGCGCGCCTTCGTAGGCGTCGGGCGACCATTGGTGAAACGGAACCAGCGCCACTTTAAACCCAAAGCCGGCTAAAATTAGCAGCGTGGCCGTAATCCCCAGCAGCACGTTGGCCTGTAAAAATTGCAGCGCCTCGCCAATGTTGGCCAGGCTGGTATCTACCTGAATCGCGGCAATGGTTTGGGCAATCGCGCCCAAATCTACGCTGCCGGTAGCGCCGTACAGCAGCGAGAAACCGTACAGCATTACCCCCGAAGCCAGCGCGCCGTACAGAAAATATTTAACCGCCGCCTCAACCGAGCGGTTATCGTGGCGCAGATAGCCGGTTAAAATATAGCTGGTAATCGACAGGAACTCAAGCGCCAGATAAATCATCACCAGGTTGGTAGCGCCGGAGAGGAGCATCAGGCTTAGGCCGGCAAACAGAGTCAGGGCGTAAAATTCACCTCGAAACGGCGTATATTTTTCAACATACTCAACGGCGCTCAGGCTAACCAGGGCCACCGTAAGCAGGGCCAGTATCTTAAAGAACAGCGCCATTTTGTCGACAGCCATCATCGGCACCAGACTCTCGGCGTCGGTTGTGATGCCAAATTGGCTGCTGGCGGCGCCCGCACTCCAGATGTAAATTACAGATAGTAAGGCCAGAATGACTCCGGCAAAACTGAGCCAGGGCAAAATGGTTGTACTGCGCCTGTCGCCCTTCCACATAATATCCAGAGTAAGAACAACAAAGGCCAGGATGGTTATGATGATTTCAGGCAGCATTAGTAATATGTCGTTCAAATTCAACCTCCTACGAACACCGTAGGCTTTTTGGCGGTTAGTAATTGGAGATTGGTAATTAGTAATTGGAGATTATCGGCATAAATCACTAATTACCAGTTACTCTTTACTACCGGATGGCGCTTAAAATAATTACGCTGGTGGCATTGATGGTATTGACCACAAACGAGGGCCAAATGCCAATGACTATCATGCCAATAACCAGCGGAGCCATTGTGACCAGTTCAAAACCGGCCATATCCATTTTGAAGGGCCAGTGGTCGGCGTCAAAAATGTTGCCCCATTTTTCTTCGCTAAACTCGCCCAAAAAGACGTATTGGATAATTTTGTAAAGAATATAGGCCGCGGTCAACACAATAGCGATGATGCCGACAATGGCGAAGCCGGGAATAATATGGAACGCGCCCCGGAACACCATAAACTCGCTGATGAAGCCGGCCAGCCCCGGCAGCCCCAACGAGGCAAAGGCAGTCACCATCATCACCGCGTAGTAAACCGGCAGTTTGGCCGACAGCCCGCCAAAGGCTTTCAAATCGCGGGTGTGGGTGCGCTCGTAAATAACGCCAACCAAAAAGAAGAGGCCGCCCGTAATCAAGCCGTGGTTGACCATTTGCAGCACGGCTCCGTTCAGAGCAATGGCCCGGCTGCTGGCAATAGCCTCGGCGCTGGCTTCAACCGAACCGGGGAAGACGGCCACCGCCGCGGCCAGCCCCAAAATAAAGTAGCCCATATGGCTCACCGAGGAGTAGGCGATGAGTCGTTTCAAATCCCACTGGGCCAAACTGACCAGCGCGCCGTAAATCATGCTGATAATGCCCAGCGTGGCAATCACATAAGCCATATTCTGAAAAACAGTGGGGAAGAAGGGGATGAGAATGCGGATCATACCGTAGCCGCCCAGCTTTAACAACACCCCGGCCAAAATTACCGAGCCGGCTGTAGGCGCGGCGGTATGCGCATCGGGCAGCCAGGTGTGGAAGGGCCACAGCGGAACTTTAATGGCAAAGGCCACAAAAATAGCCCAGAACGCAGCCGTAGCAATGGCCAGGTTGGCCGGGTTGGCGTCATCCAAAAAGGAGCCGCCCAGCCGATTGGGGATTTCGGTGATATCCCAGGTGCCGGCCGCCAGATACAGGCCAATAAAGGCCAGCAGCATCGCCACCGAGCCAACCAGGGTATAGATAAAGAACTTAATGGCCGAGTACTGCGGGCGGTCTTTGGGCAGGCCCCAAATGCCAATGAGCAAAAACATCGGCACCAACCCAATCTCCCAGAAAAAGTAGAACAGCACCAGGTCAAGGGCCACAAACACGCCCAGCATCCCCATTTCCAGCAGCAGGAACAGGGCAAAAAACTCTTTGACCCGCTTGTGAATGACCCGCGCCGAATACCACAGGCTGAGCGTGGTCAGCAGCGTGGTCAGCACAACCAGGGGAATGCTCAGGCCATCGACGCCCATGTGGTATTGCACCCCAATGGCCGGAATCCAGTCGACCCGCTCGGTGAAAGGGGCGTGGTACTGGCCGGAATCATTGTAAGTGACCCACAAAAAGATGGAAATGATCAGCGAGGGCAGGCTGAACAAAATTGACAGGTTCTTGATGAGACCCTCTTGAGATTTGGGGAGCAGCATGATAATAACGGCTCCCAGTAGCGGAATAAAGGTCATTAGGGTTAAGTAAGGTATCAAGGCTCACACTCCTCAAATTTTGTTCCTCGATTAGTGATAGAGGCACATTGCTAATACTGTAGCCAAATGACGATGGACCAAATGTCGCCAAAATGGCGCTATTCGTCATTCGTCTTTGGTCCTTCATCTGGCATTTGATATGGTTCTGTTCAAACCATCAGATACAGGCACGCACTAGGGCAACCCGGCCAGTTGAGACACGTTCAGGGCGCCGCCTACAAAAATGGCGGCAAAAATGCTAATCAATATCAGGAACCCGATAATTAAAATTAGCAGATAATTTTGAGCGCGACCCGTTTGCAGCAGGCGCAATTGGCCGCCAAACCAGTTGAACAGGCCAGGGATACCGTTGACAAAATAGCCGTCGATGCCAACCTTGTCGTACACGGCGGTCCCATCGGCAATGGTGGTGGTGGCCCGGCCAAAGAAATTGACAATAGGGTTGATGACCCAATCATAATCAAATTTGGCGCAGATGGTAGCCAGCCAGACGGCGGGGTAAATAAACAGCCCCCGGTAAATTTCGTCAAAATAATATTTGTTGTACCAGATGGCAAACAGGGGCCGGCCCACAATTGGCCAGAGTTGAATGGGGTCTTTGGCCTCGGCGCTGTGAACGCGGGAGTAGCGCCACACGCCCAACACAAAAAAGAACAACCCCAGCAGAAACGAGCTGCCGGCCACGGTGAAGTTGAAGTCTACTGCTCCAAAGGCAATACCCGGCGCGGCTTCTTCGGCAATCAGGTGAACTTCGCCGGCAAAGCCGTGCAGCCAGCCATTGCCGCCAATATTTTCGGGGATGTTGATGAAGCCCAAAGTGAGGGCAAAGAAGGCCAGCACAATCAACGGCCAGGTCATGCGCTTGCCCGGCTGTACGGCGTGTTCGGCCAGCTCGGTGCGGGGTTTGCCAAAAAATACCAGCCCCATCTGCCGCCCCATGTAGAAGGCGGTAAAGATAGCGCCAATTGCCCCGGCAAGATACACGGTTAATGAAATGGGGTCTTCCAGGTGCAAAAAGGCTTCGGCTAAAATTTCGTCTTTGCTCCAGAAGCCGGCAAAGGGGAAAATACCGACGAGCGCCAGCGTGCCAAACATATAGGCCCAGAAGGTGGCTTTCATTTTGTGGCGTAGGCCGCCCATATTACGCATATCTTGCGGGTCGGTGTGGTGGTCATGCACGTGGTGGGCGCCGTGCTCCATGGCGTGGATAACGGAGCCGGACCCCATAAAGAGCAGCGCCTTGAAAAAGGAGTGAGTCAGCAGGTGAAACACCCCGGCCAGAAAACCGCCAATCCCCAGGGCCATCATCATATAGCCCAACTGGCTGATGGTTGAGTAAGCCAGAACGCGCTTTATGTCGTACTGGGCCATGCCAATAGTTGCCCCCAGCACGGCAGTAATAGCCCCAATAATGGCGACCCATTGTAAAGCGACGCTGTGCTCGGTAGTGGCCATTAAGGGCAACATTCGGGCTACCAGATACACACCGGCAGAGACCATGGTAGCGGCGTGAATGAGCGCGGAAACGGGGGTGGGGCCTTCCATCGCGTCGGGCAGCCAGACGTGCAGCGGGAACTGGGCGCTTTTGCCCACGGCCCCGGCAAAAATCAGCAGGCTGGTGAGCGTAGCCACCGGCATTCCCCACAGGGTAACTTCGGTAAGGTGCTCGAGCATGGCCGGCTCAAAAATTTCGCGGAAGGTGAGGGTTCCGGCGTAGCTCCACAAAATGAGCATTCCGGCAAAGAGCAGGGTGTCGCCAATGCGGGTGGTCAAAAAGGCTTTGAGGCCGGCCAATCGAGGCGCAATTTTGTCCGGCCCGGCGTAGCGCCAAAAGAAGAGCGCCTGGATGGGATTGTGCGGCGTTTCAACTTCGGCTTCATCAGGATAGGTTTTTTCAAACCAGAAGCCGATGAGCAGGTAGGAGCACAGCCCCATAATTTCCCAGGCAATAAAGAGCAGCAGCAGGTTGTCGGCAATAACCAGGGCCAGCATACCGGCGGCAAACAGCGACACGTAGGCAAAAAAGCGAGAGTAGCGGCCAAACTGGGCTTCGTACCCTTCCATATATTCCGCGGCGTAGATGAAAATGAGAGTACAGACAAAGGGAACCATAAAGAGCATGGCGGCGGTAAAACCATCGACCGCAAAGCCCATGTTGAAAACGCTATAGCCCTCTGGCAGCCAGGGCACAACCAGTTGCCAGCCATCAATGTGGATGCCGTGGTGGGCATCGGCGGCGTAGGCGGCTGCCGTATTAAAAGTAATAATCCACGAGTGGACGGTGGCCAGAGCAATAGCCGCGATAGCCAACCCGGCGCTGGCTTTTTTATTGCGGTTAAGGCCCAAAATGATAATAGCAAAGGCCAGCAGCGGGTAAACGGGAATGAGCCAAATAAAGTTAAAGAAAAAGTCCATGGTGTTTTCTCAGCAATGAGTTATTAGTTAATGGTAATTGGTTATTAGTAATTGGTTATTAACATTCACTAATTATTATTTACCAATTACTAATTCTTCAGAATATCCAACTCGTTGACGGTGGCCGAGTGGCGGCGGCGATAGACGGCAATAACAATAGCCAACCCCACGGCGGCTTCCGCGGCGGCCACGGTGATAACAATCAGGGCAAACACCTGCCCCGAAATATCGGCAGGGGCAATGTAGCGCCAAAAGGCAACAAGGTTAATATTGACAGCATTCAGCACAAGTTCTATGCCCATTAAAATGCCAATGGCATTGCGGCGAGAAAGCGCGCCGTAAACACCAATTGAAAACAGGGCCGCCGATACTGTTAACCACCAGGATAAAGGAATTGGCATCATAATTTAGAGGGCCTCCTCCACGTCGGTTTTTTCTCTGGCCAAAAAGATGGCTCCCACCAGGGCCACCGACAGCAGCACGCTGACTACCAGAAAGGGGATTAGATAGCTGCCCAAAAACGCCAGCCCCAACTGCACCACCGAGTCGCCCGTGGGGGCTTCTCCGCTAACCGGCCAGGCCACGGCATTAATAACGCTGTACAGCATCAAAAAGAGAACAAAACAGATGGGCAAACTGAGCCACCACTGCGAGTTGGCCTGGCCCTCACCCAGGCCCATAATGCGGCGAGAGAACATAATGGCAAACAAAATCAGCACGGCAATGGCGCCAATGTAAATCATCAACTGCACCACAGCCAAAAAACCGGCGCTCAGGAGCACATAATAACCACCCACCCCAAATAACGATACAATCAGGTAAAGGGCGCTGTGAAACAGGCTGCGGCTGCTGACCACGCCAATAGCGCCGCCAATGGCAAACACGGTCAACACCCAAAAGGCAATCTGCATAAAGGGAATTACGGATGGATCAAAGGTTGATGGATCAAAAGGCATAGGTACATCCTTCTTCAAAATAGAAGTGGAATAATCTCCCTGACGGTCTAAACGATGCCACTATTTAGCCGGGACGCCTTCAACCGCAGCCACGGCGCGCAGGCCCTTGCTGCGGCTATGGCGGGCGGCCCGGGTAACGGCAAACAGAGATATGGCGGTGACAATAATATTAGCCAACAGCAGGGCAACCACCTCGCCGGCCACGCCCAACCCGCTGAGGGGGCCGGGTTCAACCGGCACGCCGGCGGTACTGCCGGGGGCAAAAAGTCGCACCACAATAAAGACCGCAATCAGCAAAAAGATAGAGACCGGCACCAAAAACTTCCAGCCCAAATCTTGCAGGTGGTCAATGCGAAAGCGGGGCAGCGTGCCACGCATCCACATCATAATAAACACAAACAGAAACACCTTAACCATCAGCGAGATAAAGCCAACAATTGGCCCGGCAATGGGGCCAAGCGGCCCGGCGGCGCTGACATCTAAAAAGGGAACCTGCCAGCCGCCTAAAAACAGCACCGAGGCCAGAAAGGCCAGGGCAAACATATGCACATACTCGCCAATCATAAACATGCCAAATTTAATGCCGCTATACTCGGTGTGGAAGCCGGCAATAATTTCCGACTCGGCTTCAACCAGGTCAAAGGGCGAGCGCCCCGTTTCGGCCACGCCGGCAAAAAAGAAGATAAAAAAGGCCAGCGGCAGCGACACAATGTACCACATGCCGCTTTGGGCCTCAACAATTCTGGCCAGCGACATCGACTCGGCCACGGCAACGACCGAAGCCAGGGCAATCACCATAGGGATTTCGTAGGTCAGCATCATGGCCACCACGCGGAAGCCGCCCAGCAAGGCGTATTTGTTGTTAGACGCCCAGCCGGCAATCAAAATAGCCAGCGTGCCAATACCGCCCACGCCTATTAAATAAACAATGCCGACATTCATGTCGGAGCCTACAATACCGGGGGCAAAGGGAATGACCGCAAACAGCATAATGGCCGATATTACCGACAGACCGGGGGCAATGTTGTAAGGCACGCGGTCGGCATTGGCCGGGGTGATGTCTTCTTTGGTGAACATCTTGATCATGTCGGCAATGCCTTGCAGCAACCCAAAAGGGCCGGCCCGGTTAGGCCCAATCCGGTCTTGAATGCGGGCAATAATTTTGCGCTCCAGCCAGGTGAGCAGAATCAGGCTGGCCGGCGCGACCACAGCAATGATACTGGCCAAAATAATGTAAGATATGAATCGAACTACCGGTTCGGTTAACAGGGGGATTTGAAAACTAACGACCCAATCGACAATTGGTTGCATAAATTTGTCTCCCTAATGTTGAGCGTCTAACTCCAGCGAAGGGCGCCTTTACGCCAACCGTAAAGCAAGCCATCCAGCAACAGCAAAATAAACACAATAATCCAAACCAGGGCATACAGCGGTAACTGCCGCAAGGCTACGGCCACCGGCAGTAAAAAGATGGCTTCAATATCAAACACTACAAAAATAATGGCGTAAATATAATATTGGGCTTTAAACTGTACCCAGGTATCGCCAATGGTCTCAATACCAGATTCATAAGTTTGCTGTTTGGCCGGATTGGGCTTTTTTGGCCTTAACAACCAGGCAATAATCAATGTAACAATGGGAATGGTTAGGGTAATAAAGCCTAATATGCCGATAAATTCAAAATCTTGAACCATTGAGTTACTCCTCAACTGTGGGGCAAGTAATAAGCCCGGCGATTATAACATGCTTCATTGCATCAACAAAATTTTAACGTTATGTGAATCAAAAGAGGGGCAAAACTAAGGTTAATTTCATATTTGCGTGCCATTCTAACATGTTTTGCAGCATTGTAAAAATTTAATTGTTCCATTTGTCACATATCAAAGAGAGGTTGTTTCGCTATGGGTCTGGCGGGGTGTATAATACCAACCTGTATGATTTCATCAACCGAGTGGAAAAACTTCTTGAAAAATCAGGACGGCCACCTGTTGCAAAGCTGGGCCTGGGGCGAGCTAAAAAATCAATTTGGCTGGACTCCCCTCCGGGTGCGGGTGGAAGATGCCGCCGCTCAAATACTGTTCAGGCGTTTGCCGCTGGGCCAGACCATTGCCTACATTCCCAAAGGTCCTATTGTCAACTGGCGCGACACCCGGCAATGTGAAACGCTTTTTGCCGTCATTCACGCCGAAGCCAAACAGCGTAACGCTATCTTTTTAAAGATAGAACCCAACCTGGTTTGTGGCGCGGAGCAGCAAGTTGGCGCATTGGCCGATTTTATGAAAAGCGCAGCTTTTACGCCAGCCGATGCCATTCAGCCCCAAACCTCAATTGTGCTGGATATCGGCGGCGATGAGGAATCAATTTTGGCGGCTATGAAGCAAAAAACGCGCTACAATATCCGGCTGGCAGAGCGCAAAGGAGTGGTCGTACGTCAGGGCGTCCAGGCCGATATTGCCACTTTTTACAATCTTGCCCGCCAAACCGCCACCCGCGATGCTTTTGGTATTCATAGCCTGGCTTATTACCAAACCGCCTACCGCCTGTTTGCGCCTCAACAGTGCGCCCTGCTGCTGGCCGAATATGACAACCAGCCGTTGGCCGGCCTGATGGTCTTTTGCCAGGGAGAGCACGCCTACTACTTTTACGGCGCATCATCTAACCAGCACCGTAATTTAATGGCCCCTTACTTGATTCAGTGGGAGGCTGTTCGCTGGGCCAAAAGCCGGGGCTGCACCCGGTATGATTTGTGGGGCATTCCCAATGTAAATATCGACACCCTGGAAACCCAATTTGCCCAACGCAGCGATGGCTTGTGGGGCGTGTACCGCTTTAAACGTGGCTTTGGGGGGCAAATTGTTAAGAGCGCCGGCGCTTTTGATCATGTTTACAAGCCGCCTCTCTACCGGCTTTACAAGCTGTATCGCCGGCGAGGATTGTGAAGGGCAATCCTCTTAAAGTTTGACTTACCCTTCACTTTATGGTATTATTTTTACCTGATTTTAGCACTCTACAGCCTTGAGTGCTAAAATCGCTCAAAACAAGCGAGTCCCGGCCAATGGCAGCGGCGACAATGGTAGAGCAAAGACTATCTGAGCGACAACAAAATATTTTGCGCCTGGTTGTGCAAGAGTATATCAAGGGGGCTATGCCGGTTGGCTCAAAATTAATTGCCACCAGCTATACCCTGGGGGTTAGCCCGGCCACCATTCGCAATGATATGGCCACGCTGGAAGAGATGGGCTATCTGATGCAACCGCATACCTCGGCGGGACGAGTCCCCACCGAGGCCGGTTATCGCTACTTTGTGGAAAAGTTGATGGAGCAGGTTGAGCTTCCCAGCGAAGAGCAACGGATGATTAGCCACCAGTTTCATCAGGCCCGGCTAGATTTGGACCAGTGGCTGCGCTTGTGCGCGGCGGTGCTGGCTCACACCTCGCACAATGCGTCGCTCATAACTGCGCCAAAAAGTAATTTGTGTTACTTAAAGCATGTCGAGCTGATTTGCATTAGAGATAACATTGTTTTGCTGATTTTGGTGCTGCAAGGCGGCACGCTTAAACAGCAAATTATTACTCTTGACAGCCCGGTAGAGCAAAACGACTTGGTTCCACTGGCCCGCCAGCTTACCGACCTGTGGAGCGGTTTGAATGCCAACAACATTGCCGCCACCGCCCCAATGCTGCTCTCGGATGTGGCCAACAAAGTGTGCGAGGTAGTGGTAGATACCATGCGCCGCATCGACACCCGCCGCAGCAGCGATGTTTACCGCGACGGCCTGCTCAATATTCTCAACCACCCGGAGTTCAAACACCGCGAGGGCATTCAGCAAATCATTCGCGCCCTGGAAGAGCGTCAGGTGGTTGAGCAACTGGTAGGCGAAGCCTTGCAGCACGGCGGCGTTCAGATAATTATTGGCGGCGAGGGCAAATGGGAAGATTTTTCTGAAGTAGGCATTGTTTTGGCTCGTTACGGGGTAGAAGATAAGGCTATTGGAGCCATGGGCGTGCTTGGCCCGCTGCGGATGCCATACAGCCGCACAGTATCCGTGGTGCGCTACATGTCGCACCTGATGAGCAACCTGATTAGCGACCTCTATGGTTATAAAAGCTAACCGCACCCATTCTTGAGAGGATAATTATGAGCAAACAAAAGGCAGACGAAGTTATGGCAAAAGATGACAACATTGAAACCGAAGAAAACTCCACAACCCAATCTGTTGATGAAGTTGCCGTTGAAACGCCTGCTGACGAAGTAACAGAATCTGTCCAAGAACCTGAAACCGACACCCGGCAAGAGTTGGAAGAACAACTCGAGCTGGCTCGACAGGAAGCTGCCAGAAATTTGGAAAACTGGCAGCGCACCGCCGCCGAACTGGCCAATTTCAAACGCCGGCAAGAAGAGCAGCGCAAATTGCTGCGCGATACCATAAAAAGCGAGGTAGTAGAAGGCGTGGTCAGCGCCCTGGATGATCTGGACCTGGCCTTTCAAAATTTACCCGAAGAGATTGACGGGCAGCTTATCGGCTGGGTCGAAGGCTTCAGGCTGGTACAGCGTAAATTAGATAAAATACTGGAAGAACAAAACGTTATGCCTATCAGTACTCAAGGCAAATTTGACCCTAACTATCACGAAGCCGTTAGCTACGAAGAGAGCGAAGAACACAAAGAGGGCGATATTATCGCCGAATTGCGTAAAGGCTACCAAATTGGCAGCCGCGTAATTCGCCCGGCCTTGGTCAGAGTAGCCAAATAATCAATTAACAATTAGAAATTCGAGCTTTTCCAATTTGTTCAAACGCCAACCGCTAATTTCTAAATTTCTAGCTAATTCCACAGTCAGGAGCAATCAACACTATGAGCAAAATCATAGGTATCGATCTCGGTACAACCAACTCGGTAATGGCCGTTATGGAAGGCGGCGAACCCACCATCATCCCCAACGCCGAAGGCAACCGCACCACCCCCTCGATAGTTGCGGTTAACCCCAAAACCGGCGAGCGGATGGTTGGGCAGGTGGCCAAACGCCAGGCCGTTACCAACCCCAAAAACACCATCTTTTCGGTAAAGCGCTTCATGGGGCGCAAATTTAAGGATGCGGCAGTACAGCGCGCCGTCAAACACGTACCCTACGAGGTGCGCGAAGCGCCCAACGGCGATATTCGGGTGGTGATGGGCGATAAAGAATACTCGCCCCCAGAAATTAGCGCCATGATTTTGCAAAAACTCAAAAACGATGCCGAAGCCTACCTGGGCGAACCCATAACCCAGGCGGTCATCACCGTTCCGGCTTATTTTAACGACAGCCAGCGCCAGGCTACCAAAGATGCCGGCAAAATTGCCGGGCTGGAAGTGATGCGCATCATCAACGAACCTACCGCCTCATCTCTGGCCTATGGCCTTGACAAAAAAACCGACGAGCAAATTGTAGTGTACGACCTGGGCGGCGGCACGTTTGATGTGTCCATACTGGATGTGGGCGATGGCGTCTTCGAGGTGCAGGCCACCAACGGCGACACCTTTTTAGGCGGCGACGACTTTGACCAGGCGCTCATTGACTACATTGCCGACGAATTTAAAAAAGAAGAGGGTATTGACCTGCGCAACGACACCCAGGCTTTGCAGCGGCTAAAAGAAGCCGCCGAAAAAGCCAAAATCGAACTTTCGACCACCCAACAAACCGAAGTTAATCTGCCCTTTATCACCGCCGATGCCTCCGGCCCCAAACACCTTAACCTGAACATTACCCGCGCCCGGTTAGAACAACTGACCGACAACCTGATTACCCGCTCGCTTGACCCCTGCCGCCAGGCTCTTAAAGATTCCAAATTAGACCCCGGCGATATTAACGAAGTGGTACTGGTTGGGGGTCAAACCCGCATGCCGGCGGTGCAGGAAGCCGTTAAAAAACTGTTTGGCAAAGAGCCGCACAAAGGCGTAAACCCCGACGAGGTTGTAGCCATTGGCGCGGCCATCCAGGCCGGCGTACTGGGCGGCGAGGTAAAAGATATTCTGCTGCTCGATGTGACCCCGCTGACCCTGAGCATTGAAACGCTGGGCCACGTTGCCACGCCGCTTATCGAACGCAACACCACCATCCCAACCCGCAAAAGCCAGATATTCTCCACCGCCACCGATAACCAGACCCAGGTGGAAATTCACGTGGTGCAGGGCGAACGCCCCATGGTGGCCGACAATAAAAGCCTAGGTAAATTTATTTTAGACGGCCTGCCCCCGGCTCCGCGCGGCGTGCCCCAAATTGAAGTTACGTTTGATATTGACGCCAACGGTATTTTAAACGTTACCGCCAAAGACAAAGCCACTGCCAAAGAACAAAGTATGCAAATTATCCCCTCCAGCGGCTTGAGTGACGCCGAGATTGACAAAATGGTCAAAGACGCCGAACAGCACCGCGAAGAGGATGTCCAGCGCAAAGCCCAAATTGAAACCCGCAATCAGGCCGACTCGCTGGTGTTTGCCGCCGAAAAAACCCTGCGCGACCAGGGCGAGCACATCAGCGCCGAGCTGAAAAGCGAGATTGAAAGCAAAATAGAAGCCACCAAAAAGGCCCTGGAACAAAACGATATGGAAGTGCTGCAACAAGCCTCGGCCGATTTGGGCCAGAGCTTACAAAAAATTGGCACAGAAATGTACGGAGCCAGCGGGCCGGCAGCCGGAGCCGGAGACCATACCGCTCCACGTGACGATGCCGGGCCAGGCGACTCTGGCGATGAAGATGTGGTTGAAGGCGAATTTACCGAAGCCAAATAGAGGGAAAAGATTAAAGGTTCCATGAGTGACAAGCGCGATTATTATGAGGTGCTGGGGGTTGCCAGAGGCGCCTCAAAAGACGAAATCAAAAAAGCATATCGTCGACTTGCTCGCAAGTACCACCCCGATGTAAGCGAAGAAGCTGACGCCGAAACCAAATTCAAAGAAATCAACGAAGCCTACGAGATTTTAGCCGACGACCAGAAGCGAAGCATGTATGATCGCTTTGGCCACGCCGGGGTTAACAGTAGCGGCGCGGGTGGTTTTAGCGGTTTTGATTTTGGCGGCTTCCGCGACCCCTTTGAAATATTTGAAGAGGTTTTTGGCGGCTTTGGCGGCTTTAGCCGGGGGAGCAGTCGTCGCCAGGGGCGACGGCCCCGGCGGGGCGCCGACCTGCGCTATGAATTGATACTGGAATTTGATGAGGCCGTTTTTGGCGCAGAAAAAGAAATTGAAGTGCCCCGTCAGGAAACCTGCGCTGTCTGCAATGGTAATGGCGCCGAACCGGGCACCAGCCCCATTCGCTGCCCGGAATGTAACGGCACCGGCGAGGTCAGGCGGCAAACCGGTTTCTTCATTAACATTAGCACCTGCCCCCGCTGCCAGGGCCAGGGAGAAATTATTACGGCTCCCTGCCGCGAGTGTTCTGGCCGGGGGACTGTTACCAAAACTCGTCGCCTGTCGGTAAAAATACCCGGCGGCGTAGATAACGGCACCCAAATTCGCCTGTCTGGCGAGGGCGAGAGCGGCGTGTATGGCGGGCCGCCCGGCAACCTGTACGTTGTTGTAAAAGTCAAACCCCATCCCTATTTCCGCCGCATCGACGATACCATTCATCTGGAACTGGCGGTTAACATTACCCAGGCCGCCCTGGGCGATGAGGTAGAAGTGCCCACCCTGGACGGCAACGAGCTAATGACTATTCCGGCCGGTACTCAAACCGGCGATACCATCCGGCTGCGGGGTAAAGGCGTGCCCCGCTTGCAGCGAGACGGCACCTCAACCAAACGCGGCGACCAGGTGGTTACTATTCAGGTGCGCACCCCCACCAACCTTACCAAAGAGCAGCGGCAACTTCTGCTAGAGTTGGGCAAAACACTTGACCGTGAAGTAGTGCCCCAGCGGGAGAAGAGCTTCTTCGACCGCATCCGCGATGCGTTTGGAGTTTAGTTACAATCAATGATGCCCTCTGCAACTACCCAACAAAAAAGGCCACAGGTATAATTACTTGTGGCTTTTTTGTTGCTCTATTATAAATTGGCGGGCCTGGTTGATAGCCTGCATTGCGCGCTTGTGATGCCCCCTGATGGTAAACCCTGATGATAAAACAACCACAAAAAATCACCATTGAACAAGAACTAACCAGATACAAACAAATGGAAAAATCCCTTCAACAGCGCAACCAGGAACTGGCTTTAATTAATAAAGCCACCCAGGCGTTTAACTCCAGCCTTGATATTGACCAGGTGCTTCGAGTTATTTTGGACGAGATGCACCGGTTGATGGAGATTCTCAGCACCTCGTTTTGGCTGCATGAACCGGAAACTAACCATCTGGTCTGCCAGCACGCCACCGGCCCGGGCCAGCAAGAGATTATTGGCTGGCGGCTCTCTCTGGGGCAGGGCGTAACCGGCTATGCCGCCCAAACCGGCCAAACCATCATCATCGCTGATACCCGCACCGATACGCGTCACTTTAAAGATGTTGACCGGAAAATTGGGGTTGAGCTTTGCTCTTTGTTATGCCTGCCCCTTAAAGTGAAACAAGACGTAATTGGCGTTTTAAATTTGGCCGACACCCAACCCGGCCGCTTCTCTGCCAAAGATTTGCGCCTGTTAGAACCAATTGCCGCCGCCGCCGCCAACGCCATTCAAAATGCCCGCCTGTTTGATGAAGCCCGGCGCCAGCGCAAATCTGCCGAAGAGCGCGTAGAAGAGCTATCCTTTCTTAACCAGATTACCCAAACCCTGGCCACAGTAACCAACCTGCAAGCAGCCCTGGAATTGGTGGCAGAAATTATTACTCATTGCTTTCATGCCTTTAGCACCGGCATTTCAATTTATAACCAGGCCCGAACGCATCGCACCATCGTTGTGATGTATCAGGTTGAAAATGCCGATAAACTCAACCTGGTCGGCAAGGTAATTCCGCTGGATGCCGCCTATCAAGAACATCTTAGCCACGGCCGGCCGCTGGTTATACCCAACCCGCAAAGCAGCCGCTATACCGTAGTTTCGCGCCAATCTGTGGTAGAGCGCAACTTGCAATGCCTGATGCTGATTCCACTGTGGACACGCGGCGAAATTATAGGCACTATTAGCGTGTCAACCAACCAAAAAGAGCGCGTATTTACCCCCGCCGAAGTCAGACTGGCTGAAACCATTGCCAGCCAAATTGCCGGCACCATTGAAGTTGCCCGCCTGTTTGAAGAAGAGCAACAACAGAAACGCCTGGCCGAACAACGCATCGAGGAACTGCTGGCCCTTAACCGCATCACCCAAATGGCCACCAGAACCATAGATATGCAAAGCGTTTTAGAAACCGTAACCCAAGAAATTACCGCTCTGTTTAACGCCTACAGCACCAGCATTTCTCTATTTGATATGACCCGCCAGGAACGCACCATAACCGTTATGCACGACCCCTACAACACATATGGCCCCAGTTTAACCGGCTTCACCATCCCGTTTCGCCAGGACCCTCTGAGCCAAAAAATCATCGAGACCCGCCAATCGTTGATTATTGACAACCCCCAAACCCACCCTGTTACCCAACCCTTTCAAGATTTTATCAGGGCGCGGGGCATCAAATGCCTTTTGCTAACGCCGCTCATGGCCCGGGCCGAAGTTATCGGTATCATTGGTATTTCAATCACCAATGAAGACCGGAAGTTTACCCCCCAGGAAGCCGCCCTGGCCGAAACCATTGCCGGGCAACTGGCCGGAACCGTAGCCAACGCCCGCTTGTTTGAAGAAGAGCAGCGACAGCGGCAAATCGTCGAAAGCCGCAACCGCGAACTCGATGCCTTTGCCAGAACCGTAGCCCACGACCTGAAAAATCCCATCAGCACCATGGCCGGCTATGCCGAGTTACTGCTCAATGGCTACCGCCATTTTACGGCAGACGAGTTGCAAGAAATCTTTCAAAGCGTTCAACGCTCTGCCCACAAAACGCTCAACATTATCGACGAGTTACTGCTCTTGGCCGGGGTCCACCGCCAATCCATTCCGCTGACGCCCATTCACATGCATCAAATTATTGCCCAGGTGCAAGACCGCCTGGCCCTGATGATTGACGAATACCAGGGCCAAATCACCATGCCCAATAAATGGCCCCAGGCCAGAGGCTACGCCCCCTGGGTTGAAGAGGTATGGGCCAACTACATTAGCAACGGCCTAAAATATGGCGGCAAACCGCCCCGGCTAGAGTTGGGGGCAACCCCGCAGGCCGATGGCTTCATTCGCTATTGGGTTAAAGATAACGGCGCGGGCCTATCGCCCCAGGCGCAGGCCGCGCTCTTTACCGAATTTACCCGCCTGGATGAATTTAAGGTTGAAGGGCATGGCCTGGGTTTATCTATTGTTCGACGCATTATAGAAAAGTTGGGGGGGCAGGTAGGGGTTGAAAGCAGCGGCGTACCCGGCCAGGGCAGCGCCTTCTATTTTACGCTCCCCGGCGCAAATAAGGAAGATTAATGGACTTTGTAGAAATTGCCGTTCCCGGCATTAACGGCGAGGCCGCCGAAGCCGTCGGCGAGCTGTTCAACCGCTATGGCTACGGCGGCGCGGTCATCGAGGCGCTGGCCCCGGATTTTGACAAATTGACCGTCCGCACCGTGATTCCCCGCGAGGACACGTACCGGCTGCGTGAAATCGAGGCGCTGCTGGCCCTCATTGGCCAGGCGCTGCCCCACGGCCTGCCGGAACCCCGCTTGCAGCCGGTCGGCGAAAGCGACTGGGCCGAAAGCTGGAAAGAGAATTTCCACGTGGTGCGGATTGGCCAGAATTTCGTCATCAAACCCGGCTGGCGCGAGCACACCCCGGCCCCTGATGATATTGTCATAGAAATTGACCCCGGCCTGGCCTTTGGCAGCGGATTGCACCCCTCCACCCAGCTCTGCCTGAAAATGTTTGAGGAGATGCCCCTGTCGGGCAAATCGCTGTTCGATGTGGGTACCGGCTCCGGTATTTTGGCCATCGCGGCGCTGAAGCTGGGCGCGGGTCCGGTACGGGCGGTTGATGTGGATGACGTGGCGGTGCGGGTCGCCCTGGAAAATTTTGAACTGAACGGCCTGGCCGGCCAGGTAGACGCAGCCGTCGGCTCCGCCTCCGATACGGGCGGGCAGCAGTGGCAAATTGTGGTCGCCAATATTCTGGCCCACATTCTCATCGAGCTGATGCCCCAACTGGCCAGGGCGCTGGCCCCCGGCGGCACGCTCATCCTCTCCGGTATGATTGCCGGGGAGCAGGAAGCCGCCGTAACCGCCGCCGCTGCCGCTCACGGCCTGACGATTGCGGAGCGCCGGACGGAAGAGGATTGGGTGGCGTTGGTAGCGCAGCCAAAAGTTACTTGATTTTTTGGTAATTCCTTGCAGGGAATTACCAATTTCGTCTGAAAGGAAAGGACTAAGATAATGCCGACCATAGCCGTTGAACGGGAATTATATAATCGTATTGAGAAAGCAGCGCAGGAACAAAAGGCCGATATTGATGAATTGCTGACCCAGGCGATTCGGCGCTATCTTTGGGAACTGGACCGGCGTAAAACCTCTGAAGAAAGTAAAATTTATCGCTAGCGTCATGCCGAATTAAAAGCGCAGTATTTGGGACAATACATTGCCATGCATCAGGGCCAGGTTGTGAACCACGATCCTGATTTTTCAACATTGCGCCAGCGCGTTCGCAGTCGGTTTGGGCAAACTCCGGTAATGATAACCTTGGTGGAACAGGTTGCCGAGCGGATGTTCACTCGATCCGGTTTTCGCCTGGAGGCAGGGCAGACATGAAGATTCTGTTACCATTAGTTAGCTGGTTGGACGCTGCAATAAATCAATTTTTGGTAAGCAAGAGCAAAGGTGATAAAGTATGTTTCACGACGCAATGAGAAATCTTAAACAAGATTATGCACAACGTCCTGAAAAATTTCCCGAAGTTCCTGGTCAAAAGTATTACATCGTACAACTTGACTCGGAAGGAGATATGGTAAAGAGTCCAGGTCGGGGGCAAAGAGTCTCAGTTCCAAACGGAACTTTAGAGATCAGGGCATTACCAGAAGGTTCTGAAAAGATATTTATTTGCTGGGAATTATAAATCACAGCGCATTCTTTGGGGCTGTAATTGGGGTATCTTGACTCACCCACAATCACCACAAGCGTTAGCTGGCTTGAGATATACGCAAGGTAGTAGAATGAGGTAAGAATTGGATCCGTATCTTGTTATGGCAACACTTGCTGTGATTGCTACAGTAGCTGTAGGTATCCTTGCCTGGTTAGCAAGCATTCGCCAATCACGCAAAAAACAGAATACTTCTGGCTTATTGGGTAAACTCTGGAATCTCATCAAGCGCAATCCCTGGCGATTTGCACTGCCCATAATAGGGATGCTTGCACTTGTAATAATATGGTGGGCACTAAGAATACCGGTCGTACAGGATTTTTTATCTACTGAATATGTAGTTACTGCCGGAACAATCACCATCATCACTATCATTGCTCTTTTGATATTAGCATTTATCATTATATTAATACTTCTCTATCGGAAGCACTGGTTAGAGGCGAACAAGCGTGAACAGGAAAAAGATGCTGAAATCGCAGAGAAAAATAAACAAATCACATACATTGAAAAACTGTATATCGAGAAGGAGAAACTCGTAGAGCAACTCTCCGCAGATCAGAAATCCAATTCTGATCGCTTGAATCAACAAACGGAAGAAATAAATGAATTACATCACAAATTACGTGAACAAACAGAATCCTTTGAAGCTTTGACTTCAGCCCGCAACCACCTGATTACGGAATATGGTTTAGATATTGTTTCTGCCAGATTTGGGATAGATGCTAGTGGGGCTAGAACTGAAGATGTTACCGATCAAATAATTTTAGGTCTAGCAGAAAAGGGTAAAATTTACTTGGGCCTTAATCTCGTTGGTGGGAAAGAAAATGACCCAGTTAAAAATACAGCCAAGAAAGTATATATGGATTATATCCAAGGCGGGTCATTCTCCAAGGAATTCGACGAAAACTACACTCTGTCAATAGAGGATCTGATCCAGAATTTTAAGGATAATGCCTCAGAAAGACCTCGCGATTTTGGGCCAAGACAAAAATCGAAATGGAAAATTGAGTAAGTACCGCATAAATCCAAAAAACCAGCTTCTAAGAAGCACGTTGTTTCTGGCCCAATGAAGACCTCAAAGGTTTTTGAAACCTTTGGGGTCTGGAGTAGCTAACAAATCGTTGGTGGCGAATTGCTAATCTTCGTTTTTATTGGAAGTAGCTTGGGCCACAACCGCTCTGGTAATTGTGGGTGTCCTTGCTAACCCGCAATCGCCACAATTCAAGCGATATGCGGAACAGAAAGGGTAATATTGAATGCCTTCAGCAGTTGGTAGCCTCGCACGTAATTTTCATTATGCAGGTCGAACAGAATATCTTGCACAGTATGTGTTTTCAGGTTTAGGCAGTGCTTCGGCTATTCCACACCAGGAAGACTCTGGAATCGATCTTTATTGCACTCTGGGAACTCCCGATCCAGAAGAACACAGGCGTTTGTCATGTAGACATCCGTTTTTTGTTCAGGTCAAAAGCAATACAAACTCAATTGAATTCACAAATCATATGGCAGTCGAATGGTTAACTTCTTTACCTCAACCATATTTTATCTGTATTGTTGATCAAAAAAATTTGCGAATTCGATTATATCATTCTTTGTCAGTTTTCTTAGTAACAATGGTTCGGCAATTACCAGAACGCCTAACTTTTATGATCGGTCAAAATAATGAAACCAAAACCAATGATGGTTGGGTTACTCAATTTTATGATTTCGATGCTAACACGATCTATACCTCTACTCCAGTACTGGATTTTACGATGAAGGATATGGTTGGATCTCAAAAGTGGTATGAGAAAACAGTTAAAATCATGGAAGGCTGGCTTAAATTATTGGAATTTAACATTGCAATGCGAACGGTTGGCTTGCCAGTAGTGAGATTCCCGGACAAATATCAGACAAATGAACTTCTTGAAATTGTTGACCATATAAATGATCCTGTAATAGTAGGCGGAAACTATACAGAAATTTACAATCCTGGCTATGCAACGGATAAGCAAGAATTCAGAAATTTGCTCAAAAAAGTGTATGCTAGCCAATTATTTTTTAGAGAGGAAGCGGACGAGATAGGCGAAAAAGTTGCTTGGCTTCTTGCACATGAGTTAAAAAGTGATCCAACATATTCGGAATCTAAAGATAAATCTGATCCGTTTCATACCGCTCTAGCCAGATTTCGAGTCACCATAGCCAGCAAGAAACAAAGTTGAAATCGGAGATATCCTTTGCCCGCCGTACTGCTGCTTAATAAGCACTGAGCTTTTTGAATTCGTTTACAATGATTACTCGCGTTAATATATAGAAAACCTATGGGATCTAAACGTTCCAAAAATATCAAGCTAATTGCAAAAGAGTTAAGCTTAAGTGAGGATGTAGTTGAGAATCTTATTGCTCAAGTTTGGGAAATACTTGGGAAACCCGTTTTTTCTGAAGTGATATTAAAAGCCATAAAACAGATTCAAAACTCAAAGAAAATTACTGCTCAATTAGTCGCTTGTTTCATTGAACCTCAAACTTATGGCCTTAATCAAATTGCGGAAGAATTAAATGTTGACATGAAAACTGCATACATTTTCTACTCAGGAGTCTGTCGTTCGCTTGGAATGCAGGTTGAGTATTTAACAGTTTTAGAAACATTATGGCAAATCGAAGATGGGGAGAACATCAAGCCACGAAATATCGCTTCTCAAATAGACATTATTAGTCCCGTTGCCAATGAATTAGGTGTGGATAGAGAAACAGCCAATAACTTTATTGTAGAATTTCAAAAACTGACGGGAAAATATGTTATAAATTACCTGAAGTTTTTAGAGGTTATTCAACAGCAGATTAAGAACGAGGAGAGACCCACACCAGAGATAATAGCCAATTTCTTTTTAGATGATAAAATTGTAATTAGGCTAATTGGTCAAATACTTAACACAAATGACAAAGCTGCAAAAAAATTTTGTAAACAAGTTAAGCAAGTGGTTGATCAGAAAAAATATAAAGTCAATCCTAGAGTGGTGTTGAAGGCTCTGCGAGGTATTGAGAATCAAAAAGAAATCTCACCTCAAATAGTTGCATCCCTTATAGAACAAAATTCAATCCAAACTCCTGCCAAAGAACCCAATACACCTAAAAGGAAGGATATTGGATCAATAAGTACGATTTCTAAATCAATGACACCGTTTGAAAAGGAGAGTAGAAAGATAGCGCAAACTCTATTTGCAGAGTTAAAAATAATTTTACCAACAACTAAAACTAAAGCTTTGAAAGATTTTAGTCGGAGATGTTGGGATGAAATAAATCAAGAGCGTAGATATCAAATCCCTTCTGGGGGACGTGCAGAAATTATGGTCTTTCAAACTTTAGAACGCCTGATAGGTCTAAAATTAGTAAGATTCGTCCAGGAAGGGATAAAGGCCCCAGGCGTTTTCATCCAATTTGAGTTTGGAAATGAACGCGCTATTGCCACAGTGAAAGTCAATGGTAATGGACATGTGGAGGGATTTCATAAATTTGTTGGGCCTGATAATTCGTTTGAATGTATTATTGAAGCGGTAGCTCTATCCTACTATCGAGATTTAGTGACACCTGGCAAAGTTTATAATTATGAGCCAGGAAGAGGATTGCCAAAATCTGGCCCCGTTAATAAATTGGTGAACTTTAAAAAACTTCCACGCCCCCAAAGCATTCCAATATTTCAAAAAAATAGTTCTTACTTCCAGGCTCGTCAGACTTATAGGTTGAATGAATGGTATGAAGTCCAAGAATATATTAAACACCGAGTAGTTGGGCACACAAGATGGGTAAGAGAAAATTTTGTAGCAAGGTCAGATAAACGACAACAAGCTCGTGAAGCCGGGGTTAAATTACCGATAGGCTATACTTGGGTGGTAGAACATGAAAGAAGCCAATCAAGCTCAGCATTGAGAGTTGATAGCAATGGCAATCTAGCAGAAAAAACATTGTTCCTCCCACCTGAGCGAGCTTCGACAGAGTTAACTGATATATTATCATAAAAATGGCTTTGAGGAATTTTCTGTGGCGCACCCCAATATGTAGGGGCGAACCCTTGTGGTCGCCCAGGGCAGGCACAAAACCTGCCCCTACCCCACGGGAATTACCAAAGAGCCATGAATGTTTATAGAGTTGAATGAGTTTAAGATTTCCTCTACTCTACAAACTCACCAGGCTCCTACTATTTTGGATACCCAAGCTTCTCCAGCGACTCGCTGATTTCGCCCAGAATGGCCGGGTCGTCGATGGTGGCGGGGGTACGGTACTCCTGGCCGTCGGCGATTTTTTTCATGGTGCCGCGCAAAATTTTACCGGAGCGGGTTTTGGGCAACCGCTTGACCACCATCGCCACCTTAAACGAGGCCACCGGTCCAATTTTCTCGCGCACCATTTGAACCAGCTCTTTGATAATTTCTTCTTCCGGGCGCTCTACCCCGGCCTTCAGCACCACCGTGCCCAGCGGCACCTCGCCCTTTAATTCGTCGGCCACGCCGATAACCGCGCACTCGGCCACATCCGGGTGAGAGGCCAGTATTTCCTCCATCGCTCCGGTGGAAAGGCGGTGGCCGGCCACGTTGATAATGTCATCGGTGCGACTCATGATCCACAGGTAGCCATCCTCATCCTTGTAGCCGGCATCGGCGGTAAGGTAGTAACCGGAAAAGGCGCTCAGGTACGATTGTTTATAACCCTCATCGTTGTGCCACAGGGTGGGCAGGCAGCCGGGCGGCAGCGGTAGTTTGACCACAATGCTGCCGATGGTTCCCGCCGGCACCTCCTGTTGATTTTCATCCAACACCCGCACATCGTAGCCGGGCACGGGCACGGTGGCCGAGCCGGGTTTGACCGGCAGCATTTCAATGCCCATCAGGTTGGCGCAAATGGGCCAGCCGGTTTCGGTTTGCCACCAGTGGTCAATCACCGGCACGCCAAGCTGCTGTTCGGCCCAGTGGAGGGTATCGGGGTCGCACCGTTCGCCGGCCAAAAACAGGGTGCGGAAGTTGCTCAGGTTATACTTGCGGACATACTCGCCTTTGGGGTCGTCGCGCTTGATGGCTCTGAAGGCTGTGGGCGCGGTAAATAAGGCGCTCACCCCGTGCTCAGAAATAACCCGCCAGAACGCGCCGGGGTCGGGCGTGCCCACGGGTTTGCCCTCGTACAAAATGGTGGTGCAGCCGTGAAACAGCGGGCCATAGACAATGTAAGAGTGGCCCACCACCCAGCCCACGTCGGAGGCGGCCCAGTAGACCTCGCCGGGGTTAACGCCGTATACGTTTTTCATGCTCCATTTCAGCGCCACCAGATGGCCGCCATTATCGCGCACCACCCCTTTGGGCACGCCGGTAGTGCCAGAGGTGTAGAGGATGTATAGCGGGTCGGTCGCCTCAACCGGCACGCAATCTGCCGGCTCCGCCTGAGACATCGCCTCATGCCAATCAATATCGCGCCCGGCCATCATTTTGGCCTGCGCCTGCGGGCGCTGCAAAATTATGCATTTTTCCGGCCTGGATGTGGCCAGCTCAATTGCTTCGTCCAGCAGCGGCTTGTACTCAATCACCCGGTTGATTTCGATGCCGCACGAGGCCGAGACAATCAGCCGGGGTTTGGCGTCGTCAATGCGGGTGGCCAGCTCTTTGGCGGCAAAACCGCCAAACACCACCGAGTGAATGGCCCCAATGCGGGCGCAAGCCAACATGGCTACTACCGCCTCGGGAACCATCGGCATGTAGATAATCACCCGGTCTCCTTTTTGGACGCCCTGCCCGGCCAGCGCGCCGGCAAAGCGAGCCACTTCATCCCGCAGCTCCCGGTAGGTGAATTTTTTAACGGTGTTGGTTACGGGGCTGTCGTAAATAAGGGCAGGCTGGCCGGCGCGACCGCCTTCCACGTGCCGGTCGAGCGCGTTGTAGCAGCTATTCACCTGACCGCCCGCAAACCAGCGATAGATGGGCTGTTGCGAGTCATCGAGCACTTTATCCCACTTTTTGTACCAGTGGATATCCTCAGCGGCGCCGGCCCAGAAGCCTTGCGGGTCGTTTAGCCATTGTTGGTAGGTTTCTTGGTAGGTTGTCATGAATGTTCTCTCCCCATTGAGTGACTTATGATTGAATGTTGATATGGTTGAAGCTCGGCCACCCTCTGATATCGATAAAAGTCGGTTAAAACCGACTCTCGCGCACCCGCGTTAGCCAAACCGGTGCGCTTCAGCGTACTTGCGGCCTATCAGCCCGGCGTTTCAACGCTGGGCGAGCCGGCGGCTGAGCAGTATCAACTAATAGCTGAGCCGCGCGTGGTATGTTTCTTGCGCTGCCCGGCGCGCGTCGGCCAGGGTGATGATGCCTCTTTCGGCCAGCACCGGGATAAGTTTCAAAAAGATTTCTCCGGTAAGGATGGCATCGCCCAGCGAAGTGTGCCGCCCGATGATGTTGATACCCAGACGGGCGGCAATGGCCTCAAGACTGTGGTCTTGCTGGTTGGGGTAGAGCACGGCGGAGAGCAGCAGCGTATCCAGAACGGGGTTGGTAAATTTGAGGCCGGTTTTGGCTTCTTTCATTTGCAGCAGGCGCATATCAAAGGCGGCGTTGTGCCCCACCAGCACTGTATTTTCGGCAAATTTGTGGAACACGGGCAAAACCTGCTCGATGGTAGGCTGTCCCCGGAGCATTTCGGCCGAGATGCCGTGAATGTTAGTGGAGGCTTGCGACAGCGAGCGGCGCGGGTCGACCAGTTGGTCGAAAATTTCCTGGCGCAGCAGCCGGCCATTCACAATGCGCACGGCGCTAACCGAGATAATCTCATCGCCGCCGGAGGGGTTCAGGCCGGTGGTTTCGGTATCGAACACGGTGTGGGTTAACTCGGTGAGGGGGCGCTGGTCCAGCTCTGGGGTTTGGCCGGGCTGGTGAAACAGGTCAAAATCGTAATATTCCGGGCGGCTGCTCTGCACGGGATGAACGGCGCGGGTGGTTTTGGGCCGGGTTGTTGGCAGCAGCAGCCGAAAGTAGGCGGTGTTCGACTCTTTATCGGCCTGGCACCAGACCTCGCCGCCGTGACGCTCGGCCACTTCTCTGAGGGTTAACGGGGGGCCGCCGGCCTCGCTGGTCAACCGCTCATTTTGCCACGACCAGAGGGTGTCCATATCGGCGGCGCTGTTACGCCAGACCAAGTCAAAGGCGGCCAGTTGCCCAATTTTTTTCAGGCGCAGCGACACCTGATTAATGCCAAAATCTCGCTTGAGGCGCTGCATAATAAAAGCCAGAGCCTGCACAATGGCGTAGCTATCAACCTTGAGCCACAGGTTTTCTTCCTGGCTCTCGATGTGGGTGGTCACTTCCAGCCGGTCTTCAAAGCGGCGCTGAATGGCCCACAGCATGTCGGCATCCAGCATTTCTTCAAGCTGCCAGTCGGTTTTCATATCGGCGGCGTATTCGGCGGTGGCCTGGTTGAGCCGGGCGCTTAAGGTAAGCGACTCTTCGTAAATTACGTTGCGCAGTTGAGTCAGCTTAACTGAGTCCATTTGCGGGTACTGCTCGATGGTTTCAATGGCGGCCCGGATGTTGGCCAGAGAGGAGCGCACGCCTTCGGTAAGGGCTTGCAGCAGCATGTCGCGGCGGTTGCTGGTTTGGCTTTGGTGGGTGATGTCTTCGAGGGTTAGAATAAAGCCGTTGATTTCCTGGTATTGGGTGAGCACCGGGGCCAGCCGCGCCCGCACAAGCTGGCCGTTGGTGGCGGTGGTAACAAATTGCGATACCAGATTGGCGCTGCCTTTTTCGTGGCGATAGGCCACATTTTCCAGGGCGTGGGTAATGGCGTTGCGCTCAATCAGGCCAAACACCGAGCGGCCCAGCCCCACAAAGCCGCCCACCTGAGTATCCCAGGAGCGGCCCGATGGCTGGCTCAACAGGTGTCTGGCCCGGTTGTTGTACAGCAAAATCTGCCCCTCGATGTTGCAAACCAGCACGCCTTCGGTTAGCTCTGACATAAGGGCGGCCAGCCGATTTTTTTCTTCTTCAAGGCCGGCGCGGGCCTGCCAAATTTGGGCGGTTTGGTTATCCAGCACCGCCTGAAAGCGGTCGGCAAAGGCGTTGATGGCCTGGGCCAGTTGGCGCAATTCTTTGGGGCCTTGCGCCGGCAGGCGATGGGCCGGATTGGTGGTCATAATCAATTCCACGGCTTCGGCCAGGCGTTTGGTTTCAAAAAGATAGGCGTACCACCGTTGACTCAGCAGAAAGCCGGCCACCAGCAGCCCGATGATAATCAGCGTAAAGGCTACGGCCATCAGTTCCAGGCTCAACCAGGGGTAAATTAAGAGGGCCAGCCCAAAACCCAGAAAGAAGATAATAATGGCCGCCAAAATTAAGATTGACTCAAATTTTTGACGATCCATTCAAAATCCGTTTGATTTCTGCCATCAGTTCTTTGGTAGAAAAGGGTTTAATGATGTAAGCATCGGCGCCCAGGGCCAGCCCTTTGGCTACTTCTACCTCGCGCCCTTTGGCCGTTAGCATAATAATTTTTATATGTTGCCAGTTGGGGTTTTGGCGCACCCGGCGGCAAACTTCAAAACCATTGATTTTGGGCATCATCACGTCGAGCAAAATCAAATCGGGCTGAAAGGCGGCAATTTTTTCCAGCACTTCCTCGCCGGTATGGGCGCTTTGCAGTTGGTAGCCGGCCTGCTCAACTAAAAATTCCAGCGAAATGACAATATTGATTTCATCATCGGCAATCAATATTTTTTTGGTCATTATTGTCTCCCGTTGCTACTGGCCCGTACTCAAAGGTTTGGGGAAGACTCGCCCCATAATCAGGCCGCCGGGCACGCCGTATAATAGTCCAATGCTGACTCCCCAGGCTATCAAGACCGCATCTCCCTGGGCCGCAATGGCGCTGAGCCAATAACCGCCGGCAAATCCGCAAAAGCCAATCACCCAAGCGCCGGCGCGCATGCCGCCCAACCAGCTAACCAGAGCGCCGCCGATGGCCCACATTAACGCCAGAGTCAGCCCCAGGTCGCGCACATTGATGAGGACCTGCAAAGGGATTTCCTCCATAAGCCTGACCAGCAGCAGCGGAAATATAGAATTAGCCATGGCCAGGCCGCCCATAGCGCTGACCAGCGTGCCCAGCAAAACCCGCCAAATCGTTCTTCGTTCCATCATAATAAAATGTATTTCTCCTTTATTTAGTGCCTAAACAATAAAATTCTTGCCCAGTGGGTAAGAAGTTACGCAGAAATTCGCAGAGAAACCACAGAGATACACCGAAAAAATAAAAATCTCTGTGTTGCTTCGTGTCTCCTCTGTGTTGCTCTGTGTTCCTGTTTGGTTGCGGCTTGTCCGCGCCAGGAGTGAACTCATTTTTGATGATTGCCTACTTTGATGATGAGGTGAAACCGCTCAATGATTTAATAGTCGTCAATATCCGGGAGCGGCCCCGTTCTATTTGCTGCTTGGCCGGCTCGCTGGCGGCAACATGCTGCGGCTGCAAAGGCAGCGTAAAACAAAAGATGGCTCCCTGGCCCGGTTCGCTTTCGACCCACAGCTTGCCCCCAAAATAGGTGATGATGCTGCGGCAAATGGGCAAGCCCAGGCCGGTACCCTGCGGTTTATTGGTCAACGTATCGCCAACCTGCCGAAATTTTTCAAAGATGATGTCCCGGTCTTCGGGTTTGATGCCCGGCCCGTTATCACTTACATCAACCTGCAAATAATCATCTTTGACATGCAGCCAAATTCGCACCCACCCGGCCCGGCTATTGCAAAATTTCATGGCGTTTGAGAGCAGGTTAAGCATCACTTGCATAATGCGGTCCCGGTCGGCCACAACCAGCGGAGCGGTATCGGGCAAATTCAACTCCACCTGAATATCGCGCTCCCGGAACAACTGGCCAACGGTTCTAAGCGCGGCCTCAATCACCTCTTTCAGGTCGATTTCGGTTAATTCCCACTCCATATTGCCAGATTCTATTTTAGACAGGTCGAGCACGTTGTTAATCAGCCGGGTTAACCGCTCATTTTCTTGCAGGATGATATGCAAAAACTGGGCGCGCCGCAATTCATCTAGTTTGGGGTTGTCGAACAAAATTTCAGAAAAAGCCCGAATCGAGGTGAGGGGGGTGCGCAGTTCGTGGGTAACGGTTGAGATAAAATCGTCTTTCATCCGGTCTAATTCTTTGAGTTGCTCATTGGCGGCGCGCAGTTCGGCGGTGGCGGCTTCTAACTGGCGAGATTTCTGCTCAAGCTGGTGGCTGTAGGCAATTACCTGCGAGGTTTCATCCAGAATGTTCATCACCTCTTCAATACTCAGCGGTTCTTCTTTTACCACCGAGGCGACCATAATCCGGGCCGAGGCCGCGCCAATAGAGCCGGCCAGCAGGTTTTCAACAAAATCTACCACTTCGGCGTCGGCGTCGGGCGCGTCGGACCAATCCAGGCCGCGCTGTTGGGCATAATTGGCAAAAGACTCGTTCGCCCGCTCCTGGCCCAGAAAACGGGCCAGCAAGGCATGCAGCGCCGTTACCGAAGCCGTGCCGCGCCAAAAGCGCCGCCGGTCAACCTGAAGCGACTGTTTGAAAATGTCTACAAAAAGCGACGCCTGGCTATGCTCAATAACGCTTTGCCGCCCCAGCAGCGAAACCACAACGTAGCTGCCCACATTCAACAGGATGCTCCAAATCAGCGAGTGGGTGATGGGGTCCAGCCCATGGATGCCCAACAGCTCATACGGTTTTAACAGGGCCAGGCCAAAGGGGCCTTCGGCAATAAAGCTTTCCGGCAGCCAGCCAGAATGAACCAGCGAGGGTAGGGGCAGGGTATAACTCCACACAATAAAGCCGGCGCTCAGGCCCACCAGCGCCCCCAGGCGCGTCCCGCCCTTCCAGTACATTCCGCCCAGAATAGCCGGCGCAAATTGGGCCACCGCCGCAAAAGAGATTAAACCAATTGAAACCAGGGCTTGGGATTCGCCGGTGAGGCGGAAGTAGCCATAACTCAGCAGCAAAATAATAACAATGGCGCTCCGGCGAATGGCCAGGACCAGCCCGCTCAAGTCGCTGCGCTCGGCGGGGCGCAGGGCGCGTAGCTGCAACAGGGCCGGCATAATCAGGTCGTTGGAAATCATCGTCGTCAGGGCCACCGTCGCCACAATCACCATACTGGTTGCCGCCGAAAGGCCGCCAATAAATACAAAGATGGCCAGGGCCGGCTGGTTTTCAACCAGCGGCAGAGCCAGCACAAAGGTATCGGGGTCAACGCCGCCATTGGGAAAATGCAGCAGCCCGCCAAAAGCAATAGGCAACACAAAAATGTTGATGGCCAGCATATAAAGCGGGAAAAGCCAGATGGCTTTGTTCAGGTGGCTTTCTTCGGTATTTTCCACCACCGCCATTTGAAACTGCCGGGGCAAAAACATAATCGCCATCATCGACAGGAAGGTGAGCCAGGCCCATTCTATATAACTGCCGCCGGTCCCTTCCATAGTAAATAATTTTTGTAGCTCCGGGTTGGCGGCGGCCTGGGCAAACAAGTCGCCAAAACCGTTGTAAACTTTAAAGGTAATAAAAACACCTACGGCCAAAAAGGCAACCAGTTTGATGACCGACTCAAAGGCGATGGCCGCCACTAAACCTTCGTGGTGTTCGGTTACATCCAGGTGGCGGGTGCCAAAAAGAATGGCAAACAGGGCCAGCAGCAGGGCAATGTAAAAGGCCGTATCGTTAAGCAGGGGGATGGCCCCGCCCTGCGCCCAAATAACAATATCGGGGTCGGGCCAGAGCACGGCAAAGCTGGTAGAAATGGCTTTGAGTTGCAGAGAAATGTAAGGGATAATGCCGACCACGGCAATGAAGGTAGTCAATCCGCCCAACACCGCGCTTTTGCCATAACGCGAGGCGACAAAATCGGCAATGGAGGTGATGCGGTTGACTTTGCTGATGCGAATCATCTTGCGCAGCACCAGCCACCACAGGGCGGCCATTAAGGTTGGCCCCAGGTAGATGGGCAAAAAGCCAATGCCGGCGCTGGCGGCTCGGCCCACGCTGCCGTAAAAGGTCCAGGCCGTGCAGTAAACGGCCAACGAGAGCGCGTAAACATAGGGGTTACTTATCAGGCTGCGGCCGGCATCGGCGCGTTTATCGCCGTAATAGGCAATGGCAAACAACACGCCAATATAGGCCAGCGACAGCAATAAAATTACCCAACCCTGTAACATCGTTGTTACCTGTAGCGTTCAATCACCAGGGCCATCAAGCCAATGAGTGCGGCCCAGGCGCTAAAAATGTAGACGTATAAAACAGGAATACCCCACAACATCCCGGCCCGGCTAAACAGAGAAAGCAGAGGGTAGTTAAATAGCAGCACCCCAATTAGAAACAGGGCCAATAATCGCTCGCCTTTGAGTTGAGGTCTGTTCATTTTTGAACCTTGTTTGTTATCTAACTTGCCGGCTCATTCGCTCAAAGGCGTCGGCCAGGTTACTTAATAAATTGAACAATTCAAGCAGGTAATCTGCATCGTCCAAAATATCAATTTGGTCAAAGTATAATTTGGGGCCTTCAATTTCGATATTCACATCTCGTTGCAGTTTTGCCAGTTGGTCAAGCAAGGGTTTCTGTTTGGGGTTAATCGGCGCAAGCAGATTGGCGGCCAGGCTTTCGGGCCGGCTTTTGGCAAGAAATTGCATATTTTTTAGTTGATAACTTTTGGCCCCAAAAAACTCTCCAATAACATCCCCATTTGCTTCATCATCTGGAAAAGGGCCGCGCAACCGCAAGTAATTTTTTGAGTGATTTTTAACGTTTAATTCTATTCGGGTTGAAGGCGCCTGCAAGCGGCCCCGCTGATTGAGATATAGCGTCAGTTCGTGGCCCTGATAAATGCCTGTTACGTGCGTTGGGTAGCCAAACCAAAAACCGCTCGTTTTACAGGTCAGGTTCAGTTGTTGGGCCAGTTGGCACCAGGCTTCTTCCCAGGCTTGTTTTCCTCTTATGCGGTTAAACAGCCCCAGGCCGACCATAATAAAAAAGATGGTGCCTATAGTTACTCGCCCGCCAACTGTGTTGGGGCTAGACAGCAAAATCACGCCGGTTACAAAGAGCAGGTACACCCCCAAAAAAGCAGTAAAAACCTTAAGAACGGTTTGACGCTCCAAACTAATAACCTCATGCGGGGCTGTTCAAACAAAAATATAATACCACAAAAGCAAATCAATTTGAAAAGCAAAATGGGGATAGCATTGGCTCACCCCAACCGCCCGGTTTGAAAAGCCTGTTCGATTAAATTTTGAATTTCGCGGATGGCTAAAAACACCTCCTTAAGGTTAAGGCGTTCTAACGGCAGCAGCGAGTCTAGCGGCACGCGATTGCCGGGAAGCTGGCCGGTTTGGTAGCTTCTTAACTGCTCTCGCAGCCGCAGGTGCAGAAAAAAGTGAAACGCCTCGATTAAAATTTCGGTTTTATCTTTGCCCAGGTCGCTGTGGTGTTTGGTGGCTTCCAACCGGGCCAGCGTAGCGCGGGCCGGCGTGCCGGTGGCCAGGGCGTACAGCCGGGCCAGGTTGACAATGGGCATCAGCCCCCCCTTTTTCAAATCCACCCCACCCTCTTCCTCACGAATCCGCCGAAAGAAGCCCAACGGTGGCTGAAAACCCAGAGCGTTGCGAGCCATGTGCGCCAGAAAAAGATTGTTTTTGCTGGCGTTTAACAGAATTTTATCCAGGCCATCTATATTAAGCGTGCCATAGACGGCTCTAAAATCAAAGAAAATCGAGGCCTCCAGCAGGGCTTGCGGTTCCGGGGTTTCGACCCAGCTTTTAAATAAATGTTCCCACTGTTTGAGCGGGCGCAGCCAATTGGTGGCCATATAGCCGCCCGGACAGGGCGGAAAACCGGCCTGAAGCAAACCGTTGACGACCTGTTCCGCCAATTGGCTAAAGTACTGGCGGGCTTCGGGCGTATCATCCTGGTAGATGAGGGCGTTATCCTGGTCGGTGAGTAAAAGTTGCTCTTGCCGACCCTCGGAGCCAAACACAATCCAGGCATAGGGGCAGGGCGGCGGCCCCAACTCTTGCTCGGCCAGCCGCAGCAGCCGGGTGGTTAAAGCGGTGTTGAGGCTGGAAACAATCCGGCCAATGTGGATTTCGTCCAGCCCGCTTCTGAAAAGCGTTTCGACAATGGCCGTAATTTCCATGCTGTAGCGCGGCAGGGCGGCGGCGTCGCCCAGCTTTTCAACCCGCTTAAAAAGATAGAAGGGGTTTTTGGTATGATGCCGCAGCAAGTCAGTGTCGGTAACAACCCCCGCAATTTCGCCCTGGCGGGTCAAAGGCAAATGATGTATTTTTTCCTCCAGCATAAAAAGCAAGGCGCTGTAAACGGGCGTATCATGGGGCAGGGTTTTTAGGGGTTGGCTCATCACCTGGCTTACCGGCGTATCTGGCCCTAACCCTTTGGCCAGCACCCGGTTGCGCAAATCGCGGTCTGTTACCAGGCCGGGCGGGTTGCCGCCGACCAGTACGGAACTAACCTGCTCCTGGCGCATTATCTGGGCGGCCTGAGTGGCCGTTGCCTGCGCGTCAACAAAAACCGGCGGGCGGGTGATTAACAGTTCAACCGGGCTGGCCATATTGCCGGTCAGGGGCGAGCTATCCAACCCGACTACCCGGTGCAGGCGCTCGCCTAATCCCTTGAGAAAAAATTGAGAAAACGCCGCTTGTTGGACAAGTTGCAGAAAGGTTGCGGCCGGTAGGCAATATAGTTCGGTTTCTTCGTCGGTTATGGCGTCAAAGGCGGGCGAGTTTTGACTAAGCAGCGAGACAAAGCCAAACAGCTCCCCTTCTTCCAAAAGGATGGCGGTTTGCCCCTCTCGCTCCAGCCTAACCGCGCCCCGGCGGATCAGGTAGAGGTAGTTGCTGGGCGGGTCGGCGGTGGATAAAATTTGGCGGTGGGGCGGGTAATGAACAATCTCAAGCGACTGGGCCACCTGCTCAAGCTCGGTTTGGCCCAATGCGTCAAAAGGGGGGCATTGCTGCACGAACTCAACTGGGGTCATGATACGGCCTTAAAACCAGGTAAGTAACTGTCCAAAAATAAGAGGGGTTTCGTCTGGAGATTAGAGATTGGGAGATTGGAGATTTTAGGGGGAATCTCCAATCTCCTATCGCTTAATCTCCTCGAAATCTACACCTTGATTATGAACAGTTCCTTAATGAGCCGGAACCGGGGCCGCCTTGCCGCCCAGCATCTGCTCAATCAACTCATCATCTTCCTGGGGATGGCGTATTTCATCCACCAGGTCTTGAATCTCTTGCGGTGGGGCCGCGGTAGCCTTGCTGACAAAGTAGATTAAGGCAAAATTAACCGGCAGGCCAAAGATACCGGCGCTCAGGTGAGAAATGCCCAGGAAGGTGAAGTTGGGGTTGACGTAATTCATGACCATGTAGAAAATGGTAACGGCCAGGCCGCCCACCATGCCGGCAATAGCGCCGGGGCCGTTGGCCCGTTTCCAGAAGATGCCCATTAGCACCACCGGGAAGAAGGAAGCCGCCGCCAGCGAAAAGGCCCAGGCCACCATTTGGGCAATCAGCACCAGGCGCGGCAGGGCCGCCATCGCCGCTACCGCCGCCGCCACCAAAATCATCCCCTTGCCCAGGCGGATACGGGTATCCATGCTGGCGTTGGGCCGCAGGGTGCGGAAGAAAATATCGTGGGCAATGGCCGAGGCAATGACCACCAGCAGGCCATCGGCGGTGGAGAGGGCTGCGGCCAGACCGCCCGCGGCCACCATGGCGGCGATGGTGTAGGGCAGGCCGGCAATTTCCGGGGTCGAGAGCACAATCAGGTCGTTGTTGATGCTCAACTCGCCAAACTGCAACACGCCGTCGCCGTTGCCGCCGGCGTCCACCCCGTCTTTAATGGTCAGCAGGCCGGTTTTGGACCAGTTAGCCACCCAGGGCAAAGCCTGGCCGTCATCGCCGAGCACGGTTGTCACCTCGGCGCCATCTACCGTAATTGTCGAAACGGGCTGGCCGACGATGTTCTCCAGAATATTCCAGCGCGAGAAAGAAGCGTAGGCCGGGGCCGTAAAGTAGAGCAAAAAGATAAAGAATAAAGCCCAACCCACGCTTTTACGGCTTTCTCTAACGCTGGGAACGGTATAAAACCTGATGAGGATATGGGGCAACCCCGCCGTGCCCAGCATCAAACAAATGGTCAATGCGATAAATTCCCAGGGCGCGCCCAACCAGTTGGTGTTTGTTACCGCCTCCGGCGGGGTCATACCAATTTGCCCGGCGGCGCTAATGGCCGAAGCGTTGCTCAATGGTTCGTTATAAGGTTGAATATAGGCTTTGGAGATGCCTTGCTCTTGCTCAAGGCGGGTAATGTTTTGCAAGGCCTGGCCATAACCCAGTTGGGGGATGGGGAAGCCGGTTAGCGTTACGGCCAAAAATGTTACCGGAATCATGTAAGTGATAATCAAAATAATGTACTGCGCCACCTGCGTCCAGGTAACGGCCTTCATCCCGCCCAGAAAGGAGCAAACCAGCACCCCGGACAGGCCCAAAAAGACGCCCCAGTTGTAGGAAATCCCCACAAAACGGCTCACAATAATGCCCACGCCCGAAACCTGCGCGGTAACATAGGTAAAGCTGACAATGATGGCCGCAATGGCCGCCACCACGCGGGCCTTGTTGCCGCCAAAGCGCGCGCCCACAAAATCGGGGATGGTGAACTGGCCGAATTTGCGAATATAAGGGGCAAAGAGCAAAGCCAACAAAACATAGCCTCCGGTCCAGCCCATAATGTAAGCCAGGCCATCGTAGCCCAAAGCGTACAACAAGCCGGCCATACTGATGAAAGAGGCCGCGCTCATCCAGTCGGCGCCGGTGGCCATACCGTTAAAGACTGCCGGCACCTGCCGCCCGGCCACATAATACTCATCCAGTTTTTTGGTGCGGGTGATAATGCCGATAGTGGCGTACAGGGCAATGGTGACAACCAGGAAAATCCAGCCGATGAGGGCGGTGGACATACCGGCAAACAGCTCCAGAAAGAGCAAAGCCATGCTAAAGACAATGAAGCCGATGGTAAAAAAGCCATAGTATCTTACTAATTTACTGCGAAACGCCTCTTGTGTCGAGATAGTCATCATTTAAGCTCCTTTGCTCGCTATCGTTTTGTGCCCAGCAGGCCATACTCTTCGTCCAGCTTGTTCATGCGCCAGGCGTAGTAAAAAATCAACACCACAAAGACAACCAGCGAACCCTGACTGCCCATATAATAGCCCAGCGGAAAGCCGGCAATGACAACCTGATTGAGGCCATTAATAATGAGCGGCGGTATGTAGGCCACCACAAACCAAATAATCAACAGCGTGGTAATCAGCCGCACATTGGCTTTCCAATATTCTTCGAGTTTGGCTTTAAGCTGCTCTTTTTGGTTTGTCTTGTTTTCTTCTGCCATCATATCTTCTCCTTTGAAAATAGACCCCCTCCCCACCCCTCCCCCAACATCGGGGGAGGGAGTCGCCGCAGGCGGCGGGTGGGGGTAGGTTAAATTTCCCCCTCGTTGCCGTTCAATGGCTCATTGAACAGAAATATTGGCTGATGCGTTTTTACCATATATAAGGTTTGCTGGATAACACCACTCCTTTCCGCTCCCAACCCAAATTGGCTGCACACCTCCTTAAAAGCAAATTTGGGTTTGAAACCGGTCGCTTCAACAATTACGCGCCCTGCACCATTTTGCGGACTTCTTCAACGACATCGGGGTTGGCCAGGGTGGTCACATCGCCGACATCGCCCCGGTTGGATATTG